>JAWLCY010000021.1:0-18933 GCA_041686895.1 Saliniramus sp. | reverse complement strand
TCCCGTGCCGCCGGCACACGTCCGCCGTCTTCGCCCCCGCCTCCTGCTCACGCAGGATGCCGATGATCTGTTCCTCGCTGAACCTCGATCGCTTCATGGCCCGGTCCTCTCGTCGGGCCGGACTCTACCTCAGGCTGGAGGAGATGGCGGGGGTCAGAGCATTTGCAATGAGCCCGCGTCGTTACGAGCTGAGCGATTTCGAGTGGTCGATCATCGAGCCGCTGTTGCCGAACAAGCCTCGCGGGGTGCCCCGAGCCGATGACCGGAAGGTGCTGAACGGCATCTACTGGCGCCTGCGGACCGGCTCGCCCTGGGCCGACATCCCGGAACGGTATGGTCCGGCGACGACGTGCTACAACCGCTTCGTCAGGTGGCGGAAGCTGGGCGTCTGGGATCGCATTTTCGACGCTGTTTCAGCCGCTTACGATGGCGACCTGCAAATGATCGACTCCTCGTCGATCCGTGTCCACCTGCATGCCGCCAACGTGAAGCGGGAAGACGCGATCAAAAAGGGGGCCTCGCGGAGACGAACGCCTCCCTTGGGAACCAGCCTCACGCCCGATGCATGGGGCGCTCGCGGGGCGGATTGACGACGAAGATCCATGCCCTCGTTGACGCAAACGGCCTGCCGATCCTGCTGAAGCTGACCGAAGACCAGGCTCATGACGGGCGCAGCGCCGCCGATATGCTGGACGATATCGGCGAAGGCCAGATCCTGCTGGCCGACCGCGCCTACGACAGCGACAGCTTGCGTCGGACGCTCACGGAACGTCGCGCCTGGGCCAACGTGAAGCCAATGCCCAACCGGAGAAACATCCCCGTCTTCAGCCAGTTCCTCTATCGCTACCGCAATCTCGTCGAACGCTTGTTCAGCAAAATCAAGCACTTCAGAACCGTGGCAACACGCTTCGAAAAGCACGACGCCAACTACCTCGCGCTCGTGAAACTCGCCGCAGCCCGAATTTGGATGCGGTTTATGAGTCGGTGACCTAGAGCCATGAGCTGACAGTTTTGGTCGCCTAAGCATCCGCCGCCTCCGCCCTGTGTTGGCGCACGGGTGGGACGTCAGGTGGCGCTGACGTGCGAAGGTATTGTGGACGGCGGCATGAAGTGCCGAGCCGGGCGGTGGGAAAACGTCACACCCTTTGCTCGCGTCGTCGCACCGCCTGATGACAGTGCCATGACGTGGAAGTCCGACGTCTCGCGTTCAGGCCGCACGCCCTGAACTCGGCCCACCAAGAATACCGTGAAGGAACGTCTGCCAAACTGTGCGAACGAAGATGCGTCCATCTATCCCGCCGGAGCGGCGGTGCCACTCGAGCATCATGCCGTCGTGAGTCGCGACGATCATTGCCGCGACCTCGGAGGTCGGCAGGTTCTCGTCCAGTTCACCGCGCGTTTTCCCCTGTTCAATGATCTCCTCGAGCACCCGGTAGATGCGCGCGTAGATGTTACTGATTCGTTCATCGGCGAGTTCCGTGCTGTTGCGCCCTTCGATCGACATCTTAATCAAACAGAGTAATTCGTAGGGACGGTCGATACCCTGCTTTGAGGTGAACTTGAAGAAGGCCGCCACACGCTCTGGGGCAGGCGCATCGATGGTGTCCAGGTGCCGTACAAGAGAATCAACGATGTCCGCCTCTGCGATGTCGAGAAGATGCAGCGCGAGATTCTCCTTGCTCTCGAAATGAAAGTAGATCGCACCCTTGGTCAGCCCGGCTGCCTCCGCGATCTCCTGCAGCGTGCAGGCGTGATAGCCCTTCGCCACGATCAGGCGGAAAGCCGCCTCCGTGAGCCGCTGAAGGCTCTCTTCGCGGATCGCGGCCTTGCGATTGGCCGCCGCTCTCGTCGCAGTCGGGGAATTCATCGTCTCGATGGTCTCCAGCCGGGGGCGCGGCCCCGTTTACAGCAGACGGGGCCTTCGGGCGAGGCTGTCACAAAGGCGGCCAGGAGAGCCCGGCAATGGCCGCTTCCTCGGGCGAGGCCAGCGCGATCTCCTCCTCGGTGAGCCCGAGCCCGGCGAGCACCACGCGCGAGCGATCGCGCGTATCGACCGGCGGCGGCTCCGGGCGCATCCCCGCCATGACCGGCGCCATGACCGGCGTATCCTTCGCGAATTCGGGATGGCGCAGGCGGTTCTGCGGATGGGCGAGGGCCTCGTCGGGGTCGAGTACCGGGGCGACGCAGGCGTCGCGACCCGCGAAATGCGCAACCCATTCGTCACGGCCCCGGGTGGCGAAGAGCGCCTCGAAACGGCGGGTCAGTTCTGGCCAGAGGCTGCGATCGAGCGCGTTCGGCGCAGGCCCGGGCAGACCCAGCCCGCGCCAGAAATTCTCGAAGAACTTCCGCTCGAGGGGGCCGACCGCAACATAGCGGTCATCGGCGCAGCGATAGCAGCGGTAATGCGGCGCGCTGCCCGCGACCAGTCCCTCGCCGCGCCCCGACAGGACCGGATGGCCCCAGTCGGGGTAGTGCATGGCCATCAGCGAGAGACAGCCGTCGACCATGGCGACGTCGATGAACTGCCCTTCGCCCGTGCGCCCGCGCTCTACCAGTGCCCCGAGAATTCCGATCACCGCGAAGAGTGATCCGCCAGCGAAATCGGCGAGCAGGTTGAGCGGGCAGGCGGGCGGGCCGTCCGCCGGGCCGATCGCGCCGAGCGCCCCCGAAAGTGCGGCATAGTTGATGTCGTGCCCCGCTTCCTGCGAGAGCGGCCCCTCCTGGCCGTAACCCGTGAGCGCGCAGTAGATCAGACGGGGATTGACCGCCCTGAGCGTCTCCCAGTCGATGCCGAGTCGTTTCGCCACGCCGGGGCGATAGCCTTCGACGACGACGTCGGCGGTGCGCGCGAGTTCGTGAAAGGCCTTCCTGCCCGCCTCCGCCTTGAGGTCGAGGCCGATGAAGGTCTTGCCCCGCGCGAAGGCGGAGATGGGCAGGCTGCCCGCGCCGCCCGCCACCACGATCACCTCGGCGCCCATGTCGGCGAGCTGCATGGTGCAGTAGGGCCCCGGAGCGAGGCGGGTCAGATCCAGTACCCGCACTCCGGAGAGGCAGCCCGGGCGCGCCCGGGCGGCGGAAGAAGCCGTCATGCTCATGCGTTCTGCCCCGCGTTCCGATAGACGTGCTTGGCGATGATGAGCCGCTGGATGTCGTTCACGCCCTCGTAGATCTGCGTGATCTTGGCGTCGCGCATCATGCGCTCGACGGGGAAATCGTTGAGATAGCCGGCGCCCCCGTGAAGCTGTACGGCGTCCGTGCTCACGGCCATGGCGGTGTCGCTGCAGAAGAGCTTGGCCATGGATGCGAGCGCCCGGGCATCGGCATCCCCGTTCTGCGCCGCTTCCGCCGAGCGGTAGAGCAGTGAGCGCCCAGCCTCGATCTGCGTGGCCATGTCGGCGACGCGTCCGCGGACCAGCTGGAACTTGGAAATCGGCGCTCCGAACTGCTCGCGCTCCTCCGTATAGCCGACGGCCTGCTCCATGGCGCCCTGGGCGATGCCGAGCGCCTGCGCGCCGATCAGGACCCGCGTCCATGTGAGCGAATCCGTGATCTGGGCATGCCCGTCCCCCGGCTCGCCCAGGATGCGATGGCCGGGAATGCGGCAGTTCTCGAGGATCACGTCGGCGGTCGGGCTTCCCCTGATGCCCAGCTTGTTCTCGAGCTTGCCGAAGCTCAGTCCGGGATCGTCGCGACGCACGGCGAACAGGGTGACGGCTTTCTCTCCCGTGCGGGCGAGCACCGTGTGCCAGTCCGAGCGTGTTGCGTTGCTGATGTAGCGCTTCTGCCCGTTGAGCACCCAGCTTTCGCCGTCGCGCTCCGCCCGGGTCGTGAGGCCGAAGAGATTCGAGCCGCCGGCGGGTTCTGTCAGGCAGATCGAGCCCACTGTATCGCCGGACATGGCGGGTCGGATCGCTTCCTCGCGCAGGCGCGCGGAGCCGTGCTTCGCGATCGGAACGAGCCCCGCCCAGATCACCATCAGGACGAGGGAGGAGGTCGCGCAGACCCTCGCCAGCTCTTCGAGCACGATGGCCTGGGAGAGCACGTCGCCCTCCTGACCGCCGATCGCCTCGTCGAAGGGGAGGGCGACCAGCCCGAGTTCCTTGAACGCCTGAAGCGATTCCTCGGGAAAACGCGATTCCCGGTCGTAGCCGGCAGCGAAGGGCGCGATGCGCTCGGAGGCGAGGCGCCGGACATGGCGGCGGAATTCCTCGTGACTGGCCCGGTCCATGAGTCTCTCCCGTGTTCTGTTCTTGTGCCGCGCGCTCTCAGAGGTCCGCCGTCAGGCGTCCCGAAAGGACGGCGAGGCTCTCGAGCAGGAAATAGTCGCCCCAGATCAGCTCGTTGGAAACGGCCGTTCCCGAGCGTGGATCGAAACAGCCGTCGGCGAGGATGCCCGGCGGGCGGTTATCCGCTTTGCCGACCGGCGTGAGATGGCGCGTGACCAGCGCCTCGACGGTTGCCTCGGCGGCCTCGCGATAGCGTCGGGACTTCGCCCTGTCCGGATGGATGGCGGAAAGCTTGAGCAGCGCTGCGGCGGCGATGGCCGTGCCCGACGTGTCGCGCCGCGTTTCGGGCGTGACCGGGGCGGAGAAATCCCAGTAGCTGACGCGGTCTTCGGGGATGTGGGCCAGCCACCAGTCGGCCGTCTGCTCCGCGAGCGCGAGCAGTTCCGGCTCTTCCGGCGCGAGCCGCGCGCCGCCGGCATAGCCGAGCATGGCCCAGGCCTGCGCCCGGGTCCAGATCGACTCGTCGCTGTAACCCTTGTGCGTGTAGCGGCGCGTGACGGAACCCGACTCGGGATCGAAGCTCGCCGACTGGATCACCGAACCGTCCGCATTCACGAAGAACCGCCCGCTGCCCATGGCATGCGCCACCGCGACGCGGGCGAGTTCCGCATCGCCGAGATCGCGCGCGCTCCAAAGCATGAGCGGCACGGCGCTGATCCCGTCGATATTGGCCTCGTTGTCCCCGACCGTATGGGCCTCCTCCGCCTCCCGCCCGAGGGGCAGGATTCCGGGGATCGGGCGGAACGTTCCGGCGAGGGAGCGCGAGGCGCGCTGCGCCATGAGGCGGGCTGTGTCGTCCCCGGCGATCACCGCGCCGGTCACCGCGCCGTAGTAGAACAGGAAACCGCGGAAGACGGTGCCGCTCTCGACGCGGCTTTCGAGCTTCGCGAGCCACTCCCGCGCGGCGGCGTGAAAGGCGAGATCGCCGGTCATGGCGCCTGCGAGCCAGAGTTCGCCGACGAAGAACCCGCCGGTCCAGAACCCGTTCGGCGTCGTCGTCCAGGTTCCCGTGGCGGGATCGCCGTAATGGGGAAACCCGTCGAGGTGCGACTCCATGGTGGCGCGCACCCGTGCGATCATGCGCTCGGCGGCGGGCCCCCAGCGGCTTTCGGACGGTTGCGTGCGCGGCGTCGAAGTCATCGGTTCCTCCCTCGTGCGGCCATCGCTGCCGCGTTGTCGTTCATTTGTCGCCCCCGGACGGGACGTGCAGTGCCCCGCTGCGGCGCAGAGCGGCGATGTCCTCCTCGCCGAAGCCGAAGGAGGCGAGAACCGCCGGCCCGTGTGCCCCGAGTTCCGCGGGCGGCTCGTCGAGCCGGGCGGGGGTACGCGAAAGATGCAGCGGATTGCCCATGAGCGGCACGCTTCCCGCTCCGGGAACCGGAATGTCCCAGAGACTGCCGTTCCCGCGCACCTGCGGGGTGGCGAGGGCCTCCTTCAGGGTGTTCACCGGCGCGCAGAGCACGTCCTTTGCGCCGAGGCGCTCGATACATTCGGCCGTGGTGCGTTCGGCGAAGAGCGGCGCGAAACGTTCCTTGACGAGTCCCAGATGGGCGACCTGACCGTCATAGGTCGTGAACGGCTCCTCGAGACTGAGGTCCGGCAGGCCGAACGCCTCGCACAGGCTCCTGACGGGATTCGGCCGGAACAGCGTCAGCACGATGATCCAGCCGTCGCGTGTGGGCAGGATCATGGCGTGCTTCGTCCAGCTGGTGCGTTCATTGCGCAGGCCCAGCGTGGCGGCTTCCAGCACCTGCACCGCCATGGCCGTATCGAGGAGCGAGGAGGTTACCTTCTGGCCGCGGCCCGAACGGCCGCGCTCGATCAGCGCGGCAAGGATGCCTTGCGTGAGTGTCGCCGCGGTCACGTAGTCGATCACGGGGGTGTTGGAGAGACGCGGCGTCTCGTCGTCCGAAAGACCGCTGCGCGCGAGCCCGCTATAGGCTTGGGCAAGCATGTCCTGCCCCGGCATGCGCGCCATGGGGCCGGTCTCGCCGAAGGCGAAGCCCGCCGCGTAGACGAGGCGCGGATTGCGCTGCTCGAGTGCCTCCCAGCCGAGGCCGAGACGCTCCATCACGCCGGGACGGAAGTTGTGGATGACCACGTCTGCCCGATCGATCAGGCGCAGGAGCGCGGCATGGCCGTCCGGCGCCTTGATATCGAGGCACAGCGAACGCTTGTTGCGGCACAGGGCGGCGTAATACGCGCTCATGGCGCCGGTTTCGCGCGCCACGGGATCGAGCGTGCGCAGAATCTCGCCCGGGGGCAGGCGCTCCACCTTGATCACCTCGGCACCGAGATCGCCGAGCATCTGTCCGGCGAGCGGTACCTGCATCACCATCCCCAGTTCGAGCACGGTGATGCCGGCGAGAGCGCCGCTGCCCACGGTCCCGTCCTGTGGCCCGACGCCCGCCATCGCTCCCCCCTTTGCAAGGATACTATCCGGATGGTATGTTAAACCATGACGCAAGGGAAGGGGTGCGGAGCGATTTTCGCTCTACAGCTGCAACGCCTTGCAGATCCGAGCATCCGGCCCTTGCGGGAGCCGACGGGGAGCCGCCAAGCATGTCTGATCCGGTGTCCAGCCCGTTCGATGAAATCACGCCGTGGACGCTCGCCGAAGTGGCGCGCCGGCGCCTCGTCGCCAGTCCGGACGCGCCGTTCGTGACCGAAGTCGGCGGCCTTTCCCGCAGCTACGGCGCCTTCATCGGCGAGAGCGCCGCCCTGGCGGCGTTCCTGCGCGGCCGCGGTATCGTGCCCGGTTCCTCGCTCGCGACCTTCTGCCCCGCGGGAATCCCCGCCCTGCACGCGTGGCTCGCGGCGGGGCTCGCGGGCCTTGTCGACGTGACGATCAATCCCTCGTTCACCGGCGAGCCGCTGGCCCACATTCTGCGGGTCACGCGGCCGGCGGCGATGGTGGTGGAGGCCGGGCGGCTGGCCGGGATCTTCGCGCTCGCCGGGACATTGACGGATCTCCGCGAGGTCGTCGTGGTCGGGGGCGTCCCGGAAGGCGTGCAGCCGCCGCCCGGCGTTACTGTGCACGACCACGCCGCGATCGTGGCGCGTCTGGCGGATCGCCTGCCGGATGTGAGCCCGCGCGAGCGCGATCCCGCCTCCGTGATGTTCACCTCCGGCACGACGGGGCCGTCCAAGGGGGCGATCCTGCCGCATCGGCAGGTGTGTCTTCTCGCGCACCAGGCCATCGTCAATACGGCAATGACCGGGGAAGACGTCTATTACTGCGCCCATCCGCTCAATCACATAGCCGGCAAATTCATGGGCGTGCTCGCGGCCTTTGCCACGGGGGCGCGGCTCGTGCTCGACCGGAAATTCGACGCCGGCCTCTGGCTCGATCGGATCCGGGAATACGGCGTCACGCTGAGCATTGCACACGGTCCGATGATCGAGATGATCCACGCCCGGCCACCCGGGCCGCACGACGCCGATCACGCCATGCGCCGTCTGATGTGCTGCCCGCTGCCGAAGCATGTCGGCGCGGCCTTCGAGGAGCGTTTCGCCCTGCGCGGGATTGAGATGTGGGGCATGACGGAAGTGACCTGCCCGCTGTGGACGCCGCGCGATGGAGAGCGCCCGATCGGCTCCTGCGGCCGGGTCATGGAGGACTGGTTCGAGGTCGCGATCGTCGATCCCGAGACTGACGCGGAACTGCCGCACGGCGAGACGGGGGAGATCGTCGTCCGCCCCCGCGAGCCCTGGACGACGATGTCGGGCTATATGGGGATGCCGGAGGAGACGGTGAAAGCCTGGCGGAATCTCTGGTTCCATACGGGTGATGCCGGCGTCCGCGATGAGCGGGGCAATTTCTTCATGGTCGACCGCATCGGCGATCGCATCCGCCGGCGGGCGGAAAACATCTCCTCGTGGGATATCGAGACCGCTGCGCTCGCACACGCGGCTGTGGGGGAGGCGGCCGCGGTTGGCGTGCCTTCGGGAATGGAGGGTGATGACGACATCAAGCTTTTTGTCGTTCTAAAATCCGGGATGACGCTTGACTACGCCGACTTCCTTTCCATCCTCGCGGCCCGTTTGCCGCATTTCATGGTGCCTCGCTACGTCGAGATCGTGCCAGCCCTCCCGCGCACGCTGACAAACAAGATCCGAAAGCGCGAATTGCGCGGACGGGGGATCTCCCCACAGATGTGGGACCGGCACGCAGCGGGAATGCGCCTCCGCGAGGTAATGCAGAAATAGACGCTGAGGTCAGCGAGATGTCATGGTCCCCAGAAGGTATCCGGCGTACTACCGACTGTTGCGGCATTGATGCGTAAACTGGAACCGAAGCGAAGGCGGGAGGGTACAACAGTTACTGCCGCCACCGCTTTCCGGCTCGAGATCATTCAGCGGCTGTATTCCGCGTCCCGCTGAGCTAACGCACAGTCGAGGACCCGCTCGCGGAAAAATTCGGAACACTAATAAACTTGACATCAAGTGCCGGTGCACTCATGCGCCTGCTTGCTAGAGACAGCGTCATAATGCCGTCTGCTGAGTTACGAGCTTCGACCGCGCGCCCGTCAGATTCGTGCGGGCAAGTTCGAGCTAATTCACTGGGTGAGTGGCCTTAAGAAGCGGATTTCCGCCGAGCACTTGTAATTATAAACCCAATGATCAGAAAGAAGGCACAAAGTAGCAGAACAAGACTGATTGGGCGCGTCACAAAAACAGTCGCGTCGCCCAGGCTGATCAATAACGCGCGACGGAGATTCTCTTCGATCAGCGGACCTAAAATCACGCCCAACAGGAGCGGGGCCGCGGGGCAGTCGAGTTTGTAGAAGATATAGCCGATCACACCAAACGCCGCGAGGATGACGATGTCGATCGGGTTGTTGCTGGTGCTGAACACGCCGATGCAGATGAGGAGCAGGATCGTGGGGCACAGCACGCTGTAGGGGATCGAGAGCACCCGGACCCACAAGCCGATGAGCGGAATGTTCAGGACGAGCAAGATGACATTGCCGATCCACATGCTCGCGACGAGACCCCAGAAGAGTTCAGGGTGATCCGTGATCACACGCGGGCCGGGCGTGATGCCGTGAATCATTAGCGCTCCGAGCAGGAGCGCCATGATCGCGTCGCCGGGAATTCCGAGCGTCAGGGTCGGGATGAATCCGGTGACGGCCGCCGTGTTGTTGGATGCTTCTGGAGCGGTTACGCCTTCGATCGCCCCCTTTCCGAAGCGACTGGGATCGCGGGCCACCCGCTTCTCGAGCGAGTAGGAAATGAAGGAAGCAAGCGTCGGGCCACTTCCGGGCAGGGGGCCGAATATTGCACCGACCGCGGTGCCGCGCAGCATCGACGGGAATGCGCGGCGGAGGATCGCGGCGGAGGGGATGAGGTCGCCCCAGGCGAAGCTGGCCTTCACGATCTGCGTGCCCGTTCGCGTCTCGAGATTGCTCATGATCTCCGAAATCGCGAAAAATCCCATCGCGATGATGACGAAACTGATGCCGTCGGTCAGATGCCAGCTCCCGAAGGTGTAGCGCTGAACTCCGGAATTGACATCGATTCCGACAAGGCCGATCGCCAGGCCGAGCAGGACCATGGCGAGGCCCTTCAGGAGCGATCCCTGACTGAGGACGGCGGCGGCCACCAGACCCAGAATCATCATTGACGCATATTCCGCCGGCCCGAAGCGCAAGGCAAAGGAGGCAAGGGGAGGCGCGAGGGTCATCACGAGCACGATCGCGATGCTGCCGCCGACAAAGGATGCGAGCGCGCTCATGACAAGCCCCTCAGCCGCCCGTCCCTGTTTTGCCATCGGGTAGCCGTCGAGGCAGACCACCGCCGCGGCGGCATGGCTGGGCATGTTCAACAGCATCGCCGTGACGGAACTGCCAAACTGCGCCCCGTAGTAGATGCCGGCCAGCATGATCAGCGACCCGACCGGGTCGAGCCCGAACGTGATGGGCAGGAGCATCGCGATGGTTGCGAGCGGGCCGATGCCGGGAAGAATGCCGACAAGTGTCCCGATTGTGACTCCGAGAAGGCAGTAGGCGAGATTTGATAGCGTCATGGCGACGCCGAAACCGAAGGCCAGGTTTGTGAAGAGCTCCATCAGAATCTTCCGCTCATGGCCAAAGCCTCAATGGCAGGCGCAGGAAATACCCGAACACGACGAGCGACAGGAGGACGAGGACGCCGCTGAGGAGCAGGGTGCCGATCAGGTTGAAGGGGCGCATGGCGAGCCGCGTGAGGGTCACGAGCAGGAGCGTAGCGATGACGAGGCCCAGCCTCTGCAGGCTGAACGCGAAGGCAAGGAGGGCGAGGGTGATCAGGAGCGCCGGCATCGGGGCGAAGACGGGACGCTCCCGCGCGCCCTCCAGCGTCGCCTTGACGAGAATTGCGATTCCCATGAGCCCCAGAAGGCTGCTGATGATCACGGGGAAGAACCCCGGTCCCATTCGCAGCATACTTCCCATCGCGTAGCCGCGCGCCTCCCAAAGAAGGCCTGCGGCGATCACCGTGAAGATGAGCCCGGAAAGGAAGTCCTTTGAAAGAATGAGCTTTTTGTAGTCCGCCATTGCCAAGTTCATCATGTGCTGGAGGTGCCGCTTGCCGGATTCCGTGGCTCGCTGGTCAGGGAGCGCGGCCTTGGCCGGATCAAGCGATATGATCCGCCTGCTCCGCCCCGGTCCGGCTGCCTTCCGCGCCGCTTGACGAGAAGAGCGGACGCGGCGCCGACTATACAGCCGTGCGCCGGATTTCGCATGTCTTGAGGCGGTGGGCGAACAGCCCGCTTCAGGCTGTTCCCCCCGGTTGTTATCGGTCAGGCGCTCAGTTGACCTCGATGCCCGCGGCCTCGACAACATCCGCCCAGCGCTTCATTTCGGCTTCGGCCCGCGCACGATACTCCTCGGGCGAGCTGCCGTCCGTCACGTAGCCAAGATTGCTCAGGGTCGCGACGACCTCCGGATCATTGACCGCCGCATGGAAGGCGCTGCTGAGCTTGGCGACGACTTCGTCCGGCGTTCCGGCGGGCACCCAGGCGCCCCAGATCGACATCGGGTTCACAGCGGAAAAGCCGGCCTCGGCGAAGGTCGGGACATCCGGCACCGCCGGGTGGCGCTCCTGGCTGGTCACCGCGATCGCCTTGAGCGCGCCCGCGTCCAGATGCGGCCGGGACGCGCTGATTCCGTTGAACATGTATTGCACGTGCCCGGCGACGAGGTCCGTCGTGGCGGGGCCGGAGCCGCCATAGGGGACGTGGACAACTTCGGTGTCCGTCTCCATCTGCATCAGCTCGAGCGCCAGATGCGTCGAGGCGCCGTGGCCGCCGGACGCGAAGGGCAGGGAGCCGGGGCGTTCCTTGGCGAGGGCGATGAGGTCCTCGAGCGTGTCCGCCTCGGCATCGGGGTGAGCGACGAGCAGAACCGGTCCGGTCGCCAGCAGGCTGACCGCGTCGAGATCATTGAGCGTGTCATAGGGAAGATTGTCGTAAAGCGCGGGATTGACCATCACGGCGGTATCGGTCAGCAGGACCGTGTAGCCGTCCGGCTCAGCACGAACGACGGCTTCCGTTCCGATCGTGCTGCCGCCGCCCGGGCGGTTTTCGATGATGACCGTCTCGCCCAGCGCCTCCTGGAATGCGGGCAGGAAGGTCCGCGCGAGGTTGTCGGTGCCGCCGCCGGCGCCGAAGGGAACGACGAGCGTAACGGTCTGGTTCGGATAATCGCCCTGCGCGGCGGCCGGCGCTGCGGCCAGCACGGCGGCCGCGACGGCGGAAGTGAGGATCGTCAAGAGTCTCATGGCTTTCTCCTTGTGGACTCGCCGGGCCGACCGGAAGGCCGCCGGCGTTGTGAATTGCCTCGCCGCCCGCGGATGACGGGCGGGCGCTTCACGAAGCGCGCTCGCGAAAGCGCAGGGCGGCGTCGCGCATCGTGATGAAGGTCGCCCCTCGCTCGGCGAGCTGGCTGATCAGCCTTTCGAGGACGAGCATACGGTGTCCCCGCCCGATTACGAAGGGATGAAAGGTATAGACGAGGACCCCCCATTGTTCGGCCTGCTGCATGTATGCGAAATCGTCGAGCCAGTTTTCCAGCACCAGCCGCGCGTTCGACAGGCCCGGCATCAGGGAGTCGCGGGTGCGCAGGAATTCGAAATGCGGGAAATCGTCGAGCGACCAACTCACCGGCACTTCGATGAGGGGAGTTTTCTCCCCGAAGACGATGGGCTCGTCGTCGGGAACGACATCACCCCGACGGGCGAAGTACGGCGTGTGATCATGCCCCATCATGCTCGAATCATAGAGGAAGCCATGTTTGAGAAGAAGGTCGACGGTCACTTCGCTGAGATCCCACGACGGCGACCGGTAGCCCGATGCCGGGGAGCCGGTCATCTCGATGATCGCCTCGTTGCCGCGGACAAGGCCTTCTTCCTCCTTCTCCGGTGAAAGATTCGCCGGGGGCGTATGCGACCAGCCGTGATGTCCGATCTCATGGCCGCCGTCGACGATGCGTCGGCAATGGTCGGGATAGGTCCGGATCACCGTGCCCGGCACGAACCAGGTTGCCGGAACCTTGTGGCGCGCCAGCAGCGGGAGCAGGCGATCCACGGCGACCGCTCCGAACTCTCCTCGGGATACGGGAGTCGGCGTCTTGAGGCCGCGCGCCACCATCCCGGTCATCGCGTCAAAATCAAAGGTGATGCATACGAAGTGTTCGGCCATGATAGTCCACCCTCGCATTGCGGGGAGCGGCCCCGGTCGGGAGGCCCCTGTCCCAATCTCGTTCATGGCCGCGCTTCTCGTTCGCGCCGCATCCCCGCTTGCGCCCCTGAGGGCGATCGACGCCGGGTTTGCGTTCTCAAGACCGCCAAGTCCCTGCGCGGAAGGTCAGCAGCGGAACTCGGAAAAGTCTACATATTGCCATACAATACGCAATAGTAAAATCATCACCGTTCGTTAGTCCTGTCAAGCGCGGCTTAATGCGCGCGCGCCGGCGACAACCATCGGAGCCATCTTCTTCTCGAATTCCTCTGCTGTCCATTCGCTCATCGAGCCCGCGACATGGACGGCGCCGGCGGGCAGGCCGCGATCGCCCGTTACGGCAGCGCTGACGACGATTTCGCCGGGGAGGCACTCTTCTACGTTAACCGCATAGCCGCGCAACCGTACCAGCTTCACGCGCTCCAGCAGTGAGCCGGGCTCCGTGATCGTGAATTGAGTCAGCGGAATCAGCCGTGATCGCTGCAGAAAATCCTTTACGTAGTCATCATCCATGCACGCCAGCATGGCGCGTCCGCCCGCTGTGCAGAAGGCCGGCACGCGCCTGCCGATCAGCGTCGTCGCGAATGTCTGCCGCTTGCTCTGGAAGCGGGCGACATAGACGATGTCCGTATCGTCCAGGATGCTCAGATCGACGCGCTCGTTCGTGGTCCGCGCCAGATCGATGAGAATGGGAGTGGCCCGCTCGACGAGTGGATCGTTTCGAAGATAATTGAATGTCAGATCAAGAACCTTCCGCCCGATCCGATAACGGCGCGTGACCGGGCACTGTTCGAGAAAGCCAAGCTCGCGCAGTGTATATGTCAAGCGTTGCGCCGTACTCTTGTCGATCTGGTTGTTTTCTGCAATCTGCTGCAAGGTCTGGAATGCATCGCCGCGGTTGAAGCTTTGCAGGACGTTCATCGCCTTTTCGAGCGACTTGATGAAGAGCGGACTTCCCTTACCAGAGCTGGCTTTTTTCGCCGGGGAGGAATTTGACATTGGCGCACCGAAATAGCATTCTGACGCTTCGATACGCCGTATTATCATACAATACGGACCGAACAAAATCTGGCGGGGCGGCTTCCGCCCGTGCAGGGCGATCCCCGGCAGCTGCCGGGCCGCTCAACGCCAGCGTTGCGACGTAGAACATCGGAGGGTGGCGCCTTGCAACATTTCACCGCAAGCGACGGCGTGCAACTCGCCTATCGAATCGATGACTTCACAAAGCCATGGGGCGAGGCCGAGACGCTGGTTCTGCTCCATTCGGCGATGGGATGCGGGCGGCGCTTTTTCTCCTGGATACCCGATCTCGCGAAGCGCTTTCGCGTCGTCACGCCCGACTTCAGGGGGCACGGTCATTCGGAGATTCCGGCTGCGGAGCGGCCGCTGACCCTCGAGCGCCTCGTCGCTGATGTCACCGAACTCATGGATCACGTGGGCGCGCCGCGCGCGCACTATGTCGGAACGGCCGCCGGCGGCTATCTCGCGCAGCGGATCGCCCTGGACGAACCGGAGCGCGTGATCCGCATGTCCTTGTTCGGATCGGCGCCGGGCCTGAAGCAGAGCCAGGCGCTGAGCTGGATCCCGATCGTGCAGGAGAAGGGCCTGCGCGGCTTCCTCGCGGAAACGATCACCGACCGCTTTCCCATCGGCGATTGCGATCCGGAACTTGTCGAATGGTTTCTGGATCAAGCCGGCGGGAACAATCCTGCCTATATCGCCCGCTTCATCAGCCTGATGGCGGACCAGGACTGGTCCGACGAGGTCGCCCGGATCCGTTGCCCGACCATGGTCGTCATGCCGGGTCTCGGCAAGATCGGCGATCATTCGGCATACGCGCCGATGCGGGCGATCCCGGACGTCGTCATGAAGACCTATGAAAACACTCCTCACAATGTCTGGGACTTCATGCCGGCGCAATGCGTCGCCGACGTGATCGACTTCCATGCCGGCCCCGAGGCGGTCGGGCGCGGGGGCTCCGCCCGGAACAGCCGCGAAACATAGAAGGAAGAATTTGCGATCATGCTTGAGCGTCCAATGCTGTCTTTCGCCGCGGCAGACGGAGTGTCGCTGCATTATCAGGTGGATGATTTCACCAATCCATGGGAGCGCCCGGAGACGCTGGTCCTGATCCATGCAGCGATGGGAAGCTCGCGCCGGATGCATCTGTGGGTTCCTCATCTTGCCCGGGACTTCATGGTCGTGCGCCCGGACATGCGCGGCCACGGTCAGTCGCGGATCGGCCCGGACGACGCGCTCAGCCTGGAGCGCCTGACCCGCGACGTCATTGAGCTGATGGATCATCTCGGCGTCGACGCCGCGCATTTGGCAGGCTCCTCGGCGGGAGGGATCGTCGCCATGAACGCGGCGATGAACTACCCCGACCGAGTGAAATCGCTCGGGGCCTTCGCGGCGCTGCCAGGGCTGAAGGTGTCGGCTGGCCATACGAAGTATGGAAGCTGGGTGGACCGCATCGGCAGCGACGGGATCGCAGGGTTCCTGCGCAAGACCATCTCGGATCGGTTCGACGTGACAACGGTCGATCCGGGATTCGTCGACTGGTTCATCGCGGAATCCGCCCGGAACGATCCGGAGAGCTTGCGTCGCTTCGTGCCGGTGATGGCGGCGGCCGATATTTCCGGCGGTCTGGGAGACATCCTCTGCCCCACGCTCTGCGTCGTTCCCGAAGCGGACCCGATCCATACGCCGGAGCAATACGCTCTCCTCAAGCAGGGGATCAGGGATTGTCGCTTCGTTAGCTATGACGTCAGCGGCCATAACATTACTGATGCTTATCCGGATCGCTGCGCGCGGGAACTCGCCGTGTTCCTGCGCCACGTCCGCGGTTGAAGCGCAGGAAGGAGAGGCCGATGCGTCTTGAGGGAAAAGTTTGTCTCGTCACCGGCGGAGCCGGCGGGATCGGTCGGGCGGCCGCGCGCTCCTTTTGCGCAGAGGGCGCCAGCGTCATCATCGCGGATATTGACGCGGCGGCGGGAGCCGCGGCCGAGGAGGAGATCACAGCCGGGGGAGGGCGGGCGATCTTCGTGCAGACGGACATCACCGTCGAAGAGAGCGTCGCGCAGACCGTGGCGTGCGCACGCGGCGATTTCGGGCCCATCAACGTCCTGTTCAATTCGGCCGGCGGATCGCTGCAGGAGGATGACATCGTCACCGATGTCGACATGGCGGTTTGGGATCGCACGATGGACCTCGATCTGAAGGGCACCTTCCTGTGCTGCCGGCATGTGATTCCCGGGATGATTGAGGCTGGTGGAGGCGCCATCGTCAACATGTCGTCGGGCGCCGCCCTGCGCGGAGGCAGCCCTTCGCACGTCTATACCGCTGCGAAGGGGGCGATCCTGTCCCTGACACGAGTTCTCGCCGGGAGATATGCCCGCGACAACATCCGCGCCAACGCGATCTGTTCCGGACGTGTCCTTACCGAGAGGATTCTCGATCGCTACGGTGGTGACGGCCGGCCTGGCCGGACGGTGGATTTGCAGCAGGCTTCGGAGCGCGTGAAGGAGTATCCGTTCTGGGTGGGAAAGCCGGAAGACATCGCCAATATCGCGCTTTTCCTCGCCTCAGACGAATCGCGCATGATCACGGGCGCGGTCATTCCCGCTGACGGCGGACGCTCCGCGTACTGAACCGGAACGAGCCATTGGCGTCCTCGACACGGACCGCTCGTTAACCCCTCGGAACGCAGATCAGAACGTCGCGCTATCAGTTGTCGAACACCGCGATTACAGACCCTTTGTGGTGCAACGTTCCGAGCGCGATATCATCCGCACGAAGGCCTTGCGTATATGGGCGTTCGATTATCGCTCACGCCGCCTCCCCAAACCGTGCAGAAAGGTCGCAACATGTTGATGAGCATCTTACCTTCCTCATCCGTAGGCCCGGCCGTCGGCATTAAGGGGAGCCCCATGTCAAGTAACTAACTGTCTATGAGCCCGGGACGCTCCATGCCAGCATTACGTCCACAGCTGGATGATCGACGCAGGTCGGCCATCGCGATTGAGCCAAATTCGCTCTTGCTAGTTGCGCTTTCCCTGCGCGAGGCTTTGTCACACGACCATCATCCACTGGATCGGGATGAGGCGGTAGCGATTGGCTTCCTTGATCAAGTGCCCTGTTGCCGGGAAAGGCAGATGATAACCGGCGATCTGGAGCCCCTCGCTTGCAATCATCTCGAGCAGGCGCTTACGTGTTGCCAGCGCCTTCTCAGGATCCATGTCGAAGACCGGCGACCAACCCGGGTTTCGCACGAACAGCGCAGGATGGTTCGTCACGTCCGAGATCATGATCATCCGGTCGTTGCCCGAGGCGATCGTGTAGGCGGTATGGCCGGGCGTGTGACCGCTCGCATCAATCGCGGTGACGCCCGGAGCCACCTCGCTATCCCAAGTGTATGTTGCCACCTTGTCCCGGATCGGATCGAAGACGCGGGCGACGTTCTCGAAATGCGGCTTCATCGCCTCGGGTGCCCGCGCCTTGTTTTCCTTTCTCGTCCAGAAATTCCACTCCACCTCCGGCACGAGGACCTGCGCGCTCGGATACAGTTCCTCGCCTGCCTTCGAGCGCAGGCCGTTGATATGATCGCCGTGGAAATGGCTGATTACAACCTTCGTCAGACTTTTGGGATCGATTCCGGCGGCGGCCATGTTCTTGCGCAAGAATCCGGCGGTCGGCGGGCCGTTGTCCGCGAAGCCGGTATCAATCAGCACCGTCTCGCCGCCCGTGCGAATCACTAGGGGCGTGAACGTGATGTTGAGGGTATCCATCGGCAGAAACTCGTCTCGCATCGCCCTCTGGACGTCGGCGAAGTCGGCGTTCCGCACAAAGCCGTCCTTCAGCGGCATGGCATTGAAACCCTCATGCGCTGCGGTGACGATGATATCGCCGATGCGATAGCTATAGGCGGCGGCGGGTTGCGTGATCGTGTCCTGCGCGTTGCTCATCGAGTGCTCCTTGTCTCGTTTCCTAACAGCGAGCTTCTAATAAACCTTGGCGGATACTAGCCGCGCAACAACATGCGAATCGGTCGTTTGTATATCCACGGTTGAGATCCTGAGGCAGGTTCGTCACATTAACCGAACATGGTGCAAAAGCGGGAATGGGTGGGAATGAGCAACATCAGCTACCGCTGCCACCGCTTCCCGCCAGAGATCATCCAGCACGCCGTCCGGCAGTATTCCCGGTTTCCACGGATCTACCGCAACGTCGAGGACCTGCTCGCAGCGCCCGGATGGCGAACAACAAATGGTCGAGACCGTCCTTGACCGCATTCTCGAGATACGCCGCTGCGGCACAACAATCCTGCTGTTGAGCAGAATGCTGTTGAGGCGATTCAGTTATCTGACATGCTGCAAGTCCGGCGACTGGGATGGATCGTCCACAAAGAGCCCGGCGCCGAAATCAGCGAGGACCTGCTACGCGCCATCTATCTCGGCTATGACCTCTGAAACGCGGAACCATGGCATGACCACTCTCCCCTCCGACCTTCTCGTTCCTCCCGGCACTTTCATGGGAATCCCGCCTGCAAACAGCGTGCGCGCCGGACAGGGGGTAATTCTGGGAATTCCCTTCGATTGTGGCACGCACCCGACTCGGATCGGCGCGCGCCAGGGCCCGCGCGCGATCCGCGAGCAGTCGGGGCTGGTGCGCCCAGTGCTGCCTGAACTCGGAGACCGCAACATCCTCGAAGAGATGGAGGTGGTCGATCTGGGCGATGTTGCGGTCGTGCCGAGCGAAGTAGAGACTGCGATGGTGGCAATAGAGACGGCACTCGACCATGTCGTGGCGCGGGGCGGTTATCCGGTTACCTTCGGAGGCGACGGGATCGTGACGCTGCCGCAACTGCGCGCGCTTCATCGGCACTACCCCGATCTCGTTGTGCTGCATGTCGATGCGCACACCGATGCC
>JAWLCY010000020.1:0-29686 GCA_041686895.1 Saliniramus sp. | reverse complement strand
GATCTCCTGCAGATCCTCCTTCGCCTCGTCGATCCCCGCCACGTCGTCGAAGGTCACACGCCCATGCGCCTCCGTCAGGAGCTTCGCCTTCGACTTGCCGACGGACATCAGGCCGCCCGGTCCGCCGCCCGCGCCGCCTCCGCGCATGCGCCGCGCGATCAGGAAGAACAGGCCGAGGATCAGGATGATGGGGAGGAGGGCGCCGATGAACGAGCCAAGCACGTTACGTTCGGGAGGGAGCGCGACGATCTCGACATTGTTGTCCGCCAGCACGGAGATGATGTCCGCGCCTTCCGGAACGTAGGTCTCGATCGGGCGCAAATCCGTGCGCTGCCCCTCGATCGTCTGCTCGCGAATGCGCACCGAGCGCACTTCACCACGCTGCACGGCTTCCACGAAACTGGAATACGGCACCGTGTCGGCCTTCGCGCCGCCGCTGAAGAGCGACAAGAAGCCAATGGCCAGCGCAAGCGCCGCAATCCTTGTCCAGACTGTCATTGTCAATCGGAGTTCCACGTTCTGTCCATTCAGTTCTGACAAGGATGCCGGCCCTCTCGACGCGGCGCCGTGCGAAATGCAGGCGCGCTCGCGTCGAGACGGTTGCGCGCATGCTGGTCAACGTCGCATGTCATGCTCTCGTTCCGCATGCTTGAGCATAACACCCGCAGCCGCCGATTACACCGGGCCGAAGGCACCGGGTTCGAAGACACCGGGCCGATGACACGGGGCGCGCGACCGGATAACTCATTGCATATAGCCGCGACGGCAATCCCCAGGCCGCTGCCACAATCCGAGAGGCCCTGATGCCCATATTCATCGCCACCATCATAGCCCTCACGCTCGTCGTCGCGACCGTCCTGATCCACTACGAGATGTTGCGCGGTATTTCCATCCTCATCCCGCGTCTTTCGGTGCCGCCGCGCGCCCGCATGCTCTTCGTGATCGGTGGAGTCTTCATCGCCCATCTTCTGGAGGTTTTCCTCTACGCCTTCGCCTACGTCATCATGCACGACAATTTCGACCTGGGGCGCATCGGCGGGAACTTCCATGGCGAGGTGATCGACTTCTTCTATTTTTCGATGACGAGCTACACCACACTTGGGGTGGGAGACGTCTATCCTCAAGGTCCGCTTCGGATTGTCGCGGCCATCGAGGCGCTCAACGGATTTGCGTTGATCGGCTGGTCAGCCTCGTTCACCTATCTCGCCATGGAGAAGTTCTGGGACGCCCATACTCCAGGAGGGAAGCGGCGCGGGAACAGGTGAGGCGGGAATCGTCAGATTGCGAGACGCTTCCTGATCTCGTCACCCGCAAGGGCCTCCCTGCCGCCCGAGGCGACGGCCTCGCCTCGTTCAAGGACGATGAAGCGGTCGGCGAGTTCGCGGGCGAAGTCGAAGTACTGCTCCACGAGCAGGATCGCCATGTCTCCCCGGTCGCGCAGATAGGCGATGGCGCGGCCGATATCCTTGATGATCGAGGGCTGGATGCCCTCGGTCGGCTCGTCCAGAACCAGAAGCTTCGGCCGGGTGACGAGGGCGCGCGCGATTGCAAGTTGCTGTTGCTGTCCGCCCGAGAGATCGCCGCCGCGCCGCCCGAGCATGCTCTTCAGGACGGGAAAGAGCGTGAAGATCTCCTCCAGGAGACGCCTCTCCCCGCGCGGCAGGCAGGCGAAGCCGGTCTCGAGGTTCTCCTTCACGGTCAGAAGCGGGAAGATCTCCCGGCCCTGCGGCACGATGGCGATGCCCGCCCGCGCCCGGTCGACCGGCCTCATCCGGCTGATGTCGCGTCCACCGTAGATGATCTCGCCGCGGGCGATCGGGCGCTGTCCGACGATCGCCCTCAGGAGCGTCGTCTTGCCCACCCCGTTGCGCCCGAGGACGCAGGTGACCTCGCCCGGAGCGGCTTCGAGCGAGACCTGCCGCAGGGCCTGCGCCGCACCGTAGTAGAGGTCGATCTCCCGCACGCTCAGCATCGCTATCTCCCGAGATAGACTTCGATGACGCGCTCGTCGGCGCTGACATGGTCGAGCGGCCCCTCGGCGAGGACGGAGCCCTCGTGCAGGACCGTGACCTTCACGTCGAGGTCGCGCACGAAGCTCATGTCATGCTCGACGACGATCACGGCGCGGGTTCGGGCGATGTCGCGCAGGAGCTCCGCCGTCGCCGCCGTCTCCGCGTCGGTCATGCCGGCGGCGGGCTCGTCGACGAGGAGCAGCCGCGGCTCCTGCGCCAGCAGCATGCCGATCTCGAGCCATTGCTTCTGCCCGTGGCTGAGTTCGCCGGCCCGGCGGGATCGGTGCGCGAGGAGGTTGACGCGGGCGAGCAAGGCGTCGATCCGCTCCTGGCGTTCCTTCGTGCGCCGCCAGAAAAGGCTGCCGAGGGCGCGCCGGTCGTCCTTCAGGGCCAGGAGGATGTTGTCCTCGACAGAGTGGCCCTCGAAGACCGTGGGCGTCTGGAACTTGCGCCCGATGCCGAGGCTCGCGATCGCCGCCTCGTCGAGGCGCGTGAGGTCATGGCTTCCGGCGAAGAGCGCGTCTCCGGATCCGGGCCGCGTCTTGCCGGTAATGACGTCCATCATCGTCGTCTTTCCCGCGCCGTTGGGCCCGATGATGGCGCGCATCTCGCGGTCGTCGATCGCGAGCGACAATCCGTTGAGCGCCTTGAACCCATCAAAGGCGACGGTGATGTCGTTGAGATAGAGGAGGGAGGCCGTCAGGTTGCCCGTCATGGCTCACTCCGCCGCCGAAGGCTGCGCGGCGGGCGCCCGGCCTTCCGCCGATGCGGCGCGCCGCGCGCGCCATCTCTCGCGCCAGTCGAGCGCGGTGCCGAGAATCCCCTTCGGCAGGAACAGGGTCACGGCGATGAA
The DNA here is from genome assembly GCA_041686895.1 of Saliniramus sp. GTDB lineage: Bacteria > Pseudomonadota > Alphaproteobacteria > Rhizobiales > Beijerinckiaceae > Saliniramus. The sequence goes on along the minus strand of JAWLCY010000020.1, from coordinate 26,821 downwards.
GAGACCGCCCAGCGCGAAGAGCCAGAATTCGGGCATCGCTCCGGTGAACCATGTCTTCGCCCAGTTGACGGCGATCGCTCCCATCGCCGCTCCGGCGAGCAGGCCGCGCCCGCCGACGGCGACCCAGATCACGATCTCGATCGAATTCGCGGGAGCGAACTCGCCGGGATTGATGATGCCGACCTGCGGCACGTAGAGCGCGCCGGCGACGCCGGCGAGGCAGGCCGAGAGGACGAAGACAGCGAGCTTGTAGTTCTCGACCCGGTAGCCGAGGAACCGGGTGCGCGCCTCGGCGTCGCGCACGGCGACGATCACCTTCCCGAATTTCGACACGACGACGGCGCGGCAGACGAGATAGCCGAGCGCAAGCGCCAGGCCCGAGGCGGCGAAGAGGGCCGCGCGGGTCGTCCCCGCCTGGATCGGATATCCGAGAATGTCCTTGAAGTCGGTCAGGCCGTTATTGCCGCCGAGGCCCATATCGTTGCGGAAGAAGGCCAGCAACAGGGCGTAGGTCATCGCCTGGGTGATGATCGAGAGATAGACCCCCGTCACCCGCGAGCGGAAGGCGAACCATCCGAAGACGAAGGCGAGGAGGCCGGGGACGGCGAGCACCATCAGCATCGCAAAGGCGAAATTGTCGAACCCCCACCAGTACCAGGGCAGTTCCGTCCAGTTGAGGAAGACCATGAAGTCGGGAAGTTCGGGATGGGCATAGACACCGCGCGAGCCGATCTGGCGCATGAGATACATGCCCATCGCGTAGCCGCCGAGCGCGAAGAAGGCCCCGTGCCCCAGCGAGAGAATGCCGCAATAGCCCCAGATCAGGTCGACGGAGACGGCAAGCAGCGCGAAGCAGAGATACTTGCCCACGAGCGGAAGCATGTAGTCCGGAACGTGGAAGGCCGAATCCTCCGGGACCGCGAGGTTGAGGAACGGAACGAGGATCGCGACCCCGATCACGATCACGAGGAAGATGACCGACATCCGGTCGAAGAGGCGCGGCGAACTCGCATTCTGCATCGTCATGCCTCCACCGCCCGGCCCTTGAGCGCGAACAGGCCGCGCGGGCGCTTCTGGATGAACAGGATCACCATCACGAGCAGGATGATCTTGCCGAGGACGGCCCCGGCATAGGGTTCGAGCGCCTTGTTGGCGATTCCGATCGACAGGGCGGCGATGAGCGTGCCCCAGAGGTTCCCGACGCCGCCGAACACCACGACGAGGAAGCTGTCGATGATGTAGGCCTGCCCGAGGTTCGGGCTCACGTTGTCGATCTGGCTGAGCGCCACCCCTGCCATCCCGGCGATTCCGGAGCCGAGGCCGAAGGTGAGGGCGTCGACGCGGTCGGTGCGGATCCCCATCGAGGCGGCCATGCGCCGGTTCTGCGTCACGGCGCGGACCTGCAGCCCGAGGGACGTCCGGTGCAGGACAAAGAGCAGGGCGGCGAAGACGGCGAGGGAGAAGACCACGATCACGACCCGGTTCGTCGTCATCGAGACGCCGAGGATATCGATCGAGCCCTGCATGAAGCTCGGTGTCCCCACCTGCTTGTTCGTGGGGCCGAAGATGGTGCGGACCGTCTGCTGCAGGACGAGGGAGAGGCCCCAGGTCGCGAGCAGCGTCTCGAGCGGACGCCCGTAGAGCCAGCGGATGATGCCGCGCTCGATGGCGATTCCGACCGCGCCCGCGACGAGGAAGGCGACGGGAACGGCGACGAGCAGCGAGAAGTCGAACAGCCCCGGCGCATAGGTGCGAAAGAGCTGCTGCACGACGAAGGTGGCGTAGGCCCCGATCATGACCATCTCGCCATGCGCCATGTTGATCACCCCCATCACGCCGAATGTGATGGCGAGCCCGATGGCGGCGAGCAGGAGGACGGAGCCGAGCGAGATGCCGAAGGCGAGGTCCTGCCCCCGGGCGATGAAGGCCTGCCGGCGCTCGATCGCCGCGATCCCCGCGGCCGCCCCCTCGCGGAGGCTCGCGGGCGCGCTCGCCGGGACGGTGCGCAGGAGGTTGAGCGCCTCCTGGTCGCCTCGCTCCCTCAGGATGCCGATGGCGGCGAGCTTGTCCGCCTCCGACGCGTCGGGGTTGCCAAGCAGGATCGCGGCGCGCGCCTGTTCGAGCACATCCAGGATGCCGGCGATGGTCTCGCGCTCCATGGCCGCATCGATCGCCTCGAGTGAGGCCGGATCGCGGGCGCGGAAGGTGGCGTTCGCCGCGCTCATGCGCCGCGCCGGATCGGGGGACATCAGGGTGAGCGCCCCCATGGCGCTCTCCACGGCGCGGCGGATGCGGTTGTTGACGCGCACCGGCTTCAGCGCCGCGGCGGCGACCTCGGCGGGCTCGCCGCTCCTCGCCTCGCGGATCGTTCCGTCCCCGTCGCGGTAGAAGATGGCGCGGTCGCTCGCGCGAAAGAGCAGATTGCCGGCGGCGAGGGCGCCGATCACGTCGGCCGCCGTGTCGTGTCCCGTTGCTGCCAGTTCCTGGATGCCGCGCTGGGTCTCGTCGAATGAGCCTCCTGCGAAGCGGGACAGGGCGTCGTCGACGGGATCCGCCAGCGCCGTGGCGGCGAAAAGGCAGGCGAGCGCGACGAGCGCCGTGCGCAGCAGGGTCAATAACGGCATCGCGGGTGCTCCGGCTGTTCCTGCCTGGACGGTGTCTGCCTTGACGGCGCCTGGATGGAGACGCCGCGCAGATCACACCGCGCGGCGCCCTTTCCCGGCTCGGATGCCGGGCGCGTCAGGCTCAGGTTCCCGAGCCGCAGGTTCCGGTCTTCACGTTGAAGTTTCCGCAGGAGAGGGGCTTGCGCCAGTCGGCGATCAGGTCGCGCGAACCCTCGAGATAGGGAGACCACTCCTCGGCGACGACGAGGCCGGGCGTTTCCCAGACGACCTCGAACTGGCCGTCGGACTGAATCTCGCCGATGAGCACGGGCTTGGTGATGTGGTGGTTGGGCATCATCGCCGAGAAGCCGCCGGTCAGGTTCGGCACGGCGACGCCGATCATGGCGTCGATCACCGCGTCGGGATCCGTGGTGCCGGCCTTCTCGACCGCCTTCACCCACATGTTGAAGCCGATGTAATGGGCTTCCATCGGGTCGTTCGTGACACGGTCCGTGCTGCCGATGAAGTCATGCCAGGTCGAGATGAACTCGGCGTTCTCCGGCGTATCCACCGACATGAAGTAGTTCCACGCGGCGAGATGTCCGACGAGCGGCGTCGTGTCGAGGCCGGCCAGTTCTTCCTCGCCCACCGAGAAGGCGACGACGGGAATGTCGGTCGCCGAGACGCCCTGGTCGCCGAGTTCCTTGTAGAAGGGGACGTTTGCGTCGCCGTTGATGGTCGAGACGACGGCGGTCTTCTTGCCCGCCGAGCCGAAGCTCTTGATGTCGGACACGATCGTCTGCCAGTCGGAATGACCGAATGGCGTGTAGTTGATCATGATGTCCTCTTCCGCCACGCCCTTCGACTTGAGGTAGGCTTCGAGGATGCGGTTCGTGGTGCGCGGATAGACGTAATCCGTCCCCGCGAGGACCCAGCGCTCGACGCCCTCTTCGTTCATGAGGTAGTCGACGGCGGGAATGGCCTGCTGGTTGGGAGCCGCACCCGTATAGAAGACGTTGCGCGAGGATTCCTCACCCTCATACTGCACGGGGTAGAAGAGGATCGAGTTGAGCTCCTCGAAGACCGGGAGCACCGACTTGCGGGAGACGGAGGTCCAGCAGCCGAAGACGGCCGAGACTTCCTGCACGCTGATCAGTTCGCGGGCGCGCTCGGCGAAGAGCGGCCAGTCGGAGGCCGGGTCGACCACGACGGCCTCGAGTTGCTTGCCGAGCAAGCCTCCCTTCTTGTTCTGCTCCTCGACGAGCATCAGCATCACGTCCTTGAGGGTCGTCTCGCTGATCGCCATCGTTCCCGAAAGCGAATGCAGGATGCCGACCTTGATCGTCTCCTGCGCCTGGGCGCTGAACGCGCCGAGCGTCATGGCGGCGGCGAGGGCCAAGCCCCCGAGCGCCTTCTTCCCAGTGTTCATCATGCCTTCCCCTTCCATTGCCTGACGGCGAGGCCGGTTCTCCGCCGCGCCCGGTCGCGTGGTGGGTCCGCAAGGAGCGTGCCAGCGGCGCAGCCCACGGGATCCTGCCGGTTTGCGCCCGGGGCGAGGCGATGCGAAAGACGCTGATGCTGAAGAAAGCGCCATTCGTGATGCATTGCACAAAATATGAACGGAAAATTAACTGGCCGTCTTCCGCGCTCCTCCCCCTGAACCTTTGAAGAGGGTCCGGGGTTGTCACCCGGATTTCCGGGGAGAGAAGCATGCGCGCACTGGTCTGGCACGGCACGGCGGACATTCGCTGCGAGAGCGTTCCCGATCCCGAGATCGAGGACGGCCGCGACGCGATCATCAAGGTGACGAGCTGCGCCATTTGCGGGTCCGACCTTCACCTCTACGACCATTTCATGCCGGGCATGAAGTCGGGCGACATCATGGGCCACGAGACGATGGGCGAGGTCGTCGAGGTCGGCCGCGACAACAGCAAGCTGAAGGTCGGGGACCGGGTCGTGATCCCCTTCACCATCTTCTGCGGCGATTGTGAGCAGTGCCGGCGCGGCTACTATTCCGTCTGCGAGCGTTCAAACCGCAACAAGGACATCGCCGACAAGGTCTTCGGCCACACCACGGCGGGCCTCTTCGGCTATACGCATCTGACCGGCGGCTATGCGGGCGGGCAAGCGGAGTATCTGCGGGTGCCATTCGCCGACACGACCCATATCAAGGTGCCCGAAGGCATTTCCGACGAGAAGCTTCTCTTCCTCAGCGACATTTTCCCGACCGGCTGGCAGGCGGCGGTCCAGTGCGACATCGAGACGACGGACACGGTGGCGATCTGGGGCTGCGGCCCGGTGGGGCAGATGGCGATACGCTCCGCCGTGCTGCTGGGCGCGAAACAGGTCGTCGCGATCGATCGCGTGCCGGAGCGCCTTTCCATGGCGCGGGCGGGGGGAGCGATCACCATCGACTTCTCGCAGGAGAGCGTCGTCGAGCGCCTGAATGAACTGACGGGCGGGAAGGGCCCTGAGAAGTGCATCGACGCCGTCGGGCTCGAGGCGCATGCGACGGGATCCATCGACGCCGTCTATGATCGCGCCAAGCAGGCCATGCTCCTGGAGACCGACCGGCCGCACGTCCTGCGCGAGATGATCTATGTCTGCCGCCCGGCGGGCGTCCTCTCGGTCGCCGGCGTCTATGGCGGGCTCGTGGACAAGATTCCGATGGGCGCGCTGATGAACAAGAGCCTCTCGGTCCGTACCGGACAGACCCATGTCAACCGCTGGACGGACGACCTTCTGCGGCGCATCGAGGAAGGCCAGATCGATCCCTCCTTCGTCATCACGCACACGGTCGGCCTGGAGGACGGGCCGGAAATGTACAAGACCTTCCGAGACAAGCAGGACGGCTGCATCAAGGTCGTCATCAAGCCCTGAGACCCATTCGGAGGCCACGACATGCGCATCGCGACACGCCCCGCCCGGGGACGGGGAGCACATTCGAGCAGCGAGCGGCTGGCGAAGGGGCTCGGATATTTCTCCCTCGCCCTGGGGCTGGCCGAAGCCATTGCGCCGGGGGCCGTCTGCCGGGGCCTCGGCCTGAGGGGGCGGGAGGATCTCGTCCGGGCCTACGGGGCGCGGGAGATCGCGACTGGAATGGCCATACTTGCGAGCCATGATCCCGCTCCCTGGATCTGGGGGCGGATCGGCGGCGACGCGATCGATCTCGCGACGCTTGCCTCGGCCATGCGCGACGCGGATGAGGAGGAGCGCAGGAGCCTGTCTCTGGCGATGGTCGCGGTCGCAGGCATCGCGGCGCTGGACGTGGCCTGCGCCTGGGGCCTCGCCGGTGACAAGGCAATCCGATCAGGTTTTGATTACGGCGACCGGCGCGGCTTTCCCCGGACGCCCGGGGCGATGCGGGGCGCAGCCCGCGACTTCCGCGTCCCGGACGACATGCGGATGCCGAAGGCGCTGCGGCCTTATGGCTCTGGCGATGAACCGACCCGCGCCCGTCCCTCATACATGTAGGTGAGGGTCTTCGGCCACCGCCGCATATAGCCGGCGTCGAGCTTCTCGATCGAAAACCCGGCATCGCGCAGGAGCGCGTCGACGGGATTGTCGAGATGGCAGCTGACCTTTGTCCAGAGCGGATCAAGCCGGTGCTGCCAGCTCGCCACGCGCGGCTCCGGCGCAAGTCCGTGCTCGACGAAGAGCAATTGCCCGCCCGGCCGGAGCACGCGCCGCATTTCCGCGAGCGCCGCGCGCGCGTCGTCCACGCTGCAGAGGGTCCAGGTCATCATGACCGTATCGATGCTTGCATCGGCGAGCGGAATGGCCTCCGCCTGCGCGCGCAGCAGGCGGACAGGCCGCGCCGCCTGCGCGGCGGCCTCGGACGCTCTCTGGAGCAGGGTTGCGGAGGGGTCGAGGCCGACGATCATCTCCACCTGCGTCCCGTAGAGCGGGAGATTCAGGCCGGCGCCAATTCCGATCTCGAGGACCCGCCCGCGCGCCTGCGCCGCAAGGCGCCTGCGATAGGCGTCGAAATCCGCGGCGCGCATCGACCAGTCGATGAGGCGCGGAAGGATGTGTTCGCGATATACCGGCATGGCGACCCGTCGCTCCGTTCATCCGGCCCAGAAGTGCGCGCCCCGATCATTCGCACAACCGAAAGCCGCCGCGCCGGTCCGCCATGTCGAGATGCAGGTGGTCGGCGTGGTCGGCGTTGGTCATGGGGCCGAGCACCGTCGTGAAATAGGCGCAGGCGCCGCCCCGGATCGCGGCCTGGAAGAGGCGGGCTTCCGGTTCATTCTCCTCGGGCGGAGCGATGCGCACAGGCTCACGGTCGGAAAAGGTGACGCCCGTGACGTCGAGGGCATTGGCGAAGGCATGCTGGCTAAACGCCGCATCGTCCGATCCTCCGCGCCGCCAGCGGCATTCATAATCGCCCGCCGTTGCGATCGCGCTCGGCCGCTCGTCGAGGTACAACCGAGCCATGGGCGCCACGACCTGCGTCATCCATTCCGCCGCCGCGTACGCCGCGGCGCAGCGCAGGGTCACGGCGGGCTCGAGGCGGATCCCCGCGACGGACGAGAGGATGAGCCCCCGCTCGACACCGCAATGGGGGTCGTCAGCGCCGACGGGCTCGACGATCTCGAACTCGGCTTCCATCAGGGAGAGGCGGGCCTCGCAGGCGAGGATCTCCTCCCGGTCGAAGGACGGACGGCGCAGGGCTGCGGCCTCTTCGAGCGCCTCCCTGGCGGCCTCCTCCGCGTCCTCGGGGATGGCCTCTTGCTCCGGAAGGACCTCTTCGCCTTCATCCCGCACCTCGGGCTCCTCGGCCTCGTGAACGGGCGCGGGATCCGGCGGAGCAGGCGGAGCCCTCTCCAGGTCGGGGCGGGGGACCGGCAGGGGAGCGGGGAGGGGAGCGGGCCTGGCAGGGCTCTCCTGTCCCCGCGCGGGGGGCAGCGTGAGGACGAGGGCTGCGAGCATGTACGCGCAGGGGCGGATCAATCCACGAACTCCACAATCGCCCCGACCACGACCAGTTCCGCCAGTTCCTCGGCATCCCAGTTCGTGAGCCGGACGCAGCCATGGGAATAGACCTTGTCGATCGCCGCCGGCTCGGGCGTGCCGTGTATCCCGTAGGTCGGTTCCGACAGGTCGATCCAGATCGTCCCGACGGGATTGTTGGGGCCGGGGGGAAGGACCAGGGCCTCGTCAAGTTCGCCCTGCCGGAAGTTGACGTCGGGCCGATAGGTGTAGTTCGGCTCCGTCACGATGGCCTCCACCTCATGCGTCCCGCTTGGGCTCGGCGTCTGTTCGCTGCCGAGGGTCGCCGTGTAGAAGGCCACGAGACGCCCGTCTGCGTCATAGGCGCGAACCGACGCGCCCGAGCGGCTCGCCACGATATTGCGCACCTCGCCGGACACCTGGCCGGTCCCCACCCTGGCCACGAGGATTTCCGTGCCCTCCGCAGCGAAATCCGCCTCCGGATTGAGCGCCTTCAGGAGATCGATATCCATGTGGAAGCGCTCCGCGAGCATCTCGTCGGGGCCGGTATAGGAAAGGCGTTCCATCTTCGCGAGCTTCGCATAGTCGTCCGGAATCTCCTCGACGAAGGGCTGGTCCAGATCCTCTGGCGTAATCCGATAGGTCTCGACGACCGGCTCCGGATCGGCCGCGGTCAGGCGGTCCCACAGTTCCGTCGTGAGTTCGTCGCTCCCCCCAAGCCCGTTTTCCTCCGCATAGGCGGACAGGGCCTTGCTCGTATTGCCGCCCGCGCGCCCGTCGATGACGCCCGGGGAGAACCGTGAGCGGTCGAGCAGGACCTGAAGGCGCAGGATAACCGGGCTGCGCTCCTCGGTGATGCTCCCGGCCCCGTCGAAGTTTGCCTCGTTGACCTCGCTCGCCGTGAAGGGCTGCGCGAATGCTGATGTCGTCGGGGAGGCGGCAAGCAGCGCCAGAAGCATGATTCCGCCGCCAATACGCGCGGCCATTCGGGACAGTGACATGAGACGCTCCGCAATCCAGATCTTCCCGATCCAAGCGCGACGGAAGCGATTTTGTTCCTGATCATCCCGTGTCGCGGCGGGAGGCGGCCAGTTCCTCCCGCAATTTGAGGATATCCGCCCGAAGCGCCTTCAATTCGGCCGCCCCGGCCACCTCCCCGTCGTCCGCCACTGCTTCGCGCCCGATGAAGAAGGTGGCAAAGCTTGCGGTGATGTAGCCGAAGACCGCGAGGCCGTAGATCGATATCAGCAGGGCAAGCACCCGCCCCTCGGCGGTCGTGGGCCAGAAATCGGACCCCATCGTGGTGATGAGCATTGCCGTCCACCACAACGCATCCGCGTAGCCCGTGAACCCGCCGGTGACCTCGCGCGCCGGTTCGAAGGCCAGCATGCCCGCCGCCCCGAGGATCGTCAGGAGAACGGTGGTGCCGATGACATAGCCGAGGCCCCGCCGGCTGAAGCTCTTGCGCAGGGCGTTGATGCCGCGATTTGCGGTTCCGACGATCCGCACCAGCCTCAGGCCGCGCGCCAGGCGCAGGAATCGAAGCGCCCGCAGGAAGCGGAAGGCGGGCGCGAGAAGAGCGATGAGGGTGATCGGGTTGCGCCGGAGGAAGCGGATCTTGTCGGGGGCGAGGAAGAAGCGAAGGGCGAACTCGCCAATGAAGACGATCCAGATCGCCGTCCCGAGCAGCTCGAAAACCCCCGAACTGGTCCAGACGAGTTCGATGATGACGAGCGACAGCCAGATGAAGGAAAGTACGAGCATCGGCGTCTCGAGCCACTCCTCCAGTTGGCCGAGGACCTTCCAGCGTTCCTTCTGCTCCTCGTCGTCGCGCTCCGGATCGGCGATGGATTGCCTGGAATCGGACATGCGGCGCCTCCTCTCTTCCTGCGATGCGCGGGCCTCCTGCTTCGCGACAGGTTAAACGCGGCGCGACGCCCGGCGTTCGGGAGGCGAGATCGGCAGCGCCGGCCCGCACAGAAAAAACGCCGGCCAGCGAATTTAGACTCGCTTTTCCTGGTAGGAAATCGTTAACCATGTGCGCGCAGCATGCCCCTCCACGGCGCTGCGATTCCCGTTCGGGGAAATGGCTGTAACGGGAAGACGAGACGGCTCCTGCGACCCAACGCAAGAAGCTTTGAGGTGACTCAGATGCTGAATACGATGATGACGCCGGAACCCTTCCCGCGCTCACGGCCCCGGAACACGTTCGTGGCTATCCTGCGGTTCTTCGGTGCCGCCATAGGCGTGATGTTGATCCTGGCCGTCCTCACCTCGGTCTGACGCGGGGCCGTTCAGGCCGCCGCGCAGGCAAGAAAACCTTCCCGGATCTTCCCCTGGTCGAGGTCGCGCCCGATGAAGACGACGCGGGAGCGTCGCTTCTCGCCCGGCTTCCAGTCGCCCTGCACGTCCCCGTCGAGGATCATGTGGACGCCCTGGAAGACGAAGCGCTTCGGCTCGTTCGGGAAGGCGACGATGCCCTTGCAGCGAAGGATGTTCGGGCCCTCCGTCTGGGTGAGCTCCGAGATCCAGGGCAGGAACTTGTCGGGATCGACCTCGCCCTCGTGCGTCACGGCGATCGACTGCATGTCCTCGTCATGGTGGTGATGGTGCCCCTCCTCGAGGAAATCGGGCTCCAGTTCCAGGATGCGCTCGAGGTCGAAAGCGTTGCGATCAAGCACGTCCGCGATCTCGACATCGCATTTGGTGGTGCGGTGGAGGCGCGCGTAGGGATTGATGGTGCGGATGCGGCTCTCGACCTCGGCCAGCTCTTCCGGCGTCACGAGATCGATCTTGTTGAGCAGGATCACGTCGGCGAAGGCGATCTGGTTCTTGGCCTCCGGCGCGTCCTTCAGCCGCTCGGAGAGCCACTTCGCGTCCGCGACCGTCACCACTGCGTCGAGGCGCGCGTTGTCGGACACGTCCTGGTCGACGAAGAAGGTCTGCGCGACGGGTGCTGGATCGGCCAGCCCCGTAGTCTCGACGATGATCGCGTCAAACTTGCCCTTGCGCTTCATCAACCCGTCCATGATGCGGATCAGATCGCCCCGCACGGTACAGCAGATGCAGCCGTTGTTCATCTCGAACACTTCCTCGTCCGCGCCCACGACGAGGTCGTTGTCGATGCCGATCTCGCCGAATTCGTTGACGACCACGGCGTAGCGCTTGCCGTGCTGTTCGGTGAGGATGCGGTTGAGAAGCGTGGTCTTGCCGGCGCCCAGATAGCCGGTGAGGACCGTGACGGGGATCTTGTCGGACATTTTCGGGTTCTTCGTCCTTGGCGACGGCGGGGGACGAGGCCCCCGCCCTCATGAAAGCGGTGTCGTGAGGCGCTTCAGGAAGCGAGCGCCTCGCTCAGGACCCTTATATTGTGACGCATCATCTCGATGTAAGTCCCCGCGGGCCCCTCGGGCGGGGAAAGCGCATCGGAATAGAGCGTTCCGCCCACCTGTGCGCCGGTCTCCGCCGAGATGCGCTCGATCAGGCGCGGGTCGGAAATGTTCTCGACGAACACCGCCCGGACGCCCAGTTCCCTGATCTGGCGAATGATCTCGCCGACATCGCGGGCGGAAGCCTCGGACTCGGTGGAAACGCCCTGCGGCGCGATGAATTCGAGGCCATAGGCGCGGGAGAAATAGGCGAAGGCGTCATGGGTGGTGATGACCTTGCGGCGATCCTCGGGGATCGACGCCACCGCAGCCTCGATATCCTTTTCCAGGTCCGCGAGTTCGGCGAGATATCCCTCCGCGTTTTCGGCATAGGCCTCCGCGCCCTCCGGGTCGATCTCGACCAGGGCGTCGCGAATGTTAGCGACGTAGGCCTTCACGTTGTCCACGTCCTGCCAGGCATGCGGGTCGAACTCCCCGTGCTCGTGGCCGGCGTGGTCGCGGCCCTGGGCATGGTCATGAGAGTGATTATGCGCGTCCTTCCTGTCATGGCCGTGGGAATGACCATGAGAATGGCCTTTCGCATGGCCGTGGTCGTGGCCGGTATCGTCGTCTTCGTCTTCTTCCTCGGCGATGGCCGCGATGCTGTCGCTCGCGGCGATGACCTTCGCGTCGGTGCCCGAGGAGGCGATGAGGCGGTCGATCCAGCCTTCGAATTCGAGACCGTTTGTCACGACGAGCCTTGCCTCGGCGACCCGCCGCGCATCGGCGGGGGTGGGCGAATAGACATGCCCGTCGCCATCGGGGCCGACGAGGGTGGTGAGGTCGATCCGGTCGCCCCCGACGCGGGACACGAGATCGCCGAGGATCGAGAAGGTCGCGACGACGGGGATGCGCTCCTGCGCCGTCGCCGGCAAGGCTGTGAAGCTGGCGAGCGCGGCCACCATCAGCAATGTTACAACATTACGCTTGACGAGCATGAAAAGACCTCCAGTGACGGGAAAGGCTAGGCTTCGAGGTGGCGACCGGGCAGGACGAGCCACAGGAGCCCGCCTTCGCGGCCGAGAAAGAGCGAGCCGAGATAGGCGAAACCGGCAACCAGGATGATCGCGGGCCCCGCCGGCAGCTCTGCGTGATACGAGAGGAGCAGCCCGAGCGCCCCCGAGGCCATCCCGATCCCCGTCGCGGCGACGGTCATCATGGTGATGTCCGCGCTCCAGAAGCGCGAGGCGGCGGCGGGAAGCATCATCAGCCCCACCGCCAGAAGCGTTCCAAGGGCGTGGAATCCGCCGACGAGGTTGAGCACGACGAGGGCCAGGAAGATGAGGTGCACCGGCGTCCCCGAGCGGCTGACGGAGCGCAGGAAGACCGGATCGACGCATTCAAGGACGAGCGGGCGGTAGAGCAGGGCCAGCGTGAGCAGCGTGATCGAGGTGATCGACGTGATCAGCAGAAGGGCCCCATCGTCAAGGGCGAGCACCGTACCGAACAGCACGTGCATGAGATCGATGTTCGAGCCGCGCATCGAGACGATCGTGACGCCGAGCGCCAGCGACAGCAGATAGAACGCGGCGAGGGAGGCGTCTTCCTTCAGCGCCGTGAAGCGCGTCACGAGCCCCGAGAGGACAGCCACGATCACGCCCGCGACAAGTCCCCCGATCGTCATGGCCGGAAGCGACAGGCCGGCGATCAGGAAGCCGACCGCGGCGCCGGGGAGAATCGCGTGCGCCATGGCGTCGCCCGTGAGGCTCATGCGGCGCAGCATCAGAAACACGCCGACAGGACCCGCCCCGAGCGCCAGCGCCGCCGCTCCGATCAGGGCGCGGCGCATGAACTCGAACTCGACGAAGGGCGCGATCAGAAGTTCGTACATCGGTGTTCCAGCCTTCCGCCCGGCGTCAGGCGCGTTCGCAGACCCGGGCGAACGGATCGCTCGCCTCGACCATGCGGCGCGCCCGCAGGAGGTTCTCCGGCTGGAGGACGGTTTCCGTCTCGCCCCAGGCGACGGCCTCGCGGGCGATGAGCAGGGTCTGCGGGAAGACCCGGCGCACCATGTCGACATCGTGCAGGACCGCGACGACCGTGCGCTCCTCGTCATGCCAGCGGCGCACGAGGTCGAGGAGGTCGGCGGTCGTCTTGGCGTCGATCGCAGTGAAGGGTTCGTCGAGGAGGATCAGCGAGGCGTCCTGAAGCAGGAGCCTTGCGAAGAGCACGCGCTGCATCTGCCCGCCCGAGAGCGTGCCGATGGAGCGCCGCTCGAACCCGGTCAGCCCGACCGCCGCGATGGCCTCGTCGATCTTCGCCTTGTCCTTGCGCCCGATCCCGCCGAAGACGCCGCTCGTCTGCCACAATCCCATGGCGACGAGGTCATAGACGCTGAGCGGAAAGCTGCGGTCGAGCTCGGCGGCCTGCGGCAGATAGGCGATGCGGGTCCTGGGGCCGCTCGAGACGGCGATGCGGCCGGCAAGGGGGCGAAGCGCGCCGACGACGCCCTTCAGGAGCGTGGATTTTCCCGCGCCGTTGGGGCCGACGATCGCCGTCAGGCTCCCCGGGGCGAATTCGCCGCGCAGATGATGGACGGCGGGATGGCGCCCGTATCCGAGCGTCACGTCGTCGAAGCGGATTGCGGTCGCGCGCGTCATTCTCAGTACCAGCCCAGCGTCTTGCCGAGGAAAGCCCACAGCACCACGAGGATCACGCCCGCTCCGGCGACGCGCTGAAGCGCGGACAGCCGCAGCAAGGACCATGTCGCCTCCGCCGCCGTCGCCCGGCGCGGAGAGTGATCGTGATCATGCTGGATATGGAAGCCGCTCATGCGATGTTCTAGTATAACATTCCCCGGCCGGTTGCTAGGGGGGCGGCGCCAGAATCCCGCACAGGATCAGCGCGTCTCCGCGCCATCCGGTCTTGGCGGTTTGTTCGCCTCCTCGGCGACCGATCACGGCAGCCAGCGCTGCACGAGGCCTACAATGCCGCGTACGCGCTCGCCGTAGATCGTTGGCGTGAAATGGCTGCCCGCGGCCCGCTTCCCGATCTCCGACAGGGTCGGGTAGGGCAGGATCATCCCGGCAATCGCCGACAGCTTCATCTTTTGTCCGATTGCGAGCCCCCAGAGGCCGATCAGCTCGCCCGCATGGGGGCCAACGATAGTCGCGCCGAGGAGCCGGCCCTTCCCGTCGATGACGAGCTTGATCAATCCTTCGGTTCGCGCCTCCGCCCGGGCCCGGTCATTATGCATGAAGCTCTCGCAGAGCGCCTGGACGGCTGCGCCCTGCTCGCGCGCCTGCGCCTCGGTCAGCCCGACATGCGCGAGTTCCGGATCGGTATAGGTAACCCAGGGGAGAGCCCGGTAATCGACCTTCGCGGGCAGGCCGAAGAGCGCGTTGCGGATCACGATCCCGGCATGGTAGCCGGCGATATGGGTGAATTGCGGCCCGCCCGCGACGTCTCCGATTGCGAAGATGCGCGTGTTGGCGGTGCGCATGCGAGCATCGACCACGATCCCCTTGGGCCCGTAGGCGATCCCCGCCTTCTCCAGATCGAGCCCGTGCGTCACCGGCGAGCGGCCGGCGGCGACGAGGAGGCGGCTCACGATGAGCGGCGATGGCTCGCCCTTCAGGGCGATCGCAATTCCGCTCTCCTGCTGCGAAACTCCCTCGATCTCCGCGTTCTCCATGACCCGCACGCCCTCGGCGGCGAGCGCGTCGCGCACGACCCGGACGGCCTCGGGCTCGTCCTTCGGCAGGATCGAGAAGCGTTCGAGCACCGTCACCTCGCTGCCCAGCCGCGCGAAGGCCTGCGCCATCTCGATCCCGATCGGACCACCCCCGATGATCGCGAGCCGCTCCGGAAGTTCCGTCAGGTCGAAGACGGTCTCGTTGGTGAGGTGCGGGACCGTGTCGAGGCCCGGTATCGGGGGCAGGGCGGCGCGCGATCCCGTCGCGACGACGAAGCGACGCGCCTTCACGCGAACCCCATCCGCCTCGATTTCCCGGTCGTTCACGAAGCGGGCGGAAGCCTTGATCACCCGGACGCCCAGCCCCTCGAAGCGCTCCACGCTGTCATGCGGGGCGATGGCGGCGATGGTCGCATGGACATGTTCGTGGACGCGCCTGAAATTGACGACGGGCTTCGAAAAATTGATCCCGAACCGCGCTGCCGCCGCCGCGGAATGCGCCGCATGGGCGGCGGCGATCAGCGCCTTGGACGGAACGCAGCCGGTATTGAGGCAGTCGCCGCCCATCGCCCCCTTCTCCACGAGGACCACCCGCGCCCCCATCTGGGCCGCGCCCGCCGCCACGCTCAGGCCGGCGGAGCCGCCTCCGATGACGCAGAGGTCGCAATTCTCGATCATTCCTGTCCCCCGATGTTCATGCGCGCGCGTCGTTGAGCGCCCAGTCGTAGCGATGATCCGCGATCCGGGCGCGGTCCCCGAGCGCGACGGCGAGCGGCGGGGCCGCGTAGCGCCGGAGATGGGCGATGACGCCCGCCTCCGATCCGCCGAAATCTTCCTCGAACCAGTGATAGATGCTGGAAACGACGAGCGATCCGTCCGCCTGCAGGGTCACGCCGCGCGGGTGGTTGACGAAATCACGCGCGGCGGATTCCAGTGCCGCGCCGAGCGTCTCCGGGCGCCAGGCGCGCGGGCGCAGGTTCGGGCACCCGATCGCGGCGCAGTTGACGGCGTAGTGCACGCGCGGGTCGGCGAAGCTCGGGCGCATGATCCCGTGCTCGATGTCGTCGAGCGAAAGGCGCGCGCCCTCGACCTCGACGAGCTTCGTGCGCCACGGTCCGAAAAGCGCCTTGAGGTCGAATCCCGCGCCCCGGCTCCGGATGTCGCGGATTGACGCCACGGGATAGGCGTCGAGGACGACCATCAGGGTCAAGGCGTTGTACAAGTTGGCCCAGAATGCGAAGGCGGCGGCGTCGTTCATGGCGGAAGGGCGCGCCCCTGACGCCGCCGCGATGGCCTCCCGGAGCCGGGCGAGCGCGGCGGGGTCATTCGTCCAGCCCGCGTAGTCGATCCGCGCGATCCCGTCCTCGCCCGCGACCCGGTATGTTGCGAGGAGCGGATCGAGGGCGTCCGCGAGCCTTTCCCCCGCAAGTTCGGCCGCGACGGCCTGCATGGGCCTTGCCAGGGCGACGAGCGGCGCGACGGCGAGCGCCGCGACAAGGAGCCGGCGGGATGGATGTTTCGGCGAATGCACGCTCAACGCCCTCGCGAGAGGTCGAGCCAGCCATCTCCGGTCAGGACTGGCGTCTCGGGCTCGAAGGCGTGGTGCACGAAGGCGAAGGTGACGTCGTGCACGAGAGGCTTCCCGGATTCCGCCGCCTCCGCGCTTACCGCCCCGACGTCGCGTCCATGGGCGATCGAGGCGTGGTCGAGGGCGGAGCTTACGCCGCTCGACCACTTCAGCTTAACGCCGTCGACCGTGATCTCCCCCTGCTCGCGCAAATGGGTCAGCGTCACCGCCGTCGTCCCGCCGTCGTGGCGCACGACGACGACCCGCGCCATGGGATCGATGCCTTCGGGCAGGTCACCCTGGTAGAGCGGGTAGGGCTCCTGCCGCCCGTCATAGCCCGTATACGGATTGCGGCCATAGGGGCGGGCGTTCCAGTCCTCCGGCACAAGCACGCGTCCATCGGGATGGCGATCACGGAAATCGGCGAAGGCGACGACGCGGGAGGGGACCATCCGGAGGTCCTTGCCCATATGCGCGCCGACGATCGCTTCCCCGGTGAATTGCTGCCACCAGCTTTCCGTGGGGCGGTCGTACATGACGAGGTCGGAATTGCGCAGCATGCCGGTCGTGCCGAACTCCACCACCTGCCCGTCGATCTCACGGTCGAAGACGACGGCGGAATTGCAGAGCGGACAATAGGTCACGGCGAGCGGGCGTCCGGAAACCTCGTCATTGACGATCTCATGCCAGATGAGCACGCTCAAAGGGTAGGCGCGGGGCTCGATCCCTTCGATCAGGATCTCGATGACGGGCTCGCGATCGGCGAAGCGGTCGGTCTGGGAGACAGGAACGAAGACCGGATCGTCGATCGAGGGGATGCCGTCCTTCGGCGGTCCGCCCGATATGATCTCCGACAGGGGAACGGCTGCGCGGGAAAAATCCGTGCGCCAGCCCGCCTCCTGCCAGCGCACCGGATCGGCCATGGCGGCCCCGCCGGCGATCACGAGATACGCCGCGACGAGCGGGAACAGGCGGGCAAGGCGTTGCGGAATTGTCATGGCTCCCCTCCCGAGGGTCATTCGGGAGAGACTACGCCGCCTGCGAGCCGTTCGTTACGCCGCTCACGGCTTCGTGTTCCCCATGACGCCCTCCCTCCGTCCGGCGGCATCCGCCGAATCTCCCACTTCCACAGCTTCCGCAACATGGTTACGGTCTGACGGCGTCATTGCGGGGAAGGTCGCATCATGGTGCCGGGATGGGCTGTCGTACTGACGGCCCTTGTCTATCTGTGCCTCCTGTTCGCCGTCGCCCATCTGGGCGACCGGTCGGGGCGGCGATTCATGGAGGGCGGCCTGCGGGCGACGATCTACGCGCTCGCGCTCGCCGTCTATTGCACGTCCTGGACATTCTTCGGCTCGGTCGGCCTGGCGACCAGTTCGGGACTCGACTTCCTCGCGATCTATGTCGGGCCCATCCTCGTCATCGGCCTCGGCTACAAGCTTCTGGCGCGCATCGTCGAGATCGCAAAGTCGCAGAACATCACTTCCGTGGCGGATTTCGTCGCCGCGCGCTACGGCAAGAGCGAGCGGGTCGCGGCGATCGTCAGCCTGATCGCCGTCGTCGGGTCGGTGCCCTATATCGCCTTGCAGCTCAAGGCAGTGTCGTCATCGCTCAATGTCTTTCTCGCCAATGACGAGAGCACGGCGATCGCGCGGGACACCCTGCCGATCTTCGGCGATCTTGCGCTCATGGTCGCCATCGTGCTCGCGATCTTCGCCGTGGGTTTCGGCACACGCCACGCGGATGCGACGGAGCACCAGAACGGGCTCGTCCTCGCGATATCGCTCGAGTCGGTGGTCAAGCTCGTCGCCTTTCTCTGCGTCGGTTTTTATGTCACCTTCTGGATGTTCGACGGTTTCGGCGACATCCTCGCACGGCTCGACGCCCGCGACGCATCGATCGACCTCATCGGCCGGACATCGGATCTGGGCACGCTCCTGACGCTCACCGCGCTGTCGGGCTTCGCGATCCTGATGCTGCCCCGCCAGTTCCATGTCAGCGTCGTCGAGAACCGCTCGCTCGCCGATGTCAGCCGCGCGGCCTGGCTCTTCCCGCTCTACCTGATCCTGATCAACATCTTCGTGATTCCCCTCGCCCTCGCCGGGCTCGCGGCGTTCGAACCGGGGGAGGTCGACCGCGACATGACGGTGCTCGCGCTCCCGCTTGCCGACGGGGCGGGCACGATGGCGCTTCTTGCCTTCCTCGGGGGGCTCTCCGCCGCGACTGCGATGGTCATCGTCGAATCGGTCGCGCTCGCCATCATGATATCGAACCATCTCGTGATTCCGCTGATGCTGCGCCGCCGCGGGTCGCAGGGCGAGACCGGAAGCATCGACGAAGGGCTGCCGGACGATCTCGGCGGCTATGTGCTGGGCGTGCGCCGCATCGCAATCGTGCTCGTGATCATGCTCGCCTATGTCTATTACCAGGCAGCGGGGGAGGCGGCGCTGGCGGCGATCGGCCTCCTGTCCTTCGCTGCGATCGCGCAGATCGCCCCGGCCTTCTTCGGCGGCCTCACCTGGCGGCGGGGAACATCGACCGGCGCGAGCGCCGGGCTCGTGGTCGGCTTCCTGGTCTGGGGCTACACGCTTCTCCTGCCATCGATCGCCTGGGAGATGCACATCTTCGCCAATCTCGTCGCCCACGGTCCCGCGGGTATCTCATGGTTGCGTCCGACCGCGCTGTTCGGCGTCGATCTCCCGCAGCTGACCCACGGCGTTCTCTGGAGCCTCAGCCTCAATCTCCTCGCCTATGTCGGCTTTTCCTACATCCGCAAGACTTCCCCGCTCGAGAAGATCCAGGCGGACGCCTATGTCGGCGGACAGGAAGCGCAATCGACGCAAAGCTTCCGCTTCTTCCGGGCGGCGGTGACGGTCGAGGAGCTCCAGGCGACGGTGGCGCGCTATCTCGGGGAGGAGCGGGCGACGCGCTCCTTTGAAGGCTTCGCGCGCACGCGCGGCCTCGCCCTGTCGAAGATGGGGGCGGCCGACATCCATCTCCTGCGCTACGCCGAGCACCTCCTCGCCTCGGCGATCGGCGCATCCTCGGCGAGGCTTGCCCTGTCGCTCGTGCTCAAGCGCCGCAATGTCTCGACGCGCGACGCGCTCAGGCTTCTCGACGACGCCTCAGCCGCCATCCAGTACAACCGCGACCTTCTCCAGCACGCCCTCGACCACGCGCGGCAGGGGATCACGGTTCTCGATTCCGACCTGCATCTCCTCTGCTGGAACCAGGCCTTCGTCGATCTCTATGAATTGCCGCCGGAATTCGTGCGGGTCGGCGTCGGCCTCGACGAGATCGTCCGCTTCAACGCCGCCAGGGGCTCCTACGGGCCGGGAGCGCTGGACGAGCAGGTATCCGCGCGCATCAACAGCTTCATGCACGAGACGGAACCGGTCCGCCTGAAGCTCTACCCGCGCGAGCGGGTCATCGAGATACGCACCAACCCGCTGCCGGATGGGGGTTTCGTCACGACCTATACGGACGTGACCGAGACTGTGGCGGCGGAAGAGGCGCGGGCGCGGGTTGCGGAGGAGCTCGAGCGGCGCGTGCGCGAGCGCACCGAGGAACTCACCCGCCTGAACGAGGCGCTGACGCGCGCCAAGGCCGAG
This sequence comes from Saliniramus sp., assembly GCA_041686895.1. Lineage (GTDB taxonomy): Bacteria > Pseudomonadota > Alphaproteobacteria > Rhizobiales > Beijerinckiaceae > Saliniramus. The sequence continues at coordinate 7,022 of JAWLCY010000020.1, read as the reverse complement.
GCGGACGAGGCGAACGCCTCGAAGACGCAGTTCCTCGCCGCCGCCAGCCACGACATCCTTCAGCCCCTCAACGCCGCGCGCCTTTATGCAACCTCCCTCGTCGAGCGCGACCGGGCGCGCTCCGAGGCCGATCTGGCGGAGAATGTCGACGCATCGCTGGACGCCGTGGAGGAGATCCTTACGGCGCTCCTCGACATCTCGCGGCTCGATACGGGGGCGATGAAGCCGCAGCTTTCGAATTTCCGCGTCGACGAGCTGCTGCGCCAGCTCGCCCGCGAATTCGAGCCGGTCGCCCGCGAGAAGGGGCTGCGGCTGAAGATCGTGCCGTCCTCGCTGACCATTCGATCGGACCGGCGGCTGATCCGTCGGCTCCTGCAGAACCTCATCTCGAACGCGATCAAGTACACGCCCTCGGGCTCGGTCCTCGTCGGCGCCCGGCGGCGGGGCGGCAAGCTCGTCCTGCAGGTCCTCGATACCGGCCTCGGCATCCCCGCCTCGAAGCAGCGGATCGTCTTCCGGGAGTTCCAGCGCCTCGACCAGGGGGCGCGCGTGGCGCGTGGGCTCGGGCTTGGCCTCTCGATCGTGGAGCGCATCGCGCGCGTTCTCGATCACAAGCTCGAACTGAAGTCGGAACCCGGACGCGGGACGCGGTTCTCCGTCACCTTGCCCGTCGCCGCCCCACTGCCGGAAATGGCGGCGCAGCCGGTGAAGGCACGCTCGCCCGCCGCTCCCCTGGCCGAACTGCGCGTGCTGTCGATCGACAACGAGCCCGCCATCCTTGACGGGATGCGCCGCCTGCTCGAGGGCTGGGGCTGCGAGGTGCTCGTCGCCTCCTCGCTGCATGAGGCCCAGGTGGCGCTGCGCGACGGCGCGGCCCAGCCCGAGGTCGTCATCGCCGACTACCATCTCGACGAGGGCAACGGCATCGACGCAATCCTGGCACTGCGCTGGAAGCTCGGCGGCGATCTCCCGGCGATCCTCGTCACCGCCGACCGGTCCCCCAGGGTGCGCGACGACGCCGCGGCGAAGTCCATCCACCTCCTTAACAAGCCGGTGAAGCCGGCCGCGCTGCGAGCGCTGCTGGCGCAATGGCGGGCAAGGAGGGCAGCGGCGGAGTGAGGGACAGCAGGGGCGGCTGACGCGGTCCAGAGGTCGCTTGTTTAGTTCGATTTCGTACTATATAGTGCGATATCGAACTAACTGGAGCCTCAGATGAATCCTTCCCGTCGCAAAACCCTCGCCCTGATCGGTGGCGGCATCGTCCTGGCGGCATCGACCGCCGCCGGCGCCTTCGTCACCACCCGCACTCCCCATTCCGCCCTTGCGCCATGGGATTCCGCCGGTCGGCACCGCGATGCCCGCCTGCGCGCCCTGTCCTACGCGCTGCTCGCGCCGAGCCCGCACAACCGGCAGCCCTGGCTCGCGGAGCTGTCGGGTGAGGACGTGGTGATCATTTACCGCGACAAGGAACGCGGTCTTCCCGTCACCGATCCGTTCGCACGCCAGTTGACCATCGGCATGGGCTGCTTCCTCGAATTGATGACGATGGCGGCGGCGCAGGAGGGGATTTCCGTTTCCCTCGATCTCTTCCCCCAGGGCGAGGACGGCCCCGTCGCCCGCGCCCGCTTCGCCGCGGGCGGCACGCCGGATCCGCTTTTCGCGCATGTCATGGCGCGGCGTTCCTGCAAGGAGCCTTTCGCGGACACTCCTGTGCCCGCTTCCGCAGCCACGGCGCTCTCCACCCTCGCCCGGATCGTCACCGACGCGGCCATGGTCGCGCGGCTGCGCGAACTCGCATGGTCGGCGTGGGAGGTCGAGGCCTATACGCCTGCGGCGATGCAGGAGAGCGTCGACCTGATGCGCTTCGGCCGCTCCGAAATCGAGACCAATCCCGACGGCATCGATCTCGGCGGGCCCTTCCTCGAATCGCTGATGCTCGCGGGCGTCATGAATCGCAGACTTCAAGCCGATCCTTCCTCCACCGCTTTTCGGGCAGGCGTCGACATGTACCGCGAGATGCTGGCGGCGACACCCGCATTCGCCGTCCTGACGAGCGCCGGCAACAGCCGCCTCGACCAGATCGAGGCGGGGCGGCGCTGGCTCAGGCTCAACCTCGCGGCAACCGGCCTTGGCCTCGCGCTCCATCCCGTGAGCCAGGCGCTGCAGGAATTCCCGGAAATGGCCGGGATGCGCGCCTTGGCGCACGAGTTGCTGACCGACGATGGTTCGACGGTACAAATGCTCGGGCGCCTGGGCTATGGTCCCCAGACACCGCGATCCCCGCGTTGGCCGCTGGAGGCGCGCCTTCTGAATGCCTGACACGACCATCCCGCGTTACTTTCAGCTTTTCAACGAGATCGCGATCATCGAGCAACTGGCGCGGGCCATGTTCGAGGCGCGGCTTCCCGACGGAATGCTGGTGACGCATTTCTCGGTGCTCAATCATCTGGTCCGCGTCAGCGACGGACGCACGCCCCAGGACCTGGCGCGTGCGTTCCAGACGCCCAAGACCTCGATGACGCATACGCTTGCCGGGCTGGAGCGGCACGGGCTGATCGACATGCGGCCAAACCCGAGGGACAAGCGCAGCAAATGCGTCTTCATCACCGATTCCGGCCGCCGCTTCCGCGACGGCGCGATCGCGGCGCTGGCCCCGGATCTGGCGGAAATCGCCGAGGCGTTTCCGCAGGAGGAGATCATCCCTCTCCTCGAGAAGCTGACGGCTCTCCGCACCTGGCTGGACGCCCGCCGGGATCGCGGGTGAACGCTTGACGATTTCCCGGATATGAGAAATATTCTCGTTTATGGAAAGTCATGACCCCTCCGAGACCCTCGACCGCCGCATCGCGCAGCGGCTGCGCACCCTGCGGCTCGAACGCGGCTGGTCGCTCGACGACCTTGCGGGCAGGAGCGGCGTAAGCCGCGCCACGCTTTCGCGCCTCGAGAACGCCGAGGTGAGCCCGACGACGAGCGTTCTTGCGCGGCTTGCAAGCGCGTTCGGCCTGACCATGTCGCGCCTGATCCACATGGCGGAGGATGACGGCCCGGCGCTGGTGCGGCGGGAGGATCAGGCTGTGTGGAGGGACGCCCAGGCCGGCTTTCGCCGCCGCTGCGTCTCCCCGCCCGCCGGACTGCTTGCGGGGGAGGCGCTCGAATGCGAGCTGTATCGGGGAGTCCGCATCGTCTACGACGCGCCGCCCCGCGCGGGCCTCGAGCACCACCTCGTCCTGCTCGAGGGGCTCCTGGAAATCAGCCTCGACGGAGTTCCCTTCGCTCTCCGGCCGGGGGATTGCCTGCGCTACCGGCTACATGGCGCGAGCGCCTTCGCGACGCCCGCGACGGCTGGCGCCCGCTATCTCCTCTTCATGGTGTGAGGCCTCATGGACACGACGACGCCCGCCGCCATCGCCCGCCTGTCGCCGGACGAGGCCATGCTGGCTCTCGATGATCTCGCAACGCTTCTGCATGCCTGCGTGCATGACGGGGCGAGCGTCAGCTTCGTCCTGCCGTTTTCCGTGGAGGATGCTCGCGGCTTTTGGATGCGCAAGGTGTTCCCCGCCGTGGGGAGCGGGGCGCTTTTTCTGCTCGCGGCCAAGCTCGGCGGACGCCTCGCCGGATCGGTCCAGCTCGATTTCGACACGCCGCCGAACCAGCCCCATCGGGCCGAGATCCGAAAGCTCCTTGTCCATCCGGATTTTCGCCGGCGCGGGCTCGCGACGGGCCTGATGACGGCGGTCGAGCGCGAGGCCGCCGGGCGCGGGCGTCGGCTTCTGACGCTCGACACCCGCACAGGCGACGGGGCGGAGCCGCTCTATGCCGGGCTCGGCTACGAAACGGCGGGGGTGATCCCCGGCTTCAGCCGCGACCCGGCGAGCGACCGCCTCGACGCGACGACGATCATGTTCAAGTCGATCTGAAGCCGGTCACCCGGCGGCGAAGAGCCCGCCTTCGCCCCGGGCGGCGGCGTCCGATCCGAAACCCGGCTCGTCTTCCGGTTCATAGGCGTTCTGGTCGCCTGGAAGCGTCTCCCAGCCGAGATCGGGGAGGGCCACGATGCGGTTGCCGCGCAGGTCGTTGCGGCAGACGATGAAGCCGCGCTGCTCCATGTATTGCACGAGGCGGCGCGCGCGCCCCGGCGAGCGGCTGCCGCAGATGCGCGCGATCTCGCCGTCGGGCGGGCAGGGCGCCTTGGCCAGTGCGGCGCGGGCGAAGAGCAGGTAGACCCCCTGGATGTCCTCGGGGAGATCGGCGGCGGCGGCGATGGCGTCGTCCCATTGCGGGTTCTGCGCCGTTTCCGCATCGACCCCGGCGCGCGCCACGGTGAGGCGGCGGCGGAAGCTCGCGAGGTTGAGCGGCTCGCCGGGGAGGCGGCGGATGCGGCAGCGCACGAGGAAATCCTGGTAGAGCACGGCGAGGGAGCGGAAGGCCGCGTCGCGATCGGACATGATCTCCTGCATGATCGCGTCGATCGCCGCCTCGCGCTCCTCGGCCGTCTGCCGGGGCTCCTCCTCCGCCGGGGCGGCGACGGGACGATCGCGCACGAGCTGGGCGAGGAGGTCGTTCGTCGAGGGCGGCGGCGGGGGCGGGGCGCGGCGAACCGGAACCGCGCGCTCGCGCTCGGGCTCGCCCGGCGTCAGGATGAGATCGCGCGCATCCCCGGCGGGCTGGTCGGGCAGCGGCATCAGCTTCGGGCTTGTCGAGCGCGCCTGCGTCTCCACCTCTCCGATCCTGATCGGGACGGGGCGGCGCGAGAGGGCGGGGCCGAGAGCGATGAAATGGCCGCGCTCAAGGTCGCGGAACGCCTCGGCCTGCCGCCGCTCCATGCCGAGGAGATCGGCGGCGCGGGCCATGTCGATGTCGAGGAAGGTGCGGCCCATCAGGAAGTTCGAGGCTTCCGCCGCCACGTTCTTGGCGAGCTTGGCGAGGCGTTGGGTGGCGATCACCCCCGCGAGGCCGCGCTTGCGCCCGCGGCACATGAGGTTCGTCATCGCCCCGAGCGAGACCTTGCGCGCCTCGTCCGAGACCTCGCCCGCGGCGGAGGGGGCGAAGAGCTGGGCCTCGTCGACGACGACGAGCATCGGATACCAGTGGTCGCGCTCCGCGTCGAACAGGCCGCCGAGGAAGGAGGCGGCGGCGCGCATCTGCTGCTCGGCGTCGAGCCCCTCGAGGTTGAGCACCACGGAGACGCGATGCTGGCGCACGCGGGCCGCGATCCGCTGCAGGTCGCTCTCCCCCCGCTCGGCATCGACGACGACGTGGCCGAAGCGCTCGGAGAGGGTGACGAAATCGCCTTCCGGATCGACGACGCATTGCTGCACCCAGGGGGCGCTCTGTTCCAGGAGCCGGCGCAGGAGATGCGACTTGCCGGAGCCGGAATTGCCCTGCACGAGAAGGCGCGTCGCCAGCAATTCCTCGAGGTCCAGCATCGCCCGCGCGCTGATCGCGCCCGCGGCGTTCGTCAGTCCCATGTCGATGCCGACGCTCATTCGTCTCCTCCGATGCGCTCGCCGAAGCGACGCCCTGGCGAGGGGATCACCTAGCACGGATCGCGAGGGCGACGGGCGCGCGAGGGCGCGCCTTCCACAGGAGAAGGCGCGTCCCCGGAAGGGCATGGGCGCGACGCGCGGCGGGTTCCGTCCGGCCCGCCCGGCCTTCGCGGTCTCGCGCAACCGGGAGGCGCATCCTCCCTTGCCCGAGATCAATGCGCCCGGCCGGATTGCCTGAATTATCAGCAGTATCGGGGGTCCGGATCGCCGAACCTTGGCAGGGGCCCGCGCGTTTTGACAAGGTCAACGGACACAGGAAAGGAGACCGGCATGAGCCATCTCGATGCCTCGCAAGACCGCCCCTGGAGCTACGAGGCCGTCCAGGAACTCATCTCCCTCGCCCGCGAGGGCGTCCCCGACACCGTGATCAGCCTGAAGATGAAACGGCCGCTGGAAGAGATCCACGCCAAGCTCTCCGAACTCGGCATCACGGCCAAATCCGAGACCTGACGGCGGCAAGAGACCAGCCGGAAGCTCCCTCCCCGAGGGGAGGGGGCGGTGTTTGTGTCTGCGTTGGAGCTCTGGCCTGATCGCACCGCCGTCAGTCGAAACGGAAGCCGAACAGCCCGCCATGCTCACCGTCTGTCAGCCTTACCGGCAGCACGGCTCTTGCGATGTCGGCATCAGATCGAAAAGCGCTCCGCTCGAATTCGTCGCTGTTCATAGCCACGAAATACTGTCCCCCGATCCGTTCAGCAATCGAAGAGCCGTACCTCAAGGCGCCGTTAACCTGCCGTGCGTCCACGCCGTCGAATAGGTGACTATCATGGAAGACGAAGCGGGGCCCTCCCTCGAACCGCTCGGCGGCCGTCCTCAGCAGCATCATGTCGAAGCAAAAGATCTTCATCATGTCGATTCCGCCGAGGTTTCCGCCGCCCTGAATATCAATTCCAATTTGAAGCCCGTTCTTCGAAGCGTCGATGATGAGGTTGCCGGTTCGGTCGTCGTATAGTTCGCCGATAGCCTCATCGACCATAACGGTAGCTTTTCGAATGGCGTTCTCTTGCCGCTTCAGGTCCTCCTGAAGTTCCAGTTCGAGGGTGGCGCTCTCCAACTTGAGCTGCGCAACGGTGCTCTCTAGCCTCGTGGCATGCAGCAGCTTGCTTCGAAGCGTCTCTGCCTTGCTGGACTGAAGGCCGAGGTCCTCTCGCAGATCCATGAGATCTTCAAAAGCCCCCTTGCCCTCTAGACCCTTCAAGATCCCTGATCTTTCCTGATCGTAGCGACCCATCGCCTCGTTCAAGGCTTCTTTGCGATTCTTTGCCTCGCTGATTTGCTGCGTCAGATGGCGCCGCCGGTTCTCAGTGACCGACGTCTGAAAAGCCCTGACCTCTTCGAAACGGCGCAAGGCTAGGTCAGGCAACTCTACCCCTGCGGCCTTGCTCTGACCCCCGCCATCTCCTCCAGCCTGAGGTAGAGTCCGGCCCGACGAGAGGACCGGACCATGAAGCGATCGAGGTTCAGCGAGGAACAGAT
>JAWLCY010000019.1:0-35613 GCA_041686895.1 Saliniramus sp. | reverse complement strand
GCTGAACCCCGACGTCGCCCAGGCCGTCGCCGAGGGCGCGATCACAGCCGAGGAGCACTTCAGCCACTTCGCAGCCACGGAAGGCCGCGCCTGGTAGGCTGGCGCAGCAGCCGGACAGAAGGCGGCGGGGGAAACCTCGCCGCTTTTCTTATGTGGCGATCGCGACGCCGCATTCGGAAAGGGACGGCGTTGCTGTCCGGCAGTGCCATCAGCTGTGGATCACGCGCCCATACGCATCGAGCACGCTCTCGTGCATCATCTCGGACAAGGTCGGGTGCGGGAAGACGGCGTGCATCAGCTCTTCTTCCGTCGTCTCGAGGTTCATCGCAACGACGAACCCCTGGATCAGTTCCGTGACTTCCGCACCGACCATGTGCGCTCCGAGCAGCTTGCCCGTCTTCTTGTCGAAGATCGTCTTCACCAGGCCTTCCGGCTCGCCGAGCGCAATCGCCTTGCCGTTGCCCTGGAAGGGGAAGCGCCCGACCTTCAGCTCGTAACCCTGCTCCTTGGCCTTGGCTTCCGTCAGCCCGACGGACGCGACCTGCGGATGGCAATAGGTGCAGCCGGGGATCATCGCCTTGTCCATGGCGTGGGTGTGCAGACCCTTGATCGTCTCGACGCAGATCACGCCCTCGTGCTCGGCCTTGTGCGCCAGCATGGGCGGACCGGCGACGTCGCCGATCGCATAGATGCCGGGTACGTTGGTGCGGCCGAGGCCGTCCGTGACCACGCAACCCCGCTCGACCTTCACCCCGAGCTTTTCAAGGCCGATATTCTCGATATTGCCCACGACGCCAACAGCGGAGATCAGCTTTTCGGCGGTGATCTTCTGCGTGCCCTTGCCGTCGTCGATCGTCGCGGTGATGGAGTCCGCGCCCTTCTCGACGCTGGTCACCTTTGCGCCGGTGATGATCTTGATGCCCTGCTTCTCGAAACGCTTGCGCGCATGCGCAGCGATCTCGGCATCCTCGACAGGAAGGATCTGCGGCAGGACCTCGACCACCGTCACCTCGGCCCCCATGGTGCGATAGAACGAGGCGAATTCGATCCCGATGGCCCCCGATCCCATCACGAGGATCGATTTCGGCATGGTCTTGGGGACCATCGCCTCGAAATAGGTCCAGATCAGCTTCTTGTCGGGCTCGATACCCGGCAGGGCGCGGGGGCGCGCGCCGGTGGCGACAATGACATGCTTCGCATTGTAGGCGCCCGGCCCGAGCGCCCCCTTCGGCGGCTCCTTCGGCGGCCCCTCCACCGATTTCGTCGGCGCAGAGACCGTGACCTTCCCCGGCGCCTCAATCTTCGCCTCGCCCCAGATCACGTCGACCTTGTTCTTCTTCAAGAGCATGCCGACGCCGCCGTTCAGGCGGGCGGAAACGCCGCGCGAGCGCTGCACCACAGCCCCCATGTCGAAGGAAACGCCGTTTGCAGAGAGGCCGAAATCCTTCGCGTGCTGGAAATAATGAAAGATCTCGGCCGAGCGGAGCAGCGCCTTTGTCGGGATGCAGCCCCAGTTCAGGCAGATGCCGCCGAGATGCTCGCGATCAACGACCGCGGTCTTGAATCCGAGTTGCGCGGCGCGGATCGCGGCCACATAGCCGCCCGGCCCTGCGCCGATGACAATGATATCGTAATCTGACATGTATCCCCCCGTCGTTCCCGGGCATGCCCCGGACCGCACGCGAACCGGGGACCTCAATGCGATTGGCGGCAGATCCGCGCCCGTCAGATCAGACGAGCATTCCCATCGGGTTCTCGATCAAGCCCTTGAAAGCCTGCAGCAATTCGGCGCCCAGCGCACCGTCGACGACCCTGTGATCACAGGATAGCGTGACGGACATCGCCTGGACGACCGCCGGCGCATCGTTCTTGACGACGACCCGCTTCTCACCCGCGCCGACCGCGAGGATCGATGCGTGCGGCGGATTGATCACGGCGGCGAATTCACGGATCCCGAACATGCCGAGATTCGAGACGGCTGTCGTTCCGCCCTGATATTCCTCGGGCTTGAGGCGCTTGTTGCGCGCGCGCCCGGCCAGATCCTTCATCTCGGCGGAAATCGCGGATAGCGACTTCATCTCCGCCTTCCGGATGACGGGCGTGAACAGCCCGCCCTCGATCGCGACCGCGACGCCCACATCCGAGTGCTTGAAGCGGAGCACCCGATCCTCGGCCCAGACGGCATTCGCGTGCGGCACCCTCTGGAGCGCGAGGGCGAGGCCCTTGATCACGAAGTCGTTCACCGACAACTTGTAGGCGGGCTTGCCGTCCTTGTCCTTCGTCGCCGCGTCGTTGAGCTGGGTTCTCAGCGCGAGAAGCGAGTCGAGCTCCACATCGATCGTCAGGTAGAAATGCGGGATCGTCTGCTTCGATTCGAGAAGCCGCTTCGCGATCGTCTTGCGCATGCCATCGAGGGCGACTTCCTCGTAGCTGTCTGCGGCGTACATCGCCTTGACCTGCTCGAGCGACATCCCCTGGGCGAGCGCCCCGCCGGCCGCTGCTGCGGGCTTGGGGGCGGGGGCGGCGGGCGCCTGGGCCGCAGCCGCGGGCGCTTTCCCGACGCCGGTTTCGACCGCCGCGCGCACGTCGCGCTCGATGATCCGGCCATGAGGACCGGAGCCCTTCACCTGCCCGAGATCAAGCCCGGCATCCTTAGCGATCCGACGGGCGAGCGGCGAGGCGAAGATTCGCTCGCCCTGCGCTTTCGGTGCAGCCGCAGGCGCGGGGGAAGGCGCGATGGCTGGCGCAGCGGCTGGAGCGGGCGTCGCCTGAACCGCCGTCTCGGCGGGCTTCTCGGAGGGACGCGGCGCGGGCTCGGGGGAAGCGGGGGCAGACGCGGCCGGAGCCGCCGATACCGACTTCGGGTCCTCGCCCTCCTCCGCGATGACCGCGATCAGGTCGTTGACGGGAACGTCTGCCGTGCCTTCGGGCACCACAATCTTCGCGAGGATCCCCTCGTCGACCGCCTCGACCTCCATTGTCGCCTTGTCGGTCTCGATCTCGGCGAGGATGTCGCCGGACTTGACGCTGTCGCCTTCCTTCTTGAGCCACTTGGCGAGGTTGCCCTTCTCCATCGTCGGCGACAAGGCGGGCATCAGGATGTTGATCGGCATCGGGCTTGTAATCCTGAGCTGAATTCAGTTGATCGATCGGGTGGAGCCGCCATCAGTCGGACGGTCGAGTTCGGCTTCGAGACCTTCGCGGATCGCCGCGAAAGCCTCGTCCTCGCTCATTCCCGTCTCGAGCGCGTAGACGCGGGCGGCATGGCGCGCGAGGTCCACGAGCAGGACTCCCCAGGTGAAGGCTTCGTCGAACGAACGGCGCAGGGTCACGCTGACGCCGCCGTCGACGACGCTGGCGCGCAGGATCTCGTGGCCGCCCTTCTCGAGGGCGTCGGGAGGAGCTGCGAGCTCATGGAAGCGCGGCGTTTCGCTCATGACTCTCACTTGTAGCAAACGGCCTTCGCCGCCTGCACGACCTCGGCGACATTGGGAAGCGCCAGCTTCTCGAGGTTCGCGGCATAGGGCATCGGAACGTCCTTGCCCGTCACGCGCGCAACCGGAGCGTCGAGATAGTCGAACGCCTGCTCCATCACGCGCATCGCGATCTCCGCCGTAACGCCGGACTGGGGGAAACCCTCCTCGACCGCCACGCAGCGCCCCGTCTTGATGACGGACGCAATGATCGTATCCGTGTCCATCGGACGGATCGTGCGCAGGTCGATCACCTCGGCCTCGATCCCCTCCTTCGCAAGCTCATCCGCCGCCTTCACGGCGTAGGTCATGCCGATCCCGAACGAGACGATCGTGACGTCCTTTCCAGTGCGATGCACGCGCGCCTTCCCGATCGGAACGGTGAAATCGTCGAGCTTCGGAACCGGGAAGCTCTGCCCGTAGAGAATTTCGTTCTCGAGGAAGATCACCGGGTTGGGATCGCGGATGGCGCTCTTGAGCAGGCCCTTCGCATCCGCTGCGGTATAGGGCATCACCACCTTGAGGCCGGGGACGTTCGAGTACCAGGCCGCATAATCATGGCTGTGCTGCGCGGCGACGCGGGAGGCGGCCCCGTTCGGGCCGCGGAACACGATCGGGCAGCCGAGCTGACCGCCGGACATATAAAGCGTCTTGGCAGCCGAGTTGATGATGTGGTCGATCGCCTGCATCGCGAAGTTGAAGGTCATGAACTCCACGATCGGGCGCAGCCCGGCGAAGGCGGCGCCGACACCCATACCCGCGAAGCCGTGCTCGGTGATGGGGGTATCGACGACCCGGCGATTGCCGAATTCCTGCAGAAGCCCCTGCGTGACCTTGTAGGCCCCCTGGTATTCCGCGACCTCCTCGCCCATCACGAAGACCGCCTCGTCGCGGCGCATCTCCTCGGCCATCGCGTCGCGCAGGGCCTCGCGAACCGTCAGCGTCACCATCTCCGTGCCGCTCGGTACTTCATCCGATGCATCGTAGGAGGGGACGTCGCGCACGACCGCCGGCGAGGCCGGCGACGACCCGGACGGGGCCTCCTGCGGGGCGGACTCGGCGGGGGCGGACTCGGCAGGCGCCGCCGCTTGCGCCGGGGCAGGCTGGGCTGCGGGGGCCGATGCCGCCTGTGAGACATCTTCGCCTTCGGCCGCGATGATCGCGATCGGCGTATTCACGGCGACATTGTCGGTGTCGTCGGCGATCAGGATCTTGGCGAGGACGCCTTCGTCCACCGCCTCGATTTCCATCGTCGCCTTGTCCGTTTCGATCTCGGCGAGGATATCGCCGGACTTAACGCTGTCGCCTTCTTTCTTCAGCCACTTGGCAAGCTTGCCCTGCTCCATCGTCGGGGAGAGGGCGGGCATGAGGACATCGATTGGCATGGGCACAAGCTCTTGGCTCTGCGGGCGCCGTCGAAAGCGCGGCCGCGCGTCGGGAATCAGTGAAGGATGTCGGTCCAAAGCTCGGACGGATCCGGCTCGGGATCGTTCGTGGCGAAATCAGCCGCCTCGTTGACGATTTGCCTGATCTTCCCGTCGATAGCCTTCAGCTCGTCCTCCGGCACGCTCCACTCGCCCAGGAGGCGGCGGCGGACCTGCTCGATCGGATCATGCTCCTCGCGCATGCGGGCCACCTCGTCCTTCGTCCGGTACTTCGCCGGATCGGACATCGAGTGGCCGCGATAGCGATAGGTCAGCATTTCCAGGATGAAGGGCCCCTGCCCTGACCGGGCGTGCTCGATGGCGCGCTGGCCGGCCGCCCTCACCGCACGGATATCCATCCCGTCGACCTGCTCGCCGGGAATGTTGAACGACAGGCCTCGCCTGGAGAAATCCGTCTGGGCCGCCGAGCGCGCCACGGAGGTGCCCATGGCGTAGCGGTTGTTCTCGATCACGTAGACCACCGGCAGCTTCCAGAGAGCGGCCATGTTGAAGCTCTCGTAGACCTGCCCCTGGTTCGCCGCGCCGTCTCCGAAATAGGTCAGGCAGACGCTGTCCTCGTCGCGATAGCGGTTGGCGAAGGCGATGCCCGTCCCCAGCGAGACCTGGGCGCCAACGATCCCATGGCCGCCGTAGAAGTTCTTCTCCTTCGAGAACATGTGCATCGAACCGCCCTTGCCGCGGGAGTAGCCTCCGCGCCGGCCGGTCAGTTCCGCGAGAACGCCCTTCGGGTCCATACCGGTCACGAGCATGTGCCCGTGATCACGGTATCCTGTGATCACCTGATCCCCCTCTTTCGACGCCATCTGCATCCCGACCACGACCGCTTCCTGGCCGATATAGAGGTGGCAGAATCCGCCGATGAGGCCCATTCCGTACATCTGTCCGGACTTCTCCTCGAAGCGCCGGATGAGAAGCATCTCACGGTACGCGTGCAACTCCTCTTCCCTCGACAATGACGGGATGTTTTGGGGCGCTTTACGCGTGCTGCCCCTCGCGGCCTTGGGAGCGGAGCCCCCCGCCTTGCGCACAGCCGTGGCCATACAAACCTCCGAGACGTTTCCCTTCGCCTTTCATACTCCAACGAAAGTCGAAAAGCGAGTAGCTCCGCCTGAGGAGATGACGCGACGCAAAAACGGATAACAGATTGATAAGATGCGTGTTTTCAGAATAAACCGAAAACATGTTAATCGAATGTCTGATCGTGAAGCGGGTCAGTCGCGGGTAATGATCACAAGATCATTCCGGTGCACACGCCCCAGCATCAGCCGGGCCTGCTCCTCCAGAAGATCCCGATCGACCTGGTCGCTCCGGACGAGGGCGACGCGCCGTTCCCATTCCTGGCGCTCGCGCTTGCGCTCCGCCAGCAGGGCCGTCGCCTGCTCGATCCGAATGTCGAGCTCGCGCTTCGCTTCGAGACCGCGCTGCCCGATATTCGCGTGATGAAGGAAATAGGCCATCGCCAACCCTGACGCGCAGTAGATCGCGAGGGGAAAAAGGATCGATCGGGCGCGGGCACGGATAACCATGGCGCGACGCTAGCCCGCCATGGTTAAAAGTACGTTTAGGAAGTGAGGAGCATTTTACCGCTTGCGGCTCTTCAGCGCGGAGTGGCCCGCATAGAGGGCCTGCGCTCCCAGTTGCTCCTCGATCCGGATGAGCTGGTTGTACTTGGCGAGCCTGTCGGAACGGGCGAGCGAGCCGGTCTTGATCTGACCGCAATTGGTGGCGACCGCGAGATCGGCGATCGTGGCGTCCTCCGTTTCGCCGGAGCGATGCGACATGACGGCCGTGTAGCCCGCGCGGTGCGCCATATCGACGGCGGAGAGCGTCTCGCTCAGCGAGCCGATCTGGTTGACCTTGACGAGAATCGAGTTGGCGACGCCCCTGGCGATCCCCTCCCCGAGACGCTCGACATTGGTCACGAAGAGATCATCGCCGACAAGCTGGCAGCGATCGCCGACCATATCTGTCAGGACCTTCCAGCCGCCCCAGTCGTCCTCCGACATCCCGTCCTCGATCGAGGCGATCGGATAGTCGTCCACGAGCTTTGCGAGATAGGCGGCCTGCTCCTCCGGCGAGCGGCGCTTGCCTTCGCCGGCATAGACATAGGCGCCATCCTTGAAGAACTCCGTGGCCGCGCAGTCGAGGGCGATCATCATGTCATCGCCGGGCTTGTAGCCTGCCTTCTCGATCGACATCATGACGAAATCAAGCGCGGCCTCGGCGCTCGGAAGGTTCGGCGCGAAACCGCCTTCGTCGCCCACATTGGTGTTGTGGCCGGCCTCCTTCAACGCCTTCTTGAGGGTGTGGAAAACCTCCGCTCCCATGCGAACCGCTTCCGCGAGGCTCGGCGCCCCAACGGGCATGATCATGAATTCCTGGAAGTCGATCGGATTGTCCGCATGCGCGCCGCCATTGATGATGTTCATCATGGGCACGGGGAGGACGCGGGCCTGGGTGCCGCCGACATAGCGATAGAGCGGCAGCCGCGTCGCTTCCGCCGCCGCCTTCGCGACCGCAAGCGACACGCCGAGGATTGCATTCGCGCCGATCCGCGACTTGTTGGGCGTCCCGTCGAGTTCGATCATGACGTCGTCGACACCGACCTGATCCTCGGCATCCATGCCGACGAGGGCCTCGATGATCTCGCTGTTGACGAACTCGACCGCCTTCAGCACGCCCTTGCCGAGATAGCGGGACGCGTCTCCGTCGCGCAGCTCCACGGCCTCGTACGCACCTGTCGAAGCGCCGGACGGGACGGCGGCCCGGCCCATGGAGCCGTCCTCGAGAAAGACGTCGACCTCGACGGTCGGGTTGCCGCGGCTGTCGAGGATCTGCCGGGCGATGATATCGGTGATGGCGGTCATTTCTGAAGCTCCGACGGGATGCGTGTCTGGCCGCGTTTTAGGCAATGCTGCCACGGACGCAAGGTTTCATTGCGGCAAAGGCGCGCAATCGGAGCGATTTCGGGCGCGCCGCCCCGGCGGAGATTGACCCCCGGCGCGATGCGCGCGATAGGCGTCTCGCATCATGACGACGGGATGGAAGCCGTGACGGAAGCCGCCGACCTGCAACTTGGCAAGATGAGCCCTCAGCCGCAATCACCCGAGGAGGCGCAGCTCGATCGCGTCCCCAATCCGCAGGCGGGGACGGACTACGTCGCCCGGTTCACCTGCCCCGAATTCACCTCGCTGTGCCCGGTCACGGGCCAGCCGGACTTCGCGATCCTCGTCATCGACTATGTGCCCGGGGACTGGCTGGTCGAGTCGAAGTCGCTCAAGCTCTACCTCAACGCGTTCCGGAACCATGGCGCGTTTCACGAGGACTGCACAGTGGCGATCGGGCGGAAGCTCGCCGCGCTGCTCGAGCCGAAGTTCCTCCGGATCGGGGGCTACTGGTATCCCCGCGGCGGGATTCCGATCGACGTTTTCTGGCAAACCGGCGAGTTGCCCGCAAATGTCTGGCTTCCCGACCAAGGGGTTGCGCCCTACCGCGCCAGGGGCTGAGGCGCTGTTCTTGCAAGGGCCCAGGCTGCGATGAAGCCGAGCGAGAGGATCAATCCGGCGAGAGCGGCCAGGGTGGCCACCTCCCCGAGATAGGTCGATCCATAGCCGAAGATCACCGGGCCCGCCGCTCCTCCGCCAAAGAACGAGCAGGCATGCAGGGCGACGGCCGAGCCCCGCGCATCCGCCGACAGTTCCGTGACCTGCGTCTGGAACGAGTTGTGCATCATGTAGAAGCCAAGACCCTGCACCGTCAAAGCGGCCGCCACTACAAGCCAGTGCGCCGCGAAAATCAGCGATATCAATGCGATGGCGCCAAGAGCTCCACCAAGTATCAACATTCGATACATGCCAAGATGCCGAAGCAGCCAGCGTATGATCAATGAATAGATCAGGCCGCCCGCGGCAAAGCCGGCAAGCGCGAGGCCAGCCTCCGCGGCGCCCCCTGCCTCGCGCGCCGACAGGATCGGAGCGATGAACGGCAGAACGCCCAGGATGGCGATCGCTTCAAAGAAGACGAGCGCAAACAGGGCCCGCGCCCGCGGGTTCGCAAGGAGTGCCCGATAGCGTTTCATGGCGACTGCGTAGCTGAAGGCTGAGCGCTTCTCCGGTCGCCCGCTCACGCCGACGGACGCGGCCACGAGTGCGACTGCGGCGACGCTGCCCGCCAGGAAGAAGACCGCACGCCATCCGACCAGGTCTGCAAGCAAACCCGAAAGCGTCGAGCCGGCCAGCTGGCCGAGGATGACCGCCACGAGAAAGCGGGAAATCGCGAGCTGGCGTCCTTCCATTCCCACGCGGTCGCCGATCGCCGCAAGCGCGAGGGGGATGATCCCGCCCGCCGCCGCGCCGGTGATGACGCGCATGGCGAAGAGGCTGCCCGCATCGGGCATGAAGGCGGATGCGATCAGCGCGGCGACGAGCACCACCAGGCAGAGCCTCATCACCCTCAACTTCCCGAGCGCGTCCCCGAATGGCCCGAGGACCGGCTGGATCAGCGCATAGGGGAGCGCGAAGGCAGTCGCAAGGAGCGCGATCGACTTCACCGAGGCGGCCAGGTCGATGGCGATGACGTTGACGAGCGGATCCGAGATGCGCCCCGCGAAAGTGCTTGCAAAGCCCGCGATGGCGAGAATGACGATGGTCGCGCGGATGTCGCGCCCGTCACTGGTGTCGGAATTCATGCGCCGCCTCGTCCGAGCGGGCCCGGCCCGCGATGCGACAGCCTAGAGCAGCCGGCAAGCTCCCGCGAGCGCAGCGCCTGTGCTTCCCGTCGAGAAATGGAAGCGCAGGGCGGCACCAATCATTCGCGCGGACTCTTAACAATCTCGTCCAATTGCATGAGCTGCTTGATCAATGCTTCAAACTGCGAAAGCGGCACCATGTTCGGTCCGTCGGACGGGGCGCGGTCCGGATCCGGATGCGTTTCGATGAACAGGCCCGCCACGCCGACCGCGACCGCCGCCCGCGCCAGGACGGGAACGAACTCCCGCTGCCCTCCCGACGTAGCGCCCTGCCCTCCCGGCTGCTGTACCGAATGCGTCGCGTCGAAGATCACCGGCGCGCCGGTCTGCGCCATGATGGGGAGCGCCCGCATGTCGGAAACGAGCGTGTTGTAGCCGAAGGAAGCGCCCCGCTCCGTGAGGAGGACATTCGGGTTGCCGGCGCCGGTCAGCTTTGCGACGACATTGGCCATGTCCCAGGGGGCGAGGAACTGCCCCTTCTTCACGTTCACGATGCGTCCCGTGGCGGCAGCCGCGATCAGGAGGTCCGTCTGCCGGCAAAGGAAAGCGGGGATCTGGAGGATGTCCACGACCTCGGCGAGCGGCGCGCATTGCTGGGTCTCGTGGACATCCGTGAGAACCGGCAGCCCGAACCGGTCCCTGACCTCCGCGAAGATCGGCAGCGCCGCCGCGAGTCCGATGCCGCGGGCGCTCGAGAGCGAGGTCCGGTTGGCCTTGTCGAAGGAGGACTTGTAGACGAGGCCGATGCCGAGCCGGTCCGCGATTTCCGTCAAGGCCTGCGCCATTTCAAGCGCGTGCTCGCGGCTTTCCATGGCGCAGGGGCCGGCAATGAGCGAAATCGGAAGCGCGTTGCCGAACCGGACCTTTCGTCCGTCGCCTGCCTCGACGACCGCGCACGGGGAAATATGTTTGTCAGTCATTGCAAGGCCCAACCGGATCGCGAATGGCGGATCAGAACGTCATCGCGGAAGCGTTGACGATGCCCGCCGCGAGCGAGACCGCTCCAAGGAAGATCGCCGCAGAAAGCTCGCCGGCGGCGATTCTCTGCGACAGGTTCGGTATGAGGATCCGCACGATCCCGTAGACGACGATCTGGACGATCATCGCGACGATTCCCCAGATCAGCAGGTCAACCACGTTCGACGCATAGACCACCGCGCTCGACAGGGGCAGTGCGAAGCCGACGAGGCTAAGCCCAAGGGCCAGCGCCGCCGCGACCACGTTCTGGCGGATCAGCGCGAATTCGTTATGCGCAGTCGCCATCGTGTAGACGAGCAGATACGCCGCGATCAGCGCCGCCGCGATCAGGAAGAAAAGCACGAATTCCGGCAGATTTGAGATCGATGAGAACACTGCGAATCCCCCAGGTCACCCCTCTGCCTGCCCTCTTACACTGCAGGAACCCCGATAGCGAAGCCGAAATGACGCTGGCACGGCGTTCCTCGACATCGCCCTCCCGGGATCACGGGATCATGTGACAACAGGATCCCGTGATCACCCGCTCTCTCGATCCTGTTCCGCTCGACGTCCCCGGAACCCCGTCGCCAGCACATAGAGTTCGGCGGAATCTGCGCGGCTCGCCGCCGGCTTCACGTGCCGCACGGTGGCGAAATCACGCTTGAGATCCGCAAGCAGCGCCCCTTCGGTCCCGCCCCTCAGGACCTTCGCCAGATAGACGCCACCGGGGGCAAGGATTTCCCGGGCGAACTGGGCTCCGGCCTCAGCAAGACCCATGATGCGCAAGTGGTCGGTCTTCTTGTGCCCCGTGGCGTTGGCCGCCATGTCGGACATGACCACATCCGCCTGCCCGCCGAGCAGGGCGACGAGCCGCTCGGGGGCGTCCTCCGAGAGAAAGTCCATCTGCACAAATTCAGCGCCGGGCATCGGTTCGATCGGGAGGAGGTCGATTCCAACGATCCTGGCCGAGCCGGCTCCCTTCCCCGCTCGCTCGTCGGCAAGGCCGATCTTTCGCGCCGCCACCTGGGACCAGCCGCCCGGCGCCGCCCCAAGGTCGACGATCTTCTGGCCGGGCCTCAGGAACTTGTACTTTTCGTCCAGTTCGAGAAGCTTGAAGGCCGCGCGCGACCGGAAGCCCTCGCGTTTCGCGCGGACGACGTAGGGGTCGTTGAGCTGCCGCTCGAGCCAGCGCTGCGAGGAGGGCGTGCGTTTTCGCGCGGTCTTGAGTTTCACCTTCAAGGACCGCGCGGGTGTCGTCTTCTTTTCGGTCACTTGCCCCTGCCGCGGCGCCAGACGCCGTCCTCACGCATCATGTTCATCAATATGCCTTCCCGCAGACCGCGATCCGCGATGCGCAGACGTGGCGAGGGGAAGGCCCGCCGTATTCCCTCGAGAATGGCGCAACCGGCGAGCACCAGGTCGGCGCGCTCGGGGCCGACGCAAGGGTTCGCGGCCCGCCCCTCATAATCCAGCCGGATCAGATCGTCGAGCACGTCGTCGACTTCGCTGTCGGCCATCCAGAGGCCGTCGACCTGCCGACGGTCGTAGCGCGGCAGCTTCAGAAAGATCCCGCCCACGGTCGTGACGGTCCCCGAGGTTCCAAGCAGGTGGAAGTCCCGGGCCGTGGCCGCGGAAGCCGCCGCGATCTCGAAGGGGGCGAGCAGGCTGGACACCTCCTCGACCATCGACTCGAACTTCTCACGCGAGACCTCCGCGCCGCCATGACGCTCAGCCAGCGTGATGACGCCGACCGGCAGGGAATCCCAGGCTCGAACCCGCTTGCACGGATCGGAGAGCGGGCTTCGCGCCTGCCCGTCAAGCCAGGCAATCTCCGTCGACCCGCCGCCGATATCGAAGATGATGACCGAATGCGCTTCCGGATCGGCGAGCGCGGCGCAACCGGTCACCGCGAGATAGGCCTCCGTCCGCCGGTCCACGATCTCCAGGTCGAGGCCGACCTCCTCGAGGACACGAACGACAAATCGTTCGGCGTTGCGGGCCGAACGACACGCTTCCGTCGCGACGAGGCGAGCACGCTTGACGCCTTTGCTCCGCATCTTGTCCCGGCACACCTTCAGGGCCTCGACGGTGCGGTTCATGGCGCCTTCGTTCAGACGCTCGGTCGAGGCGAGCCCCTCGCCGAGCCGAACGATCCGGGAGAAAGCGTCGATCACGCGAAAGCCGTGGCGCGACGGCTCGGCGATCAGAAGGCGGCAATTATTGGTGCCCAGGTCGAGGGCAGCGTAGGCGTCCCCGCTGCGGCGGTACGGGCGGTATGACCAGGGCCGGCGCTGGTGCTTCTCATCCGCGACCGCAAGGGGCCGCGTCAGGTTCGTTTCCGATCCCGACTCCCCTTGCGTATCCAAAGCTCCACCATTGACCAGCAAGGCCCGTATCCCAATAGGCGCAGCATCACAGGGCGCACCTTTCAACTTGACCATATCTTAACAAGCGCATCGACGCGGTGCCAAGACCTCATATTGTCTCGCAGAACTTTTGGGCCGTGAGATGGATGCGTAACCTTAAGCCGCGACCTTCTGCGGAACTGTGCTCGTCGAGCGGGCGACCGGGCGCAGGAGGCCCTTGACCTGGAGATACGGGCGCGGCCGGTTGATCACTTCGTCGAGGCGCGACCACAGGACCTTGGGGGAGAAGGGCTTGGCAACGATTTCGTTCACGCCGAGCGACACGGCCCGATCCACGATGTAGCGGCGGGGCTTGCCCATCATCAGAATGATCGGAAGCGTCGGCGCCGGAGAGGTCGCAGGCGTGCGCGTCAGCCGGATGAACTCCTCGCCGCTGAGAATGGCGAGATCCCAGTCGAGTATGACGAGGTCGGGCTTGCTCTCCGACAACACGCCCAGAGCCTCGGCGCCGTCGGGAGCCTCGAGAACGCGCTTGATTCCCACGCGCGTCAGCATGTCACGGAGAATCCGCCTGATATAGAGGCTTTCGTCGACCACAAGGGCGGCGATATCCGGGAAAGTCGGCGTGGCGATCATGTTTCTCAAGCCATTTTCGGAGACGACGAGCGGAAATCTATGCGCAAATCCTTTTCAGCTTCGCTAACGGCTGCCCGGCGTTTTCGAGGCGGCGCCTTGAACCGGGCGCCCAAGTGCTTACGATCGGGTTCGTCGCCGGATGATTCCGGCCCGCCCTCGCGATGTGGATCTGGAGACCGTCGAGATGAATTTTTGGTTCAAGGCCGCCGTGGCCGTCGCGCTCGCCGGGCTTTCAGGCGGTTCCGCATTCGCAGATGCCTCGGAGGGACGTATTCTGGCGGAAAGGTGGTGCGCATCCTGCCATCTCGTGAGCGAGGATCAGACCAAGGCTGCCGATGCCGTGCCACCCTTCGCCGAGATCGCAGGCAGGGAGGATTTTGACGCCGGCGCGCTCGCCCTTTTCCTGGCGTCTCCGCATCCGCTCATGCCCGAAATGTCTCTTACCCGAAACGAGATCCGTGCGTTGGCAGACTATATCGACACGCTGAACTGAACTCAGGTGATCTCGTGGATGCGCTGGAAGCGCCTCAGAAGGTCGCCATGAGCGATGAGCGACTTACGGAGCGCGTTGCCGAGCGCATCTTCCTCGACCCGACGCCCGGCGGCTTGCGCACGCGACGCAGCCGCACGCATCGCATCCGCATGACGCGGGGCGGCGCGAGGCTCGCCAAGGATACCGCGCAGGCGCTCGACGCCCTCGGATTCGAGTTCAAGCGTGTTCGCGTCCAGTATCGGCATCGACGCTCTCCCCTCCTGCTGCCCCGCCTCTTCGTGCGAGTATTGACAGGATGTTAACGTGGCGGTGGTGTGGCGGTTCCCGCTCGTTTGAAATTTATTGTAACATATCGTGATGCCCTTCACAGAGCCTGTTTTGACGGCTGACGCAGTTGATCCGGGATACGCTTAAGCAAGCCCTTTTTGAAATGTCGGAAAGTCCTGAATCGATGATTCCCGCCGTGCCCGCACCATGATCGCGCCGCCCCCTCCATCCGATGCAGGCATCCGCCGCGCGCTCCTTGTCTTCAACAAGGCAAGCAGACGGGCCGGCGCCGCCATGCAGGAGGCGATCGAAACGCTGGGCAGGCGGCATGATCTTCAGATCGCGGTTGAGGATTGCCCTGAGGGCGAGCAGCTCTCCGACATGATCATCGCGCGTCGCAATGCGTTCGACCTCGTCATCCTCGGCGGGGGCGACGGCACGATGAACGCGGCGGCCCGCGGCCTCGTCGAGACGCAACTGCCGCTCGGCATCCTGCCAATGGGCACCGCGAACGATCTCGCCCGCACTCTCGGAATCCCCGAGGACCTGGCACAGGCCGCGGAAATCATCGCCGATGGCCACACCCGCCGGATCGACCTGGGCAATGTCAACGGAAAGTTATTCTTCAACGTGGCCAGCATCGGACTTTCGGCACAGTTGGCGCATGATCTGACGTCGGACCTGAAGCGGCGCTTCGGAAAATTTGGCTATCTCATTGCCTCTATTGGCGTCTTGCTGCGGGCAAAGCCGTTTCGGGCGACGATCGCGAGCACTCATGGGACCTCCCGCGCCCTGACCCTGCAGATAGCGATCGGGAACGGGTTGTACTACGGAGGCGGGATGGCGATCCACAGCAACGCCAAGATCGACGACGGGGCTCTCGATCTCTACAGTCTCGAAATGCGCCGGGCCTGGAAACTCGCCCTGATGGCGCGGGCTTTTCGCTATGGGGAGCACGGGGCATGGCGCGAGGTTCGCGTGGACAATGCGACGACATTCGAGATCCGCACGCGACGCAGGCAGCCGATCAATGCGGACGGGGAAATCGTCTCGCACACGCCCGGCGTCTTTCGCGTTCATCCCGGTGCGATGGAGGTCTTTGCCCCCGCTTCGGCCCCCGGATTGTCTCCGCAGGATGACTGACGTGCACCGTCGCCTCGCAGGGGGGTGCCTCGCCGCCTTCATGCTCTTCGCGGCCCTCTCGCTGCTCGTCTACCTGGATGATGACGGCGTGCTGTCAGGCCCTGTCGACGCCGCCATCTTTTCCCTCATCCATCCCGGTCAGGATCGGCTCGCGGAGCCGTCCTGGTTCCGCGAGGCGGTTCGAGACGTCTCCAGCCTCGGCAGCATGTCGGTTCTGATCGGAGGCGCAGCGCTCGGCGCGATCCTTCTCGCTCTGCGGGGACGCTACCTCGCCTCGCTGCATATCGTCGTCGCGACGCTCGGCGCGATGGCCCTTGGCATGGGTTTGAAGATCCAGTTCGACCGGCCGCGCCCGGATCTCCTCCTGCAGGGGACGCGCGTTTTCACGCAAAGCTTTCCGAGCGCCCATTCCACCATGGCCGCGGCGGTGCTCCTCACCGTCGCAGGACTTGTATCGCGACTGGCGAGGCAGCGGCGCGAGCGGACATTCATCATGGCCAGCGCCGCCTGCATCGTGATCCTGATCGGTGTCAGCCGGATCTATCTCGGCGTCCACTGGCCGACGGATGTCCTCGCGGGCTGGTCGCTGGGTATCGCCTGGGCGACCGCCTGCTGGCTTGCATTCTCACGCCGCGAGTGACCCGATCCCATCACGCGCTGCGCGAGGCGGGCATGATGTTGTGCAACGTCTTCTCCGCGTTGTCGAAGAAGCGCCGGACGCCGCGGGCCGCCTGCCGGATTCGCTGCTCATTCTCGACGAGCGCCAGCCGGACATATTCGTCGCCATTTTCTCCGAATCCAATTCCGGGCGCCACGGCAACGTCGGCCTTCTCCACCAGCAGCTTCGCGAATTCCAGGCTTCCGAGCTCGCGGAAACGCTCCGGTATACGCGCCCAGGCAAACATCGATGCGGAAGGCGGCGGGATCTCCCAGCCGGCCTTCCCAAAGGATTCCACCATCACGTCGCGCCGCTTCCTGTAGATCGCGCGCATCTCGGCGATGCAATCGTCGGGGCCGTTGAGGGCCGCCGTCGCAGCGACCTGGACGGGCGTGAAGGCGCCGTAATCGAGATAGGACTTCACCCGGGCAAGAGCGGCGAGCAGGCGCTCGTTGCCGACCGCAAAGCCCATCCGCCAGCCCGCCATGGAGTATGTCTTCGAAAGCGAGGTGAATTCCACCGTCACGTCGACAGCCCCGGGCACCTGCAGCACCGACGGCGGCGGCGCGTCGTCGAAATAGACCTCCGCATAGGCGAGATCCGAGAGGAGGATGAGTTCATGCTTCTTCGCGAAGGCCACGAGGTCGCGATAGAAGTCGAGTGTCGCCACGCATGCCGTCGGATTCGACGGATAGCAGACGACGACGGCGATCGGCTTGGGGATCGACATCGTCACCGCCCGCTCGAGAGCAGGAAAGAACGCCGGAGACGGCTCGGCGGGAACGGACCGGATCACGCCGCCCGCCATGAGGAAGCCGAAGGCGTGAATCGGATAGCTCGGGTTCGGGACGAGGACGACGTCGCCCGGCGCAGTGATGGCCTGGGCCATGTTCGCGAAGCCCTCCTTGGAGCCAAGCGTCGCCACGACCTGCGTCTCCGGATTGAGCTTGACCCCGAACCGGCGCGCGTAATAGCCGGCCTGGGCCCGGCGCAACCCGGCAATTCCCTTCGATGCGGAGTACCGGTCCGTGCGCGGCTTGCCGGCAGTCTCCACGAGCTTCGCCACGACATGCGCCGGGGCGGCCAGGTCCGGATTCCCCATGCCGAGGTCGACGATGTCGACGCCGTTGGCGCGCGCAGCCGCCTTGATCCGGTTGATCGGCTCGAAGACGTAGGGCGGCAGGCGCTTGATGCGATAAAAGTCGTTCATGGCTGATTCGTTTGCTGCCGAGGGCGGTTGGAGAATTTGGCTCACTACCACCAATGTGGGGGCGAGTGCAGACGGAACCTCAAAAAAATCATCGGGATGCGTCGGTATTTCGGGTGACAGGCTCCGGATCGGGCGCAAGCTCCGGGATGTCCTCCACGCGGACCGGCTCCGGAGGCGGGGCCATGCTGAGGCTGCGGGCGCTGGCGGCCCGGGCTTCGTTGTCCCCCTGCACCTGTCTCAGTTCCTCTTCCATCGCCGCAATCTCCTCCGGCGTCTTTGCCGGTGTCTCGCGCGGGGGGGTCGCCGTGCCGATCGGGACGTAGCGCAGTTCCTCCGGGCGCGTGGCTTCGACGAATTCGGGCGCGGGGGCCCGCGCTTCGCCAAGGCCGGTCACAACAAGGACGTCGCGCACCGGGTTCAGGTCCCCGGCACAGGCCGAAACCGCCACCGCGAGGAAACAGGCGGCGGCGAAGTTCAGGCTTCGTTTCGCGGGCGACGTCATATCGTAATCCTTTTGCGGATAGACGTACCTTATTCCACGATCCGATCTAGCAGGAAACGGCTGGAAGGATAAGATAATCTCCAGGGTGGTCGGCCGTCCGCCGTCACCCGAAAGGAGGATGCGCACGTGTCCGAGAAGAAAGACAAAGGCGCCCGCGAGGGAACTTCGCAGCCGATGCCGGACATCGAGGCGATGTCCCGCAACATGGCCCAGTACATGGAAGAGGCGGGCAAGGCCACCGCCGCGCTTCTGAAGCCCATCGAGGAGCGCCGCGCCAATGGCGGCGTGGCCGACGAGATGAGCGACATGGTCAAGACGCTCGTCCAGGTCACCGAGAAATGGCTGGTCGACCCCCAGAAGGCGGTCGAGGCCCAAAGCCGGCTCGGCGTTACCTTCATGGACATCTGGGCGAATTCACTGCGCCGGATGCAGGGCGAGCCGGTGGAGCCGGCGGTCAAGCCGGAGCCAAAGGATAACCGCTTCGCGGATCACGAATGGTCCGACAACGCCTATTTTGACTTCCTCAAGCAGGCCTATCTCGCAACCTCGAAGTGGGCGGAGGACATGGTCGAGGATGCGGAGGGCATCGACGAGGACACGCGCCAGAAGGCGCGCTTCTATGTGAAGCAGATGTCGAGCGCCCTCTCGCCTTCAAATTTCCTGACCACCAATCCCGAGCTGATCCGCGAGACGATCAAGGAGAGCGGCGCCAATCTCGTGCGCGGCATGAAGATGCTGGCGGAGGATGTCGAGGCCGGCAAGGGCGAGCTGAAGATCCGCCAGACCGATTCCACCCGGTTCAAGGTCGGCGAGAACATGGCCACCACGCCGGGCAAGGTCGTCTTCCGCAACGATCTGTTCGAGCTTCTGCAATACGAGCCGACCACCGAGAAGGTTCTCGCCCGGCCGCTGCTGATCGTGCCCCCGTGGATCAACAAGTACTACATCCTGGACCTCAACCCGGACAAGAGCTTCATCCGCTGGGCTGTCTCGCAGGGACTGACCGTGTTCTGCATCTCCTGGGTGAACCCGGATGAACGCCTCGCCCGAAAGAGCTTCGAGCACTACATGCGCGAGGGCGTCTTCGAGGCCCTCGACGCGATCAAGAAGGCGACGGGAGAGGACAAGGTCACCGCGATCGGCTACTGCGTCGGCGGCACGCTCTTGTCCGTCGCCCTCGCCTACATGGCGGCAAAGGGCGACGACCGCATCGAGAGCGCGACGCTCTTCACGACGCAGGTGGACTTCACGCATGCAGGGGACCTGAAGGTCTTTGCCTGCGAGGACCAGATCAAGGCGATCGAGGGGAACATGCACGCCCGCGGCTATCTGGAGGGATCGCGCATGGCGAATGCCTTCAACATGCTGCGGCCCAACGACCTGATCTGGCCCTACATGGTCAACGTCTATCTGAAGGGGCAGGCCCCCTTCCCCTTCGACCTGCTCTACTGGAACGCCGATTCGACCCGGATGCCGGCGGCGAACCACTCGTTCTACCTGCGCAACTGCTATCTCGAGAACAATCTCTCCACCGGGCGGATGGTGGTCGGCGACGAGAAGCTGGACCTGAAGAAGGTCAAGATTCCGATCTTCAACCTGGCGACCCGCGAGGACCATATCGCTCCGCCGCGCTCCGTCTTCCTCGGCTCCTCGAGTTTCGGCGGCGAGGTCGAGTTCGTGCTGGCGGGATCCGGGCACATTGCCGGCGTGGTCAATCCACCCGCGAAGGCGAAATACCAGTTCTGGACGAACGGCCCTCCGGAGGGGGAGCTGGAGGACTGGATCGCAGGAGCCGAGGAGCATCCCGGAACCTGGTGGCCCTACTGGTTCGAGTGGGTCAGGAAACAGGCGCCGAAGGAGGTGGCGGCGCGCAAGCCGGGCGGCGGCAAGCTGAAGCCGCTTTGCGACGCTCCTGGCACCTATGTCCTCGTGCGCTCCTGAGCATAAGGCCGAGGTCGCAGGAAAAGTCTCAAGACCGGGTGCCGCGTTCAGCGCGTTGCCTTCCGGCAACGCGCCCGTCATGATCGCGCGAAATCACAAGGAGGCGATCATGAAGCTTGTTCGTTACGGCGCATCAGGCGCAGAAAAGCCGGGGCTCCTCGACGAGGCGGGCAGGATTCGCGATCTGTCTGGCGAGATTCCCGATGTCTCCGGCCCTTGCCTGTCGAAGGCGACCCTGGCGCGGCTTTCGAAGCTCGACCCGGCGTCCCTGCCGCTGGTCGAGGGCGAGGTTCGGCTCGGCCCCTGCGTCGGCGATGTCGGAAATTTCGTCGCCGTGGGGCTGAACTATGCCGACCATGCCGCCGAGACCGGGGCGGCGATTCCCGCCGAGCCGATCCTGTTCAACAAGGCGCCGTCCTGCATCGTCGGTGCGAATGACGACGTCGTCATTCCCAAGGGCTCCGTCAAGACGGACTGGGAGGTCGAGCTGGCGATCGTCATCAGCGAGCGCGCCTCCTACGTGCCCGCCAACAACGCCCTCGACTATGTCGCCGGTTATTGTGTCTGCCACGACGTCTCCGAGCGCGAGTTCCAGATGGAGCGGGGCGGCACGTGGTCAAAGGGCAAGGGCTGCCCGACCTTCGGCCCCCTGGGACCGTGGCTGGTGACGCCCGACGAGATTCCCGACATCCAGAACCTCGGCATCTGGCTGGACCTCAACGGCGAGCGGATGCAGACCGGTTCGACGAAGACGATGATCTTCGACTGCGCGCAGCTCGTCTCCTACATCTCGCACTTCATGATCCTGGAGCCCGGCGACGTGATCACCACCGGCACGCCTCCGGGCGTCGGCATCGGCATGAAGCCGCCGCGGTTCCTCAAGGCGGGCGACGTCGTCGCCCTCGGGATCGATCGCCTGGGCGAGCAGCGGCAGCGCATCAAGGCCTACGAGGCCTGAATCTCCCCGCCGGCAGCGGCCGTCAGAAATGCAAAGGCCCCGCAATCACCTTGCGGGGCCTTCCTGTTCATGGGGGGATCGGCGATCAGGCTGCCGCGACCTGGGCCAGGAAACGGTCGATCGACTGCCTGAGCTTCTCCGTCTCCTGCGCCGCGAACCCGGAGGCGCGGAGCACCTCGTCCGCCGAGCGAGTCGTCTCCCCGGTAGATGCCTTGACCGCCTCGATATTGCCCGCGACGAGCTCGCTCGAATGCGCCGCGCGCTGGACGTTGCGGGCGATCTCGCCGGTTGATGCGCCCTGCTCCTCCACGGCGGCTGCGATCGAGGTCGTGTGCTCGCTGACCTCCTTCATGATATCGGCGATCTGCTCGATATTGGCGACCGCATCCGTCGTCGAGCCCTGGATCGCGCCGATCTGCTGCCCGATCTCCGCCGTCGCCTTGGCTGTCTGGTCTGCGAGGCTCTTGACCTCGTTGGCGACGACGGCGAAGCCCTTGCCCGCCTCACCGGCGCGGGCGGCTTCGATCGTGGCGTTGAGCGCGAGCAGGTTCGTCTGCTCGGCGATGTCCTTGATCAGGACGACAACGTCGCCGATCTTCTGCGCCGCCTGGGAGAGGCTTGCGACCCGCACATTCGTCTGATCGGCCGCGTGGCTCGCCCGCCCCACGACTTCCGTCGTCAGTCCCACGGCGCGCGCGATCTCGTCAATGGCGACCGTGAGGCTTTCGGCCGCGCGCGCCGCCGTTGCCGCATTCCGGGCGGAGTTTTCGGAGGCATTCGCCGTCTCACCAGTAAGGCTCGCGGTCTCGGAGGCAATCGCGGTCAGGGTGCGGGCTGTCGCCTGCATCTGCCCCATATTCGCGGCGACGCCCTCGAGGATGCCTCCCACCTGCGCACGGAAGTCATCGATGAGCGCCTCCACGGCATGCTGTCTCCGCGCGCGGGCGAGCGCTTCCGCCTCGCTCTCCGAGGCAAGTTTCTGCCGCTCGATGGCGTTCTGGCGGAAGACCTCGACAGCGCCCGCCATTGCGCCAATTTCGTCGCCGCGTTCACGCCCAGGAATTGTTATTGCAGTGTCGCCGTCGGCGAGTGCGCGCATCGCGCCGGTCATCGCCGTCACGGGACGCGCTATGGAGCGGCCGATGAGGAGGGCGACGCCAATTCCGAGGGTCGCCATGATCAGCGTGGCGGCAATGATCGCGATGACCATTTGCGTGGCCGATTGTGCGGTCCCGTCACCGATTGCGCGCGCTTCCGCCGAAGCACCCTCGGTGATCAGGTTGGCAAGGGAGGTCACCGTGCTTTCGGTTTCACCAAACAGAATCTCGCGGGTCTCGTCCAGATGCCCCGCCAACTCCATTGCCCGCAGCATCGCGTCGCCATAGGCCTCGAGCTGGAGCAGGACGCCGGCCAGCAGGCCCTTGCGCTGCATGTGGCTCGTGTTGCGCTCGACCTGCTCGATCTGGCCCTTCGCCCGCGCGAGCGCCGCAGAGGCCACGTGAGAATCCTCATCGCTCCCGCCCATGAAACGCGTGAAGGCGATTTGTGACAGGAGCGACTCCCGGAGGGCGGTGGAGACGCTGTTCGCATTGTCGAGGTCGCCATCGAGCGATGCGAGATAGACGATCCGCCCCATGAACTCGACCGCCGAATCGACTGCAGGCTGCATCTCGTTGCCTACGATGGTTGCCAACTGGGTCCGCGACGCGATCAGAGCGCTCAGGCCGGCGTCGAACCGCCCGTAAGCGGCGCCGATTTCCTCAAGCGACCGGCGCCGGTCCTCGTCGGAGGAGAGCGAACCCGCGCGGGCGATGTTCTCACCCAGGCTCGCGCTCGCCTCTTTGATGCGCGCGAGGCGCTCTGGATCCGCTGCCCTCAGTTCGTCACGCACCAGAACCAGCAGCCTGGAAAAATCCGCGGAAAGGGCCTGAGCGCGCTGCGCCTCCGCCGTGATCGCCCGATAGGCTTCAAAGTCCCGGTTGAGCCCTGTCGCATTGAATATCGCGAAGGTTGCGGTTGCAACGGCGAGAGCGAGCACGGCGCCAAATCCGGCGGCAATTCGCCCGCGGATGCCCAGCCGCGCAAAGCGGGTCAGCCCGCCTTTTTTTTGCTTTTTCAACAAGTTTCCAACCCCGGTCATTATCCTCTTTGCGGGAATTGGACCAAACAAAGCTTAAGGAATGCTCTCTCTGACGCTCGGCGACATGGACATCAAAGTCGACTTTCAGTAATAATCCGCCATGAAAGAAAACAATTTATACGTGTATTTCTCCATTAACGTTTGGGCACCTGTAGCGCGTATTTCGAAAACCGGTGCGGTGGCGACCCCGGCAGGATTCGAACCTGCGACATCCAGCTTAGAAGGCTGGCGCTCTATCCAACTGAGCTACGGGGCCATTCCTGCCTGAGCGCAATCTGCGTCTCAATGCGTCCAGGAATCGACGCGATTGTACTTGAAGTTGTCCGAGTAGGCCATGATCCGGCGCTTCGGCTGCTGCGGTTCCTCGACCCGATAGGGAATATTGTTGCGCTCGGCATAGGCGATCGCTTCTTCACGGGTATCGAAGGACAGGCGCAATTGCTGCCGCGTATCGGCGGAACTCGTCCACCCCATGAGCGGCTCGATCTGGCGCGGCGTCAGCTGCTCGAACTGGAGGACCCAGCGCTTCGTACGCGCCGTCCCGGAGGAGGTCGCGCCGCGGGAGGGCTTGAAGATTCGAGCTGTCATCGTCGTAAGCCTCGGATTCCTGATCCCTGTCTTGCGACGCCGTGGTCGGGGCGGCCGGATTCGAACCAGCGACCCTCTGCTCCCAAAGCAGATGCGCTACCAGACTGCGCTACGCCCCGAACCATCGGTCGTCGATGAGAAGTCGCTATCACGGCCACGCCCTCGGCGGCAAGCGTTACAAGCGGCCAGCGCGACTATCGGCCCTCGAAGAGGGGATGCTCCACCCGGTCGCCCGGGCCGATCCCCAGGCGCGCGGTCGTTCCCCCCTTGACCTCGAGGACAGAAAGGACCGGTTCCCGCGAGGATATCGTGCGCTCCGAAAGAGGCTCCGTATTCTCCGCGATCCGGGCGATCGTTCCGTCCGCCCGGATGAACAGCATGTCGAGGGGAATATAGGTGTTGCGCATCCACATGGTCACGATCTCGACCCGCTCGAAATCGAAGAGCATGCCGTAGTCGTCGGCCATCGAACGCCGGTACATCAGCCCGCGCGAACGCGCCTCCGGGGTGTCGGCAAGCTCGACCATGAATTCGTGACGCTCGTCTCCGCTGACGATTGTGAGCGGTTCGTAGTCCTGCGAAACGCCTGGCGTGGGCGCAAGAAGCACGCCGAGCACGCAGAGGGCCGCGACAACTGCCCAGTTACGGCGATCCGGATTCAAGGCCTGCCTCGTCAATGCGATGAGGGAACGTTGCTGTCGGCAAGCCGCACCTCCGCCGCCATCAGACCCTTGGGGCCGTCGCCATAACGGACGTAGACGGTATCGCCGGGCTTCAGCTCGGCAATGCCGTAGCGCCGCAATGTCTCCATATGGACGAAAATGTCCGCGGTGCCGTCTCCCCGCGACACGAAGCCGAAGCCGCGCAACCGGTTGAACCACTTGACGATGGCCGGCTCGAGGGCGCTGGTCGCAGTCACCGCGACATGGGTCCGGGCCATCGGCAGTTCGGACGGGTGAACCGCCGTCGATTCGTCCATGGAGAGCACGCGAAAGGCTTGGTAACCGCGGGTTCTGAGCACGGCCTCGACGACGATCCGCGCGCCTTCGTTGGCCATCTGGTAGCCGTCCCGCTGCAGACACGTCACATGAAGGAGGACGTCAGGCAAGCCGTTGTCGGGAACGATAAAGCCAAAGCCCTTGGAGACGTCGAACCATTTGATGCGGCCGCTGATCTCGATCAGCTCGGATGGCCGCTCGGCCTCGACCTGGCGTTCCGCTGCAGGCTGGGAACCTGGGCGCGCTTCGGTCTCCGAGGCTGAAGGTTGTTCAAGCCTTGATGTGAATTCGTTCGACATCTACCGCACCAATCGAATCACGCTCTGCATGGTTAATGACAGGATAACACCGTCAGCCAATCACGAAAGCCCGAAAGCGCGGCACCAAGCAGATTCGTTATAACCGGGAGTGGTACTCCGCTCGAAGGACGTCGTCGGCTACCGTCCCGATTTCGTCATGGATCACGACATCGGCGATTTCATCCGCTGCCGTCGGCTCGCGGTTCACAATCACGAGGATCGCGCCGGACTTCTTGGCCACGGCAGGGAGGGAAGCGGCGGGATAGACCTGCAGCGATGATCCGAGGACGAGGAATATTTCCGCATCGGCAGCCAGCGAAACGGCGCGCCGCATTGCGACAGCAGGCATGGATTGCCCGAACGATATCGTCGCGGACTTCACCACGCCGCCGCAGGCCGAGCAGTCAGGCGCTTCGCCATGCGCCTGAAAATGCTCCCTGATCGGGTGAAGTTCATGCCGCTCCCCGCAATGGAGGCAGGCGGCGTAGGTGCCGTTGCCATGAAGCTCGACAACCGCATCCGCCGGGATCCCCGATGCCTGATGCAGCCCGTCGATGTTCTGGGTGATCACCGCCGGCATGCGCCCCCGGGCGACAAGCTCCGCGATCAGGCGATGCCCGCGCCCAGGCCGGGCGCCGCGGTAAAGGTCGTCCATGGTGAACTTGCGCCGCCAGGCCTCCCGCCGCGCGGACCTGTCGGCGACGAAGGCGGCAAAAGGGATCGGCTTGTTCTGCAGCCACGGGCTTCCAGGCGAGCGAAAGTCCGGCACGCCGCTCTCGGTCGAGATTCCCGCACCGGTGAATCCGACGATCTTCCGAGATGAAGCGAGCAATGATCGAAGGCGCGCGATTTCAGCTTCCCGTTTCCCATGCATCAGGTGCTAACTTCCTCCGCAGAGCCGAAGCTTTTCACGAAGGATAACCCAACCCGTGGCTTTTGCAGGCGACCGTTCGTCGCATACGAATTTCGATCTCACGATGGGGCCCGCGCGCCCGCGGCTTCCCGTGATCGACGTGGCGCGCGGGATCGCACTCGCGGCGATGATCGTCTACCACTTCGCCTGGGACCTGAGCTTTCTTGGGTTCATCTCGACCGATGTCACACGGCAGCCCGCGTGGATCGCCTTCGCGCGGAGCATCGCCGGGTCGTTTCTCTTCCTCGTGGGAATCGGGCTCGTTCTCGCAGATGAAGCGAAGCAGTCCTGGGGCAGCTATCTGCGGCGGCTCGGCAAGATCGCGGCCGCGGCGGCGGCAATCACGCTCGCAACCTATATCGCGATGCCCGATGCGTTCATCTTCTTCGGCATTCTCCACATGATCGCTGTCGGAAGCATCCTCGCCCTGCCCTTCCTGCGAGCGCCCGCATGGCTGACGATCGCCATCGCAACGATCGTCATGGTGCTCCCGCGCCATGTCGGCTGGAGCGCTTTCGATCCGGTCTGGCTGGCATGGACGGGGCTCTATGCGACGCCGCCGGTGACGAACGACTTCGAACCGGTGCTCCCGTGGTTCGGCCCCGTCCTTCTCGGCGTTGCCGCCGGCCGGCTTATGGTCGACCGGGGATGGCGCGAAGGTCTGTCGCGGATCCGAGCCGCTGGCTTCATTGGCCGGGGGCTCGCGGCGATGGGGCGATGGAGCCTCGTCATCTACCTGATACACCAGCCGATCCTGCTGGCTTTCCTTTATCCCCTCGCCCTCTGGCAGGCTCCGCCGCCCCGGACCTTTATCGAAAGCTGCATCGGCGGATGTGCGGGGACTGGCGCGGACGCGGCCTATTGTTCGCGCGCCTGCGGCTGTATCGAACAAAGTCTCGTAGAGGCGGGAGACGGCCATATCCTGACCGCGGCGCGCGTCACGCCGGAGGAGCAGGCGCGCGTCGACGACGTCACGCGACAATGTTTTCGCAGGGAATGGACGGGCGGGAATGTCACGCCCGCCCCGCTTCCGGAGACCACTCCCGCCCAGCGATGATCAGTCCTTCGCCCGCTCGACGTAGGAGGCGTCTTCCGTCATCACGACGATGCGGGTTCCGACGGAAATATGCGGCGGGACCATGCTGCGCACGCCGTTTGAGAGAACCGCCGGCTTGTACGAGGACGATGCGGTCTGGCCCTTCACGGTCGGCTCCGTCTCGACGACCTCGAGGGTGACGCGCTGCGGCAGCTCGATTGCGATGGCGAGACCATTGTGGAGCTTGAGGCTCACCGTCATGCCATCCTGCAAAAAAGCCGCCTGGTCGCCGATGTCGTCCCGGGACATCACCACCTGGTCGTATGTTTCCGGGTTCATGAAGTGGAACCCTTCGCCATCCTCGTAGAGGAAGTTGTGAGGACGATCCTCCACGACGGCACGCTCGACCTGCTCGGTCGTGCGATAGCGTTCCGAGATCTTGGTCCCGTCGGAGATGCGCCGCAGGTCCAGCTGCGTCACCGGCGTACCCTTGCCCGGATGGATGTTTTGCGCGGTGAGGACGACATAGAGCTTGTCGTCGATATCGACGACATTGCCCTTGCGCAGAGAACTCGCCAAAACCTTCGCCATGTTTGATCCTATCGCTGATCAACCGCCGCAGCGGTCTTGAACCTCACGTGGCGAGGCCTTACCCCGAGATCGCCTCCGGGTCTAGACCGTGATCGCAGATCGGGACGAAAGCCCGCGGACAAGAGATGGACAGGATCGACAATGCCGACACGTTCACCACCCTGGTGGCGACGCGACATCCATGAGGATCGCCGCGGGATGCTGATGGCGCGCAACCGGATCCTCGGGCGGCTCCGCGGCTACTTCGACATCCGCGGCTTCGTCGAGGTTGATCCGGCGATCCTCCAGGTCTCGCCGGGGAACGAGGCGCATTTGCACGCCTTCGAGAGCAGGATGCACGGACCGGGCGGCGGGAATGCGCCCGTCTATCTCCACACCTCGCCGGAATTCGCCTGCAAGAAGCTTCTCGCAGCGGGAGAGGAGCGCCTTTTCACCCTCTCCCACGTCTTTCGAAACCGCGAACGGGGCGCCCTCCATCACCCCGAATTCACCATGCTCGAATGGTATCGCGCGCATGAACCTTACGAAGTCCTTTTCGAGGATTGCGCACGGCTTCTCGCGCTCGCCGCCGAAGCCGCCGGCGCGACGCGGCTATGCTTCGCGGACGTCGAGGTCGACCCGCTCGCGCCGTTCGAGGAGATGACGCTCGCCGAGGCTTTCGCGCGCTTCGCCGGGATCGACCTCCTCGGGACGATCGACGGTACCGGAGAAACGGACCGGGACGGCCTCGCCGCGGCGGCCGGCGCCAGCGGCATCCGCGTTGCGGACGACGATACCTGGTCGGATGTCTTCAGCCGCGTCCTTGTCGAGAGGATCGAGCCCAGTCTCGGGCATGGCCGCGCGACGATCCTGAAGGAGTATCCGGCGGCGGAGGCGGCGCTGGCGAGGCGCAAGGTCGGCGACCCTCGCGTCGCGGAGCGTTTCGAGCTATATGCCTGCGGAGTCGAACTCGCGAACGGTTTCGGCGAACTGACGGACCCCGTGGAGCAGCGTCGCCGCTTCGAGGCGGAGATGACGGAGAAGCAGCGCGTCTACGGCGAACGCTATCCGCTCGACGAGGATTTCCTGGCTGCGCTTGGCGACATGCCCCCGGCCAGCGGGATCGCCCTCGGGTTCGACCGCCTCGTGATGCTTGCGACGGGCGCGCGCCGGATCGACCAAGTGATCTGGACGCCGCTCGCAACGATGGAAGAATAACGCAATGAGCCAGCCGGACCGGACGCTGCGCAGCCCGCAAGATCTGGTGCGGGCAGGCCTTGCCGCCGAGGGCGATCTGCCGGCGCTGGAGGCGGTCGCGGAGCGCTACGCCATTGGAATCACCCCCGAGATCGCGGCGTTGATCGACCCTTCCGATCCCCGCGATCCCATCGCCTTGCAGTTCGTCCCCGACCGGGCGGAGCTCGACGCCCGCCCGGAGGAACTCGCGGACCCGATCGGCGATGAGGCGCACAGCCCCGTTCCAGGCATCGTCCACCGCTATCCGGACCGGGTGCTGCTCAAGACGGTGCAGGTCTGCCCGGTCTATTGCCGGTTCTGCTTCCGCAGGGAGAGCGTCGGCCCCGCCCATGGGGGCGCACTACCCCGGGAGACGCTGGAGCAGGCCATCGGCTACATCGCCGGGCATCCGGAGATCTGGGAAGTCATCCTCACCGGTGGCGACCCGCTGGTCCTCTCGCCGCGCCGGCTCGCCGAGATCACGGAGCGCCTTGCGGCGATCGGCCATGTGAAGGTGCTTCGCCTGCACACGCGTGTGCCTGTGGTCAACCCTTCGCATGTCGACGATGGACTGATCGAGGCGCTCAAGGCGGCGCGAAAGAGCGTGTATGTGGCGCTCCATGCCAATCATCCAAGGGAATTCACGGCGCAGGCGCGCGAGGCGATCGCCCGTCTCGTCGATGCGGGCATGCCCATGGTGTCGCAGACGGTCCTCCTCCGGGGCGTGAACGACGACATCGACACCCTCGGCGAACTGATGCGGAGCTTCGTCGAGAACCGCGTGCAGCCCTACTACCTGCATCACGGCGACCT
The DNA here is from genome assembly GCA_041686895.1 of Saliniramus sp. GTDB lineage: Bacteria > Pseudomonadota > Alphaproteobacteria > Rhizobiales > Beijerinckiaceae > Saliniramus. Next base: position 6,224 of record JAWLCY010000019.1, on the reverse strand, counting down.
CGCGCCGGGGACTTCGCATTTCCGGACCACCATCGCGGAGGGGCAGGCCTTGATGCGCGCCCTTCGCGGGCGCTATTCCGGCCTCTGCCAGCCAACCTATGTTCTCGACATTCCGGGAGGCGCGGGCAAGGCGCCGATCGGCCCGTCCTACCTCTCCGGCGAGGCCGATCGGGTGGTGGTCGAGGACTGGCGCGGGGAGCGTCACGACTATAGTGAACGCTGACCCCGCCCGCATCATCTGAGCAGGCGGACCATACCAATGCTTTCGCCGATCCGTCTGAACGCATCCTCCAGTTCCGCCTGCGAGGACGCATAAAAGAAGTTGCTCGTAGTACTCGCGCAGCGTGACATCATCTCTCGCGCATTTGCATCGACTTCACGGAACAGGACCGTGTAGATCGTGATTTCCCTCGCCTTGACGTTGTCGCACACCTGCATCATCCGCTGGTTCAGATAATTTTCGGCATTGGAAAAGGTCTGAGGGGTGAACCGTGAGCTGCGCAGATAGCCATAGGCGGTGTAATCCGAGACAGCCGATCCACCGGGATTGTTTTCCACGAACGAGTTTTTCCCGTCCGACATCACGATCATGATCTTTTCTGCATCGCCGTAGTCCTTTGCCTGCAGGAATGGCGGGTTCGGCGAGAGCGTGCGCCAGCCCCAGGCGATTCCCTCCGACGTGATCGTCCCGCCTCCTTCCCAGTGCCTCAGACCGTTGATCATCGACACGATGGCGTCGCGGTCCCCGGAGAGGGGAAAAACCTCGTCGGGGCACCCCGCATTCGGCCCGCGGGTGAAGGGGGGAATATCGTCGACATCCGCCGTCGCGACACCTTCATATTTCAGGATCGAGTAATGCTTCTGCCAGGTGCTCTCGAAGTCCCACCCTTCCGGAAGCGAGCCATCCGACATGTAGTTGTTGGCGTAGTTCGCAACCCAGCCATTGATTCCTTCCGGCTCGTCCGGCCAGAAATAGGGGACGAACAGCGTGTTGTGGTCGCCGGGGACGGGCGGATCATCGGTGACGTCGAAGGGCTCGGGCCGCGCCTCCACGCAACCTTTCCACTCCACGTTCGGAATTCGCGCGAACAGGTCGAAATGGCTGATACGCCCGGGATTCATCAGCCAACAGGGTGCGACATGGCCGAACCCGGTCGGGCGGAACGCCTCCACCATACGCGCATTGGGGGCGGGAGAAACATAGATCATCTCGCCGCCGAGGGGCGGCGTGGTGGACGGAGTCACCTGCGCCTGCGCGGTGGTGACCCCGAACAGTGCGGTGGCGAAACGCGTCATGCCGTCGATCAGGCTGCCGCTGCGGTCGCCTCCTCCGGCCCTGCCAGGGTCCGGAGGAGGCGGATTTCCGCTTGTCCAGTTCTCCGTGCAGCCGCGAACCGCGCCGATGCCTTTGCCTCGGAGCCCGACGGCATGCCATCTCGAGCGCGCCTCCACATCGAGATAGTCCGCGGGAAGCGCGGCGAGGCCGGGATTGACTGCGGCGACGTACGGCACCACGGAGACCCGCACCCCCTTTCCTTCCGGCGGCATGAGCAGATCCACCAACGTTGTGGCGCTAGACCGCAGGGCGTTCATGTCGTCGCGCATGGAGCCGGTAATATCGAGGACGAGCGCGACCTCCGCCTCGCGCCCGCCCGCGGCTGCAAGGGCATCAACGGAGACGGGTGTCCGCTTGTAGCCGAATATCTGGCTGAAGATATTCAGGCTGCTCGTGCCGGCAAGCACGTTCAGATGCCCGCCCTCGCGGCGCACCTCAAGATGCTCCAGCTCGAACGCACCCTTCTTGCGCAGCATGTCCTTGAGGGTCGTCTCGATGGCGCGCTCCCAATCCTCCCGTTCAAGATCGTCGCTCGAAACGGCACGAAGGATGGCGGCGTCGACGGCGTTTCGAAGGAATGCGTGCGTAGAGGCGGCCCGCGCATAATCGATCATGAAGCCGATCAATCCCAGAAGCGGGATCAGCACCAGTCCGAAGATGAGCGCGACGCTTCCCCGCGTATCGGCGGAGAGAGATCTGAATCGGGACATGAATACGGACCACTGCCTAAAAATTGTTATTGGCAGTCAATTAGCTTCTAAAAATTGTATTTCTCTTAATTCGAATCCACTGCGGGAGGACTGCAATGCAGCGCTCGTCCGGGGTCAATCCGCCAGCACGAGGACCCAGAAGTGCTTGTAGCGGGTGTTCGGCGCATGCGCCGAGACGAGCCCGATGCGGCGCGCCTCCGGCATCAAGAGGTTCTCGTTATGCCCCGGCGAGGCCCGCCAGCGCTCGAGGGTGCGCTCCGGCGTCTGCGCGCCGGCTCCTAGGTTCTCCGCCGCCGCGCCCTTGACGCCGTGACGCCCCATCCGCTTGACGAAGGGACCGGCGGCGTCGTGGGAGAGGCCGTCCATGGCGGCGATCGCCCTCGCCTGCTCTTCCGCCGCCCCCATCAGGGCCCAATCGACCTGGACCGGCGGGAGGCCGTGCTGTTGGCGATAGACGGAGATGGAGCGGGCGGCGGCGGCGGCGTGCTCCTTGCTCGTCGTGACAGGACCGCGCGCCGATGGCGGCTGGGTTGCGCAACCGGCGAGGAGGAGGGTCAGGATCGCGAGGGCGGGAACGAGGCGCATGGGCAGGATCACGGCGATGAAACAGGGCTCCGGGCGATTGCCCGAGGCGGGCGGCGGAAATATGGCTCATCCTGCCGGAGATCGATCAATACCCGCTTAACGGCCGGACCGTCTCGCGGCTTTGCGGAATTGCGCTTGTCCGCGTCCCGGCCTACCTCAGGTCAGGGGGACAGGCGGGAGCAAGCCATGGCGTTCGATCCGAAGAGCCACGATTCGTATTCCGATGCGATGATCCGCGACGTGCTGCGCAGCGTGAAGACGATCGCCGTCGTCGGCGCCTCGGCCAGCCAGGCGCGGCCGAGCTGGATCGTGATGAAATACCTCAAGGAGCGCGGCTTCACGATTCTCCCGGTCAATCCGGGGCTCGCCGGGCAGGAGATCCTCGGCCTCCCGGTCTACGCCTCCCTCGCGGAGGCCCCCCAGCCTGTCGACATGGTGGAGATCTTCCGCAATTCGCAGGCGGCGGGGCCTATCGTCGACGAGGCCCTCGCCCTGCCGACGCCGCCCCGCGTGATCTGGATGCAGCTTTCCGTGCGCAACGACGAGGCGGCGGCGAAGGCGGAGGAGCGCGGCGTCACGGTGGTGATGAACCGTTGCCCGAAGATCGAGTTCGGCCGCCTCTCCGGGGAGATCGGCTGGCAGGGGATCAACTCGAACATCCTCTCGTCGAAGAAGCCGACCCTCTCCGACAAGGGCTTCCAGAAGCTCACCCTCGGGCCCGGGCGGCGGTGAGGGGTCAGGGGTGGGGGGCGGTGCAGGATCGAGCTCGCCGTCGATCAAGGGGCGCACGCGATTGACGCCGCGACCCATCCGAAACCCCTCCCATCTCCCCGAACGCCCCCCACCCCGCCCTCCCCGCCGCAGGCGGGGGGAGGGAGAGGAGCCGGGGCCCTCTTGTCAACCGCGCGCGAAAGCCGGATGAAAGCTCATTGCCTTTTCATCACGACGGACACATAGCCCGCCATGCGCATCGTCACCTGGAACGTCAATTCCGTCCGCCAGCGGCTGGATCACCTGATCGCCTTTGTCGGGGAGGCGAAGCCCGATATCGTCTGCCTGCAGGAGCTGAAGACGGCGGAGGCGACGTTTCCGCGCGCGGAGATCGAGGCGGCGGGCTACAACCTCGCGATCCACGGGCAGAAGGGCTTCAACGGCGTCGCCATCCTCTCGAAATTCCCGATCGAGGATGTCCGGCGCGGGTTGCCCGGCAACGATCTGGACGAGCAGTCGCGCTATGTCGAGGCGCTGGTGGCCGCGCCGGGGGGCGTCGTGCGCGTGGCCTCGATCTACCTGCCGAACGGCAACCCCCTCGGGACGCCGAAATTCAGCTACAAGCTCGCCTGGATGGACCACCTGATCGCCCATGCGCGCAGCCTCCTCGCCCTCGAGGAGCCCCTGGTGCTGGCGGGCGACTACAACGTCATCCCCGAGCCCCGCGACGCCGCCAACCCGGACGCCTGGCTCAACGACGCCCTGTTCCAGCCGGAAAGCCGGGCGAAATGGCGCGAACTCAAGGCGCTCGGCCTCACCGACGCGCTCCGCGCCTGCGACGACTCCGACGGCCTCTACACCTTCTGGGACTACCAGGCCGGCTCATGGCAGCGCAACAACGGCATCCGCATAGACCACCTCCTCCTCTCCCCCCAGGCAGCCGACAGGCTGAAGGGCACGGCGATCTACAAGCACGTGCGCGGCTGGGAGAAGCCGTCGGACCATGTGCCGGTGGGGGTGGATTTGGGGATGGGCTATGGGAAGGCAGTGTCTGAAGCTGACTTAATTAATTAATGGAATGAATTTGAAGACTTCAGCTTTTACCAAAAGGCTGTGAAAAATCACATTGATTACCGGAGAACAACGCATGCAGGACGCCATCTCACTTTTACTTTCATCACTCGTCTCCGCTGCATTTCTCGTTGCGACTGGCGTTCTGTTTCGTACGTATTTCTTGGATGGCTAAATCTAAAACTGAAAAACGTATACGATGAAAAGCTTGAAACTGTCCGCAGCAGGAGCGCACAGAAGCTTGCTGAGTTACAAGCAGGGTTTGCTCGCGAACTGGAGGCACTAAAAGCTGAATCGGAAAAGAGCGGCAGAGAAATTGACGCTCTCCGTGCTGCACCGTTTGGCGCAAGAGCCGCTCGGCAAGCACAGGTTAATCAAAGACGTTTACAGGCGATCGATCAGCTGTGGGACGCTGTGCATTCTCTCGCCCCCGGAAAGGCAGCAACCGGTTTTGTCGCCGTGTTAAAGTTCGAGGCCGCAGCGACACTTTCCGAGAATAATCAAAATGCTCGCGAGCTATTTAAGACGCTGACGACAACTCTCAAGATGGATCAGCCTTTAGTTCACACGGGCCATGCAGCACGACCGTTCGTATCACCTCTTGCCTGGGCGCTTTTCAGCGCGTATTCGGCAGCAATTGGGTTGGCTCAAGTTCGCCTAGCGGCTCTCGCACATGGGATTGGTCCAGATGTGGTAAAAGAAGCCGATAGTATAACTGAAATTATCTCTGCAGCGTTGCCAGATTGGAAGACACGGATTGACCAGTTCGGTGTCGCCATTTTCCCTAACTTGCTAGACGAACTTGAAAAGCGGATGATTTTAGGGTCAAAACCCAATCAGAGCATTGAGTCTTATTCGCAAATCAGCTTCTCTGGCGCGGATGCAGCTGGAGGCGTGTATGAGCGGATTGTTCTGGTTGAGCGAAGAGGCGTGGGCGGCGATCGAGCCGCACCTTCCGAAGAACCAGCCCGGTGCGCGGCGGGTCGATGATCGTCGGGTGATATCGGGGATCATCCACATGCTCAAGTGCGGCGGGCGCTGGGCAGACTGTCCTGCCGAGTACGGTCCCTCGACCACTGTCTACAATCGCTGGAACCGATGGAGCCGTCGCGGGATCTGGGCGCGCATCCTTGCAGCCCTGACCGAGGAGGGCTGGATCGCCGAAACGGCCCAGATCGACAGCAGCTACATCAAGGCCCATCGCTGCGCAGGCGGCGGAAAAGGGGGGCGAAAGCCAATGCCATTGGCGTCTCGCGTGGCGGTCGGACGAGCAAGATACACGCGCTCGTCGACGTTCTCGGCAGGCCGCTCCGCCTGATCCTGACGCCCGGCAACACCTCCGACATGAAGGCAGCCGATGAACTGATCGGGGATGCCGCGGGCATGAAACGGCTCATCGCCGACCGGGGCTATGACGCCGATCGCATTCGATCCGCCCTGCGCCGCCAGAACACGATCCCGGTGATCCCTGGGCGCAGGAACCGCAAGCGGGCGATCCGGCATGATGAAAAGCGTTACAAAGAGCGCTGGCGCATCGAGGCGATGTTCTGCCGCCTCAAGGATTTCCGCCGTATCGCCACCCGCTACGACAAGCTCGCCAGAAACTACCGTTCCGCAGTCCTGCTCGCAGCAGCAGTCGCCTTCTGGCTATGAATGAGTCTGGACCCTAGAATTGCAACGTATTTTGAATGGCGAGGAAGATGATATCAAGGATGCTCTGACCCCTTTTCTTCATCCAGCCGGAAGCAGAGCCGCGGCGTGAGTTTGGCGGTTTCCCGCCGTGGGAGCAACGGGCGTTCGGCGGAGCTTGT
>JAWLCY010000018.1:0-39880 GCA_041686895.1 Saliniramus sp. | reverse complement strand
CATATAAGCCCCCAACCAGAACCCGTCAACCCGAAAGTTCAGAAAATTCCAAACCCCCAAAACCCGGGAACCAGAACCCGAAACCGAAGCTCGCGCCCCGAAATCAGGAGGCGGGGTATAGGGGCGCCCGACCGGGCCGTCAAGCGGCTTTTTGCGACGAGCGCCACTTTCCGCGCGCCTTCGGAGTTTTCCACAGCCGCGCCCGATCCGGCGCATCTTCGCCTCAAAAGGGACAGGCTTGCACGGCGATGACGCAACAACGCGTCTGGCCTTTGGCGGCGCTTTCGTTGCAACCTGTATCCGCGCTCCGTCCGAGACCTCCTCATGCCCCGATCCGGCATCCTTTCATCCTTCGGCCTGATCTGGGCCATCACCGCTGGCGCGACGCTGCTCCAGGTCGCAAACGGCCTGCTCCAGATCCTGCTGCCCCTGCGCATGGAGCAGGAGGGGATCTCGATCTCGGGGATCGGCTGGGTCGCGGCCGCCTACGGCCTCGGCTTCGCCTCGGGCTGCGCGCTCGCGCCGCTCCTCGTGCGGCATGTGGGCCATATCCGCGCATTCGCCAGCCTCGCAGCGATCGCCGCCGTCGTCGCCCTCGGCTTCACGCAGGTGACATCGCTTCTCGGCTGGATCGGCCTGCGCGCCGTCTCCGGCGTCGCGCTGGCGGGCCTGTTCACCGTCATCGATGGCTGGGTCAGCGCGCGCGCCACGATGGGCAACAGGGGCCGCATCATTTCGCTCTACATGATCTGCACCAAGGTCGCGCTGATGCTCTCCCCCCTCGCGATCGGCTTCGGATCGGTGCGGGAGGACGGTTTCTTCCTGCTGATCGCCGCGCTGATGTGCCTCTCGCTGATCCCGGTCTCGGCGATCATCTCGGAGGAGCCGCGCGCGCCGACCACGGTCCGCGTGATCGTGCCGCTGCTGTTTCGCGTAGCCCCCTCGGCCGTCGTCGGCGCCTTCGCCGTCGGGCTGATGAACAGCACCGTGATCGCGATCGCGCCGGTCTACGGCGTGCGTGTGGGCTTGACCACATCAGAAGCGGCGCTGCTGTTTCTCGCCCTGCAGGGCGGCAGCCTGATCTTCCAGTGGCCGTTGGGATGGCTTTCGGATCTCGTGGACCGGCGGCTTGTCATCGCCGGCCTTTCGGCTGGAAACGCGGCCGTCTGCGGTGTGATCCTCTGGGCGACTGCGCAGCAGGATGCATTGCTCCTGATCCTCGCCTTTGGCCTGTGGGGCGGCATGGCCTTGTGCGTCTACGCCGTCTGCGTCGCCCATGCCTGCGACCTGGTGGAGCCCGGCCTGATCGTGCCGACGATCAGCAGCCTGCTCATCTGCTGGGCAATCGGGGGAATGATCGGCCCCATCCCCGCCACGCTCCTGATGAGCGCGGTTGGCCCTGAAGGACTCTTCTATTTCTGCGCGGCGATTGCCGCCGCGCTTGCCGTTTTCGTCATCGTGAGGATCCTGAAGAAGGATCGCGCGGCCGCGATGGGCGGCTTCGTCAACCTCCTCGCCACCAGCGCCGCGACGGCGGACATGAGCCCACGCGCCGAGGAGGCGGGGAACGCGCCGGCCGAACCCGCTCCGGTCACGTCACCCGTCGATCCGACGGTTGCGGACCCGGACCGGGATGGGCCGGAACTGCGCGCCGCTACGGGCCTGCATCTGCCCCAGCGCGAAGGTAACCGCGAATAAGGCGGTCATCGTCGCCGCAAGCGATTGCGCCAGAACCGAGGGTGATCCGGCGGCGATCGCGCTGAAGACGATCGCAGCCGTCAGGAAACACACAGACGCGCGGGAATACACGTTGGCGAGCATTGACGCCTCCAAGTTTTGTTGCCGGATTCGGCAGTGTTTCGAACTTGTTGCGTCAACGGCGCGTGAGGACAAAACGTTCCCGCAGCGTCCATCCGGAGATTGACCCGCCGATTTCCCGATGCCCCTCGCAGAATGAACGGCTTGATGAGGAAGCGGGCCATTTCGGTCGGGCCGCCGCGCCGGCGGGGCTCAGCGGGCGATTTCCCATTCGAGGCGCACGGAGGCGGTGTAGCGGACGAAAGCGGGAGGAACGATGGGAACGGCGGCCGCGCTCGCCGCCCGCATCATCATGGCGTTGTCCATTTCCGGCCGCGGCCCGATCGACACATGCGCATCCGCGATCTGGCGGATCTGGCCGAGCTCGACCCTCGCCGCCTCGGCGAGAACCCCGGCCTGCCGCCGGGCGTCAGCGACGGCGAGCCGCCGCGCCTCGTCCTGGGCCTCCTCCGAGCGGTCGAGGCCCCAGGCGATCGACTGGAAGGTCATGCCCTCGAGCGCCAGAACCTCGCCCGCGAGCTCGCCCACCTTGTCGATGTCGCGGCTGACGACGCGGAGCTGGTGGGACGCGGTGTAGGCGGGCTGAGGGCGCACGGTTCCGTCGTTGTTGCGCCGCTCCGGGGTCTCGAAAACCTGGAAGTTGCTGGTCAGGATGTCTTCGCGGGCGACGCCGCTTTCCGCCAGCCGCTCGAGCGCCCTCTCCGTCGCCGCGTTGTTGGCAGCGACCGCCTCGCCGATGCTGTCGGCCTGGTTCGTGACGCTGATGAAGATGCGCGCGAAATCGGGAACGCGTTCAACCTCTCCCGTTCCGACGACGCCGATGCTCGGCGTACTGGGCATTTGCGCAGCCGCCGGAAGCGCGGCGGCTGCGAGAAGGGCGATGGCGGCGAGGACGGCAAGGCGCATGATCGGCTCCGGAGCATTGGCGGCGTCGGATGCCCGCGCCGCGAACGCCATGGTGGGGGTGCGAATGCGGCAAAAACAAGCGCAGCCATTATCCTGTTCAGCGCCCCGTCTTCACCCGCGTCCAGTGGCGCGTGACGAGGCGCTGCGTGCGGTCCTCGTAGGCCGTGTTAGTGAAGAGACGCTCCATCGTCGATTCATTCGGATAAACCCCCGGATCCGCGAGGATTTCCTCGTCCACCAGCGGCTTCGCGGCCAGATTGCCCGAGGCATAGGCGACATAGTTCGTGTTCGCGGCGGCGACCTCGGGGCGCAGCATGAAGTCGATGAAGGCGTGGGCCTCGTCCACGTTGGGAGCGTCCGCCGGGATCGCGAAGGAATCAAACCACATCAGGGCGCCTTCCCGCGGGACGATATAGGCGATCTCGACATTCCCCCCCGCCTCCTCGGCGCGGTCGCGCGCCTGGAGAATGTCGCCGGAATAGCCGACGGCAACGCAGATATCGCCGTTGGCCAGAGCGTTGATGTATTCCGAAGAGTGGAATTTCTGGACGTTCGACGCCATCCCGGAAAGCAGCTCCGCCGCCTTGTCGAGATCGTCCCGGTCGCGGGAGGACGGGTCGAGGCCCAGATAGTTCAGAGCAGTCGGGAACAGGTCGTCGGCCGCGTCGAGGACATGGATCCCGCAATCGCGCAGCTTGCCGGCGACCTCGGGCTCGAACAGCAGGTCCCAGCTGTCCAGTTCGATATCGCCGAGCCGCTCACGCACCATGTCGACATTGATGCCGATACCGGTCGTGCCCCACATGTAGTTGACGGAATGCTCGTTCCCGGGATCGTAGACCGCCGTGCGCTCGGCGATCTCCGGCCAGATATTGTCGAGGTTGGACAGCTTGTCCTTGTCGAGCGGAGCGAAGATTCCGGCCTTGACGAGACGCTCCACGAAGGGGCCGGAGGGAACGACGACGTCGTAGCCGGAGCGGCCGGCGAGGAGCTTCGATTCGACGATCTCGTTGGTGTCGTAGGTGTCGTAGACCACCCGGATGCCCGTTTCCGCGGTGAAATCGACGAGCATCTGCGGGTCGATGTAATCGGACCAGTTATAGACGTTCACGACGCGCTCCTGCGCCTTGGCGGGCGCGGCGAAGGCGAGGGTGACGGCGGCGGCCGCCGCCATGGCGGTAAAGGGAATGCGCATCATCGCAGGCCAGCTCCAAAGGGATGGATCGGACGGTCGGCGACCGGATTGCGCCGGACGTTATGCACTCCCTCGCCGCACGACAACCCCCGATCACTGATCGCCACCGCGAAAAAAAGACGCCGCGCACGAGGCGCGGCGCCGATTGGCTTGCAGCAGGAGTGTCCGCTCAGATGCGGCCGCCGCCGGAGGCAAATTCGGGATAGGCCTCGACGCCGACCTCGAACTTGTCGAGGCCGAGGCGCTCCTCTTCCTCGCTGACGCGCAGGCCCATGATCGCCTTGATGACCAGCCAGATCACGCCCGATGCGACCACCGTGAAGGCGCCGATCGCGACGATGCCGATGAACTGGGTGACGAAGCTCGTTCCGTCGTTCGACAAGGGAACCACCATCGTGCCCCAGATGCCGGCGAGGAGGTGGACCGGGATCGCGCCGACGACATCATCGATCTTCAGCTTGTCGAGCATGGGCACCGCGAACACCACGATCGCGCCGCCGACCGCGCCGATGGCGATGGCGAGAGCAGGCGACGGCGCAAGCGGCTCCGCCGTGATCGCGACGAGACCCGCGAGCGCGCCATTGAGGGCGAGCGTCAGGTCGATCTTCTTGTAGATGACCTGGCACAGGATGATCGACGCTACGACGCCACCGGCAGCGGCGAGGTTGGTGTTCATGAAGATGCGGGCGACTGCGGACGCGTCTTCGATCGTGCCCATGGCAAGCTGCGAGCCGCCATTGAAGCCGAACCAGCCGAGCCAGAGGATGAAAGTGCCGAGCGTGGCGAGCGGCATTGATGAGCCCGGGAGCGGGTTGACCTTGCCGTCAGCCGTGTACTTGTCCTTGCGCGCGCCGAGGATCAGCGCGCCGGTGAGCGCGGCCCAGCCGCCGACGGAGTGAACCAGCGTCGAGCCGGCGAAGTCGGAGAAGCCCATCTCGTAGAGCCAGCCCGAGCCCCACTGCCACGAGCCGGTGATCGGATAGAGGATGCCGGTCAGGATCGCCACGAAGACCAGGAACGGCGCGAGCTTCATGCGCTCCGCGATCGTGCCGGACACGATCGAGGCGGTGGTTGCGCAGAAGACCATCTGGAAGAACCAGTCGGAAGCGGCGGCGTAATCGCCGCTGTCAGCCGACGGATCGGGGATCGAAATCGGGCCGAACGAGCCGAAGAAACCGCCATCGACACCGTCGTACATGAGGTTGTAGCCCAATACATAATACATCAGGCCGGCGATGGAATAGAGGCTGATGTTCTTCAGGCACTGCATGGAGACGTTCTTGGAACGAACCATGCCGGCCTCGAGCATCGCGAAGCCCGCGGCCATCCACATGACGAGGAAGCCGCCAATGAGGAAGAGCAGCGTGTTGAGAATGAACTGCCCGTCAGCGGGAAGCACGGTCGCGGCCGCCTCGGCGGCGGCTTCAGCCGCCTCGGGCGCCTGCGCCATGGCAGCGCCCCCGAGCAGCACCAGTGAAGCGGCCGACGGGATCGCGCGGGCCAGGAAACGATGAATCATCACGTAAACTCCTGAGAAGGATCGGTCGGGCGCTCAGAGCGCGTCGGAATCGGTTTCGCCGGTGCGGATGCGCACGGCGCGTTCGAGCGGCGTCACGAAGATCTTGCCGTCGCCGATCTGGCCCGTGCGCGCAGCCTGGGCGATCGCGTCGACGGCGGCAGCAACCTGGTCGGCGGCGACCGCGACCTCGATCTTGATCTTGGGCAGGAAGCTCACCGCATATTCCGCGCCGCGGTAAATCTCGGTGTGCCCCTTCTGGCGTCCATAGCCCTTCACTTCGGTCACGGTCAGGCCGTGCACGCCGAGGGCGGTGAGCGCATCGCGCACCTCCTCCAGCTTGAACGGCTTGATGATGGCCATCACAATTTTCATGGGTCTGCCCCTCGAAGAACCGCCGGGAATGTGCCGGCGGCTGGTTGAAGCGGAGCCGGCGGCGCCTCATGGCGCGCCGGTTCTCCCACTGCTCCAATCAAGGGGCGTGCCAATCTCCCGAGGGGGCTCGAAATAACGAAATTCGACCGCCTGCCGCCTCATGGATGGTCAAAAACTAGGCACAACCCTAAAAAATGGTAAAAGTTGTCTGCTCAAAAATTAAGCAAAAGCAATTGAAGATCGCCATGCCTCAAAACTTGGCCGTTTTTGGTTATGCCCCGATTTCCCGAACCAGCCCCTCCTGCGCGACGGAGGCGACGAGTTTCCCGTCGCGGGTGAAGATCGAGCCGCGAGCGAAACCGCGGGCGCCCGAGGTGCTGGGCGAGTCCTGTGCATAGAGAAGCCATTCGTCCGCGCGGAACGGGCGGTGCAGCCACAGGGCGTGGTCGAGGCTCGCAGCCTGGATCTCCCGCTCGAAGACCGTGCGGCCATGGGCGATGAGCGAGCAGTCGAGCAGCGTCAGATCGGAGACGTAGGCGAGCACCGCCCGATGCACCGCCGGATCGTCCGGCAGGCGCTCGGTGGTGCGAATCCAGATATTGAAGACGGGCTCCCTCTTCTCGCGGGTGAGGTAACGCTCGTATTGCACCGGGCGCATCTCGATCGGGCGCTCGCGCTCGAAGTAGCGGCGCACCGCCTCCGGCATGTTGGCGAGAACGTCGGCTTTCAGCGCATCGCTCGAGAGAGCCTCCGGAAGCGGCACGTCAGGCATTGCCGCCGCATGATCGAAACCGGACTCCTCCGTCTGGAAAGAGGCGGACATCGAAAAGATCGCGCGCCCGTACTGGATCGCCACGACGCGCCGCGTCGCGAAGGAGCGCCCGTCGCGGATCCGGTCGACCTCGTAGACGATGGGAGCCTTCGGCGATCCGGGCAGGAGAAAATAGGCATGCAGTGAATGCGGATGCCGCCCCTCGACCGTACGGCTTGCCGCGACCAGCGCCTGTCCGATCACCTGCCCGCCGAAAACGCGCTGCCAGCTCGTCTGCGGGCTGCGACCACGGAAGAGGTTGTGCTCCAGCTGCTCGAGATCGAGAATGGAGAGCAGATCTGCGACGGGGCTCGACATCGGGCATCCTCGGACTTGACGCGGGACGGTTTTGAGAGTGTCCCTTGGGGCAATGGGAAACCGGCGGGACCGCCGCGTCAAGCGCGCGTGTTGCCCGTCCGCCCTGCCGAAAAGGCCCTTCTTCGGGCCCTCCTTCGGCAAGAGCTCGGGAGAAGACAAATGCCTGCTCGACGCGCACGGGAACCGGGACGGGAAGCAGTCGCGGAGCGCAAGGACGCGTCCCGCCGCCAGATCCTGATCGCCGGCGGCGGCATTGCCGGAACGGCGCTCGCCCTCGCCCTCGCCCGCGCCTGCCCGGGCTCGCTCGATGTCACCCTCTGCGATCCCGCCCTCGCCCGCGAACCGGCGGGCGACATGCGCGCCTATGCGATCGCCGCGGCCGCGCGGCGCATGCTGGCGGCCCTCGGCGTCTGGGACGAAGTGGCGGCGCATGCGCAGGCGATGATCGACATGGTGATCACCGACAGCCACCTCGCCGACCCGGTCCGGCCCGTCTTCCTCACCTTCGACGGGGAGGTCGAGGAAGGCGAGGCCTTCGCCCACATGGTCGAGGGGGAGGCGCTCGCCGCCGCGCTGACCACGGCCTGCCGCGAGGCGGGGGTCGACCTGCGGCCGGTCGGGGTGAAGCGGTGGACGGCTGACGCCTTCGGCGGCACCGCACACCTCACCGACGGGGAGACCATCGTCGCCGATCTTCTCGTGGCCGCGGACGGCGCGCGATCGCGCCTGCGCGAGGCGGCGGGGATTGGCTGGGTCGGCTGGTCCTACCCGCAATCGGGCATCGTCGCGACGATCTCGCATGAACGGGACCACGGCGGGCGCGCGATCGAGCATTTCCTGCCCTCGGGTCCCTTCGCGCTGCTTCCCCTGACGCGCGGGGGCTCGCTCGGGCATCGCACCTCGATCGTGTGGACGGAGCGCCGCGAGAACGTCGCGCATATCCTCGCGCTGGACCCTGAGGATGCCCGCGAGGAGATCGAACGCCGCTTCGGGCTCGAACTCGGCAGGATCGAGGTCGAGACGCGGCTGCGCGCCTTCCCGCTCTCCTTCGGGATCGCCCGCGATTTCGTCGGCGAGCGGCTCGCGCTGATCGGCGACGCGGCGCATGTCATCCACCCGATCGCGGGCCAGGGCCTCAATCTCGGGCTCAAGGACGTGGCGGCCCTGGCGGAGGCGATCGTGGACGCCGTCCGGCTCGGCATGGATCCTGGCGGGGCGGACGTGCTCGAGGGCTATCAGCGGGCGAGGCGCTTCGACACCCTCGCCATGGGCGCGGTCACGGACGGGCTCAACCGCCTGTTCTCGAACGACATCACGCCCGTGCGCATGATCCGCGACCTCGGCCTCGGCCTCGTCGACCGGATGCCCCCGCTCAAGCGCTTCTTCATCCGCGAGGCGGCGGGCCTGAAGCGAAGCAACCCGCGGCTTTTGCGCGGCGAGCCGCTGTAGCGCCTCTTTCCGCGCCGCTTCGCGCGATTGCATTTGCGGGCGGGCATGGCGAGGTGCTAGGAGCCTGCTCATGAGACAGACCGGAACAGGACGGGCGGGCGCCCGGGCAGGCGGACGCGCCATCGCGCGGCAATCGCCGGGCAGGACAGGCGCGCAGGCGGCTGCGAAGGACGGCGTGAAGCCGGCCTCGCGGCAGAAGGCCGATCTCGCGAAGGCCGCCGCGCTCAAGGCGAAAAAGGCGCGCAAGGAAGCCGCCGAGGCGGGCGGCCACGAAGCGCGTCCGGCGAAGCCGGCTGCGGCGAAAACGCCATCGAAGCCTGCCGCGAAGCCGGTCCAGACGCGCAACGCCGCGAAAGCGGCGGCGGAGAGCGTCCTCCAGACGGGCATTCAGACGCTCACCGTCACCGCGGACGAGGCCGACATGCGGCTCGACCGCTTCCTGACGGCGCGCTTCCCACAGGTGGCCTTCACCCATATCCAGCGGATCGTGCGCACCGGGCAGTTGCGCGTCGACGGCAAGCGCATGAAGCCGAACGAGCGCCTTTCCGAGGGACAGAGCGTGCGCGTTCCGCCGCTCAAGCTGGCCGAGCACGCGCCCCGCAGCCCGCGCGGCGCGGATGACCTCGCCTTCCTCAAGTCGATCACCCTCTACGAGGACGCCGATGTCCTCGTGATCAACAAGCCCGCGGGGCTCGCCGTCCAGGGCGGCTCCGGCACGACCCGCCATGTCGACGGCATCCTTGACTGCATGCGCGACGCAAGCGGCCAGAAGCCGCGCCTCGTCCACCGCCTCGACAAGGACACCGCCGGCTGCCTCGTCATCGCGAAGACGCGCTTCGCCGCCTCCGTCCTGGCGAAGTCCTTCCGCTCGCGCACGACCCGCAAGGTCTACTGGGCGATTTGCGCCGGCGTGCCGCGCGTGCGGCAGGGGCGCATCTCGGCCTATCTCGCGAAGGAGGAGGTGGAGGACGGAGACGCGCGCATGGTCGTCGCGCGCCATGGCGACAAGGGGGCGGATCACGCCCTCACTTATTACGCCGTGGTCGACCAGTCGGCGCAGAAGCTCTCCTGGCTGTCGCTCAAGCCCGTCACCGGCCGGACGCACCAGTTGCGCGCCCACACCGCCCATATCGGCCATCCGATCATCGGCGACCCGAAATACTTCAACGTCGAGAACTGGGAGCTTCCCGGCGGCATCCAGCAGCGGCTGCACCTGCTGGCGCGGCGGATCGTGATCCCGCATCCGCGCACGGGCCGCCCCCTCGACATCACGGCCCCCCTCCCCCCGCACATGCAGCAGACCTTCAACCTGCTCGGGCTGGAGACGGACCGCTACGATCCGATCGTCGACGCGCCGGAGGACTGAGCGCGGCGCCTCGTGCCGCCGCTACAGGCCGATCCGGCTCCACAGCGCCCGCTCCTCGAGCGCCGCGAGGGCTTCGCCCGGATCGATCAGGCCCGCGGACGCGCCCGGGGGCCGGCGCAGCAGCTGGCCGATCACGCTCGGGCGCGGCCCCTGGATGAGGCGCAGGCCCACCTTGTCGCCGAAGCGGCCGCGCAGGACCGTGCGGAGATCGCCGATGCCGTCGATCACGCCGAGCCTGAGCGCGTCCTCCCCCGCCCAGAATGCGCCGGAAAAGAGTTCGGCTGAATCCTCCTCCCTGATCTTGCCCTTGCGGCGCTCGCGCACGAGGGCCTTGAAGCTCTCGAAGACGCGCGTCTGCAATTCCTTGAGCCGGGCCACGTCCTCGGGCTTCTCGGCCTGGAACGGATCGAGGATCGCCTTGCACTCGCCGGTCGTGTAGAGGCGCCTCTCGATGCCGTAGCGCTCGATGAGCTGGTGGAAGCCGAAACCCGCCGAGACGACGCCGATCGAGCCGACGATCGAGGAGGGGTCGGAAAAAATTTCGTCCGCAGCGCAGGCGATCATGTAGCCGCCCGACGCCGCCGCGTCCTCCGTGAAGGCGATCACCGGGAGCTTCTTCTCCTCGGCAAGGGCGCGGATCCGGGTATGGATCAGATGCGACTGGACGGGGGAGCCGCCGGGGGAGTTGATCGAGAGGGCGACGGCGGAAGCGCGCGGATAGCTGAAGGCGCGTTCGAGCACGGAGGCGACGCTCGCAAGCGTCAGGCCGGGCCGCAATCCCACCGCGACGCCGATCGCCCCGTTGAGGCGCACAACCGGAACGATCGGGCGCGTCGGCCTGAAGATTCCGGGCAGCATCGAAGACAGGCGATCCGTCAAGCTCGGCACGGGATACTCCTTTGAAGGAAAATGTCGAAAGCCCTTGCTTCAATTAGGAGTGCGGAGCAGGCGCGGCAAGCACGGCAGCGCATGAACGGCACATGAACGGGACGTCCCGCCGGGATTAAGGCCCCCTCTCCTAGAAAGGTTGCAGACGCGGAGGACGAGGCGCTCCTCCCGAACGCCTGGCAAGGAGCATCAGATGCGCAAGCTCATTCTCGGTTCGGTTGGCGCGGCGGCAATGGCCCTTGCGGCTCTTGTCGGCGCTCCGCAGGGCGCTTCGGCGCAAGGCTTCTCGATAACGTTCGGCACCGGCCACCCGCCGGTGGTGCGCCATTATGACGAGCCGCCCCGCTACAGGCACCGCCCCCACCGCTACGAACACCGCCGCTACAGCCGCCCCCGTCATTACCGGGATTGCGTGATCCGGACCGAGCGCTACTGGACCGGCTATTCCTGGGTGACCGAGCGCCGCCGGATCTGCGGATGAAGGGACAGGCGGGCACCGGTCACGCGTCGCCCGCCTCGAAGGCCGCCGCGCAAGCCTCCCCCGCGCGGCGGCCTTTCGATCCTTCAGCTACGAACGAGATGCAGGATCGGATAGGGCCGTCCGCATCCGTCGAGGCGCGACCGTCCGATCGGCCTGAAGCCGAGCTGCTCATAGAAGCGCCGCGCTCCCTCGTTCTGTTCGTTGACATCGACATGCAGGACGGTGCGGCGGCGCAGGCACTGCTCCACCAGCCTGCGCCCGATGCCCTGCCGATGCGCGCCGGCATGGACGAACAGCGCCTCGATCCGGTTGTCGCGGACGCCGACGAAGCCGACGGGAACCGTATCCCGCAGCGCGACGGTGACGATATTGGCGGGAAGATAGCGCTCGCGCAGGAGATCCGCGTACATGGCGAGATCGGCCTCGCTGACGAAATCGTGCGTCTCGCGGACGGCGCTCTCCCAGATCGCGAAGAGCGCCTCGCGATCCTCCGGACGACTCCGGCGCAGGCTGACTTCCGGATCCGTCACGCTTCCTCCAGCATTGCGAATGTCGCCCCGCCGTGGAGCGCCCGCGCCGCGGGCGTGAAGCCCACCTCCCCCTCGTGCAGGATCAGCGGCGGCGAGATGCGCAGCGGGGCCCGCCCGCCCTTGACCGCCGTGACCAGCACCCGGATCGCATCCTCCCCCGCCCGGGGATGAACCGCCCGCAGGCGGATCGATCCGGCCTGCGGGGCGAGATGGCGCAGGCAGGCGTCGAGCTTGTCGGCGCGCTGGATCAGGGCGATGCGCCCGCGCGGGCGCAGCATGCGCAGGCACGCCGCGATCCAGGCTTCGAATCCGCCCTGCGGCAGCACATGGGCGCTCGATCGACGCGGTTCCGGGGAGAGCCGCGTCGCGCCCTCCTCGTCGAAGGGCGGGTTGGTGAGGACGAGGTCGACGCTCGCATGGGCGACGACCGGACCAGCGAGAAGGTCGGCGCGGATCGCGAGCGCGCGCTCGCCGAGGGCATTCGCGGCGATGTTGACGGCGCAGAGGCGCGCGAGCTCCGGGTCGCGCTCGACGAGAAGCAGCCGGCATTCCGGAGCGTGCGATGCCGCCATCAGGCCGACGGCGCCGCTCCCCGCCCCGATATCCGCGACGATTTCCCCCGGCCCGGCAATGGCGGCGGCGGCGAGCAGGACTGCGTCCGTCCCCGCCCGGTGGCCGCGCGCGCGCTGCCGGATCAGGACCCGCCCGCCGAGCAGCGTGTCCTGCGAGTGATCCGGCTCCTCATCCATCGTCCCGCAATTCCGATTCGAGCCCGGCGGCGCGCAGGAACCGCCGCGCGGCGTCGGCCTCGTCCTCCGCGACGAGAAGCCGGCGCGGGATCGCGCCGATCGAGCCTTCGAGGATGCTCGTATGCGTATCCGCCACGAAGACGGCGAAGCCCGCCGAGCGCAGGAGCGATTCGGCATATCCGATCAGGACGACGTCGTTGGCTCTGATCAATTCGACCATCCGATCGGCTCTCCCCTGCGTATGCCACCGTGCGAACGCACCGTTGCGCGGGCGCTCGCGTTGCGCAAGCCACTCCCGCATGGCAGTTTGGCCCGGGGGGCGCGGCTGGTCTATTGACGCGCGTGGAGTTTTATCGCACCGCGAGATGGTGCAGGGAAAGAGGGTCGTTTCGTGGGCGTTGTGGTTCCGTTCGAAGAAAAGCCTGTCGAGCCGGGCATTGAACAGCTCGTTGGGCTGACCGCCGCCGATATGGGGCGCGTGAACGCGATGATCCTGTCGCGGACGGGTTCGGACGTGACGATGATCCCCGAGGTCGCCAATCACCTGATCTCCTCGGGCGGCAAGCGCCTGCGGCCGATGCTCACGCTGGCCGCCGCGCAGCTTTCGGGCTACGCGGGCGAGGGGCATGTCAAGCTCGCCGCCTCGGTCGAGTTCATGCACACGGCGACGCTCCTGCACGACGACGTCGTCGACGAGAGCGACATGCGGCGCGGCAAGGTGGCCGCGCGCATCAAGTGGGGCAACGAGGCGAGCGTCCTCGTCGGCGATTTCCTCCTCGGCCAGGCCTTTCGCATGATGGTCGAGGTGGGCAGCCTGCGGGCGCTGGAGATCCTGTCGAGCGCCGCCAGCCTGATCGCCGAGGGCGAGGTGATGCAGCTCGCCGCCGCCAAGAACACCGAGACGAACGAGGACGAGTACCTCGCGATCATCCGGGGCAAGACGGCGGAGCTCTTCGGCGCGGCCTGCGAGGTCGGCCCGGTCATCGCCGAGCGCCCCAAGGCCGAGGCCGCCGCCTGCCGCAGCTACGGGATGAATCTCGGCATCGCCTTCCAGCTCGTCGACGACGCCCTCGATTACGGCGGGGCCGCCGCCCGGCTCGGCAAGAATACCGGCGACGATTTTCGCGAGGGCAAGATCACCCTGCCCGTCGTCCTCAGCTTCCGCCGCGGCACCGACGAGGACCGCGCCTTCTGGCGGCGCACCCTCGAGCGCGGCGAGATCGCGGACGGCGATCTCGAACACGCCATCGAGATCATGAAGCGCTGCCGCGCCCTCGAAGACACGGTAGAACGCGCCCGCCACTACGGCGCCATGGCGCGCGACGCGCTCGCGATCTTTCCGGATGGGGAGATGAAGAGCGCGCTGCTGGAGACGGTGGAGTTTTGTGTGGCTCGGGGGTATTGAGGGGGGGGCCGCAAGTTGCTCATCAGAAGTTGATGTTCGGGCCTCGCGTTGACATCACACCGTCCGCCTCAAGCACTGGCTCTGGAAATTGCAAAAAATGACATCGTATTAGGGGTAAGCCTGTGAATTGGGCGACACCTAACCCTCTGATCAGAAAGAGAAATTGAACTCGTTCGCGAAAAAGTTTGGATTCCAGTTTCTCCAGCTATTGACTCTGTGCCCGCAATGTTCGCAACTCGAACTTGTTCCGGTTCCGGTCCCAAATCACTTTTTTGGTGAAAGGACTGCGCGAACATGGACGGAACTATTTCAATAAATCTCTTGGGAATAGTTGAAGCCAGCGGGTCCGGCGCACTCGGCGTTGGAGCATTGCTGACCTTGGCGCTAGCCGTCTTACTCGGTCGCGCCCTCAGAAAGTGGTAACAGTAATCTCTCCAGCATCTTATTCCTGCGAAGTTGCAGATGCGCTGATCCTAAGTGAGTCTACGACTTAGATGGCTCGCTCGACGTGCTGCTGCTCGGGCTGGGGATGAGGAGTTATGCGAGAATCTGGAAGAGCGCGCATGATGTAGCGTCGCTCGGGACTGCTGGTTGAGGCCGCATCAGACGGTCCGCACCCCCTCCCCCCAAAAATCCCCCACCCCCGACAATACCCCTTGTGGCCCGCAAACCGATCTGTTAGATGCTCCCCCGCCCCGGATGAAACGTCCGGGTCGACATTGCGGCCGTGGCGGAATCGGTAGACGCGCTAGCTTGAGGTGCTAGTCCTCGAAAGGGGGTGGAGGTTCAAATCCTCTCGGCCGCACCATCAGAAAATCCTCTCGAAATGGACCAGGGCGCAGGCCCTTCGGGTCGATCGCGCCGGCGGCGCTTCGGTCCCTGTCTCGTCAGCCCCGGTCTCTTCGCACCCGGTCGTGGAAATCACCCGGATCCCGCAAAAAACCTCCGGTTTGCGCCCCCGGCCTGTGGCCTTCCGCGCTTCTCCTGCTAAAACCTCCCCGACGGCTTTCGCATCCAACGCAAGGAAGGCTTCATGACCGACGCCGAACCGCTCCCGGCGCAGGATGCGCAACAGCCTGCCCCGGACGCCCTCCCCCCGTTCCGCGACGAGGATGACGGGAACATCACGCGCGCCTTCCTCGATGCGGTGCGCGCGGCCATCGCGGAGGCGGATGCCGGGACCGTCCGGCTGCTCGCGGGCGACCTGCACGAATCGGATCTCGGAAGCCTGCTCGAGGCCCTGGACGCCGACGAGCGCACGCTGCTGATCACGCTGCTCGGCTCCGATTTCGACTTCACCGCCCTCACCGAGGTCGAGGACACGG
Source organism: Saliniramus sp. (assembly GCA_041686895.1). Lineage (GTDB taxonomy): Bacteria > Pseudomonadota > Alphaproteobacteria > Rhizobiales > Beijerinckiaceae > Saliniramus. The sequence continues at coordinate 24,748 of JAWLCY010000018.1, read as the reverse complement.
TCCGCCTCGGCATCCTCGAGGACCTCTCCACGGAAGCCGTCGTCGAGGGCATGCGCGATCTCGAGATCGACGACGCCGTCCATATCCTCGAGGACCTGGAGGACGAGGAGAAGTTCGAGATCCTCCAGAAGCTGCCCGCCATGGAGCGGGTGGCCCTGCAGCGCTCCCTCGACCTCCCGGAGGATGCCGCCGGAAGGCGGATGCAGACCGAGTTCATCGCCGTCCCGCCCTTCTGGAGCATCGGGCAGACGATCGACTTCATGCGCGAATCGCAGGACCTCCCCGACACGTTCTACGAGATCTTCGTCGTCGATCCGGGCGTGCGGCTCGTCGGCTCCGTAGCCCTCGACCGGCTCCTGCGCACGCAGCGCAAGGTGAAGATCGCCGAGATCATGAAGGAGGCCGAGCACCGCATCGTCGCCACCGACCCGCAGGAGGACGCGGCGCGCATGTTCCAGCGCTACAACCTCGTCTCCGCCGCCGTCGTGGACGAGGCCGACAGGCTTGTGGGCGTGATCATGGTCGACGACATCGTCGACGTGATCGAGGAGGAGGCCGACGCGGACTTCAAGGCGCTCGGCGGCGTCAAGGCGGACGAGGAACTGTCGGACAGCGTCTTCTACACCGTGAAGAGCCGCTTCCCCTGGCTCTTCGCCAACCTGATCACGGCCGGCCTCGCCGCCTCGGTGATCGGCCTCTTCGAGGAATCGATCGAGCGCATGGTGGCGCTCGCGATCCTCATGCCGATCGTCGCCTCGATGGGGGGCAATGCCGGGACGCAGACCATGACCGTCACCGTGCGCGCCCTCGCCACCCGGTCGCTGACCTCCAACAACGTCTTCCGCATTATCCGCCGCGAGGTCATGGTGGGCGCCATCAACGGCCTGTGCTTCGCCGTGCTCCTGGGAGCCGCCACGATCTTCTGGTTCGAGGTGCGCGATCTCGGGCTCGTCATCGGCCTCGCCATCGCCACCGTGCTGACCTGCGCCGCCCTGGGGGGCATCCTGATCCCGCTGACGCTGAACAAGCTCGGCGCGGATCCCGCCGTCTCCTCCGGGCCCTTCGTCACCACGGTCACGGATATCGTGGGGTTCTTCTCCTTCCTCGGAATCGCGACGCTCTGGTTTACCCTGATGTGACAAACCGTTGCAGGCAGGGCGAAATTCGATCCGTGATTACACCCCGTTAAGACTCTGTCAGGAATCATCGGCTCTAACCTCCGCCTGACCGACGGATGGAGCCTGATGCGTCTGACCAAGTTTTTCTCCCGCGCCCGCCGGGCCGCGCCGCTCGCCCTCGCCGCCCTCCTCATCGGAGCGCTCGCCGGCTGCGCGCTCGTGCCCGATCGCTATCCCGCCAAGGGCGACAACAAGCCCCATAACGGCGTCGCCCGCGCCCACCGCCTGCCCGTCCACGGCATCGACGTCTCCCGCTGGCAGGAAAACATCGACTGGCGCCGCGTGCGCGCCGCCGGGACCCGCTTCGCCTTCATCAAGGCGACGGAGGGCGGCGACCATCTCGATCCGAGCTTCCACGAGAACTGGGAGAACGCGCGGCGCGCGGGCATCCCCCGGGGGGCCTATCACTTCGTCTGGTGGTGCCGCCCGGCCCACGAACAGGCGGCATGGTTCATCGCGAACGTGCCCAACGAGCCTGACGCGCTTCCGCCCGTCCTCGACGTCGAATGGAGCCATTCTCGCATCTGCCGCCGCCGCGTGCCCCGCGAGGAGGCCCTCGCCAAGGTCCGGCACATCCTGTTCGAGATGGAGCGCCATTACGGCAAGAAGCCGATCATCTATACCGACATCAACTTCCACCGGGACGTGCTCGAGGGCGAGTATTTTGACAACCCGTTCTGGCTGCGCTCCGTCGCCGCCGAGCCGCACGAGCGCTACGCCAACCGCCGCTGGACCTTCTGGCAATGGACCCAGACCGGCACCGTGCCGGGCATCCGGGGTGAGGTCGACCGCAACGCCTTCTACGGAAGCGAGCGCGAATGGGAGCAGTTCCTGGCGAGCGACTGCGACCCGCGCGACATCCCGCACCTGCGCGGCCGCGGCGTCTGCCGGGAAAAGTAGGCGGATCCGCAAAAAACCCCTCCCCCGGATTGCGGGAGAGGGGCTGGCCTTTCGGCTGTCGTCAGATGTTCATCCGCTGGCGCGCGGCATCCTTGACAGTCAGGAACTTTCACGCGCTGGCGCGCACCTCGCGCCGATGCGCCGTCTGCTGGAAGAACAGCGCCTGGCTGATCACCGCCGAGACATTGGCGGGCTGGAACGGCTTCGCGATGAGGAAGGCCGGCTCGGGGCGCTCTCCGGTGAGGAAGCGCTCCGGATAGGCGGTGATGAAGATCACGGGGACCTGGAAAGTGTCGAGCAGGTCGTTGACGGCGTCCAGTCCGGAGCTGCCGTCCGCGAGCTGGATGTCCGCGAGAATGAGGCCGGGGCGCCTGCGGGCGGCGAGATCGAGCGCCTCCGTGCGCGTCCTCGCAACCCCCGTAACCCGATGGCCGAGGCTCTCGACCAGCGCCTCGAGGTCCATCGCGATCAGCGGCTCATCCTCGATGATCATGATGTCTGTGGCGATGTCCGCCGCGAGTTCGCGTCCGGCTTCATCGACGAGGGCACGAACCTCATCGACGCTCACGTCGAGGATCGAGGCCGATTCTTCTTCCGTGAAGCCTTCGAGGCATGAAAGCAGGAAGGCCTGTCGCGGAAGCGGCGTGATCTGGCCGAGCCGCATCTCGCCGGGAAGATTGCGAACGACTTGATCGGGCTCGCCATTCACCGGAAGAGAATTCCACATCACGGTGAAGACGCGGAACAGCTCGATGCGCGGATCGTCGGATTCCGTGAGCTGGCCGGGCACGCTGACGAGCGTCTCCAGCGTCGCCGCGACATAGGCGTCGCCGGCGCTCTGGCTCCCCGTCAAGGCGCGCGCATAGCGACGCAGATACGGCAGGTGTTGCACGACGAGCTCGGCTGTCGACATTCGCAAATCCCCTTCAAGCTGCATTTGCATGCATGTTTTCCCGATCGACAACGCCGCCCTGGCGCGATGGTTCCGAGAAAAGATATTCTTTTGGAACCCATTTGCGGGAGAATAGTTGTCAGCGGAAACAACGCGCGTTTTCGAAAACTCCGCCGGGCCGGAAGAGCGATGGCGGGACGAGGGGTCGAGAAGATGGATATGGCGAAGGGGAAAAGAGTGCTGATGGTTTCTGCCAACGGCGCCGAGACCGAGGCGAAGAACAAGTCCGAAGTTGAAGAAGGTTCCGAGTCAATGGCTCCCTCAAAGCCGAGCCCAAAGCTCGATCGAGGGACGCAGTCCCGCATCGGCGACCAGCTTCGCGCCATGTACACGGAGCTGATGGAACAGCCGGTGCCGGACAAGTTCAAGGCGCTGCTCGACAAGCTCGAAGACAAGAAGGAGGGGGATCGGTAATGGTGCCGGAACCTGAACTCCGGGACGAGCTGCTTGCCGCCGTCCCCAGTCTGCGCGCCTTCGCCATCTCCCTGTGCGGCCAGGTGGACCGGGCCGACGATCTCGTGCAGGACACGCTCATGCGAGCGCTGGCGAACATCCATCGCTTCGAGCGCGGCACCAATCTCAACGCCTGGCTCTTCACGATCCTGCGCAACCTCTTCCATTCCGAGTTTCGCAAGCGCCGCCGCGAGGTCGAGGACCCGGACGGCACCTACGCCGCACGGCTCAAGAGCCAGCCGGAACAGGGCGCCCATCTGGACTTCGAGGATTTCCGCGAGGCCCTCGCCAAGCTTCCTGCCGACCAACGCGAAGCGCTGCTGCTCGTGGGCGCATCGGGCTTCTCCTACGAGGAGGCTGCGGAAATCTGCGATTGCGCTGTCGGCACCATCAAGAGCCGGGTCAACCGTGCGCGTTCCCGCCTCGCGCAGATGCTCGATCTCGACGATGCGGACGAACTCGGCCCGGACGGGATGACGCGCGCCGCGTTGCAGGCGATCGGCTGACCACACGCGGCGTGTAGCGACCGCGGGCGCGTTCTCAATCCGCGCTTGCGGAAAACGTCCTCGACAAGTTCTCGGCCCTCACGATATCACATCGTCCCATGACTCACGCACCGGACGGCGATGCGCCTGACGCGTCGCCATCCGGCGGCTCTGCGGAGCCGGGGATATCGCTGATGCCGGAGAGCGAAAAAGGGCTCGAGGTCGCGGACATCGTGCAGGTGGCGATAACGGCCGGCGCGGCGATCATGGACGTGTACGCCTCTTGCTTCGAGGTCCGGCTGAAGCAGGACGCCTCCCCCGTGACGGACGCGGACCTGCGCGCGGAACAATTGATCATCGCGGATCTGCGCGCGCGCGCGCCGCATATTCCCGTCATCGCGGAAGAAAGCGTCTCCGCAGGGCGCGTGCCCGAGCTGCCCGCGCGGTTCTTCCTTGTCGACCCCCTCGACGGCACCCGCGAATTCGTGGCCCGCAGCGACGAATTCACCGTCAATATCGCCCTCGTCGAGCATGGCGAGCCGATCCTCGGCGTCATCTTCGCCCCCGCCATGGGGGAGGTTGCCTTTGCGACGCGCACGGGAGGCGCCTTCGCGGCGCGCGTGGAGGATGGCGCGCTCCTCGACCTGCGCCCGATTCGCGCCCGCCCCTGCCCGGGCCCCGGCGGCCGCGCCCTTGTGAGCCGCTCGCATCGCGATCCGCGTACCACGGAGGCGCTCGCGCGCTTTGCCCCGGCGGAAACCGTCCCGCTCGGATCGTCGCTGAAGTTCTGCCGGATCGCCGAGGGCCGCGCCGATATCTATCCGCGCCACGGCGTCACCATGCAGTGGGATACGGCGGCGGGGGATGCGATCCTGCGCGCCGCGGGGGGCTGCGTGGTCACAGAGACCGGCGCGCCGCTGCGCTACGGCCATTCCGGCGCGAGCGCGGCTTGCGACTTCCGCAATCCGGCCTTCTTCGCCTTCGGTGATCCGGCGCTCGTCGCGCTTCTCGATGCGCCGCAGCGCGGCGATGCGAAACCGGGTTGACCGCGTCCGCGCGCGCAAAAAGCCTCGCGCAGGCTTAGAGACAAGCGGATTTGCTGGTAATCCGAAGAACGTGCGAACGACGCGGGAGATTCCGATGGCCGAAGACGGGAAGAAGGGGCTCAGGAAAGGGCTCACCAGCTACGGGGATGCCGGCTTCTCGCTGTTCCTGCGCAAGGCTTTCATCAAGGCGGCGGGCTTTTCCGACGATGCGCTCGATCGCCCGATCGTGGGCATCACCAACACCTTCAGCGACTTCAACCCGTGCCACGGCAACGTTCCGCGCCTGATCGAGGCGGTAAAGCGGGGCGTCATGCTCGCCGGCGGGCTCCCCATGGAGTTCCCGACGATCTCGATCCACGAGAGCTTCTCGAATCCCACGAGCATGTTCCTGCGCAACCTGATGGCGATGGATACCGAGGAATTGATCCGCGCCCAGCCGATGGACGCGGTGGTGCTCATCGGCGGCTGCGACAAGACCGTTCCGGCCCAGCTCATGGCGGCGGCGAGCGCGGAGGTGCCCGCGATCCAGCTCATCACCGGGCCGATGCTGGTTGGTCATCACAAGGGCGAGGTTCTCGGCGCCTGCACGGATTGCCGCCGGCTCTGGGCGCAGCACCGCGCCGGGCAGATCGACGAGGCGGAGATCGAGGCCCTGACCGAGCGGCTCGCCCCCACCCAGGGCACCTGCATGGTCATGGGGACGGCGAGCACCATGGGCTGCCTCGTCGAGGCGATGGGCATCGCACTCTCCTATACCGGCACCATCCCGGCCACCCATGCGGACCGGATCAGGGCTGCGGAAGCGAGCGGGCGGCGCGCCGTGGCGCTCGCGAAGGACGGGCTGACGCCGCGCACGATCCTGTCGAAGGCTGCTTTCCACAATGCCATGGTCGTGCTCCAGGCGATCGGCGGGTCGACCAATGGCGTCGTGCATCTCGCCGCCATCGCGGGAAGGCTCGGCTTCGACTTCGACCTCGAGGAGCTCGATCGCCTCGGCCGCGAGGTTCCCGTCCTCATCGACCTCAAGCCCTCGGGCGCGCACTACATGGAGCATTTCCACTGGGCGGGAGGGATGCCCCGGCTCATGAAGGAGCTGCGCGATCACCTCATCCTCGACGTGCCCACCGTCGACGGGGCAACCCTCGGCGAAGTCATCGAAAAGGCTGAGGAGATCCCGGGACAAACCATCATCCGCACGCGCGACAATCCGCTCAAGAGCGGGGGCGCGACCGCCGTCCTGCGCGGCAATCTCGCGCCGGACGGAGCCATCATCAAGCAATCAGCCGCCTCGCCGGAACTGTTGAGGCACCGGGGCCGCGCCGTCGTCTTCAGCTCCGTCGAGGACATGACGAACCGCATCGACGACCCCGATCTCGACGTGAAGGCCGACGACATCCTCGTCCTCCAGAACGCCGGCCCCAAGGGCGCGCCGGGCATGCCGGAGGCGGGCTATCTCCCGATCCCGCGCAAGCTTGCCCGCGAGGGCGTGAAGGACATGGTGCGGATCTCGGACGCCCGCATGAGCGGCACGGCCTTCGGCACGATCGTGCTGCACGTTGCGCCCGAAGCCGCGATCGGCGGTCCGCTGGGGCTGGTGCGCGACGGCGACATGATCAGCCTCGACGTCGAGGCGCGCCGGCTCGACCTCGAGGTGGCCGCGGAAGAGCTTGCCCGCCGGGCGGCGGAATTCGTCCCGCCCGCTCATCTCGCAGCCCCACAGCGCGGCTATCGCGGGCTCTACCTCTCGCGGGTGACGCAAGCCGGCGAGGGCTGCGATTTCGACTTCCTCCGCGAAGACGGCGAGATCTGAGGCCGGCCGCCGCAGCGTCGGGCACCACGGCGCGAGGGCGACAAGCGCGCTGATCCGCGTTATTGAGGCGCCCTCGCAACCGCTCCCGCGACAGGGGGCGATCCCCCGATGGTGCTCCGATGTTCCGGTTCTTCGAGACCCTCGTCGATGTCTATCCCGCGCAGGAGCCGCGGACCCCGCCGCGCGGGCTGACCGCGTTCATCCTGCACTATGCCCGGCCGGTCCTGCCCTGGCTGCTCGTGATGTCCGCCCTGACGGCGCTGCTCTCGATCGCCGAGGTCATCTTCCTCGCCTATGTGGGCGCGCTCGTGGACATGCTCGGCGCAGCCGACCGCGCGACCTTCTTCGACGACCACGGCGGCGAGCTCCTCGGGATGGCGCTCCTCGTCGTCGTCGTCTTCCCGCTCCTCGTCCTCGCCCAGTCGCTCGTCACCCACCAGACGATCTTCGGAAACTTCCCGATGATCGTGCGATGGCTCGGGCACCGCTACGTGCTGCGCCAGAGCATGGTCTTCTTCCAGGACGAGTTCGCCGGCCGCGTCTCGCAGAAGATCATGCAATCCGCGCTCTCGATCCGCGAGACGGTGATGAAGCTCATGGACGTCTTCGTCTATGTGGTCGTCTACTTCACGGGCGCGATGATCCTCGTGGGCAATGCCGACCCCTGGCTCATGGTCCCGCTCGTCCTGTGGCTCGCGGGCTATATCGGGATCATGGTGATCTTCGTGCCCCGGCTGCGCCGCGTCTCGATGGCGCAGGCGGATGCGCGCGCCGAGATGACCGGCCGAGTCGTCGACAGCTACACCAACATCCAGACGATCAAGCTGTTCTCGCATTCGCGCCGCGAGCAGGAATACGCTCGCGACGCAATGGACCGGTTCATGGTCACCGTCCATCGCCAGATGCGCCTCGTCACGCTTCTGACGACGGCGCTCCACGTGATCAATTCGCTCCTGCTCGCAGGAATAGCCGGTCTCGCGGTCCTTGCCTGGCATCAGGAAGCGATTTCCCTCGGCGCCGTCGCCGTCGCGATCGGCCTCGTCATGCGCATCCGGGCGATGTCGGACTGGATCCTCTGGGAGGTCGCCGGGCTCTTCGAGCATATCGGCACCGTTCAGGACGGCATCGAGACGATGGCCCGCCCCCTCGCGATCACGGACGCGCCGGGAGCGAAGGATCTTGTCGCCGATCGCGGCGAGATCCGCTTCGAGAAGGTGCGCTTCCATTACGGCCGGGATGCCGGCGTGATCGAGGACCTGTCGCTCGACATCCACGCGGGGGAGAAGGTCGGGATCGTCGGGCGCTCGGGAGCGGGCAAGTCGACGCTGGTGAACCTCCTCCTGCGCTTCTACGACGTCGAGAGCGGGCGCATCCTGATCGACGGGCAGGACATCGCCGGCGTCACGCAGGACTCCCTGCGCAGCCAGATCGGGATGGTGACGCAGGACACGTCGCTGCTTCATCGCTCCATCCGCGAGAACATCCGCTACGGCAGCGTTGAGGCCAGCGACGAGGCCGTGATCGAGGCCGCGCGCCGGGCGCATGCGGAGGAATTCATCGGCGACCTGTCCGACGCGAAGGGGCGCACGGGCTACGACGCCCATGTCGGCGAACGCGGCGTCAAGCTGTCGGGAGGCCAGCGGCAGCGCATCGCCATCGCGCGCGTGCTGCTAAAGGACGCCCCGATCCTCGTCCTCGACGAAGCGACCTCGGCCCTCGATTCGGAGGTCGAGGCGGCGATCCAGGAGCAGCTCTATTCCCTCATGGAGGGCAAGACGGTGATCGCCATCGCGCATCGCCTCTCGACCATCGCGGTGCTCGACAGGCTCGTGGTGATGGATCAGGGCCGTATTGTCGAGAACGGGACGCACGAGGAATTGCTGCGCGCCGACGGTCTCTATGCCCAGCTCTGGAAGCGCCAGTCGGGCGGGTTCCTCGGGATCGAGGACGAGCGCGCGAAGCTCAACGCGGCGGCCGGGTAAGAGGCTCAGCCGCGAGAGCCCTTCAGCAGATCCTCCGCCGAGACCTGCTGCAGGACGACGCGCAGCGTGTTTGGTCGCGGGTGGCGTGCGGCAACGGCCATAGCGTGCTCCGGCGTCGGCCCGGAGCGGTGGAAGAACCATTCCGACGGATCATCCGGGATAGCAGGCGCGAAGGAAACTGAGATGGGGTCAAGCGTGAAGGCGAAGCCGTCGAGGTCGAGGGAAAGCCCTTTTCCGACTGCCTTGATGTAGGCCTCCTTGAGCGTCCAGAAGGCGAACAGCGCGTCCTTCAGCTGCTCCGGCGGGCAGGCGTCGAGGGCGGCGCATTCGGCAGCCGCGAAGACGCTTCCGGCGAGTTCGCGGGTGAGATCTTCGCGCCTTGTCGACTCGACGTCGATCCCGACATTGACGCCCGTCGCCACGGCGATCGCCGCGAGACCCTCCGTGTGCGAGAGGTTGACGCGGAAGTCGGGCAGGGAGCGTTCCCGAACAAGTTCCGGCTTGCCCCAGGCGTTCGGCCGGAATTGCCACGATTGCGGCGCTCCGCCGGCGAGTTGCGACAGCGTCGCGCGCAGGAGGGCGTGTGCCGCCACATAGCTTTCGCGATCGCGGGCGCGATGAAAACGCAGCGCCCGCTCCCGCTCCGCCTCGACGAGCATCCGTGCGAGAAGCGGCCATTGCTCCGCGCTCACGGCAGTTGTCGCGAGCCAGCGCACGAGGATGCGATTGCCCGCGCAAGGATCCGGCTGCTGATCAGAAGGCGTCATGCTTCCACCGGTTGCAGATCGGTTCGCATGTCTAGCACGTTCCGGGATTATCCGGCCGCGTGGAAAAGCCTGTTTTCCCCTCTTTTCAAGGAACAGGCGAGTGTCTAGCCTCAACCGTCGTCTGACCGATAGCCGCGGAAGGGATAACGCATGGTAGCAGCGTCACCCGGGAAGTCGCCGCCCCGCCGCCGCGCCCAGAGTCTCTCCAGCATCGTGACATCGAGTTCCGCGGCCAGATTGCGGCGCGAGGATCTCGCCGCGACCGCGGCTGCGCCCCCCGTCGCCGCGCAGCATCCGCCCCCGGATCCCGCCGCTGTCCGAGAGGCCGATGAAAGCCTGACGCGCGCGCTCCTCGCCGAAAGCCGCATCAAGACCAGCGTCATCGCCGCCGCGACCGCGAGCGCCGTTCCCATCCCTCTCTTCGACATTGCCGCAGTGGCCGCCATCCAGCTGCGCATGATCCAGAAACTGTCCGAGCTCTATGGCCGCCCCTTCTCGGAGCGGCTCGCGCGCAACGTCGTGACAGCACTCGGCGGCGGCGCGCTCGGCTTCGGCGCGGGAACGTTGGTTGCGATCAGCCTGACGAAAACCGTCCCCGGCATCGGCTGGATGCTGGGCGTAGCGTCCCTGCCAGCTGTCGCCGGGGCGACGACCTACGCGATCGGCAGGGTCTTCGCCCATCATTACGAGCGTGGAGGCTCGCTCTTCGACCTCAGCCCCGACGCCTTCCGCGCCCATTATCGCCGCGAATTCGAAGCGGGCAAGCGCCTCGCCGTCCCGGCTGCGTCGCCGCCCGGTCCGCATCCCCGGCGCGTCAGCCTGAAAGCCCCTCGCAACGGGCAATCAGCCGCTTGACGAAGGCGTCGCATTTCCCGAGCTCGGCAATCTCGATCCATTCATCGGCCTGATGCGCCTGTGCGATGGATCCCGGCCCGACGATCACGCTCGGGATTCCGGCGATCGCGTCGAACAGCCCCGCCTCGGCGCCGAAGGCCACCTTGGCGTGATCGTTGCGCCCCGCCAGCGCCTTCGCCAGCGTGACGACGCCGGCGTCCGGGGCAGTGTCGAGGCCTGGAAAGCCTGCATAGACGTCGATATCGATCCCCGTCGAGGGATCGACCTGATGCATGCGTGGCTCGAGCACGTTGCGGGCATAGTCGACCACGCGCTGCACGAGGGCGTCGGGATCGTCCTTGCCGACTACGCGGAACTCGAAAATGATCTCGCATTCATCGGGGACGATGTTGAGCGCCGTTCCCCCGCGCAGGATGCCGACATGTCCCGTCGAATGGGGCACGTCATAGAGCGAATCGCGGTGGCCCGAGGCGGCGAGCTCATCCGCGATGCGCCGGATCTCCGCGACGAGCATGGCCCCGAACTCCACCGCATTGACGCCCTGCGGAGCGAGGGAGCTGTGTCGGGTCAGCCCGCGCACCCGGACCCGGATGCTGCGCTTGCCCTTGTGGCCGATCACGACCTGCATGTTCGTGGGCTCGCCGACGAAGCACGCCTCCGGCGTCACCGGCTGCGTCTTCAGCCATTCCGCGAGACCGCGCGCGCCGACGCAGCCCACTTCCTCGTCATAGGAGAATGCGAGATGGATCGGCTGCTTCAGCCGCGCCGCCGCCATCGCCTGCGCATTGGCGAGGCAGACGGCGAGGAAGCCCTTCATGTCGCAGGCGCCGCGCCCGTATAGCCGCCCGCCGGATTCGCGCAGCACGAAGGGATCGCCCGACCAGTTCTGGCCGTCCACCGGGACGACGTCGGTATGTCCCGAGAGAACCATCCCCGGACGATCCTCCGGGCCGATGCTCGCCCAGAGATTGGCCTTGCTTCCCGTCTCGTCGTAAACCCGCTCCATGCGGAAGCCGAGGGGCTTGAGATAATCCTCGACCCAGGCGATCAGGTCGAGATTGGAGTTGCGGCTCGTCGTGTCGAACGCCACCAGCGTCGACAGAATCGAGACGATTCCGCCATCAGGCATTGCAGGCTCCTTGGGTTCGCTCGGCTCAGCTGGCCGGAACGAGCGACATCTGCTCGGTTCGCACGAAGTCGACGAACCGGCGGGCGACGGGCAGGTTTCCGCCAACCGCTGGAAAGAGGAACGCCGTCTCGTACTCGATGAGCGGCTCGAAGGGGCGGAAGGCCAGGGCCGATCCCGCTACGTAGGCGATCGGGAACGGGTTGATCACCGCGATCCCGAGACCGCCGCGAACCATTTCCAGAAGGAACTGCACCGTTCCCGCCTCGAGCACGGTGCGCGGCTCCACGCCGTGATCCGCGAAGGCGCGCTCCAGGCGGGCGCGGGCCGAGAATCGCCGCGTCACCGAGATCAACGGGGTATCGCCGATATCGGTGGGAGTGATGGTTTCCTTGGCCGCAAGCGGGTGATCCGCCGGCATCAGCACATGCGCGACGGACTGCCGGAACGGCTCTGCACGAACGCCGAAATGGCTTGCGGGAATGTCGAGGACGCCCAGATCCGCCGACCCGTCGGCGACGGAACTGATCGCGTCGTCCGAACGCCCGATCTCCATCTGGATGCGCGTGTCGGGCTCGACTTCGAGGAAGCGCTTCACCATGGGCGCGATGAAGGTGTGCGCGAGCGTCGGCGGCGAGAAGATCCGCAGCAGCGTCCCCGCGCTCGGCGTGTTGGGCCAGTTCTCAAGCCGCGCGAGAGCGGCGAAGATCGGCGCGGCCTCCGCATCGAGGGCGAAGGCGTCGGCCGTCGGCACGAGACGACCGCCATCGCGGATGAACAGGTCGCGGCCGAGGCGGGCCTCGAGTGCGCCGATCGCGCGCGAGACCGCCGGCTGCGAGACGCCCAGACGCTGCGCAGCCGCAGTCGTCTTTCGGGTGGTGATCACCGCATGGAGAACCTCGAGTTCCCGCACGCTTGGCCGTGACGACCGGCCGCTGTCGTCTTCGCTATCAATCTCACGCATTGAATTATTACTACCCCTGATGCGTTTGTATGGTGACAATGTTGGAGCGGCATATTAGCGTCCTTCCAGCGTCGATCAAGCGCAAGGATGCATCGCGATGCAACTTGCGCTCGATTGTCATTCACCGCCGCCCCTGACAAAAAGCGGCTGGAAGAAAACTGTAAGGACCAGAGGAGATTAACCATGAAAAGAGGCATGAAGCCTTTAGCCCTCGTCGGCCTTCCGCTGACGATGATGATAGCGGCGCCCGCGATGGCTGCCGATCTGCGGATCGGCCTCGCCTCGGAGCCGACGTCCATGGACCCGCATTTTCACAATCTCGGCCCCAACAACGCGCTGCGCCAGCACATCTTCGAAAGCCTGACGCGCGCCGACGAGAACCAGCTCACCCGCGAGTCGCTGGCGATCTCCTGGCAGCCGGTGGATGAGACGACCTGGGAATTCAAGCTGCGCGACGGCGTCACCTTCTCCGACGGCAGCGACTTCAGCGCGACCGACGTGATCTACTCGATCTGCCGCATCCCGAAGGTCGAGGGCTCGCCCTCCTCGTTCACGAGCTTCGTGCGCGACATTGTCGGCGTCGAGGTCCCGGACGATTCCACAATCGTCTTCAAGACCAGCGGCCCCGCCCCCATCCTGCCGACCAACATGGCCTCGGTCGCCATCCTGTCCGCAGCCGCCTTCGGCGGCGAGAACGTCGAGTTCAAGGCGGATGGCTGCGAGAACATGGGCGACCTGCCCGCCTCGACCGATTTCAACGATCCGTCCAAGGCGATCGGCACCGGACCCTACAAGCTCGAGAACTATACCCGTGGCGACAATATCCGCCTGACCCGCAATGAGAATTACTGGGGCGACGCTCCGACCTGGGATAACGTCGTGCTGCGCCCGATCGCCAATCCCGGCGCCCGCGTCGCAGCGCTGCTCGCGGGCGATGTCGATGTGATCGAGACGCCGCCGATCCAGGATTTCCCGAATATCGAGCGCGCCGGATTCGAGATCGCCCAGGGCCTCTCGAACCGCGTGATCTACCTTCACATGGACAGCGGCGAGGAAGTCCCTCCCGGCGTCAGCGGCACGGACGGCGAGAACCCGTTCGCGGACGTGCGTGTCCGCGAGGCGGTGTCGAAGGCTATCAACCGGCAGGCGATTGTCGACCGCGTGATGGGCGGCGTCGCGGTTCCCGCTGGCGACTTCCTGCCCTACCCGCTCTTCGGGGCGCGCGAGGACGCGGAGCCGGATGCCTATGATCCCGATCGCGCCAAGGAGCTGCTTGCCGAAGCCGGTTTCGAGGATGGTTTCGAGATCACGCTCTCGACTCCGAACGACCGCTACATCAACGACGAGCGCATCGCGCAGGCGATCGCGCAGATGCTGACCCGCATCGGCATCAGGACGAATATCGACGCCATGACGGCCTCGACGTTCTTCTCCCGCCGCAACCAGAGCGAATTCGGCATCTGGCTCGCGGGCTGGGGCGCCGCCTCGGGCGAAATGACGAACCCGCTTCTCGCTCTCACCGCCACCCGTGACACGGCCGCCGGAATGGGCGCGACCAACATGCAGAAGTACAGCAATGCCGAGCTGGACGCTCTGATCATGGAAGCGCGCCGGACCGTCGACGACGAGAAGCGCCGTGAGATCCTGCAGCGCGCCTCGAAGATGGCGATCGACGACTACGCGACGATTCCGCTGCACTTCGAGGTCACGCCCTGGGCCTACAAGTCGGACCTGAAGTTCACGCCGCGCGTCGACCAGTACACGCTGGCGATGAGCGTCGAGCCCGCCAACTAAGGCTGCGAAAGAGGATTCTTGGCCGCTCCGACGCTCCGGGGCGGCCAAGGTCATTTTTGAGACGACACTGTCCGATCCTGATATTTACGTTACGGCAACCGATAGCTATAAGCGCCGCCTGAATGGCGGAGCGTCGATGCCCGAGAACCCGGATGCGGGCGCCGCCGGCCAGATGCCGTCTCGCTGCGAGCGCGACTGCCCGGAACCCGAACTCTCTCGAACCGAAGATGGCCGCCAATGCTGGTTTATCTGATCCGCCGTTTAGGCCAATCGCTCCTCGTCGTCGCCGTGATGGCGACGCTCGTCTTCCTCGCCATCTACGCCGTCGGCGATCCGGTCGCCATCCTCGCGAACCCGGAAGCAGACCAGCAGGAAATCGAGGCCATCACCGCGCGGCTCGGGCTCGACAAGCCGATCCACGAACAGTTCGGCATCTTCGTCTGGAATGCGCTCCAGGGCGATCTTGGCACTTCGTTCGTCTATGCGGAACCGGCCACGCAGGTGATCCTGCAGCGGCTGCCGGCAACGCTGGAACTGGCCTTTGTCGGCCTGCTGTTCTCGATCCTGATCGGCATTCCGCTCGGCGTGATCGCCGGCCTCAAGCCGGATTCGTTCTTCGGCCGCTCGATCATGTCGACCTCGATCCTCGGCTTCTCGCTGCCCAACTTCTGGGTCGGCCTGATGCTGATCCTGATCTTCGCCGTGCAGCTGCGCTGGCTTCCGGCGAGCGGGCGCGGAGAAACGGTGGAAGTGCTCGGTGTGCCGCTGGCCCTGTTTACCGCCACCGGCTGGGCTCACCTCATCCTGCCCGCCATCACACTCGCGCTCTACAAGGCCGCCCTCGTCATCCGCATCGCGCAGGCGGGGACCCGCGACGTCATCCTGCAGGATTACATTCGCTTTGCCCGCGCCAAGGGCCTGTCCTACCGGCGCATCGTCGGCGTCCACGTCCTGAAGAACATGATGATCCCGGTCGTCACGGTGCTGGGCCTCGAGCTTGGCTCCATGATCGCCTTCGCCGTCGTGACCGAAACAGTCTTTGCCTACCCCGGCATGGGCAAGCTGCTGATCGATTCGATCAACCGCCTCGATCGCCCGGTGATCGTCGCCTACCTCATGATGACGGTCATCATCTTCGTCGTCATCAACCTCGTCGTCGATCTGCTCTACGCGGCCATCGATCCACGCGTCCGCCTCTCAGAGGCCAAGGGCTGATCCGGAGAAGAGACAATGACCGTACCCTCGATCCAGGCATCGCCGGAGCAAGCGTCCCCAGAGGCTGCCGTGAAGCCGCCGGAGAAGGGCGAGAGCCTCTTCAAGCGTCACGTTGCGAGCTTCTTCCAGAGCCCCTCCGCCGTCATCGGCCTCCTCGTCCTCGTGACGCTCGTCGTCGCCGCGTTCACCGCGCCCCTGTTCGCGCCGCAGGATCCCTACGATCTCGCGACCCTGTCGATCATGAACAACATGCTTGCGCCGGGAGAGATGCTCGATACCGGGGTCGTGGCCATCCTGGGCACGGACGAACTCGGTCGCGACATGTTCTCCGCGATCCTCTACGGCTTGCGGGTCTCGCTGATCGTCGGCGCCTCCTCGGTGCTCTTTGCGGCGATGATCGGCGCCTCCGTCGGTGTCCTCGCGGCCTATGCGGGCGGGCGGGTCGAGACCTTCCTGATGCGCGTCGTCGATCTGCAGCTCTCCTTCCCCTCGATCCTGGTGGCCCTCGTGCTGCTTGCCGTGTTCGGCCGCGGCGTCGACAAGGTGGTGATCGCCCTCGTCATCGTGCAATGGGCCTATTACGCCCGCACGGTGCGCGGCTCCGCTCTGGTGGAGAAGCGCCGCGAATACATCGAGGCGGCGCGCTGCCTCGCCCTGCCGAAGAGACGCGTCATCTTCCGGCATCTCCTGCCCAACTGCCTGCCGCCGCTGATCGTCGTCGCCACGGTGCAGATCGCGAACGCCATCGCGCTCGAATCGACCCTCTCCTTCCTCGGCGTCGGCGTCCCCGTCACCGAGCCGTCGCTGGGGATGCTGATCGCCAACGGCTACCGCTACCTGCTCTCAGGCAATTACTGGATCTCGACCTTCCCCGGCGTTGCGCTCGTGATCGTGATCGTCGCCATCAATCTCGTGGGCGACCGGTTGCGCGACGTTCTGAATCCGAGGCTCTCGCGATGACCGCACCCGTTCTCGACGTCAAGGATCTCTCCGTCACCTTCCATACCCGCGAGGGCGTGGTGACGGCCGTCAACGAGGTCTCGTTCGCGGTGAAGGCAGGCGAGGTCCTCGGGCTCGTGGGGGAATCGGGCTCCGGCAAATCCGTCACCGGGCTCGCCGTCCTTGGCCTGATCGACCCGCCCGGCCTCATCGCCGGCGGTTCGATCAAGCTGAACGGCCGCGAACTCGTCGGCCTGCCGGAGAAGGACCTGCGCAAGATCCGCGGCAAGGAGGTCGCCATGATCTTCCAGGACCCGATGACGACGCTGAACCCGGTCCTGCGCATCGACACGCAGATGATCGAGGCGATCCGCGCGCACGACAACGTTTCGGAAAAGGCGGCGCGCGCCCGGGCGGCGGACGCGCTCGCAAGGGTCGGCATCGCCGCCCCGGAGGAGCGGCTCAAGGCCTATCCGAACCAGTTTTCCGGGGGCATGCGCCAGCGTGTGGCGATCGCGACGGCGCTGCTCAACCGCCCCGCCGTTCTCGTCGCCGACGAACCGACCACCGCGCTCGACGTCACTATCCAGGCGCAGATCCTCTCCGAAGTGCAGACGCTCTGCGCAGAGACCGGCACGGCGCTCGTGTGGATTACCCACGATCTCTCCGTGATCGCGGGCCTCGCCGACCGCGTGGCCGTGATGTATGCGGGCCGGATCGTCGAGGAGGGCTCGGTCGCGCAGGTGCTCGAAGCGCCGATCCATCATTATGCGGCGGGCCTGATCGGCTCGGTTCCCAGCCGCAACAAGCGCGGCGTGCCGCTCGCCCAGATTCAGGGCATGACGCCCTCCCTGGCGAACCTGCCCCCCGGCTGCCCCTTCGCCCCCCGCTGCGCGGCCGCGACGGAGATTTGCAGGCGCGTGATGCCGGAGGCGATCGGCTACGAGGGCGGCCGCGCCGCACGCTGCCACCACCCGCTATCGTCCCCGACCCCGGTCGCGGCCTGAAGACGTGCCTGAGGATATGCCGATGAAGACCCCGATCATCACACTCGAAGGCGTCCACAAGCGCTTCGTCCGCAAGCTCGACGCGGCCGAGCGCATCGCCAACATCTTCGGCGCGGGCCTCAAGGACCAGGTCGTGCGCGCCGTCGACGACGTGTCGATCGACATCGCGGAGGGCGAGGTCGTCGGCCTCGTCGGCGAATCCGGCTGCGGCAAGTCCACGCTCGGGCGCATCGTCTCCGGCATCCTCGACGCGTCGGAAGGCACCGTGCGCTTCCACGGGAAGGACACGATGGAAATGAGCGGGACGGACCGGCGCGCCGCCGATCTCGCGATCCAGATGATCTTCCAGGACCCGATGGCATCCCTCAACCCGCGCATGCGCGTCATCGACATCATTGGCGAGGCGCCCGTCGTGCACGGCCTGATCAAGTCGTCGGAAAAGGATGCCTACGTTTCAAAGGTGATGGAGACGGTCGGACTCGATCCGACGACGCGCGCCCGCTATCCGCACCAGTTTTCCGGCGGCCAGCGCGCCCGCATCGGCATCGCGCGCGCGCTCGCCGTGCAGCCGAAGGTGCTGGTCTGCGACGAGTCCACCGCCGCTCTCGACGTCTCGATCCAGGCGCAGGTTCTGAACCTCTTCATGGACCTGCGGCGCGAGCTGAACCTCACCTACCTCTTCGTCAGCCACGATCTCGGCGTCGTCGAACACATCTCCGACCGCGTCGCCGTGATGTATCTCGGGCGCATCGTCGAACTCGCCTCGACCGAGGACATCTTCACCTCGCCGAACCACCCATATACGCGGGCCCTTCTCGAGGAAGTGCCGCGGCTCGAGGCCAGGAAGAAGAAGTTCACGTCGCTCAAGGGCGAGATCCCCTCCCCCCTCAACCCGCCCAGCGGCTGCCATTTCCACCCCCGCTGCCCCTTCGCCTTCGACCGCTGCAGCGTCGATCGCCCGGCTTTCAAGCAGATCGCGCCGGGGCGGATGTCCGCCTGCCATCTCAACGACGAGCCGGCGCGTGGCGCAGGGACGACGCCGGAGCGGGTTGCGGCCTACCCCACCCCGGCCCTCCCCTGAGGGGAGGGAGAAGAAAAGGGTGCGCGCTTCATCCCAGGTGATTTCCCTCCCCTCAGGGGAGGGATCAAGGGCGGCGTATTCGCGCGCAGCGCGAAGGGGCGTGCAGGATCCGGGACGTTTCCAATGATCGCACCCGCGCGGAGGCCGCTGGCGCGGCCTCCCCCGCCCCGGCCCTCCCCTGAGGGGAGGGAGAAGAAAAGGGTGCGCGTTTCACCAAGGGCGATTTCCCTCCCCCCAGGGGAGGGAGTAGAGGCGCGGCAACGGATAGACCGCGCGATCAGCTTCCCTTCGTTGTTGACTTGTGCAACGCAACAGCCCATATGAGGACAAGCGAAGACGATCCCTGTATCGTTCGCGAGGGCTGCGTGAGTGAAACGCTTCGAGCGTTTCGGGCCCTCCTCCAGAAGACCCCCTCCGACAGCCTGATCACGCGGGTCGTCTCCCTTCGAGCCGACATCACGCCCGCGATGCGCGCGTGCGCGGCTCCCCGCACGTTCGAAAGATGTGACTTTGACCAATTTCTCCGATTTCGGCCTCGCCGCTCCGATTCTCAAGGCGCTTCAGGGCGAAGGCTACGAAACTCCCACGCCGATCCAGACCCAGGCGATCCCGCTCGTCATGGAAGGACGCGACCTGCTCGGCATCGCCCAGACGGGCACCGGCAAGACGGCGGCGTTTTCCCTGCCGATCCTGCACCGCTTCGCCCAGGACAAGAAGGCGCCCGCCCGCCGCGGCTGCCGCGCGCTGATCCTGAGCCCGACGCGCGAGCTCACCAGCCAGATCGCGGACAACATCCGGATCTATGGCCGCAACCTGCGCCTCTCGACGGAGGTCGTGTTCGGCGGCGTTCCCATCAACCGACAGATCCGCGCGCTCGAGCGCGGCGTCGATATCCTCGTCGCCACCCCCGGCCGCCTGCTGGACCTGATCGACCGGCGCGCCCTCACCCTCGAACATGTCGAGGTGCTGGTGCTCGACGAGGCCGACCAGATGCTCGATCTCGGCTTCATCCATGCCCTGCGCCGCGTGGTCACGCTGGTGCCGCGCCAGCGCCAGAGCCTGTTCTTCTCGGCGACCATGCCGAAGACGATCGCCTCCCTCGCCGACGCCTTCCTGACGAACCCCGCCAAGGTGGCCGTGAAGCCGTCCGCGACGACGGCTGAACGCGTGGCGCAGCAGGTGGTCTTCATCTCCTCCGGCCAGAAGCAGTCGCTCCTCGCTCATATCCTGCGTGACGAGACGATCACGCGCGTCCTCGTCTTCACCCGCACCAAGCACGGGGCGGACAGGGTCGTGAAGCTCCTCGACCGCGACGGCATTCCCGCCGCCGCTATCCACGGCAACAAGAGCCAGGGCCAGCGCGAGCGGGCGCTCGCCGATTTCAAGAACGGGAAGTGCCGCGTTCTCGTGGCGACGGATATCGCCGCGCGGGGCATCGATGTCGACGACGTGTCGCACGTCATCAACTTCGAGCTTCCGAACGTTCCGGAATCCTACGTCCACCGCATCGGCCGCACGGCCCGCGCGGGCGCGGAAGGCTCGGCGATCTCGTTCTGCAACGGCGAGGAGCGCGCCTATCTGCGCGACATCGAGCGCACGACCCGCATGAGCATTCCGGTGATGGCGCTGCCCTCGGGCTTCGTTCCGGAAAATGAGCCCGCCCCGGCGGCGCCGGCCAAGAA
Organism: Saliniramus sp.; assembly: GCA_041686895.1. Taxonomy (GTDB): domain Bacteria; phylum Pseudomonadota; class Alphaproteobacteria; order Rhizobiales; family Beijerinckiaceae; genus Saliniramus. The sequence goes on along the minus strand of JAWLCY010000018.1, from coordinate 4,512 downwards.
GCCCGGCGGACGCTTCACGGGCAGGCCTTCCGGCGCCGCGCCTTCCGGGGACCGTCAACGCCAGGGGGCCAAGCGCCGCCGCTTCGGCGAGCCGGGCCGCTCGGGCGGCAACGCGAATGAAGGCGGCAAGCGCTTCGAGCGGCAGGGCCAGCGTCCCGCCGCGCGCTGACACCAGATGCGCCCGGGGGCATGACCCCCGGTCGCACTATCCGGCGGCGGCCTTAGCCGACCGCCTTTTTCTGCAGGTCGACGAGTTGCTCGACTCCGTTTCGCGCCAGCCGCAGGAGCGACAGGAACTCGTCCTCCGAGAACGGCTTGCCCTCCGCCGTGCCCTGCACCTCGACGATCCCGCCCTTCCCCGTCATCACGAAATTCGCATCCGTCTCCGCCGCCGAGTCCTCGGCATAGTCGAGATCGAGCACGGGCGTGTTGCGGTAGATGCCGCAGGAAATCGCCGCGACATGGTCTCGCAGCGGATTGATCGAGATGATCGAGCGGCTCATCATCCACGCGAAGCAATCGTTCAGGGCGATCCATGCGCCGGTGATCGAGGCCGTGCGCGTGCCGCCATCGGCCTGGATCACGTCGCAATCGACCACGATCTGGCGCTCCCCGAAGGCATGAAGATCGACAACCGCGCGCAGAGACCGCCCGATCAGGCGCTGGATCTCCTGCGTACGCCCGGACGGCTTGCCTGACGTGACCTCGCGGCGGGTGCGCTCGTGCGTGGCGCGCGGCAGCATCGCATATTCCGCCGTGACCCAGCCCTTGCCCGTGCCGCGCAGCCAGGAGGGACCGCGCTCCTCGAGGGAGGCCGTGCACAGCACTTTCGTCTCGCCGAACGAGACGAGGCACGACCCTTCCGCGTAACGCGCGACATTGCGCTCCAGAGTGACGGGACGCAGTTGGTCGGGGGAGCGTTTTGAAGGCCGCATGATCGTCTCCTTGTTGAGCCGGGGTGATAGACCGGGCGGCGGGAGGGGGCAAGGGTGGAGGCGAGGGTGGAGGCGAGGCCGGCTCCCGCGCGTTCGCACGATCGCTCCGCTCCCGCTTGCTCTCTCCGGTCCTGCCCGACACAATGCGTTCCCCTCAGCATCAACGGGTCCAGCAAGGTCCATGACCAGATCGCCCTCCCCTCCGAGCCCCCGCACCGGGGCCGTCGCCGAGTTGAACGATCGTTCCCGCGAGATCTTCAGGCAGATCGTCGAGAACTACCTCGAATCGGGGGAGCCGCTCGGCTCGCGCAACATCTCGAAGCTGATCTCCACCCGGCTCTCCCCCGCGAGCGTGCGCAACGTCATGGCCGATCTCGAATCGGCCGGGCTGATCTTCTCGCCGCATACGAGCGCCGGGCGGCTGCCCACCGAGATCGGCCTGCGCTTCTTCGTCGACGCCATGCTCGAGATCGGAGACCTCGACCGGGAGGAGCGTGAACGCATCGAGGTGCAGATGCGCGCCGCCGCCGCGGGACAGAATTTCGAGGGGGCGCTCGCGGAAGCCTCGGCGATGCTTTCGGGGCTCTCGCGGGGAGCGGGCGTCGTCGTCACGTCGAAACAGGATCCGACCCTCAAGCATATCGAGTTCGTGCGGCTCGATCCGGCGAGGGCGCTTCTCGTCCTCGTCGCCGAGGATGGCTCGATCGAAAACCGCCTCGTCGACCTGCCGCCCGGCCTGCCGCCCTCGGCGCTGGTCGAGGCCGCGAATTTCCTCAACGCGCGCATCCGCGGCAAGACGCTCGTCGATGCGAAGTCCGAGACGCAGGCGCTGCGGGAGACGATGGAGCGGGAGCTCGATTCGCTCACCGCCAAGCTCGTCGAGGCGGGCGTCGCCCTGCCATCAGGCTCGGGGGAGAGCCGCCACCTCATCGTGCGGGGGCAGGCCAATCTCCTCGAGGACCTCAAGGCGCTCGAGGATCTGGAACGGATCAGGCTGCTCTTCGAGGATCTCGAAACGCAGACGGACGTCATCGAGCTCCTCACCCGCGCGGAGAACGGCGAGGGCGTGCGCATCTTCATTGGCTCCGAGAACAAGTTGTTCTCGCTCTCGGGCTCGTCGCTCATCGCCGCCCCCTTCCGCGACGCCAACCAGAAGATCGTCGGCGTGCTCGGCGTCATCGGGCCCACGCGGCTCAACTATGCCCGCATCGTTCCGATGGTGGACTACACCGCGAAAGTGCTCTCCCGGATCATCGACCGCGGCCGCTGACTGCGCCCCGGGTCTGCGGTCGAAGCCGCCGTTCCTGACGACTTTGGAACCCCGCAGCCATGCCGACGGGGCGCGTCCGTTTGCACATTCAATATGCATATTTATGATATTATGGCTATTTTATGTGCTTTGATTATGTTGCATTTGCGGAAATTATTTATAAAATGATTACACAACGCTCAGAGAATATGGATATTTGCCATGGCGTCGCTTGATCCGGTTTCCAACATCTCCCCGAAGAGCCTCAATCCACAGATGCAGATCGCGTTCCTCCTGCAGCCGAAGCCGGGTGACGAGACGTCGACCCCCGCCGCCCCTCCGCTGCCGCACTATGTTGCTCCCCTTGATACGAACTTTGCACCGCGCCCACCCCAGGTGCCGGACAACCTGGACGGCTATGGCCTTTTCAGGGGGACCGAGCTCGTGGAGATCAAATGGGTGCCGCGCGGATCGCCGCAACCGCGCGTGTCTGATTTCGCCGACAGCCTGATGCCGACGATCAACCAGATCCTCCTGCGCATCTACAACGAGAACCCGCACGCCGTCGTCAACGGGATGACGAGCAGCGCTTTCCAGCAGTTCCAGGCGCAGCAGACGCGCCTGGAGGCGGGCCAGCTCTCGCCGCTCCAGGCGCAATCCGTGCTCGACACGCGCGAGCGCATGATCCGCTACTTCACCGAAGCTCCCGCCGAACCCGCGCCGCAGGCGGGAAGCGGCGGCGCGGGTTCGGGCACGACCGGACCGCTCATCGCCCTGCCCGCCCCGGCGCCGCAACCCGCTCCCGCGCCGGCGCAGCCGGAGAACCTCTTTCCGGTGGACCACGTCCCTCCTCCGCCTGTCCCTTTCCCCGACGTCACGCAGACGCTCGTGGATTTCAGCCTCGGTGCGGGACATGGCGATCACGCGCCTGAGGAGCAGCAGATCGATGAATGGCCGTGGGGCGAAGGCAGCACGGAACTGCCACTCACGCATCAGCCCTATACGCCCTGGCCAGATGTGGTCGTACGCGATCCCGAGCCGATCCGGGCCGAAGACCTCGGCTGGCATCCGCCGGGCGAATTCGAGGAGTGGACGGGGCTTGGAGCGCCCGCGCAAACACAGCCCCCGGAGATGGGGCGCAGGAACTTCAATCCGGAGGAGGTGCGAGAACAGGCGAGACGCCTCATCGAGGAATTGCGAGAGCGCAGCCGACGCACGGGCGAGAACTTCGACACGCTTCTCGGAGATACGCTCGACAGGCTCAACCGCGAGGACCCAGTCTTCGCGGTGATGCTCCGGGCGCAGCTGAATTACCTGCAAATCAACGCCCCCGCACGGGGCGGTGCGCCCAGCGAACCCCTGGAGGAGATCGATTCGCCCCTGGAGCAGCTTGACGCGAAGCTGGCGGAACTCGGCCGGACGGGGGACGTCAACAACCTGCGCGAACGCGTCCAGGAACTCGTCAATGACATCAGGATCGGCAACTACCCCATGTCCCATCCGGAGGCGAGGCAGAAGGCGATGGACATCCTGGCCCGCGCGGCCCGCGAGGGCCTGACGGTTGACGGGCTGAATCTCGCCTTCACCATCGCGCTGGCGCAGTCGGGCGGAACCAACCCGGTGGGGGACCAGGTCGAAAACGCCTACATGTTCGACGCCTGGGCGGTTCCCGGACAGCAGGAAGAGATCGGCGACGGTGTTCATCTGACGCCGAACGGGGATGGCACCTATACGATCGAAGTCACGCCTTCGCGCCTAGGGCAAGACCCGGTCGTCTATTACAAGGAGCCGGGCACACCTCCCGGCGAGTGGAAAGCGATTGAGACGGGCGAGGCCGTGACCGTCTCCGGCGGCACGCTCTTTCGAATCGATAATGGCCTCTACATCAACCTCGCGGGCCCCCCGGAGGACTACGATGCGCATATGTCGCTGATTGATCCTGCCCGCTGGGGCCAGGACCATACGGGCGGCGACCCTGAACTCCTGAAGGCGCAGTTCTTCGACCGGCTGAACCAGATTCTCCACATGGAGAACCTGACAGCAGTCCCCAAGGCGGAGCTTGCACGTACGCTTTTCCGCGAAATGGCGGAGCAGGGACTTTCGGTGAACGATGAAGGCTTCCTGTCGCGGCTGACCGCAGCCGTCGACGAGAACATGATGGGCTCGCAGGCCGAGCGCGACGCGTTCCTGCAAAAGCTTCTCGACGGCATCTTCGGCCTCGACGCCGAAGGCCCCGGCACGAAGACCCTCGACGGTTCTGCGGGGGACGACAACCTCGGCACCAACGGCGAGGCGTCCGACACCCTCGCCTCGCTTGCGGACAAGCTC
>JAWLCY010000017.1:0-68301 GCA_041686895.1 Saliniramus sp. | reverse complement strand
AGGTTTTTCTTCGCGAAGCCCGGCTGTCCGTTCGCGCCGGCAGCACAGGATGCTTGGGGCAGGCCCTCCTTTCGGCGAGCTCGCGGAAATTATCTGTTTCTTGCGCCCTCCGAGACATCGACGTAACGAATGTTCAAAGCGGAGCCAAAATCGCGCTTGTATCGTGCGTTAAAATCTGGCAACTTCCGCAGCAGTTAGGACAGTAACACTGTCCCTTTCCCTGTGCGGCTCGCCGGAAGCCGCGCGCCGGCCGATCTCGAGGGTCATACTCATGACGCGTCATGCGTCCAAACGGGATCTGAAACGAACCGCCCGCGCGAAGCGGGCGGTGCGGGTGCGCGCGGGCTGATCATCGGCTCCGGCGCCCGCGAGGTGCGGGTGTCGCAAGAGCACGGCCGAACCTCCAAGAACAAGAGCGGTGGCAGCCGGATCTTCGACTGATCCTGCGGCCTAAAACCCGCCAGCGCAAGACAACAGGCGTGTTCGGATGGATCGAGGACCGATTATGAGCGAATTCAGGCATGAGGGGCCGGTCGCGGCCGAAGCGGCGGCGGAGCAGGGACGCGCGGCAAATGCGCTTCCGGCCCGCATGCCCCCCCTCCAGGTGCGCGATCCCGGCCTTCCTCAGGCGCAGGGCCTTTACAGCCCGGCGAACGAGAAGGATTCCTGCGGCGTCGGTTTCGTCGCCGACATGAAGAATCGCAAGAGCAACGCGATCGTCCAGCAGGGCCTCGACATCCTGCGCAACATCGATCATCGCGGCGCCGTCGGCGCCGACCCGAAGATGGGCGACGGCTGCGGCATGCTCGTGCAGATCCCGCACCGCTTCTTTTCCGGCGAATGCGCCAAGCTCGGCATCTGGCTCCCGGAGCCCGGCGAGTACGGCGTGGCGCAATTGTTCATGCCCCGGGACGAGGAGGGCTACCGGATCGTCGCGGAGATCGTCGAGAAGGTGATCGCCGACGAGGGGCTGACCCTGCTCGGCTGGCGCGATGTTCCCGTCGATTCCTCCGATCTTTCGGAGAACGTCAAGGCGACGGAGCCGCTGCACCGGCAGGTCTTCATCGGCAAGGCGAAGGAAGAGGACGAGGCCGCCTTCGAGCGCCGCCTCTTCATCGCGCGCAAGACGATTTCCAACGCGGTCTACAATCTGGAGGACCCGCGCACGAGGGGCTATTACCCGGTCAGCCTGTCCTCGCGCACCATCGTCTACAAGGGCATGGTGCTGGTGACGCAGCTCGGCTCCTATTTCACGGACCTGACCGATCCGCGCTTCGAAAGCGCGCTTTCGCTCGTCCACCAGCGCTTCGCGACCAACACCTTCCCGACCTGGCAGCTGGCGCATCCCTACCGCATGGTCGCCCATAACGGCGAGATCAACACCCTGCGCGGCAACGTCAACTGGATGGCGGCGCGGCAGGCGAGCGTGGATTCGGAGCTTTTCGGCAACGACATCTCCAAGCTCTGGCCGATCTCCTACGAGGGCCAGTCGGACACGGCCTGTTTCGACAACGCCCTCGAATTCCTTGTGCGGGGCGGCTATTCGCTGGCGCACGCCATGATGATGCTGATCCCGGAGGCATGGGCCGGGAACCCGCTCATGGACGAGGAGCGGCGCGCCTTCTACGAATACCACGCGGCCCTGATGGAGCCCTGGGACGGGCCTGCCGCGATCTGCTTCACCGACGGCCGGCAGATCGGCGCGACGCTCGATCGCAACGGCCTGCGCCCGGCGCGCTATCTCGTCACCGATGACGGGCTCGTCGTCCTCGCCTCCGAATCCGGCGTCCTGCCGATCCCGGAGGAGAAGATCGTCGCGCGCTGGCGGCTCCAGCCCGGCAAGATGCTTCTGATCGACCTCGAGCAGGGCCGCATCGTCGCCGACGAGGAGATCAAGACCGAACTCGCGACGGCCTTGCCCTATCGCGAATGGCTGCAGCGCACGCAGATCGTGCTCGAGGACCTTCGCCCGGTCCAGGCGCGCGCGAGCCGCACGGACGTGTCGCTCCTCGATCGCCAGCAGGTCTTCGGCTATACGCAGGAGGATCTCAAGCTGCTCATGCAGCCGATGGCGATCACGGGCCAGGAGGCGGTGGGCTCGATGGGGACGGACACCCCGATCTCCGCGCTCTCCGACCGGTCGAAGCTGCTCTACACCTATTTCAAGCAGAACTTCGCCCAGGTGACGAACCCGCCGATCGACCCGATCCGCGAGGAGCTGGTGATGAGCCTCGTCTCGTTCATCGGCCCGCGGCCCAACATCCTCGATCTCGAGGGGACATCGCGGCGCAAGCGGCTCGAGGTGCGCCAGCCGATCCTCACCAACGAGGATCTCGAGAAGATCCGCTGCATCGGTCATTTCGAGGACCGGTTCGACACCAAGACGCTCGACATCACCTATCCGATCGAGCAGGGCGCGGCGGGCATGGAGGGCGCGGTGGAGCGCCTGTGCGACCGCGCGGAGGCCGCCGTTCACGGGGGCTACAACATCATCATCCTGTCGGACCGGCAGGTCGGCCCGGACCGCATCCCGATCCCCGCCCTCCTCGCGACGGCGGCGGTCCACAGCCACCTGATCCGCAAGGGCCTGCGCACCTCGGTCGGCCTCGTTGTCGAGAGCGGCGAACCGCGCGAGGTGCATCATTTCGCCTGCCTCGCGGGTTATGGCGCGGAGGCGATCAACCCCTATCTCGCCTTCGACACCCTTCTTTCCATGCGCGATGAGATTCCGCCGGAGGTCGATGACGGGGAGATCGTCCAGCGCTACATCAAGGCGATCGACAAGGGCCTCCTCAAGGTCATGTCGAAGATGGGCATCTCGACCTATCAATCCTATTGCGGCGCGCAGATCTTCGACGCCGTCGGGCTCAAGTCGGAGCTGATCGCGCGCTACTTCTTCGGCACCGCGACCATGATCGAGGGCGTCGGCATCGACGAGATCGCCCGCGAGGCGCTGATCCGCCACGACGAGGCCTTCGGCTCCTCGCCGGTCTTCCGCGACTCGCTGGGCGTGGGAGGCGACTACGCCTATCGCCTGCGCGGCGAGGCCCATGCCTGGAATCCGGACACGGTCGCGACCCTCCAGCACGCCGTGCGCCTCAAGGCTGACGAGCGCTACCGCGAATTCGCGCGGCTGGTGAACGAGCAGGAGACGGCGCTCGCGACCATCCGCGGCCTCTTCCGGATCAGGACGGCGGAGGAGATCGGCCGCAAGCCGATCGCCCTCGACGCAGTCGAGCCCGCTTCCGAGATCGTGAAGCGCTTCGCCACGGGCGCGATGTCCCTCGGCGCGATCTCGAAGGAGGCGCACGAGACCCTGGCGCTCGCCATGAACGAGATCGGCGCGCGCTCGAATACGGGGGAGGGCGGGGAGGATGCGTCCCGCTTCCAGCCGCTGGCGGACGGGCGCTCGAAGCGCTCCTCGATCAAGCAGGTCGCGTCGGGCCGGTTCGGGGTGACGACGGAATACCTCGTCAATTCCGATGTCATGCAGATCAAGGTGGCGCAGGGCGCAAAGCCCGGCGAGGGCGGCCAGCTGCCCGGCCACAAGGTGGATGCGGTGATCGCGCGGCTGCGCCACTCGACGCCGGGCGTGGGGCTGATCTCCCCGCCGCCGCATCACGACATCTATTCGATCGAGGACCTCGCGCAGCTGATCTTCGATCTGAAGAACGTCAATCCGTCGGCGGATGTCTCGGTCAAGCTCGTCTCGGAGGTCGGCGTCGGCACCGTGGCGGCGGGCGTCGCCAAGGCGCGGGCGGACCATATCACCATCTCCGGCTTCGAGGGGGGGACCGGCGCATCGCCGCTCACCTCGATCAAGCATGCGGGTTCGCCCTGGGAGATGGGTCTTGCCGAGACGCATCAGACGCTCGTGCTCAACCGCCTGCGCGGCCGGATCGCGCTGCAGGTCGACGGCGGCCTGCGCACCGGGCGCGACGTGCTGATCGGCGCGCTGCTGGGAGCGGACGAGTTCGGCTTCTCGACAGCTCCGCTGATCGCCGCTGGCTGCATCATGATGCGCAAGTGTCACCTCAACACCTGCCCGGTCGGCGTCGCGACGCAGGATCCGGTGCTGCGCAAGCGCTTCAAGGGCCTGCCCGAACACGTCATCAACTATTTCTTCTTCGTGGCCGAAGAGCTGCGCGAGATGATGGCCGAGATGGGCTTCGCGAAGCTCGAGGACCTGATCGGACGCTCCGATCTCCTCGACAAGCGCGAGGCGATCGACCACTGGAAGGCGAAGGGCCTCGATTTCAGCCGCATCTTCCACAAGCCGGAGGTCGGCCCCGAGGTCGCCATCCGCCATGTGGAGCGGCAGGCCCATCCGATCGACGATGTGCTTGACCGCAGGCTGATCGCGCAGGCGCAGGCGGCGATCGAGACGGAAGAGCCCGTGGTCATCGAGGCGCAGGTCCGCAACGTCGACCGCACTGTCGGCGCGATGCTCTCGGGCGAGGTCGTGAAGCGCCATGGCCATGACGGGCTGCCCGATGACACGATCACGGTGAAGCTGACCGGCACCGCCGGGCAAAGCTTCGGCGCCTGGCTCGCCACCGGCGTGACGCTCGATCTCGCGGGCGAGGCGAACGATTATGTCGGGAAGGGCCTTTCCGGCGGGAAGCTGATCATCCGTCCCTCGGCGGAGAGCCGCACCCTGGCCGAGAACTCGATCATCGTCGGCAACACGGTGCTCTACGGGGCGATCGCGGGCGAATGCTATTTCCGCGGCGTGGCGGGCGAGCGCTTCGCCGTGCGCAATTCCGGCGCGATCGCGGTCGTCGAGGGCACCGGCGACCATGGCTGCGAATACATGACCGGCGGAATCGTCGTCGTCATCGGCCAGACGGGCCGCAACTTCGCGGCGGGCATGTCGGGCGGGATCGCCTATGTGCTCGACGAGGCCGGGGACTTCGCCAAGCGCTGCAATCTCTCCATGGTCGATCTCGAACCCGTCGAGGAGGAGGAGGACCTGATGCGCCGCCTTCACCACCATGGCGGGGATCTGGAGACCAAGGGACGCATCGACGTCATGGCCGACATGTCGGGCAAGGACGAGGAGCGCCTGATGCAGCTGATCACCAACCACATGAATCATACCGGCTCGACCCGCGCGAAGGCGATCCTCGACGACTGGGCGAGCTACCGGACGAAGTTCGTGAAGGTGATGCCGGTGGAATATCGCCGGGCGCTGCGGGAGATGGAGCGCGCGCGCATGCCGGCTGCCGCTGAGTGAGGGGGTAAGCGGGTGCGGGAGTGAGCGTCACGACGCGTCGAACTCCCCCGGCGTCATCCCCGGCGACCCGCAGGGTCGGGAAGGGGATCCTGCCGCGAGGCTGAGACTGTGAGATACACGCCGGCACCGAGCGCCGGGCATGATCCCCTTCCCCGGCCGCGCTTCGCGCAGCCGGCCGGGGATGACACGAACAGATATCGCGGCGACGTCCGCGGGCAGATCGACAAGGGACGAAACACCCATGGGCAAGGTAACGGGCTTTCTCGAATATGACCGGCAGGAGCAGAAGTACCAGCTCGCCGGCGATCGCGTGCGGCATTTCCGGGAGTTCACGCTTCCGCTGGACGAGGGCGACCTGAAGAAGCAGGCGGCCCGCTGCATGGATTGCGGCATTCCCTTCTGCCATGGCCCGACCGGCTGCCCGGTTCACAACCAGATTCCTGACTGGAACGACCTCGTCTTCCAGGGCGACTGGGAGGAGGCCGCGCGGGATCTCCACTCGACGAACAACTTTCCGGAATTCACGGGCCGCATCTGCCCGGCGCCCTGCGAGGAGGCCTGCACGCTCAACCTCGAGAACCAGCCCGTCACCATCAAGACGATCGAGCAGGCCATCGCCGACAAGGCCTGGGACATGGGCTGGGTGAAGCCGGAGCCGCCGAAGACGCTGACGGGCAAGCGCGTGGCGATCATCGGCTCCGGCCCGGCCGGGCTCGCCGCGGCGCAGCAGCTCGCGCGGGTCGGTCACGAGGTCCATGTCTTCGAGCGCGAGGCCAAGCCGGGCGGGCTCCTGCGTTACGGCATTCCCGACTTCAAGATGGAGAAGCATCACATCGAGCGGCGCGTGAAGCAGATGGAAGCCGAGGGGGTCGTCTTCCATTGCGGCGTGAATATCGGCGTGACGAAGAGCTTCGCGAGCCTGCACAACGAGTTCGACGCGGTCCTGATGGCCGGCGGGGCGGAGCGTCCGCGCGACCCGCAGCTTCCCGGCATGGAGCTCGACGGCGTGCACTACGCCATGCCCTATCTCACGCAATCCAACAAGCGCGTGAACCAGGAGGAGCTCGAGGACGAGGAGCTCGTGGCCGGCGGCAAGCATGTGGTGGTCATCGGCGGCGGCGACACGGCCTCCGACTGCATCGGCACCGCCTTCCGCCAGGGCGCGCTGGCCGTGACGCAGCTCGACATCCGCCCGCGCCCGCCGGAGATCGAGGACAAGCTCGCGGTCTGGCCGTACTGGCCGACGAAGTTCCGCACCTCCTCGAGCCAGGCCGAGGGCGCGGAGCGCGAATTCCAGGCGGCCACGCTCTCGATCGAGGGCAAGAAGGGCAAGGTCGCGGGCGTGCGCTGCGCCCGCGTCGACGAGAAGCGCCAGCCGATTCCGGGGACGGAGTTCATCATCAAGGCCGATCTCGTCTTCATCGCCATCGGCTTCGCGGGCGCTGCGGCGGAGGGGCTGATCAGCGATGCGGACGTGGCGCTCGACCGGCGCGGCAATGTCCAGGCGGATGACCGGAGCTACCGCACCTCCGCCGAGAAGGTCTTCGTCGCCGGCGACATGCGCCGGGGCCAGTCCCTCGTGGTGTGGGCGATCCGCGAGGGACGCCAGGCGGCGCGGGCGATCGACGAGGCGCTGATGGGCGAGACGACGCTCCCGCTGTGAGGACGCCGCGCCTCAGAAGTCGCAGGCGCGTCCCTTGATCTCCCAGTCATTGTAGCGGACGGGCTCAAGTCCGCCGCGTCCGAGCCGTTCCGGCTGGGCGGCGATCTCTCGCGCGCGCGCATCGATTTCCGCCCGGCGGGCGGCGGCCTCCTCGAGGGCGCGGCGGGCGGCGTCGCTGAGCGGCTTTCCGGCGGCGGCGCCGGGAACGGCTTCGGTCTGGCTCGAGTTCTCGGATTCGCTCATGGCTCGGCTGTGTTCAGGGTCTCGTCGGAGCGCCGCGGGCTCTTGTCGAAAACGCGGGCGGCTCCCCACATATAGGGCGGCACTCACCATTTGGGACCCGTCGATGAACTATATCAAGACCGGACTTCTGCTCGCGGCTCTTACCGCCCTGTTCGGCGTCGTCGGCTTCATGATCGGCGGCGAGGGGGGCATGCTGATCGCGCTTGGCATCGCCGCCGCGACCAATGTCTTCGCCTACTGGAACTCGGACAAGCTCGCCCTTCGCGCCCACGGCGCGCGGGAGGTGGATGAGCAATCCGCGCCGGAGCTCGTCGCGATGGTGCGCGAGCTCGCCGCACGGGCCGAGCTGCCGATGCCGCGGGTCTATGTCATCGACAATCCCCAGCCCAACGCCTTCGCCACCGGGCGCAATCCGGTGAACGCCGCCGTCGCGGCGACGACCGGCCTGATGCGCATGCTCACGCGCGAGGAGCTTGCGGGCGTGATGGCCCACGAACTCGCCCATATCAAGTCCCGCGACACGCTGATCATGACGATCAGCGCCACCATTGCCGGGGCGCTGGCGACGCTCGCCCAGTTCGGCTTTCTCTTCGGCGGCCGCGGCGACAACCGGCCCCACCCGTTCATGATGCTCGCCATGATGATCCTCGCCCCGCTCGGCGGCATGCTGATCCAGATGGCGATCAGCCGCTCTCGGGAATACGTGGCCGACCGCATGGGCGCGGAGATCTGCGGCAACCCGCTCTGGCTCTCCTCCGCGCTGGAGAAGATCGCCGGCGGCGTCGCGCGCATCCCCAACGAGGACGCCGAGCGCCATCCGGCGACGGCGCCGATGTTCATCATCAATCCCCTGACGCAGGGGGGGATGGACAATCTCTTCTCGACGCATCCTGCGACGCAGAACAGGGTCGCGGCGCTTCATGCCTTCGCGCGCGAGATGGGTGTCTCCGCCGCGTCTCCGGCGCGGAGCGCGGGTTCGTCGGCGCGGGCAGGCGGGGCCGGTCCCTGGGGAGCACCGCGTCGTGACGACACTCGTCGCGGCCCATGGGGTTGAGTACGAATTTGGGGGCCGCATTCGGCTCCGGGGGCGGGAGATCTTGAACACCATGAAACAGACAAGACGGCCACGCCCCGATGCGCGGCCGACCTCCGCTCCGGCGACTCCCGCTGCCGGTCTCCCGGCGCGCATGCTGGCCTATCGGGTGATCGAGGAGGTCCTGCGTTCCCGCAAGCCCCTCGACGACGTGTTCGAGGCCCAGGCGGGGACGGCGGGGCTCGAACCGCGCGACGCCGCCCTTGCCCGCGCGATCTGCATCGTGGCGTTCCGCCGCCTCGGCACGATCCGGGAGGCCTTGCGGGCGCGCCTCAAGGAGGAGATTCGCGACGGGCGCATGTTCGCGATCTACGCCACCGGCGCGGCCCAGATCCTCTTTCTCGACGTGCCGGACCACGCCGCCGTCGCCACCGCCGTCGATATCGCCAACGCCGAACGGGGGCTCGCGCGCTATGCGGGACTCGTCAACGCCGTCCTGCGCCGCTTCGTGCGCGAGCGCGATGACATCATCGCCCGGGCCGATCCGCTTGCGGACATTCCGGACTGGCTCGCCGGGCGCTGGCTCGCGGCCTACGGGCGCGAGGCGGTCGTGGCGATGGCCGGCGCGCATCGCCGGGAGGCTCCGCTGGACGTCACCGTCGCCTCACGGCCGGAGGAATGGGCGGCGCGGCTCGATGCGCGGATCCTGCCCACCGGAAGCCTCCGGCTCGCCTCGCGCATGGCGGTGCGCGATCTTCCCGGCTACGACGAAGGCCAGTGGTGGATCCAGGACGCGGCCGCCGCGATCCCGGCGCGCTTGCTCGCGGCGAAGCCCGGGGAGCGGGTCGCCGATCTCTGCGCTGCGCCCGGAGGCAAGACGGCGCAGCTTGCCACGACCGGAGCCTCGGTCGTCGCCGTCGATCGTTCCGCCAAGCGCCTCGTGCGCGTGAAGGACAATCTGGGCCGCCTTGGCCTCGAGGCGGATGTCCGCGTCCTCGACGTCCTCGCCATGGGCGGCGAGGAGCGGTTCGACGCCATCCTCCTCGACGCCCCGTGCTCCTCCACCGGTACGCTGAGGCGTCACCCGGACGTCGCCTGGACCAAGACGCCGGAGGATATCGCAAAGCTCGCGGAGCTGCAGGCGAGGCTGCTCGACAAGGCCGCGGCCATGCTCGCCCCCGGCGGCAGGCTCGTCTTTTGCACCTGCTCGCTCGAACCCGAGGAGGGAGAGCTGCAGGCCGCTTCCTTTCTCGCCCGGCGCCCGGGTTTCGAGCGGATTCCCGTGCGTCCCGAGGAGGTCGGAGGGCTCGGCGCGCTCCTCACTGCGGAAGGGGATTTCCGCAGCCTTCCCCATCTGGCCACAGCGCCGGGCATGGAGGGAGGACTTGACGGCTTCTTCGCCGCGCGGTTCCGCATCTCCTGAAAAGCAAGAATCCCATTGATATCTTAAACGTAACGTTAACCATGGCAGGGGCTTTGTAGGCTCTTGAGGCGACCCTGCTTGGGGGATGGATTGAGTTCGGGACCTGATCGATGGCGGGTCTACGGGCTGGCCCTGCGCGAGGCGGGCCGGTCGCTGCGGGTTATCGGCCGACGGCTGGCCCAGCCGCGCAGCCCCCTTCGCCGCAAGCCGGAGAGGCTGCTCATCGTCCCCCCGGACATGCGAACCTCGGATGCGACCATCGCCAACGACATCTATGCGGGATACTTCGTCTTCGGCGGGCGCGCCGTAGCCACCGGCGGGCGCTCCCCCTTCGGACTGCCCGCGCCCTCGCGCGCCTGGGCCGAAATCCTCTTCGGCTTCGGCTGGCTGCGGCACCTGCGGGCCGCCGACACGGCGCTGGCGCGCGCGAATGCGAGGGCGCTCGTCGACGAATATCTCGACATGCCGCAGGATTCGGCGGCCCGGCGTCCCGAGGTGGCGGCGCGCCGCGTCATGTCCTTCCTCAGCCAGTCGCCCCTCATCCTCGACGGGGCCGACCATGATTTCTACCAGCGCCTGATGCGGGCGCTGGCGCGCGACCTGCGCCTGCTCGCGCGCGCCATGGTCGACCACCCGCGCCCGCTGGCGCGGCTCGTGACGTCCATCGCCCTCTGCTATGCCGGTCTCAGCCTCGAAGGATGCGACGCCCTTGGCCGCCGCGCCGCGCGGACGCTCGCGCTCGAGCTTGATCGCCAGATCCTCCCCGATGGCGGGCATGTCGGGCGCAATCCCAAGACCATCCTCGAGCTGCTCCTCGATCTTCTGCCTCTCAAGCAGGTGTTCCTCGCGCGCGGGATCGAGCCGCCGGAGGCGCTCCTGCGGGCCATCGACCGCATACCGCCCATGCTGCGGCTCCTGCGGCACGGCGACGGGACGCTCGCCCTGTTCAACGGCATGGGCTCGACACCCGTGGACCACCTGACGACGCTGCTCTTCTACGACGAGGCGCGGGCCAGTCCGCTCCAGCGCGGCCTGATCTCCGGCTACGAGCGCATCGAGGCGCGGGGCGCGCTCGTCGTGATGGATGTCGGCGCCGCGCCGCCGCCGGAACATGCGCCCGAGGCGGGAGCGGGCGCGCTCGCCTTCGAGTTTTCCGATGGCGGCAGCAGAATCGTTGTCAATTGCGGCGCGCCGCGCGGGGCGAGCGAGCCCGTCGCCTTCCTCACGCGCGCGACGGCGGCCCATTCGACCGTGACCATCGACGACACGTCCAGCGCGCATTTCCTGTCGGAGAGCGGCTGGTACGGCGAGCGGCTTCTGGCGCGATGGCTGATCGACCGGATCGGACCGGTGATCATCCGCGGTCCGCGGCGCTGCGAGGTCGACCGTCCCGAACCCCTGAGGCTGAAGGCGACGCATGACGGATATGTCCATGATTACGGCATCGTCCACGAGCGCCGCCTCGAACTGTCGCCGGAAGGCGACCGGCTCGAGGGCGAGGACCGCCTTCGCGTCGAGGCAGGCGCGCGAAAGACCGCCCCGGCCATGCTGCGCTTTCACCTGCATCCGGGCGTCAAGGCCAACCTCGCCCAGGGCGGGCGCGTCGTCATGCTGATCCTGCCCGGCGGGGAGGCCTGGCAATTCCTCGCGGAGGGGCGGATTGCGAGCCTCGAGGAAAGCATTTTCCTCGCGGCGACGGACGGTGCGCGCCGCAGCCAGCAGATCGTCGTGCCGCTCGCGCCCGGCGAGGAGGGACCTGCGCCCTGGCGCTTCGAGCGCCTGACGCCCCGGAGCTGAACTGCCCCATGCCGCGAGCGCGCCGTGACGCTGCATTGCAACACGAGACGGTTCCCCCGCAGGGCCATTCGTGCTAACGGCCCGGCATCTCGCGCCGCGACGGCGCGCACAGCCCGGATTGAACAATGCCAAGCGACACACGGCGCATCACGCGCGCCCTCCTCTCCGTCTCCGAGAAAGCCGGAATCGTCGACTTCGCCCGCAAGCTGCACGAGCGCGGCGTCGCGCTGGTCTCGACGGGGGGCACGCATCGCACGCTGATCGAGGCGGGGCTGCCCGTTCAGGAGGTTTCCGACTTGACGGGCTTCCCGGAAATGATGGACGGGCGGGTCAAGACGCTGCATCCGCGGATCCATGGCGGGCTCCTGGGCATCCGCGCCAATCCCGAGCACCAGGCGGCGATGTTCGCCCACGGGATCGAGGCGATCGACCTGCTCGTGGTCAATCTCTATCCCTTCGAGGCGACGGTCGCCGCCGGCAAGCCCCATGACGATTGCGTCGAGAACATCGATATCGGCGGGCCCGCGATGATCCGCGCCGCCGCCAAGAACCATCACGACGTCGCCGTCGTCGTCGACGCGGCGGATTACGATGCGGTCATCGCCGATCTCGATGCCTATGACGGCGAGACTACCCTCTCCCTGCGCAAGCGCCTCGCCCAGAAGGCCTATGCCCGCACCGCCGCCTATGACGCGGCGATCTCGAACTGGCTCGCGGCGGAACTCGCGATCGATGCCCCCGCCTACCGCGCCGTCGGCGGGACGCTCGCGGAGGAGATGCGCTACGGCGAGAACCCGCACCAGAAGGCGGCGTTCTACCTCACGGCGGAGGCGCGTCCCGGCGTGTCGACGGCGCGGCAGGTCCAGGGCAAACAATTGTCCTTCAACAACATCAACGATACCGACGCCGCCTTTGAGTGCGTCGGCGAGTTCGATCCCGGCAAGAGCGCCGCGATCGTCATCGTCAAGCACGCCAATCCCTGCGGGGTGGCCGAGGGGCCGTCGCTCGTCGAGGCCTATGAGCGGGCGCTCGCCTGCGATCCCGTCTCGGCCTTCGGCGGCATCGTCGCCATGAACCGCCCGCTCGACGCGGATGCCGCGAAGAAGATCGTCGAGATCTTCACCGAGGTGATCATCGCCCCGGAGGCGAGCGAGGAGGCGATGGCGATCGTCGCCGCCAAGAAGAACCTGCGCCTCCTGCTCACCGGCGGCCTGCCCGATCCGCGCGCGTCGGGGCTCTCCGTGCGCACCGTCGCCGGCGGTCTTCTCGTGCAGAACCGCGACAGCGCCGTCGTCGACGACATGGATCTCAAGGTGGTGACGCGCCGCGCGCCCGGCGAACGCGAACTCGCCGACATGCGCTTCGCCTTCCGGGTCGCCAAGCATGTCAAGTCGAACGCCATCGTCTATGCGAAGGACGGCGCCACCGTCGGCATCGGCGCGGGCCAGATGAGCCGGGTCGATTCCTCGCGCATCGCCGCTTGGAAAGCGAGCGAGGCGGCGAAGGCGCTCGGCCTCGCGGAGAGCCTCGCCAGGGGCTCCGTCGTCGCCTCCGACGCATTTTTCCCCTTCGCCGACGGCCTTCTCGCTGCGGCGGAAGCGGGCGCGACGGCGGTGATCCAGCCCGGCGGCTCGATGCGCGACGACGAGGTGATCAAGGCCGCCGACGAGGCCGGGCTCGCCATGGTCTTCACCGGCCATCGCCATTTCCGCCATTGAGCGCGCGCGTGGCCGAAATCGCCATTCACGGCTATGCGATCGTCTCCGACGATGACCGCATCGCCGACCGGGACGGCCGGTTTCCGCAAGCGCTCATGAACGAGGCGGACTGGGCCTATTTCCAGGCCGGGCTCGATCTCTGCGCGCTGACCGTCCTCGGCCATGCGAGCCATCGCGCCACGCCCAACGCGCGAAACCGGCGGCGGCTGGTGATGTCGCGCTCCGCCGACGGGCTCGAGGAACGCGCGGATGCCTGGTGGTGGTCGCCGGAGCGGATCGGCTGGGACGAGGTCGCCGCGCGTCTCCTGCCCGAGGGCGGCCACGTCGGCGTGCCGGGCGGACAGGCGGCCTTCGACCGCTTCCTCGCGATCGGCTTCTCCGCCTTCCACCTCTCCCGCGCGAGGGGCGTCACGCTCCCCGGCGGACGCGGCCTCTTTGCCGCCGTCGAACAGGGCGAGCCCGCCGAGGCCATCCTCGTCCGCGCCGGCCTCGCCGCCGGGCAGGAGCAGGTCATCGACCCCGCCGCAGGGGTGACGCTGCGGGTGTTTCGGGCGGAATCCCTTGGAGAAGAACGTCCCCGATTTGACAGCCCGCCCGGAGCGTGAAATCACCGCGGCGATTGATGTTCCAGCAGGGCCGACGACGACATGAGCGTGCGCTATCACCGCGAAGACCTTCCCGCCGATTATGCTCCGGGCGCCTCGATCGCCGTCGACACGGAAACCCTCGGGCTCAACCCGCTGCGCGACCGGCTCTGCGTGGTCCAGATCTCGCGGGGCGACGGGGACGCGGATGTCGTGCAGATCCGCAAGGGACAGGCGCGGCCGGCGAACCTTGCGCGGGTGATGGGCGATCCGGCCGTGCTCAAGATCTTCCATTTCGCGCGCTTCGACCTCGCGGTGCTGTTCCATGCCCTGGGCGTGATGCCCTCGCCGGTCTATTGCACCAAGATCGCCTCGAAGCTCACGCGCACCTATACCGATCGCCACGGGCTCAAGGACCTGACGCGGGAGCTGATCGGGGTCGACCTGTCCAAGCAGCAGCAATCCTCGGACTGGGCGGCGGATGAGCTGACCCAGGCGCAGCTCGACTACGCCGCCTCCGACGTCCTGCATCTGCACGCCCTGAAGGAGCGCCTCGACGCCATGCTGGCGCGGGAAGATCGCGCCGGCCTGGCGCAGGCCTGTTTCGATTTCCTCCCCGCCCGCGCGCGGCTCGACCTCGCCGGTTGGCCGGAGACCGACATCTTCGCCCATAGCTGAGGCCGATAAAGGCTTTCCTTTGGCGCGGCGGGGACATAACTTCGCCACCTGGATGCATCAACGAACCGGGTGCATCATGGGGATGCAGTCCGGAGGCTCGCATGAGCCGTCGCGGGGCAATCATACCGACGTGGAGTCGTCGCTGGTGGATCGGCGTAGAGGGAACGAGACGGGCGGCGGCCGCGCGGCCCTGCGGGATTACGACCGCGCCGTCCGGCATTCCCGGCGCGTGCGCTTTCTGAAGCGCGCCATCCCCCTTGGCGCGGCGCTGGCCGTCGGGCTCGTGGTCGTGATCACCTTCTTCAACCCCTTCGCCTCCCAGGGCGGACTGACGATCGGGCCGGTCAGCGTCTCCGGAACACGGGTCGTGATGGACAATCCCCGGCTGACCGGCTCGCAGGGCGAGGGGCGGCCCTACGAGGTGACCGCGCGGGAGGCGTCGCAGGACGTGCGCGAGCCGCATCTCGTGGATCTCGTCGACATGCGCGCAAGGCTCGCGGTCGACGGGGAAGGCGGGGTGGCGCGCGTCGAGGCCGCGACCGGGCGGTTCGACACGCAGGCCGAACGGCTCGAATTGTCCAGGGACGTGCGCGTCGTTTCCAGCAACGGCTATACGCTCGTGCTCGAATCGGCGATCGTGGACTTCGCCACGGGCAATGTCGTGTCGAACGAGCCGGTGCGTCTCGAATTCCAGTCAGGCACCATCGAGGCCGACCGGATGGACGTTGTCGAAAGCGGCAAGGTCATTACTTTCGAAGGCAATGTCCGCAGCGTCCTGGCGGCTCCGGATCTCCGGTCGGGCAATTCAGGCGGCGCGGCGACGGGAAGCCCCGTGGCGACGGCGGCGCCGGCGGCGGGCAGCGAGCGTGGGACCCAGTAGCATGAACCTCGTGACCACATTCAGTCGGATACTGTTCGCGGCGGCGCTGGCCTTGCCGCTGCCGGGGGCCGCGCTGGCCCAGCAGCCGGCGGAGGAAAGCGCCTTTTCCGGCCTCGGCTCGAACTCGCAGGATCCCATCCGGATCGATGCCGACCGCCTCGACGTGTTCGACCGCGAGAACCGCGCCGTCTATGCGGGGAACGTCGTCGCGGTGCAGGGGGATACGACGATCCGCTGCACGGAGCTGACCATTCACTTCGACCGCGCGCCGACCGGGGCGGCCGAGGGCGGGGGCGAGGGCGATTCGATCAGCCGCATCGACTGCGCGGGCCCCGTGACCATCCTCTCCCAGGACCAGATCGCGACGGGCGACCGGGCGGTCTATGACAGGCAGAACGGCCAGATGGTGATGACGGGCAATGTCGCCCTCAGCCAGGGGCCGAACGTGACGCGCGGCGAGCGCCTCGTCTACGATATCGACCGCGGCGTGGCCAATGTCGAGGCGGGGGAAAGCCAGCGGGTGCGCGGCCTCTTCATCCCCGGCTCCGGCGGGCAGCAATGATCCCCTGAAAGCGCCGGTTGCATGCGATCCGGCCCTCGGCTACCAGTGCATTGCGCCGATACCGGCGCATGAACAAGCGCAGCGGCGCGCCATGGGGCAGGGGAAGGTTTCTCGACGTGAACGATCGCGGTCATGCCAGCGCTCTGAACATGCCCGTCGCCTTTCGCGACGAGCCGCACGGCAGTTCCGGAATCCGGGGCTGGCTCGGCGGCCTGTTCGGCGGGCGGGCGGATTCCGCCGCGGATGAGGAGGCGATCCTTGGCGGGCCGGGGATCCTCGCGGTCAAGGGCCTGCAGAAGACCTATGGCAGCAAGACGGTGGTGCACGATGCGGCGCTCCACGTCCGCCGGGGCGAGGCGGTGGGCCTGCTCGGGCCGAACGGCGCGGGCAAGACCACGATCTTCTACATGATCACGGGCCTCGTCGCCGCCGATCGCGGCATGATCAGCCTTGAAGGCAACGACGTGACGCAGATGCCGATGTACCGCCGGGCGCGGCTCGGCATCGGCTATCTCCCGCAGGAGGCCTCGATCTTTCGCGGCCTGAATGTCGAGGACAACATTCGCGCCGTCCTCGAGGTGGTCGAGCCGGACCGGCGGGCGCGGGAGCGCAAGCTCGACTCGCTGCTCGAGGAGTTCCATATCGAGCGCCTGCGCAAGTCGCCCTCGATCTCGCTCTCCGGCGGCGAGCGGCGGCGCTGCGAGATCGCCCGCGCGCTCGCTGGCGATCCGACCTTCATGCTTCTCGACGAACCCTTCGCCGGCATCGATCCGATCGCGGTGGGAGACATCCAGAACCTGGTGCGGCACCTGACGCAGCGCGGCATCGGCGTCCTGATCACGGATCACAATGTCCGCGAGACCCTCGGCCTGATCGACCGCGCCTATATCATCCATTCCGGACGCGTCCTGACCGAGGGGACGCCCGACGAGATCGTCGCCAACACGGATGTGCGGCGGCTCTATCTCGGCGAGGATTTCCGGCTCTGATTCCGCCCTTGCGGCCAGCCCCATTTGTAGCTTGACTTTGGTGTGATGTTATACTGTTACATCCGGCATGGAGGTCACCATGCGCAAGATCATGTCAGATTCCGACGCCCGTCTTCCCGTCACGGTTCTTTCCGGCTTCCTCGGGGCAGGCAAGACGACGCTGCTCAACCACGTGCTCAACAACCGGGAAGGGCGCAAGGTCGCGGTGATCGTCAACGACATGAGCGAGGTCAATATCGACGCCGACCTCGTGCGCGGCGGCGGCGCGGATCTTTCGCGCACGGAGGAAAAGCTCGTCGAGATGTCGAATGGCTGCATCTGCTGCACCCTGCGCGACGACCTGCTGGCCGAGGTGAAGCGTCTCGCGGCGAGCGGGAAATACGACTACCTCCTGATCGAGGGCACCGGGATCGCGGAGCCCCTCCCGATCGCGGCCACGTTTGATTTTCGCGACGAGGAAGGCGAGAGCCTGTCCGACGTGGCGCGGCTCGACACGATGGTCACGGTGGTCGACGCCATCAACCTGCTCAGGGATTACGGCTCGAACGAATTCCTGCGCGACCGGGGCGAGGTCGCGGGCGAGGGCGATGACCGCACGCTGGTCGATCTCCTTGTCGACCAGATCGAGTTCGCCGACGTGATCGTGCTCAACAAGGCCTCCGACACGACGCCCGAGCAGCGCGACCTTGCGAAGAAGGTGATCTACGGCCTGAACCCCGACGCGCGACTGATCGAGGCCGATTTCGGCCGCGTGCCCCTCTCCGAGGTCCTGGATACGGGGCTGTTCGATCACGAGAAGGCGCAGGAGCACCCGCTCTGGTACAAGGAACTCTATGGCCACGCCGACCATGTGCCGGAGACCGAGGAATACGGCGTGACGAGCTTCGTCTACCGCGCGCGCCGGCCCTTCCATCCGCAGAAGTTCAACGACTTCATCAACAAGACCTGGCCCGGCCTGATCCGCGCCAAAGGGCATTTCTGGCTCGCGACGCGGCCCGACTGGGTGGGGGAGATGTCGATCGCGGGGGCGATCTGTCGCGTCACCGCGATGGGCTTCTGGTGGAGCGCGATCCCGAAGGGGCGCTGGCCGGACGATCCCGCGTGGCGCAGGCTGCTCGACCGCCACTGGAGCCCGATCTGGGGCGACCGGCGCCAGGAGTTCGTCTTCATCGGCGTCGGCATGGACGAGGCGGCGCTGCGTGCGGAGCTCGATTCCTGCCTCGTGGGATCGTCGCTGGCGCGGAATTTCGACGCCGAGGATTTCCGCACCCTTCCGGATCCGTTCCCGGCATGGCGGCGCGGGGCGGCATGAACCACGTCCCCCGTCCGGGCTCTTGATTTCGGCGGCGCGTCCTGCGACGTAAGCCGAGTCGGCGGGCGCGCGGGGCGCCCCTTTCCGCGATCGGACCTCCCATGCCGAAACACCTCTCGCTCTCCAAGGAGAAAATCCGCGTGCTCCTGCTCGAAGGCGTGAACGACAGCGCCGTCGAATTGCTGCGCAACGCGGGCTACACGAATCTGGAGCGCCTCCCCAAGGCGCTCGACGGGCAGGACCTCCTCGACGCCGTGCGCGGCGTCCATATCCTCGGCATCCGCTCGCGCACGCAGGTCACGGAAGCGGTGCTCGAGGCCGCGGACCGCCTCATCGCCATCGGCTGCTTCAGCGTCGGCACCAACCAGGTCGATCTCGAGGGCGCGCGCAGGCGCGGGATTCCCGTCTTCAACGCGCCGTTCTCCAACACCCGCTCCGTCGCCGAACTGACGCTCGCGGAGATCGTCATGCTCATGCGCCGGATCTTCCCCCGCTCCGTCTCCGCCCATGGCGGCGGGTGGGACAAGTCGGCGAATGACAGCCATGAGGTGCGCGGCAAGACGTTGGGCATCGTGGGCTACGGCAATATCGGCAGCCAGCTCTCCTATCTCGCCGAGAGCTTCGGCATGCGCGTCGTCTATTACGACCACACCGACCGGCTGCGCCACGGCAATACGGAGCCCGTGGAGAGCCTCGACGAACTATTCGCCATCTCCGACGTCGTCAGCCTGCATGTTCCGGAAACCCCCGCGACGCAGGGCATGATCGGCGAGCAGCAGTTGCGCGCGATGAAGAAGGGCGCGTATCTCATCAACAACAGCCGCGGCACGGTCGTCGATCTCGAGGCGCTTGCGCGGGTTCTCGGCGAGGGGCATCTGCGGGGCGCGGCGATCGACGTCTTTCCCGTCGAGCCGGGTTCGAATGCGGAGCGATTCGAGACGCCCCTCCAGGGTCTCGGGAACGTCATCCTGACGCCGCATGTCGGCGGATCCACCGTCGAGGCGCAGGAACGGATCGGCGCGGAAGTCGCGCGCAAGCTCATCGACTATTCTGATGCGGGCTCGACCGTGGGCGCGGTGAACTTCCCGGCGGCGCAGCTCCCGGCGCGGCCGCACGGGGCGCGCTTCATGCATGTGCACCACAATGTGCCGGGAATCCTCGCCAGGCTGATCGACGTCTTCACCCGGCGCGCGATCAACATCTCCGGCCAGTTCCTGCAGACCGACGGCGAGATCGGCTATGTCGTCGTCGAGGTGGACGGGGTTCCGGACGACACGCGCGACATCCTGCGCGATCTGCGCGCCCTGGACGGGACGATCCGCGCGCGCGTCCTCTATGTGCGGCAATAAAACCACAGAACGTCGCCCTCGCGTTGCACCATCTTGGCGCGAGGGGGACGAGCGGGTAAGGGATAATCAGCGGTCGCTATGGTGCAGGCCGCGAATCACCTTTTGCAGGAACGTTGCCGGTCCATGCTCGCCCGCGTCAGCCTGATCGCCCTCGCGCTTTCCCTCGCCGCCTGCCAGCCCTCGCCCCAGATGGCGCTGGACCCTGCCGCAATGGATGTCTCCGCCTGGTATACCGGCCTGATGGCCGACGAGCCGCACGATGTCCCCATCGTCAACAAGGCGCTGATGAACCCCGTCTACCTGCGCCAGCGCGTGAACTACGCGGGGCCGGAGGCTCCCGGCACGATCGTGGTCGATATCGACAACCGCTTCCTCTACCTCGTCGAGGGGGGCGGCAAGGCGATGCGCTACGGCATCGGCGTCGGCCGCAACGGCTTCGCCTGGAAAGGCGACGCGCAGATCGCCCGCAAGGGCGTCTGGCCGGGCTGGAGCCCGACGGACAACATGCGCCGGATCACCCCGGACCTTCCGACCCACATGGAAGGCGGCATCGACAACCCGCTCGGCGCGCGCGCCCTCTATCTCTATCAGGGCAACCGCGACACGCTTTTTCGCATTCACGGGACGAACGAGCCCTGGTCGATCGGCGAGGCCGTCTCCTCCGGTTGCGTGCGCCTGCTCAACGAGGACATCGTCGATCTCTACAGCCGGGTCGAGGTCGGAGCGAACGTGACGGTGCGCCGCGGCGGCGTGCGGAGCTGAGGCGAGCCTTGACGCAAGCCTCCCCGCTGACGCGAAATCAACCCCCTATTGCGGGGGAACCGTGCGGTCGCCACTTGGAGAAAGATCGATGACCCCCCACCTGTAATCCGCAATTCCGGAATTACAGGCGAAAGGGACTCGATCATGGACATCAAGAGATTGCTCGACGGCTTCCTCGGGCAGGCGGGCGCTGGAGAGCAGGCCGGCTCCGGTCGGGCCGGCGGCGCCCAGATGCCGGGTGGCTCCCAGATCAAGGACATGATCAGTCGAGGGCTCTCGGGATTGCCATCAGGAACGGGATCCGGGATTGGCGGGATGCCCGGCGGTCTCGCGGGCGGCGCTGCCGCCGGCGGGCTCATTGCGCTCCTGATGGGCAGCAAGAAAGCCCGCAAGATCGGCGGCAAGGCCCTCACCTATGGCGGGCTCGCGGTCGTCGGCGGCCTCGCCTACAAGGCCTGGAGCGACTACAAGGCCGGTCAGCAGGGCGCCCCGCAGCTGGGCGGCCCGGTTTCCGTGCCCCAGCTTCCCGCCCCGCCCGCAGGCGGCGCCTTCGACCTCGCCACCCAGCGGGACGCGGAAGGAGCGGATATGCGCCTCACCCTCGTGCGCGCGATGATCAGCGCCGCGAACGCCGATGGCCATATCGACCAGAACGAGCACGCGCAGATCCAGCAGCAGATCCAGACGATGGAGCTCGCGGCCGACGAGAAGGCCTTCCTCTTCGACCAGCTCAACGCACCCAGCGATCCCATTGCGATCGCGCGTCTCGCCCGGGGCGAGGAGCAGTCCGCCGAAATCTACCTGGCCTCCGCCCTGGCGCTCGACGTCGATACGCCGGAGGAGCAGCGCTATCTCGAGCGGCTGGCGGACGCCCTCCACCTTCCCGCTGCGCTGCGCGCGGAACTGGACAGGCACGTCGCCGCCGCGAAGCAGGGCTGATCGCCGGAACTTCTTGCTGGAACTTCTTGCCGGCGGTTCAGGCCGGAAATCACTCACGCTGCGGGCAGCCACAGGGCTGACCGCAGCCCCGGCGAGATCTGCAGGGCGAGATAGAACATGTAGCCCGCGAGGAGAATCCCGCCCTCGCGGCGCCCGATGCGCCACCCCGTCATCGCGAAGACCACGAGCATCACGGCTGCGAGTGCCGCGACCCATACATCGAAGCGGGCGATCCCCGCCGGCACCGCCAACGGCGTGATCACCGCCGTCACCGCGAGGATGCCCAGCACGTTGAAGATGCTGCTCCCGACGATGTTGCCGAAGGCGACGTCGGCGTGGCGACGGATGGCCGCCATCACGGAAGTGACCAGTTCCGGCAGGGACGTGCCGATGGCGACAAGGGTGAGCCCGATAACCGCTTCCGAGACGCCAAAGGCAAGGGCGATCTCGATTGCCCCGTCGACGAGGAGGTCCGCGCCGAAGAGCACGCCCGCCATTCCCCCGAAGGCGACGAGGAGCGCCTGCCACAGGGGCATGTCGGGCATGTCGACTTCGTCAGCCTCCTGGGCGTGCATCAACGCGCCCGCGTCGAGCGAGCGCGTGTCGCTCCAGTAGGTGAAGACCGTGTAGGCGACGAGGAGCCCTAGCCCCGCGAAACCCATCCAGCGCGCGATCACGCCGGAGACGACCGCGGCGACGAGAAGAGCCGTGACGGCGAGGAGCGCGGGACCATCCCTGCGGAAGGCCTCGCGGTGCGTCGCGATCGGCAGGAGCAGCGCCGACGCGCCGAGGACGAGGAGGATATTGGCGATGTTGCTGCCGACGACGTTCCCGATCGCCAGGGCGGGCGCTCCCTTCATCGCGGCGTTCACGCTCGCCACGAGCTCCGGCGTCGAGGTGCCGAAGCCGACGAGCGTCAGCCCGATCAGCATCGGCGAGAGGCCGAGCCGGCGCGCCACGGCGACGCTCCCGCGCACGAGATATTCCCCGCCCGCGAGGAGAAGGACGAAGCCGATCGCAACATAGATATAGGTCATCGGGAATCCGGGAAATCACAAAGCGGCGGTATAGGCCGCCCGTCCGCTGGAGAGGGCGTCCTCGAGCAGTTCCAGACGATCCTGCCCCCAGAAGACCTCGCCGTCGAGGACGTAGGAGGGGGCGCCGAAGACGTCGGCGGCCAGCGCGTTCTCGATGTTGAGCAGATAAACCGCCTCGCTCGCCGGGCCCCGCGCCTCTTCCAGGACCGGGCCGGGCGCATAGCCGCATTCCGCGAGCAGGTTCGCGATGACCGCCGGATCGGCGAGATCACGCTCCTCCTCCCAGATCGCGTCGAAGGCGAGCCGCATGAACGCATCGGGATTCCTGTCGCGGTTGATCAGGGCGATGATGGTGCGGTCGAGCAGGGCGACGTCGAAGGGGAAGTGCTTCGGGCGGATATTGAAGGTCAGGCCCCGCCGGTCGCGCCAGCGCTGGAGTTCGACAAGGCGGTAACGCTGGCGCACCGCGGGCCGCTGCGGAAGGGGCAGCCCGCCGGTCTCAGAGAAGACCCTGCCGAAATTCACGGGCTTGTACTGCACTTTCAGCGCGAAACGTTTCGCGATCTCCATGAAGAGGTCATGGCCGATATAGGTCCAGGGCGAAGAGCCCGTGAAGTAGTAGTCGATCGATCGCGACATGATGGCTTGTGCTCGGAACGGGGCCGAACTATCCGCGTGAATCGATTCGCATACAAGTACCCCCGGCGCGTTCGGCAAAATTTTCGTAAACTCCGCGTCAATCCCGAGGAAGCCGCTCGCGTTCCTCTCCGGCGGGGCGGCGTCGGAGTTCCGCCGATGAATGGTGTCCTCGGGGCCGGATCGGCTTTATACAGGGCGGATCGATTCGGCGCATCCGCCCGGGGAGCAAGCGCGACGTGACCAACGCAAAAGGCCTGCTGACGCCCGACAAGCGGGAGGATGACCTCGAGACATCCCTTCGCCCCCTCGCCCTGTCCGATTTCACCGGCCAGAGGCAGGCGCGGGCGAACCTGCAGGTGTTCATCAACGCCGCCAAGGCGCGGGGCGACGCCCTCGACCATGTCCTCTTCGTCGGCCCGCCAGGCCTCGGCAAGACGACGCTCGCGCAGATCGTCGCGCGCGAACTCGGGGTCAATTTCCGCTCGACCTCCGGCCCGGTGATCGCCAAGGCGGGCGATCTCGCGGCGCAGTTGACGAACCTGGAGGAGGGCGACGTCCTCTTCATCGACGAAATTCACCGACTCAACCCGGCGGTCGAGGAGATCCTCTATCCCGCGATGGAGGATTTCCAGCTCGACCTGATCATCGGCGAGGGACCGGCGGCGCGCTCGGTCAAGATCGAGCTGCCGAAATTCACCCTCGTCGGCGCGACGACCCGCGCGGGGCTCCTCACGACGCCGCTGCGCGACCGCTTCGGCATCCCGATCCGCCTCGAATTCTACACGGTCGAGGAACTCGAATCGATCGTGCGGCGCGGCGCGCGCGTGCTCAATATCGGCATGTCTGAGGACGGGGCGAACGAGATCGCCAAGCGCGCCCGGGGAACGCCGCGCATCGCGGGACGGCTCCTGCGGCGCGTGCGCGACTTCGCCATCGTCGACGGGGCGGAGACCGTCACCCGCGCCATCGCGGACAACGCACTTCGCCTGCTCGAGGTGGATCCCGCCGGGCTCGACATCATGGACCGCAAGTATCTCACGATGGTTGCGACGAATTTCTCGGGAGGGCCTGTCGGGATCGAGACCATCGCCGCTGCGCTCTCGGAGCCGCGCGACGCCATCGAGGAGATCATCGAGCCCTATCTGATCCAGAAGGGCTTCGTGCAGCGCACCCCGCGCGGCCGTGTCCTCACCGCCCACGCCTTCCGCCATCTCGGCCTCCCGGAGCCGACGCGCGAGGGGGGATCGCAGTTCGGCCTGTTCGGGAGCAGCGACGAGGATTGAAACCGCGCCCTCAGCTTTTCCTCGCCACGGTGAACCGCGCCGCCTGGATCAGAATCGCCGCCTCCGCCCCGAAGGGCGCCAGCGCTTCCTCCGCCTGCGCGACGAGCCGATCGCATTCCGCCCGCGCGCCGTCGATTCCCAGCGTGTCGACGAGCGTCCCCTTGCCCTTGCCGGCATCCTTGCCGACCGCCTTGCCGAGCTCCTCCGCGCTGGCCTCGCGGTCGAGGATGTCGTCGGCGATCTGGAAGGCCGCCCCCAGCGCCTTTCCGTAGGCGAGGAGGCGCGCGCGGGCGTCGGCATCCGCTCCGGCGATGATCGCGCCAGCCTCGGCGGAAAAGGCGAGGATCGCGCCCGTCTTCATCGCCTGGAGCGTCACGATCTCGTCGCGCGAGAGGATGCGGGCGCCATAGCGCCCCTCGGCGGCAAGGTCGAGCATCTGCCCGCCCACCATGCCGCCGAGGCCCGAGGCGCGGGCGAGGCCGAGCACGAGCGCGGCGCGCACGCCGGCATCGGGATGGGTTACGTCTTCCGCAAGGACTTCGAAGGCGAGCGTCTGCAGGGCGTCGCCGACGAGGATCGCGGTTGCGTCATCATAGGCCTTGTGGACGGTCGGCTTGCCGCGACGCAGGTCGTCGTCGTCCATCGCGGGAAGGTCGTCATGGACCAGCGAATAGCAATGCACCAGTTCGATCGCCGCCCCCGCGCGCAGCGGGCCGTCGCCCGTCGCGCCCAGCATCCGCGCCGCCTCAATGGTCAGGAACGGCCGCAGGCGCTTGCCTCCGGCGAGCGCGCCGTGGCGCATTGCCGCCATCAGGCGATCCGGCCGGGCGATCTCGCCCTCGCCGGGCTCGTCGCCGAGGAGGCGGCGGAGGATGTCCTCGACGCGCAGGGCGGCGTCGCTGAGGCGTGCGGCAAATACGGTCTCGACGTCGATCATGTTGAAAATCCTCGCATGCCCGCTTGCCGCAGGGCGGCGTTCCGGTCAAGTGTTGGCCGTCCGTCGAAGGCGAAAAGAGAGAGCGACGCGCGCCGCGCGAAGATTGCATGTCACGTATCATCAGGCGCGCCCTCATCCTCGGCGGAAAAATCGCCGCCCTTCTCGTCGCCCTGGTGATCGCGCTGAGCCTCGTCTATCTCGTGGTCACCCCGCCCTCGACGATCATGCTCGCCCGCTGGGCATCGCTCAAGCCGGTGGAGCGGGACGTCGTCCCGATCGAGGAGATCAGCCCGCATCTGCGCCTCATGGTGGTGGCCTCGGAGGACGGGCAGTTCTGCAGGCACCACGGCGTCGACTGGGAGCAGATCCGCATCGCGATCGAGTCCGGGGCAACGCGCGGGGCCTCGACGATCCCGATGCAGACGGCCAAGAACGTCTTTCTCTGGCCGCAGCGCTCCTATATCCGCAAGATGATGGAGATCCCCATCGCCATGTGGCTCGATCTGGTCTGGTCCAAGGAGCGCATGCTCGAGGTCTATCTCAACCTCGCGGAATGGGGCGAGGGAACCTTCGGGGCGGAGGCCGCGGCGCGCCGCTATTTCAACAAGTCGGCGCGGGATCTGACGCGGGGCGAGGCAGCCCTTCTCGCGACCGCCCTGCCCAGTCCGAAGACGCGAAACCCCCGCTCCCCGTCCACGGGCCACCGCCGCCTCGCGGAACGCCTCGTCGCCCGCGCGGTCCAGGCCGGGCCGATTGCGCACTGCGCCGGATGACGGGATCGACGATTTTCGCGCCTTTCGGTGCGATTCGGGGCTAGCCATGTGCTCCGAAGGCGAGTATAAGCCGGCGCTCAATTCCCATGAAAGCGACGAGCTGCGTCCAGGTGAGCTGGCAGCCTCGCCTGTGACCGGAGACGAAACATGGCCGTTCCCAAGAGAAAGACGTCGCCGTCGAAGCGCGGCATGCGCCGTTCCGCCGATGCGCTGAAAGCCCCGACCTACGTAGAAGACAAGGATTCCGGTGAGCTGCGCCGTCCTCACCACGTCGATCTGAAGACCGGGATGTATCGCGGTCGCCAGGTCCTGACGGTCAAGTCGGAAGATTGATCGGCGCCCAGCGCCGTTTCATCCGGTGAAATGCAAAACGGCGCCTTCGGGCGCCGTTTTTCGTGCGGGATGTCTAGTCCGCGTTGGCCGGAGACGCTCAGAAAATCCGCTCGAAGACGCGCCGGGCCGGGTCCGGGCGGCGCTCGATCCTGTCATAGCGCAGCGAGGCCTCCGCCGGATCCGCCATCCGCCGCGCGCGGAACCCCGGCAGCCGCCTTTGGCAGGCGATGAGCTGGGTGACGAATCCGGCAAGGGGCCGCGCGTCGGACAGCCGGGGCGCCTGCGGCCTGTCGTCCACCGGCACGAGGGCGCGGCTGGGGGGAATGTTCCCCGTTTCCGACAATCGATCGTTAGCCATGACGCATGAACTCCCCGCGAACCGGGAAATTCGTAGCAAGTTTGCGGCCAAAGTTAACGTCTCATTAACCCTCAACTCCGCATCATTTTCGGACAATTAAACGGTTTGTTGCATGCGAATCGAAGCGGTCTGCGCTTTCCGCTGTTCGCGACATGCGCCGCGATGCGGCCGGAGGGCGGTTTCCAGATGGCGGAAGATGGGATCTTGGGGGGCCGGGAAGACATGGACGGCCTCCGCCCGGGCACGCCGCACAGGCTCGATCCGCGCGCCATCCTGACCTCCATCGGGGAAGTGGTCTACGACTGGGACATTTCGAGCGACGTCCTGAACTGGGGCGCGAACGCCGCCGAGGTTCTCGGGCTGCAGGATGCCGCTCCGATCTCGACCGGGAAGGCCTTCGGCCTGCTCGTCGCGCCCGAGAGCGGCTCCTCGCGCCACGACGTCATCCTCGCGGCGCAGGGGCGCGACCCAGGATGTGGCGTCCCCTATCGCACGCGCTACGACATCTGTCTGCCGGACGGGCGGACGCTGGGGATCGAGGATACCGGCCGCTGGTATGCCGGACCGAAGTCGCGGCCAGCCCTGGCCCACGGCGTCATCCGGGTCGATGCCGGCGAAGCCGTTGCGCCCGCCGCGCGAAACCGCGCGGCCTTCATCGCGCAGATCGCATCCGATATCCGCGAGACGCGCCACTCGCAGCGGCGCGTGACAATGGTGATCGCCGCCATCGAGAATCTCGACCGGATCAATGACGAACTGGGATACGAGGGCGGCGAGGCGGTCATCGAGGAGGTGCTGCAGCGCCTGCGCAAGGTCATGCGCCGCCGCGACTGCTTTTCCCGCTACGCCGGCAACCGCTTCGCGATCGCCATGATGTCCTGCCCCCGCGAGCAGGCGGCCTATGCGGCCGGGCGCCTCGCGGAGGCGGTGACCGAAAAACCGGTCCAGACCCCGCAGGGACCGCTTCCAATCGCGTTGCGGATCGGCGCCGCCTGCGCGCCGGACCATGCCGAGGATGCGCCCGCCCTCATGCGACGTGCGGAGGACGCGTTAGCTCAGGCGCGGCGATCGCCCGGATCGGGATGCGTGATCTTCGATCCCGCCTCCGCCCGCAAGCTTGGCCCGCGCGGCGGCGCGGGGGTTACGTCGCCGGACATCATCGACGCCCTCAACCAGCGTCACGTCGTGTTCGCGCGCCAGCCCGTGATCGAGGCGGCGTCGCGGCGCTACGGCTTCGGAGAGGCGCTGGCGCGGATCGCCCGGCCCGGTCGCCCGCTGATCCCCGGCGGCGTCCTCGTTCCGGTGGTCGAGCGCGCGGGGCTCGTCTCCTTGCTGGACGCGCGGATGCTTGAACTGGCGACCCGCTGGCTCGCCGCGCACCCGCAGGACCGGCTGTCGGTCAATCTCTCGCCGATGACGCTTGCGCGCTCCGACTGGCTGCCGACCCTTGCGGGTCATCTCGGCGCGCATCAGGGCGTGTCCGAACGCCTCATCATCGAGGTGACCGAAACCATCGCCGTGGACGATCCCGGCCGCGCCCGGTCGCGGCTCGAGGCCATGAAGGCGCTCGGCGTCGGCATCGCCATCGACGATTTCGGCGCTGGGCACACCTCGTTCCGCCATCTGCGCGAATTCCCCATCGACATGATCAAGATCGACGGCGCCTTCGTGCAAAATCTCTCGCGCTCCCCGGACGACCGCTTCTTCGTCCGCACCCTCATCGATCTCGCCCGGCATCTCGGCATCGCCACCGTGGCGGAATGGGTCGAGGACGAGGAGACGGCGTTGATGCTCGCCGAATGGGGGATCGACTTCCTTCAGGGGGATCATTGCGGCAGGCCGGAAATCCTGCAGGATGGCGAGAGCGGCGCGATTGCGCATGACGGAGCGGTCGAGAATCCGTTGGCGGTCTGACGCGGCGGGCAGGACCGGATCGGAAACGTCATCGGGAGCGTCATGACAATCTTACGCTCGAGCCTCGTCGTCGGCGCAGCGACCGTCGCCTCGCGCCTGCTCGGATTCGTGCGTGACATCCTGATCGCCGCTTTCCTCGGAGCGGGACCTGTCGCGGACGCCTTCCTCGTCGCGCTGCGGCTGCCCCATCTGGTGCGCCGGGTGCTTGGCGAAGGCGGCGTCAATGCGGGCTTCGTACCGCTCCATGCCCGCATCGCCGCCGAGCGGGGCGAGGGGCAGGCGCGTGCATTCGCAGGCCGCGCGCTGTCCGCAACCGGGCTCGCAATGATCGTCCTGGCGATCGCAGGCCAACTGGCAGCCGGCGCCCTCGTGCTGGCAATGGCCTCCGGCTATGCCTCCGACCCCGAGGCCCACCGTCTCGCAACGACCCTCACGCGGCTCGCCTTTCCCTCGATCGCAGCCCTGACGCTCGCCTCTCTCGCCGGAGCGATCCTCAACGCCAACCGTCGCTTCCGGGCGGCGGCGCTCGCCCCGCTCGCCGTCAACGGCGTGATGATCGCGGTCCTCCTCGCGCCTGTCCCCTCCCTCCGCGAGAACCCTGTCGCCATGGCGCAGGCCCTCGCGCTTGCCCTGACGGGCGGCGCCTTCGTCCAGCTCGCCGTGATCGTACTCGCGCTGCGGGGCTCTCCGGCGTCGCTCCCGTTGAAGCCGCCCCGCCTCGACGCGGACATGCGCCGGCTCGTGGCGCTCGGCCTGCCGGGCCTCCTGGCGGCCGGAACGGCGCAGCTCATCCTGCTGGCGGCATTCCAGGTCGCTTCCTATGAGCCCTCCGCCGTGTCGCATCTGCATTATGCCGACCGCCTCTTCCAGCTTCCCCTCGGCCTGATCGGCGTCGCCGTCGGCATCGTCCTGTTGCCCGAGATCGCCGCGCACCGCCGCAAGGGAGACCGGGAGGGCTACGCCGAGGCGACGAACCGCGCGCTTGAGGGCGCGCTCCTGCTCGCCTTGCCTGCGGCCTTCGCCCTCGCGCTCTTGGCGGAGCCGATCGTCGCCGTCCTGTTCGAGCGTGGAGCCTTCGGCGCGCGCGACCGGATCGAGACCGCCGCGATGCTTGCCGGGCTCGCGGGCGGGCTGCCCTTCGCCGTCGCCGCGAAGGTGCTCGGCCAGGGGCTCTTCGCGGAAGAGCGCGTCCGGGCCGCGAGTCTTGCCGGCCTGACCGGAATCGCCGTCGCCGCCGTGGCCTGCCTCGCGCTTTCGCGCCATTTCGGCAGTCTCGGGATCGGGCTCGGGGCGGCGATCGGCATGATGGCGCACGCGCTTTCAATCGCGATCATGCTGGCAGGCGGCGGCTTGTGGCGCCCCGATCCGCAGCTTCGCCGGCGCCTGCCCCGCATCCTGGCGGCGAGCCTCGGCATGGGAGCCCTCCTCGTTGCTTTCGACGAACTCGTCGAAACCTGGAACGTCATCGCGCTTGCGGCGGCCTGCATCGGCGGGGTCCTGTCCTACGGCCTCCTCGCCCTCCTCTTCGGCGCGCTCGGGGCGGAGGAGCTGGGGCGGCTGCGCCGGGGCGAATGAGGCTTGCGCGGCATCCCCCTCTTGCATCTCGTCCCCGCTTGCCATAGAGCCCCGCGAGAGCAGGAAGGAACTCGCGATGGCCGGTTTCAGGGAATTGGTGTTTTCGGGCGTACAGCCGACCGGGAATCTCCATCTGGGCAATTATCTCGGCGCGATCAGCCGCTTCGTCACGATGCAGGAGACGCATGACTGCATCTACTGCGTCGTGGACATGCACGCGATCACGGTGCCGCAGGACCCGCGCGAGCTGAAGAACCAGACGCGGGAGGTCACCGCGGCCTTCATCGCCGCCGGGATCGATCCGAAGAAGAACATCGTCTTCAACCAGTCGCAGGTGCCCCAGCACGCGGAGCTCGCCTGGGTCTTCAATTGCGTCGCCCGCATGGGCTGGCTGAACCGCATGACGCAGTTCAAGGAGAAGGCGGGCAAGGATCGCGAGAACGCGTCCGTCGGGCTCTTCGCCTATCCGACCCTGATGGCCTCCGACATCCTCGTCTACCGCGCGACGCACGTTCCCGTGGGCGACGACCAGAAGCAGCATCTCGAACTGTCCCGCGACATCGCCCAGAAATTCAACAATGACTGGGCCGAGATGATCGCGGAGCTCGGCCATGGCGACGCCTTCTTTCCCCTGCCCGAGCCGCTGATCCAGGGTCCGGCGACCCGCGTCATGAGCCTGCGCGACGGCTCGAAGAAGATGTCGAAGTCGGACCCTTCCGACTATTCGCGCATCAACCTCACGGACGACGCCGACGCGATCGCCCAGAAGGTGCGCAAAGCCAAGACGGATCCCGAGCCCCTGCCGACGGAGCCCGCGGGGCTCGCCAGCCGTCCCGAGGCCGAGAATCTCGTGGGGATCTTCGCCGCGCTGCGGAACGTCGCGAAGGAGGATGTCCTGCGCGAATTCGGCGGGGCGCAGTTCTCGACCTTCAAGAGCGCGCTGGTCGACCTCGCCGTGCAGCGGCTCGCCCCGATGGCCGAGGAGATGAAGCGGCTTCAGGCCGAGCCCGGCTACATCGACAGCGTCCTCGCCGACGGGTCCGCGCGCGCCGAGGCGATCGCCTCGCAGACGATGAACGCGGTCAAGGACATCGTCGGCTTCGTTCGGCGCGGCTGAGGCCACCCATCATTCCGCTTGCCGTCGACGGCGCTTGCGGGCAGCATCGGCCTCCCTGCGGCGGAGCGGAGTCATCGGATGCCCTATTCGAGGCGGCGATCGTACGAACCGGGGCATCGCCCCAAATTTCTCGTCATCGTCGACGAGACACAGGAATGCGATCGGGCCGTGCGCTTCGCCGCCCGGCGCGTCGCGCGGCTCGGGGCGAAGCTCGTGATTCTCGCAGTCTCGCAGCCCCCCGACGGCTTCGAATGGCTCGGCGTCGGCGACGTGATGCGCGCCGAGGCTGAGGAGGAGGCCCAGGAACTGCTCGAATCGGCCGCGGAAAAGGCGCGGGAGGCCGCCGGCGTGCAGGCCGAGCTCGTGGTGCGCGTAGGCGTCAAGAACGACGAGATCCTGAAGGTCATCGAGGAGGACGAGGACGTCTCCTTCCTCGTCCTCGCCGCCGGCACCGCCTCCGACGGCCCCGGCCCCCTCGTGACGAGCCTCGCCGGCAAGGCCGCGAGCACCTTCCCCGTCCCGGTCGTCATCGTCCCCGGCGGGTTGACGGACGAGGAGATTGACGCGCTGGCGGGGTGAGGGGAGCATTTTGGCGAACCACCCCGAGTCACCCCTACCGTGTCATCCCCGGCGGCGCGCAGCGCCGGGAAGGGGATCATGCCGTGAGGGGGATGAAGCGGGGTAGGCAATGCATAGCGGTAGCGTACGCCGACGCTTTGGGCCCCAACCTCACTCGCTCTCGATCTGCGCCTCGACTTCCGCCGGGTCGAGATCGTAATGGCGCGAGCAGAATTCGCAGGTGACGCCGATGCGGCCGTCATCGCCGACCATGTCGGCGCGGTCCTTCCTCGAGAACTGGCGCATCATCAGCATGATGCGATCGCGCGAGCAGCGGCAGGCCTCGCGTACGTCCTGACGCTCGAAGGCGCGCACGCCGCGCTCGTGGAAGAGCCTGTAGAGCAGCCGCTCGCTCGAGACGGCGGGATCGACCAGCTCGTGATCCTCGATCGTGTCCATCAGCGCCTTTGCCTCGCGCCAGGCGTCGTCCTCGCCCGCTTCACCTTCGCTGATGGTGACGCCTTCCGGAACATCGCCGGGATGGAGATCCGCCTGGCGCTGGCGCTCCACGGAGGAGGGCAGGAACTGCACCATCAGCCCGCCGGCGCGATAGGAGGCGCGTCCCCCGTCGAGCTGCTCGGCGACGGCAAGGCGGATCCGGGTGGGGATCTGCTCCGACTGGCGGAAATACTGGTCGGCCGCTTCCTCGAGCCCCTGGCCCTCCATCGGCACGACGCCCTGGTAGCGGCTCATGTCGGGCCCCTGGTCGATGGTCATGGCGAGGTAGCCGTGCCCGATCATCGTTCCCGCGCGGCCTTCCCCCGCCGCGACCGCCTGCGCCACGCGCTCCGCGTCGAAGCGGGCATAGGCGCGCAGGCGGTCGGGCGTGTCGAAATCGACGACGATCATCTCGATCGGGCCGTCGGTCTTCGTCTGGAGCTGGAAGCGGCCCTCGAATTTCAGGGCGGAGCCGAGCAGGACCGTGAGCGCCGCCGCCTCCCCGACGACGCGGGCGACGGCGTCCGGATAGCCGTGGCGGGCGATCAGCGTGTCGAGGGCCAGCCCCAGCCGCACCACGCGGCCCCGCAGGTCGAGGGGCTCGACCGCGAAGGGGAGAACGGCATCGTCATGTCCGTCGAACGCGCTGCTCATCAGGCCTCCGCGCCAAGGCACCAGGCGAGGATGCCCTTCTGGGCGTGAAGCCGGTTCTCCGCCTCGTCAAAGACGACGGAATTCGGGCCGTCCATCACCTCGTCGGTCACCTCCTCGCCGCGATGGGCGGGCAGGCAGTGCATGAAGATGGCGTCCTTCTTCGCCACGCCCATGAGCTTGCCGTTGACCTGGTAGGGCTGGAGCAGGTTGTGCCGGCGGCCCTCGTCCTCGTCGCCCATCGAGACCCAGCAATCGGTGACGACGGCGTCGGCCTTCTCGGCCGCGGCGAAGGGATCGCTCGTCAGGTTGATCCGCGCGCCGTTCTCCTTCGCCCAGGCGAGGATCTCCGCATCGGGAGCGAGTTCGGCGGGGGTGGCGATGTTGAGCGAGAAGTCGAGGCGCGCGGCGGCGTGGATCCAGGAGGCGAGCACATTGTTGGCGTCGCCCGTCCAGGCGACGGTGCTGCCCTCGATGGATCCGCGATGCTCTTCGAACGTCATGACGTCCGCCATGATCTGGCAGGGATGGGTGAGCTTGGTGAGCCCGTTGATCACGGGAACGTCCGCATGGGCGGCCAGTTCCGTCATCATGTCATGTTCGAGGATGCGGATCATGATCGCATCCACGTAGCGCGACAGGACGCGCGCCGTGTCGGCGATCGATTCGCCGCGCCCGAGCTGCATCTCGCTGCCCGTGAGCATGATCGTCTCGCCCCCGAGCTCGCGCATCCCGACATCGAAGGAGACGCGGGTGCGGGTCGACGGCTTGTCGAACACCATGGCGAGGACCTTGCCGGCAAGCGGGCGCTCGCGCGGCGGCTCTCCCTTGCGGCGCTTGCTCTTGATCGCCGAGCCCAGCGCGAGGACGCGCCGGATCTGGTCGCCGGTGAAATCGGAGAGGTCGATGAAATGGCGGGGTGACGCAAACGCATTCATTGAGCGGATCCCCGCTTCTCTTGCTCTTGCACGGAGTTCTGCATGGATGCCTCGAGCGCCGAACAGGCCGCGTCGAGACGGGTGATCGCCTCGGCGGCCTCGGCCTCGGTGATGGTGAGGGGCGGCAGGAGCCGCACCACATTGTCGCCGGCGGCGATGGTGAGGAGCTTCTGCGCCCGCGCGGCCGCCACGAAATCGCCGTTGGGAACGACGGTGCGCAGGCCGAGCATGAGCCCGGAGCCCCGGATCTCCGCCAGCACCCGGGGATGCCGGTCGCGCAGTTCGGCGAGGCGCTGCATCATGAAGCGCGCGACGCTCTGGACGTTCTCCAGGAAGCCGGGGGCGAGCACGATGTCGAGGACGGCGTTGCCGACCGCCATGGCGAGCGGATTGCCGCCGAAGGTGGTCCCGTGCGTTCCCGCGGCCAGCCCCTTGCCAGCCGCCTCCGTCGCGAGGATCGCGCCAAGCGGGAAGCCGCCGCCGATGCCCTTGGCGACGGTCATGATGTCCGGCGTCACGCCCGACCATTCATGCGCGAACAGCTTGCCCGTGCGGCCGACGCCGGTCTGGACCTCGTCGAAGATCAGGAGGATGCCCTGTTCGTCGCAAAGCTCGCGCAGCCCGCGAAGGCACTGGTTAGGGACGGCGCGGATGCCGCCCTCGCCCTGGATTGGCTCGATCAGGATCGCCGCCGTCTCCGGCGTCACCGCGGCGCGCATGGCCTCGTGATCGCCGAAGGCGACCTGGTCGAAGCCCTCGGCCTTGGGCCCGAAGCCCTCGAGATATTTCTTCTGCCCGCCCGCCGCGATCGTCGCGATGGTGCGGCCGTGGAAGGCGCCCTCGAAGGTCAGGATGCGGAAGCGTTCCGGCGCGCCGTTCACATAATGATAGCGGCGCGCCATCTTGATCGCGCCCTCATTGGCCTCCGCCCCGGAATTGCAGAAGAAGACGCGGTCGGCGAAGGTCGCGTCGACGAGCCTCTGCGCCAGCCGCTCCCCGTCGGGGATCTGGAACAGGTTCGAGACGTGCCAGAGCTTCCCCGCCTGCGCGGTCAGGGCCTCGACGAGATGCGGATGCGCGTGGCCGACGGAATTGACCGCGATGCCCGAGCCGAAATCGAGATATCGCTCGCCCCCTCGCTCGAAGAGCCAGGCTCCTTCACCCTTCTCGAAGGCCAGATCGGCGCGGGCATAGGTCGGCAGGAGAGCGGAGGTCACGGTTTCGTCCTCGGTGCTGGGCGCGAGGCCCGGAAAACAAAGCGCCGCCCGGGAGGGGCGGCACGGTGCGCATTCTAAGTGTCGGCGTGGGCGTGTCAATCGAATGAATGTCAGCGGCCAGCGAGATAGGCACGCAATGCGGGCAGGCAGTTCTCATCGTAGAAGTCTTGCGACCGCAGCATTTCTTCTGGGATGTCCGGCAAGGAGGCTTCCATAATGATCAAATACTCGAGGCTGGGTTCGTGCCAGAAGCCGGACGGTACCTTGACAATTCTGCAATTCTCGATGCTGAGATCGCTCAAGCTGTTCAGGTCGTTGAGGGGCGTGAGGTCGGCAATTTCCGTTAGCGCGCAATTGAGGTGTTCGAGGCTCCTCAACCCCGCAAAGGACCCAAAATCAGAAACGCGCGCTCCCATCAGGTTCACATACGTGAGACCTGGCAGACGGCGAGCCAGATCCTTCGGGAGCGCCGACGATCTCTTTTCCGCGTCCCGCCACCATCCGCCCCCGCAATCCATAATATATATCGGCAGAAAATAACCACGAGCGTGCGCCGCACGCAACGCGCGCACCCGCTGCGGCGGCCGGCGGGGGGCATGCGCACCCTCTTTCCGCATCTCCTGGGGAAAACGATTCGCGATTCCCGGGGACTCTTGCGCGGGAGTCAAGGCATCTAGTAGGTTGCCAATCGTCAGATACGGCATCTGGTGCGGCTTTCTTCTCCATCCAGCGAGCGTCGGGTACGCGGTCGAGGAATCGATCGTCCGCGGGCGCGGAAGGATTCTGATCGTCGCGCCGGTATCCGCTAGGAGGTGGCGATGACGGATGCGAGCGTGACCTGGAGCGACGAGCGCGTCGAACAGCTCAAGAGGTTGTGGAGCGAAGGCCGGAGCGCCAGCCAGATTGCGGCGGAGATCGGCGGCGTGAGCCGCAACGCGGTGATCGGGAAGGTGCATCGCCTCGGCCTGTCCGGGCGCAGCAAGACCGCTCCGGCGTCATCCGGAACACGTCCGCGGGGCAAGGCGGCCCTCGCGGCGAAGCCGGCGGGCGGCTCCGGGCAGGGGGAGGCCGAGCATCGCCGGGTCGAGCGGGCCCCGGAGGCGTCAGCCCACGTGAGCGTGGGCGCGACGGCCCTCGCGCAGCCGCGCCCTCTCGCCTCCGAGCCGGCCTTGCGGCCCCGGCCCGTCGCCGAGGTGGTCGCGCCGGTCGCCGAGCGCGTGACGATCATGGATCTGCGCGAGGGCATGTGCCGTTGGCCGATGGGCGACCCGACCTCGCCCGAGTTCCGGTTCTGCGGCGCCCGCTCCTCCGCCGGCGCGCCCTACTGCCAGCACCACGCCCAGATCGCCTACCAGCCGGCCGCCGACCGCCGCCGCGAGAAGAAGGCGGCGCAGGGTTGAGACGGCGCGGGAATATCCCGCACCCGCATTGCCGGCACGCGCGGATCAGGCGGCAGGCTTCTCGTAGCGCGCCATGACAGTGCCGAGATGGGAATCGGCTCGCAGGCCGGCCTGGGAGTTGGATGCCCAGACGATCCTGGCGTCGGCCGTTGCCCCGTCGGCCCAGGCAACGGTCACGGCAGCGCCGGGAGTGAATCTCGCGGAGCAGTCGACAGGGGGTTCGAAGGCGACCTTCAGGCCGAAGCGGCAGACATCGACGAGGCGCGCCGGCAGGGACGTTCCCGCAACCGTGACGCTTACAGGATCGCTGGCGGGAATCCGGGTCTCCGAACGACGGTCCTCGACGTCCTTTGCGACGCCGCGGACAAATTCGTCCACCGACTGGGCCATCTCCTTGCTCACCTGGGAGACGCGGTCGGAGACGGATTGAACGCGATCGGCCTCGGAGC
Organism: Saliniramus sp.; assembly: GCA_041686895.1. Lineage (GTDB taxonomy): Bacteria > Pseudomonadota > Alphaproteobacteria > Rhizobiales > Beijerinckiaceae > Saliniramus. Next base: position 31,456 of record JAWLCY010000017.1, on the reverse strand, counting down.
GGGTATCGTCGATCGCATCGGTAACGTGCTTGAGGCTGCGCGCGACGGTCGCCGAGCCGCTTGTTGCGCGGCTGATGGACTCGGCAATGCTGCGGGTCGACCGGTCCTGGACGTCCACCGCGCTCGCCAACGCTTCCGCAAGGCCCGCAATTTCGCCGATCGTGCCGGAAATCGACTCGATCGCCGCGACCGCCCGATCCGTCCCACCCTGGATACCCGCGACCTGCGTGGCGATTTCTTCGGTCGCGTGAGCGGTCTGGCTCGCGAGCGCCTTGACCTCGGCAGCCACCACCGCGAAACCGCGACCGGCCTCCCCGGCGCGGGCGGCCTCGATCGTCGCGTTCAGCGCGAGCAGGTTCGTCTGCTCCGCGACCTGTCGGATCAGGGCGACGACCTCGCCGATCGTATCCGTGCCCCGGGCGAGTTCGCCGATGGTGGTGGCCGCACGCTCGGCGACGGTCTTGGCGTGCGCCACGCGTTCCGAGGTCGCCTTCGCCTGACCGGCTATCTCGCGGATGGAACCGGTCAGCGCCTCGGAGGCCGCGCCGACGGACTGCACGTGACCATCCGAATCGCAGGAGGCCGCGCCGGCAGCGCGTCCCTGCTCGGCGGCGGCTCCGCTGACGTCGATCAGTCGCGCCGAGGTCTCGCTCATGGCGAGCGTCTCTGTCGCAAGCGCCCGCTCGATCCGCGCCGCGTTCTCGCGGAATCGCTGGACGAGGCTCTCGACGCGGTCCTGGCGCTCCAGTTCCTTCTCGCGGTCGAGCCTCGCCTGCGATTCGAGATGGACACGCGCCAGAGCATTGTCGCGGAAGATGGCGAGCGCCCGGCCCATGTCGCTGACCTCGTCCCGGCCCTCAAACGGGGCGAGATCGATTTCGTCGGAGCCGGAAGCGAGCGCGGTCATTGCTTCGGTGGCGCGTCTTATGCGCCCCGAGACCCGTACCTGGAAATAATACACCGCGATGCCGGTGACGAGGAGAGCGAGAAGCGACAGGGTCACGATCAGCCAGAGCTTCTTCTCCGCGTCGGCGCGCAGTTCCTCCGCGAGCGCGAGATTCGCCTGGCTTGCCTCGGCCGCGAGGGCGACGGCGGCATCGAGCGCCTCCGACGAGCGCGCGAAATAGGTCTCGAAATCGATCGGGATGACATCCGCAGCCGCGTATAATTGCTGGCGCAGACCCTCGTATTCCTCGAAATAAAGCCGCTGCAGGCGCTCCAGAGCCTCGGCGACCGGCGGGCTCACCTCGGCGCGTCGGGCGAGGCCCTGCATGAGGCTCCAGGATTGCAGCACGCGGCCGTGCGATTCGTGCATCTCGGGAATGTTCGCCGCGGGAACCGGCTTCCCGAGAGCGGTCGAGATTGCGAAATAGGTGCGCTCGCGGCCCCCGTATTCGCGAATGATCCACGCCCGCTGCATCAGGAGATCGTGAGCCGCGATCGTCGACGGGGTGGAAGCCGATGGCGGGCGCACGAGATCGCCCAGCGCGTTGATTTCGGAGATGGTGTCCTTCATGCGGCGGATGACCGTCCCGTCGCGGTTCGTCCGCGCCTCCATCGCGACGCGCAGATCGGGGTCGACGGCCCGGCGGATTTCGCTCAGCGCCAGGCGGTGGCGCTGCAGTTCAGCCGTGAGCTCTTCCTCGCCGGGAAGGTCGATGGCGCCCAGATGAGCTTCAAGCTGCGCGAACAGCCTGTCCGAGCGAGCCCTCTGTTCCTCCAGCATGGCCTGGAATCGGCCGGGAAACGGCGAGGGCAAAGCGAGGCCGACCTGAGACAGCGACCGCTCCAGGGAGATCTCGATCGTGGCAGTGCTCAGATAGGAAAGGGCCATGACGGCGTTGCCGGTATCATAGGCCGATGTCAGGCGACGCAGTTCCGACGCGATCGTGAAACCGGCGGCGACGACGACGCTTAACGCGACCGCGCCTGTGAAGAGGAGGCTGGAACGCCGTATGGTCATCATGGCAGCACCTTGAGAGCAGACAACGAAGACAGGACAACAGAGAGAGACGGCTGAAGACCGAGTCGAACAGCCCAAGCCAGGGGAGACATTACGGCGTAATTTTTATCGAGGGGTGAACATTCTGAAAAAATAAATCTAAGGTTGTCCTTAAGACTCTTCGCTCCCCTGCGCCAAGTCGAACCCCGCTTTCGGCAATCGATGCGTTGCGGAGCGTCCACCCTGTTCGCGCGCCCGAATGGCTCCGGAGACAGCAAGCGCGGAGATCAGGAAGTCGCGACGCCAAACTAGATGAAATGCTTCGACAGCTTGAGCCCCTGCGCCTGGTAGTTCGAACCGGCGGCGGCCCCGTAGAGGATTTCCGGCCGCTCCGCCATGCGCTCGTAGACGAGCCGCCCCACTGTCTGCCCGTCTTCGAGGATGAAGGGGACATCCCGGGAACGGACCTCGAGCACGGCCCGCGCGCCCGCGCCGCCGACGCCGGCATGGCCGAAGCCGGGATCGAAGAACCCGGCGTAATGCACGCGGAATTCGCCCACGAGCGGGTCGAAGGGGACCATCTCGGCCGCATAGTCGGGCGGGACGTGGACAGCTTCCTTCGAGGCAAGAATGTAGAACTGCCCGGGATCGAGGATCAGCTCCGCGCGCCCGTTCGTGTGCAGCGGCTCCCAGAAATCCGCGACCTTGCAGGCCCCGACCCTGTCGACGTCGACGAGTGCGGTATGGCGCTTCGCGCGGTAGCCGATCAGCTTGTCGCTGCCGAAGCCCGCCAGGTCGACGCTCACGGCCACGCCGTCCTGGAAGGAGGGCTCGGCGGAGGTGACGAGGCTTTCGCGCAGGTGCAGGGCGGCGAGTTCAGCATCGTCGAGCCGCACCTCGCCCTTGCGCAGGCGCAACTGCGAGAGGCGCGATCCCATGCGCACGCGCACGGGAAAGGTGCGCGGCGAGATCTCGGCATAGAGCGGCCCGTGATAGCCGGCCTCGACCGCGTCGAATTCGCGGGCGCGATCCGTGATCACCCGCGTGAAGACGTCGATGCGCCCGGTGGAGCTCTTCGGATTGGCCGTCGCCGAAAGCTCGGGCGGCAGGGCGAGGCTCTCCTGGAGTTCCGCGATATAGACGCATCCGGTCTCGAGCAGGACCGGCTGGGTCAGATCCATCTCGTGCAGGACCAGATAGGCGAGCCGGTCGCGCACCGTCTGCGTCGGGCCGGGGAGGAAGCTCGCCCGCACACGCCAGACCCGCGCGCCAAGCCGCAGATCGAGGCTCGCGGGCTGGATCTGGTCGGCGGCATAGGGGGTCGCGGGCAGGATCTTCCCCGCCGTGGTGAGTTCGGCGATCGTCCTCGCCGATTGAATTCCGTCGCGCAGCAACTGATCGACCCCCGGATTGGCGTTTCGTTTTTCCTAGGCGGCTGCGCGGCTTTGCGCAATGCCTGCCGGTGAGCCCGCCGCCGCTAGCGGGCATCTCCCTCCGCCTCGCCCTCTTCCTCCTCGTCCCGGAACAAGCCCCAGGCGAGGGCGATGCGGGCGATGGCGCTCATGAGGGTCAGGCCGGCGAAGAAATAGGCGATGAGCGGGAAGTGCTGCGGCAGGAGGATCATCAGCGCGAAGGCGATGATCGTCTCCGAGCCTTCCGCGAGACCGGTCGTGAAATAGATCGACTTCACCCCCCGCATGCGCGTCTCCATCCCGCGCTTCGCCGCGATCGCCGCAAAGGCGAGGAAGCTCGCGCCGTTCACGTAGAAGGTGAAGAGCAGGACGATGGCCGCGATCGCGTTCGCGTCGGGATCGCGCAGGGCGAAGGCGAGCGGGATCGCGCCGTAGAAGACGAAATCGAAGACGATGTCGAGAAAGCCGCCCCGGTCGCTCGGCTGCGTCGCGCGCGCCGCCGCGCCGTCGAGGCCGTCGCAGAGGCGGCTCAGCGCCAGCATGGCGAGCGCGAGCAGGTCGGCCCCGAAGGCGATCGCGCCGGCGCAGGCGAGGCTGAAGACGAGGCCCGCCGCGGTGATCGGGTCGGGGCCTATCCCCCGCGCGGCGAGAAACCGGCCGGCGCGGTCGAGGGGCGGGTCGAGGAGGCGGCGCATCAGGCCATCGAGCATCGGGACGTTCACGCGTTGACGGAATTGATGTCGGGGCTTACCACCAACCCGATCGCTTGTCGCCGGGGCTTCGGAGCCGGATCATGTATACCGCACTCACCCGCGGCATCCGGGTAACCGTGACGCCGCAATATCTGGAGGAGGAATCCCGGCCGCAGGCGGGGCAGTATTTCTTCGCCTATACTGTCGAGATCACGAACCTCAACCCGGAGCGGGCGAAGCTGCTGCGCCGCTACTGGCGCATCGTCGACGGGCTCGGGCGCGTGCAGGAGGTGCGCGGGGCGGGGGTGGTCGGCCAGCAGCCCAATCTCGGCCCCGGCGAAAGCTTCACCTATACGAGCGGCTGCCCCCTCCCGACGCCCGACGGCACGATGCAGGGCCATTACGAGATGGAGGGCATGAACGGCGAGATCTTCCTTGCCGACATCCCGGCCTTCTCCCTCGACAGTCCGCACGCCCGTCATTCCGTCCATTGACCGCGCCTCCAGGAACCCGCCCATGAGCGAGCCCCGCCGCTTCACGCCGATCGAGATGCTCGCGCGCCTCGTCGCCTTCGACACGGAAAGCAGCCTGTCGAACCTCGCGCTGATCGACTTCGTCTCCGACTATCTCGACGCCTGGGGCGTGGATCATGTCCGGCTGCCCAACGCCGCCGGCGACAAGGCCGCCCTCGTCGCGACGATAGGCCCGCGCGTCGACGGCGGCGTCGTCTTCTCCGGCCATACCGACACGGTCCCCGTGACCGGCCAGAGCTGGACGAGCGATCCCTTCACCCTGCGCGTCGCGGAGGGGCGCGCCTTTGGTCGCGGCGCCGTCGACATGAAGGGCTTCTGCGCGATCGCGCTCGCCCTCGTCCCCGACTTCAAGGCGGCGGCCCTCGACCGCCCGGTCCACATCCTCCTCTCCTATGACGAGGAGACCACCTGTCTCGGCGTCGTGGACGCGATCGTGAGCCTGGGGCGCGAGCTGCCCCGGCCCCGCGCGGTCATCGTGGGGGAACCCACGGGGCTCGAGGTGGTGGACGCCCACAAGAGCGTCTCGACCTTCCATACGCGTGTCCAAGGCTTCGAGGCGCATTCCTCGAAGCCCGCCCTCGGGGCGAACGCCATTCCCTCCGCCGCCGCGCTCGTCTGCGAACTCGACCGGATCAATGACGAGCTGATGCTCGCGGGCGATCCGTCGGGCCGCTTCGATCCTCCCTATTCGGTCATCGGGATCGGGACGATCCACGGGGGAACGGCGCGCAACATCCTCGCGAAGGAATGCGCCTTCCATTGGGAGATCCGGGGCCTTCCCGATCTCGACCAGACCGTCGTCCGCGAGCGCTTCGCCCGTTTTTCCGAGAAGATCGCGCGGGAGCGGCTCAACCGCTTCGGGGATTACGGACGCATCGAGACGATCCTCGGAGTCGACGTTCCCGGTCTCGCACCCGAACCCGGCTCGGAGGCGGAGCGCGTCGCGCTGCGCGCCGCCGGACGCAACGCCACGATCACCGTCCCCTTCGGCACCGAGGCGGGCCGGTTTCAGCAGGCGGAAATTCCCGTCGTCGTCTGCGGCCCGGGTTCGATCGACCAGGCGCATCAGCCGGATGAGTACATCACGCTCGACCAGCTCGCCGCCGGCGAGCGGTTCCTGCGGGCGGCGGCGGGGCTCTAAGATGGCTCAGTTCGCGCGCCTGCGCTTGCCGGGCTCGTTGGGGCGCACTTCCGTCCCGTAGGCCTTGACGCCGCCGCGACCCATGTCGAGCTCGCGCTTGATCACCGCCTGGAAGCGCTGGTTGGGGCCGAAGCCGCCGAGCGGCCCGTCCTCCAGCTTTGCGAGGGCATGGCCGCATTCATGGATCAGGAGATCGAGCAGGTCCCCCTGTTCGAGATTGATGTAGATCTTCTCGTCGCGCGCGCCGATCGTCGAGCGGCTGTTGCCGCCGCCATGGCCGATGGTGATCCACAAGGTGTCGAGATCGGCCAGGGCCTTGCGCAGGACGCCCCGGAAGGTCGGGCTCAGGCGCACCAGTTCGTGCATGTAGCCCATCGCCTCGCGGGCGCGGGTGCCCGAGATCATGATCTGGTCGTCGAATCCGGCCGCGACCGTGCCCTCGGCCTTGGCCGGCTCGTGATAATCGAGGAACTCGCGCCGCAGGGCCGCCTGGAATTCCCGCGCCTGGTCGCGCAGATCCGAGTCGCGCCTTGCAGGCGTGACCGGCTTGACCCCCGGCGTCCCTACGCGTTTCGGCACTTTTGCCATGATCCGCCCATTGATTGCTTGAGATCAAAAATACACGCAGGAAACCGTTTTATCCAGCAGCTTCGCGGCGTGCGGCCTCGCGCCCTCCGCCGCTCGCGCTTGCGCGCGCGCCCCGCTTTGGGCATCACCTGCCCATGCGCCGCTTCGACATGCCCGCCTTCACCGAACCGCTTCCGATCGACGAGGTCCTCGAGCCGCTCGCCCGGGCGCTCGCGCGGACGCCGAACGCCGTCCTCGTCGCGCCGCCCGGCGCGGGAAAGACGACGCGGGCGCCCCTCGCGCTCCTCGGCGAGCCATGGGTCGCCGGGCGCAAGCTGATCCTCCTCGAACCGCGGCGTCTCGCGGCCCGCGCGGCGGCCGCGCGCATGGCCGAGACGCTGGGCGAGCAGGTCGGGGAGACGGTGGGCCTGCGGGTGCGGCTCGGCTCGAAGATCGGGCCGAAAACCCGCATCGAGGTCGTCACCGAGGGCGTCTTCACGCGGATGATCCTCGACGATCCCGCGCTCGAGGGCGTCGCCTGCGTGATGTTCGACGAGTTCCACGAGCGCTCCCTCGACGCCGATTTCGGCCTCGCCCTCGCCCTCGATGCGCAATCGGGCCTGCGCGAGGATCTGCGGCTTCTCGTCATGTCTGCCACCCTCGACGGGGCGCGGGTCGCGGCGCTGATGGGAGACGCGCCCGTGATCGAATCCCGGGGCCGCGCCTTTCCCGTCGAGACGTTTCATGTCGGGCGCGATCCGCGACGGCGCATCGAGGAGGAGGTCGCCGCCTGCATCCTGCGCGCGCTGCGCCAGGAGCCGGGATCGATCCTCGTCTTCCTGCCGGGGCAGGGCGAGATCAGGCGGGTCGAGACGATGCTGCGGGAGAAGATCACGGATCCCGCAGTCGAGATCGCTCCCCTCTTCGGCGCGATGGAGCGGGGCGAGCAGGACCGGGCCGTGCGCCCCGCCGCGCCGGGACGGCGCAAGGTGGTGCTCGCCACCGCCATCGCGGAGACCTCGCTCACGATCGAGGGCGTGCGCGTCGTGGTGGATTCGGGCCTCTCGCGCATCCCCGTTTACGAGCCGGATATCGGCCTGACGCGGCTCGAGACGGTGCGCGTCTCGCGGGCGGGGGCGGATCAGCGGCGCGGGCGCGCGGGACGCACCGAGCCGGGAATCTGCTACCGGCTCTGGGAAGAGGCGGGCAGCGGGGCGCTGGAGCCCTTCCAGCGGCCGGAAATCCTCGCCGCCGACCTGTCCTCGCTGCTGCTCGACTGCGCCGCCTGGGGCGTCACCGATCCGGCGAGCCTGCGCTTTCTCGATCCGCCGCCCGCAGCCGCCCTGACGCAGGCCCGCGCGCTCCTCGTTGCGCTCGATGCGCTGGACGCGGATGGCCGCATCACGGCGATGGGGCGGCGGCTGCGCGCGCTTGCCCTGCCGGCGCGGCTCGCGCGCATGGTTCTCGCCGCGGGAGACGACGCGGCGCTCGCCGCCGATCTGGCCGCCGTCCTTGTCGAGAGGGGGCTCGGCGGCGACGGGGTCGACCTGGCGGATCGCGTGGAGCGCTTTCGCCGCGAGGCAGGCGCGCGGGCGAATGACATGCGTCGCATGGCGTCCGGCTGGGCGAAGACCGCCGGAGGCGGCGCAGCGCGCCTGCCGGTGGCGCAGGCCGGCGCGGTCCTCGCCCTCGCCTTTCCGGACCGGATCGCCAAGGCGCGGGGCGCGCCGGGAGAATTCGTCATGGCGAACGGGCGCGGCGCGGCGATGGAGGCCCATCTCGCGCTGGCCCGCGAACCCTATCTCGCCATCGCCGAGATCGGCGGCGGGGCGGCTTCCGCCCGGATCCTCTCGGCTGCGGCGATCTCGCTGGACGACATCCGCGCGGTCGCGGGAGACAGGATCGTCGACGGCGAGGAGATCGTCTTCGACCGCGCCGCCAGGGCCCTGCGGGCGAGGCGCACGACCCGGCTCGGGGCGCTCGTGCTCTCCGAGCGCCCGCTTCCGGTTCCCGCCGGGGAGGCGGCCGCCGAGGCCCTGGCGCGGGGAATCGCCGGCCTCGGGATCGCCGCGCTGCCCTTCTCGAAGGCGGCGGCGCAATGGCGCGAGCGGGTCACGTTCCTGCGCCGCGCCGAGGGCGAGGAATGGCCCGATCTCTCCGACGCGGCGCTCGAGGCGGGCGTCGGGACATGGCTCGCCCCTCACCTCGTCGGGAAGACCAGCCTCTCCGCGATCACCCCGGACATCGTGGCGAACGCGCTCCACGCGCTCCTGCCCTGGAACCTGCAGAGGCGGCTCGACGCGGAGGCGCCGACGCATTTCGAGGCGCCGACCGGATCGGCGATCCCCATCGATTACGGAGAGTCGGAGCCCACCGTCGCGGTGCGGGTCCAGGAATTGTTCGGCCTCGGGCGGCACCCCGCCATCGCGCAGGGGCGCGTTCCCCTCCTCCTGCACCTGCTCTCGCCCGCCCATCGCCCAATCCAGATCACCCGCGACCTCCCCGGCTTCTGGAAGGGATCATGGAGCGCCGTGCGCGCCGAGATGCGCGGGCGCTACCCGAAGCACCCCTGGCCGGAGGATCCCGCCAATGCCGAGCCGACCCGGCGGGCCAAGCCGCGGGGGACGTGAGGCGGCCATCGCCGAGCCCTCGGCGACTCACCCCCGGCTCGCGATCGCCACCCCGGCCGCCGCCACCGCCATTCCCGCGATCTGGACCGGAGCCAGCGTCTCGCCGAACAGGATATACGCCATAAGGGCCGAGACGGGCGGGACGAGGTAGAGCAGGGCGGCGACGCCCGCCACCGCGCCCCGGCGGATCAGCACGAGGAGCAGGAAGATGGCGCCGATCGAGAGGCCGAAGACGGCCCAGAACAGGCCGATCCAGAATTCAGGCGTCGGATCGAGACGCCCCTCCTCGAGAAGCAGCGCCAGCGGGATCGTCACCAGGGCCGCTCCGATGAAATGCACCACCGTGGAGGTGCGCAGGTCCTGCCCCGCTCCCGTCTTCTTCTGCCAGATCGTCCCCAGCGTGATGGAGAACGTGCCGAGCAGGCAGACGAGGACCGGCAGGGGGGGAAACCCGTCCGCGGTCCCGAGGCGCGGCAGGATCACGAGGATCGCGCCGACAAAGCCGGTGATGATCCCCGCCCAGCGCAGGCGCGAGACCCGCTCGCCGAGGAAGACGCCGACGAACATGCCGGTGACGAGCGGTTGCAGGCCGATGATCAGCGCGGAGATCCCCGCCGGCAGCCCGTGCTTGATCGACCAGAACACCCCGCCAAGATAGACGCCGTGCAGGAGCACCCCGGCGACGAGCTGGTTGCGCCATTCGAGGCGCGATCGCGGCCATGCCGCGCCGGCGGCGAAGGCGGCTCCCGCAAGGATCGCGATGGCGATGAGGTAGCGCAGGCCGAGGAAGGACAGGGGATCGGCGTAGGGCGCTACGAGGCGCGCGACGATGAAGCCCGTCGACCAGATCAGGACGAAGAGCGCGGGCGCGACGAAGGCGAGGCCATCCTGTTGCGGCGGCGGGTCACGCGTCAGCGGGGGCGGATCGGAGGGCATGCGGATTCCGGGTTCTTCGTGTGGCGGCGGGATGCCGCGAATGCGGACTTACGTTGAGTTACCAGCTTGCGCGTCCGGCCCCCATGCGCCATTTGGCAAAGGGGGAGATGTGTCGCCTTGCACGCGTTGAAGAAATCTTTCGCCGTTCTTTATCTGGCGTACAACCGCATGGCGTTGCACGACGGCTGGGCGATCGCCAGCCATATTGCGCTTTCGGCCCTGTTTTCCTTCTTCCCCTTCCTCATCCTGCTCACGGCTTTGGCGAGCTTCATAGGCTCCGGCACCCTGGCGGATGACGCGGCGACCCTCATCATCGAGGTGCTCCCGAGGGAGATCGGCGAGCCGATCGCGCGGGAGGTGCGCAGCGTGTTGACCGAATGGCGCGGCGATCTTCTCACGATCGGCGCGGCGCTGGCCCTGTATTTCTCCTCGAACGGCATCGAGGCGCTGCGGGTCGGCCTGAACCGCGCCTATGCGGTGCGCGAGACGCGGTCCTGGCTCGTGACGCGCCTCGAATCGATCTTCTATGTCGCGATCGGCGCCTGCGTGATGCTGGTCTTCGCCTTCGGAGTGGTGCTGGGGCCGCTGATCTGGGGGACGCTGGTGAGCTTCTTTCCGCCGCTCGCCGAATTCACGCAGATGGTCGATCTCGTCCGGCTCGGGGGCACCGCCTTCCTGATCGTCGCTGCTCTCGTCATCACCCACAAGTTCCTCGCCGCCGGATACCGCAGCTTCGTCAGCATCCTGCCCGGCGTGCTCGTGACGCTGTTCCTGTGGCTGCTCGGCGGGTTCGTCTTCGGGACCTATCTCGCTCATTTCCCCCGCGCCTACGCCACCACCTATGGCGGTCTCGCCACGGCGATGATGTCGCTGATCTTCCTCTACACCCTCGCCGTAATCTATATTTTCGGCGGCGAGATCAACGGCGCGGTCAACGCCATGAACCGGGCGGCGGCGAAGCGCACGAGCGCGAAGGCCGGCAATTATCAGGACGGGTGGTACTGGTAGGTCCAGACTTCCGTGACGGGATGGCCGCCGCGGTTGAGATAGGCGCGCAGCTCGACCGGCTCGGTTCCGCGAACGTCCAGCGAGAACTCCGCCCGCCAGTGGCCAGGCCTGCCCGTCGCCAGCTTGTCGACGCGCGCCCCGGACAACTCGCCCCGCGACGCCCAGAAGGCGGGCTCGGGCCTTGCATCCGGCCCCTCCCCCGCGAGCGGCCCGCCCTCGAACTCCACCGAGAAGCGGCGCAGGCGCGGGCGCTCGCCGCGATCGTCACCGAGCCCGAGGCGCGTCGCGACGACGCGCGCCAGGTCCGGCGGATCGGGCTGCTCCAGCGCCCAGTGGGTGCGGTAGCGGAAGGTGAAGGCGTCCCCCGTCCGGGCGGGAACGGCGGGCACCCACATGGCGACGATGTTGTCGTGATACTCGTCGGCAGTCGGAATCTCGACCAGCTGGACGCTTCCCTGCCCCCAGGAGCCGTGCGGCTCGATCCAGAGCGAGGGCCGGGTTTCATAACGCGCGCCGTCGAGATAGTTGCCGTAGTCGCGGTCGCGCTGCATCAGGCCGAAGCCGCGCGGATCGGCATCCGAGAAGGCGGAGACCGCGAGGCGGGACGGGTTGTTGAGTGGCCGCCAGAGGCGTTCGCCCGCCCCGGTCCACAGGGCGACGCCGTCGGAATCGTGCACCTCGGGCCGCCAGTCGACGGCCGTCGGCTTCGCGGTCTCGGAGAACCAGTACATCGAGGTGAGCGGCGCGATCCCCAATCGCGCCACGTCCCTGCGCATGAACAGGTGCTTCTCGATGTCGATGACCACCGCCTCCGTCCGGCGGATATCGAAGCGGTAGGCGCCCGTGATGCTCGGTCCGTCAAGCAAGGCATGGACGGTGACGCTGTCGAGGCCCGGCGCGGGGGTCTCGATGTGGAATTCCACGAAATCGGGAAATTCCTCGCCCCTGTCGGGCAAGGCCGTGTCGATGGCGATGCCGCGCGCCGAGATGCCGTAGAACCCGGGCTCCGCCACCGCGCGGAAATAGGACGCGCCGAGAAAGGCGACCCAGTCGTTGAATTGCCGGTCGGGCGGGCTGCCGCGCCGCTCCTGGAAGCGAAAGCCGGCAAACCCCGCCCCCGGCGGGAGTTCCCGCGCGGGAGAATCAGGGGGGACCTGGAAATTGCGCTGGTCGTAGATGATCCGGCGCGCAACGCCGCCCTCGATCACGAAGATCTGGACCGGCTTCTGGAAAAGACGCCCGAGATGGAAGAAGGTCACCGGGAATTCGCCCGGCCCGTGCCGCCAGAGCGCGTGCTCGTTCCTGAACAGCAGCTGGCGATGGGCGTCGTAGTCGATACGCTCGAGGACCTCCGGCTCCGGTCGTTCGGGCGGCGCATAGGGCCGGCCGGCGCGCTCGCGCGCCCGCGCGATCAGCGTCTCGAACGAAAACGGTCCCGCCTCCTCGAAGGCGAGGCCAGCCGGCGGCCCCTCGGCGAGAGCGGGCGCCGATGAGGCGAGGGCGGCGAGCGTCGCGAGCGAGCCCGCGCCGGAAAGGAAGTGTCGGCGGTCGATCATGCCGCTCTCTTATTCTCCCCGCCGCACGCCTGCAAGAAGCGGCGCATAGGCCTCCCGCAGAATCGCGATCTCCGCCAGCTTCGCCTCGAACGCCCCCCAGTCGTCCCGTTCGGCGATCGGCGCCCAGAGCGCCTCGACCTCGTCGATGAGCATGGTCACCGGCTCATCGCGCGCGAAATAGGGATGTTCCAAAGCCTCGGCGGGAGCAGGCGTTGCGTCGCGCAGGCTTGCGATGGCGTCGGTCCAGGCGGGCAGGGCGTAGATGTCGCGATTCGGGCTCGCCGCGATCCGCTCCGGCCGCGCGCCGCCCGCAAGATCGAAGAAGGCGCGCTCGAACGGGACCTGCCCATGCGACAGGGCGGCGTAGAAATACCCGACCGCCTCGTCCGTTTCGTCAGTGGCGGCGGCGTTGCCGGGATCGAGGCCGAGCCGCGCCCGCGTGATCCGGTTGAGCGCCTCGTGGAAGCGGGGGCTGAAGCGCTCGAGGGAGGCCACCATGCGCTCCTGCGAGGAGAGATGGATCAGGCATTCCGCAAGGCGCTGCAGGTTCCAGCGCAACGCCGTCGGCTGGCGTCCGAAGGCGTAGAGCCCGGTCTCGTCGAAATAGGCGGCCGTGAAATGCTGGTCGAGCACCGGCAGGAAGCGCCAGGGTCCGTAGTCGAAGCTTTCCCCCGTGATCACCGTGTTGTCGGTGTTGAGCACGCCGTGCACGAAACCCGCCGCGAACCATTCCGCGGCGAGGGCCGCAGTCGCGTCGACGACGCGGTCGAGGAACGCCCCGGCGCGATCCGCCTCGCCGGCGGCCTCGGGCCAGTAATGGGCGATCGAGAAGTCGAGCAGGCGCGCGAGATCCTCCCCCTCGCCGAGAAAGGCGAGGCGCTGGAAGGAGCCGAAGCGGATATGGCTGTGGCCGAGGCGCACGAGCACCGCCGAGCGCGTCGGCGAGGGCTCGTCGTGGCGCTGCAGCGGCTCCCCCGTCTCGATCAGGCTGATGTTCTTCGAGGTGTAGACGCCAAGCGCCTCCAGCATCTCGCTGGCGAGGATCTCCCGCACCCCGCCCTTCAGCGTCAGTCGCCCGTCGCCCCTGCGCGACCACGGCGTCTGGCCCGAGCCCTTCGTCGCGAGGTCGAGGAGGCGCCCGTCGACGGCGTCGCGCAGCTGGGCGAAGAGAAATCCCCGCCCGTCCCCGAGATCCGGGTTGTAGGAGCGGAACTGGTGGCCGTGATAGCGCAGGGCGAGCGGCTGTTCGAGATTGCCCGGCAGCGGCGCGAACCGGGCGAAATGCTCGATCCATTCCGCATCCGACAGCCCGTCGAGCCCGATCCGGGACGCCCAGCGGTCATTGCGGAAGCGCAGCCTCGTCTCGGGGAAGCGCGCTGCCTCGACGACGTCATAGAATGCGTCACCCAGATCGGGATGTTTCGGATCGGGCTTGTATCGATGCGTCACCGGCATGCGGGCTCCCCTTCCTGCCCTCCGTGTTTATACGGACGGGCGCAAGAGTCCCAGATGGTCGCCCGGAGACGGCGGGGCAACCCCTCCCGGCGGGGAGGAGTTGCAGCGGCGGTCGCGGCTGACCTGCTTGCGGTCGCGATCTAGATCAGGGTCTGGGGCGCGGCGGCGCGGACGTCGGCGTCCACTTCGCCCTCGAAGCGCTTGAAGTTCTCGTGGAACATGCCGATCAGCTTCTTAGCCGTCTCGGCGAAGGCGGCCTTGTCCTGCCAGGTCTTGTAGGGGGCGAGGATGTGGGGCTCGACGCCGGGGACGGCGGTGGGGACGGCCAGGCCGAAATAAGGGTCGCGCCGGAACTCGGCCTTCGAGAGCGATCCGTCGAGTGCGGCGCTCAGCAGGCGGCGGGTCACCCGGATCGGCATCCGGCGGCCGACCCCGTGCATCCCGCCGGTCCAGCCGGTGTTCACCAGCCAGCAATCGACGTGGTGGCGCGAAATCAGCTCGCGCAGGAGATTGCCATAGACGGAGGGCGGGCGCGGCATGAAGGGCGCGCCGAAGCAGGTCGAGAAGGTCGCCTGCGGCTCCGTCACGCCCTTTTCGGTTCCCGCGACCTTCGCGGTGTAGCCGGAGAGGAAGTGGTACATCGCTTCCGCGCCCGTGAGCTTGGCGATGGGCGGGAGCACGCCGAAGGCGTCGCAGGTGAGCATCACGATGTTCTTGGGATGCCCGCCGCGCCCGGTCTCGCTCGCGTTCGGAATGAAATCGAGGGGATAGGCGCAGCGCGTGTTCTCGGTCTTCGAGGCGTCGTCGAAATCCGGAACGCGGGTCACGGGATCGACGACGACGTTCTCGAGCACCGTGCCGAAGCGCTTCGTCGTCGCATAGATCTCGGGCTCTGCGTCCGATGAGAGCCGGATCGTCTTGGCGTAGCAGCCGCCCTCGAAGTTGAAGATGCCGTTGGGGCCCCAGCCGTGCTCGTCGTCGCCGATGAGCGGGCGGTTCGGGTCGTTCGAGAGGGTTGTCTTGCCCGTGCCCGAGAGGCCGAAGAATACGGCGACGTCCGAGGGCGTCGACATGTTCGCCGAGCAATGCATCGGCATGACGTTCTTCTCGGGGAGGATGTAGTTGAGGTAGGTGAAGACCGACTTCTTCATCTCGCCGGCATAGGAGGTCCCGCCGATCAGCACGATCTTGCGCGAGAAATCGATGGCGATGACGGTCTCGGAGCGGCAGCCGTGGCGGGCGGGATCGGCCTTGAAGCTCGGGAGGTCGATGATCGTGAGGTCGGGGACGAAGCTCGGGAGGAGGTCCCTGTCGGGGCGGCGCAGGAGGTTGCGGATGAACAGGGAGTGCCAGGCGAATTCCGTGAAGACGCGGGCGCGGACCCGGTAGGCGGGATCGGCCCCGCCGAAGAGATCCTGGGCGAAGAGCTCCTTGCCCTCCGCATGGGCGATGAAGTCCTCGAGCAGCGTCTCGAACTGCGCCGGCGTGATCGCGCCATTGGCGTCCCACCAGACGTTCGCATCCGTCTCCGCGTCGCGGACGACGAACTTGTCCTTCGGGGAGCGACCGGTATGGATGCCGGTTTCCGCGAGGAGCGCGCCGCCGGAAGCGATCGTCGCCTCGTTGCGCTGAAGGGACTGCTCGTAGAGGGCGGGGGCTTCGAGATTCCAGAACACGCGCTTGAGATTGCGAAGGCCGATCGTCTCGGCCCCGTTCACGCTGTTGAACACACCGACATTATCCACGAGGCAATCCTCCCTGGGTTCGCCGCCCACTACCACTCGACCGGCAGGCGATGCTTCTTGCGGCGCCCGGCCCCGGACTCGGTCCCGGACCGGCGCGCCGCTGCGGAACTCAACGCGGTGGAGCCGCTGCAGGATCCGCGCCTGCCGATAATGCGCCTCTTCATTAGATGCGGAGACGGCTACGTCAATATCAAAGGTCGAGGCCCTGCGGCATAAGTGATAATCCCCTCCCGGTTTGGGATGCGGAACCTGCGGGGCGCGTTCACGCCCCGCCATCCGCCTCGCGCGCCTCGCGCGCCAGTGCGACGAGGGCGGCGCGCAGCTCCCCCGGCCCGGCTACCGCCGCGGGGAAGGCCACGCGGGCGGTGCGATCCCCCGCCGCGAGATCGATCCCCTCAGGGTCGATCCCCGTCGCGCGCCAGGCCGCCTCCGGCGCGCGGGCGAGGCGCGTTGCGTAAAGCCTCAGCGCCTCGCGGTGATCATCGTTCATGTGGGCGACCGCCCCTTCATGCGCTGCGACGAGCGCCTCCGCCGCCGACAGGTCGAGGACCAGTTCTTCCGCGCGAAGCTTCATGGCGCGGGCGAAGCCGCCGTTGAGATGCCCGGCCTCGACGGCCACCCGGAAGAAGGCGAAGTCCGCGAAGCCCGCATAAAGCTTCGCCTTCGGGTGACGGGCGATGAAGCGCGCGCCGAGCCTTGGATCGTCCGACCGCGTCGCCCGCCCGATGACGGTGAGGCGCGGATGGGCGAGGGGATCGCCGCGTCCCCCTTCGGCGAGCAGGATCGAGATGCGCGGATCGCGCTCGATATTGGCGCGATGGGCCGAGAGCGTCGACATCAACAGGATCGGCGAGCCGTCGATATCGGTCGCGACGGTGGTCAGGGTGGCGAAGGGATGGCCCGTCTGCGCGTCAAGCGTCGCGAGCGCCCCGGAACGGATCGTTCTCAGGAGACGTTTGGCCATGGCGACGCCGTCGAAATCCGGCGCGGAAAGGGATTCTTCTTGCGGCACAGGGCCTTCCTCACCATTTCGTGCGTCGTTTCGTTGCTCTCGCGGCGTCTTCGTGCTTATTGGCCATAATTTTGGCATACTCGACAGGCGAGGCGAAGGCTGAGTTTGTTTCGGGACGCCCGGCCGGGCCGGCGGCGTCGCAGCAGAATGTCAGGGGGAGCCCCACATGCCAACCATCGCCCTTGTGGACGACGATCGCAATATCCTCACATCCGTCTCGATCGCGCTCGAGGCGGAGGGGTATCGCATCCAGACCTACACGGACGGCGCGTCGGCACTGGACGGCCTGCGGCAGTCGCCCCCTGACCTCGCGATCTTCGACATCAAGATGCCGCGCATGGACGGGATGGAGCTGCTGCGCCGCCTGCGCCAGAAATCCGACCTCCCGGTGATCTTCCTCACCTCGAAGGACGAGGAGATCGACGAATTGTTCGGCCTCAAGATGGGCGCGGACGATTTCATCCGCAAACCGTTCTCGCAGCGCCTCCTGGTGGAGCGGGTCAAGGCCGTGCTGCGGCGCTTCGCCCCCAAGGACCAGACCGCGCCCCGGGAGACGGACGCCAAGGCGCTCGAGCGGGGGCAGCTCGTGATGGATCCCGAGCGCCATACCTGCACCTGGCGGGGCGAGCCGGTGACGCTCACGGTGACGGAATTCCTGATCCTGCAATCCCTCGCGCAGCGTCCGGGCGTGGTGAAGTCGCGCAACGCCCTGATGGACGCCGCCTATGACGACCAGGTCTATGTGGACGACCGCACGATCGACAGCCACATCAAAAGGCTGCGCAAGAAGTTCAAGGTTGTCGACCAAAGTTTCGACATGATCGAGACGCTTTACGGCGTCGGCTACAGGTTCAAGGAATCCTGAGCCCGAGCCAGCGCGGAAAGGACGAGCCCGTGGACGCGCGCCGCGCGCAAGCCGACCATGACGACCTTGTCCGTCCGGAGGCGGAGGCATCCGCGCGCGATGGATCCGCGCGCGATGGATCCGCGCGCGAGGGGCAGGCAGCGGCTGGGGAAACCGGGGACGAGTTCGCGGAGACCCTTCCGCCGCGCAGCCGGATCGCGCGCGCCAACGCGGTCGCCCGGGACTGGTTCAAGCGCGCCTCGTCGAGCCTGACGCGCCGCATCGTCGTCCTCAACCTCGCCGGCCTCGTCGCGCTGCTCTTCGGCTTCCTCTACCTGAACCAGTTCCGCGAGGGGCTGATCGAGGCGCGGGTCCAGAGCCTCCTGACGCAGGGCGAGATCATCGCCGGGGCGATCGCCTCCTCGGCCACCGTCGAGATCGACACGATCAAGATCGATCCGGACGCCCTCCTGCAGATGCAGCTCGGCGAGACCTCCGGCCTCGGCGACGACCTCTTCTCGCCGCTCGAGTTCTCCATCAATCCGGAGCGTGTCGCGCCCCTCCTGCGCCGTCTCGTCACCCCGACCGGGACGCGCGCCCGGATCTACGACCGGGACGCGATGCTCGTGCTCGATTCGCGCGCGCTCTATTCGCGCGGCGATATCCTGCGGCTGGACCTGCCTCCGCTCGAAGTCCAGGACAAGACCTTTATCCAGCGGGCGTGGAACTGGATGCGCAGCTGGCTGATCACCGAGCGGCAGCCGGTGATCGAGGCCATCGGCCCGACCAACGGGCGCATCTTCCCGGAAGTGCAGCAGGCCCTCGGGGGCAGCGCCGGGAGCGTCGTGCGCATCAATCCCGCCGGCGAGACAATCGTCTCCGTCGCGGTGCCGATCCAGCGCCAGCGCGCGGTCCGCGGCGCGCTGATGCTTTCGACGCAAGGCGGGGACATCGACGCGATCATCGCCTCCGAGCGCCTCGCGCTGTTCCAGGTCTTCGTGGTCGCCGCGGTGGTGATGATCGTCCTCTCGCTGCTCCTCGCCAACGCCATCGCCGGTCCCGTCCGTCGGCTCGCCGAGGCGGCGGAGCGGGTCCGGCGGGGAATCCGGTCGCGGCAGGAGATCCCCGACTTCACCTACCGTTCCGACGAGATCGGCCATCTCTCGGGCGCGCTGCGCGACATGACCGAGGCGCTCTACAACCGGATCGACGCCATCGAGAGCTTCGCGGCCGACGTGGCCCATGAGCTCAAGAACCCCCTGACCTCGCTGCGCAGCGCCGTCGAGACCCTTCCCCTGACGAAGACGGAGGAATCCCGCGGGCGCCTCCTGTCGATCATCCAGCACGACGTGCGCCGCCTCGACCGTCTGATCAGCGACATTTCGGACGCCTCGCGCCTCGACGCCGAACTGGCGCGCCTCGAGGCCGCCCCGGTCGACATCGCGAAGCTCGTGGATGCGGTGGCCTCGATCGCCAACGATGTCCGCCGCCCCCACGAGGCGGAAATCCTCGTGACCCGGTCAGGAGGCAGGAAGGCGAAGGTGCGGGCGGGCAAGGCCGAGAAGGCGAGGAACGACCGGGCGAAGGCGGAGCGCAGCGGGTCGGACAGTGGCGCGGGCGCGCAGGACGGCGCCTTCCTCGTTCTGGGACATGACAGCCGGATCGGACAGGTGGTGCGCAACCTGATCGACAACGCCCGCTCGTTCTCGCCTCCGGGGGCGACCGTCCGCGTTGCCGTATCGCGCGTGGGAGACGAAGTGCGCATCGTCATCGACGATGACGGCCCGGGCATCCCCGACCATGCGCTGGAGCGCATCTTCGAGCGGTTCTACACCGATCGCCCGGAGCAGGGCTTCGGCCAGAATTCCGGGCTCGGACTCTCGATCTCCCGCCAGATCGTCCAGGTCCATCGCGGCACGATCACCGCCGAGAACCGTCTCGGGCAGCCCGACGAAACCGGCGAACCGCGGCGGCTCGGGGCGCGCTTCACCGTCTCGCTGCCGGCGATGCCATGAGCGGCGAGGAGATGAGCGGCGAGGAGATGCCCGGAGAGTTGTCCCTTCACGGCACGGCGGTCGCGATCGGGGATGCCGGGGTGCTCCTGCGCGGGGCATCCGGTTCAGGAAAGACGAGCCTCGCCCTCGCGCTCATGGAGCGGGCGCGTGTCAGGGGGCGATTCGCCGCGCTGGTGGCCGATGACCGCGTGCGGGTCGCCTCGCGGCACGGCCGGCTCGTGGCGAGCGCTCCTGCGCCGATCGCCGGGCTCGTCGAGATGCGCGGCGGCGGTCTGGTGCGGTGGCCGTATCTGCAGCGCGTGGTACTACGTTTGATTGTAGATATTGATCCGGCCGCGCCGCGCTATCCAGAAGCTTCCCGACGCGTCATAATGCTGCACGGCGTGAGCATGCCACGGCTGGTTTTGCGGCTCGAGCAAGGGGCGGACGTGGTGATTCAGGCGCTCGACGGCGGATTCCTGGAGTCCGCGATGACGGAATGGTGAAATTCTTCGCGCAATGTGCTTGCGCTCCGCTTCGCGCTGCACAAAATAGCGGCTCAGCTCATTCGAGCGCCGGAAACGAGACGACATGATTGGAATGGTGCTCGTCACACACGGGCAACTCGCAACCGAGTTCAGGGCAGCGCTTGAACATGTGGTCGGGCCGCAGGAGCAGATCGAGACGATCACGATCGGCCCGGACGACGACATGGAGATCCGGCGCGGCGACATTCTCGACGCGGTCGGCCGCGTCGAAAGCGGCTCGGGCGTCGTCGTTCTCACCGACATGTTCGGCGGCACGCCCTCCAATCTCGCCCTCTCCTGCATGAACGGCCGCCAGGTCGAGGTGGTGGCGGGCATCAACCTTCCGATGTTGATCAAGCTCGCGAGCGTACGCGACTGCGAACCGCTCGCGGAGGCCGTGCTGCACGCACAGGAGGCCGGGCGCAAGTATATCAACGTGGCCTCCCATGTGCTCGCAGGGAAATGACGAGATGAGCGACGCGCCGCACATGGCCGAGGGATTGTTCGCCGGCCCCGTCGTGATTGGTCCCAACACGTTGCGGCTGCCGATCGTCAACCGGAAGGGTCTGCACGCGCGCGCCTCGGCGAAATTCGTGCAGACGGTGGAGCGCTTCGATGCGGAGGTGACCGTCTCCCGCTGCGGCGAGACGGTCGGCGGCCGCTCGATCATGGGCCTGCTGACGCTCGCAGCCGCCAAGGGCACCACCATCGACGTCGCGGCGTCCGGCCCCGACGCCGAGGCGGTCCTCGCCGCCCTCACCGAGCTTCTCGCCACCCGCTTCGGCGAAGACGAGTGAGCTTCGCGGGCGGCTTTGCGCTTTTTCGGCCCCTCCCGCCCTTTACCCCGCGCCCGCTCCGCCGCATGACTGCCTGCGATCAACCACGTCGTCCAGAGGGAGAACGAGCATGAGCATCGAACGCATCGAACCGGGCCCGCGCATGAGCATGGCGGTCGTCCATGGCGACACCGTCTATCTGGCCGGGCAGGTTGCGCGGGAGAAGGCGGGCGGATCGGTCACCGAGCAAACGACGGAAATCCTCGCCATCATCGACGGACTCCTCGCGAAGGCCGGCACGGACAAGACGAAGCTCCTCTCCGCCAGCATCTGGCTGACCGATATCGGGACGTTCCAGGAGATGAACGCCGTGTGGGACGGGTGGGTAGCCCCCGGCTGCGCGCCCGCCCGCGCCACCGTCGAGGCGAAGCTCGCGGCGCCGCAATACAAGGTGGAGATCGCCGTCATCGCGGCGAAATAGGGCCGGTCCGGCGCGAGGCCTTGACTCGCGAAGCCTCGCGCCGTACTCAGCCCCCTCGATTTCGTGAAAGCGAAACTGCGACCCGCCGACCGGTTCGAGAAGCCGGAGGCCAACGCCCGACAGCGCGATGCGCCCTCGGGCGTGTTTTGCGTTGCGGCTCTTTCGCCTGATCGCACGGAGCATATGTATCGTCGGTGTGGACGATGCATGAAGGGAAAGCGGATGACGGGCGAAGAGCTCAAGGTCGAGGATGCGGTGAACGCGACTTGCCCCTGGTCGGGGAAACCGATCAGCGCGGATTCGCTCACGCGTTATCGCGAGCGTGTGGTCGGCTTCTGCAATCCGGGATGCCGCGACAAGTTCGAGAAGGCCGTCGCGATGTTCGACGCCGCCATCCTCGAGGAAACGACGCCGCTGATAGCACGGGGACGCGAATAATGTTCGAAGGTCTCTCCGATCGCCTGTCAGGCATTCTCAATTCGCTGACGCGCCGCGGCACCCTCTCCGACGAGGACGTCCAGGCCGCCCTCCGCGAGGTGCGGCGCGCCCTTCTCGAGGCGGACGTGGCTCTCGAAGTGGTGCGCGGCTTCACCGAGAAGGTGAAGGAGCGAGCCGTCGGCGCGCAGGTCGTGAAGTCCGTCACGCCCGGCCAGATGGTCGTCAAGATCGTCAACGACGCGCTCGTCGAGATGCTTGGCTCGGAAGCCGAGACGATCGACCTCGCCGCCTCGCCGCCGATCCCCATCCTGATGGTCGGCCTTCAGGGCTCGGGCAAGACCACGACGACGGCGAAGATCGCGCGCAGGCTCACCGAGCGCGACAAGCGGCGGGTCCTCATGGCCTCGCTCGACACCCGCCGTCCCGCGGCGATGGAGCAGCTCGCGATCCTTGGCAAGCAGGTCGGCGTCGATACGCTTCCGATCGTGGCGGGTCAGAGCGCGGTCCAGATCGCGCGGCGCGCGATGGAGGCCGCGCGGCTCGGCGGCTACGACGTCGTCATGCTCGACACCGCCGGCCGCGTCACCGTCGACGAAGCGCTGATGACGGAAGCGGCCGATGTCGGCAAGACCGTCAATCCGCACGAAGTGCTTCTCGTCGCCGACGCCCTCACGGGACAGGACGCCGTCAATACGGCGCGGGCCTTCGACGAGCGCCTTGGCGTCACGGGCATCGTCCTCACCCGCATGGACGGCGACGCGCGCGGCGGCGCGGCCCTCTCGATGCGGGCGGTCACCGGCAAGCCGATCAAGCTGATCGGCACGGGCGAGAAGGTCGACGCCCTCGAGGAGTTTCATCCCTCGCGCGTCGCCAACCGCATCCTCGGCATGGGCGACATCGTCTCGCTGGTCGAGAAGGCGGCCGAGTCGATCGACCAGGAGAAGGCGCTGCGCATCGCCGAGAAGATGCGCAAGGGCAAGTTCGATCTCGAGGACCTGCGCGACCAGCTTGCGCAGATGGAGAAGATCGGCGGCGTCGGCGGGCTTATGGGCATGATGCCCGGCATGGGCGCGATGAAGAAGCAGCTCGAGGGCGCCAATCTCGACGACCGGCTGATCAAGCGGCAGCGCGCCATCATCGATTCGATGACCCCCGGCGAGCGCCGCAATCCCGACATCCTCAAGGCCTCGCGCAAGAAGCGCATCGCCGCGGGATCGGGCATGAGGGTCGAGGACATCAACAAGCTCCTCAAGATGCACCGCCAGATGGCGGACGTCATGAAGATGATGGGCAAGAACAAGCGCGGCGGCCTCGCGGGGGCCCTCGGCTCGATGTTCGGCCTCGGCGGCGGCGGCATGGGAGGACTTCCGGGAGGACTTCCGGGCGGGATGCCGCAACCGACGCCGGAAATGCTCGAACAGGTCCGCAAGCAGATGGGCGGGCAATTGCCTCCGGGGGCCGGCGGCGGCGGCGTTCCGCCCATGCCCCCGGGGCTCTCAGGCGGCAAGCCGGGCGTTCCCGGATTGCCCGGCCTCGGCGGCGGCAAGCTTCCCGGCCTCGGCCTCCCCTTCGGAGGCAAGAAGAAGTGATCTGCCCTGCCCCGACATTTCGGACCGAACGCCTGATCCTGCGCGGCTGGCGCGAAGCGGATTTCGATCCCTTTGCGGAATTCTGGGCGGACGAGGAAAGCGCGCGATTCGTCGGCGGCGCCTGCGGGCGCGATGCGGCGTGGCGGATCTTCGCGACCTTCCTCGGCCATTGGGCGCTGCGCGGCTACGGCCTCTGGGCGCTCGAGGAAAAGGCGAGCGGCGCCTTGGCCGGATATTGCGGCCTCTGGCGGCCGGAAGGATGGCCGGAGGTGGAACTCGGGTGGTCGCTCCTCGCGCGCTCGCGGGGACGCGGCCTGGCGACCGAGGCTGCCCTGCGGGTTCGCCGCCATGCCTATGAAGATTTGGGTGCGACGACGCTGATCAGCTTCGTCGATCCGAAAAACGCCCCGTCCGTAGCGGTCGCCGAACGCCTCGGCGCCCGGCTGGACGGGCAATTCGAACTTCGGGACGCGATGGTCGACATCTGGCGCCATCCCGATCCCGCGGAAGCTTTGAACACAAGACACTGACAAACGGAGTTACTGCAATGTCCCTCAAGATCCGGCTCACCCGCGGCGGCGCGAAGAAGCGCCCCTATTACCGCATCGTCGTCGCCGATTCGCGCTCCCCCCGCGACGGCCGCTTCATCGAGAGGATCGGCGCCTACGATCCGATGAAGCCGAAGGATTCCGCCGAGCGCGTCGTCCTCGACCTCGAAAAGGCGAAGGACTGGCTCTCCAAGGGCGCGCAGCCGACCGACCGCGTCGCGCGCTTCCTCGACAATGCCGGCCTGATGAAGCGCGAGGCGCGCAACAATCCGAGCAAGGCGCAGCCCGGCAAGAAGGCCCAGGAGCGCGCCGCCGAGCGCGCCGAGAAGGCCAAGGCCGCCGAGGCCCCCGCCGAGGCTCCCGCCGACGGCGAAGCGGCGTAAGCCGCCCGCGCCGCAGATGCGCAGGACGGGACGCCCCCGCGACCGGGCCGCCCGCGCCGCCTCTTCCGGAGAGGCGCGGCCGGCATCCCCGCGCGCCGGCGACGGACAGCGTCCGGACGACGCCGTGCAAATCGGCGAGTTTGGAAGGGCGCACGGGCTGCGCGGCGAGGTTCGCCTCAAGTCCTTCACCGAGGATCCCCTCGCCGTCGCCCGCTATGAGCCGCTCTTCGACGATTATGGCCGCCGCCTTCGCATCACCGCCCTGCGGCCGGCTCCGGGATCCGCCGCCGACATGCTGATCGCGAGCATTGAGGGCATTGCGGATCGCGATCTCGCCGAGGCGCTGAACCGGCGCGGCGTCTTCACCACGCGCGCCGCCATCGCCGCGACGGGGGCGGGCGAGGATGAGTTCCTCCTCGCCGACCTGATCGGGATGAGCGTCGAGCGTCCCGACGGCGCGGTCATCGGGCGGGTCGTCGCCGTCCCCGATTACGGCGCCGGCGACCTCCTCGAGATCACGCCGCTCGCGGGAGGGGCGAGCGCGCTCGTCCCGTTCCTGAAATCCTTCGTGCCGACGGTGGATCTCGCGGGACGGCGGGTTGTCGTCGAGGCTCCCGACGATCTTTTCGCCCCCGCCGGTCCGGAGCCGAAGCCGGGAGAGGAATGAGCCATGTGGCGCGCCTCGATCCTGACGCTCTATCCCGAGATGTTTCCCGGCCCCCTCGGGGTCTCGCTCTCGGGCGACGCCCGTGCGCGCGGGATCTGGGAGCTGGAGACACATGACATCCGCGCGCATGGCCGCGGCCGGCATCGCTCGGTGGACGATACCCCCGCGGGCGGCGGACCCGGCATGGTGATCCGCGCCGATGTCCTGTCCGAGGCGATTGACGCCGCTTGCCCCCCGGAGGATCCGCGCCCGCGCCTGCTCATGAGCCCCCGCGGCCGCCCCCTCGCCCACGATTTCGTGCGCGACCTCGCGCAGGGACCCGGCGTCTCGATCGTCTGCGGACGTTTCGAGGGCGTGGACGAAAGGGTGATCGCCGGGCGGGGCCTGATCGAGGTCTCGATCGGCGATTATGTGCTGTCCGGCGGCGAACTCGCCGCAATGGTTCTCGTCGACGCCTGCGTCCGCCTGCTGCCCGGCGTGATGGGCGCGCATGATTCGGGCGCGGAAGAGAGTTTCGAGGCGGGGCTACTGGAATACCCGCAATATACCCGCCCCCGGGAATGGGAAGGGCGGGCGATCCCCGACATCCTGCTGTCGGGCGACCATGCCGCCATTGCCCGCTGGCGGCGGGAGCAATCCCTCGCCGTCACCCGCGAGCGGCGTCCGGACCTTCTTGCGAAGGACGAGCCGGCATAGGCGCTCTGGCGTGGCGGGGGCGAGACGGAGAGCGGGGGCGCCGGTACATCCGCGGTCGCCCCCGCCGCGCCGAAGCGCGTCTCGTCTTCAAGGTGAGCCCGAAGGGTTAACAGGAGGTTAACGGCTCGAGGAAACGCAATCCGCCGGAAGGGTCGGCCAACCGTGGCGGCTCTCTTGACCTAGCTCAAGGCGAAGCCTGGCCAGCGGAGGCATCCTCGTCACGTTCGCGCAAGAGACAGGCCGACGGAGCATATCGTGACCAAGCTGACCACACTCGTCTTCATCTTCACCGCACCCACCATCGCCGGCGCGTTCGTCATTGCGGTGCTTGCCATGGACATGGCCCTGTCGAACGCCATGCCGATCGTCGCCGCAGCGGCGCTCGGCGTCCTCATCGCCTTGCCTGCGAGTTACTTCATCGCGAAATCGATCTTGCGTGTGACGGAAAACCAGCCGGGGAAGCGCCCGGTGGGCGACGCGGCGGGCTGATCCGGCCGTCGCGCTTCCGCAGCCTCGCCCGGAACCGTTGACCGCCGACATGGTCTTTGACGCGGCTGTGTCCGCATCGGGGGATTGAGACCGGGGCAGAAATTCGGTCTCGCTACGCGTGTGAAGCAATTACTGAAGAATATTAAATTTTCAACTTCGAATGGCGAAGCAGTCCGGCATCTTTTTGTGCTCGTTTCATAGCCGCAATGTGTAAATGGACGGACCTGATCCGAGGTTTCAAGCACAAAGACTTACTACTCTGTGAAAAGATAACCTTTGCTAGCGCAGCATCGACGCCATGCATCACGCGCTTGCTTGCCATTGAGGATTTTTTCCGGGATAAACATTCTGCGACGACGAAACTGGGCCGTCCTCCGGCTCGCGAAGTTGCGGGAGCATCCGATTGCGAATCCTGATCCGATATGGCGGCATCGCGTTGTTGATCACCGCCGCCGTTGTTCTGGCCATCTGGCCCTTTGCCACCTCCTTCGTGCATCAATGGGCGCAGCGGGACGTGGAACTGCGTTCGCAGCTTGTCTTCAACGCCACGCGCGACCAGGTCGTCGCATTGCAGGGGCCGCAGGATGCCGAGCGCCTCGCCTCCCTCCTCGAGCGCCTGACCATCGACGACCGGATCCTCGCCGTCGGCCTGTGCCGGGCCGGGACCCTGGAGGCTGCCTCCTCCGCGATGCCAGAAGCGTTCAGTTGCGGCCAGACCGCCGTCGCGGCGGGCGAGGTGTTCACCGAAGTCATGTATGGCGAGCAGCGGGTGCTCATCGCGGCCTATCCGCTTGGCGCCCCCCCCGACGAGGCGCGCCTCGTGATCCTGCACGATTTCGCCTCCGTTGAGGAGCGCCGCGTGCAGGCCCGGATATTCCTCCTCCTCGCCCTGATGGGCGTCGCTTTCGGCGGCGCGGCGCTCGCCTCCCTCGTCGCCTTCATGATCATGCGCCGGTGGACGCTCTCCGTCCGGGAGGCGATCGAGGATGCGCGGAGCGGCCGGGCGGAGGACCCGTCGAACACCTCCACGGTGATCGGCGAGGAGATCCGCGCGGCGCTGGCCGAACTCGATTTCGCCCGCCGCACCATCGACACCGTCCATACGGAATGGAACCCGGAGACGCTGCGCATCGCCCTCGCCAATGAGCTGCCCGGCTCCGAGGTCATCGTCGTCTCGAACCGCCAGCCCTACATCCACAACAAGCTGGAAGACGGCTCGATGCAGATCCAGCGCCCGGCCAGCGGTCTCGTCTCGGCCCTCGAGCCGGTGACCCGCGCCTGCGGCGGCACCTGGATCGCCCATGGCTCCGGAAGCGGCGACCGGGAGGCCGTCGATTCGCATGATCGCGTCATGGTGCCGCCCTCGAATCCGTCCTACGCCCTGCGGCGCATCTGGCTCTCGGACGAGGAGCAGGACGGCTATTACTACGGATTTGCCAACGAGGGTCTCTGGCCGCTTTGCCATATCGCGTTCGTGCGTCCGGTCTTCCGGGAGGCCGACTGGCGGATGTATCGCACGGTCAACGAGAAATTCGCGGACGCCGTGGTGGCGGAGGCCAAGCGTCCCGACCCGATCGTCCTGATACAGGATTATCATCTCGCGCTCGCCCCCCGGATGATCCGCGAGCGCCTTCCGGATGCGACCATCATCACCTTCTGGCACATCCCCTGGCCGAATTCCGAGACCTTCGGCATCTGCCCCTACAAGGAGGATATTATCGACGGGCTGCTCGGCTCCTCGATCCTGGGCTTTCACACGCAGTTCCACTGCAACAACTTCATCGAGACCGTCGACCGGTTCATGGAGAGCCGCATCGACCGGGAGTTCGATTCGATCACGCTCAAGGGGCACGAGGCATTCGTGCGGCCCTACCCGATCTCGATCGAATGGCCGCCCACGGCCATGGCGAACCAGCGTCCGGTCGAGGAGGCGCGAAAGACCGTGCGCGAGCGTCTGGGTCTGCCGGAGGACGTGATGCTGGGGGTGGGCATCGAACGCTTCGACTACACCAAGGGGATCCTCGACCGCATGCACGGGGTCGATGCGCTTCTGACGGCGTATCCGCAATGGAGGGGACGCTTCTGCTTCGTGCAGGCGGCGGCGCCCACCCGGGCGAAGCTCGCCAATTACCAGACCCTGCAGGACGAGGCCGCGGCGCTTGCGAATGACATCAACGCGCGTCACGGAGACGGGAGCTTCGATCCGATACAGCTCGTCGTGCGCCATCATGAGCCGGACGAGGTGTTCGAGCTCTTCCGCGCCGCCGACCTCTGCATCGTCTCCAGCCTGCACGACGGGATGAACCTCGTCGCCAAGGAATTCGTTGCCGCGCGGGACGACGAGCAGGGCGTGCTCATCCTCTCCGCCTTCGCGGGCGCGTCGCGGGAACTGGGCGAGGCGCTGATCGTCAATCCCTACGACGCCCATGCAATGGGAGAAGCGATCGACCGCGCCTTGACGATGGACCCGAACGAGCAGCGCGAACGCATGAAGATCATGCGCGAGCAGGTCCAGACCCGGAATGTCTACCGCTGGGCGGGGCAGATGCTTCTCGACGCTGCGCGCCTGCGCAAGAAGCAGCGCATCATGCGCCTGATCGACAAGGAGCGCAGGCGCGTCCCGGCGGCTTGACCGGCGCGATCGCGACGCCAGGCCGCTGTCTTCGGCGGCGTTGAGGATTTGTTTGCGCCGCCGGGGCCAGAATGGGACGACTTGTCTCAAGGAGGTGCCTCCCGCATGAGCTCGCTCGACCTCGCCCTCATCGGCAATTGCATGAGCGCCGCGCTGATCGACCGGCGCGCGCAGGTGGTCTGGGGTTGCCTGCCCCGATTCGACGGCGATCCCGTCTTCTGCGCGCTGCTTGACGGCCATCAGGTCGGCAATGGCGAGAGCGCGCGCCGCGGCGTCTTCGCAATCGAGCTCGAGGGAATGACGAAATGCGACCAGCATTACCGCGACAACACGGCGGTGCTGATCTCCACGCTCTCGGATGATCACGGCAATGTCGTCGAGATCACCGATTTCGCCCCGCGCTTCAGCCATTACGACCGCACCTTCCGGCAGCCCGGTTTCGTGCGGCGGGTGCGTCCCGTCAGTGGCCGGCCTCGCATCCGCGTGAAACTGCTGCCAGTGTTCGAGTGGGGCGCGGTCGCGGCGGAGCGGACGCGCGGCTCGAACCACCTGCGCTTCGTCGGGCCGGGGCAGTCGCTGCGGCTGACGACGGACGCGCCGATCGCCTATGTCGCCGAGGAGCGGCCTTTCGTGCTCGATCGCCCGGCGTCGTTCATCTTCGGCCCGGACGAGCCCCTGCGCGCGGGGGTCGACGTGACGGCGCGGGATTTCCTCGAACGCACCATCGCCTATTGGGAGGGCTGGGTGCGTTCCCTCTCCATCCCGTTCGAATGGCAGGGAGACGTGATCCGCGCCGCGATCACGCTGAAACTGTGCAGCTTCGAGGAGACGGGCGCGATTGTCGCGGCGCTGACCACCTCCGTTCCCGAAGCGCCGCACACGCAGCGCAACTGGGATTACCGCTATTGCTGGATACGCGACGCTTATTTCGTCGTCCATGCCCTCAACCGGCTCGGAACGACCCGGACGATGGAAAGCTATCTCGGCTTCATCACCAACATCGTCGACGATTCGGAGGATAGGAGCCTCGCCCCGCTCTTCGGCATTACACGGGAGAGCCGGCTCGATGAGCGCGAGGCCGAAAGCCTGGCCGGCTACCGGGGGATGGGGCCGGTGCGGGTCGGCAACGCGGCCTATGTGCAGCAACAGAACGACGTCTATGGCAGCGTGATCCTCGCCGCGACCCATGTCTTCTTCGACAGCCGCCTGCACCGCGACGGCATCCACGCGCTGTTCGAGCAACTCGAGAAGCTGGGCGAACGCGCCGCCGAGGTCTTCGACACGCCGGATGCCGGGCCGTGGGAATTGCGCACCATCGCCTCGATCCATACCTTCTCGGCGGTGATGTGCTGGGCGGCCTGCGACCGGCTCTCGCGCATCGCGTCGCAGATGACCCTGAATGAGCGCTCCGGCTATTGGCGGGAGAAGGCCGACCGGCTTCACGCCGCGATCTGCGCGCGTATCTGGAACGAGGAAAAAGGCCACTTCGTCTCGACCTTCGACGGAGAGGATCTCGACGCGACGCTGCTTCTCCTTGCGGAGCTCAACTTCATCGACTGCCGCGACGATCGCTATATCCGCACGGTAGATGCTATCGGCGCCACCTTGCGGCGCGGCAATCTGGTCAAGCGCTATGCGGTGCCGGACGATTTCGGCACGATGGAGACGGGCTTTCTCGTCTGCTCCTTCTGGTTCGTGGACGCCCTCGCCGCGATCGGACGCCGGGACGAGGCGCGAGCCATGTTCGACGAGATCCTGAAACTGCGCAATTCCTTCGGCCTGCTTTCGGAGGATGCCGATTTCGAGACCGGCGCGCTCTGGGGCAACTTCCCCCAGACCTATTCAATGGTCGGACTGATAAACTCCGCGGTAAGGCTCAGCCGGACCTGGGAGGAGGCGTTCTGAACGCGTCGAGCAAGGCTTCACCGATGACGCGCCTGACCATGATCCACGACGCGGAGGATCCGCGCCTCGCACCCTACCGTTCGGTGCGCGAGCGCGACCTCGTGGGACGGCAGGGACGTTTCATCGTCGAGGGCGAGGTTGTCCTCCGACAAATGGTCCGGCGCGGGCGCTTCGGCCTCGAATCCCTGTTCATTTCCGAAAAACGAATCGAGGCGCTGGGCCCGCTTCTGGATGATTTGCCGGCTGATCTCCCCGTTTATTGTACCCGACAGGGCGTGATGGAGACGATCGTCGGCTTTCCCCTCCACCGCGGCGTCCTCGGCATCGGGTTGCGGGGCGAAGAGCCGGGCGGCGAGAGTCTGCTCGCCCGAATGCCCGGATGCGCGATGGTCGTCGCCTGCATGGGCATCGCGAACCACGACAATATGGGGGGCATCTTCCGCAACGCCGCGGCGTTCGGGGTGCACGGCGTGTTGATCGATGACGAGTGCTGCGACCCGCTCTACCGCAAGGCGATCCGCGTCTCGGTCGGAGCGACGCTCACCCTGCCCTTCGCCCGCATCAGGGGCCGCCAACGGATGCTCCCGGCCCTTGCGCAAGAGGGCTTCGAGACGATCGCGCTGAGCCCGCGCGGCGCGGAGACGCTGGAGCAGATCGCGGCGACGGCGCACGGGCGCATCGCGCTGCTCCTTGGAACGGAAGGTCCGGGCCTGCCGGAGGCCGTGATGGCGCGCCTGCGCAGCGCCAGGATTCCGATGGCGGACGACTTCGACAGCCTCAACGTGGCAACGACCTCGGGAATCGCCCTTTACGCCCTCACGCGCAGGCGCGGCGAGGAAAGCGGCTGAACCAAGAACC
>JAWLCY010000016.1:0-73365 GCA_041686895.1 Saliniramus sp. | reverse complement strand
GCTGAACCCCGACGTCGCCCAGGCCGTCGCCGAGGGCGCGATCACAGCCGAGGAGCACTTCAGCCACTTCGCAGCCACGGAAGGCCGCGCCTGGTAGGCGACGGCGCAGCAGCCGGACAGAAGGCGGCGGGGGAAACCCCGCCGCTTTTCTTATGTGGCGCTTCGTGCGACTGAATCGGACCTCGATTCAGGGCGATTCATCAGAATGAACATTCTCTCAATCCAGTCGCACGTCGCCTATGGCCATGTCGGCAATGCCTCCGCCGTCTTTCCGATGCAGCGCCTCGGCTGCGAGGTCTGGCCCGTTCATACGGTGCAGTTCTCGAACCACACCGGCTACGGCGACTGGAAGGGCAGGGTCTTCGACGGGCCCGCGATCGAGGAGATCGTGGAGGGCATCGCCGATCGCGGGGTACTTCCGCGCTGCGACGGCGTTCTCTCGGGGTATATGGGCTCTGCTGATATTGGCAACGCCATCCTCTCCGCTGTGGCGCGCGTGCGCGAAGCCAATCCGGACGCGCTCTATGCCTGCGATCCCGTGATCGGGGATGTCGGACGCGGGGTCTTCGTTCGCCCGGGCATCCCCGAATTCATGAAGGGCCATGCGGTGCCGGCGGCTGATATCATCACGCCGAACCAGTTCGAGCTGGAATATCTCGCGGGAGGCGACACTCATACGCTGGAGGCCGCCAAGGAGGCCGTCTCCCGGGTCCAGGCGACAGGCCCCCGCGCCGTGCTGGTGACCTCGCTCCATTCGGACGATACGCCGCCGGACGCGATCGACATGCTGGCGGGGGAGGGCGGCCGCTTCTGGCGCGTGCGCACGCCAAAGCTTTCGGTCGCGGTCAATGGCGCGGGCGATGCGATTGCCGCTCTCTTCTTCGTGCATTACCTACGCACGCGTTCCGCCGAGACCGCGATGGGGGAGGCGGCGGCTTCGATCCACGGCCTGCTGAAGCGGACGGAGGAAGCCGGCTCCCGCGAGATCCTGACCGTGACCGCGCAGGAGGAGTTCGTCGCTCCGAGCCGGCGCTTCCCGGTGGAGGAGGTGTAAGAGGCCGATCATTGGCCGACCACGGGCCGATCATCCGCGACCATTGCAATTTCCGGCGCGATGGCCCAAACGAAGGTCAACTTTCTGCCGCCCGACGGCGGCCCCCGACATGAAGCCGAACCGTTTCCATGACCGACGCCCAACGCCCCGCCGATCCCGTTTCAGTGCGACGCACCTTTGCGATCATCTCGCACCCGGACGCCGGCAAGACGACCTTGACGGAAAAGCTGCTGTTGTTCGGCGGGGCCATCCAGCTCGCCGGCGAGGTGAAGGCGAAGCGCAATCGGGTCGGCACGCGATCCGACTGGATGAATATCGAGCGCCAGCGCGGCATCTCCGTCGTCACCTCGGTGATGACCTTCGAGTATGACGGCCGCGTCTTCAACCTGCTCGACACCCCGGGCCACGAGGACTTCTCCGAGGATACCTACCGCACGCTGACGGCGGTCGACTCGGCGATCATGGTGATCGACGCCGCAAAGGGCATCGAGGACCGCACGCGCAAGCTCTTCGAAGTCTGCCGCCTGCGCGACATCCCCATCGTGACCTTCATCAACAAGATGGATCGCGAGACGCGCGACCCCTTCGACCTTCTCGACGAGATCGAGAAGACCCTGGCGCTCGACACCGCACCCGTCACCTGGCCGATCGGGAGGGGGCGCGATTTCGCGGGCACGTACAATCTCCAGGCCAACACCTTCCGGCGGCACGACGAGGAAGTTTCCGGCACTCCCGTGAGCGGCCCCGACGACCCGGTCTTTGCCGGGATGCTCTCCGAATACGGCATCGACGACTGGCGCGAGGAAGTCGAACTCGCCCGCGAGGGCTGCAAGCCCTTCGACCTGAAAGCGTTCCGCGAGGGCCATCTCACGCCCGTCTTCTTCGGCAGCGCCCTGCGGAATTTCGGCGTTCGGGACCTGATCGACGCGCTGGGCGAGATCGCCCCGTCGCCCCGCGCCCAGGCCGCCGACGGGCGGCTTGTCGCCGCGGACGAGCCGCGCATGACAGGCTTCGTCTTCAAGATCCAGGCGAACATGGATCCCAACCACCGCGACCGCATCGCCTTCATGCGCGTGTGCTCCGGAAAGCTCTCGCGGGGCATGCGGGCGAAGCTCGTGCGCACCGGCAAGCCCATCACCCTCTCCGCGCCGCAATTCTTCTTCGCGCAGGATCGCGCCATCGCCGACGAAGCCTATGCCGGCGATGTCGTCGGCATCCCCAATCACGGGACGCTCAGGATCGGCGACACGCTGACGGAGGGGGAGGACATCGTCTTTCGCGGCGTCCCGAGCTTTGCGCCGGAGATCATGCGCCGCGTCAAGATCGCGGATGCGATGAAGGCGAAGAAGCTGCGCGAGGCGCTCCAGCAGCTCGCCGAGGAGGGGGTCGTCCAGATCTTCCTGCCCTATGATGGATCGGGCGCGATCGTCGGCGTGGTCGGGGCGCTTCAGCTCGACGTTCTCAAGGAGCGGCTGGCGGCGGAGTACAATCTTCCCGTCGATTACGAGCCCACGCGCTTCTCGGTCTGCCGCTGGGTCGAGGCGGATGATCGCGATGAAATCGACCGTTTCGAGAACGCGCACATGTCGTCCATGGCCCGCGATCTCGACGGCGCGCCGGTCTTCCTCGCACCCTCCGCCTTCTCGCTGAAATATGACCAGGAGCGCTGGCCGGATGTCCGGTTCACCGACGTGAAGGATTACCAGCGGACGGCGGAGTAGCGCGGGTCACTTGATCAGCTTGACGAGCGAGCGGAAGAGATCGGTTCCTGCCCGCTCCATCCATTCGAAGACGACCATTTCCGCGTTGACCCAGATGCACCCGCTTTGCACGAGGCGCTCGCGGGCGCAGTCGACGCTTGCGGGATCCCGGCTGGCGACGGCGTCGGAGACGAGGAAGACCGGGTAGCCGAGTGCGCGCAGGCCAAGCGCCGTCTGCAGGACGCAGACATGCGCCTCCGTCCCGCAGATGACGATCTGGTCGCGTCCGTCCTGCCGTCCCGCCGCCACATGGTCCGCGAAGGACTGGTCCGCCGCGGCGGAGAAGGTGATCTTTTCGTGGACCGTCGCGGAGGCGGGAAGAGCGTCCCGGATCTCCGGCGCGCTGGCGCCGATCCCCTTCGGATATTGCTCCGTGACCGCAATCGGGATTTCAAGGGCACGCGCCGCCTCGATGAGAAGGCGCGTGCGGGCGACCGCGCGGGGCGCTTCCGGAATCGCCGCGAGCAGCCTCTCCTGGAGGTCGATGACGATGAGCTGGGACCTGCGGGCTTCGATGAGCATGCAGAAGCATGCCCCGGCCCGGCGTCCCTGGCAATCGCGCGATTACTCGCCCGCCATTCTCAGCCCCGCCTCCCGCTCGCCCGGCTCGATACGCAGGAGCGTGCCGCCGATCGGCGCGAAGGCGCGGCTGCGGCAGGTCAGGATGATTACCTGCTGGTTCTCCGCTGCGCGGGCAAGGGCGTCGAACATCCCCTCGATCCGGTCGTCGTCGGAGAAGACCAGCGCGTCGTCGAGGATGATCGGGGCGGGGCGGCCGCGGGCGGCGAGGAGCGCGCCGAGGGCGAGGCGCACCAGCACCGCGATCTGCTCGCGGGTTCCGTCGGAGAGGGTTGAGAAGCCTTCGTCGCCGCTCCCGCGGATGAGGCGGGCCGGAGTAAAATCGTCGCCGATATCGAGTTCGGCGCCGGGAAACAGCGCGCCAATGAAGGGCCGCAGGTTCTCCTTGACCGGGGCGAGAAAGCGCGTGCGACCCTCGGACAGCGTATCCGAAATGGTGTCCCGCAGGAGCCGCAGAGCCTGTGTCTCGCGCTCGGCGCGCGCCTTGTCCCGCTCCGCGATCTCCCGCTCGGCGGTCAGCGCGGCGAGGCGTTCCTCTAACCCGTCCGCGCCGATCCGCCTGATCCCCGCCTCGAGAAGTTCCGCGTCCCGTTCCAGCCGCGCGAGTTCGGACTGGTGATTGTCGAGAGCCTGCTGCAGCCGCTCGACGCGCAATTCCCGCGCCGCGCGCTCCTCTGCATCGGGCGTGTTGACGGTCTGGTTCTCGTATGCCGCCTGGGCGCGCGCGAGGGAAGTCTCCGCCGCGTCGTTCTCCGCACGGCGGTGTGCGACCGCGTCGGGGCTCGCAGTCTCCGCCGCTTCCAGTTCCGCGGCCGCAACGCGGGCGGCCAGTTCCTCCGCCTGCGCGCGAAGCGCCGAGAGGCGGCTCGCAATCCCGGCGCGCATCTCTCTGGCTTCCTGAAGGGCGGAAATCCTGCGTTCGCGATGCCCGATCGCCTCGCGCTCCCGGTCCCGCAGGCTGTCGCGGCTCTCGTGGAGCGCCGCCCGGTCGGGGAGTTCGCCTGCGCCGGCGCGGGCGATTGCCTGCGCCATGAGGGCCTGCGTTTGCGCGATCCGCTCCGTGAGAACGCCGAGGGGATCGCCCGAGCCGAGATCGCGCCCCGCCGTGCCGATGCGCTCGGCCAGCGACTTGCGTTCCGCCCGAAGGTCGCGGGCTGCTTCGAGGGCTTCGGCGGCTGCGGCGAGGCTCGTCACGCCCATGTCGTGGAGGGCGCGATTGAATGCGCTTCTTGCTTCCGCGAGGTCGCGTTCCTGCGAAATCCCCGCCTCGGCGGGTGCGATGGTGATCGTCCCGACGCCGCTGATGGCGATCTCGGTCCGGCGCCGGAGGGTCTGCGCGTGTCCGTCCGCCACCGGTGCGCCATCGATCGTGACCGAGCGGTCGGCGTCGCCCTGAAGCGCTACCGCAAGGCGGGCGGCCTGCGCCTCCAGGCGAGCCTCGAGGGTGACGATCGTCTCGCGAAGCGTGCGCGCCTCCTGGAGTCGCTCGGGCGTCGCCGCGATGCCGGCAAGCGCGACGTCGATTTCCCCGCGCCGCTGCACGAGGCGTGTCACCTCGGCACGGCGCGTCTCCCATTCCGAGATGCGC
This sequence comes from Saliniramus sp., assembly GCA_041686895.1. GTDB lineage: Bacteria > Pseudomonadota > Alphaproteobacteria > Rhizobiales > Beijerinckiaceae > Saliniramus. The sequence goes on along the minus strand of JAWLCY010000016.1, from coordinate 68,384 downwards.
TCGCCGGCCTCGATCGCCTGAAGCATCGCCTCGGCCCGGCCGACCTCGATGCGCCGGGCTTCAAGCGACGCGTCCGCACGCGCCAGTTCGGTGGTGGCTTTATCGACGAGAGCATCCGAGCCGGCATGCCGCTTCGTCTCCTCCTCGATCTGGGCGTAGAGCACGGCGAGCTGTTCGCGGGCCTCCGCGAGGCGCTTCTGCGTGGAGAGGGCGGCGCTCAATCGCTCCTTCGCGCTCGCGAACCGGTCTCGCGCGGCGTCGCGTTCGATTTCCATGCGGGCAAGAACCGCGGCGGCGGTGTTTCCCGCCTCCCGCGCTTCCCGGGCTTTGGCAAGCCGCTCGGTCATCTCGCCTTTGAGGCGCGGGTCGCGACGGCGGGCGAGTTCGCTCCGGATACGCGCGAGCTCGGCAAAATCATGTTCGAGTTCGGCAAGCTGCCTGCCCAGCGCCTCTTCCCGCTCCACCAGTTCGGCATGCGCATCGATGGCGGCCCGGAGCGGGCCGCCTGCTTTCGGACGCCCGGTTTCGGTCTCGCGCTCGAGAAGGGAGGCGGAGACCCGCTGGAGTACGTTGCGCGCCCGCTCCCCGCCGACCAGCGCTCCCACTTCCGCGGCGATCAGGGCGTTGAGTTCGTTCTCGGCTGCCTCGGACGGGCGCTCGAACGCGAAGGATTTTGCCTGCGCGACCCAGAGCAGTCCAAAGGAGCCCGTATCCGGTCCGCCGCGCCCACCGCCGGGCGTCATTCCAAGAAGTTCCCAGACGAGCTCGTCGGCCTGGGCCCCGCGGGCGAAATCCGCCCCGTCACGGGTGAGATGCGCCATCGCGCTGCGGATGAACTGCTTGCGGATCACGTAGTCATGACCGCCCGTGGAGAAGGAGACGACGATCTCGACCGGCAGGTTCGCGTCATTGCTTGCAAGCTGGGCGATGTCGTTCGTCTTGCTCGAATGCCGCTGGAAGAGGCAAGTCCTCAGCGCCCGGAACAGGGTGGACTTCCCCGCCTCGTTGGGTGCACTCAGGATGTTCAGGCCCGGCGAGAATCCGGCAAGCCGGGTCGGGGAGGCGAAGCGGCCGACGCCGGATACCTCGAGGCTCCTGATGATCATGCTGCGGCTCCCTCCGAGACGAGGAGGTAGAGGCGCGCGAGCGCCTCCTCCGTTACCGCGATATCATCTGGCGACAGCGTGGGCGCGCCGAGCCGAGCTTGAAGCGTTTCCGCCACGCGGCGGAGCGCGCCGTCGAAATCGATCCGCTCGAGGTCCTCCTGCGTGGGGCGCGTCCGAAGGGCCGCATCGTCGAAATCGAGATGGCAGATGGCGGATTCGAGGCGCGTCATGCTCGCCTGGAGCGCCCGGCGGACCGCGAGGGATGCCGTGCCCGACAAACGCAGACGCAGAACGAGGGCGGGGAGGGCGCCGAGGCCGCGCAGCCGGGTTTCGAGATCGAGGACGCTCTGTTCGTCGGAAATGTCGCCGGCAAGCGTAAGCCAGCGATACTTGCCGACAATCTCCTCGCGGATTTCCGGGCGATCCCCCGCGCCATGCGCTTCGACCACGAGGACCTTGCCGGTCTCCTGGCTGTCGACCCGGTCCGGCTCGGGGGTTCCCGCGTACCAGACCCGGTCGCCGATCCGCAGCGTGCGATGCCAGTCGCCGAGGGCCAGATAGGCGAGGCCGGCCTTTTCCGGCCGCGACGGGTCGATCAGGTTTCCCGCATCGCCCTGGCTGTCGAAGCCGGTAACTGATCCATGGGCGAGACCGATGCGCACCGCCCCGGGCGGCGTCGGCGCCTCGTCCATCCATGCCGTCAGGTCGTTTGCCTCGGCGCGGCGGGTGAGCGGGGCGGGGAAGACGTACACGCCGGGCTCGATCTCGACGGGGTGGGGATCGAGCAGGGGGCGGACATTGGCCGGGAGATCGGCGGCGGCGATCTGCTCCCAGATGCCCTTGGGCCGGTGGGGATCGTGGTTGCCGGGAAGCAGGTGCCAGCAGACGCGATCGAACCGGCGCATGCGCTCGAGAGGAGCGCGCAGTGTCGTCGGCAAGGGTGTCTGGACGTCGTAGACATCGCCCGCAACGAGGACATGGGCGATTCCGTCGCGCATCGCGAGTTCGCCAATCGAATCGATCGCCGCGAGCCGCGCCTCGCGAAAAAGCGCCTCCCGTTCGCCAAATCGTTTGAAAACCTTGCCGATCTGCCAGTCGGCGGTGTGAATGAAGCGCATGCTCTCCCCAAGCTTTTCGCGAACATGCCACGCGGCTCGCGAAGTTGTCGAGAAAATGCGCGCCAGGGCGAAGCGGCTTGCTTTCGATCAATGTAAGGGCAGGCCGACCATGTTGATCTCGTCGCGAAAACACCGGGATCCCGGCCATACTGCGAGTTGATCATGGAAGAGCCCCTCAACCGCCGCCTCGCGGCGCACACGCTCTATATGAGCGAAATGCTCGCCCGCCTCGGCTTCTCGCTGGAGGATCTCGAGAGCCGCGCCGATACGCGAACAACTGAGAAGGCCAAGGACAGATGCCGTTCCTGCGGGGCGGCGAAGGCTTGCGCGAAGTGGCTGGAGGGCCGCGAGAGCGGAACGATTCCGATCTCCGAGGTCCCCTTCTTCTGCCCGAATCGGGAACTTCTCGCCTCGCTCTGCGAGCGCAAGCCGGAATGACCGCATATTAACGGACCGGATGCGTCACCGTGTCTGGCGCCTCGCGGATTTGTTTCTTGCGCCCCCGTCGAAAAAAGATGATTGCGGTATAGACGCGATCGATTATTGCGACGGCAACAACCGCCGCACGGGGAACTGCAGTCCATGGGAACGACAAGCATCGGCTTTGCCATTGCCGGCGTGCTGTTACTCGCGCTTGCAGTTCTCGGCGAGACGACGCCCCTGCTGCTTCCGGTCGCCACGCTCGCGGTGGCCGGTGCGCTCTACGGCGCTCGCGCGCTTGCCGCCTATATCCGAATTCTCGTCGGCCTCATCGCCGGCGCGCACGCGATGCTCGGCGCGCTCTATCTCGCCGATCTCTACGGTGCCCTTCCGGAGGGAATGGCGGGCTTCACGCCGCCCGTCTCGATGCCTGTCGCGGCCGCCATCTTCGCTCTCGCCATGCTCGCAGTCGGGCGCATCCCCGTCATCCGGTCGATCACCCATCTGACCGACCCCTTCTTCGTGTCGCGCGATACGGGCGTGGTTCGCGTCTGGCCGTTTCCGGAGTTCCGGGCGCAGGAGCGCATCATCGGGACGGGGCTGCTGGCCATCGTCGTCGTGATGCAGTTTGCCCTCGTGGCGATCTCGGTGCGGCTGAGCTACTGGAACCGCGACTGGTTCAACGCGATCCAGGACCGGGACGCCGAGACGTTCTGGCGGCTGCTGCTGACGGTCTGGATCTTCTGGGTCGTCGTCGCCGTGACGATGGCGATCTACCAATATGCGCTGCGCTCCACGCTCGATATCCATTGGCGCACCTGGCTGACGCAGTTCTACGTGAAGCGCTGGCTCAGCGGCTCCGTTCCGTACCGGATGCAGGTTTTCGGGGCGCAGACCGACAACCCCGACCAGCGCATCCAGGAGGACATCAACAAGTTCACGACGGTGACGATCCAGCTGACGCTGGGGATCCTGTCGCAGGTCTCGACGCTCGTATCCTTCTCCGTCATCCTCTGGACGATTTCGGCGGATTTCACGCTCCCGGGCACCGAGGTCGTGGTTCCGGGCCTGCTGTTCTGGATCGCTCTCGTCTATGCGGTGGTGGCGACCTACGTGACGCACCTGATCGGCCGCCCGCTGATCCGGCTGAATTTCATGCAGGAGAAATACGAGGCGGATTTCCGCTTCTCCCTGGCGCGGCTGCGGGAATACGGGGAGCAGGTTTCGCTCCTGAAGGGACAGGCGGCGGAGAGGGCGCGGCTCGGGGGACAGTTCCGGCACATCGTCGAGAACTTCTTCCGGCAGGTCTCCATCTCCAAGAGGCTGATCGCCTTCACGAGCTTCTACGATTACTCGAACTCCGTCGTTCCCTATGTGATCGCCGCGCCATTCTATTTCGCCGGCAAGATCCAGCTCGGTGTCATGACGCAAACGGCAGGAGCGTTCGGGCGCGTCGAGACCGCGCTGTCGTTCTTCATCAACGCCTACCAGACGCTGGCCTCGTACAAGGCTGTCGTCGACCGTCTCACTTCGTTCGAGGAATCGATGAAGCGCGCGCAGGAGGAGAGCCCCTCCACGGGCGAAATCGCTGTGCGCGAACATGCCGCCGAACAGATCCGGCTGGACGGCGTCGTCGTCCGCACGCCCGACGGGACAGCAATTGTCTCCGCCGGATCGCTCGTGTTCGAGGCGGGGAGATCAACGCTGATCGCGGGGCCGTCGGGTACAGGAAAATCCACCTTGTTTCGTGCGATCTCGGGGATCTGGCCCTTCGGGGAAGGAGCGGTCTACTGCCCCGCCGGGCGACGCATCATGCTTCTGCCGCAGCGTCCCTACATTCCCGCCGGCACGTTGCGGGGGGCGGTCGCCTATCCGTCCACGGAGGAGATTTACGACGAGCGCCAGGTTGTCGACGCGCTGGTGCTGGTGCGCCTCGAGCACCTCGTGCCGTTCCTGTCCGATGATCGCGCCTGGGCGCTGACCCTGTCGCTCGGCGAGCAGCAGCGCCTCGCGATCGCGCGCGCCCTGCTCGAACAGCCGGACTGGCTTCTCGTCGACGAGGCGACAGCGGCGATGGACGAGGCGACCGAGGCGGAAATCTACCGCGTCCTGCGTGACGCGCTGCCCGCGACGACCGTCATCTCGATCGGCCATCGCTCCACGCTCAACGCTTTCCATGACCGGCGCGTCATGATGGTCAGGAGGCCGGACGGCCTCTACGAGCCGCGGGACCTCGAGCCCGCGGAAGCGGCGGAATAATCCGCTGCACCGAACTCAGCTCGCGAGGGCGCAGGCCGCTTCCTTCGTCGAGGAGACGCAGCTTTCCACTTCGCCGACTGCGGCCGAAATGGCAGTGATGCCCTCCGTGATGGCGGCGACTGCGGCGGAAGTCCTCTGCATGTTGGCGGACATGTCGCGCGAGACGGCGCTTTGCTCCTCGACGGCGCTCGCGCTGCTCATGACGTGGTCGCGCATCGTGTCGACCGAGCTTTCGATGGCGCCGAGCGCGGCGGAGACGTCCTGGGACACGCGCTGCACGCTCTCGATCTCGCTCGCAATCTGCTCCGTCGCGCGCGCAGCCTGGTTCGCGAGATTCTTGACCTCCTGCGCCACCACGGCGAAACCGCGACCGGCCTCTCCGGCGCGCGCGGATTCGATCGTCGCGTTCAGGGCGAGCAGATTGATCTGCCCGGCGATCGTCTGGATCAACCCGACGATGCTGCCCATTGCTCCAGCGGCTTCCGACAGGCGGCGCGTGAAATCTCCCGCGGACTTCGTCTGTTCGAAAGCCGTCTCGGTAGCCTTGCGCGACTTCGTCATGCTCTCCGAAATTTCATGCACCGAGGCCGCCAGTTCTTCCGCCGCAGCGGCCATAGTCTGCACGTTCCCGACAGTCTCCCGAGCGGCTCCCAGCGCCTCGCCCGACTCGGAGCGGGAACGCGCGACGGAGGCTTCGATCTGGGCGAAGTTCTGGTCGATCATGTCCTTCACGCGAGCAACAAGACGCCGTTGCTCGGTGATGTCGGTGGCGATCTTTACCACCTTGTATGGTCGACCTGACGGATCCAGGATCGGATTGTAGGATGCCTCGATCCAGATTTCCCGGCCGCCTTTCCCGAAGCGCCTGAACTGCCCCGCATTGAACTTGCCCTGCGAAAGCTCCTGCCAGAATCGCCGGTACGATTCGCTGGCGGCATGGTCTTCGCCGACGAAAAGGCGGTGGTGGCGGCCCTTGATCTCGCCCAGCGAGTACCCGACCGTCTTGCAGAAGTTCTCGTTCGCGTCGAGGATGTTGCCTTCCAGGTCGAAGGAAATGACGGCGTGGGATTTTCCGATCGCCGCGACCTGGCCCTCGAGATCCGCCTCGCGACGCTTGCGGTCCGTCACCTCGGCCGCGAACTTGACGATCCTGAGAACCTTCCCGTCGGGGCCCTTGATCGGATTGTAGCTCGCTTCGATCCAGAATTCCGACCCGTCTTTGCCGAAGCGCCGGAACTGACCCGCGCGTAGTTTTCCCTCGCGTAGATCGTTCCAGAATGCGCGGTATTCAACGCTTTCCCGCTCCCGAGGCTCGACAAACATCGAGTGATGCCGCCCGCGTATCTCGTCGAAGGAATAGCCTGTGACCGACAGAAAATTTCGATTGGCCTCCAGGATCGTGCCCGCGGGATCAAAAGCGATCACGGCCATCGCCGAATCGAGGGCGCGGAGCGTGAGGATATCGTTGTTCTGCTGGCGGTTTCGAAACATCCCGGTCTCCGGCGGTTGCGGAATTGTTGTCACCGGACATTGCTAAATCTAGAAAGTGCAAACCTGGTTAACGTTAGCTGGGCGCTGGTCCGCAGGTTACAGCATTCGTTCTATTCCGTCAGAGGGAGCGCTCGAGCCGAATCTCCCCGTTGGGGCCGCTGATCGTGAGGGTAGGGCCGTTCGTGTCCCACTTCTGCGCGGTCCGCAGCGCAAGGAGAAAGGCCTGCTCGGCGTTCATGATCTCCCGCTCGCAGCTGCGCTTCGTCAGGGCAAAGGGGCCGACCGCGATGCCCTGCTCCAGCTGCGGATAGGCGATCGCGGAGTAATTGTTGCAGCCGGCGAACCCGCGAAGGCGAAAATTGCTGTCGAGCATCACGGCTGGCCGCTCGCCGGGAAACGGCCTGCCATTGAGGCTCACCGCCACGTAGGAGACGTCGAGCGGAAACATCTTCTCTCGCATCGGTTGAGGGACAGAGTTATCTGGCTGCTGCGCCGACGCGGAAGTACCGGTGGCGACCAATGCGGCCATCAGGCAAAACGCCGCGACACGGAACGCTTTCATGTAGACGGGACTCCCTGCTCCAACGCGGGGGACCATAAGCGCGACGCGTTTTGGACGCAACGATTACCAAGCCGTCGGCGGGATCGGGACGCGAATTTGTTTCCCGACCAGAGGCCGCTGTTCCCATCGCTCGGCCCCCTCACGAGCAATAAAGCAGGGTTATGCTGAAGGAACATTGAAGCATATGCATGAGCTATTTCTTTCGCCTGTGCCAATCCGAAATAATTCAGGCTGAAATTAGCGATCAGGTAACGCTTCTTAGCCATCTGGCAATGAATCTTGCGATGTGATTTACCTCGAATTTTATTTGAGTTTTTACGCGGTCCCGGCAAGGATCTGTTCAACAACGAAGCGCGATCGGTCGCGCCGGGATTTGGGACAACAAACGGGAGTTCGTCATGGCACGAGTCGAGATGGGAGCCGCCGACATCGCAGGCTACGGCCTCGCGGCCGACAGCGGCGAGGCGTTTTTTGAACTTGGGCTTATGTATGCGGCGGGACGTTCCGTCCCCGCGGACCTTGTCACCGCGCACAAATGGCTCAACGTCGCCGTCTACAAGGGTTGCCGCGAGGCTGTGCAGCGCCGCGCCGAGCTCGCCGGCGAAATGTCCTCCGACGAGATCGCGGCGGCGCAGCGCGAGGCGCGGCTTTTCCTGACGCGGCATTGAGCCCCGCCGAGGGTGCTTGAGAGAACGCAAAGGGCTCGCTATAAGCGCGCCACCTTTCTCTTCTCAAGCACTGGAAATCCCATGGCCCTCGAGCGCACTTTCTCGATCATCAAGCCCGACGCGACCAATCGTAACCTCACGGGCGCGATCAACGCCGTCATCGAAGGGGCCGGCCTGCGCATCGTCGCGCAGAAGCGGATCCGGATGACCCGCGACCAGGCCGAAACGTTCTACGCCGTTCATCGCGAGCGCCCGTTCTTCGGCGAACTGGTCGAATTCATGATTTCGGCGCCGGTCGTGGTCCAGGTTCTCGAGGGCGAGGACGCGGTCGCCAAGCACCGCGAAATCATGGGCGCGACGAATCCGGCCAATGCGGCGGAGGGGACCATCCGCCAGAAATTCGCGCTCTCGGTCGGCGAGAATTCCGTTCATGGCTCGGATTCCCTCGAAAACGCCGAGATCGAGATCCGCCAGTTCTTCTCCGGCAACGAAGTCGTCGGCTGAGCCGGCGCTCGCCCAAATTGACGGCGGGCGGCCCGGGAGCCGCTCGTGCATTCTGCTGAAAGGGATGGACGGTCTGTGGAAGCACCATCAGTCGCGCTGGCCGTCTGGATCCTGGCTGCCTTCGATCCTGTTCTGATCGCGGTCGCGGTCGTGATGGGCTGGAAGGCGAACCAGCTCGCCAAGCTGTTCATCGCGGCCATGGCTGCGCTCATCGCGTCCGTCCTGGCTGGCTGGGCAATCACGGCGCTCGGGCTCCCATGGATGGCGCCCGTCGGGCGGGACTACCCCTTGCTGCTTCAGGTCCGCACGATCGCGGCCCTCGCCTGGGCGTCCATCGCGTTCTTTTCGCGCCGTCTGCTGGCAAAGGAATAGGGGCGCCCGAAAGCGCCCCCATCGTCTCCTGATTTCCCGTTACTGTACCGGGCGTGCCGGCTGGACCGGCGTCGCGGGATCCGGCGGCGGAGCCGGCGTCGCGGGACCGGGCGCGGTCGGATCCGCAGGCACCACGGCTGGCGCCTCCTGCTGCGGGACCGTGCCTGTCGTGGTGACGTCGTCGGGGCCGCCGATGGTAAAGAAGCTGAAAATCGCAATCAGCGCGACGCCGACCACGAGTATCCAGAGCCAGGTCGCAGAGGAGCCCCGGGGGCGGGATTCGACCGGACGCTGATCGACTTCGTGCGGAGGGGGCGCCGGATGCATCTGGTCAGGGTTGCGATGCGGCGCATTCGGATTATCGTACACGGGGTCCGGGCCGCGCACCGGATCAATGCGATCACGGTCTGTCATGATGGTTCTCCCAAGTTTTTACTCGTCGGGACAACGTGCGGCGCCGACAACAGTTTCATGAAACCGATTCGACGCAATGACTTGAACCGGAAGCCCGAGAGCGGTAACCGGTAGCGACGGATATCAGGGATGGATGCCAGATGAACGCGCCGATCGATCACAAGAAGCTCATCAAGGGCGCCACGGGCGATTGGGAGGTCGTCATCGGCATGGAGATCCATGCGCAGGTGACGAGCAAGGCGAAGCTGTTCTCCGGTGCATCGACGCTGTTCGGCGCGGAGCCGAATGACAATGTCTCGCTCGTGGACGCCGCGATGCCCGGGATGCTCCCGGTGATCAACAGGGAATGCGTTCGCCAGGCCGTCCGCACGGGGCTCGGTCTCAAGGCGCAGATCAATCTGCGCTCCGTCTTCGACCGGAAGAACTACTTCTATCCCGATCTGCCGCAGGGCTACCAGATCAGCCAGTACAAGCATCCGATCGTGGGGGAGGGCGAGGTTCTCGTCGACATGCCCGATGGCCAGACGATTCGCGTCGGCATCGAGCGCCTGCATCTTGAGCAGGATGCCGGCAAGTCGATCCACGACCTGCATCCAACCATGAGCTTCGTCGATCTCAACCGCTCCGGCGTCGCGCTGATGGAAATCGTCTCGAAGCCGGACCTGCGGTCCTCCGAGGCGGCGAAGGCCTATGTCACGAAGCTGCGCACGATCCTGCGCTATCTCGGGACCTGTGACGGCGACATGGAGAAGGGCAGCCTGCGCGCCGACGTGAACGTCTCCGTCCGCCGTCCGGGCGAACCGCTGGGAACGCGCTGCGAGATCAAGAACGTGAACTCGATCCGCTTCATCGGGCAGGCGATCGAGTACGAGGCGCGCCGGCAGGTCGGCATCCTCGAGGATGGTGGCAAGATCGACCAGGAGACGCGCCTCTTCGATCCGGGCAAGGGCGAGACGCGCTCGATGCGCTCGAAGGAAGAGGCGCACGATTACCGTTACTTCCCGGACCCGGACCTGCTCCCGCTGGAATTCGACCAGGCCTTCGTCGACGATCTGGCGTCTCATCTTCCGGAATTGCCGGATGCGAAGAAGGAGCGTTTCATCGCCGAATACGGATTGTCCGTCTACGATGCGGACGTCCTCATCGCCGAGCGTGAATCCGCAGACTTCTTCGAGCGCGTGGCGAAGGGCCGCGACGGGAAGGCCGCCGCGAACTGGGTGATCAACGAGCTGTTCGGCCGTCTCAACAAGGAGGGGCTGGGCATCGCCGCCTCGCCCGTCTCGGCCGACCAGCTGGGCGAGATCATCGACCTGATCGGCGAGGGCGTGATTTCCGGCAAGATCGCCAAGGACGTATTCGAGATCGCCTGGACCGAGGGGGGCAGCCCGCGCGAGATCGTCGAATCCCGCGGCATGAAGCAGGTGACCGATACCGGCGCTATCGAGAAGGCGGTCGACGAGGTGGTCGCCGCCAATCCCGACAAGGTCGAGCAGGTGAAGGCGAAGCCCTCCATGCTCGGCTGGTTCGTCGGACAGGTCATGAAGGCGACGGGGGGCAAGGCGAATCCGCAGGCGGTGAACGAGATGCTGAAGGGCAAGCTCGGCATCGACTGAGGCGGGGCGCCGATGATCATTCGCCCGGTCGAAACGGAGGATCTTCCAGCCCTGCGCGATGCGCTCGTCGCTGCCTGGCACGCGACCTACGATGACCTCATCGGCGCACGGCAGGTGACAGCAATCACCGAGAACTGGCATTCGCCATCCGCGCTGGCGCGCGAGCAGGCCATGGGGGACGGGTCGTTCCTGCTCGGGGAGATCGATGGCCGCATCGTTGCGGCGGCCCTCGCCGCTCCGACCGGCGACGGGTGGATCTATCTTTCGCGGCTCTATCTCGTTCCGGACATCCAGGGACGCGGACTGGGAGCGCGCCTTCTGCAGGAGGTTCTCGCGCCTTTCGACCGGGCTCCCGTGCGTCTGGAGGTTCATCCGGGCAACGACCGGGCGCTGCGCTTCTATAGGCGACAGGGTTTCCTGTTCGAAGAGGGAGGCGAGCGCGACCCCACGCGGATCGTCATGATGCGGCCCGCCCTGTTCCCGCCGCGCGACGTTCGCGACGAGGATTCGCAGGATCTCTTCGGGCTGCTGACGCTGTGCTTTGCCGAATATCCCGGCTGCTTCGCCGATCCCCACGACGACCTGAGCGATCTGCGCGAACCGGCCCGGAGCGCGGAGAAGCGCGGCGCGCGGTTCTTCGTCGTCGAGGATCGGCGGGGACGGATCTGCGCCTGCGCCAGCGTCGATTTTCCAGCGCGGGACACCGCAGAGCTTCATCGACTCTATGTGAGGCCCGATGCGCGCCGTGGCGGGCTGGGGACGGGGCTCGTCCGCCTGGTGGAGGCGCTGGCGGAGGAAATGGGCGCGCGACGCGTCGTCTTCTGGTCCGACACGCGGTTCACGCAGGCGCACCGGCTCTACGCGCGGCTCGGCTATGCGCGGGGGCCGACGACCCGCGCGCTTGGTGATGTCTCCGACTCGACCGAGTACTACTTCGAGAAAGCGCTTCTCTAGGCTTCAGGGGGCGAAGACGCCGTAGGCGAACCACGCGGCGAGCGTCAGCACGAGGACGACGATGAGCGCCACGAGGAGGGGCAGCATCGCGCCGTGAGGAGAAGCGCTCCCGTTGTCATTCGCCGGCGGGGGCGGGCGGTACTGGGTCATGACCTCGCGGGGGATCAGCCGCAGGACGGCGAACATTCCCAGCGCCATGACGGCGATGTCGTCGAGAAGGCCGACGATCGGCATGTAGTCAGGCAGGATGTCCACGGGACTGAGGACATAGAGCACGACCGCGATGGCGATGATGCGCGCAACGACGGGCGTGCGGGGATCGCGCAGCGCGCGCAGGAGGATGCGCGCCTCGATCATCACCTTTTTCGCGGCCTGCCTCATCCTCACATCACGATCGCTTTTCGCCGGCGGCTCTCGACGGCCGGCACGGCTTGTCTCCCAAGATAATCAGAGCGCCGGTCTGGCGCTGTTGATCTTTCGCAAGACCAGCCGGGTTCGCCCCGCGCTTTTCGCCGCAGGTCAGGAAGCCTTCTTGTTTGCAAGCGCTTCAGAATCCGGCTGCGCCGCCTTTCCGGCCCTCGAAGCTTTCGCCCCCGCCTTTTTCGGCGGCGACTTCTTGGGGGCGGTCTTCTTCGTAGAAGCCTTCTTGGTGGCAGCCTTCTTGGTGGCCGCCTTTTTCGGAGCTGACTTCGGTGTTGCCGAATCTTCGCCGTCTGCAGGCTTGCCCGCCGTCCTTGCCTTCGCGGATGTGCGTCCGCGAGCTTTCCCGCCGCCGGAGGCTTCCTTTGCCCGCAGCAGCCGGATGGCGTCTTCGAGGCCAAGCTGATCGGCTTCGAGCCCCTTCGGCAGCGTGGCGTTCGTCTTGCCGTTCGTCACGTAGGGGCCGTAGCGGCCGGCCTTGACCGCGATCGGCTTGCCCGTCTCCGGATCGTCCCCGAGCACGCGCCCCGGATCGCCCCCGCGGCGTCCGCCGCCCGCGCCGCTCTCCTTCGCGACGATCAGGTCGATGGCGCGGTTGGCGCCGATCTCGAGGACGTCGTCCTCCTTGCCGATATTGGCGTAGGTCCGGCCGTGCTGGACATAGGGGCCAAAGCGACCGATCCCGGCCAGGATCGGCTCGCCGGATTCCGGATGCGTCGCCACCTGCCGGGGGAGAGACAACAGCTTGAGCGCGGTCTCAAGATCCACCGAGGCAGGCGACATTCCTTTGGGAATGGACGATCGTTTCGGCTTGTCCCCCTTCTCCGCCGCCTCACCAAGCTGGATGAAGGGTCCGAAGCGGCCGTCGCGAACGGTGACCTGGAGCCCGGATTCCGGATCCTCTCCGAGAATGCGAACGCCCGGCTGCGAGCCTTCCGTCCCCGCGCCGTCCCCGTCGGCGGCCGCGGAGAGCTGCCGCGTGAAGCGGCATTCGGGATAGTTCGAGCAGCCGATGAACGAGCCGTAGCGTCCGATCTTGAGCGACAGGATCCCGTCGGCGCAGCTCGGGCAGGCCCTCGGATTGCCGCCATCGGCCCTGGGCGGAAAGATATGCGGGCCGAGATAGTCGTTCAGGGCGTCGAGAACCTGCGTCGTGCGCAGATCCTTCGTCTCGCCGACAGCGGCCGAGAAGTCCTTCCAGAACTCGCGCAGGACCTGTTTCCAGTCGATCTCGTTGTTGGAGATCCGGTCGAGCTGGCCTTCGAGATCGGCGGTGAAGTCGTACTCGACATAGCGCTTGAAGAAGGCCTCGAGGAAGGCAATCACGATGCGCCCCTTGTCCTCGGCGACGAGGCGCTTCTTGTCGATCGTGACATAGTCGCGATCCTTGAGCACCTGGAGGATCGAGGCATAGGTCGAGGGGCGCCCGATCCCGAGCTCCTCCATCCGCTTGACGAGACTCGCCTCGGAATAGCGCGGCGGGGGCTCCGTGAAGTGCTGGTCGGCCGCGATGCGCCGCCGCTCCAGCGGGTCGCCCCCGTTCATCGGCGGGAGACGCTTCGATTCCTCGTCCTCCTCGTCGTCCCGGCCTTCCTGGTAGAGGGTCAGGAAGCCGTCGAACTTGACGACCTGCCCCGTCGCGCGGAGGTCGAGCTTTCGCGGCCCGACCTTGGCGTCGATCTCGACGGTGGTCCGTTCGAGGAGCGCGGATTCCATCTGGCTGGCGACAGTCCGCTTCCAGATCAGCTCGTAGAGTTTCACCTGGTCCGCGTCGAGATATCGCACGACATGCGAGGGCAGGCGCCCGAGATCCGTCGGACGGACGGCTTCGTGCGCCTCCTGTGCGTTCTTCGCCTTCGTCACGTATTTGCGCGGGACGTCGGGAACGTAGCGATCGCCATATTCCCGGCCGATGACGCGGCGGGCCGCCTGGATCGCGCCGGGATCCATGTCGACCCCGTCGGTTCGCATGTAGGTGATCAGGCCGACCGTCTCGCCGCCGATCTCGACGCCTTCGTAGAGCCTCTGGGCGACGCGCATCGTCTGGGCGGGGGCCATGCCGAGCTTGCGCGAGGCCTCCTGTTGCAGCGTCGACGTCGTGAAGGGCGGCTGGGGATGACGCTTCGCGGGCTTCGCCTCGACGCTTGCGACCGTGAACGTCGCGAGTTCGAGATCCCGCTTGAAGGCCTCCGCCTCGGCCCCGGTTCCGATGTCGAGGCGGGTGATCTTCTTCCCGTCCGCTCCCACGAGCCTTGCATCGAAGACGGCGCCTTCGCCGGTGGCCAACGTCGCCACGAGCGACCAGTATTCCCGCGGAACAAAGGTCTCGATCTCGCGCTCCCGGTCGCAGACGAGGCGCAGGGCGACCGATTGCACGCGTCCGGCCGAGCGCGATCCGGGAAGCTTGCGCCAGAGAACCGGCGAGAGGGTGAATCCCACAAGATAATCGAGGGCGCGGCGGGCGAGATAGGCGTCCACCAGAGCCTGGTCGATCTCGCGGGGCTGGCGCATCGCCGTCTGGACGGATTCCTTGGTGATCGCGTTGAAGGTGACGCGCTCGATCCTGACATCCTTGAGAACGCGCTTCTGCTGCAGCGTGTCGAGGACATGCCAGGAGATCGCCTCGCCCTCGCGATCGGGGTCGGTCGCGAGAATCAGCGTCTCGGCGCCCTTCACGGCGCGGGCGATCTCGGAGATATGCTTCGCGCCCCGCGATTCGAGTTCCCAGATCATCTTGAAATCGGCGTCAGGGTCAACGGACCCGTCCTTGGCGGGCAGGTCGCGAATATGTCCGAACGAAGCCAGGACTTCATAGTCCTTGCCGAGATACTTGTTGATCGTCTTGGCCTTGGCCGGCGACTCGACGACGACGACTTTCATGAAGCGCATTCCCGAAAGGGCGAGTTGGTCGCACTTTATACTCTTGTCGACGTCCAGCCCCTCTCGACGCCGCGAGGCGTTTAAGTGGGTGAAGCGAGCGCCCGTGTCAAATCGGATGATCGAAAAACCGTTCCGGTCCGGCCTTGCGCGCGGGGCGAAAGCCTTTGGTCTTGCCCTGTGCAAGCTTGCGACGTATAAGCCCCTCGCGTTCGATCGACACCCTTGGAGGCACGGACGCGCAACCTGAGGGCCGCCATGGGGCGGCCTTTGGTTTTACAGCTTGTTCAAAGGACTACGACCATGAGTGAAATGAAGCAGCTCAAGGCCGTGGCGCGCGAACGGGTCGGCAAGGGGGCCGCCCGTGAAACTCGCCGCCAGGGCCAGGTTCCCGCCGTCGTGTACGGCGCCGGTCAGCCTCCCAAGGCGATCGCCCTGAATTTCAACGAAGCCAAGAAGCTGATCTTTGCCGGCGGCTTCATGACCACGATGTTCGAGGTCGACATCGCGGGCGACAAGGAGCGGGTGCTGCCCCGCGACATCCAGTTCGATCCCGTCAAGGATCTCCCGGTCCATATCGACTTCCTGCGCGTCGCGCAGGGGCAGGTGGTCACGGTCGAGGTTCCGGTGCACTTCCTCAACCAGGACAAGTGCAAGGGCATCAAGCGCGGCGGTACGCTCAACGTCGTGCGCCACGCGGTCGAGCTTTACGTCCCCGCGGATTCGATCCCCGAGTCGATCGAGATCGACCTGACGCCGTTCGAGCTCAACGACTCGATCCACATCTCGGCCTTCAGCCTGCCGGAGGGTTGCAAGCCCGTGATTCAGGATCGCGATTTCACCGTCGCAACGATCGCCGTTCCCGCCGGCTTCAAGGAAGCGGCGGAAGGCGAGGAGGCTGAAGGGGAGGGCGGGGAATAATCCGCTCCCTTCTCCGGAAATGGTTCATGGGAAGCGCTCCGGTCGAGAGGCCGGAGCGTTTTGCCGTCGACGAAGGAGGGCCGCCCATGCGTCTCTTGGTTGGCCTCGGCAATCCGGGCTCGCGCTATGCCGGCAACCGGCACAATATCGGGTTCATGGTGATCGAGGAGATTGCCAGGGTGCATCGCGCCGCCCCGTGGCGCAGGCGCTTCCAGGGTGAAGCGAGCGAGGCTGTGATCGACGGGGAGCGCGTCCTCCTTCTCAAGCCGCTGACCTTCATGAACGAATCCGGCAGGGCCGTCGCTGAGGCGCAACGCTTCTACAAGATCGGCCTCGATGATGTCGTCGTCTTCCATGACGAACTCGACCTGCCGCCGGGCAAGCTCCGCATCAAGAAGGGCGGCGGCAACGCGGGGCATAACGGCTTGCGCTCGATGACCGCGCATTGCGGCAACGAATATCGGCGCGTGCGGCTCGGCATCGGCCATCCCGGCGACAAGTCCCTCGTGCATTCCTATGTGCTGAACGATTTTGCGAAGGCGGAGCTCCCCTGGGTCGAGGACCTCGCGCGGGCCTGCGCCGACCATGCCGGATTGCTCGCGAAGGGGGACGATCCGGGTTTCCAGAACAAGGTGCACCTCGCCATGGAAGGCCGGGGCTGGACCGACATCAAGCGCCCCGGCGCGAAGGACGCCTGACGGCGCAACAAGGGAATTGAGCCATGGGCTTCAGAATGGGCATCGTCGGCCTGCCGAATGTCGGCAAATCGACCCTCTTCAACGCGTTGACGCAGACCGCGGCCGCGCAGGCCGCAAACTATCCGTTCTGCACGATCGAACCGAACGTCGGCGACGTCGCCGTTCCCGACGAGCGGCTCGACAAGCTCTCGGCGATCGCGGCCTCCGCGCAGACGATCCCGACGCGCCTGACCTTCGTCGACATCGCCGGCCTCGTGCGCGGCGCATCACGCGGGGAGGGGCTCGGCAACCAGTTCCTCGCCAATATCCGCGAGGTCGACGCCATTGCGCATGTGGTGCGCTGCTTCGAGGACGGCGACGTCACGC
Organism: Saliniramus sp.; assembly: GCA_041686895.1. GTDB lineage: Bacteria > Pseudomonadota > Alphaproteobacteria > Rhizobiales > Beijerinckiaceae > Saliniramus. The sequence goes on along the minus strand of JAWLCY010000016.1, from coordinate 51,621 downwards.
ATGTCGAGGGCAGGATCGATCCCATCGCCGATATCGAGACGATCGAGACCGAGTTGATGCTTGCCGATCTCGACAGCCTCGAGAAGCGCGTGGTCGCTTTCGAGAAGAAGGCGCGCGGGGGCGACAAGGAGGCGAAGGAGATTCTCAGCCTCATGAACCGCGCCCTGGTGCTGCTCCGCGAAGGCAGGCCGGCGCGCCTCGTCGAGCGCAGCGCCGAGGAGGAGAAGGCCTTCGAGATGCTCGGCCTGCTCAGCTCTAAGCCGGTCCTCTATGTCTGCAATGTCGAGGAAGCCTCCGCCGATGCCGGAAACGAATTCTCGCAGCGCGTGGTCGCGCACGCGACGGCCGAGGGCGCGAAGGCGGTGGTCGTCTCCGCCAAGATCGAGAGCGAGATCGCCGTGCTCCCGCAGGCCGAACAGCGCGACTACCTCGACGCCGTCGGCCTGTCCGAACCCGGCCTGAACCGCGTGATCCGCGCCGGCTACGAGCTTCTCGGGCTCCTGACCTATTTCACAGTGGGGCCGAAGGAGGCGCGCGCCTGGACGATCACCCGCGGGACCAGGGCGCCGCAGGCGGCGGGCGTCATCCATACGGATTTCGAGAAGGGTTTCATCCGGGCGGAGACGATCGCCTACCAGGATTACGTGACGCTCAAGGGTGAGGCCGGGGCGCGCGAGGCAGGCCGCTTCCGCCTCGAGGGGAAGGACTACGTGGTGCAGGATGGCGACGTCCTGCACTTCCGGTTCAATACCTGACGAAGCGTCAGGGCTCAGCCGTCTGGCGCGCGATGATCTCGAGAACCCGCGCGCCGGATACGGGTTCGTCCGGCCACGCATCCCACTCGCCCTGCTCCGCGAGCGCTTCGCCGAGCAGCGCCTTGTATGTCCGCCGCGGCACCTCCGTCGCGCCGAACTGGGCGAGATGCTCCGTGACGAACTGCGTGTCGAGGAGCAGGTAGCCGCCCGAGATCAGGCGCGCCACGAGGTGGACGAGGGCGACCTTGGATGCGTCTCGGGCGCGATGGAACATGCTCTCGCCGAAGAAGGCTGCCCCGAGACTGACGCCGTAGAGGCCGCCAACGAGCCTTTCGCCGTCATAGACCTCGACCGTGTGGCAGTAGCCGAGGTCAAAAAGCTCCCCGTAGAGCTGGCGGATGCGTCCGTTGATCCAGGTCTTCTCGCGCTCGGGAGCTGGCTCGGCGCAGCCTGAAATGACCGCATCGAAATCGTGGTCGAACCGGATCTCGAAGGCATCGGAGCGCACCGTGCGCGCCAGGCGCTTGCCGACGCGGAACGTGTCGAGGGGGATGATCCCGCGTTCGCGGGGCTCGACCCAGTACAAGCTGGGATCGTCGGCGTTCTCCGCCATGGGAAAGATGCCGGCGGCATAGGCCCGCAGGAGGATCTCCGGCGTGATCTCGACAATGCCGCTATTCATCTTGTTGAGCGCCAATGCCTCCGGTCACTGCTCTTCGAGGCCGCCTGTCTTGAGGAATTGCTCGAGCCAGTGAATGTCGTACATGCCGTTCTGGACGTCCTGGTTCCGCACGAGGGTCCGAAAAAGCGGCAGTGTCGTGTCGACGCCGTCCACAACGAACTCGTCCAGGGCGCGCCGAAGCCTCATCATGCATTCGTTGCGGGTGCGCCCGTGGACGATCAGCTTGCCCACCAGCGAATCGTAATGCGGGGGAATGCGGTAGCCCTGATACGCGGCCGAATCCACGCGGACACCCAGGCCGCCCGGCGTGTGGAAATAGGTGATCGTTCCCGGCGAAGGGCGGAAGGTGACCGGATGCTCCGCATTGACGCGGCACTCGATCGCATGGCCGTGAATGGTGACCTCGTCCTGCGTCACGGAGAGGGGCGAACCGGCGGCGATGCGGATCTGCTCGTTCACCAGATCGATCCCGGTGATCATCTCGGTCACCGGATGCTCGACCTGGATGCGGGTGTTCATCTCGATGAAGAAGAACTCGCCGTTCTCGTACAGGAACTCGATCGTGCCCGCGCCCCGGTAGCCGAGCTCCTGCATCGCCTTGGCGCAGATCGCGCCGATGCGCTCGCGCTCATGCGCGTTGAGGGCGGGCGAGGGGCCTTCCTCCCAGACCTTCTGGTGGCGGCGTTGAAGCGAGCAATCGCGCTCGCCCAGGTGAATCGCGCCCCCGCGCCCGTCGCCGAGGACCTGAATCTCGATGTGACGGGGCTTCTCGAGGTATTTTTCCATGTAGACCGCGTCGTCGCCGAAAGCGGCCTTGGCCTCGGTGCGCGCCGCGTTGAAGGCATGCGACAGCTCGTCCTCGCTGCGCGCGACCTTCATGCCGCGCCCGCCGCCGCCGGCGGCGGCCTTGATCAGGATGGGATAGCCGATATCGCGCGCGACGCGGGTCGCCTCGGCTTCGTCCGAGATGCCGCCCTCGGAGCCGGGAACGCAGGGGATGCCGAGACGCTTGGCCGTGCGCTTCGCCTCGATCTTGTCGCCCATGATCCGGATATGCTCCGATTTCGGGCCGATGAATGCGATGTTGTGGTCCTCGAGGACCTCGGCGAAGGCGGCATTCTCCGACAGAAAGCCGTAGCCGGGATGGACCGCGTCGGCCCCCGTGATCTCGCAGGCCGAAATGAGCGCCGGAATGTTGAGATAGGAATCCCGCGCCGTCGGCGGGCCGATGCAGACGCTCTCGTCGGCCAGGCGGACATGCATCGCGTCAGCGTCGGCGGTGGAGTGGACGGCCACCGTCGCGATCCCCAGCTCTTTCGCCGCGCGCTGGATGCGGAGGGCGATCTCGCCGCGATTGGCGATCAGGATTTTATCGAACATGCCGCCTCACGCGATGATGAGCAGGGGTTCGCCGTACTCGACCGGCTGACCGTCCTCGAAGAAGATTTCGGTCACCGTTCCGGCCCGGGGGGCAACGATGTCGTTGAACGTCTTCATCGCCTCGATCAGGAGAAGGCGGTCGCCGATCTCGACGCGTGAGCCCAACTCGATGAAGGGCTTCGCATCCGGCGAAGCGCGGCGATAGGCGGTCCCGACCATGGGGGAGGTGACGGTACCCGGATTATCCTTGGCGTTCGCCGCGCCGACGGGCGTCTCGACCGGGGCTGCGGCGGCAACGGGTGCGACGGCGACCGGGGCGGCGGGCGCGGGCTGCGGCGCCGGCACGCTCACGGTGTGCGTGATCTGGCGCGCGACGCGAATGCGAAGATCCCCCTTCTCGACCTCGATCTCGGTGAGATCGGTCTCGGCGATGAGACCCGCCAGCTCGCGAACGAGTTCCGGATCAAAGGGGTTTGTTCTGGCCATGCTCAATCAACCTCTTGCAACCTTAACCGAGTATCAGGCGCCGGCCTTCTGCGACAGGAGAGGCAGGATCGCCTCGAATCCGAGCAGGTAGCTGGCCTTGCCGAAACCGCAGATCACGCCGCGGCAAACGGGAGCGATCAGCGACTTGTGGCGGAAGTCCTCGCGGGCGTAAACGTTCGACAGATGGATCTCCACAGCCGTCGCGCCGCTTCCGGCGATCGCGTCGCGGAGCGCGACGGATGTGTGGGTCAGGGCGCCGGCATTGATCACGACGCCCGCGCCCGCAAGACCCGCTTCCTGCACCCAGTCGACGAGTTGGCCCTCGTGGTTCGACTGGCGGAAGACAAGCGTCGCCCCGACAGCCTCCGCGCGGGCGCGAAGGATCGCCTCGATGTCCTCCAGCGTGTCGCTGCCGTAGATGCCGGGCTCGCGACGACCGAGGAGATTCAGGTTCGGGCCATTGAGGACATGGATGGCGATCATGCGGCGCGCAGGCTCCTGAGGCGGGCCGCGAAGTCGACCCGACGCGCCCTCATAGCCTTTAGGCGCGCCGGGGGGAAGGGGCTTGCGTCAGCAACTTGTCGTTCCGCACCGCCGAACATTCTCGATCGATGCGCCAAGACGCTCCGCGCCGACGGCTCCGGAGATCACGCGGTCCCCCACGACCCAGGCGGGCGTTCCCGTGAGGCCGAGGCGATCGCCGAGCTCGACGTTCCGGGCGATCACGTCCCGGACCTCGTCGCTGTTGACATCCGCCTGCAATTTGTCTGCGTCCGCGCCCATTTCTGTCGCGAGAGCGGCAGCGCGTTCGCCGTTGATCTGGCCACGGCTCGCCATCAGGCGAACGTGAAACTCCGCGGCCTGCTCGTTCGTGAACTGGTTCTTCGCCGCGAGCCCGACGCGGGCCGCTTCAAGCGAACCCGGGCCGAGAACCGGGAAATCCTTGAGGACGACGCGAAGGCCGGGATCGGCGTCGATCAGAGCCTGGACATCGTCCAGCGCGCGCTTGCAGAAGCCGCAATTGTAATCGAAAAACTCGACAAGGGTCACGTCGCCGGTCGGGTTTCCGAGGATCACGTCATCGCCCTCGAACAGCTCTGCCTGCGCGCTGCTCAACGCCTCCTGCTGCGCCATCTGCTGGGCCGCCGCCTGCCGCCGCTCCAGTTCGGCGAAGACCTCGCGCATGATCTCCGGGTTCTGGACCAGATAATTGCGGACGATCTCCTCGATCGCCTTCGTCTCCTCCGGGGAGAAGTCCGGCTCCTGAGCCATCGCGGGGGCGGTGATCGTGAGGCATGCCGCAGTCGCTGCGATCGCGAGCCCCTTCAGAAAAGCTTTCATCGATGATTGTCCTCGTTTGATCTCAATTGCGCTGCGGTACGTGCTTATAGATATCTTCCGCGCGCAGCCAGCCCGGCGAGCCTTCCGGCAGCTTCGCCATGGCCCGGTAGGCCTGGGTCTGGGCGTTCCGGATGTCGCCGGCATTGAAATATGATTGCGCCATGGCGAGTTCCGCCTGGGCGATCTGGCCCATGCGGCCATAGGCCATGGCGAGATGCCGGAAAGCGTCCGGCGATTCCGGTTCGCGCTGCGTGGCGACACGAAGCTGCTTCAGCGCTTCGTCGAGACTGGCTCCGTCGCCAAGGGCGAGGAGCGCCTGTCCGTAGAGAACCCGGATCGGAGCCGCGTTCGGTTCAAGCCCGACAGCCCGGCGCAGCGACCCGACCGCATCGCGCGGGCGCGCGCTCTCGAGCAGGATCTGTCCGCGAAGTTCATGAAAATAGGCGTTTTTCGGCTGCGCGGCGAGCAACTGGTCCATCAGGGCGAGCGCGTCGTTCATGCGCCCGCTCCTGTGCATGACGATCGCGCGGGCATAGCGCGCCGCGAGCGACGTATCGCCGGGCTGGTAGCGCCGCATCACCGTGTCCGGGCGCTCCACGAAGCCGAAGAGCTTTGCCCGCGCAAGGTCGTGGCGCGCCTGCAGCGCCGGCGGATCCTTGACGTTCCGATAGGGGCTCTGCGACGCCAGGCGTTCCAGCTGCGCGATCCGCTCGTTCGGAAGGGGGTGGCTCAGGAGATATGGGTCCAGCGATGTCGTGCGGAACATGGCCGTGTCGGAGAACCGGCGGAACGTCGCGATCATGCCCATTGGCGACTGCTTCGTCGCGGTGAGGTAGCGAACGGCGGCCTGGTCGGCCGCCTGCTCCTCGGAGCGCTGATAGGACAGGAGGCTCCTCTGCGCGATCTCCGCCCCTCCCATCATGATGCCGGCGGCGCCCGTTCCGGCGTTCCCGATGTTGCCGCGCGACGAGCCGACGGCGGCACCCGCGCCAAGGAGCATCGACGCGATCGTCAGGATCTGGGCGTTCGAAATCTCCTGCCGCAAGCGGGCGAGGTGGCCGCCGGCGATGTGTCCGGTTTCATGCGCAATGACGCCAATCAGCTCGTTCGGGGTCTCCGAATCCATGATCGCGCCGACATTGATGAAGATCCGGCGGCCATTGGCGACGAAGGCGTTGAAGGAACGGTTGTTCACGAGCACGATCTCGGTCGCGTCGCCGTTCACACCCGCGGCCCGGAAGATCGGCCTGGCGTAGTCGCGCAGCAGCGCTTCGATTTCGGCGTCGCGCACGATCGGGATCGATTGTGAGGACTGCGCGCGGGCTGGCGCGGTCATTCCGCCGAACGCGGTGGCCATCGCCAGGATGGCGGCAGCGATGCGGCGCGGCCTCGATGATGCTCGCATTGCGGCGGCTCCCCCTCCGAGATTGATCCGTTGCGGACACGTGAACCGCGTCACGATCTTCCCTTTGTGTTTCCTTCGTCCTTGGACAAGACGTACAAGCTATCGCAAAAGGTGGTCAAATCACGGATTCGTCGGCGCTGCGCCAACGCGCCGCAGGAAGCCTCGACCGAAATAAAAGGTGTCTCGATTCATGCCTGACCCGAAGATCCTCCGCGCCGAGCCGCCCGCCGTCGCCGCCCGTGCGGCCCGCGTTGCGCCGTTTCTTGCGATGGACGTCCTTGCGCGGGCCGCCGTCAAGGAACGCGGCGGCGAACGGGTTGTCCATATGGAGGTCGGCCAACCCTCGGCTCCCGCGCCGCGCGCCGTGCGCGATGCAGCGAGGCTTGCACTCGATGACGGGCGGATCGGCTATACGGAGGCGCTGGGGCTGATGCCCCTGCGGGAGCGCATCTCCCGGCATTATCGCGACGCCTACGGCGTCGATGTCGGCCCCGGGCGGATCGTCGTGACGACGGGGTCGTCGGCGGGATTCGTCCTCGCGTTCCTCGCCATGTTCGAGCAAGGCTCCCGCGTCGCCATTACCGCGCCCGGCTATCCCGCCTATCGCAACATTCTCGAGGCGCTGGGCATCGAGCCGGTCGTCGTGCCGCTTGAGCGCGCAAGCGGTTACGTCATGACGGCGGAGGCCGTCCGCGGCCTGCATGCGGCTGCGCCGCTCTCGGGCATCCTCGCCATGAGCCCGGCCAATCCGTCCGGGACGATGATCGGGCGGAATGCGCTGGCCGAGCTCGGCCGCGCCTCCCGCGAACTCGGGCTCTGGTTCGTATCGGACGAGATCTACCACGGCCTGACCTACGGGGCGCCCGCGGAGACGGCCCTGTCGGTCGATCCCGAGGCCGTGATCGTGAACAGCTTCTCGAAATATTACTGCATGACCGGGTGGCGCATCGGCTGGCTCGTCGTCCCCGAGAGACTCTCGCGGGTGGTGGAGCGGCTGGCGCAGAGCCTCTACATCTCGGCTCCGTATCTGTCGCAGGTCGCGGCGATCGCCGCCTTCGACGCGACCGGGGAGCTTGAGGCGGTGAAGGCCGGCTACGCCCGCAACAGGGCGATGCTGCTCGAGGAACTGCCGAAGCTCGGGATCACGGACATGCATCCCGTCGACGGCGCGTTTTACATCTATGCGGATGTCGCGCGGTTCACGAACGATTCGATGGATTTCTGCCGGCGGATGCTGGACGAGGCGGGCGTGGCGACCACGCCGGGTCTCGATTTCGACCCGATCGAGGGTTCGCATCACCTGCGTCTCTCGTTCGCCGGATCGGAGGATGATTGCCGCGAGGCGATCACCCGCCTGCGCAGCTGGCTGCGATCATGAAAAACCCCCGCCGCAAGGGCGGGGGCTTGTTTCAAACTGACGACGCCGTCAGCTCTGGCCGGTGATGACCTGCTTGGCCTTGGACCACCAGCCCGCACGCTTGGGGCGATCAGGATCCGGCTCCGTGAGGACGACCGTCACCGGCTCGGGCGGCGGTCCCTCGCGGCGGTCCGGTCGTTCGTCCGTCTCGGAGGTCTCCTGACCGTCCGGCGAGGAGGCGGCTTCCGGCGCATCCCCGAGAGCCTCGTCGACCGTTTCCTGCGCCTGGACGACAACCTCGTCGTCCGGCTTGACCTCGGCCGCGATCGGGCTTTCGGGGACCGCCGGTTCGACCGTATCGGGAGCGGCGGCTTCTTCCGCATCCTTCTTCGTACGGCGACGACGGGGCGCGCGCTTGGCCTTCGGCGCAGGCTCCTCCTGCTGCGCGGGCTCCAGCTGCTGCGCGGGTTCGGCTTCTGCGGCCTCTGCGGCCGCTTCCTCTGCCGGCGCCTCGAGGGAGGGCGCAGCCTCGCCCGCATCCGCGACGGTCACAGGCTCTTCCCCGGAAGCAGCTTCCGCAGCCTCGCCCTCAGCCGGCTCGGTGCGCGGTTCGCGCCTGTCGCGGCGACCGCCCCGGCGCCCGCGGCGGCGGCGGCCCTCACGCTCCTCGGCCTCGGCTGCCTCGGAAACGAGCTCGGACTCTCCAGGAGCCTCCGAGACCTCTTCGGCTCTTTCGTCGTCGCCGCGCTCGCCGTTTTCGTCGTCGTAGGAGCCGGCATCGTCGCCTGAGTCGCCGCGTTCGCCGTTCTCGCCCTCGGCCTGCATGCCGGGTTCACGGCCTTCGCCGCCACGTCCGCGCCGACGGCGACGGCGGCGCTTGCGGCGTCCGCCAGCTTCGCCGTTGGCCCCTTCCGCGCGCTCCGTCTGCTCTTCGCCGCGCGCCTCTTCCTCTTCCTCGTCCGCGGAATCCGCCTCCGGCTCGTCGGGGACTTCAGCGAGCTTGACGGCCTGGGCAGAGATCCCCGTTGCGGCGCCCTTCGGGGGAGCGCCGATGATCGGCTCGCCGCGCTCGACGGCGAACGGGGCGGAGGAGGAGAGGGTCTCGTCGACGGTCACGGTGATCTCGACGCCAAAGCGCTCCTCAAGCTCGCGCAGGTGCACGCGCTTCTGGTTGAGGATGTAGAAGGCGACCGGGAAATGCGTCCTGACGGTCAGGTTGTGCGTCGCGCCCTTGATCAGCAACTCCTCGACCGACCGCAGCACATGCAGCGCGATGGAGGGGGTGGCGCGAACGAAGCCGGAGCCGCCGCAGGTCGGGCAGATCACCGAGGAGCTTTCGAGCACGCCTGTGCGCATGCGCTGGCGCGACATCTCGAGCAGGCCGAAGGGCGAGATGCGGCCAATCTGGATGCGCGCGCGGTCGCTCTTGAGCGCGTCCTTGAGCCGCTTCTCGACAGCCCGGTTGTTGCGCTTCTCCTCCATGTCGATGAAGTCGATCACGATCAGGCCCGCGAGATCGCGAAGCCGGAGCTGGCGCGCGACCTCGTCGGCGGCCTCGAGATTCGTCTTGAGCGCGGTGTCCTCGATATTGTGCTCGCGGGTCGAGCGGCCCGAGTTCACGTCGATGGAGACGAGCGCTTCCGTCGGATTGATGACGAGATAGCCGCCCGACTTCAGCGAAACCTGGGTCGAGAACATCGCGTCGAGCTGCGCCTCGATCCCGAAGGCGGCGAAGAGCGGCGTCGGCTCCTTGTAGGCCTTCACGGCCTTCGCATGGCTCGGCATGAGCATGCGCATGAAATCCTTGGCCTCGCGGTAGCCTTCGTCGCCGGAGACGAGAACCTCGTCGATGTCCTTGTTGTAGAGGTCGCGGATGACGCGCTTGATCAGCGAGCCCTCCTCGTAGACGAGGGAGGGGGCGGAGGATGACAGCGTCATCTCGCGAACGCTCTCCCAGGCCCTCATCAGGTACTCGAAGTCGCGCTTGACCTCCGCCTTCGTGCGCGAGGCGCCGGCGGTGCGCAGGATCACGCCCATGCCCTCGGGCACATCGAGATCCTGGACGATCGACTTCAGCCGCTTGCGGTCTTCCGCGCTGGTGATCTTGCGGGAAATGCCGCCGCCGCGAGCCGTGTTCGGCATCAGCACGGAATAGCGGCCGGCAAGCGAGAGATAGGTGGTCAGGGCCGCGCCCTTGTTCCCGCGCTCCTCCTTCACGACCTGCACGAGAAGGATCTGGCGGCGCTTGATCACCTCCTGGATCTTGTACTGGCGGCGAGAGACCCGGCGCTCCGGGAGCTCCTCGAGGGCGTCTCCGCCGATCTGCTCGACGGCGTCCTCCTCGTCATTGTCGTTGTCGCCGTTCGCATCCGCCGCATCGTCCGACGAAACGGAGGCGTCGCCCTCGGCGGCCTTGACCTTCACACGGCGGCGGTTGGGACGCTTTTCATCGTCCCGCTCGCGCTCGCGCTCACGTTCGGCCTCGTCTTCCAGAAGCGCCTGCCGGTCGGCGGTCGGGATCTGGTAGTAGTCGGGGTGGATTTCGCTGAAGGCGAGGAAGCCGTGGCGGTTTCCTCCATATTCCACAAAGGCCGCCTGGAGCGACGGCTCCACGCGGGTCACCTTCGCGAGATAGATGTTACCCCTGAGCTGCTTGCGATTGGCGGCCTCGAAGTCGAATTCCTCGACCCTCTGTCCGCGAACGACGACGACCCGGGTCTCCTCCGGGTGCGACGCGTCTATCAACATCTTGTTTGCCATGAAGAACTCTCGTCATGGCGATGGCCGTTCGGCCGGCACCTGGCATTCGGGACCACGCGACCACGTTTGAACGCGGCTCTGTTCGGATCAATCTTGCAGATGGGCTGTTCGGGCCAATCGCCGTCGGGCGCCGATGATCGGTTCGCCTCGGGTTGACCACGGATGCTGGAACCGCGCACTGCGCAGACGCAAAAAGCGGCGCAGGCGAAGCAAGCGCGAAAGACGGAGCGTCGACGAGCAAAGATGCCGGTCCCGTTCCTGCGCTCATCCCAAACATTCCTCTCGAATTCGATGTGCCGGCAGGGCCGGTCATCGCAACACCGCACGCGGACGACCGCGGCGGCGACCCGCTCCGGAACCTGATGGAAAAGTCGGTCAACAGCGGCTATCGGGTCGGCTTTGAAATCACGCCGCTCTCCCGGATCGCCGCCGCCGGATTCGCCAAAGCCGGACGGGGTCTCTTCCTTTACAAACCATCCGTGTACTTTGGCAAGAGATTCGATGCCTGTTGCAGCAAAAACACGGTTTGGAGGTGATGCCGATTTCTTCTTCACGCGTTGTTAACGCCGGGGTCTTGATGGGCTACCACCGCCTGGGGGACAGAAAATCGTGATGCCGCACATGACGACGATTCGCCGCCTGCTTCCGGTTCCAGCCCTCGCGCTTCGCGCGTTGCGCCGGCTTCGCGATCTCGCGCCGGCGCTCATTCTGGTGATTCCGGCTCTGGCGATCATTGCGGCTTTCACGTCCGCTCCCGCCGTGGCGCAGGACCAGCCGGTGGTGGCCATTTCCTCGGAGATCGCGTCCGCCGAGGGACGGACCTCCCTCGTCTTCACGCTCTCCGGAGAGGTTGAGGCCTCCGGCTTTGTCATGGGCAATCCGGATCGAATCGTTGTCGATCTGCCCGAGGTGAATTTCCAGATGGAGCCTACTTCCGACGCGAGTGAGGGGCTGATCCGCTCCTACCGGTTCGGATTGTTTGCGCCTGGCCGTTCACGGGTCGTCATCGACCTGAGCGCTCCGGCGCGGATTGCGGAGATCGGTTCGACGATCCGCGAGAGCGACCGCGCCGCGCTCCTGACGGTCGTCCTCGAGGAGGTCGACGCGGCGCGGTTCGCGGAAGCGGTGCTCCGGGATTCGCAAGCGGCCCGCGAGAGCTCCATGACGACGGGCTCGCTCGACGCCGCTTCCGGCGCCTCCGGAGATGAGCGCCCGGTGATCGTGCTCGATCCCGGCCACGGCGGGATCGATCCCGGGGCGGTTGCGTCCGGCGGCGTCGTCGAGAAGGAAATCGTCTTTGCCTTCGCCCAGCGGCTCAAGGAGCGCCTGGAGTCGAATGGCCGGTATCGGGTGATCATGACACGGGAGGACGACGTCTTCGTGTCACTGCGCGACCGCGTGGAAATTGCGCGGCGGGCGCAGGCCGATCTTTTCGTGTCGATACACGCGGATTCCATCTCCTCCGCTCCCCAGGTGAGCGGCCTCACCGTGTATACCGGCGCGGAGAGGGCCTCCGACGGTGAATCGGAGCGCCTCGCCGACCGCGAGAACCGGGCGGATTCGGTAGCGGGCATCGACGAGGTCGGGGTGGAGGACGATATCGCTGACATCCTTCAGGATCTCACGCTACGCGAAACGCGGGGCTTCTCGCATGGGTTCGCCAACCGGCTCGTCGAGCAGCTCGACGGAGTCGCGCGCCTCAACAAGAACCCGATGCGGCAGGCGGGCTTCCGCGTCCTGCGGGCGCCCGATGTGCCCTCCGTCCTCGTCGAGCTCGGATACCTGTCGAGCCGCAAGGATATCGAGCTCCTGAAATCGGAGGAATGGCGCGACAACGCTACCGGCGCAATGGCCGACGCGATCGCACGGTATTTCACCACCCGGTTCGCGAACCGGGGCCTTGCCCCAGTTTCACCATGAAAACGGTGTGGAACGTCGCGGCTGGAGATTGGCCTCGGGCGATTCCCGCCATCGGGAATATGAGCTAGGATGCCGCTTCGCCGCTGTGGCGAGTCGCGGCGACGGCGGGGCGACGTATCGCGATGTGCCGCCTGCGGCATTATAGACGGATCAGGTGCTTATGCGGATCGTACTCAGGTTCTTCGGATTTCTGTTCAGCGCCGGTTTCATCGTCTTCCTGCTTCTGTCGGGCGTCATGGCGCTCGGCTACATGCATTTCTCCAAGGACCTTCCGGATCACGAGCAGCTCGCCGAATACGAGCCTCCGGTGATGAGCCGCGTCCACGCCGTCGACGGTTCGCTCGTCGCGGAATATGCGCGCGAGCGCAGGCTCTACCTGCCGATCGCCGTGATTCCGGACCAGCTCAAGGCGGCCTTTCTTTCCGCCGAGGACAAGAATTTCTACCGCCATCTGGGCATCGATCCCGAGGGCATCGCGCGCGCTGTCGTCTCCAACCTCACGAGCGGCGGGCGCCGCCAGCAGGGCGCCTCGACCATCACGCAGCAGGTGGCGAAGAACTTCCTCCTCACGTCCGAGCAGACTTACGAGCGCAAGATTCGCGAGGCGATCATCGCCCTGCGGATGGAATCCGCATATTCCAAGGACAAGATCCTCGAGCTCTATCTGAACGAGATCTTTCTCGGAACGCTGACGCCCGGCCGCAACCTCCACGGCGTCGCGGCCGCGGCGCTCGACTATTTCGACAAGTCGGTTCATGAGCTGACTTTGGCCGAAGCGGCCTATCTGGCGGCGCTTCCGAAAGCACCGAACAATTACCATCCCTTCCGCCATACCGAAGCCGCGATCGGGCGGCGGAACTGGGTTCTCGATCGCATGGCCGCTAACGGCTATGTGACGATCGAAGAGGCGGCTGCGGCCAAGGAAGAACCGCTCAACGTCACGCCCCGGCAAATCTCGCCGAATTCCCTCGCCGCCGGCTTCTTCGTCGAGGAGGTCCGCCGCGAGATCACGCAGTATTACGGCGAGGAGAAGCTCTACGAGGGCGGACTCTCGGTGCGCACCACGCTCGATCCGCGGATGCAGGCCATGGCGCGCAAGGCGCTCGTGGACGGTCTCGTGCGCTATGACGAGACGCGGGGCGCCTGGCGCGGACCCGTCGAGAAGATTGATGTCGTGAACGAGGAATGGGGCGCCGCCCTCGCCAAGGTCACGGCGCTGGCCGACGTGCAGCCATGGCGTCTCGCCGTGGTGACGGCTATCGAGGGCAATCAGGCGCGGATCGGGCTCCAGCCGGCGCGTCGCGTCGGCGGCGGGATCGAGGACGCCCGGGTGACCGGCACGATCAGCGCGGACGGCGTAGCCTGGAACAGCCGCAGTATCGGCTCCATGCTCAGCCCCGGCGACGTCGTCTATGTGGAGCCGATTTCGGAAGGGAGCGGTGAATATCGCCTGCGGCAGATTCCGGAGGTTTCCGGCGGCCTTGTCGCCATGGATCCGCATACGGGCCGCGTGCATGCGGTCGTGGGCGGCTTCTCCTTCGACCAGAGCGAGTTTAACCGCGCGACCCAGGCCCTGCGCCAGCCCGGATCGGCCTACAAGCCATTCGTCTACGCAACGGCGCTCGACAATGGCTATACGCCGTCGAGCGTCGTCCTCGACGGCCCGATCACGATCGAGAACCCCGGCTCGGAGCCCTGGACCCCGTCGAATTACGACAACAGCTTCGCTGGTCCGCGAACCCTGCGTTACGGTATCGAGCGATCTAAGAATCTCATGACGGTGCGGCTTGCGAAGGATATCGGGATGCCGCTCGTCGCGGAGTATTCGCGTCGCTTTGGCGTCTATGACGACATGCTGCCGCTGCTCTCCATGTCGCTCGGGGCCGGCGAGACCACGGTCCTGCGGATGACGTCGGCCTATTCGATGTTCGTCAATGGCGGCCGCCGCATCAGGCCGACGATGATCGACCGCATTCAGGACCGGACGGGCAAGACGATCTTCAAGCATGACCGGCGCGAATGCGCGGACTGCGTGGCCGAGGCCTGGAGCGGGCAGGCGGAGCCTGTCGTGGTCGACGAGCGCGAGCAGGTTCTCGATCCGCTGACCGCTTACCAGATCACCTCCATGCTCGAAGGCGTCGTCGAGCGCGGTACCGCCACGACGATCAAGGCCGTCGGAAAGCCGCTGGCGGGCAAGACGGGCACCACCAACGACGCGAAGGATGTCTGGTTCGTCGGCTTCTCGCCCGATCTCGCGGTTGGCGTCTATCTCGGCTTCGACCAGCCGCGGACGCTCGGCGCGCGGGTTACCGCCGGCCAGTATGCCGCCCCGATCTTCCGCGATTTCATGGAGATGGCGCTCGAGGACAAGCCGCCGACCCCGTTCCGCGTGCCGCCGGGACTGAAGCTCATCCGCGTCAGTTCGTCGACCGGGCTGCGCGCCGGCTCTGGCGAGGGCGGCGGGACAATCCTCGAAGCCTTCAAGCCGGGCACGGCGCCGCCCGACGACTACGCGATCATCGGCTATGGCGGTGGCGCCGACGGCGTCGCGCCTCAGGCGGAACAGGCCCTCGGAGCCGGAACCGGCGGGCTTTATTGAGACGTTGCGCAAGTGCGGCTCGAGGCGATTGACCCAGCGCAACGCCGCCACTGCGCCGCTGCGGTAGGCATCCCGGTCGATAACCAGCGGGGCGGGGCAAGTTGCAGTTTGCTCGGATTCGAGACGGAGTACTGAGCATCGGAGCCGGGATCGCGCCCTGGTTTCGTCATGCGGTCCTTGGAATTGCCGCCGTCTCTCTCGCGAGCGGCTTCGCTGCCCGGTTCGCCGGTGCCTACGACATCGCCGAACTGATCTGGATCGCGGGAACGGTTCCCGTACTCGCCGCCCTCATCGGCGAGATCATCGTCAGCCTCCGTCGCGGCGATGTGGGGCTCGATATCGTCGCCGCGCTGGCGATGGCCGGCGCGCTGCTGCTCGGCGAGAACCTCGCGGCGATCGTCGTCGCGCTGATGTATGCCGGCGGCCAGTTTCTCGAGAACTACGCCGAGCGGCGCGCCGGCCGCGAGATGACGGCGCTGCTTTCGCGCGTGCCGCGTACCGCCCTTCGCCTGCGCAACGGCGGCGCTGAGGAGGTCGCCCTCGAGGATATCGTACCCGGAGACCGCATTCTCATCCGCAAGGGCGACACGATCCCCGTGGATGGCGACGTCGCCGTTGGAAACGCGCTGATCGATCAAGCCGCCCTGACCGGGGAATCGGTTCCCGTCAGACCTGCAATCGGCGATCCCGTCCTGAGCGGCGGGACCAATGTCGGCGAGGTCTTCGAGATCGTCGCCTCGCGCCCTGCTTCCGAGAGCACCTTCGCCGGAATCGTCCGGCTCGTGGAGGAGGCGCGAAAGTCGAAGGCTCCGATGGCGCGTCTCGCGGACCGCTACGCCATGGTGTTTCTCGCGATCACGGTGGTGATGGCGGGCGGGGCCTGGCTGCTGAGCGGCGAGGCCGTGCGCGCGCTTGCCGTCCTCGTCGTCGCGACGCCTTGCCCGCTGATTCTAGCGGTGCCGGTCGCGATCGTCTCGGGCATGTCGCGCACTGCCCATATCGGCGTGCTGGTGAAAGGCGGGAAGGCGCTCGAAGTTCTTGCACGGATCAGGTCCCTCGTGATCGACAAGACCGGGACGCTGACGCACGGGCGGGCACAGCTGATCGCGAGCGCCTCCGCCGAAGGCCTCGATCCGGAGGAGGCGCTTCGTCTCGGCGCGTCCCTCGATCAGGCTTCGAAGCACATTGTCGCGCAAGCGCTCGTGTCGGAGGCGCGCGCGCGGGGTCTGGAACTCGCGATGCCCGAAGACGTCTCCGAATTCGTCGGACGCGGGCTTGAGGGAACGGTGGAGGGGCGGCGCGTGATCGTCGGCGGACACGAGTTCGTGGAGCGGACGATCGGCTCGCCCGCTCCGCTGCCGCCCGAGGGGATCGCTTCCGGCGCAGCCACGATCGCCGTCGCGATAGACGGGGTCATCGCGGCGACCTTCGTGCTTGCGGACGAGTTGCGCGCCGGGACCAGCGATCTCCTCGACAGCCTGCGCCGGGAGGGCGTCGCGCGGATTGTCCTCGCTTCGGGCGATCGTCAGGATGTCGCTGACCGGATCGGGGAGGGACTGCGGCTCGACGCGGTCCACGGTGACCTCTCGCCCGACGAAAAGATCGAGATCGTACGCAAGGAGCGGGGCAGGGGCCCGGTCATGATGATCGGCGACGGCGTGAACGATGCGCCGGCGCTCGCGAGCGCCGATCTTGGCGTGTCCATGGGCGCGACGGGTGCGGCGGCCTCCGCGGAAGCCGCCGATGTCGTCATTCTCGTCGACAGTCTTGCGCGCATCCTCCCTGCCATGCGGATCGCCAAGCGCGCCCGGATGATCGCACTCCAGAGCGTCTTCGTCGGGATCGGGCTTTCGTTTCTCGGCATGATTGCCGCGGCGCTCGGTTATCTCACGCCAGTTCAGGGGGCGCTGCTGCAGGAGGGCATCGACGTCGCCGTCATCCTCAACGCCCTGCGGGCGCTGCGCGCGGGGCCGGAGGCAAGCCTGGGCAAGGCTCGGAAAGCCGCGGTGAATTGACTTTTCGTCGCATCGGGCGCATATCGCCCCGATGTGCATGAAACACGCCCCCGCACGACGTCGCCCGACCGCCTTGCCGCGGCTGCGATGACGCGTGGTCATTCACGTGTTTCTGCAAGCCGCGCTCATCACGCGGCTTTTTTGTTGCCCGGTCGCGGGTAGTTGCCCCAGGGAATGAGAACATGACATCGACGATCTTTATCGACGGCGAAGCAGGCACCACGGGCCTGGAGATTCGCGAAAAGCTTGAGGCTGTCTCCGGTATCTCGGTCAAAAGCATCGCTTCCGAGCGCCGCAAGGATCCGCAGGCGCGCCGCGAGATCATGAGCGAGGTGGATCTCGTCGTCCTCTGCCTGCCCGACGCTGCGGCGAAGGAATCGGTGGCGCTCGTGGATTCGCTGGGCGAGCGGGGGCCGCGCATCCTTGATGCATCCTCCGCCTACCGCGTCGATCCGCAATGGGTCTATGGCTTCCCCGAACTGGCGCCGGGACAGGCGCAGGCGATTGCAAAGGCGAAGCGCGTGGCGAATCCCGGCTGCTATCCGACGGGAGCGATCGCTCTGCTTCGTCCCCTCGTCGAGGCTGGGCACATTCCCGCCGATTATCCAGTCACGATCAACGCCGTCTCGGGCTATAGCGGGGGCGGCCGGCAGATGATCGAGCAGTTCGAAAGCGGCGCGGCGCCAGCCTTCGAAATCTACGGGCTCAAGCTTGAACACAAGCACATGCCCGAGCTGCAGGCTTATTCCGGCCTCGCGCGCCGCCCGATCTTCGTCCCGTCCGTCGGGAATTTCCGGCAGGGAATGCTGGTTTCGATCCCGCTGCATCTCGATCTCCTGCCGGGCAATCCGGACGCGGCGGCGCTGGAGCGTGCGCTCGCGGGATATTACGCCGAGGGAGGGCTCGTGCGGGTCGTGCCGACGCACGGCGTGGAGCGGATCGAGCCGGAGGCGCTCAATGGCGGCGACCTGCTCGAACTGCGCGTCTTCGGCAACGACGCCCGCCGGCAGGCGATCCTGGTAGCCAGGCTCGACAATCTCGGGAAGGGGGCCTCGGGCGCGGCGGTCCAGAACATCAGGCTGATGCTCGGGCTCTGAACCCATCCCGAACTCGCGTTCTCGGCAATGGATATGGGAGAGTTGCGGAGTATGATTTAACGCAGGAGAAAGATAATCCTCTGGTTGAATAACCTGTGGGGAGGGCGTTCATGACCGTGCGCGAAGCATTGCAATCGGCCTTGCCGGATGAAGCGGGGGCTGCGCTCGCCGGACGTGTCTGGCGGCCGGATGCGGGCGGGCCCAGCGTCATCGCGATCCGCGACGGTGAAGCGGTCGATATATCGCGCGAATTTCCGACGATGCGGGATCTGTGCGAGGCGGACGATCCCGCCGCCGCGCTGCGGCAGGCGCAAGGCGAGCGGATCGGCTCCGCGGCCGCGATCCTGGCCAACACGCCGCCGGTCATCCGCGACGGCTCGAAGCCGTGGATGCTCGCGCCGGTGGACCTGCAGGCGGTGAAGGCGGCGGGCGTGACCTTCGTCGCCTCGATGCTTGAACGCGTGATCGAGGAGCGGGCGCGCGGCGATCTCGCCGCCGCGGCGGCAATCCGCATGGATGTCGAGCGCCTCGTCGGCGGCGATCTGCGTCGCCTGACGCCCGGCTCTCCGGAAGCGGCGGCGCTCAAGGAGACGCTGGTGGCGCAGAACGCCTGGAGCCAGTATCTCGAGGTCGGCATCGGCCCCGACGCGGAAATATTCACCAAGGCGCCGCCCATGGCGGCGGTGGGGCCCGGAATGGATGTCGGCGTGCATCCGAAATCGGTCTGGAACAATCCCGAGCCGGAGATCGTCCTCGTGGTCGCCTCCACCGGCCGGATCGTCGGGGCCACGCTCGGCAACGACGTGAACCTGCGCGACGTCGAGGGCCGGTCGGCTCTTCTGCTCGGCAAGGCGAAGGACAACAACGCCTCCTGTGCGCTCGGGCCGGTCCTGCGCTTCTTTGACCGCGACTTCGGGCTTGACGATATCCGCAAGGCGGATGTGTCGCTCACGGTCGAGGGGGAGGACGGTTTCCGCCTCGAAGGCCTCTCCAGCATCAGCGAGATCAGCCGCGATCCGGCGGATATCGTCGCGCAGATGATCAATCCGCACCACCAATATCCTGACGGCGCGGTGCTCTTCCTTGGAACCATGTTCGCCCCCGTCGAGGATCGGGATGCGCCGGGCAAGGGCTTCACGCACAAGGCGGGGGACATCGTCACGATCTCGACCGCGCGCCTCGGCAGGCTCGTGAACCGCGTGCGCCCGACGGACCAGTGCGAGCCATGGACCTTCGGGGCAGGCGCGCTCATGCGGAATTTGGCCGCGCGGGGTTTGCTATAGGCCACCCCGGCCATGTCTAATCACCGACAAGAACATTGCACGATCCGGAGGAAACCATGTCTACACTCGAGCGGCGCGTCACGCCCCAGCAGCTTCGGTCACGCCTGTGGTTCGACAATCCCGACAATCCGGGGATGACCGCGCTCTATATCGAGCGCTATCTCAATTACGGCCTGACCGGGGAGGAGATCCAGGGCGGCAAGCCGATCATCGGCATCGCCCAGACCGGATCCGACCTCTCCCCCTGCAACCGGCACCACATGGAACTCGCCAAGCGGGTGCGCGACGGGATCGTCGCGGCGGGCGGGGTTGCCTTCGAGTTCCCCTGCCATCCGATCCAGGAAACGGGCAAGCGGCCTACCGCCTCGCTCGACCGTAATCTCGCCTATCTCTCCCTGGTCGAGGTTCTCTACGGATATCCGCTCGACGGCGTCGTCCTCCTCACCGGCTGCGACAAGACCACCCCGGCGCTGCTTATGGCGGCCGCGACGGTGAACATTCCCGCGATCGCGCTCAATGTCGGGCCGATGCTGAACGGCTGGATGAACGGCGAGCGTACCGGCTCCGGCACCGTCGTCTGGAAGGCGCGCGAACGCCATGCCGCCGGCGACATCGACTACCAGCAGTTCATCGACATCGTGCGCACCTCGGCGCCCTCGAACGGCCATTGCAATACGATGGGAACCGCCTCCACGATGAACTCGCTCGCGGAGGCGCTCGGCATGAGCCTTCCGGGGCAGGCGGCGATCCCGGCGCCGTACCGCGAGCGCGGGCAGATGTCATACGAGACGGGAAAGCGCATCGTCGAGATGGTCTGGGAGGACCTAAAGCCCTCCGACATCCTGACCCGCAAGGCCTTCGAGAACGCGATCGTCGCCTGTTCGGCTATTGGCGGCTCGACGAACGCCCCGATCCACCTCAACGCCATCGCGCGGCATGTCGGCGTCGAGTTGACCTGCGATGACTGGGAGAAGGTCGGGTTCGACATTCCGCTCCTCGTCAACCTCCAGCCTGCCGGCGAGTATCTCGGGGAGGAGTATTTCCGCGCCGGAGGGCTCCCGGCCGTCATGGCGGAGCTGATCCAGGCGGGCAAGCTGCACGAGGACGTGCTCACGGCCAACGGCCATACGGCCGGCGACAATTATCGCGGGAAATTCTCGTGGGACCGCGAAGTCATCAAGTCCTACGACAAGCCAATGCGCGAGCGCTCGGGCTTCCTCAATCTCAAGGGGACCCTGTTCGATTCGGCCATCATGAAGACGAGCGTGATCTCGCAGGAATTCGCCGAGCGCTATCTCATGAACCCGGACGATCCGGATGCATTCGAGGGCAAGGTGGTCGTCTTCGACGGCCCGGAGGACTACCATCATCGCATCGACGACGAGAGCCTGGGGATCGACGATCGCACGATCCTCATCATGCGTGGCACGGGCCCGCTCGGCTATCCCGGCGCGGCGGAGGTGGTGAACATGCAGCCGCCGGGAGCGTTGATCAAGCGGGGCGTCCTCTCGCTTCCCTGCATCGGCGACGGGCGGCAGTCGGGGACATCGGGCACGCCCTCGATCCTAAACGCCTCCCCGGAGGCGGCGGCGGGCGGCGGGCTCGCCCTCCTCCAGACGGGCGACCGCGTCCGCATCGACCTGCGCAAGCGCACGGCGGATATTCTCCTGCCTGCGGAGGAACTCGAGCGCCGGCGAGCCGATCTCCAGGCGCGCGGCGGCTATCCTTTCCCGGCAAGCCAGACGCCGTGGCAGGAGATCCAGCGTTCGATGGTCGATCAGCTTTCGGAGGGCATGGTGCTCAAGCCGGCGGTGAAGTACCAGCGGATCGCGCAAACCTTCGGCGTCCCCCGCGACAACCACTGAGGCCGCTGCGCGGACGGAGGAGGCGTGATGGACAAGTTCGACCTCGCCATGCACGACATGCCGCTCGTGGCGGTGCTCCGGGGCATCGGACCCGAGGAGATCGACGGCGTCGCGGATGCCCTCGTGGAAGCGGGTTTCCGCTTCCTCGAGGTGCCGCTCAACTCGCCGCGCCCCTATGAGAGCATCGCGCGCCTCGTCGCGCGTTGCCCGCCGGAGGTCCTGACCGGCGCGGGAACGGTGCTCTGGCCCGAGCAGGTCGGGAGGCTCGCCGCGATCGGCGCGCGGCTCGTCGTGACGCCGAATACGGAGATCCCCGTGATCGAGGCGAGCGCGCGGGAGGGGCTCTTCACCATGGTGGGCTGCCTCACGCCGAGCGAGGCGTTGACAGCCGTTCGCTACGGAGCCCGGGCGCTGAAGGTTTTTCCGGCTTCGCGCATGGGGCCCGATTATCTCAAGGACATCCGCGCCGTGCTCCCGGCGGGGACGAAGCTGATTCCGGTCGGCGGGATCGACCGGGGGAGCATGGAAAGCTTCCACAAGACGGGTGCGGACGGGTTCGGCTTTGGCACGAACCTGTATGTGCCGGGGCGAAGCGCGGCGGAGGTCGGGGCGCGGGCGCGGGAACTCGTCGCCGAATACCGCCGGCTGACGAGCGCCTGAGCGCTCAGCCCGCGAGGGCCCTCTCGACCTCGGCCCGACGCGGAATCGGGGCAACGGCTCCGTATCCCCGCGTCGAGAGGGAGGCTGCAGCGACGGCGTAGCGTCCCGCCGCGAAAGGGTCGCCGAGGCGCAGATACTCGGCGAGGAAGGCGCCGTCGAAGGTGTCTCCCGCACCCGTCGCATCAAGCGCCGCGACCGGCAGGGCGGGGAAGCGCCGACGCTCGCGTTCGGTGGCGACGAGCGCGCCGTCCTGGCCGAGCGTGAGCGCCACGATCCCGCACCCGTATGCGAGAAGGCGATCGGCGATCTCGTCCGGATCCGCCAGGCCGGTGATCTGCATGGCGTCGTCATGGCCGGGGAGGGCGATGTCGCACATCGACAGCGTCTCCTTGATGATGGCCCGCGCGCGGGGCAGGGGCCAAAGCGCGAGACGTAGATTCGTATCGTAGGAGACGAGCGTCCCGCTCTCCCGGGCAATCCCGATGGCCTCGAATGCCGTGTCGCAGGCAATGGGCGATATGGCCTGGCTGATCGCCGACAGGTGGAGGACCCGCGCGCCCCGGATCCCCGCGCGCGCCGCCTCTGTCAGCGTGATGCGGCTCGCGGCCGACCCGGCCCGGCGGTAGGTGAAGGCGTGGCCGCTTGCGGAGTGGGTGACGAAATAGATGCCTGTTCCGGCGCCTTCGTCGATCGTCACGAGATCCGTCTCCACCCCTTCCGAGGCCCAGAGAGCGAGCAGCGCCTCTCCGAAGGCGTCCTTGCCGATTGCGGTCAGGTATCCCGCGCGCGCGCCCTGCCGCGCGGCGGCGATTGCGGCATTGGACGTGTCTCCGCCAAATCCCTGCGCATAGTCGCCGCCGCCCCGGATCTGGTTGAGCTCCACCATCGGCTCGCCGAGGCTCAGAATATCAACTTGCATGAATCATGATCCCGCCCGCCGTTGCCGCGCACCCCGCGACGGAAGCCAGCTTACGGTCCCGCCGTCGCGACGCCAATATCGCGGTGACGGAAGCCGGTGCGGGAGGATTCTCCTTGACTGTCTAATCCGATTAGGTATTGTCTAATTAAATTAGACAGGAGGCGGAAGTGAAGCAGATAAGCACGTCGGTCGATATCGAGGCGGCGGCATCGATCGTCTGGGGGATGATCGCGGACCTTGACCGATATCCGGAGTGGAATCCCTTCGTCATCAAAGCTTCCGGTGCGCTTGATGCAGGGCGCAGGATCTCCGTGACGCTCGCGCCGCCTGGCGGGCGGGCGATGCGGATCAGGCCGCGCCTGCTCGCCGTCACGCCGGAACGGGAGTTGCGATGGAGGGGCAGTCTCCTTGTTCCAGGGCTGTTCGACGGCGAACATGTCTTTCGCCTCGAATCGACGCGGACGGGGGTGCGGCTTCATCATTTCGAGACGTTCAGCGGCGCCCTCGTTCCCGTCCTGTGGCGCTTGATCGAGGCGCCGACCAGGGCCGGTTTCGAGGCGATGAATCGCGCGCTCAAGGCCCGGGCGGAGGCTGCCTCCATGCGCACCGCAAGGAGCGCCGCCTGATGGCGCGCGGCAAGGGGCTCGACCGCGAGGCAATCCTTGCTGCGGCGGAAATCATCATCGACCGCCATGGCTGGCCTGCCTTGACCCTCGCCAGTCTCGCATCCGCGCTGCAGATCAAGTCGCCCTCGCTCTACGCGCATTTCGACGGTCTGGAGGGAATTCGGGAGGCGCTTGCCCTGCGGGGTGCGTCAGCCATGCATGCGGTGCTGGCCGCCGCCGCTTCGGAGGGGAAGGGGGAGGCCAGGCTGCGGGCGATTTGCTACGCCTACCGGCGCTTCGCGAAGAACCATCCGGGGCTCTACGCGGCAATCCAGCGCGGTTCTTCCCCCGAGGAAGGGACGGCGCTCGCGCTCGCCCAGTACGAAATCGTCAGGGTCGTTCTCTCGGCCATTGCCGCCACGGGCGTCGCCGAGCGTGATACGATTCATCTGGTCCGCGCCATGCGTGCGGCCCTG
Organism: Saliniramus sp.; assembly: GCA_041686895.1. GTDB lineage: Bacteria > Pseudomonadota > Alphaproteobacteria > Rhizobiales > Beijerinckiaceae > Saliniramus. The sequence continues at coordinate 28,016 of JAWLCY010000016.1, read as the reverse complement.
CATGGTTTCACGGTCCTCGAACTGGAGGGCGGGTTCGGGCTCCCAAGATCGGTCGAGACGAGCTTCGAGCGGCTGGTGGATCTCCTGATCGACGGCATTTCGCGGGAGCGGCCAGTGTGAAAGGCGGCGTTTCGTGCGCGGGACCACGATCAGGTGTAGAGTGCCGTGTGGCAAACCTATCGGAGCAGAAGCGTGCCGGAGCCTTCCATGATAACGGTCAGGCAGCGCGTCGAGTTCTGGCTCGAGGCGATTGCGCGTGACAACCCGCGCATCGGCGCTTTTGTCTATGTCGGAGGAGATGACGCTAGGGCAGCCGCCGAGGCCTGCGACGTCCGGATCGCGGAGGGTGCGCCCGTCGGTCCGTGCGCGGGCATCCCCCTTGCGGTGAAGGACAATGTCGATGTGGCGGGAATGCCCTGCGCCGTGGGGATCGGGGCCTACCGTTCACGCATCGCGACGAAGGACGCGCGCCTCGTCACGCTCTGGCGGGAATCCGGCGGAATTGTTCTCGGCAAGACGGCCATGGACGAGGGCGCGCTGGGGGCGCTTACCGATAATCCGAGCTTCGGGCGCTGCGATAACCCGGCTGCGCCGGGGCATACGCCCGGCGGCTCGAGCGGAGGTTCCGCTGCGGCGGTCGCGGCTGGAATGGCGCCGCTGGCGCTCGGATCGGATACGCTCGGCTCCGTGCGCATTCCGGCAAGCTATTGCGGCGTCATCGGGTTCAAGCCGACGCGGGGCATCCTGTCCCGCCAGGGTGTTGCGACCCTGAGCTGGACGCTCGACCATCCGGGAATACTTGCCAGGGACATCGATCGCCTCGCCGTCGCCTTCGGCTGCCTCGCGGTTCACGATGAAAACGATCCGGATTCCGTCCTTCTCCCGGCTGCCGCGCCCGCTGCGACGGATCGCCCTCTCGTGCTCGGCGTGCCCGAGCAGATCTCCGGCGTCGCGCTCGAGCCCGAGGTGGCGGCGGCCTTTTCCGCTGCCCGGGACGCGCTGGCGGCGGCGGGGATCGAGATTCGGGAGGTGAACCTTGCCGGATGGGATCCGGAAAGGCTTCGGCGCTCGGCATTTATCGTGGCCGAGGTTGAAGGCGCCGTCGCCTTCGCAGATCTCCTGGCCGACGAGCGAAGCGAGATATCGCCGCTGTTCCGCAGACTGCTCTCTTATGGCAGGGACCTTCCCGCGCCGCGCTACGCGAATGCACGCCGCTACTGCGCGGAAGCGGGTATTGCCGCGCGGAGAGCCCTGCGCGGCGTAGACGCGCTGTTTCTTCCGACGACGCCCCAGACGGCCTTTCCGGCCGGAGCGAAGCCACCGCCCGATCAGGCCGACTTCACGGCGCTCGCGAGTGCGGGCGGCCTGCCCGCGATCTCGATCCCCTATCCGGCGCCTGGCCGCCCCGTCGGCATGCAGTTCGTCGGGGCGGCCTTGCTGGATTACGGGCTCATCGATGTTGCGCGTCGTGTTCAGGATATCTTTCGCGCAGTGCCCGCGACCGTCAGAACAGTCGGCTGAAAAGCGATCCCATGTCCTCTGCTTCGCTCATGATCAGCCCGCGTGGCGCGCCGTGCTCGCGCACCTTGATGGTCGCACCCACCTTGACGCGTTCGTAGAGGTCGAGGGCGTCCTGGTTGAGCATGCGGATGCAGCCGGAGGAGACGGCATGCCCGATCGACCATGGCTCGTTCGTGCCGTGGATGCGATAGAGCGTGTCGCGAGAACCCTGGTAGAGATACAGGGCACGGGCTCCAAGCGGGTTGTCGAGGCCGCCCTTCATATGCGCCGGCAGTTCCGGCTGCCTGCGGCGCATGGCTGCGGGCGGCGTCCAGCCGGGCCACGCGGCCTTGCGTCCGACGCGCGCCTTTCCGGACCAGGAGAAGCCGTCCCTTCCCACGCCGATCCCGTAGCGGATGGCCTTTCCGCCCGACTGGATCAGGTAGAGGTGCTTGTTCGACGTATCGACGATGATCGTCCCGGGCCGCTCCTTGCCCCTGTAGCTCACCACCTGACGGCGCACATGCGGGGGCAGGCGGTCAAGCTCGACGAACGGGATGTTGTACGGCTTGTCGGGAATATATCCCGAATACCACCCGCGCGGATCAGCGACATCAGCCGAGAATGCATATCCCCGGTCATCGACCGTCAGCGCACGGGCGGCGCCGGATCCGAGGGCGAAGGAGGCGGCCAGCCCCGAGAGAAGGCTTCGGCGAGAAATCATCGTGACGCTCCGTCGATGCTGAAATAGACCTGTTATTCCAAGCCGGAGCGCCCAGCTTGGTTCCATCCGTTGCGTCCGGCCCCTTCGCCGATTAGTTTGCACCGCCTCTTCTCAGCCAGACGGGACACATGCAGAGTTTTTCTTCCGGCGGCGTTGAAATCGCCTTTATTGATTCGCCTCCCGAGCAGGGGGAGGGAGAACCGATCCTGCTGATCCACGGGTTCGCCTCGAACCATGCCGTGAACTGGGTCAACACCTTGTGGGTGAAGACGCTCAACCGCGCCGGACGACGCGTCCTCGCGCTCGACAATCGCGGCCACGGACAAAGCGGCAAGCTTTACGATCCCGCCGCCTATGACAGCTACAAGATGGCCGAGGATGCGCGAAACCTGCTCGACCATCTCGGCATCGATCGCGCGGATGTGATGGGCTATTCGATGGGCGCGCGTATCGCTGCGCATCTCGCGCTTGCGCATCCCGAGCGCGTGCGCTCGCTCCTTCTCGGCGGGCTCGGCATCCATCTTGTCGAGGGGGTGGGCCTTCCCCCGGCAATCGCCGATGCGATGGAGGCGCCGTCCCTTGACGACCTGACGGACAAGAAGCAGCGGATGTTCCGCGCTTTCGCGGAGCAGACAAGGAGCGATCTGAAGGCGCTCGCGGCCTGCATTCGCGGCTCCCGCCAGGTGCTTTCGCGCGATGACGTCGCGCGGATTACCGTGCCGACGCTGGTGAGCGTGGGCACGATCGACGATATCGCCGGATCCCCCCATGAACTTGCGGCCCTGATGCCGAACGCGAGAGCCCTCGACATACCCGGGCGCGATCACAACCTCGCTGTGGGCGACAGGGTGCACAAGGAGGGCGTGCTGGCCTTCCTGGAGGCGCGGCCTTGATTCGGGAATATCGTGGCGCGGCGGGAAACCGGCTAATCGCAACCGTCTACGGCGAGGGAGAGCGCGTCGCGCTGCTGCTTCACGGGGGCGGGCAGACGCGCCACGCCTGGGAGGAGACAGCACGGCGTCTCGCCCGCTCGGGCTGGCGCGCCGTCGCCCTGGACCAACGGGGGCATGGCGACAGCGAGTGGGTTTCCGACGGAGCCTACACCTTCCCGGATTATGGAGCGGATGCCCGCGCCGTCGCCGGGGCGATCATGGAGGAAACAGGGCGGGCGCCGGTTGCGATCGGCGCGTCGCTCGGGGGAATCGCCTCAATCCTCGCGCTGGAGGGTATGAGCGGCGGACAGGGCTGCTTCTCCGCCCTGGTGCTGGTCGACATCGTGCCGCAGATGGATCCAAGAGGGGTCGAGAAGATCCAGGGATTCATGCGCGCGCATGCGCAGGATGGCTTTGGCTCCATCGAGGAGGCGGCGGACGCGGTCGCCCTTTACCTTCCCCACAGGCCGAGGCCGAAATCGCTGTCCGGGCTGCGCAAGAACCTGCGTCAGGGAAGGGACGGGCGTTGGCGCTGGCACTGGGATCCGCGTTTCATCGAAGGCCCGGCTTCCGTCAACGCGGACTGGGAAGAAGTCGAGCGCCGGCTCGAGGCGTGCGCGCGAGCGCTCGATATCCCCATCCTGCTGGTGCGCGGCGGTTCGAGCGAACTCGTCACGCCGGAGGCGGCCGCGCGGTTCCTGGAACTTGCTCCGCATGCGGAGTTTATCGATGTGGCGGATGCCAGGCATATGGTTGCCGGGGATCGCAACGATGTCTTCTCGGATGCCGTCGAGGGCTTTCTGAGCGGGCGGGGAAGCGCCATATAGGCTTCATCGATCGGCGCTATCGTGCGAGAAATCGAGATCGACGAGCGAGCGGTTCCTCGCATCGGAGATTGTGCTAGCCTGTCGCGCAGCGGCGGAGACGAAAGGTTCGGGACCATGGGCCAGATGCGCGCAAGGACGAGCGGGAAGGAACAGGTCATCGAGATTCTCGATCCGATCTGGGATCAGGCTCGACGAGAGGCGGAGGGCGTCACCGCCAAGGAGCCCTCGCTGACGAATTTCGTCCTGACGAGCATCCTCAACCAGCCTTCTCTCGAGGCCGCGATCATCCATCGGGTGGCCTCGCGGCTTGCGCATCCGGCCCTGTCGGCGGACCTGATCGCGCAGACCTATCACGACGCCATCGCCGACGATCCCGATATCGGAACCGCCTTCCGCGCCGACATTATCGCTGTCGCGGACCGCGATCCGGCCTGCACGCGCCTGATCGAGCCGATTCTCTACTTCAAGGGCTTCCACGCCATACAGACCCATCGTCTCGCGCACTGGCTCTGGAGCAAGGGGCGTCAGGACCTGGCGCTTTACCTGCAGAGCCTTTCATCCGAGGTCTTCCAGACGGATATCAACCCGGCGGCGCGGATGGGCAAGGGCGTGTTTCTCGATCACGCGACGGGCCTCGTCGTCGGCGCGACGGCTGTGATCGAGGACGATGTTTCGATCCTGCAGGACGTGACCCTCGGCGGCACCGGGAAGGAGCGGGGCGACCGGCATCCCAAGATCCGCCGCGGGGTGCTGATAGGCGCGGGAGCGAAGATCCTCGGCAACATCGAGGTCGGGCATTGCGCCCGTGTCGCGGCGGGCTCCGTCGTGCTCCAGAGCGTGCCCCACAACACGACGGTTGCCGGCGTCCCCGCGCGGGTCGTCGGGACGGCGGGCTGCGCCGAGCCGGCGCGGTCCATGGACCAGATCCTCGCGGAGAAGCTGGGTCGCTGAACGCGACGGGTTGCCCTCGCGGCGGGGACATGGCAAGCCGTCGCATCTGACAGATCACGAGAACAACGGAGTACCCGGTGGAGAAAACCGAAATGGCCAAGGTGGAACGCTATCTGCGGCAGACCTTCGCCAACCATTCGATCCGCGTCGTCGGCCGCCCCAAGAAGACCGATTCGGCAGAAGTCTATGTCGGAGAGGAGTTCCTGGGCGTGCTCTTCGTCGACGATGAGGATGGCGACAGGTCATATAATTTCCAGATGGCGATCCTCGATACCGACATCGAGGACTGAATCTCAGCGAGTGGCGTCTCCGGCTGCGTCCCGACCGTTCCCGGTGGAGACGAGCTGGCGGGTCCATGCGACGACCGGCTCCCAGAGTGCCAGGTGCCGCCGCTCGATCTGAAGCTGAATATCGAGCCCCTCGATTCGAAGTTCGGTGAAACACATGACGGGCAGTCCCGGCGTCTCCTCGATCGGGCAGCGCGCGGCGAACTGCCTCCCCTCCGGCGGCGTAAGGTAAAGCGCCTCTCCCTGATAGGGGGAGCCAGCCCTGAAGGGGCGATGGACGAGCCCGCCGACGGACGAGGTCGCATTCGACGACAGAAACCGCGCATAGATCAGCCTCGGTCGATCCGACGGCTCAAGCGACCCGTCGCTCTTGTTCAGGACGAGCAAGACGCGCGCATCTTCGTCGCCTTCCTCCCCGTGAACCATTTCGGCGAGAGGCAGGCTCAAAGTGACGCGACCGCCATCCACATCGGGCGGGACCGTGACGAGCCATCGCCGCAGGACCTCGATTGACCTGTCCCCGATCTCGACGATGACCGTTTCTTCGACGCTTGCGTCCGAGAGCGGGGTAACGAGCGTGCGGGCGAGATATGCGCCCCCGGCGAGCACGGCCGACAGGATCAGGGCCGCCGCAAGGAGGTGGAGGTCGATCGACTTGTATCGCGTCGGCAGGCTGAGCGGGGGAGGATAGAGCCGGCTCATGGCGTCATCTCGGCATCCGGTTGGGACCGCTGCATGCGGCGCAGTTAACCTTGTCCCCCAGTTGTGCTTAACGAAACATTAAAGGTCGGGCAGAGTGGGCGTCCCCGTCCGGGACGGGCAGCCAATATCATGCCGCGCTGCGGTCACGTCAGAACAGCGAGCGTCACGATGATCGATCCCTCCACACTTACATCACTGCAGGCACTGGTTCTCGGATTCGCCGTAGCGGGTATGCTTGCAAGCGCATTCGAACTGATCACGGAGCGCCGCGCCAGTTTTTCGCTCCTGAACAGCGGCGGAATCCTGGCTGTCGCGAGCGTCCCGATGCTCGTCTTCAGTGCCCCCTTCATCATCTTGCGCAACACCGTTCGCGGTCGCCGCTTCGAGGATCGCCCGGTTGGCTTCGTCATGCTGGCCACCGTCATCGCGGGACTCTGGAGCCTGTGTTCCGGTCGCGTTGTGCTTGACGGAATCGCGCTCCTTACAGGAGCTTGACGTAGGGGGCCGCTGCGGTTCTCCTTGGAGGCGAAGACCAAGGAGAAAAAACATGCCTCTCTACGCCCTCGACGGAGTCGAACCGCAGACCCCGTCGCCCGATGAATACTGGATCGCGCCTGACGCTCACGTGATCGGCAGGGTTCGCCTCGCGCGAAATGTCGGGATCTGGTTCGGATGCGTCCTGCGCGGAGATAACGAGCTCATCGACATCGGAGAGGGATCGAATATCCAGGAGCACACCCTGCTCCATACCGACATGGGCGCGCCGCTGACGATCGGGGAAGGCTGCACGATCGGGCATCACGCCATCCTGCACGGCTGTACGATCGCGTCGAACTCGCTGGTCGGAATGGGCGCAACAATCCTCAATCACGCGAGAATTGGCCCTAACAGCCTCGTCGGCGCCAATGCGCTTGTGACGGAGGGCAAGGAATTTCCCGAGAACTCGTTGATCGTGGGCTCGCCGGCGAAGGCTGTACGCACGCTCACCCCGGAGCAAATCGAAGGAATCCGCAGGTCCGCTGCCGGTTACGTGGCGAACTGGCAGCGGTTCGTGAAGGGTATGCGGCGCGTCGACTGACGGCGCCGCACTTAGCGCTGCGCCGTCGCAACCGCCGTCGGGGATGCGACGGCTCCGCCGAGCGAAACCCAGGCGGTGCTGTCGTGCCCCTCGCGCTTGATATAGACGTAGCCGGTCCGATCCCAGGGCAGCACCGCATTCGTCTTGTTGTCGAGCACATACTCGCCGCGGTTGGTGACCACCTTCAGGACGGCATGGCCCTCGTTCCGCTCGTCGAGCACCACGGTCATGCGCAAGGCGCGCCGGGGCAAGCCTGCGGAGATGAGGCGCGTGCGCTTGAGCAACTGGTAGTCTTCGCAGTCGCCGTAGCCTGTCGTCGGGAAATCCCAGCTATCGACCACGCCCCACTGCTCCTGGTCGGTCAATGGCCTGATCTCGTTGTTGACCTGACGGTTCACGCTGACGATCATCTGCCAGGTTTCCGCGGTCAGATTGATGACAGCTGGCTCGCTGATATCGACCGCGCATTCGCCCGGATAGCGTGCGCAGAAATCGTCCCATGCAGGAACGGGGCGCGCGCCCCCATGGGATGACAGGAGGGAAACCGATTCGGGGAGGGAAGCGAACGTCTGGGCCGAGGCAGTTGATCCGACGGCCAATGTGCCCGTCACGATGAGTAAGCTCAGCAATTTGCCGATCGCCTTTGTATGATTCGCGGCTGAAACAACCTTGCCAACGCCTGCAGTGACCGAGCGGTCGCGCGCTTTTGATGCCATTGCCCCCACCGAATGGTTAAGTTTGTTTTAACAAATCTGCCATGGGGGCGGAGAGGCGACAAGCCAGAACGTAAACCTCGGTTAACGACGTTTCGTCGCGTTGGTTTCATGCAACAGTAAAAAAAAGGGTGGGGGCCAGTCGCTGGACTGGCCCCCCTGCGAGCCCGGTCTGGGGACGGGAGGTGGGGACGTGACCGGAATCGCAAGCCTTGCAAGGGTTAGCGGTTCGCCGTGGCGATCGGCGAGGTCATGTGGCCGAGCGACGTCCAGGACGATGCATACTGGCTCTCGCGCTTTACGTAGACATAGCCAGTCTGGTGCCATGCGAGGACCTTGTCGGTCTTGTTGTCGAGGATGAAGTCGCCGCGATCCGTGCGAATCATCAGCACGGCGTGGCCTTCGTTCTTCTCGTCGATCACGACCGTCATGCGCATTGCCCGGGTTGGAAGCCCCGCTTCCGCGAGCAGCTTGCGCTTGAGAAGCTGATAGTCCTCGCAGTCCCCGTAGCCGGGGGAGGGGTAATCCCAATAATCGGCCATTCCGTACAGTTCGACGTCCGTAATCGGCTGGATGCTGCGGTTCACCTCGCGATTGATCGAGAGGATTGTCGACCAGGTCAGGGCATCGAGCGTGATGAACTCTGGTTCCGCCTTGTTGACGCGACAATCTTCCGGATGACGGCTGCAGAATTCCACCCATCCCTGGATTGGCCGAGCCGATCCCGCATCGAAGGTCGGGGCTGACGCTTCCGGCAGGCGGCTGGCCTGCGCCTCGCCGCCGAGGAGAAACGGAGCGCAGACGAAAACGCCAGCGAATATCCCGTTCAGCAATCTCCGCGAACCCAGGTGTTTCATGACATGCCTCCCTTCCACACGGGAGAGCATGCCGAAGCGGGTTTGTGGGCCGCTAAAGGTGACGATTCAAATTTTATGCAATCCAGGCTTTCGGCGAATCACCTTTCGACAGGCAGAATCAATACTGACGGGAAAGCACACAATTATGAGTCGATCCGGGAAGGTTCTGGTAACAAGCGTCTCTGCGAATCTCGGGCGGACGCCATCCCGAGCACATGCACAACGCAATAAGCTTCAAAGGACGATGTTTTCGTCGAATCGATCCGCCGATAGCGGCAGGTTGAACTGGACCGCAATCCCGTCATTGAAGTGGCGGACGACACGCGCATGGGTGCTTCCGACAATGATCGACTGCCCCACGGCCGGACGCACCGCGAGTTCGATTCCGGCTCCGGATACTGAAACGTCGATCAGCCGCCCCTTCAGCTCGATGCCCTCTTCAAGCCGCAGCTTGACTGTCTTGTGAACAGGCACGATGCGCTCGTGCTGCCGGTCCTCGGGGAGGCCGAGTTCGTGCCGGTTGGCGAGCCATGTGAGTAGCGATGCGAGCTTGTCCCGCTTGCGGGGCGTCGCCTGGATTATGATCGCGAAACCAGAATCGGTGTGCCGGACGACCTCGCCCTCGATGCGGCCGATATGCTCGAAGTAGCACACGACCCGCTCTCCAATCGCGCCCCTGACCGGCGCAATCAAGCCGATGCCGCCGGGCGAGAAGTCGACGGTCTGGCAGGGAAATTCCTGTCGGTTGTTGAGCATGTACCGGCCAAGAAGCGAAATCTTGACGCGCGCATGTCGGCGACGGTCAACGCGCTGTCCCAGCAGACCCAGTCTTTCACCGCGCTTCGGCTCAGCCAGACCCATTGTCATCCCATTTGCGGAAGGTTGCCGACGCGGGGATAGTAGCGGGCCAGGGTTAACGCGGTCTTAGGCCAGCTCGCTGCAACCAAAAAGAGTGTCGAAAATCGTCACATCCGGCCGCCCTGATGGACGACGAAGCGTCGGCGACGAGCGTAAGGGTCGTCCTCAAGCGCGAATCCGCGCGACTGGATCTGTCCGGTCGGCCAGATCACGCGGGTCGATGTCGTCGCCACGTGCGTCAGCGCATTGAAGCCGATCCAGTGCGGCAGGATTGCCGGGGAGAGAGCTCCGAGCACACGTGAATGAGTCTTGCCGCGATGCCTCAGCGGCAGGAGCAGAAGCTCGAGGTCCAGTTGGTCGCCGCCAGGGGTCTCGCCGCGGAGCCCCGATACGACGCCGGCCGTCTCTGCTGTGACGACATCCACATCCCGCCGCGCCTCCGCACGAGCCGCCTCTTTCCAGATGTCCGTGAACTCCCTGCCTTTCAGCTCCCTTCCGAAGAGGGCGCAGATGCGGGTGCCCGCGAGGCGAAACTCGCAGGTCTGGTCGTCCCTTAACTCAAGGATGAAGGTGTCTGCCAGGACATGCCGGATCTCGCCCGGTTCAATTTCTCCCCGCTCGGGCGCGGCGCGCTCGCCGCGCAACGCATCCCAATAGGAAAACAGCATTCGCGTGGCCGCGTGCTTCATCACAAACTTCTCCAAACGTCCGAATTCGACCGTCGCTGTGCTCATTTGGTGCGACGCAACGCCGATTTGTTACGCGCGGCGGCAAGGCTACCGTCCCTGCGCCACCCTATGCGAAGGGCGTGCCTCTGCGAATTGCCCACATCCGGTCAACCTTCTGTTAAGGTTAATTGTTCCTGTAGGTTGCTCTTTGAATGATAGCGGCTATCGTCATTGACGTTACGGAATGCGCCGCCGGTCTAGCTCCTCGGCGGCAAAGACTTCGACGGGAAGGTGGGACGTGGCGATGCGGGTTCAGGCCGGTATCCGCGCCTCGGGGACAACGGGGACCACCAGTCAGGAGGGCTCAGGCGAGCCCTCCTTCTTTTTTTCCGGATTTGCCGCGTCGAATGCGAGACGCAGCTTGCTTCCGGGCGCGCGGCTTTGCACGATGCGCAGGCATGCAGCCAGCACCCCATCCCTCCGCCGGGCCTCCGCCGCCGCGCGAGCCCATGTTCAACCTGCCGGGTATCATCCTGTCGATCAGCCTGCTGCTCATCGGGATCCATTTCCTTGTCGGCTCCATGGACGCGCGCAGTCATATCGACCTGGTCTTCCGATACGGTTTCGTCCCGGCCGCATGGTCGGTCTGGCTGATGCCGGAGATGCTGGAATCGGTCCTCAGGGATGCGGTCGCGGGCGGCGGAGCCGGCCTGGCCGTCGCGCGCTACGCGCTGACGGAAGCTGGGGCGAGCCCTTGGTCGGCAGTCACATATGCCTTCCTTCATGGTTCCTGGATGCATGTGCTTCTAAACGTGTTCTGGCTCGCCGCGTTCGGAACTCCCGTTGCGCGCAGGCTCGGCACGGCGCGGTTTCTGATCTTCTGCGCAGCGACTGCCGTCGGCGGCTCGATGGCGCACTGGGTGACCCATCTTCAGGATGTCGTCCCGATGATCGGGGCTTCGGGCGTGGTTTCCGGGGCGATGGGGGCCGCCGCATGGTTCGCCTTCTCATCCGGGCGCGGCGGCGGCCTCATCGACCCATCGGCGCGTTTCCGGCCGCGGCAGACCCTGTCTTCGCTCCTGCGCAACAGGCAGGTCCTCGTCTTTTTCGGCATCTGGTTCGCCCTCAACGTCCTGATCGGCGTCAGCGCCGCGCCGCTCGGGCTCACCGATGGCGGGATAGCGTGGATTGCACATATCGGCGGCTTTCTCGCGGGGCTCGCTGTTTTTCCTCTGCTCGATCCGGTGCCGCGACCGCGTGCGGCTTGAAAGCCCGTTCGAACGGGCTCACACTTCAACTTTCAGACGCGCCACATGGCAGCCCGTTTTTTGCGGAGGGAATAATGACGGTACAGCACGTACTTACGGAGAAGGGTTCCGCCGTCGTCACGATCGAGCCCGATCGGACACTTTCGGAAGCCGCCACTCTGCTCTCCGACAAGAAGATCGGCGCGGTCGTCGTCAGCAGCGACGGGCGCTCGGTCGCCGGGATCCTCTCGGAGCGCGATATTATCCGGGCATTGGCGCGGGAAGGGGCAGGGGCTCTATCGGTTGCGGTGTCTCGCTACATGACCGCCGACGTGGTGTCGTGTTCGCGGGATGCCGAGATGGATCACCTGACGCGCATCATGACGGTCGGAAAGTTCCGGCACGTTCCTGTGGTCGAGGCGGGGTCGCTCGTTGGCATCATTTCGATCGGCGACGTGGTCAAGCGGCGGCTCGCCGATATCGAGGCCGAACACCGGGCGCTGAAGGAGTATATTGCGACCGCCTGATCAGCCGGCGAACTGGACCTTTGCTTCAGCCAGGAGTTCGTGAATATCGGGCAGGGCGCGGCGGGTGGCCTCCGCGCCCAGTTCGATCGCTTCCGCGGCGCGATGGAACTCGAACAGGCCGATGGCGCCCACTTTGGGCGAGACCATCAGATCCGGCGGGTCCCCCGCGAGGCGCGAGCGCGAAATCCGGTCCTGCGTGATGTTGAACGCGTCGATCATGATGCTGGCGATGCCGGGGCCGAAGGTTTCCCGGGTTCCGCGTCGCCGCACCCGATCGGCGGCATCGCGCACCGGGCCGAACAGCCCCCAGCGCCGCGGTTCCGCGATCACGGCGTCCACGACTTCGTCGTCATCCCCCCCGTCGAACGACTGGATCGTCGTACCGCGCAGCTTCAGGTCCCCGTTGAGGTTGACGCACAGCACGATGTCCGCGCCCATGGCGCGCGCGGCCGTGATGGGGATCGGGTTGACGAGGGCGCCGTCCATCAGAAGGCGGTTGCGGATGCGGACCGGGTCGATGATTCCCGGCAGGGCATAGGAGGCGCGGATGGCGTCGACCATCCCGCCGCGCGTCAGCCAGATCTCGTGGCCTGTGCCGATCTCCGTTGCGATGGTGCAGAACCGGATCGGGAGCGTTTCGAGGCGGCGGTCGCCAAGATCCTTCTCCAGCAGGCGCTTGAGGCGATCACCGGCAATCAGGCCGGAGGAGCCGATGCGGAAGTCGAGCAGGCCCATGACGCGGCGCTTCGTCAGGGAGCGGGCAAAGGCCTCGATCTCGCCGAGCTTTCCTGCGGCGTAGCAGCCGCCGACGACGGCGCCGATCGAGGTGCCTGCCACGACATCCGGGACAATCCCCTCGCTTTCGAGGACCCGCAGCATCCCGATATGCGACCATCCTCGCGCGGCCCCGCCACCAAGGGCGATCCCGATCTTCGGTCGCCCGTTCTGCGTGGGCCGCGCCGGGGAGGGAGGGTGCAAATCCTGTGGGGGCGTATCCTCCAGGAGTTCGTCCATAAGAACCTGTCCAGTTCCGCGTCTAGCGATGCCGTCCCAAAGCATGACAGGGATCTCCTCGCATTACCCGTCGAGTGTGCGCCCGACGGATGAATGTCTTATGAACAACGCTTCGGAGCCGGAAAAGATGCGGTAGCCGGCGTAAAAATGCAAAGCTCGCAGGGGCTCCCTGAAGGACTTAAATCGGACGGGCCGAGCCCCTATCTCTCTCGAGAGACAGAGGATAATCCAATGCGCCTGATCGCCGTCCTGGCCCTATCGACAGTCGTTCCGTGCCTGCTCCTGGCCGCCGGCCCGTTCGGCGTGGCGGAGGCGCGGGAATTGCCTCGCGTGTCTCCCTCGGAGCAAATTGTCAACGAGACGAACGAGGCCTTGAAGGCGGCGCGCGAGCGCCAGGAGCTGCAGGATCGCTTTCAGTTCGAGATCAACACACTGCGGGCGCAGCAGCAGCGCCAGCAGCAGTTTCCCGCGATTACCGGGCCGAACATCAATATGGGTTGCCCGCCTGGCGCTGCCGGTTGCGATTCTTCCGGTCTCCGCTAGGCGGGACTGCTAGTGCCGCGTTCCGGTGACGCGGGCAGGTTCTTCCGCCGGGTCTCGCGCCGGGATCCCGATCACGCGACCGATGGCGCTGGGTCGCGGAAGGCGCGAATGCGCGGCGAGCATGATGTCGAGGTTTCGCCGAATCTCGGTTGGGAAGCGGGAAACCTTGCGGGTCGTCAGGTCCACATGGAGGGACATCATCTCGCAGGTGGCGGCAATCCAGCCCTCGTTGGCGTGCCGCACCTCGAGATAGATGTGCATTCTCTTCTCGTCGACGTCCAGAAGCTGGACGGTGGTCCGGACCGGATCGTCCTGCTTCAGTTCGCGCTGATACAAGGTATGGGTCTCGGCGACGAAATAAGACGCGTTTTGCTCCTCGACGTAATCCGGCCCGAGGCCTGCGAGGCCGAAGGCCTCGTCCAGCGCCCGGTCGAACAGGATGTGGTAAAAGGCGAGATTGAGGTGGCCGTTATAGTCAATCCACTGCTTCTCGACCCGCATCGTCGACGAGACGAACGGGGCGAAGAAGAAGATCGGCCCGGGCTTCTTATCCGGCACCCGACAACCTCCACATCCATGAAAACGCGCATAGCGTTTGAATCGGCGGAGCAGAAGTCAAGGGTTTTCTGGCAAGCCGCCGCGGCTATCGACGAAGCCGTACCCGCGACGGGGGCTATCCCAACCCGATCTGCGACATTCCGCTTTATGCACTGAAAGGAAAACTGGCCTTTTCGGATGTTGCACGAAGTCGCATTCTGTTACCAAACGTGAAGCGAAAAGAATGAGCCGGAAACCATTGAAAATGACACAAGCAGGACAACGCTCGCGTCCCGATGCCGAAACCATCGGCCGCCTTCTCCAGGAGCTTCAGCAGCGTTTTGGCAATAGGGTCTCGACCAGCCAGGCGGTGCGCGAGCAGCACGCAAATACGTTGACCTGGGTGGAAAACCAGCCGCCGGACATCGTCGTCTATCCGCAGACGACGGAGGAGGTGGCGGAGATCGTCAAGCTCTGCGCTCGCGACAAGGTTCCGGTGATTCCCTTCGGCACGGGCACCTCGTTCGAGGGGCATACCAATGCCCCGTACGGCGGTGTCTCCGTCGATACCAGCCTGATGAACGCCGTCGTTGCCGTGCATGCGGAGGATCTCGACTGCGTCGTCCAGCCCGGCATCACGCGCAAGGCTCTCAACGAGTACCTGCGCGACATGGGGCTTTTCTTTCCCATCGATCCCGGCGCGGACGCCTCGATCGGCGGCATGACCGGGACCCGCGCGTCGGGCACGAACGCCGTTCGCTACGGTACGATGAAGGACAATGTCCTCGCGCTGACGGTGGTCATGCCGAATGGCGAGATCGTGAGGACCTCGCGCCGGGCGAAGAAGTCGAGCGCGGGCTATGACCTCACCCGCCTTATGGTCGGGTCGGAGGGCACGCTCGGGATCATCACCGAGATCACGCTGAAGCTGCACGGGATCCCGGAGGCGATCTCCGGCGGGATCTGCCCGTTCCCATCGATCGGCGCAGCCTGCGAAGCGGTGATCATCACGATCCAGTCGGGAATTCCGGTTGCGCGCATCGAACTGATCGACGAAATGCAGGTGCGGGCGTTCAACGCCTATTCAAAGCTGTCGCTTCCCGAAAAGCCGATGCTCTTCGTGGAGTTCCACGGCTCGGATGCCGGCGTGAAGGAGCAGGCGGAGCGTTTCGGCGAGATCGCGGAGGAGTTCGGCGGCGGCCCGTTCCAGTGGACCACCCAGGCCGAGGAGCGCACGCAGCTCTGGCAGGCGCGCCATGACGCCTATTGGTCCGCCATGGCGCTGCGTCCGGGCTGGAAGGGCATCTCGACGGATGTCTGCGTTCCGATTTCCCGTCTCGCTGAGTGCGTCGAGGAAACGAAGCGCGACATCGAGGAGGCGGGGCTCATCGCTCCGATCGTCGGCCATGTCGGCGACGGAAACTTCCACGTTCTGCCGCTCATCGACATGGACGATCCGCAAGCGATCGAGAAGGGGAAGGCGTTCGTCGAGCGTCTTGTCGAACGGGCTCTCGCGATGGAGGGGACCTGTACGGGCGAGCACGGCGTCGGGCAGAAGAAGATGAAGTACCTCGACGCGGAGCATGGACCGGAGGCGATGAACCTCATGCGCACGATCAAGCGGGCGATCGATCCCGACAACCTGATGAATCCCGGGAAGATCGTCGAGCTGTAAGGCGCAGCCTCCGGCGGGCGCAGATTTCGTTGATTTGTCAGTTGAAGCGGGCGGTGAGCGCTGGACGCAGGCTTTTGCATTCGTCATGGTTCGGCCAATCGGACGACATATGGATGTCTGCCGAAAACGCCGGAAACATGAAGGAGTCGGTGGCCGTTGCGTGACATTCTCACCGCGCTGGCATTTTTGGTGATCCTGATCCTGACGGCGGCGCTCCTCGCGCCGCCTTTCGTCGACTGGGAAACCCGCCGCGGCGATCTGGAGGCTGCGCTTTCGCGGGCGGCCGGCGCTCCCGTGGAGGCGCGGGGAGAGATCGACCTGCGGCTCCTCCCGTCTCCGCGCCTCAGGGTCGACGGCCTGACGCTCGGAATCCCGGACGGGGACGCGCTTTCGCTCGTGGCCCAGGAGGTGAGCGCGGAGATCGAGCTCATGTCCCTGCTTCGGGGCGAAGTGCGCTTTCATTCGGTCGCAATGGCGCGCGCGGACCTTCGGATTCCCATGGAGGCCGAAACGCTTCGGCTTCCGGATGAGCTGATCTCCGCGACCGACACGGCGGGCGCGTGGTCACTCGAAGATTTGCGCGTCGGCGAACTGGGGGTGACCGCCATTTCGCCGGAACTGGGCGCGCGCCGGCTCGCGGCCCCGACGCAGGTCACCGTGAGCGCTCAAAGTCCGGCGGGTCCTTGGCGGGTCGAGGGGATGCTGGGGGACCAGCCGTTTCGTCTCGCGACCGGCCGGATCGATCCTGACGGCCAGATGCAGATCAAGCTCGTCGGGGGTGGCGACACGCCGATACGCTATGACACCGACGGGCTCCTTCGCTTGATCCCGGACGGCGAGCGTCACCGCGCCGAACTGACAGGCTCCGCACGCATCACCGCGACCCCGCCCGCCGGCGAGGGAGAGGACGCCGCCGCGCTCATCCTGCAGACGGAATTTGCAAGCGAAGCCGCGGGCTTCGCGCTTCGCGGCATCGGGATCGAGTTTGACGATCCGGCCCTCGGCTCCCGTCTTGAGGGCGAAGGCTTCCTGCGCCTCGACGATCCCCGCCTGAGCCTGACGCTCGACGGACGCCGTCTCGCGGCCGACGCAATCCTCTCGGGAGCGACGGGGCGCCTCCTGCGGGAGCAGCTTGCGGCCCGCGATCCGAATTCGGCGCATGTCCCGCTCGATCTCTCCCTGACGCTCGGCAGCATCGGCTATGCCCGCGAGGAGCTTCTGGACGTGGCGCTCGACGTCACGCTTGAAGAAGGCATCGCGCAGGTCAGGCGGGCGCAGATCACCTTGCCCGGCGATTCCCGGCTCGAGTTCTCAGGCGACGTCGATCCCGGCGATCTTTCGGCCATCGACGGCGCGGTCAGGCTGCAGACGCGGGAGTCCGACCGGCTCGCGCGCTTCCTCAGCCGGGTCGGCGCCGACGGGCCGTGGATGTCGTTACTTGACGGGCAGGCGCTCGACCTCGCCGGGATGATCTCGCTGCGCCCCGACGCTTTCGCCATCAGCGATCTCTCGGTCAGCGCGGGCGAATCCGTCCTGCGCGGGGAAATCACGTATCGCGAGGCGCAGGCGGGCGGGCGCGGACTGGTCGACGCTCGGATCGTGGCGGACGGGATCGACGTCGCGAACCTGCCGCGTTTCGACCTCCTCTCCGGGATCGCCAGCGACACCGATCTCGCGCTTGCGGTCGAGGCCAGCGCCGTCCGTTTCGAGGGCGACGAGGGGGCAGGGCGCATCGATGCGCGCCTTTCGTCGGAAGGATCGACGATCATCGTGGACCGGCTCGACATCACCGACCTGGCGGGCGCGACCGTCGCCGTTTCGGGTCGCATCGCCGAAGACGGAGGGGGACTGATTTCAGGCCGCCTGAGCGCCGCCCGCGCCGCCCCTCTTCTGGAGCTCCTCGGGCGGTTCCGGTTCGATGGGCTCGTTGACGCAGCGCCCGAATTCCTGCGCCAGGGAAGCGTCGACCTCGCCCTCGCGATCGAACGGGTGCCGGCGGCGCGCGGGCTGGACACCGCGGCGCTGAGGACGTCCGTGGAGGGCGAGGTGGCGGGCGGCCCGTTCCGCGCAAGCTCGACATCGATCGGCGGACGCCTCGAAGCCTTCTCGATCTCGCTCGCCACCGAGGATACGCGCCGCTGGCTCGACCTCGATCATCCAATGATCACCGGCCGCCCCTCGACGCTCGCGCTCGAAATGCGGCGCTCGGGAGCGGATCGATTCGCGCTCGAAGGCTCGGGTGACATAGCGGGACTGCGCTTGCGCGCGACGCGCCCGCTCTCGATCGACGCCGTCACGCGCGAGGTTTGGGACGGGGAGGTCAGCCTGTCGAGCGCCGATGTCCGGCCTGCGCTGGCGCTCTTCGGGCAATCCGCCGGCAGCGCAGAAGCCACGCCCGCCGATTTCCGCTTCTCGATCAGCCGCGAGGAAAGCGCCTCCGTGATCAGCCTGACGGGGCGATTGGCGGAGGATCGGGTGCAGGGCAGGTTCCGGCTTGGATCCGGAGCGCCGCCGCAAGGTGAGCTTTCGGTGGACTACGCCTCGCTTCCCTGGATCATCAACACCCTCGCGCTGGGCATCGACGCCGGCGAGGAACCCTCCCGCTGGAGTTCGTCGACGTTCGGCCCGATCACACGCCCGGTCCGCGAAGCGGAAATCTCCCTCACCGCCTCGCGAATGGGGCTTGCCGGCGAAGCGTCGATCGCGGACGCGTCCGCAACCATCGCGGTTACCCCTGACGGCATGTCGATGACCGGCCTCTCCGGTCGTTACGCCGACGGTCAGATCGCGGGGGACCTGACCATCCGGCGCACGGACGAGGGTGGGGCGGCGGTGGTGGGCGAGTTGTCATTCGCGGATCTGGCGCTTTCCGAAATCGCGCCGGAGACGCCGTTTTCCGCGCGTCTCACGGGGATGTTTGATTTCGGAGGGTCTGGGGAAACGGTTTCGGAGATTATCCAGAGCCTCGCGGGCGGCGGCAGCATGGAGTTGGCTTCGCTCGCGCTTCCCGCCGCCGATCCCGGGGCAATCGCGCGCGGCCTGGATCGCGCCTTGCAGGATGAGGATCCCCTCGGCGGACGTCGGCTCCAGGGGCTTGTCGAGGAGGAACTGGCTGCCGGAAGCCTGACCGTCGAGGAAGTGACGGCTCCCGTGACGCTGGTGGGCGGGGTCCTGAGGCTCGAGCCGCTCGAACTCGCTCCAGGACCGGATGCCGCGGCCACATGGTCGGGCAGCGCCGCCTTCGACCTGGCTTCCGCACGGGTGGATATCCGAGGTCTGATGCGCGCGCGCGAGGCTCCGGTCGGCTGGTCGGGTGCGCCGCCGACAATCACCCTCGGCTGGTCGGGACCGATCGGCGCGCCGACATTGAATGTCGATGTCGGGCCCCTGACGAATGGCGTCGCGAGCATCGTCCTGCAACGGGAACTCGAGCGGATCGAAGCTTTCGAACGCGAGGCCAATGAGCGCGCGAGGCGCATCGAGCAGTTGCGGATGGAGCAGGCGCGCGAGGCTGAGGCCGCCCGTTGGGCGGAGGTCCTTCGCGTGCGGGCGGAGGAAGAGGAGGAGCGTCGGCGTCTCGAGGAGGAAGAGGCCGCCCGGCTCGCGGAGGAAGAGCGCCTCCAGGCGGAGGCGGAAGCCGCACGCCTTGCGGAGGAGCGTCGCGTCGCGGAGGAGCGGCGGCTTCAGGAGGAAGAGGCGCGGCGGGAACAGGAATCGCAACAGGCGCTCGAGGAGATGCAACGCAGCCTTGAACGCGAACGGGAGGCGCTTCGGCGCATCCTCGAGGGCGAGGAGCCGGAGGGGGACGCCGTGGTGGAACCTCTTTCCACGACGCCCATGCAGATCCTGCCGCCGGGTTTCGCCCCTCGCTGAGCCCGCAGGGCCCGGCCGCGCAGGCGTTGCGTAGTTGCGGCGCCGGGCGGTTCAGCCTTCCCGCGCTTGCGTGTCGGCGTCGCTATCCAGGTCGTCTTCGCCCGCATCGGCGGCGTCATCCGCCTGGTCCGTCCCGGGCTCTGCGGACAATGATGCGTCCGCGATGGCAAGCGGCTCCTTCTCCGCCTCCGAAGGTTCACTCTCGCCCTCGCCCTTGGCGCCGACCCGGCGATCGAGATAGCCGCCCACCGCGAGCATCAATTCGTCGATCTTGCCCTCGAAGAAGTGGTTTGCGCCCTCGATGACCGCATGCTCGATCTTGATGCCCTTCTGCGTCTTGACCCGCTCGATGACGCTCATGACCTCCTTGACCGGCGAAACGCGGTCCTCGGAGCCGTGGACGAAGAGGCCGGAGGAAGGGCAGGGGGCGAGGAAGGAGAAGTCGTAGCGGTTGGCCATCGCGCCAATCGAGATGAAGCCCTCCACCTCGGGGCGGCGCATCAGCAACTGCATCCCGATCCAGGCTCCGAAGCTGACGCCGGCGATCCAGCAGGAGCGCGCATCCGGGTTGACCGTCTGCGCCCAGTCAAGGGCGGCGGCGGCATCGGACAATTCTCCGGTGCCGTGGTCGAAGGCGCCCTGCGAACGCCCGACGCCGCGGAAATTGAATCGCAGGACCGAAAAGCCGCGCTCGACGAAATCGTAGAACAGATCATAGACGATCTGGTTGTTCATCGTGCCGCCGAACTGGGGATGCGGGTGCAGCACGATCGCGATCGGGGCCCCCTTCTTCTTCGACGGCTGGTAGCGGCCCTCGATGCGACCGGCGGGACCGGTGAAGATCACTTCAGGCATGCCTATCCTCTTTACGCGAGGGCGGACCAGATTGCGCGGATTGCGCAACAGGACGCCGTCCGGAACTCGTCGAGTCGCGACAGCGGCGAATACGCCGGAATCGCCGAAAAGGCGGGCGATCCGGCGCTAGAGCCTTGACTCGGAGCAGGGTCGCTTACTAAATCCCTCTTAGAATAATTCTAACGGGTTAGAACGATTCTAAGATGGCTTTGGTCACCGCAGTCGTTTCTCGACATGACGTGTTGGCGAGCCTGTAGCATGGCAAGTAGGGGCAATTGCAAGGTTTTCGTGCGCGCTGCGGCAAATTCCGCTGTGCGTGCGGTCTGCGAAGTGAGAAGCCGGTGATACGCGCATGAGCGGCAAAGGACGCCTCTATCTCGACTACAACGCCACCGCGCCCCTGCGGCCGGAGGTGCGGGATGTGCTGTCGTCGGCGCTGAACCGTGTCGGCAACGCGTCTTCCGTCCATGCCGAGGGACGTGGCGCACGCGGACGGATCGAGGCGGCGCGTGACGCGGTTGCGGCTCTGGTTTCCGCCGAGGCGCGCAACGTAATATTCACGAGCGGCGGCTCCGAGGCGAACAACCTCGTCCTGTCTCCCGGCTTCCATCGCAGCGGGGGAGCCGGGCCCGAACTTCTTCTCGTCGGGGCGGGGGAACATGCCTGCGTTCTTGAAGGCCATCGTTTTGATGGCGCTTCCGTGGAGCTGATCCCGCTTACGCCGGAAGGAATCGTCGACCTCGCCTGGCTCGCCGGTCGCCTGGGGGGGGAGGCGCGCCGCGTCCTCGTTTCGATCCAGCTTGCGAACAACGAGACGGGGGTCGTGCAGCCGGTCGCAGGGGCCGCACGCCTCGTCCATGAGAAGGGCGGCCTGATCCATACGGATGCGGTGCAGGCTGCGGGCAAGATCCCTGTCTCGGTGGCGGATCTGGGGGTCGATGCGCTGACGCTTTCCGCGCACAAGCTCGGCGGCCCGCAGGGCGTCGGAGCCCTTGTGCTGGCGGCGGAAGGCTACCATCTCGACCGGATGATTCGCGGCGGCGGACAGGAGCGCAGCTGGCGCGCCGGAACCGAGAATGTCGCATCGATCGAGGCGTTTGGCGTCGCGGCCGCGTCTGCAGGTCGTGGACTCGAGGCGGAAAGGCGGCGGCTGGAATTGCTGCGCGCCAGTTTCGAGTCCGCGATCCGACGGCTCGCTCCCGACGCCGTGATCTTCGGCGAGGCCGCCGATCGGTTGCCGAACACGATTCTGTTTTCCGTCCCCGGCTGGAGGGCCGAGACGGCGCTGATTGCGTTTGATCTGAACGGGGTGGCGCTGTCATCCGGTTCGGCCTGCTCGTCGGGCAAGGTCAGGCGCTCCCACGTTCTCGACGCCATGGGCATCACGCCCGAACTGGCGGAGGGAGCGTTGAGGCTGAGTTTTGGTTGGACAACCGTCGAATCCGATGTGATCCGTTTTGCGTCGTCGTTCGAAAGGTTGTTGTCCGTCAACGACAGCCGGAAGGTTCGTGCGGCCTGATATGAAGGCCGGAGAGTTGAAGATGGCCGATCCGCGGTCCTTGAAACCGCGAGAGGAGGGTTAGAATGCCTGCCGTTCAGGAAACGATCGAACGCGTGAAGGCGATCGACGTCGACCAGTACAAGTACGGGTTCGAGACGATCGTCGAGACCGAGAAGGCCCCCAAGGGACTGAATGAAGACGTCATCGCCTTCATTTCGGCCAAGAAGGGCGAGCCGGAATGGATGCTCGCATGGCGTCTCGACGCCTACCGGCGCTGGGTCATGATGCGCGAGCCGGACTGGGCGCGCGTCGATTATCCGAAGATCGACTACAACGACCTCTACTACTATGCGGCGCCGAAGATGAACGAGGCGCCGAAGTCGCTCGACGAGGTCGACCCCGAGATCCTCAAGGCCTACGAGAAGCTGGGCATTCCTCTTCGCGAACAGGAGATCCTGGCCGGCGTCGAGCCGCAGAACCGCGTCGCCGTCGATGCCGTGTTCGATTCGGTTTCCGTCGCGACCACCTTCAAGAAGGAGCTGGCCGAGGCGGGAGTCATATTCTGCTCGATCTCGGAGGCGGTCCGCGAGCATCCCGAACTCGTCAGGAAGTATCTCGGCACCGTCGTCCCGGTCACCGACAACTTCTTCGCCACCCTGAACTCCGCCGTCTTCACCGACGGCTCGTTCGTGTATGTTCCGCCGGGGGTACGCTGCCCGATGGAGCTGTCGACCTATTTCCGCATCAACGAGAAGAATACGGGGCAGTTCGAGCGCACGCTCATCATCGCGGACAAGGGATCCTATGTCAGCTATCTCGAAGGCTGTACGGCGCCCCAGCGCGACGAGAACCAGCTCCACGCGGCGGTGGTCGAGCTGATCGCGCTCGATGACGCGGAGATCAAGTACTCGACGGTCCAGAACTGGTATCCGGGCGACGCCGAGGGCAAGGGCGGCATCTACAACTTCGTGACCAAGCGCGGCGATTGCCGAGGCAAAAATTCGGTGATCACCTGGACGCAGGTGGAGACGGGTTCCGCGATCACCTGGAAATACCCCTCCTGCATCCTGCGCGGCGACGGCTCGCGCGGCGAGTTCTACTCGATCGCCGTGTCGAACGGCATGCAGCAGGTCGATTCCGGCACCAAGATGATCCATCTCGGCAAGAACACGACGAGCCGCATCATCTCGAAGGGAATCTCGGCCGGGCGTTCGCAGAACACCTATCGCGGCCTCGTCTCGGCGCATCGCAGGGCGTCGAACGCCCGCAACTTCACGAACTGCGACAGCCTGCTCATCGGCGACCGGTGCGGCGCGCATACGGTGCCCTATATCGAGAGCAAGAACGCTTCCGCCGTGTTCGAGCACGAGGCGACGACGTCGAAGATCTCGGAGGACCAGCTCTTCTACTGCATGCAGCGCGGCCTCGACGAGGAGGAGGCGGTCGCGCTCATCGTGAACGGCTTCGTCAAGGACGTGCTCCAGAAGCTGCCGATGGAGTTCGCGGTCGAGGCGCAGAAGCTGATCTCGATCTCGCTCGAGGGATCCGTGGGCTGATCCGCAACCGTCACCCCGGCCGGATGGCCTGATGGCCCCGGGGGTGACGGCGGTCGGCCTCGACAGACACACGAAGGATTTGGAAACATGCTGGAAATCAAGAACCTGGTCGCCGAGATCGACGGCAAGCGCATCCTCAACGGCCTGAACCTCACCATCAATGACGGCGAGGTCGCTGCGATCATGGGGCCGAACGGCTCGGGCAAGTCGACGCTCTCCTACGTCATCGCCGGCAAGGAGGACTACGAGGTCCTCGACGGCGAGGTGCTTCTCGACGGCGAGAACATCCTCGAGATGGACCCGGCGGAGCGTGCGGCGAAGGGTGTCTTCCTCGCCTTCCAGTACCCGCTGGAGATCCCCGGCGTCGCCACGATGACCTTCCTCAAGGCCGCCCTCAATTCGCAGCGCAAGGCGCGCGATCAGGCCGAGCTGACCACGCCTGAGTTCATCAAGCGTGTGAACGAGGCGGCGCAGCAGCTTGAAATTCCGAAGGAGATGCTGCGGCGCGCGCTCAATGTCGGCTTCTCCGGCGGCGAGAAGAAGCGCATGGAGATCCTGCAGATGGCGCTGCTCCAGCCCTCCTTCTGCATTCTCGACGAGACGGATTCCGGCCTCGACATCGACGCGCTGCGCATCGTCTCGGAGGGCGTCAACGCGCTTCGCGCCGACAACCGCTCCTTCCTCGTCATCACGCACTATCAGCGGCTCCTGAACTACATTGTTCCGGATTCGGTGCACGTGATGGCCAATGGCCGCGTCGTGAAGTCCGGCGGCAAGGAGCTTGCGCTCGAGCTCGAGGCGAACGGCTATGCCGACTACAAGGCCCAGGAGGCCGCGTGATCATGGCTGATCTCAAGTTGATGAAGACGCCGGCCGAGACGGCGCTCGCGGAATCGTTCGCCGGCGCGAAGGATCGCCTTCCCGGCGACGCGGCCGCGCGCGAGACGGCTTTCGCCCGCTTCGTGGAGGCCGGCCTGCCGCACCGGCGGGTCGAGGAGTGGAAATACACCGACCTGCGCGCCGTGATGCGCGAGGCGGCTCCGCTCGCGCCGCAACTGTCGGACAAGGCCGCCGAGAAGGCCTTCTCCAACGCGCATCCCTTCGGCTCGATCGACGCCGCGCGGATCGCCATTGCGAACGGCCATGTCGTGGCGTCCGCATCGGATCTCGCGGATCTGCCGGAAGGCGTTACCTGCGTCACGCTCTCGCAGGCGCTCGCGGAGAACCATCCGCTTCTCGCCTCGCTCGGGCGGATCGAAGGTGCGCGGACGAATGTCGCCTGCGCGCTCAACGCCGCCTTCATGACGGATGGCGTAGTGGTGCATGTGGCCGCCGGCGTCGCGATCGAGCGGCCATTGCATCTGCGCTTTGTCGTGGAGGGCGAGGGCGCCGTAGCGACCGCAACGCGCAGCCTCGTCGTGGTGGAGGAGGGGGCGTCGGTGACGCTGCTCGAAAGCCATGACAGCGCCTCCGGGGTCGGGCACCAGCCGAACAACGTCCTCGAGATCGTCGCAGGCGACCGGACGCGCGTCCAGCATATGCGGGTGGACAGCCATGGCGACGGGGTTCTCGCGCTCTCGACGCTGACGGCGCATCTCGGCGCGCATGTCGAATTCGACACGCTGAACATCGTCTCGCGCCCCGGCTTCACGCGCCACCAGGTCTACATGACCTTCGCCGGCGAGCACTCGAATGGCGGCGTGCGCGGGGCGACGATGCTCAAGGGCTCGCAGCATGCGGACACGACGCTGTTCGTGGAGCATGTCGCGCCACATTGCGAGAGCCGCGAATTGTTCAAGACGGCGATCGACGGCGAGGCCACGGGAGTCTTCCAGGGGAAGATCGCGGTCGCCCGCACGGCGCAGAAGACCGACGGCAAGATGATGTCCTCGGCGGTCCTCCTCTCGGAGGGCGGCACGATGAACAACAAGCCGGAACTCGAGATCTTCGCCGACGACGTGCTCTGCGCCCACGGCGCGACCTGCGGCGCGCTCGACGACGACCTGCTCTTCTACCTCATGGCGCGGGGCCTTCCGCGCAAGGAGGCGGAGGCGCTGCTCGTGGAATCCTTCCTTGGCGAGCCGGTCGAGGAGGCTGTGGGCGAGGATGACGAGGCGATGCGGGACGCGCTGATGAGCGTCGTCCGCGATTGGCTGAGGGCGCGCGGCTAGACCATGCGCGCCTCCCGGCCCTGCAAGGAAACGTCATGAACGTGAGAGACCAGGCTGCCGTCTACGATGTCGAGGCCCTCAGGCGGGAATTCCCGATCCTGGCGCAGGAGGTCTACGGCAAGCCGCTCGTCTACCTAGACAACGCCGCCTCCGCCCAGAAGCCGCGCGCCGTGATCGACGCGATGGTGAAGACGATGGAGACCGGCTACGCCAATGTCCATCGCGGCCTTCACTACATGGCGAATGTCGCGACGGAGGGCTTCGAGCGGGCTCGCGAGACGGTGCGCGAGTTCCTCAACGCGGCATCCGTGGACGAGCTCGTCTTCACCCGCAATGCGACCGAGGGCTACAACCTCGTCGCCGATTGCCTGGGGCGCATGCCCGCGCCGCACGGGATCGGGGAGGGGGACGAGATCATCCTCTCGATCATGGAGCACCATTCCAACATCGTGCCCTGGCACTTCCTGCGCGAGCGCAAGGGCGCGGTGATCAAGTGGGCGCCCGTCGACGAGGACGGCAATTTCCTCTTCGAGGAATTCGAGAAGCTGTTTTCGCCGCGCACGAAGATGGTCGCCATCACGCAGATGTCGAACGCGCTCGGCACCGTCACGCCGATGAAGGAGATCATCCGCGTGGCCCATGAGCGGGGCGTTCCCGTCCTCGTGGACGGGGCGCAGAGCGCGGTGCACATGAGCGTGGACGTGCGCGATCTCGACGCGGATTTCTTCGTCTTCACCGGCCACAAGGTCTATGGGCCGACGGGGATCGGCGTCCTCTACGCGAAGAAGGAATGGCTCGAGCGGATGCCGCCCTTCCTCGGCGGCGGCGAGATGATCAACGAGGTGACGATGGACCGCGTCACCTATAACGACCCGCCGCACCGCTTCGAGGCCGGGACGCCGCCGATCATCGAGGCCATCGCCCTCGACGCGGCCTTGCGCTTCATGCTGGATCTCGGGCGCGAGCGGATCGCGGCGCACGAGGCCATGCTGCGCGACTACGCCCATGAGCGCCTGCGGGAGATGAACAGCCTGCGCATCATCGGGCAGGCGAAGGAGAAGGGGGCGATCATCTCCTTCGAGATGAAGGGCGCGCACGCCCATGACGTCGCGACGGTGATCGACCGCCACGGCGTCGCGGTGCGGGCGGGGACCCATTGCGCGATGCCGCTCCTGTCGCGATATGGGGTGACATCGACATGCCGGGCGTCATTTGCCCTGTACAACACGCGCGAGGAGGTCGACAAGCTCGTCGACGCGCTGCGGAAGGCCGAGACGCTTTTCGCTTGATAGGATTTGGATCATGAGCGACACGAACATTCCGGAACCGAACGCTCCGAAGCTCGACGCGAAGCCGGGCCTGCCGCCGGAGGAGATCGACCGCCTGACCGACGACATCGTCGCCGCGCTCAAGACCGTCTATGACCCGGAAATCCCCTCCGACATCTACGAACTCGGCCTGATCTACCGCGTCGAGATCGACGACGACCGCAACGTCGCCATCGACATGACCCTCACCGCCCCCGGCTGCCCCGTCGCCGGCGAAATGCCCGGCTGGGTCGAAAACGCCGTAGCCGCGGTGCCGGGCGTGCAGGCGGTGACGGTGAACATGACGTTCGACCCGCCGTGGGACCAGAGCAGGATGTCGGATGAGGCAAGGGTGGCGTTGGATATGTGGTGAGGGGGGTACGTTACTCGGTCATGGATGGGTGAATAAAGTGCTAAATATCGCAGGTCCAGAGCGCTACTCGCTTTCTTACACTTCTAAAAATTTTCAGGTCTGTTGCGCGAACGGTGGTAAAAAATTTTCGGGAATTGCTGGATCTCTTGTCCCCAAATTATATGCCGCCAGCATTGCCGGTACTCCAATTTGTGTTGGAGTGACAAAGCAGCGGATGCGGCAACGGCTTACTTATGGTTGGAAGGCCGTAGGAAAGTCGGGATATTAAGGCTACGCTTGGCGGCACAGCGGGTCTGAAGCTGTGCTAGACGTTTGGGGTCATGAGAACGCTCCTGATCGCAATGCCCGGGACGTCGAAACGGTCGAAGCAGAAGTAGCTTATTTACTCCGCCACTTAACGGGACAATGGCCTCGGTTTCAGACTGAGATACATTTCTATCAATCTACGGCAGATCACCGGGAAATTGCCCGGCGAGTGGTAAGTCATTTCGGTGTTTTTGCAGATTCGCCAAGCGTTGCCGCGTCCGAAAAAAATGCAACGGACTAGCTCTTAAGCTCCGAAATTGAACTGACAAAGCTTTCGTTGCGTCGGATTTCAGCTTGCTTGACTTGCTCATTAATCTTATTTGCTAATTCTATCTCCTTGCTCTGACCCCCGCCATCTCCTCCAGCCTGAGGTAGAGTCCGGCCCGACGAGAGGACCGGACCATGAAGCGATCGAGGTTCAGCGAGGAACAGAT
>JAWLCY010000015.1:57587-78686 GCA_041686895.1 Saliniramus sp. | reverse complement strand
CATATAAGCCCCCAACCAGAACCCGTCAACCCGAAAGTTCAGAAAATTCCAAACCCCCAAAACCCGGGAACCAGAACCCGAAACCGAAGCTCGCGCCCCCGTCGTCGGTGAGCGGGATATAGGGGGTCGGGAGGCGCCCCGTCAATCACCTTCGAGCAAGAAATTCGCGTTTTCGCGGGCGCCTTACACAAAAGCGTTGCAGAGGCTGGCTTTCCGCCCCGGCGGCCCGATTCGCGCTTGCCTTCGGCGACGCGGGATTGTTCATGCTCGCATGCGCAACGATTTTCGAGGCCGCAGATGATCGAGATCCGCGATGTCACGCATCGTTTCGGCGAACGCGCCGTCCTGCGCGCTGTCGATCTCGACCTGCGCGAGCGGCGGATCGCGATCATCGGCGCGAACGGCTCCGGCAAGAGCACGCTCGCGCGCCTCCTCAACGGCCTCATCGTCCCGGACGAGGGGCGGGTGCTCGTCGACGGCCTCGATACGCGGACACATGGAAAGGACGTGCGGCGGCGCATCGGCTTCGTCTTCCAGAATCCGGACAACCAGATCGTCTACCCGATCGTCGAGGAGGACATCGCCTTCGGTCTCAAGAATGCCGGCCTCGCCCCTGCGGAGCGTGCGGCGCGCGTCGAGGCTCAACTCGCGCGCTTCGGTCTCTCCCATCTGCGCAGCCAGCCGGCCCACCTCCTCTCCGGGGGCGAAAAGCAGTTGCTCGCGATCGCGGCGGTGCTCGTGACGCAGCCGTCCTGCATCGTCCTCGACGAGCCGACGACGCTCCTTGACCTGCGCAACACGCGCAGAATCCGCAACCTCGTGGCAGGGCTCGACCAGCAGGTGATCATGGTCACCCATGATCTCGACCTCATCATGGATTATGAGCGGGTCCTCGTCGTCGATGAAGGGCGCGTCGCGGTCGACGACCGGCCCGAGGCGGCGACGACGCGCTACCGCGCGATGATGGGGTGAGCCATGATCGCCCTCTATCATGATGCGCAGAGCCCCGTTCACCGCCTCCCGCCGGGGATCAAGCTCGGGGTCGTCGCGATCGTCGCGACGCTTGCCTTCGCCTTCCCCGGCTGGTGGATGCTGGCCGGGATCGGGTCAGGCGTCGCCTTGCTCCAGGCCGCCTCCCGCATCCCCCTGAAGCTCGTCCTCGCGCAAATCCGTCCCGCCCTGTGGATATTCGCCGCGATCTTCGCCATTCACGCCTTCCTCGGTGACTGGCTCCTCGGGGCCTTCGTCGTGATCCGCTTCGTCTTGATCCTGCAGCTTGCCGCGCTGGTGACGCTGACGACGCGGGTCTCCGAAATCGTCGAGGCGCTCGAGCGGGGCCTCGCTCCCTTGCGGCGCATCGGGATCGAGCCGGCGAGGATCGCCCTCGCCATCACCCTCGCGATCCGCTTCGTCCCCGTCATGGCTTCGGAAGCGGCCGCGATCCGGGAGGCGCAGCGGGCCCGCGGCCTGCAGAACTCGATGATCGCGCTCGCCGTGCCCCTCATCGTGCGCGGCCTCCACACGGCAGAAAGCGTCGCGGAGGCCCTCGATGCGCGCGGGTTCGAGGCCGGGGGGCGCGCGGCGGGAGAGGGCAATCGGGGATCGTCGAAAAGACGCGAGCCCGATCCTCCATCGCATTGACGCGGGCGGGAGCCGGTTCTAAGCAGCTTGCCTCGGTCCTTCTTGAGATTTGAAAGACGCCTTGATGCAGATCCCGACCTTCGGCACCCGCGACATCGCCTTCATTGCGATGTTCGCCGCGATCATCGCCGCCCTCGGCGCCATCCCGCCGATCCCGGTGCCGATCATCCCGGTGCCGATCACCGCGCAGACGCTGGGCGTGATGCTCGCCGGATCGGTTCTCGGCGCCTGGCGCGGATCACTTGCGGTGGCCCTGCTGCTCGCCCTCGTGGCGATGGGCCTGCCGCTCCTCTCCGGCGGGCGCGGCGGGATCGGCGTCTTCTTCGGGCCAACCGCGGGCTTCCTCTATGGCTGGCTCGCCGGCGCGCTCGTCGTGGGCTACCTGTTCGAGCGCTTCTGGAAGCGCGTCGACATCGCGCTCGCCTTCATCTTCAACGTGGTCGGCGGCATATTGGCGATCTACGCCTTCGGGATTGCCTGGCTGGTCACGATGGTCGGGCTTGAGCCGAAGGCGGCGATCGTCAGCTCGGCCGCCTTCATCCCCGGCGACTTCATCAAGGCGGGGATCGCCGCCTTCGTCGCGGTGACGGTCAAGCGCGCCTATCCGATCATCGCACGACGCGCCTGACGGACTTTCCGAGACACGCAATCGACGGGCGGCTCCCATGAACATTCTCCTCATCGGATCAGGCGGACGCGAACATGCGCTGGCCTGGGCGCTCGCAAGGAGCCCGCTCTGCGAGAAGCTCTTCTGCGCTCCCGGCAATGCCGGGACCGCGCAGGAGGGGGAGAATGTGGCGCTTGACGTGAGCGATCACGGGGCGGTCCTCGATTTCTGCCGCGTCATGGCGATCGGGCTCGTCGTCGTCGGCCCCGAGGGGCCGCTCGTCGCCGGGCTCGTGGACGATCTCGCCGCCGCGGGCGTCAAGTGCTTCGGCCCGACCCGCGAGGCGGCGCGGCTCGAGGGCTCGAAAGCCTTCACGAAAGAGCTCTGCGCGGAATACGCAATCCCCACAGCCGCCTTCGCGCGTTTCACGCAGCCGGAGCCGGCGCTCGCCTATATTCGCGAGCGCGGCGCGCCGATCGTGATCAAGGCGGACGGGCTCGCGGCCGGCAAGGGCGTCGTCGTGGCGATGACGCAGGAAGAGGCGGAGGCGGCGATCGCCTTCATGTTCGAGGGTGGCCTGGGGGCCGCCGGCTCGGAAATCGTGATCGAGGAATTCCTAGAGGGCGAGGAAGCGAGCTTCTTCGCGCTCTGCGACGGGGAGACGGCCCTGCCGCTCGCCTCCGCTCAGGATCACAAGCGCGCCTTCGACGGGGACCAGGGGCCGAATACCGGCGGGATGGGCGCCTATTCGCCCGCTCCCGTCATGACGAACGCAGTCGAGAGCCGCGTCATGGCCGAGATCGTCGAGCCGACGATGCGCGCCATGCGCGAGCGCGGCGCGCCCTTCACGGGCGTGCTCTTCGCCGGCCTCATGATCACCTCCGACGGCCCGAAGCTGATCGAGTATAATGTGCGCTTCGGCGATCCGGAGACGCAGGTCCTGATGCCGCGCCTGCGCGGCGATCTTGCGTCGGCGATGCTTGCGGCATGCGACGGCGCCCTTGCGGGAGTAACGCTGGGCTGGAGCGCAGAGACGGCGCTGACGGTGGTGATGGCTGCCGCGGGCTATCCCGGCAAGGTCGAGGCCGGGACTCTGATCGCCGGCGTCGACAAGGCGCAGGGGCTCGATGGCGTGCGCGTCTTCCATGCCGGGACGAAACGGGACGGGGAGGGCGCCCTTCGGGCCGCCGGAGGGCGGGTTCTCGCCGTGACCGGCCTCGGCGCGAGCGTTTCTGAGGCTCGCGACCGCGCCTATGCGGCGGTCGACGCGATCGACTGGCCGGAGGGGTTCTGCCGCCGCGATATCGGCTGGCGCGCGATCGCCCGCGAGCGCTCCGCCTGATCCGTCATCAACAGGATTAGGCTTTTCTGCGGTCTTTCGTTTGTGGACAGAGTCCGCGGGCCGATTGTATCGGCGGCGCGAATCTTCGACGTTGATCCCGCGTCGAAAACAACTTTGAAAGACGGGACTCGGGGGCGATATAGTCGAATCGCAGGTGATTCGGGGGGCACGATCTTCGACAGGTCATGAAAATGGTCGTCGAAGCGTTTTTCGCGAAGTTGGCGGACGGGTTTACCGTGCGTCGTCACCATCATGGTTTCAGCCTCCGCGTCTGCGTCTCCTCGGTTTATTCGGCGTGTACGCCTTCCTGATCTCGCTCCGGCGAGCACACACGGATCGACATGACCCAGCTTCTCTACCAAAGCGACCGCAATGAACATCCGCTCGATGTGGTCGAACGTCTGGCCTCGCACCAGCACTGGGTGTTCGACCGCTTCGAGCAGGACGAGATGTCCGTTTCGGTAACCGGACAATGGGCGGATTATCAGGTGGCGTTCACCTGGATCGAGGATGTCGAGGCGCTGCATATCGCCTGCGCCTTCGACCTGAAGGTGGTCGAGCGCCGCCGCAACGAGCTCCTGCAGCTCGTCTCGATGATCAATGAGCAGCTCTGGGTGGGCCATTTCGACCTGTGGAGCGCCGAGCAGGTCGTGATGTTTCGCCACGCCCTGCTCCTGAGCGGCGGCGCGATTCCGGGGCAGGGGCAGTGCGAAATGCTTCTTAAGGCTGCGATCGACGCCTGCGAGCGGCACTACCAGGCCTTCCAGTTCGTGCTCTGGGCGGGAAAAACCGCCCGCGAGGCACTGGACAGCGTCCTCTTCGAGACCGAAGGTGAGGCCTGATCGAACAGGCTGGCGCGGGTGACCCCGCCGTTCACGAAGGTGCGCAGATGATCGAGAAAGCGAGCAATCTTCCTTCGTCGCTGATCCTCGTCGGCGGCGGCAAGATGGGCGGCGCAATGCTGGAGGGATGGCTTCGCGTCGGGTTGCCCCCCGAGGCGGCGGCGGTTGTCGATCCCTTTCCGAGCCCCGATCTCCAGACGCTGTGCGCCGCCCGCGGCGTCGCGCTCAACGCGGCTCCCGACACCCTGGGCAAGCCGGAGGTCCTCGTCCTCGCGATCAAGCCGCAGAATCTCGCCGAGGCCGCCGAGGGCGTCGCGGCTTTCGTCGGCCCGCAGACGATGCTGGTCTCGGTCCTGGCCGGAAAGACGGTCGCGAACCTGAAGGCGGCGGTTCCCGGCTGCGGGGGGATCGTGCGGGCAATGCCCAATCTTCCCGCTTCGATCGCGCGAGGCGCGACCGGGGCCTTCGCCTCGCCGGAACTGTCGGAGGCGCAGCGCGCCACGGCGCATTCGCTGCTGCGGGCCGTCGGCATCGTCGAATGGGTCGAGGACGAGGGGCTGATCGACGCGGTGACCGCCGTCTCGGGCTCCGGGCCGGCCTATGTCTTCCATCTCGTCGAATGCCTGGCCGAGGCGGGCGTCGCCGCCGGATTGCCCGCCGATCTCGCCCGCCGCCTCGCGCGCGCGACGGTGTCCGGATCGGGGCAGTTGCTGGCGATCAGCGAGCTCGATGCCGGGCAGCTGCGCTCCAACGTCACGTCTCCGGGCGGCACCACGGCGGCGGCGCTCGAGGTCCTGATGGGGGAGGGCGGGCTGGCGCCCCTGATGCGGGACGCGGTCGCGGCGGCGAGGCGGCGCGCGGGCGAGTTGTCCGGCTGACGCGACTTCATTTCGCGGGATGACGGCTACAAACCGCGCTTGCGCGCGTTATGTTGATCTGCGCAGCGCTGATTGGAGGGACGTCATGGCGGCTACGACGAAGAAACCGAACCGGGAAGCCGTGGTCGAGGCCCTGATGACGCTCGCGGCGGAGCGGCCTTGGGACGATATCGAGCTTGGCGACATCGCCGAGGCGGCGGGCCTCACGCTGGCGGAGCTGCGCGAGATGTTCCCCTCCAAGGGGGCGATCCTGGGCGGTTTTGCGCGCATGATCGACGTGAAGGTGCTGGAGGGCTCGGGCGATGATCTCCTCGGCGAGCCCGCGCGCGAGCGCCTGTTCGACGTCTACATGCGCACCATCGATGCGCTCACGCCCTACAAGTCCGCGCTGCGGCGCATCGCCTATGCGGTGCGGGGCGAGCCCCTGACGCTCGCGGCGCTGAACCAGGTCGCCCTGAACTCGCATCGCTACCTGCTGGCCGCGGCCGGCATTCCCACGGAGGACGCCCTCGGTCCGATCAAGGTCCAGGGCTCGGTGATCACGCTCGCACGCACGCTCGAAACCTGGTTCGAGGACGACGATCCGCAGCTTGCGAGGACGATGGCGCGGCTGGACAAGGAACTCGGCCGCGCCGAGAGCTTCATGGCGCGGGCCGAGGATGTCCGCCGGATCACCGCGCCGTTTCGCGCGATCGGCCAGGCGATCCTCGACGGGGGCGCACGCATGCGTCGCGGCGACCGCTTCCGCGATCGCCGCGACGACGACAGGGACGATGGAGCGGACGGCGAGACGCAGGATCCCGCCGCCGCCATCTGAGCAATACGGGGGCACCATGACCACGAGCAGCCCGGTCCAGCCGGTCATCGCGTTCGACGATTTCCTGAAGGTCGATATCCGCGTGGGGAGGATCGTCAAAGCGGAGGAGTTTCCGCAGGCGCGCAAGCCGGCCTACAAGCTGACAATCGATTTCGGCCCCGAGATCGGGGTCAGGCGCTCCTCCGCGCAGATCACGAAGAACCATCGCCTCGACGAGCTCGAAGGCATGCTCGTCCTCGCGGTGGTGAATTTCCCGCCGCGCCAGATCGGCCCGATGAAGTCGGAAGTGCTGACGCTCGGCGTCCCGGACGACGAGGGCGAGGTCGTCCTCGTCACCCCGAGCAAGGACGCGGTGGTCGGGGGGCGGCTTTACTGACCGAGCGGTCTCAAGCCGGGATCCGCACGCTCGCCCTCAGGCCTCCCATCGGGCTGTCCTCGAGGGCGATGTCGCCGCCATGGGCGCGGGCGATGTCGCGGGCGATGGCGAGGCCGAGGCCGGAGCCGCTTTCGTCCTGGTTGCGGGCTTCGTCGAGGCGCACGAAGGGCTTGAAGACCTCCTCGCGCAGGGCGGGCGGGATGCCGGGGCCGTCGTCATCCACATGCACAGTGAGCCAGCGGGTCTCGTGATTGGCCGAGATGGCGATGCGCTCGCCGTGCCGGGCGGCGTTCGAGACGAGGTTGAACATCAGCCGCCGGAAGGCGTCGGGGCGGACGGTCACCGTGGGATCGCCCTCGATCGCGAGCGTCGTGGCATGGCCCTGGCGCTCCGCATCGCTCTGCAATCCTCCCAGCAGGGCGCGCAGGTCGGTCGCCGCCGCCTGCTCCCCGGCATCGCCGCGGGCGAAGGCGAGATAGCCTTCGAGCATGCGGCTCATCTCGTCGACGTCCTTCTCCAGGTCCTCGACATCGGCGGCGTGCTCCAGGAGCGCGAGGGAGAGCTTGAAGCGCGTGAGGATGGTGCGCAGGTCGTGGCTGACGCCGTTGAGCATCGTGGTGCGCTGGTCGATGGCGCGCTCGATGCGCCGCTTCATCTCGATGAAGGCGTGGCCCGCCTGGCGCACCTCGCGCGCGCCGCGTGGCCTGAACTCGACGTCGCGCCCCTTGCCGAAGCTCTCGGCGGCGTCCGCGAGGCGCAGGATCGGACGGATCTGGTTGCGCAGGAACAGGATGGCGATCCCCATCAGGACGAGGGAGGTCCCCGCCATCCACAGCAGGAAGATATGCGAATTGGACGCATAGGCCTGGCTGCGCCGGGCGATCACCCGCATGATGTCGTCGCCGATCTTGATGCGAATCTCGATCAGGTTCGAGCGGCCCACCGTGTCGATCCAGTAGGGCCGGGCCACCTGCCGGGCGATCTCGCTCGAGAGGGCGGCGTCGAGGATCGAGAAGAAGGGCTTCGGCCCCGGCGGGGGAAGCTCCGCGTCGCGCAGGATCTCGATGTCGAGCCCGAGCCGCTCGGCCGCGATGCGGGTCAGTTCGGCGGCGTCGGCGTCCTGCGGATAGGTCTCGTAGACGTCGATCATCGCCGCGATATCGGCGGTCACGGCGGATGACAGGCGCAGCGTCACCGTCTGCCAGTGGCGCTCCATGAAGACATAGGCCACGACCGATTGCAGCAGAACGATCGGCGCGATGATGATGATCAGGGAGCGCGCGTAGAGCCCCTTGGGCATCATCGCGCCGATCCGGCGCGCCGCCCGGTCGTAGATGTCACGCCCTCCGGAGAGGGTGCGCGAGGTCGAGGCGGTTTTCCAGCCGGACCACCGGGCGAAATTCGCAGCCGATTTCCACGCCGCCTTCATCGTTCCACGACGAGACGGTAGCCGATGCCGCGGACCGTCTGCAGGAAGACGGGATTGGCCGGGTCCTTCTCGATCTTGCGCCGCAGCCGGTTGATCTGGACGTCGACCGTGCGCTCGTTGGCCGCCATGCCGGAGCCCGCGAGTTCCTCGCGGCGCACATGGCCGCCGACCCGCAGCCCGAGCAGGTTCATGATCTCGCGCTCGCGTTCGGTGAGGCGAATGGACTCGTCGCCGTGGCGGAGCTCGCCCCGGTCGAAGCGATAGACAAAGGGGCCGAAGCGGATGAATTCCGGCGCCATCTCCGCCTCGCCGCTTTCCGCCGCGCCGTTGCGCCTCAGGATATTGGTCAGGCGCAGGACGAGTTCGCGGGGCTCGAAGGGCTTGGAGAGATAATCGTCCGCCCCGATCTCGAGGCCGGTGACGCGGTCCTGTGCATCCGCGCGGGCGGTGAGCATCAGGATGGGGACCTGCGAGTGCTGGCGCATCCAGCGCGCGAAGTCGAAGCCGTTTTCCCCCGGCATCATCACGTCGAGGACCAGCGCGTCGAAGACGAGATGCGCCGTCATCGAGCGGGCTTCCGCCGCGCTGGCGGCCGTGGTGATGCGAAAGCCGTTTTCCGTCAGGAACTTCGCCAGCAGGTTGCGCAGCCGGCGATCGTCGTCGACGACGAGGACATGCGGCGCGTGGTCAGGCAACTCGATCTTGCGAGGCTCCATCATCCCCCCGTCTCCGCGACGCGCCCTCCCGGAGGCGTCGACGACAAAGCAGCGACCCGCGCGCGGTCGCCCGGATCGACCATCCCGAGGAGGAACCGGGAGACGCCTTCCCGGACCTCCTCGGACTCGCCCTCCAGCGCCTGCATGATGCGGCTGGTCTGGAGCCTGGCGAGGCGCCGGGCGAGTTCATCCCCGGAAGCGGTGGCGAAAAGGAGGCGCTGGCGCCGGTCGAGCGTGCCCATGCGGCTCTCGATGAAATCCTTCTCGATCAGCTCCTTGAGGACCCGGTTGAGACTTTGCTTCGTGATCTTGAGGATGTCGAGCAGTTCGGCGATGGTGAGCCCCGGCTGGCGTCCGACAAAATGCAGCACCCGGTGATGGGCCCGGCCGAACCCGTATTCCGCGAGGATCCGGTCGGGATCGCTCACGAAATCCCGATAGGCGAAAAAGAACAACTCGATCAGGTCGTAGGCCGGCTCTTGCGTGACGATACGAGTGTCCGAAGGCCGTTCCGCGAGGCGCGCTGTCTGGGTCACCGCTTCAAAACCATCCAAATGTTTACGTCAGCCTTGTTGACATATCTCAGGACGATTGTTACTCGTCAAGCCCAATCGGCGAAACGAACGAACGTATTCGGCGCGATCGCGGCAATGGACTGTCTCCGGCCTGTCTTTCTGCCGAATATAACAAATGGCTCAAGGGAGTTGAATGCGATGTCGGCGATAACCTTCGATCAGCGGGACGGCTGGATATGGGTCGACGGGGAACTGGTGCCGTGGTCGGAGGCCAGGCTGCATGTGCTGTCGCACGGCTTGCACTATGGCTCGTCCGTCTTCGAGGGCGAGCGCGCCTATGGGGGCGAGATCTTCAAGTGCACGGAGCATTCCGAGCGCCTGCGCCGTTCCGCCGAGGTTCTTGATTTCGAGGTCCCGTTCAGCGTCGCCGAGATCGACGCGGCCAAGCGCCTCGTCCTGTCGAAGAACGGGCTCGTCGACGCCTATGTGCGCCCGATCGCCTGGCGCGGCTCGGAGATGATGGGCGTCTCCGCCCAGAAGAATACGATCCACCTCGCCATCGCGGCCTGGGAATGGCCGAGCTATTTCGATCCGGCGGAGCGCCTGAAGGGCATCCGCCTCGACATCGCCGATTACCGCCGCCCCGACCCGCGCACCGCCCCCTGCCATTCGAAGGCGGCGGGCCTCTACATGATCTGCACGATCTCCAAGCACCAGGCGGAGCGCAAGGGCTATGCCGACGCGCTGATGCTCGACTGGCAGGGCCGCGTGGCGGAATGCACCGGCGCGAACGTGTTCTTCACCCGTGACGGGGCGATCCACACGCCGATCGCGGATTGCTTCCTCGACGGCATCACCCGCCGCACGGTGATCGACCTCGCGAAGCGCCGCGGCTTCGAGGTGATCGAGCGCCGGATCCTTCCCGAGGAGCTCGACGGGTTCAACGAGTGCTTCATCACGGGGACCGCCGCCGAGGTGACCCCCGTCGCCGAGATCGGCCCGCACCGCTTCCAGCCCGGCAACATTACGAAGACGCTGATGGAAGACTACATGGCCGAGGTCCAGCCCAGGGCCGTCGCCGCCTGAGAGGACGGCCTGTGGAAAGCGCGCGCCGGCGCCGTCTGTCCTCCCTCCCCCCGCCTGCGGCGGGGAGGGCCGGGGTGGGGGGTGGTGCAGGATATGGCTCGCGGTCGATGACGGCCTGCAACGGCCTCGCGCCCTTGCCTGAAAACCCGTCGCCCTGCCCGAACGCCCCCCACCCCCAGCCCCTCCCCGCCGCTACGCGGGGGGAGGGGAGTCGCGGGCCGGCGCCGTCTGTCCTCCCTCCCCCCGCTTGCGGCGGGGAGGGCCGGGGTGGGGGGTGGTGCAGGATATGGCTCGCGGTCGATGACGGCCTGCAACGGGGTCGCGGCCTCTCCCGAGGAGAGGGAGGGTTCTTCGCGGACGTCAGCGCGGGGCGAAGTAGCTGCGGCGTCCGTTCAACTCGGTCGCGTGGACGGTGCCATGCGCCACGAGCGTTTCAAGAAGCTGCTGGACGCGGCTGCGCCGTTTCGGCGAGAGACGTCCGTCGAAAGTCGCGGCGACCGCTTCGGGCAGGGCCGGCGCGGGGGCCTTGAGGAGAATGTCGCGGACGATCCTGATCTGGTCGAGCCCGTCCTCCGGCCA
The DNA here is from genome assembly GCA_041686895.1 of Saliniramus sp. Taxonomy (GTDB): domain Bacteria; phylum Pseudomonadota; class Alphaproteobacteria; order Rhizobiales; family Beijerinckiaceae; genus Saliniramus. The sequence goes on along the minus strand of JAWLCY010000015.1, from coordinate 67,858 downwards.
TTTCGGGCGGTGCGCGCTCTCCACCGGCGCGATGTCGGCGAAGAGCTGCTCGCCGGAGGCGGGGGCGACGCGGGCGCCGAGGCGCGGAATCTGGAAATCGGGGCGCAGCCAGCGCACCCGCCCGCGCTCCTCCTCCGCCGCGCGCTCGCGGTTGAGGGCGGCGAGGCGGGAGAGAAGCTCCTCCTCCGCAGCCTCCTGCCCGGGCGCCTTGACGGCGCAGGGCGTCGTCGCGCCGGGGCGGCCGGCGAGGGCGGGGGCGAGATCGGAAAAGCCGTAGGCCTCGAGCACCGCCGCGTCGATCTCGTCATGGATCTCCTTCAGGACCGTCACCAGCCCCGCCGCGTGCAGATCCCGCTCCGCTTCCGAAAGCGGCGCGCCATCGGCTCCCGCCTCGATGGCGCGCAGGCGCTCCAACGCGTTGTAGAGCCCGGTCATGGTGAGGAAGCCGTGCGCCGCGAGCCGCTCCTTGCGGAAGGCGTCGAGCCGCTCCCCGAGCGCCCGAAGCCGCGCCCGCAGGGCGGCCTGCGGATGGTCCTCCGGCAGACGGGGATCGAGGCAGGCGGGGAAGGGGAAGGGGTCGAAGGTTCGGGTCTTGGAATAGCGCGCATCGTTGCCGACGCCGAGCCAGCCACCCGTTGCGAGGGCCCAGGTCGCATGAAGCCGCGACGACAGCACCGCGAGATGTTCCGCCGTGTCGAGGCCGATGGCGACGAGCATGTTATCCGGCCTGATGCTCGCGTCGAGGAACTGAAAGAAGCGGTGCTTGGCCGTCTCGACCGTGGCGATGTAGCGCGGCAGGCCGTCGAGGAATTCTCGAAGGTCGGTATGACGTCTTCCGAACCACCACCAGTGATCTCGGCGAAAGGCTTCGCGATTGGTGTCCCGCTCCGGTTTCACCGTCTCCAGGACATGCTGATACACCTGCGGAAACCTGTCGCGGACGGTGTCGCGGTCGAGGGGGTAGAGGTCGATCACCTTGACGCCGCGCGGGCGGGCGGCGAGGTCGCGGCCGTTGCGGTAGTCGCGGATATGCTCCTCCAGCCCCGGAACCCGCCCCAGCCCGAGGGCGGCGGCCTTCTGCGGGGTGACGATGAATCCCGCGCCGTGGAGCGCGACGCCGCGGCTGGACAAACCCTCGTTGGCGAGGAGCGGCTTCACCTTCGAGAGATCCGCTCCGATCGTAAAGTTTGCCCGGATCCTGCCCCGGCGCTTGGCCAGGGTGACGACGGGGGTGTCGGTGTTCAGCCCCATCTCCCCCGTCACCGTGGCGAGCACGCCCTCCTCCTCGCCCCGCGCGGCGACGGTCATCGCGATGCGCACGGCGGCCTTGTCGGGCGCCTTGAGCCAGGGATGGTCGGGCACGGCGAAGGCGAGGGAGAGCGGCTGTTTCGCCTTCAGATGATGCTCGACGACCCGGCGCGAGAAGGTCTGGGTGATCGAGTTGGTGGTGATGAAGCCGAAGCGGATCAGCGGGTTGGGCTTCGCCTTCGTCCCCTTGCGCGCGAGGCGCGCCGCCGCCTCGTCCCAGAAATGCATAACGAAATCGGCCCCGCCGGGAATGTGCGGACGCGCCTTCCAGCAGGCCTCGGCGTAACCATCCCCCAGCTCCGCGCGCATACCGTTCCCCCCGATGAAGGGCGGGTTGCCGACGATGAATTCGGCCTCCGGCCACTCGGCGCGGCGGGGATTGCGGCAGGTCAGCACCTCGACCCGCGCTTCCGGATCGGGGACGGGTTCGCCCGTGACGGGATGCGGCTTTACCGTCACCCCGTCCCAGCGCGAAAGCGGACGCCCGTCGGCATCCCGCGCGAGTTCCTCGCCGTCATGGGCGAGAATGGCGTCCTGCCGGCGGATCGTGCCATAGGCGTTGATGACCGGGTCGGTGATGGCGGTGAGACCGGTCGTGCGCAGCTGCCATTTGAGATAGCCGATCCACAGGACGAGATCGGCGATGGCGACGGCGCGCGGGTTGAGTTCGAGCCCGTGGAACTGGCGCGGATTGACGGTCTCGCCCTCCATGGCGAGGCGCGCCTGGTCCTCGCCCAAGGTCTCCAGCGCCTCGAGCACCTCGCCTTCCAGCAGCTTCATGAGTTCGAGGGCGACATAGAGAAAGTTGCCCGTCCCGCAGGCCGGATCGAGGATGCGCACGGTGCAGAGGCGATGATGGAAGGCCCTGATGCGCGAAAGCGCCCGTTTCTCGTCGCCGGAATCGCGCAGATCCCGCGCCGCGGCCAGCACGTCTTCCCATTCCCGCCGCAGCGGCTCGATCACGGTGGGGACCACGAGCCGCTCGACATAGGCGCGGGGCGTGTAGTGCGCGCCGAGCTTCGCGCGCAGGCGTGGATCGAGGGCGCGCTCCAGCAGCGTGCCGAAGATCGCGGGCTCCACGTCGCGCCAGTCGCGCCTGGCGGCGATCCACAGCTCGCTGATATCCTCGCGGTCGAGAGGCAGCGCCCGGCGGTTCTTGAACAGGGTGCCGTTGAAGCGGCGCACCTGATCCATGAGGCGCGGATCGTAGCCGCCCTCGTCCATGCTGCGCCACAGGCTCTCCAGGGCGGGGACGAAATGCGCGGGCCGGTCCTTCAACTCCTCCAGCAGCCGGCAGAAGGACTTGTCGGGCAGGAGGCCGACATCCTCGGCGAACATGGTGAAGAGCGCGCGCATCAGGAATTCCGCCACGTCCTGCGGATCGTGCTTGCCTTCGAGGCGCCGCGCGATCCGCGCCAGCCGCTCCGCGACCTCGTTCGTGACCCGGGCGGAGAGCCGGGCCGGGTCGAGGCTGTGCGGATCGGTCCAGATGGCGCGCAGCCGATCCTGAATTTCAGGCTCGCGCAGATCGTCCATATAGATGCGGTAGCCGCGCCGGTCGGGGAAATGGGCGTAGTTCTTCCCCTGCCCGGAGAAATCCGCGTACACCTCGATCACGTGCCCCACATCGACGACGAGCAGGAAGGGCGGGTAGCCGTGCTCGACGGGAAGCGCCCGGGCGTAGCTCTCCGCCTGCCGGCGCGCATTGATCATGACCTGGTCCCAGCCGCGCGTCCCGCGCATCGCGGCGCCGCTCCTGACCTGCCCGAAATCCTCGCCCAGCAGCGTCGTCTGGAGCGGATCGACGGGCCGCGCCCCGCGCCGGACGGTCTGCTTTGCTTCAAGGATGAAATGTCCGCGCTTGTAGCAATCGATGAAGCCGGGCGTGCGCGAGCCGTCCGGATGCTTGAAATCGACTCTCCGTTCGAAGACATAGTCGTTGAGGGCGTTGCGTTCGCTGGCCATCTGCGGACGATCGAGGCCGAGAGCATGACAGAGATCGAGGACGAAGAGTTGGTAGTTCGCCCGCTCCGAACCGCCCGACGCCGTCGCGGCAGCGATCAATCGATCAATTATGGAATCTTCAGTTGTAAATGATTCGATCATACGCGGCAGGGTAGTTCCTGCAGCGTTTCCTGTCTATCGGCTGTCCGCGCCCTACCGCGTCGCCGCCGTGAAGCCGCCGTCGACGACGATTTCTGTCGCCGTCACGTAGCGGGCCTCGTCGGAGGCGAGGAAAAGCGCGGCATGGGCGACGTCGAAGCTGTCTCCCATGCGTCCCATCGGGACCTGTTTCGCCCGGTGCGCCGAGAAGCCCTCGTAGTCGCCGCCAGCGTACTTGTCCGCGAGCCGGCGCACGAGGGGCGTGTCCATCAGGCCGGGGACGACGCAGTTCATGCGCACGCCCTTGTCGGCATAGATCACCGCCGTCACCCTGGTGAACTGGATCAGCGCCGCTTTCGCTGCCGAATAGGCGACCTGGGGCTTGCCGATATAGCGCAGTCCCGCCACCGAGGAGACGTTGACGATCGCCCCGCCGCCCTGCCGCTCCATGAGCGGGAGCGCGTGCTTGCAGGTGAGGTAGGCGCTCGTCAGGTTGACGTCGAGCTGCTCGCGCCAGGTGTCCTCGGCAAGCTCCACCGGGCCGCCCGGCTCCGAGCGCCCGACATTGTTGACGAGTATGTCGAGCCGGCCGAAGCGCTTCTCGATCTCGCGGAACAGCGCCGCGACCTGCACCCCGTCCGTCACGTCGCAGGAGAGCGCCGTGAAGCCGTATCCCTCGCCCTCGATCACGGCCCTGGTCTCCGCCACGGCGGACTCGTCGCGGTCGATGCCGATCACTGTCGCGCCCTGGCGGGCGAAGATCGTCGCCGTGGCCTTGCCGTTGCCGAAGCCGGGTCCGCTCGATCCCGCGCCGGTCACGAGCGCCACCTTTCCCTCGAGGCTCAGCATTGTCGATCTCCCGCAAGTCTTCCGACGCGGTCTCGCGTCGCGCCGCAGGTTAAGGCAGCAGTCAGCCGCGCGCCATGAGCCCGGACGCCGAGCCGGTTCGGGGAGAACGCCACGATGCCGGTTCGCCGGCGGGGAAGAATCGGCTGCATTGCCGGCGATTTGCGGGTAAGCACGAAAACCCTGCCACGAGCGCGAAGAAGGATACGATGCGGCGCCTGATCATCGAAGAACCCGTCTCGCGCGCCGCGATCTGGTCGCGGCGCTTCGCCTGGATGGGAATCGCCGTGACGGTCATCGCGCTCTTCCTGACGCGCGGCGGGAGGGTCGAGCAGGAAGCGGGCCTCGCGGCGATCCTGGCCGGCCTCGGTTTCGGCGCGCTCGCGCTCCTGCTTGCGCTTCTCGCCTTCGCGCGGATCTGGACGGAAGGGCGGCGCGGTCTCGGCAGCGCCGTCGGCGGCTTCGTCCTCGCCGTGCTCCTGCTCGCCCTCCCGGCCTATCTGGCCGCGAGCGCCTTTCTCGCCCCGCAGGTGCGCGATATCGGAACCGAGAGCGCCAGTCCCGGCCTCCATCCCGGCGTCGCGCCGCTCTATCTGGACATCCCCCCCGCCGAGGCATTTGAAATCGCCCTCCAGGCGGCCGATGCCCGGGGGTTGGCGATCGTCTCGACATCCCCGCCTGCCGCAGGCCCCGAGAGCTTCGTGGGGCGAATCGAGGCGCGGACGCAAACCCTGATCATGCGGCTGCCGATCGCCGTGTCGATTCGGGTCACCCCGGTTGGCGACGGCGTCCGGATCGATATCCGCGCCGTCGCCAGCCAGGGGAATCATGATCTCGGCGGCAATCTGTCGGTCGCGAGGAATTATCTCGAGGAGGTGGATTTCCTCGTCGGGCTGCGCTGACGCGATCCTTGCGCCCGCAGGATCAGGCCTTTGAGAAGCGGGTTTCGAGCGAGAGCGGACCGTCGGCCGTCGCGACGCCGCGAGCGACGAGATCCTCCAGATGCGCCAGCAGGTTGAGCGCGGCGGCGCCGGTCAGTTTCGGCGAGAGCCCCGGATAGACATTCGCCACGAGCGTCGGGATGTCGCGGTCTCCGGAAGCAAGCCGGTTCACGATCATGGCCTCGCGCTGGCGGCGGTGGTTGATCAGGCCGCGCACGAAGCGCTGCGGGTCGCGGACGGGGCCGCCATGGCCCGGCCAGTAGATGGCGTCGGCCCGCTGCCTGATCTTGTCGAGCGAGGCCATGTAATCGGCCATCGAACCGTCGGGAGGCCCCACGAAGCTCGTCGACCAGCCCATGACGTGGTCGCCGGAAAACAGGGCATTCTCCTCGCGGAGCGCGAAGCAGAGATGATTCGCCGTATGGCCGGGCGTCTCCACGGCTTCGAGCGTCCAGCCGGGACCGGCGACGGTCTCGCCGTCGCGCAGCTGCCGATCCGGCCTGTAGAGGCGGTCTCCGCTGCCTTCGAGCGGATTCGCCACACCCGGTTCGAGCGGTCGCGCGGGATGATGCGGGGCGCAGCCGACAATCGCAGCGCCGGTTGCCTCCTTCAGCAGGGCGGCGGCGGGGGAATGGTCCCTGTGGGTATGGGTGACGACGATATGGGTCACGCGGTCGCCTTCGAGTCCGCGCAGGATCGCCTCCACATGGGCGGGGTCCGCGGGGCCGGGATCGATCACGGCGACCTCGCCCCGTCCGACGATATAGGTGCAGGTGCCGGTGAAGGTCATCGGGCCGGAATTGCCCGCGACCACGCGGCGCACCAGCGGCGAAACCGGCACGGTCGTCCCCGAGGGCGTGTCGAAGGCGGTGTCGAAGCTCAGTTTGTCATCCATTGCGTCGCGTCGGCCTCCGTGCGCGGAAGGAGAGCTCTTCACATACGACGGAGGTACGGGTTTTTAAATGCGCAGCGACCCGAACAGGGGATGGGGCAATGGTCCTCACGTAAAACACCCGCCGACGGCATTGCCGACGGCGGGTCTGATCACGCTTCTCTGTCCATGTTTCGATGTGAGCTGCCGGTCCGTGGGTCCAGCCAGATGAACTAGAAGACTCCCGCCACGACTGCGCCGACAAATGCAAGCGCGGCGCAAAAGGCAGCAATGTTCAACTTCGGTAACAAGTTGAGTTTGGCGATCAGGCCCATTCAACACCTCCCTGCCGAGGGACCGTTCGCGAAAGTTAGCACGCTCAGCACCATGTGCAAGCAGGATCGTGCGCAACTGTTGAATGCAGGCAGCGTCAATCAGGGTTAATCATGGGTTAAGCTGCTGAATTTCTTGTTGTTATCCGTGTGTATCCTCAGGTTGTTCACAGCTCTGACCGGATCGCTTTCTCGACGAATGCGGCGACGGACAGCGCCTTCTGGTCCTCCCCGAAGCGGGAGATCACCTGTACGCCCACGGGAAGCCCCGCATCGTTGACGAAGCCGGGGACGTTCACGCAGGGATCGCCCATGAGGGTCCACAGGCGGTTGAAGCGGGAATTGCCCGTGGAGCCGAGTCCCGCCGGCGCGGCGCCGGGGCTCGAGAAGGTGATCACGCCGTCAAGGCCCTCCAGCATGGCTCCCACGGCCTTTCGGGCGCGGTGTGCGGTGCGGCGGGCGGCGTCGTAATCCTCGGCGCTGACCTTGCGCGCCTCGTCGAGCGCGCCGCGCAGGATCGGCGCGATGAGATCGCGATGATTGTCGTATTCGTAGGCAAGCGCCTGGTTGACCTCGTAGTCCTGGATGATCCCGTGGATCGCATAGGCCTCCGCCAGAATCTGCGGGGCCTCGAGGGGGACGAGGGTCGCGCCGTTTTTCTCGGCGGCGCGCATGGCGAAGGCGAGGGCGGCGGCCGAATCATCCTCCGGCGGCCCGGCAAAATCCTGGTGCAGCACGCCGATGCGCAGCCCAGCGCCGCTTGAAGGCGCCTTGTCGTTGGCGAGCCGCAGGGAAGGCCGTCCCGCCACATGCGCCAGCGCATAGGCGAGATCGGGGATGCTCGCGGCGAACAGGCCGATCGTGTCGAGCGCCCAGGAATAGCACTTGACCCCGATGGTCGGCAGCAGGCGATAGGAGGGCTTGATGGCGGCCGCTCCGCAATAGGAGGCCGGACGAATGACCGAGCCACCCGTCTGCGTCCCGATCGTGAGCGGCAGCATCCCCGCGCCCACAGCCGCCGCCGAGCCGGCAGAGGAGCCTCCCGGGCTATAGGCGGGATCGTGTGGATTGAGGGTCTCGGTCGGGTCGAGGAAGGCGAAGGCGGTTGTGGTCGTCTTGGCGATCGGAGTCGCGCCCGCGCGCCGGAGCATCGACGTGATGGGGGCGTCGCCGCGCGGAATCCAGTCCTTGTAGATGGGCGAGCCCATCCCGGTCGGCATCCCGGCGACGTCGATGATGTCCTTGACCCCGAGGGCGATGCCCCGCAGCGGCCCTTCCTCCTGCGCCCGCGCTCCGGAATCCAGATGGGTCAGGGCCCGGACAAGGGGCTCCTTTTCCTCGATCCGGTCCAGCGTGGCCGCGATGGCGGCCTGCGGGGTGGTCCGGCCGGATTCGATCCGGTGCAAAATGTCGAGAATTGAAATCATGGCTTGCGCATTTCCCGGGAGAGCGATCCGGGGCACTCTAGCATGGCGAAAACGGGGGGCGGGATCGGGAAGGTGGCATGATGCGGATGGGCGAAAAGCGGGACCCGTCGAGGCGGGGATGAAGGAGCCGGGACGCTATCATCATGGCCATCTGCGAGAGGCGCTCATCGTCGCGGCGAAGCAATTGCTCGCGGAACATGGCCAGCACGATTTCTCGTTGGCGGACGCCGCGCGGCTCGCAGGGGTGAGCGTGGCGGCGCCCTATCGCCATTTCGCCGATCGCGAGGCGCTGCTGCGAGGGGTCGCGGCGGCAGGTTTCTCCGCCTTTGCCGCGGACCTGCGAGAGGCTTCCCGCTCGGGAAAGCCTGCGTTCTGCATTCTGAAAGCTATGTGCGATGCGTATCTTCGCTTCGCCCGGGAGGAGCCCGGCTTCTACATCGCCATGTTCTCCATGCATGCGCCGGAGGGATCGAACGCTTACGTGGCCGGCGCCGCGGCCTTCGATGTTCTGCTCGACGCGGTCGCGGCGGTCCTCGACAAGACGGGGCCGGAGCGCGACGCCGTCCGCGGCCTCGCGCTGCAGGCCTGGAGCCTGTCTCACGGCGTTGCGACACTGGCCGCGGCCGGGCATCTGGGTCGCGATCCGGCGACCGCGGAAGCGATCCTGCGATCGGGCGTCATGGCCCTCATCGAGAACCGCAGCGCAGGCGCTTCGCCAAAAAATTTCGGCGAAGCTCTTCCGAAGGCGGATACGGTTCCCCAAATCTCCGTTTAAGTGAAATGCGTTAACTTGACGCCACGCCGCTCGGAGAAATGTCAATGAACACCACGACTACCGCAATGCCGCGCGAATCCCGGCGCTGGAAAACCTGGGAAATCGTCGCGATCGTCTTCGGCTTCATCATCTACTGGCCGATCGGACTCGCGCTGCTCGTGTGGAAGCTCTGGCGCCTGCGCGAAGACGGGGCGTGGGATATGTCGCGCACCATGGACGACCTGCGCGCCAGCTTCGGCCGCAACGGCGGCTATGGCGCATCGGGCAATTCGGCCTTCGACGCCTACAAGCGCGAGACGCTGGAGCGCCTCGAGGCGGAGCGCCGCAAGCTGGCCGAGGAAGAGCGAGAATTCTCCAACTTCATGGACGAGCTGCGCCGCACCCGCGATCGCGAGACCTTCGATCGCTTCATGTCGCAGCGGCGCAACGCGCCGACGAACGAGGCGTGAGCGGCGAGCGCTCTTGACGATTCATCCCCGCACGCGCGACACAAAGTCTGACGCGCGTGCGGGGAGATTGCCATGAAAACGAATCCCGGTCGGTTCTTTGAGGATTTCGAACTCGGCGAGATGATCCAGCACGCGACGCCGCGGACGCTGACGACTGGTGACGCCGCGCTCTATACCGGGCTGTACGGATCGCGCTTCGCGCTGCAATCCTCCGATCCCTTCGCCAAGGCGATCGGCTACCGGCATGCTCCCCTCGACGACCTTCTCGTCTTCCACGTCGTGTTCGGCAAGACGGTCCCGGACATCTCCCTCAACGCGGTCGCCAATCTCGGCTATGCGGACGGCCACTTCCTCAAGCCGGTCTGCTGCGGGGACACCCTCTGGTCGGTCTCTGAAGTGATCGGGCTCAAAGAGAGCTCGAACGGCGAAACCGGCATCGTCTATGTCCGCACGAACGGGTTCAACCAGAACGGCGAGCGCGTGCTCTGCTATTGCCGCTGGGTCCTGGTCCGCAAGCGCGACAAGTCCTCGCCCGCCCCGGAGGCGGTCATTCCGGAACTGCCCGATCACGTGCCTGCCGCGAGCCTCGCCAGGGCGGTGCCCCCGATTTCGGTGGATTCCTACGACTTCGACCTTTCCGGCAGCGCCGATCACTGGGGAGATTACGAGGCCGGCGAACGCATCGACCATGTCGATGGCATGACGGTCGAGGAGGCGGAGCACCAGATCGCGACGCGGCTTTACCAGAACACGGCGAAGGTCCATTTCGACCAGCATGCCGCCGGGGAGACGCGCTTCGGCAGGCGCCTGATCTACGGAGGCCACGTCATCTCGCTGGCCCGCGCCCTGTCCTTCAACGGTCTCGCAAACGCCTTTCACATCAGCGCCATCAACGGCGGCCGCCATGTCGCGCCGCTGTTTGCCGGCGATACGGTGTATGCCTGGAGCGAGATCCTCGAGAAGGCGGATATTCCCGGTCGGAGCGACGTCGGCGCGCTGCGCATTCGCACGGTGGCGACGAAAAATCATTCCTGCGCCGACTTCCCGCACAGGTCCGACACCGGTTTCCATCCCAACGTGATCCTCGAATTCGACTACTGGGCGATCATGCCGCGCTGAGGAGGGCCGCTCCCCCCAGTGTCATCCCCGGCGGCCCGCAGGGCCGGGAAGGGGATCGTTCCGCGCGCCTGATGCAGCCTGCGGGTAGCTGCACGGGCGC
>JAWLCY010000015.1:0-57487 GCA_041686895.1 Saliniramus sp. | reverse complement strand
AGCGCCTGGATCCCCTTCCCCTCCAGCGCTTCGCGCTTCCGGCCGGGGATGACAGGGAGGGGAGCGCTCACCCACCTGCCGCGCTCTCCTCCCAGTGTCATCCCCGGCGGCCCGCAGGGCCGGGAAGGGGATCGTTCCGCGCGCCTGATGCAGCCTGCGGGTGGCCGCATGGGCGCAGCGCCTGGATCCCCTTCCCCTCCAGCGCTTCGCGCTTCCGGCCGGGGATGACAGGGAGGGGAGCGCTCACCCACCTGCCGCGCTCTCCTCCCAGTGTCGTCCCCGGCGGCCCGCAGGGCCGGGAAGGGGATCGTTCCGCGCGCCTGATGCAGGCGGCGGGTGGCTGCACGGGCGCAGCGCCTGGATCCCCTTCCCCTCCAGCGCTTCGCGCTTCCGGCCGGGGATGACGCGGCGGGGGTTGCCGGCTTCGGCCGATGGCACGGAGGGAGTTGTCGGCTTCGGCCGATGGCACGGAGGGGGAGCGCGGCTTCGGGCTGGGTTGTCGCGGAGGGCGCGCACGGCTTCCACCGGGGATGACACAGAGGGGAGAGCGCGAATTCCACTATTGGGCGATCACGTCGCGATGGGGCATAACCGTTCGCGAAGCCGGACGGAGGAAAAAACATGCAGGCTCTTTCCGCGACGAGCCGCGACATGGCGCTGGAGCGCAAGCTGAGGCGCGCGATCGAAGGCGGCGTGCGCTTCGACGCGTTCACGCGCGGGCGCTACGCGACGGACGCCTCGATCTACCAGATCATGCCGATGGGCGTCGTCATGCCGAAGACCTCGGACGACCTGAGGGCCGTCATCGAGATCGCGGCGGCGGAGGGCGTGCCGCTCATCGCGCGCGGCGGCGGCACGTCGCAGAACGGGCAGCCGATCGGGGCGGGGCTCGTCGTCGATTGCAGCCGGCATCTCAACGCGGTCCTCGATTACGACCGCGATGCCCGCGAGATCCGGGTCGAGCCGGGCATCGTGCTGGAGCGCCTGAACACGCGGCTGCGCACTGATGGGCTGTTCTTCCCCGTCGAGCCCTCGACGGCCTCGCGCTGCACGATCGGCGGGATGACCGGCAACAATTCCTGCGGCGCGCGCTCCCTGCGCTACGGCAAGATGGTCGACAACGTGCTTGCGGTGGAAGGCTTCTTCCATCACGGCGAGCCCTTCCGCTACGGCTTCATGGGCGGCGACGACGGAGGCGTGACGGGTTCGGAGCAGGCGCGGGTGCTGGGCTCGTCGCTCGTCGGCCTCGCGCATGCCGAACGCGCCGAAATCGAGGCGCGGTTCCCCAGGGTCCAGCGCCGCGTCGGCGGCTACAATCTCGATGCGCTGCTCGATCCGGTCCCCAATCTCGCGCATCTGCTGGTCGGTTCGGAGGGCACGCTCGCCGTTTCGCGCGCGATCACGCTGAAATTGTCGCCGCTCCCCGCGCATCGCGTCATGGGCGTCTGCCACTTCCCGAGCTTCCGTTCGGCGATGGAGACGACGCGCCATCTCGTGGAACTCGGGCCCGTCGCCGTGGAACTCGTCGACAACAACGTGCTCGTGCTCGGCGCGGATATCGACATGTTCCGCCGCACGCTCGCGAAGATCACCAAGGGCGAACCGAACTGCCTGCTCCTCGTCGAATTCGCCGGCGAGGACCGTGACGGATTGCTGCGCGACCTCAAGCGCCTCGACCAGTGCATGGCCGATCACGGCCATCCCGACGCGGTGGTCGAGGTGGTCGACGCGCCGACGCAAAAGCAGCTCTGGGAGGTCCGCGAGGCCTGCCTCAATATCATGATGTCGATGAAGGGCGAGGGAAAGCCCGTCTCCTTCATCGAGGATTGCGCCGTGCCGCTCGAGCATCTGGCCGATTACACGGACCGCGTCACCGCGATCTTCGAGAAATACGGCACACGCGGCACCTGGTACGCGCACGCCTCCGTCGGCTGCCTGCATGTGCGCCCGATCCTCAACATGAAGACGGAAGAGGGGGTGCGCGCCATGCGGTCCATCGCGGAGGAGGCCTTCGAGGAGGTCCGCCGCTTCAAGGGCTCGCATTCGGGAGAGCACGGCGACGGCATTTCGCGCTCCGAGTTCCACGAGGAGATGTTCGGGACGCGCCTCCTGCGCGCCTTCGAGGCGGTGAAGGACGCCTTCGACCCGCAGAACCGGCTCAATCCCGGCAAGATCGTGCGCGCGCCGCGCTTCGATGAGCGTTCGCTCCTGCGCTACCCGCCGGGCTACGCGGTCGTCGAGCCGGCGAAGACGGCGCTGGACTGGTCCGATTGGGGCGGGTTCGGCGGCGCCGTCGAGATGTGCAACAACAACGGCACCTGCCGCAAGCTCGCGGGCGGGGCCATGTGCCCGAGCTACCGCGTCACGAAGAGTGAGCAGCATCTCACGCGCGGACGGGCGAATACGCTCCGGCTCGCCATGACGGGCCAGCTGGGGGAGGGGGCCTTCACCTCGCCCGAGATGAAGGCGACGATGGATCTCTGCGTCTCCTGCAAGGCCTGCAAGCGCGAATGCCCCACCGGGGTCGACATGGCGCGGATGAAGGTCGAATTCCTCTCGCATTACCACGCGAAGATCGGGCTCCCGCTGAAGGAGCGCCTCGTGGCGTATCTGCCCCGCTACGCCGCGATGGCGAGCCGGATGCGAGGGCTCGCCAATCTGCGCGATGCGCTTCCCGGTCTCGCCTGGCTGTCGGAGCGCATCGCGGGGTTCTCGGCGCGGCGCAGCCTCCCCAGATGGGGCGAGGCCTGGAAGGAGAAGGGCGTTCTCGCGCGGCCGCAGGACGTGCGCGGCGACGGGCGCGACCTCGTGCTCTTCGCCGACACCTTCAACCGCTATTTCGAGGGCGAGAACCTCGCCGCCGCCGAAAAGGTCCTGCGCGCGGCGGGCTACCGGCTGCACCGCGTCGCCCCCCCGGACAAGGGGCGCCCCTTGTGCTGCGGACGCACCTTCCTCTCCGCCGGGCTCGTGGAGGAGGCGCGCGAGGAGGCGCGTCGCACGCTCGAGGCGTTCGCCCCCTTCATCGCCCGCGGCGCGCGGGTCGTGGGGCTGGAGCCCTCCTGCCTGCTCACCATGCGCGACGAGTTCCTCGCCCTCCTCCCCGGCGAGGAGGCGAAGGCGCTGGCGGCGTCGGCCTTCCTCTTCGAGGAGGCGCTCGCCGCCGATCTCGACAGCGGCGCGGTGAGCCTCGATCTCGCGGACCAGGGTGGCCGCAAGGCGCATCTGCACGGGCATTGTCACCAGAAGGCCTTCGATGCGATGGGGCCGGTCGAGAGCCTCCTGCGGCGGGTGCCGGGGCTCGACCTGAGGGTTATCGAGTCGAGCTGCTGCGGCATGGCGGGCGCTTTCGGTTACGACGCAAGGACCATCGAGACGTCGCTGGCCATGGGCGAATTGTCGCTGTTCCCGGCCCTGCGCGAGGCCGGGGTGGAGGATGTCATCCTCGCCGACGGAACCTCGTGCCGCCATCAGATCCATGATGGCGTGGCCCGCCAGGCGATCCACGTCGCCCGCTTCCTCGAGGGGATCGTCGCGGATGCGGATCGGGAGCGGGCGAGCGGCTGAGGACGCCTCTCTCCGATCGTGATCCCGTCCGCCTGATGGCAATTCTCCGGCGCTTGACTCCTGTGGGCCGAAATGGAATCCATATCGGAACAAGATAAGAACATTAAGTGATCAAAGCGTGATTTTTCGACGCTTCCGCAACTGAGGCGGTTAGAACACAAGAGCAGGTTCATGACGCGTGACATCGCAACGAAGGCCGGTCCGGCCGGCGGGCGGGTTCTTCCCCTCGCAGGGAGGCCGGGGGAGACGGCTTCCCTGGCGCGGGCGCGGCAGGCTCTCGATAAGGTGCGGGCCGCTCACGATGCGGGCTTCGCGCGCGACGAAATCGCCCGCGCTCCCCTCGGGGCGGAGGCTCTCGACGCCGCCTTGAGGGGCGGCCTCGCCCGCGGCGTCCTGCACGAAATCCTCGCGGAGGAGGCGGGCGATCTCGGCGCGGCCTACGGCTTCGCCCTGGCCGCGAGCGCGCGCCTCCTGCGCAGGGAGAGAAGGGGCGGCGGCGTGGTCTGGATCCAGGAGGACCGGGCGCGCGGCGAGGACGGCATTCCCTATCCGCCCGGCATTGCGATGCAGGGGCTCGATCCGTCGCGGCTGATCCTCGTGCGCGCGCGCGATCCGCAGGCGGCGCTCTGGGCCATGGAGCAGGCCCTGCGCTGCCGCGCGCTCGACGTGGTGGTGGCCGAGATCTCGCGGCTCGCCGGGGCCTACGACCTCACCGCCTCGCGCCGGCTGGGCCTCGCGGCGCGGGAGGGCGGGGCGACGGGCCTCCTGCTCCAGGCGGGGATCGGCGGGCGCGACCTGAAACTGTCGAGCGCGGCCTTCACGCGCTGGCTGGTGCGTGCGCATCCGAGCCGTCCGGGACTGGCGGGCGAGCCGGGCTATCCCGCCTGGAGCCTGCGGCTCGTGCGTCAGCGCGGGGGACGGGAAGGGCATTGGCTGATGGAGTGGAACCATGACGAACGCATCTTCGTCGAACGCGCCTTGCCCGGAGGGGAAGCGCTATCTGGCGATCGTCCTGCCCCTCGCCCCGAGCGAGCGCATCCGGCGCGAATGGCGGCGTTCGGGGCGTGACGAGGCGTGCGGGACGCCGCTTGTCCTCACGATCAGGGAGCGCGGCGCGCTGCGCCTCCACGCCGTCGATGCGCATGCGGCCCGTCTCGGCCTGCGCGCGGGCCAGGCGCTGGCGGATGCGCGCGCCATGTATCCGGCGCTCATCGTCGCGGATGCCGATCCGGAGGCGGACAAGGCCCTTCTCGCGCGGCTGGGCGACTGGGCGCGGCGCTACACGCCGCTCGCGGCCATCGATCCGCCCGACGGGCTGATCCTCGACATTGCCGGCTCCGCGCATCTCTTCGGCGGCGAACAGACGCTGCTCGACGACGCCGTCGCGCGCCTCGCGGCCCTCGGCTTCACCGCCCGCGCCGCCATTGCCGGGACGCCCGAGGCCGCCGCGGCCCTGGCGCGGGCGCGTCCGGGGACGATCGTCCCGGCCGGCGGCGAGGAGCAGGCGCTGCGTCCGTTGCCGCTCCGCGCCCTGCGCATCGATCCGCAGGCGCTGGCCGGTCTGGAACGGCTCGGGCTCAAGCGCGTCGAGGACGTGCTGCTGCGGCCCCGCGCGCCCTTCGCGGCCCGGTTCGGCGAGGATCTGATCGAGCGCCTCGACGCCGCGCTTGGCCGCGTCCGCTCGACCATCGGCGCGCGCATCGAGGCTCCTTCCTATGTCGTCGAGCGCCGTTTCTTCGAGCCGATCCTCAATCCCGAGGACGTCACGCGCACGCTCCACAGGCTCGCAAGCGAACTCTGCGCCATGCTCCTGAAATACGGCGAAGGGGCGCTCGCGCTCGAAATGTCGCTGTTTCGCGTCGACGGGGCGGTGCGCCGCATCGCCTTGCGCGCCGCGCGACCGACCCGCGATCCCGAACGCATCGCGCTGCTGTTTCGCGAAAAGCTCGCAGGCGAGCGCGACGAGCTCGATATCGGCTACGGCTTCGACGTGGTCCGCCTCGTCGCCGCGCGCGTCGAGCGCCTCGACGAGACCATGACGCGGCTCGACGGTCCCGCCGCCGGGGAGGATCTCGCCCGCCTCGTCGATGCGCTCGGCGCGCGGCTGGGCCCGGAGCGGGTGCGCGTGCCCGCGGCGCGCGATGCGCATCAGCCGGAAGCGGCGAGCCTTCTCGTCGCCCCCGGCGCGCGCCCCGATCCCGGCTGGCTCGCTCCCCCGCCCGGCGCGCCCGCCGACCGCCCCATCCGCCTGCTGGAGCGTCCCGAGCCCATCGAGGCCATCGCCAGCGTTCCCGACGGTCCGCCGCTCCGCTTCCGCTGGCGGCGGGTCCTTCATGAAACCATGGCCTATGAGGGTCCCGAGCGCATCGCCGCCTCCTGGTGGGAGGGCGAGGGCCATACCCGCGACTATTTCCGCACCGAGGACCGCGCCGGCCGCCGCTTCTGGCTGTTCCGCCAGGGCCTGTTCGGGCGGGAAGTGGCGGTCCCGCGCTGGTATGTGCACGGGCTGTTCGGATGATCGAGGCGATGCACGCCCCTCGGCAATCCCCTCGGTGTCATCCCCGGCCGGAGCCGCGAAGCGGCGGAGGGGAAGGGGATCTGGCCGTCAGCGTCGTGCAGCGGGGCGCGGGCGGGAGCGCATCATGAACGTCACGGCACGATCCCCTTCCCGGCGCTGCGCGCCGCCGGGGATGACACGGACGGGAGTGCGGGGTGAGGCGCCATGACCTATGCCGAATTCGCCGTCACCACGAATTTCTCCTTCCTGCGCGGCGGTTCGCATCCGGAGGAACTCGTCGAGCAGGCGGCGGCGCTGGGGCTCGCCGGGATCGGCATCGCGGACCGCAATTCCTTTGCGGGGGTGGTGCGCGCTCATGTGGCGGTGCGGGAATGGCGCGAGCGCGAGGACGGCCCCGCCACGCGCGATCTGAAACTCGCCATCGGCACCCGTCTCGTCTTCTCGGACGGCACCCCCGATATCCTCGCCTATCCGGAAAACCGCACCGCCTATGGCCGCCTCTGCCGGCTGCTGACGCTGGGCAAGCGCCGGGCCAGGAAGGGCGAATGCGAGATCCGTTTCGAGGATCTCGCCGCCCATGCGGAGGGGGTGCGGTTCGTGGTGATGCCGGACGGCGGCACGCATCGCGATACCCCCTCCCCGCCACTTGCATGGGGGGAGGGGAGCCGCGCGCCGGCACTGTACTCCCTCCCTCCCCCCGCTTGCGGCGGGGAGGGCCGGGGTGGGGAGGGCCTCAGAACAAGGCGCGCGGTCGATGCCGGCTGCACGGGCGCTGTGCTCTCTCCTGACGACGCGAGCCCTGCCCTAACGCCCCCCACCCCTAGCCCCTCCCCGCCGCGAGCGGGGGGAGGGGAATCGCCCTTCATCGCCTGCCTCGCAGCCATTGCGCCCGGGCGGGTCTGGATCGGGGTCGTCGCCGGTTACGGCCGCGCGCCGCGTCATCGCATCGCCCGGCGCAGGGCGCTGGCGGAGAGCCTCGGCCTGCCGCTCATCGCGGTGGGGGACGTGCTCTATCACGCGCCCGAGCGGCGCCGGCTCCAGGACGTCCTCACCTGCATCCGCCTCGGCCTGACCCTCGACGAGGCGGGGCGCAGGCTTGAGCCCAATGCCGAGCGCCATCTCAAATCCCCTGCCGAGATGACGCGGCTGTTCCGCGAGGCCCCGGAGGCGATCCCCGAGACGGTCCGCTTTCTCGCGGGGCTCGACTTCTCCCTCGACGAACTGCGCTACGAATATCCGGAGGAAGCGCGCGAGGGATTTTCCACCGCGCAGGAGGCGCTGGCGCATTACGCCTGGGAGGGGGCGCGGGAGCGTTTCGGCGAGGCCGTTCCGGAGCGGGTCGAAACCGCCATCCGGCACGAACTGGCGCTGATCGGGGAACTCGGTTACGCGCCCTACTTCCTCACCGTCCACGACATCGTGCGCTTCGCCCGTTCGCGCGGCATCCTCGCCCAGGGGCGCGGATCGGCGGCGAATTCGACCGTGTGCTTCTGCCTCGGCGTCACCGAGGTTGATCCCACGAAGCACGATCTCCTCTTCGAGCGCTTCGTCTCCGCCGAGCGCCGGGAGCCGCCGGATATCGACGTCGATTTCGAGCATGAGCGGCGGGAAGAGGTCATGCAATATGTCTACGAGCGCTACGGGCGCGAGCGGGCGGGGCTGGCGGCGAGCCTGATCACCTATCGTTCGCGCTCGGCGATCCGCGAGGTGGGCAAGGTCTTCGGCCTCTCGGAGGATCTCGTCTCGGCCCTGTCGGGCTCGATCTGGGGCTGGTCGTCGGCGGGGGTGGAGGAGACCGAGATCGCCCGGCTGGGGCTCGACCCGAAGGAGAAGCGGCTCGCGCTGGTGCTCGAACTCGCGAACGAGCTGCACGGCTTCCCGCGCCATCTCTCGCAGCATACGGGGGGCTTCGTCATCACCCGCACGCGCCTCGACGAGGTGAGCCCGGTGGCGAACGCGGCGATGGAGGGGCGCACCACCGTCGAATGGGACAAGGACGATCTCGACGCGCTCGGCATCCTCAAGATCGACCTCTTGGCGCTCGGGATGCTGTCATGCCTGCGCCGCTGCTTCGACCTGCTCGAGACCCATTACGGCAAGCGGCTGACGCTCTCCACGATCCCCTCCGAGGATCCGCGCGTCTACGCCATGATCCAGCGCGCGGATACGCTCGGCGTCTTCCAGATCGAGAGCCGGGCGCAGATGTCGATGCTGCCGCGGCTGAAACCCGCCTGTTTCTACGATCTCGTCATCGAGGTCGCGATCGTGCGCCCCGGTCCGATCCAGGGGGACATGGTCCATCCCTATCTGCGCCGCCGGGAGGGCCGCGAGCCGGCGGTCTTCCCCTCTCCGTCGCCGGAACACGGCCCGCCGGACGAGCTGGAGCGGGTGCTCGGCAAGACGCTGGGCGTGCCGCTTTTCCAGGAGCAGGCCATGCGCATCGCCATCGTCGCGGCGGGGTTCACGCCGGGCGAGGCCGACAGGCTGCGGCGCGCCATGGCGACGTTCCGCCGGGTGGGGACGATCTCGACCTTCGCGAGGAAGATGGTCGAGGGCATGGCGGCGCGGGGCTACGAGCGGGATTTCGCGGAGCGCTGCTTCAAGCAGATCGAGGGTTTCGGCGAATACGGCTTCCCCGAGAGCCACGCGGCGAGCTTCGCGCTCCTCGTCTACGCCTCCTGCTGGTTCAAGGCGCGCTACCCGGACGTCTTCGCGGCGGCGCTGATCAACGCCCAGCCCATGGGATTCTACGCCCCCGCCCAGATCGTGCGCGACGCCCGCGAGCACGGGGTCACGGTGCGCCATCCCGACATCAACGCCTCCGGCTGGGATTGCACGCTGGAGGAGGCGCGGCCCGGCGAGAACCTGCGCGCCCGCGAACGCCTGCACCGCAATCACGCCGCGATGAAGGACGACATCCTGTCGAACCGGGCGCTGCGGCTTGGGCTGCGCATGATCAAGGGCGTGCGCGAGGAGGAGATGCGGCGCGTCGCGGAGCGGCGCGGGCGCGGCTACGATTCCGTCCGCGATCTCTGGCTGCGCACGGGCCTTTCGCCCGCCTCGCTCGAGCGGCTGGCGGAGGCTGACGCCTTCCAGTCCCTGGGACTCGACCGGCGCGACGCGCTCTGGGCGGTGAAGGCGCTCCGGCGCTCCGGCGACAAGGACGACCTGCCCCTCTTCGCCGCCGCCGCCATGAGCGAGCGCGAGCCCGACGCCGATCTCCCCGCCATGCCGCCGGGGGAGAAGGTGGTGGAAGATTACCGCTCCCTGACGCTCTCGCTCAAGGCGCACCCGGTCTCCTTCCTGCGCGGGGAATTGCGGGACGATCGCAGGATCGCCTGCGCCGACCTGGCGACGCGCCGGAGCGGGTCGCAGCTCTCGACGGCGGGGCTCGTGCTGATCCGCCAGCGGCCGGGGACGGCCAAGGGCGTGCTCTTCATGACGATCGAGGACGAGACGGGCATCGCCAATCTCATCGTCTGGCCGAAGACCTTCGAGCAATACCGCCCCGTCGTCCTGGGCGCGCGCCTGATCGGGGTGACGGGGCGATTGCAGCATGCGGGAGGCGTCACCCATCTCGTCGCGGAGAAGCTGGAGGATCTGAGCGCGATGATGGGCAAGGTCTCGCGTCTCGGCGCGCCGGAATCGCTTGCCCGCGCGGACGAGGTCAGGCGACCCGGCATCGAGGCGCGCGGCTCCTCCCGTCCGCACCCGGCGAAACCGCACGCGATCGCCGCCCTCGTCCGCGACGAGCCAACCCTCGCCGACAACGCCCCCGCCCTCCGCGAGATCCGCGAGGCCCTGCCCAAGGGCCGGAACTTCCGGTGACCGACTGGCGCTCCCGCGGCTGCGTCCCTCTTGAGGATTTTGAAGGGGTGCTCGCCCGAGTCTGGATCAAAATTAGGAAAATAATCTTGACATCCGCCTTCGACAGGAGTTGGATGAAGGCTCGGTAGTTTCAATCCCTAATTGTAAGGAACAAATAATGAACATGCAGCCTTTGTCAATGTCCCGACCCATCCGCACCCGCTCGCGCGACGGCAGGCCGGGTGGCCGGGCTCCGGGCGCGCTCACCAGGAGCGAAGAGCGGCTCCTGCGCGCGCTGGGGCAGGGAGCCGGGGCGCGCGCCCATCCCTTCGAGGAGGGGCGGGTCATCGTCTCGGCGCGGACGGGCGGGGTCTCGCTCGGGGGCGCGAGCCATCCCCTGGCAGCGCTCGAAGCACTGCTGGCCCGCGACCTTGCGGCCCGCGACCTCGCGGCCCCCGAGAACGGCGTCGCCGCGATCACGCCGCAGGGGCGCGCCTTCCTGCGCCGGCTCGATGCGGGCGAGGACGGCTTCGCCGCCCAGCATCGCGAGATCGCCGAGGCGGAGCTGGAGGAGGGTGGCGGCCGGCGGCGGGTGCGCGTCAACAACGAGGAAAGCCCGCTCGCATGGCTCGCGAGCCGCAAGGGCGCGGATGGCCGCCCGCTGATCGACGCCGCCTGCTTCGAAGCGGGCGAGCGCCTGCGCCGCGACATGACGCTCGCCGGGATCATGCCGGGGGTGACGCTCAACTGGGACCGGCTCGGCGCGAGCGGCGGCGGGGGAGGGGCGCGCGAGCACGGGGGCGCGACGGAGACCTGCATCGCGGCGCGCCAGCGCGTCGCCCGCGCCTGCGCGCATCTCGGCGAGGAGGATGCGGACCTCCTGATCGACCTGTGCGGCTTCCTGAAGAAGATCCCGGTGATCGAGCGGGAGCGCGGCTGGCCCGCCCGCTCCGCCAAGATCATGATCGCCCGCGCCCTCAGGCGTCTCGCCATGCATTACGGCCTGTCGCCCGAGGCCTCGGGCCGGGCCCGCTCGCGGGGAATCGGCGTCTGGCGGGCGGATGCGGCGGGGGCCTGATTCAGGCGTGGTCGAGGGCGGAGCGCGCGTCGCGGCGGATGCGCTCGACAATGGCGCGCACCCCGTTCGAGCGCTGCGGGGTGAGGTGTTCCGAAAGGCCGAGCTCGTCGAAGATCTCGGATGCATCCACCGCGAGCGCCTCGGAGGCGGGCTTGCCGGAATAGAGGGCGATGATCAGCGCCACGAGGCCGCGCACGATATGCGCGTCGCTGTCGCCCCGCAGCACGAGGACGGGCTCGCCGTCCCGCCGCTCGACCGTCGTCTCGAGCCAGACCTGGCTCGCGCAGCCGCGCACCTTGTTGACGTCGTTATACGCGTCTTCGGGCAGCCGGGGCATCAGCTTGCCCAGCTCGATGATGTAGCGGTAGCGCTCCTCCCAATCGTCGATGAATTCGAAATTGGCGAGGATTTCGTCGAATGTCGGCAGCATGCTCTTACAATGGTGTTCGCGGCGTGCGTGACAAGGCCGCGGGACGGCTTTCGGGCCGGGTGCGAGACTGGCTATACGCCGCGCCGCCGCGCCTGGCCAGCCCTCCCGCCCATGTGCAAACATCCGCGCGCGATCCTACTCGCTCCGCGCCGCATCGGCGAGCTGGCGGGCGATTTCCATCGTGAGGCGTTCGCGCGCATGGGGCGGCAGCGCCGTCCAGCTCTCGTAGAGCCCGTCGTTCAGCTGCGCGATGATCTCGGGCGCAATCCCGGTTCCGCCATCCGCGCCCGGCGCCGGCTCGCGCACGGGAGAGAAGTGGAAGATCACGGCGATGACGACGGCGGTGCGCAGCAGAAAAAACACGGCTCGAGCCTTTTTCCCCGGGCTTTGACCGGGCGATCCTCGCGTTGCCGGATGAATCAATGGTGCACGCGACGGGGCAATCCGCAGCCGTGGTTAAGGCTTGTTCAAGGCGGGGCGGCTCGGGCGCGAGCTCCGGCGTGAGATCAGGCGTCAGCGAATGGGACGCCGCGCCGTCGGGAGCGTTAACCGCCCATTTCCCATAATCGCCGGAGAGGGTCCCGCCGAAGATACCGCCTTAGCGTTCGCTTAAGCCCCCCCTGCGAAGGTCGAGGGACAAGAGGACAGGGAGCTCGACCGCGGTCGCGTTCAGGTGTGCTGAGTTCGGAAACGCTCACGGAATTGGAAAATCGCCTCGCCGATCTCGTTCACGAGTCGGTGCGCGGCGAACCGTCGCAGGCGCTCCGGCACCGGCGCTTCATCGCCTCGCGCCTGGCGATGGGCACGATCGTTCTCGCCTGCATTCCAATCTACATCGCCCTGCGCGGCGCGCCGACGCCGCTCGAATATTTCGCCTTCGCCTGCCTCGTCGGCCCGCTCTTCGCGGCGGTCGCCCTGAGCCGCACCGGCATGCTCGGCCTCGCCCACACGATCTCCGCGATCTCCTTCGCGGGCCTGATCGTCTGCATCGCCGGCTCCTCCGGCGGCTTGCAATCGGCGGCGACCATCTGGCTCGTGACGGTACCCCTCGAAGCCCTGCTTTCCGGCTCGCGCCGATCGGCGACGGCCGCGACGCTCGTGGCGGTGGCGGCGACCCTGATGATCGGAATCCTTGATCTCGGCGGTTTCTATCCGGCGCTCGACGTTCTTCCCGTCGGGCTCGCCACCCCGGTCTTCATTCTCTTCGCGATCGCGCATGCGGGCGCCCTGGTGCTCGCCGTCTCGCGCAACGAACACGAGGTGCGCAACGCAGCGCGCCTGCGCGACGCCCATGACCGCTCCCTGCTTCAGGTGATCGACGATCTGATCGTCTGGCACGACCCGAACGGTCACGTGGCCCGGGCGAGCGCGGCTGCGATGAAGCTTCTGCGCGTGCCCTCGAGCGCCCTCGAGGAACGGGGCCTGCTGGCCCGAATCCATGTCCAGGACCGCCCGGCCTATCTCAAGGCGATCAGCGACGCCTCGGTTGGCTCGCAGCCCGTCTGCGCGCGGTTCCGGATCCATTTCGGCGATGCGCTGGGCGGTGATGCCGGACGCGTAATCTGGGTGGAGATGCGCGCCTACCGGATCGATTCCAGCGAGTCCGGTCCCTCCGAGGTCGTCGCCGTGATCCGCGACATTTCCGGGCAGAAGCGACACGAGGAGGAACTCGAACTGGCGCGCCTCAAGGCCGAGAAGGCGGACGAACTCAAGGGACGCTTCCTCGCCACGGTCAGCCATGAGCTGCGCACGCCGCTCAACGCGATCATCGGCTTCTCGGAGATCCTCGGCTCGGATTCGATGAGCTATCTCGATACCGAGCAGCGGCGCGGCTATGCCAGGATCATCCACGAATCCGGCCATCATCTGCTCGACGTCGTCAATTCCCTGCTCGACATGTCGAAGATCGAGACGGGCAATTTCGATTTCTCGCCGGCTCCCTTCGATGCCGCCGCCCTGCTGGAGAGCTGCGTCGACCTGATGCGCCTCAGGGCGCGCGAGCTCGGAATCGAACTTTGCTGCGACATCGCGCGCGGATTGCCCGAGCTTGTCGGCGACCAGCGGGCCTGCCGGCAGATCCTGATCAACCTCGTCTCGAACGCGATCAAGTTCACGCCCCGCGGCGGGCGGGTCTCCGTGGCCCTTTCGCAGGAAGGCGAGCGCCTGGTCTTCTCCATCGCCGATACGGGCGTCGGGGTCGGCGAGGACGATCTGGGCAAGCTCGGAAGCCCGTTCTTCCAGGCGAGTTCGGCCTATGATCGCGCGCATGAGGGAACGGGGCTCGGCCTGTCCGTGGTGCGCGGCCTGGTTGGACTGCATTCCGGAGCGCTCTCGATCGAGAGTTCGCCGGGGGAGGGGACGACGGTCAACGTCGAGCTCCCCGTCGATTGCCGCCTGATCCCGAACCAGAGCAGCAATGCGCCGATCCCGATCCGGACGGCGTCGCGTCGCGGCCCCACCGATGCGCGGCAGGCGGCCGCCGTGCAGGAGGGCGCTTCTCAGGTCAAGGAAAACAAGGAGTACAAGCGTAGTGCGTGAGGTCCTTGCCGCCCGCTCCGGTCGCGACTTTACAGCCGTGAGCGCGCCGCGCCGCCGGCGTGCGCGCGGCCGCCCCTCCCTGGGGCGTCTGATCGTGTCGTTCGTCCTGCGCCGCCCCGGCCGCGTCATCGGCGGCCTCGTCTTCGCGGCGGTCGCCGGAGCGATCTGCGTCAACGCGCTGGCGCTTCAGACGGCGTCGCATCCTGCTCCGCTTTTTGGCGCGGCGGAGAGGGCGCACGCGCCTTCGCGCGCCGCCGCCCCGCGCCCGGCCGCTCAGCCGCCGGCGGCAAGCGCTCCGGTTTCCATCACGGACCTGCTTGCCCCGGTTCCGCCCGCGCGTCCCGTCAACGAGACCGCCAGCATCCCCGCCGATCCGATCGGGGAGCTTCTGCGGTCCGGCACGCCCGAAATGACCGAATCCGGCGCTGCGATCGAGGCTGATCCTCGCCTGATGGCGGCCCAGCGGGCGCTCACGAAACTGGGCTATGGTCCGTTGACCGAGGATGGTTTGTTTGGTCCGATGACGCGCCAGGCGATCGAGCGCTTCGAACGGGAGCAGGGGCTTGCGGTGACGGGGCTTCTCGTGCCGCAGACCGCCCGCGCCCTCTCCGTGCGATCGGGCGTCGTCATCGACTGAGGAGCGGCCCTTGCGCCTGCGATCCGATTTCTTCGCCGCCGCTCTGATCCGCCGATGCGGCGTCGAGAACGTCGCGGCGGTGATGCGGCGCCGCGGCTCCGCAGAGGCCGGCGCGATCTTCGTCAAGGTGGACCGCCTCGACGGCACCGCCGATCTCTACGGACCAGCGCCCCAGAGCATGGTCGAGGACAGTTCGGGAGAGCGCCTTTTCACGCGGATCATGGAGGCGGAATGCGTGCCCGATGTCGAGGAGCGCATCCGCCGCGAGATGAAGTTCGACCCCGATCTCTGGCTCGTCGAGATCGAGGATCGTGCGGGACGCAGCTTCCTGCAGCTTGCTGAATGATCGATCCTGAAAGAGAACCGGCCCTGACGTCGATGCGCGTCCTGACCACATCCGCTCTTGTCCGTCCCGAAATTGTCGGGCGAGACTACCCCTTCCGCCCGGAGGCGCCGAGACGTTCCAGCACGGCGGACGTGGTCGCATAGGCCTCCTGCCGCTCCACGCTCCAGTAGCGCAACTGGTCGAGGGGGATGGGCCGGTTCGTGACGGCGCAATGGACGAATGTTCCGGGGCTGATCACCCGGATCGTCGAATCGCAGTATTCCACCTTCGCTTCGCCGCCGATCCGCTCCAGCTTGTTCATCATCTGCCGCCGCCTCGTGATTTCGCCTGTGATACGCAATCGCGTCCGCCTGTTCAATGGCAATCCATTGCCACGCTTGTCCCGCATCCGGATGGCGCATTGCTTCGGCTGCGCTATGGGTCGAAGAGGGAGCGCTGCGCGAGGGCGGCGGGAGAGGGTTTTCGCGCCGCATTGCGTCCGGGCCGGGGCGGCGCGCCGGGTTCCTTCCGCGTTGCCGCGTCCTGTGGCGTCTCGGCATCCTCCTCGATGCGCGCGCCAATGCGGCGATCCCTGAACTCGAGCGAGACCCGATCCCCCGCGGCGAGCCCCTCGCCCGAGTGCAGGGGGCGCCCTTCCGCATCCCGCACGATGACATAGCCGCGCGCGAGCACCTCGTGATGGCCGAGGCTTCGCGCGAGCTGCCAGAGATTGTCGAGCCGCGTCCGGCGCTCCCGGACGGCGGCGGCGAATTCGGTCGTCAAGCGCCTGTCGAGGAAGGCGAGGCTCTGGCGCTGGCGCGCGGCGATGCTGCGCAGGGCCTGGGCGGGACGTTCGCCGACCGCCGCCAGCCGCGCCCGCGCCTCAGCGACGCGCAGGCGCGGGGAGGCGCGTTCGAGCCGGTGGCGGGCGTTTGCGAGGCGGTTCTCGAAGGTCCGGGCATTGCTGCGCAGGCCCGCCGGCAGGCGTGCGGCCGCGATGTCGAGGCGCTGGCGCTTCTGCGAGAGGATGTCGTCGGGGCCGGGCAGGGCGCGCGCCGCGGAGCGCAGGTCCGCGCGCAGCCGCTCCAGCCGCCGCAGCATCGCATCCGCGTGGCGGCGCGAGAGGTCGTTGACGGTCGCGCTGAGTTCCGCGCGCACCGGCACCACCATCTCCGCAGCTCCCGTAGGCGTCGGCGCCCGGACATCGGCGGCGAAGTCGATCAGCGTCCAGTCGGTCTCGTGGCCCACGGCGGAGATCACGGGGATGGTGCTTTCGGCAACCGCGCGCACGAGGTCCTCGTCGTTGAAGCCCCAGAGATCCTCGATCGAGCCGCCGCCGCGCGCGACGATGATCACGTCCGGGCGCGGCACCCGCCCTCCGGGCGCAAGCGCGTTGAAGCCGCGCAAGCCGGCGGCGACCTCTTCCGCGCAGGTCTCCCCCTGGACGCGGGCCGGCCAGACGAGGACGTGGCGGGGGAAGCGGTCCTCCAGCCGATGCAGGATGTCGCGGATCACGGCGCCCGTGGGCGAGGTGATCACCCCGATGACGCGCGGGAGATAGGGGATCGCGCGCTTTCGCTCGGCGGCGAAAAGGCCCTCGGCGGTGAGCTTTCGCTTGCGCTCCTCGAGGAGCGCCATGAGCGCGCCGACCCCGGCGGGCTCCAGGCTGTCGATGACGATCTGGTAGCTCGACTTGCCGGGGAAGGTCGTGATCTTGCCCGTGGCGATAACTTCGAGCCCCTCCTGCGGCTTGGTCCTGAGCCGCCCATAGGTCCCGCGCCAGACGATGGCGTCGATCCGCGCGTTCTCGTCCTTGAGGGAGAAATAGCAATGGCCCGAGCTGTGCGGGCCGCGAAAGCCCGAGATTTCGCCACGCAGGCGGACATAGCCGAACGCGTCCTCGATCGTGCGGCGCAGGGCGCCCGACAGTTCGGAGACGGACCATTCGGTGGCGTTCGAGGGATTCGCAGGCTCGTTCATACGGGCAGGATAAGCAATCCACGCCGGAACGCGAGCCGCCTCGCGCTGTTCATTGTGAAAAGCCCGGAATCCGGAAGGCGCGCGCCAAACTTCCGTCGGGGTTGGGTGTCAGGTTGGTCGAGGAGCAGGGGAGGATGGTCAATGCAGCGATTTCGCGTTCGATTTCTGAAGGTTATATCCGACGCCACGGGGCACGAGCACAAGATGTGCCAGCGCGAATTCTGCGTCGAGGCCGAAAACGACTGCGCAGCCGTCGACACGGCGAAGTCGCTCTACGCGGAGGCCGAGAACCGGGAGGAGTGGTCGCTGCGCGCTGACGAGATCGAGGTCGAGCGCGATTAGCTGAAACATAGCGCTCACGCCAGTAGATTGATAACATTGATAGATTTATTTGCGCGGGACCGACTGGCACTGGCAGATCATCCGCGCGGGGCGCATGTCGGGCTGCAGGTCTGAGAGCGATTTCGAGAGCCCCGGAAGCGGCCGAAACGCCGCAGTAGCGACTGCTCAATTGACGACACGCCAACGCATGTAGCGTGGCGGGTAGAAAATATTTGTGACTTGGCCTACAATTCACGCGGATTGGGTGCGGAATTCCGTGAATGCTATGCGGAAAGTGCTGCGACGCGACATCGCGGGGCGGATCGCCTGCGCGGCGGAGCGGCCAGGAAATCCGGGGGTGTGAATGTTCAGCAAGATCATGGTGCCGGTCGACCTCGGCCATCTCGAGACGCTCGCGCCGGCGCTGGAGGAGGCCGGACGGCTCGCCGCCTGGCACGGCGCCGCACTCTGCTATGTCGGCGTCACTGCCGCGACTCCCGGGCCTCTGGGCCACACGCCGAAGGAATTCGCCGCGCGTCTCGACGCATTCGCCGCCGGAGAGGGCGCCAGGTGCGGCCGGCCTGCAAGCGGCCATGCGATCATCAGCCACGATCCGGCGGTGGATCTCAATCATCGACTCATCGATGCGATCCGGGAAACCGGCGCCGACCTTGTCGTCATGGGCTCGCACCGCCCAGGCTGGGCCGAGCACATCTTTTCGTCGCATGCCGGATATGTCGCCAGCCACGCGCCCATCTCCGTCATGGTGATCCGGTGACGATTGCGCGACAGCGCGCCGCGACAAGCGGCGACGCCAGTTCAGAAGGGGGTATCCAGTGAGCGACGTGACCGACACGAACCTGCCGTCGCCGGAGGGCGAAGCCGACATCATCGATACGGATTACGAAGTCGGGCAAGACAACATCACCCCCAAAGTCGGCCCCTTCAATCTCGACATCCACAATCCCGTCTTCGCGATCTCCGGCCTCACGGTCGTCGCCTTCACCTTCCTCACGCTCGCGTTCCAGGAGAGCGCCGGACCCATTTTCGAGGGGTTGCGCGACTGGCTGATCGGAAGCCTCGACTGGTTCTTCCTCTCCTCCGCCAATGTCTTCGTGATCCTCTGCATCGCCCTGATCGTCTCCCCGCTCGGGAGGGTGAGGATCGGCGGGACGGACGCGACGCCCGACTATTCCTACCTGAGCTGGTTCTCGATGCTCTTCGCCGCCGGAATGGGAATCGGTCTGGTCTTTTTCGGCGTGAGCGAGCCGATCTCGCATTATGAATCCGCCTTCGGCGGCATATCGAGCGAGGCGGGCGCTCGTGTCGACTGGGCTCCCCTCGGCGGCGCGGAAGGGGATGTGGAGGCGGCTCGGGCGCTCGGGATGGCCGCCACGATCTTCCACTGGGGGCTCCACCCTTGGGCGATCTACGCCATCGTCGCGCTCTCGCTGGCGCTCTTTGCCTATAACAAGGGCCTGCCCCTGACGATGCGCTCCGTCTTCTATCCGATCCTCGGCGAGCGCGTCTGGGGCTGGCCAGGCCATGTGATTGACATCCTCGCCGCCTTCGCCACCCTGTTCGGTCTGGCGACTTCGCTCGGCTTCGGCGCGGAGCAGGCCAATGCGGGGCTAGCCTTCCTTTTCGGCATCCCCGACGGCAATGCCGCGAAGGTGATCCTGATCATTGCGATTACTGGCGTCGCGATCGTTTCGGTCGTGCGGGGGATGGACGGGGGCGTGAAGCGGCTCTCCGAGTTCAACATGATCCTCGCCGCTCTCCTGCTGCTCTTCATCGTCCTTGCGGGGCCGACGCTGGCCATCCTGACGGGCTTCGTCTCGAACCTCCTCGCCTATGGCGGCGAACTCCTGCCCCTCTCCAACCCGATCGGGCGAGAGGACGACAATTTCCGCGAGGGCTGGACGGCCTTCTACTGGGCCTGGTGGATCAGCTGGTCGCCCTTCGTCGGGATGTTCATCGCCCGGGTCAGCCGCGGGCGCACGGTGCGCGAATTCCTGGTCAGCGTCCTCCTCATCCCCTCTCTCGTCTCGGTCTTCTGGATGACGGCCTTCGGGGGGACGGCGATCAGCCAGATCGTGACGGACGGCGTCGTCGCGGTCGCGGATGCGCCGCTCGAACTCAAGCTGTTCGTCATGCTCGACGGGCTTCCGCTCACGGCAATCACGTCCTTCGTCGGCATCATCCTCGTCATCGTCTTCTTCGTGACCTCCTCGGATTCGGGAAGCCTCGTCATCGACACGATCACGGCGGGAGGCAAGGTCGACGCGCCGGTGAGCCAGCGTATCTTCTGGTGCACGTTCGAGGGGCTCGTGGCGATCGCGCTCCTGCTCGGGGGCGGCCTCGCCGCGCTCCAGGCGATGGCGGTCTCCACCGGGTTCCCCTTCACGATCGTGCTGCTCGCGGCCTGCTATGCGCTGGTGAAGGGCTTGCTCGACGAGCCGCGCTGAGGATCGCGCTCCAGGTCGGCGAAGAAAACCCCGCCACGCAACGCATGGCGGGGTCGGATGTCGGCCCGGGCTCAGCCCTCGATGCCGAGATGAGTCGAGAGATAGTCGAGGATGACCTCCCGGTCCTCGTCCGGCAGTTCCGCCATTCCCTGCTCGTCGACCATCCAGTCGAGGACCTCGTCCCAGACGCGCCGCGAAAAGCGCTGGTTGGTGACCGTCATCAGCGAATGGCAGCCCTGGCAGGCATAGAAAGTCAGCTCCTGCCCCTCTCCTTCGGGAAGGCCGCCAAAATCCTCGTCCGCCTTCGCAATCCCCGTGGAGAGCGAGAGGGCGAGCGCCACGACGGCGGCGCTCGCGAGAGACAAATATTCGTTCTTTTTCTTCATGAACACCTGGCCTCAGACCGCCATGACCGCGATGCGGTGGCAGGAATTGTTGAGGTAGCCGCGCGGATTCCAGCCCGGAACGACCATCGGCTGGGCGCGTCCGTTCTGGTCGGTCGCGCGCGCCCAGACTTCGTAGTAGCCGACGTTCCTCGGCGTGAGGTTCGCCCGCCAGCGCTGCCACGAATACTTGTTCGGCGGCGGCGACAATTCCGCCCGTTGCCAGGTCGCGCCGTAATCGAGCGAGACTTCCATCGTCTCGACCCAGTCGTCGCCTGCCCAGGCATGCCCGCGCACCTCGAACGGCCGTCCGGCCGGCACCTCGACACCCGTCTCCGGGAACGAGATGAGAGACTTCACGATCATGCTGCCCATTACCATCATGTCCTCGGCCGGGACTTCCGCACCCGGTTCCACCGGATGGCGCGGAACGCGGTAGGACATGCCGGTCATGCCGGGCCCGTCATGCTCCTTGTCGCGCACCCAGACCCGCGTCAGCCATTTCTGCGATACGGAGCCCGGCCAGCCGGGGGCCACCATGCGGACGGGGTAGCCGTGGGCGGCCGGAATGTCTTCGCCGTTCATCTTGAAGGCGACGATCGTGTGCGGGTCCATCATCTTGTCGATCGGACCGCCGCGCGAGATCGCCGGGCGATCGGGGTCGCCGGAGAGGTGCTCGTCATAGCTGTAGTGGCCCGTATAGACGGCGCTCGCCTTTAGCCCGGCGCGGCGGAGGATGTCGGAGAGGCGCACGCCCGTCCATTCCGCGTTGCCGATCGCGCCGATCATCCACTGGTTGCCGCGCGGCGGGGGGTTGAAGCCCGCGCGCCCGTTGCCGCCGCATTCGAGCTGGAGGCGCAGGGTGACATGTTCGAAATCGTTGACGAGGTCGTCATAGGAGAGTTCGAGCTCGTTCTCGACCTCGCCGTCGATCTTCAGGGACCAGTCGGCGAGATTGATCGGATCGGGAAGCGTGCCGTTGTTGCGCACGAAGAACTTGTCTGCGGGCGTGATGTCGTCGTCCAGCAGATGGGCCGGCGTCTCGATATTCACCGGCCTGTCATTGCGGACGATGAGGCCGTCCATCTTGCCCTCAAGCCGGAAATCGGTGGAGCCCTGGGCCAATGCCGCCGGGATCAGGCCGGCCGGCATGTTTGCGCTGAACGGAATCGCGCCGCCCACGGCGGCGCCCATCGCGGCCAGGCCCGCACCCTTCAGAAATCCGCGGCGATTCGATTCCGGAACCCGACCGAAGACCACTGCATCGGCGCGTTCGGGATCCTCGTGATAAAGCTCGCACAGACCACGTTCGATTTTCTTCGACATCAGCTTTCCTCCATATTGCAACCTAGAATTGTCATTATTATTGTTGTTGTCATCGCGACAAATTCAGTTATGCGAATTCATGCTAGCGATTTGCGCCTTGGCCGCAAGCCCAAATGCGGTTGAAGCGTGGCCTTTTTCAGTCTTGGCCTGATGTTCCTGGGAGTTTCACGATATAGCTATGTATAATTCTGGGAGAATACATGGCAGGTCCCGACGTGCGGCAAGTCGATTTCGGGGAAGCCTTGCTGGAGGAATGCTGAACGCGCGGCATCGACAATCCGGTGCATTCTTCTCACGCGCCGGCGCGCCCGTCTCGCCGGGAGGCGCAATCCGGACGAGCCGCGATGCGGCGGCCGCGCGCGCTTGTCTCACTCCCCCGGCGCAGGGGCGGGACGGGCTTGCGGCTGTCCGCCCATGGCCTGCGAGGTTGCGCCTGATCCACGCTGCTCGAGGGCGGAGGCGAACGCCAGTTCGCCCTCCAGGCGCTGCTGCTCGGCGGCGCGCGCCTTGCTGAAACGGGCAAGGAGGGAGAAGGCGACCGGCGTCAGGAACAGGGTGAACAGAACCGAGAGCGTCAATCCGCCGACGACGACGTAGCCCAGCGCCTGGCGCGCCTCCGCGCCGGGGCCGCCCGAGAGGATCAGGGGCACTCCGCCCAGAGCCGTCGAAAGGAGCGTCATCATCACCGGGCGGAAGCGCACGAGCGAGGCCTCCCGGATCGCATCCATCACACTTGCTCCACGATCGCGGAGCTGGTTGGCGAATTCCACAATCAGGATGCCGTTCTTCGCCATCAGGCCGATCAGGATGACGAGCCCGATCTGGCTGTAGATGTTGAGCGAGCCGCCCGTCATCGCCATGGCGATCACCGCCGCGCCGAGGCCGAAGGGCACCGTCGCCATGATCACCACGGCGCTGACGAAGCTTTCGAACTGCGCCGCGAGCACGAGCAGGACGACGATCAGCGCGAAGATGAAGGTCAGGGCCACGCCGCTCGAGGTCTGGTCGAGCGCCGCCGCCTCCCCGAGGAACTGGATGCTCATTCCGGGCGGCAGGGTCTGCGCGGCGAGCGCCGAGACGTCGCTCATCGCGCTGCGCAGGTCGTAGCCGTCCGAGAGGCCGGCATTGATCGGCACCGCCCGCATCTGCCCCTCGCGCTGCAGGGTGGGCGCGACGGCGACCTCCTCCAGCGTCACCACGGATGAGAGCGGCACGAGGCGGTTGTCGCGGGCGCGGATGAAGAGGTTCTCGAGGTCCATCGGATTGCGGATGGCGTCCTCCGGCCCGTGCATCTCGAGCGAAATCGTGCGGTCGGCGACGCTGATGTCGCCCACGCGGCGCCCGTCCAGCATGGTCTGGAGGGCGAGCGTCACGTTTTCGGCGGAGAGACCGAGATCCGCCGCGAGGTCGCGGTCGATCCGGATCGAGAGCTGCGGCTGGGTGACATCGAAGCCGAGCATCGGATTGGTGAGGCGTGGCAGACGATCCTCGATCTCGCGCACGAGTTCCTCGGCGGCGATCGCGATTTCTTCGTAATTCGCCCCCCGCACCGCGAATTGCAGGCCCGAGCCCGCCCCCCGGATGCCAAGACTGTTGGGCGTGCGGATCTGGGCCTGGATGCCGACGATCTCGGAAATGCTGCTGCGGACCTCGTTGACAATCTCGGCCTGGCTCAGCTCGCGCTCGCGCCAGTCGACGAGGGGGGAGACGAGAAAGGCTGTATTCGCCCGTCCCCAGAGCCCGACGATGGCGAGAAGGCCTTGCGCATCCCCCCGCTCGACGATGGGGCGGACGCGGGCCTCGACCTCGCGCATCTTCTCCGAGGTGTATTCGAGGCTCGATCCCTGGGGCGCGCTGATGAAGGCAAGCAGGAAGCCGCGATCTTCCGGCGGCGTCAGCTCCTCGGGGAGGCTCCTGAAGGCTGCGACCGACGCCATGGCAAAGAGGGCCGCGACCATGAGGACCAGGATCGGCGCGCGCAGCGAAATGTCGAGAAAGCGGGCATAGACGCGGGTAACCGCGTTGCCGAAGCGCCCCAGTAGATCGAACCGCGCCCGCCGCTCCGCTTCGGCCGGCGTGCGGGGCGTGTCCTTCAGGAGGCGCGAGGAGAGCATCGGGACGAGGGTGAGCGCCACGAAGGAGGAGAGCATGACAGCGGCGGCGAGCACGTAGCCGAATTCGGAGAACAGCGCCCCCGCGGTGCCGGGCAGGAAGGAGATCGGGATGAAGACTGCGGCCAGCGTCGCCGTCGTCGCGATCACGGCGAAGAAGACCTGCCGCGTGCCCAGAACCGCCGCGGCGCGCGGCCCCATGCCCTCGCTGCGCCGCCGCTCGATATTCTCGAGCACGACGATGGCGTCGTCGACGACGATGCCCGTCGCCAGAACAAGGGCGAGGAGGGTCAGCACGTTGACGGAGAAGCCCATCAGCCAGATCGCGGCCAGCGTCCCGATGATCGCGACGGGCACGGTGATGGCCGGGATGAAGGTCGCCCGGAGCGACCGGAAGAAGAGCAGGATGATCGAGACGATGAGAAGCGTCGCGATGAAGAGGGTGAAGATCACCTCGCTGACCGCGCCCCGGATGAAGACGGCCTCGTCCGAACGCACCTCGACGAAGACGCCCTCCGGAAGCGAGGCGTTGAGGTCCGCGACGGCGGCGCGGATGCCGTCGGAAATCGCGATCGTGTTCGACTGCGCCTGGCGGATGATCCCGAGGGCTATCCCGGTCTCGCCATTGGCGCGCAGCACCGTCTCGCGGTCGGACGGGCCGAGGCTCACCTCGGCCACGTCCCCGATCCGCGTGCGTGCGTTGATGTAGGTGGCGGCGATCTCCTCGACAGTGCGCGCGCTCGCCGCCGCCTCGACGAGGAGCGTCTGCCCCCCGGAGGTGAAGGTTCCCGCCGGCTGGTCGGTGAGAATGGTGCGCAAAGCCGTCTGCACGTCGTTGACGGCTAGGCCCCGGCTGGCCAGCGCCGAGGGATCGATCGTCACCCGGAAGGTCGGCCGCTGCAGGCCCCAGGCTTGCACATCCGCCACGCCCTCGACCGCCGCAAGACGGTCGACGACCTGGTTCTCGACGATCGCTGTCAGCTCGTCGATCGGCAGAGTGGCCGATACCACGGAGAGGCGCAGCACGGCCTGCCCGTCCGAATCTGCCTTGACGATGACCGGCTCCTCGGCATCTGTGGGGAGACGGCGGCGAATTCCGGCGACGACGTCGCGGACATCGGAAGCCGCCACGTTCATGTCGGTGGAATCGCTGAATTCCGCGACGATCCGGCTGCGTCCGCGATTGCTGTTCGAGGAGAGGGAGACGAGGCCCGGCACGCGGGCGACGGCGCCCTCGACCACGCTCGTCACCTGCGTGTCTACGGCGTCGGGGGTCGCGCCCGGAAAATCGGTCCGTACGGTGATGACCGGCCTGTCGACATTGGGGAGTTCGCGGACCTGCACGCCGAGCCAGGCGGCGAGGCCGCCGATCACGATCAGCATGCTCATCACGCTGGCGAGCACGGGCCGACGGACGCACAGCGCCGCCAGGTCTCCGCTGCGTTCCGTGAAAGAGACCATCGTCAGCTCCTGCCCTGGGCTTCTTCGTCGCGCTCGGCGACGCTCACCTCGGAACCCTCGCGAAGGCGCTGGACGCCTTCGAGCACGATCCGGTCGGCAGGCCGCAGCGGCCCGCTTACGAGCGCGGCTTCGGCTCCGCGCTCGATGATCTCGATATTGGTGCGCTTCACCCGCCCGTCGACCACCTGCCACACGAAGGAGCCGTCGCGGTCCCATTGCAGCGAAAGCAGCGGAACGGAGGCGTGGCTCTCGCCCTCGAAGGTTGTCTCGACGAGGAAGGCCATTCCGGGCCGCAGCATGTCGCTCGTGTTGTCGATCGCGGCGCGGGCGGTGAGGGTGCGGGTCTGCGGGTCGATGCGGCTGTCGACCTCCGCGATCGTGCCCTCGAAGACCCGCGAGCCGAACGACACCGTCGTCGCCGAGACGCGCGTTCCGGGAACGGTGCGTCCTGCGTAGCGCTCAGGAACGGAATATCGCACCAGAATGACTTCGCGGTCGTCGATATTGGCGACGGGGGTGGTGCTCGTGACCCTATCGCCCTCGGAGACCTGCGCCAGCCCCATATGCCCGGAAAACGGCGCGCGCAGTGTGCGGCGCTCGAGTTCCAGTTCGGCTCCCGCGAGTTCGGCCTGCGCGGATGCAAGATTGGCGCGCGCCTCCTCCACCTGGACCGCGGAGACGGCCTGGGTCCGGGCGAGGCGTTCGGCGCGGTCGAACTGGTCGCGCATCTGCTGCACCCGGATCTGCGCCTTCTCCACGTCGATCTGCTGTTCGCGATCGTCGAGCCGCAACAGGGCCGCGTCCTTCTCCACGAAAATTCCGGTTTCGAAGAGCACCTCCGTGACGAGCCCCGCTGTCGGCGCGAACATGGTCACGGATCGCTTGGCCTCGGCGGTTCCCACCGCCTGCACGCGCCGGGTGGAGGTGATTTCGCCGACGGCGGCCGTGACGACGCGCTCGGGACCGCCGCCGCCGCCGCGCCCGCCCGAGCCGGGGCCGCTCCTCCCCGCGGTTCCCGGCGCGGCTTCCTCCGAACCGACGGGAAGGCCCACGCGCCCCGCAAGCTCCATCAGGGCCGGCGGGAGGGTCTGCGGCGCGACGACAGCCCAGCCCGCGAAAGCCGCGACCGCCACGATCAGCGCGGCGAAAATCTGTTTCCAAATAGGCATGGGCGGTCGACTTCCTTCCAGCGATTTCCCTTGCGCCTGGGCGATACGTGGAACCGTTTCACGATTTGCCCAGTTTTCGTCGTTCGTTTTTCGGCATGCGGATGCGGCGGCTCTGTCGCTACACAATGCAGGCTTCCAGATGCAAGCATTGCGCCGAAAGCCTCGTATACGAAATCAATTTCTCGCGGGATCAACCGTGCCGATCGGGAGGAGCAGCAAAATGACCGGAATCAGGGTGGCGACATTCGCAGGACCGGGAGCCGATCCGGTGATCCAGGAAGTTCCGTGGCCGAAGGTAGGGAAGAAGGGCGCGCTGATCAAGATCGGCGCCTGCGGCGTCTGCGGCACGGATCTCCATATCCTGAAGGGCCACTGGCCGAAGCCCCTGCCGTGGCCCTTCACCCTTGGCCACGAGATCTCGGGCGTTATCGTCGAGAAGGGGCCGGACCTGAAGACCGACTGGATGGATGAGCCCATCGAAGTCGGCTCGAAGATCATGATCCCGCCCTTCATGCCCTGCGGCGACTGCTACTACTGCAAGCACTATCCCGAGCACTCGAACCGCTGCCAGACCCCGGTCTATTACGGGCGCTATCTCGGTTTCGACAAGGCTCCCCATCTGTGGGGCGGCTGGGCTGAATATGTCTATGTCGATCTCGACATGCTCCCGGGCACGAAGATCTACAAGCTGCCGGATCGCATGCCGCTGCGCCTCGGCGCGCTCTCCGAGCCGATCACCTCGACCATCAGGGGATTCGCCCGCGCCCAGCGCATGGGCGGCTTCAAATGGGGCGACACCGTCGTCATCCAGGGCACTGGTCCGATCGGCATTCTCGCCATCGCGGCAGCGCAGGAGATGGGGGCGGGGCGGGTGATCGCCGTCGGGGCGCCGGAGGAGCCGCGCCTGAAGCTCGCGCGCAAGTTCGGCGCCGAGGCGACGGTGAATATCGAGGAATACACCACTCCAGCCGAGCGCATCGCCCGCGTGCGCGAAATCTGCGGCGGGTATGGCGCGGACCTCGTGATGGACTGCACGGGCCATCCGACCGCCGGACCCGAGGGCATCGAATTCCTGCGCGATTCCGGCTTCTTCATCGAGATGGGCCAGTTCACGGATGCCGGTTCCATCGAGACGAACTGGCACCGCTTCGTCGCCAAGGACATCACCATCATGGGGTCATGGGCCTTCACCGAGAACGACCTCGCCCTCGGCGTGAAGATGCTCGACCACGCCCGCGACAAGTACCCCTGGTTCGAGATGCAGACGCTCTATCCGTTCGACGAGGACGGCGTCTCGCGCGCGGTCGCGGACGCGATGGCGATGCGGACGGTCAAGTCGACGATCGTGCCTTTCCCGGAGATGCTCGAGGAGGCATGAGCCTCCTCAATCCGCTTCCTGCCGGACGACGAGAACGGAGCAATCCGCGTGGCGCACGACGCGCGCCGCGTTCGGCCCCAGGAGGTAATCCTCCAGCTCCGGGCGGTGGGCCGACATCACGATGAGGTCGGCCTTCACCATTTCGGCGAAGCGCAGGATCTCCTTGTAGATCACGCCGTGCCCGACGATATGGCGGCGCTTTACGTCCTCGGGAAATCGCGCGGCGACATAGGCGTGCAGCTCCTTGTTCGCCGCGTCCAGCGCCTGCTTCTCGTAGCCTTGCGGAAAGAAGCTCCCCACGAGCGACATCCCGAAATCCGGGACGACCGTGATGACATGGACCCTCGCCTTGAAGGCGCGGGCATACTCGATCACCGTTTCGACGGCGCGCTGCTCCGTCTCCGGGTGGTTCAGATCGACGGCGAGAAGAATGTCGCGGTACATGAACGCACTCCCGGTTCTCGTGGTGCCTAGGCCGTCTGCGGCTCGCGCTTTTGCGCCTCCTGCTTCTTCAGGCGGCGGCTCTGCAGAAGCCAGACCAGGCCGAAGATCAGGAGCGCGGGGATGTAGAACAATTCGAGCGGCGGCTGGTCGGCTTCGATCTCGACGGATTCGAGAACGACCGGGTTGTCCGGATCGTAGAAGTCGATGTTCTGCAGGATGCGGCCGGCGAAGCTGCGCGGATCCATCGGCTCCTCGAGAAGCACGCGGCCATCCGCGAAGGTGACGGGGATGTCCGCTGCCTCCTCGAAGCGCGTTTCGCCATCCGCCCCCCGCGGACCGAGATCGAAGGCCATCGTGCGCGATTGCAGAGTCCCGTCGATGAAGGACGGTCCCTGTATCGCGATGCGCACGGGCGCGTCGTCGGGCTGCGCCTCGACGACTTCATAGAGTCGCTCCGGCTCGACGCGCTGGTAGGGATCGACGACCTGATCCATGAAGAAGCCGGGC
This sequence comes from Saliniramus sp., assembly GCA_041686895.1. Classification (GTDB taxonomy): domain Bacteria; phylum Pseudomonadota; class Alphaproteobacteria; order Rhizobiales; family Beijerinckiaceae; genus Saliniramus. The sequence goes on along the minus strand of JAWLCY010000015.1, from coordinate 29,042 downwards.
CGCAGGAGCATGAACGTGACGAGGAGCAGCGCCGCCGTTTCCCAAAGCCGCGAGCGCACGAGGAAGAAGTTCTGCGTCGCGGCCGCGAAGATCAGCATGGCCGCCGTCGCCTTGATAAAGATCCAGATGCCCCCGATCCAGCCGACGCCGATCAGGAGCAGGTCGGTGTTGAAGACGAAGATGAAGGGCAGCAGCACCGTTCGAAGGCTGTAGAAGAAGGCGGTGAACCCCGTCTTCAGCGGGTCGCCCCGCGACACGGCAGCTGCCGCGAAGGAGGCGAGGCCCACAGGGGGCGTCACGTCCGCCATGATCCCGAAATAGAAGACGAAGAGATGCGCGGCGATGAGGGGGATGAGCACCCCGTTCGCCTGACCGAGCTCCACGATGACCGGCGCCATCAGCGTCGCCACGACGATGTAGTTCGCGGTCGTGGGAAGCCCCATTCCGAGGACGAGGCTGATCAGCGCGGTGAAGATCAGGATCAGGAGGATGTTGCCTCCGGAAACGAACTCCACCAGCTCCGCCATGACCTGCCCGATCCCGGTCAGCGTCACCGTGCCGACGATGATGCCCGCGGCGGCGGTGGCGCAGGCGATCCCGATCATGTTGCGGGCGCCGAGGATCATTCCCTGCACGAGATCGTCGAAGCCCTCGCGCGTCGCTTCCCTGACTTCGCGCGACTGCATCTTCCGAAACAGCGCCTTGAGCGGCTTCTGGGTGACTAGGATCACGAGGAGCAGCAACACCGCGTAGAAGGCCGAGAGGCCAGGCGAGTTCTGCTCGATCATCAGGAACCAGACGAGGACCACGATCGGCAGGATGAAATGGAGGCCGGTGCGGGCGACCTCGCTCGGGATCGGGAGCCTGATGACGGGCGCGTTGGGATCGTCGATCTCGAGATCGGGCGATTTCGCCGCAAACCAGATCAGGCCGACATAGACCGCGATCAGCAGCGCGACCACCACCGGGCCCGACAGGGCGGGAAGCGCCGCCTCGACGAGGCGGATGCCGAAATAGGTGACGCCCGCGAGGATCAGGATCGAGGAGACGACGATTCCGCTGCGCAGGAGCGTCGCCTGGATGCTGCGCGTGACGGCCGGCGGCAGGGCCGACATGTTGTTCTTCACCGCCTCGAGATGCACCAGGTAGAGCAGTGCGATGTATGAGATCAGCGCGGGCAGGAACGCGTGCGTGATCACCTGCGTGTAGGAGATCCCGACATATTCCACCATCAGGAACGCTGCGGCGCCCATGACCGGAGGCATGATCTGCCCGTTCACGGAACTCGCCACCTCGACCGATCCCGCCTTTTCCGAGGTGAAGCCCACGCGCTTCATCAGGGGGATCGTAAAGGTGCCGGTCGTGACGACATTGGCGATGGAGGAGCCCGAGATCAGGCCGGTCATCATCGAGGCCAGCACGGCAGCCTTCGCCGGGCCGCCCCGGAGATGGCCGAGGAGCGCGAAGGCGAGCTTGATGAAGAAATTGCCCGCTCCCGCGCGGTCAAGCAGCGAGCCGAAGAGCACGAAAAGGAAGACGAAGGAAGCCGAGACGCCGAGTGCCACGCCGAACACGCCGCCCGTCGTCAGCCACATCTGGTCCATGGCGCGCGAGAAGGAGGCGCCGCGCCACTGGATGATCTCCGGCATCCATGATGCGGATCCGAAAAACACATAGGTGAGGAAGACGAGGCCGACGATGACGAGGGGCGGGCCGAGCGCGCGCCGCGTCGCCTCGAGCAGCAGCACCATCCCGATCCCGGCCGCCACGAGGTCCTGCGTAATGGGCAGGCCGGGCCGCGTCGAGAGCTCGCGGTAGAAGAAGAAAATGTAGAGCGACGCGAGCGCCGCCGCGATCGCCAGCACCCAGTCGAGGAGCGGAATGCGGTCGCGCGGGCTGCGCGCGAAAGCCGGATATGCCGTGTAGGCGAGAAACAGCGCGAAGGCGAGATGGATCGAACGGATCTCGGTCGCGTTCAGCACAAGCGACAGACCCGTTGCGGAGGACAGCATGAAGGGGAGCGGGGAGGCGATGTAGAGCTGGAAGATCGACCAGAGAAGCGCCACCCCCGCAATCATCCTGCCGACCGATCCCGGGGGGTTGCGCGCACCTGTGTCGGTCGATGCGACGAGGTCGTCGAGTTCCCGCTGGTCCGGTCCGTCATTGCGGCCGTCCGCGTCCTTCACCGTGTCGCTCATGCCCCTGAACCCCGCAGGTCAGCCCCCCGGATTACCGGTGCGGCGGCGTCACCGGACGCCGCCGCTCATTTCAGCGCAATCAGTCGAGCCAGCCCTGCTCGCGATAATAGCGCTCGGCTCCCGGATGAAGCGGAGCCGAGATCCCCTCGGTGACCATCGTCTCAGGCTCGAGATTGGCGAGAGCCGGATGGAGCTCCTTGAAGCTGTCGAAGTTGTCGAACAGCGACTTGACCAGCGTGTACACGGTATCCTCGGCGACATTCGCCGAGGTCACGAAGGTCGCGCCCACGCCGAAGGTCTCGGTCTCGTCCGGATTGCCGCGATACATGCCGCCGGGAATCGTCGCCTTGAAGTAGTACGGGGTCTCCGAGACGAGTTCCTCGATTTGCGGACCGGTGACGTCGACCAGGACGCTGTCGCAGGAAGAGGTCGCTTCCTGGATCGATCCGGCCGGGTGGCCGACGGTGTAGACGAGGGCGTCGATATTGTTGTCGCACAAGGCCTGGCTCTGCTCGGCCGGAGCGAGCTCCGAGGCGAGGGCGAAGTCGTCAAGCGACCAGCCCAGCTTGTCGAGCACGATATCCATCAGCGCCCGCTGGCCGGAGCCGGGATTGCCGACATTGACGCGCTTGCCCTTCAGGTCCTCGAAGGTCGAGATCCCGGCATCGGCCCGGGCAACGACCGTCAGGGGCTCCGGATGCAGCGAGAACACCGAACGCAGGTCCTCGTGCGCCCCGCCCTCGGCGAAATTGCCCTCGCCGTTATAGGCGTTGTACTGCACGTCGGACTGGGCGACGCCGAATTCGAGTTCGCCGCCCCGGATCGCGTTCACGTTGAACACCGAACCGCCGGTGGATTCGACCGAGCAGCGGATGCCGTGCTCGCGCCGGGTCTGGTTCATCAATCGGCAGATCGCGCCGCCGACCGGATAGTAGACGCCGGTCACGCCGCCGGTGCCGATCGAAACGAATTCCTGCTGGGCGACCGCTGGGTTCGGAATGGCGCCGAACGCCAGCAGCGCGCCTGCTGCCGCGAGGCCGAGTTTCGTCCTGGTCAATGAAAGTCGCATTATTTTCCTCCGTTTTTCGGGTGCCGGATCGGCGGCTGGCGCAAGAACTCCGCTCTCACGATCCGGTCGGGAAGCCGGCGAACGAACGCCACACCTCCCGTTCAGCCTTTAACATTGACCAGATGGACAACGGTTGTCCACCCCGAGGCGGCATCGCGGGGGTCCTCCGCAGGCGCTTCAAGGCTCTTGACGGCCCCAGCTTGGCAATGCCGCAGGGTAATCCACGCTGAGTCAAGTTAAGAACTCTGCATAAATTTTAGTAATCACTCATTTAAGCAGCGAAAGCAGGTGTTGATCTTGAAGCAGGCGGCATCAATCAATGATTTATTTAATTATTTTTCGGAAGATTAGGGTCGTTCGCGCTACTGCGGGTGTTCAGGCACGAAATCAAGCGGCTTGAACTTTCGCAACGGCAGATTTTACCGGTGCGTTATAAATTACAACTTGAAGGAGATAAAGGCATGCATCAGTTGCTCAAGTCCGCTGCGACCCTCATCTTCGCCACCGCGTTCGCAGCCGGCGTCCAGGCGGCAGACGCTCCCATGGAGATCGCGGGAACCCAGACGGTCGACGCGGAGGGCGTGATCACGCTGATCGAGAGCACCCCCAATCTCGTGATTCTCGACAATCGCAGCGAAGCCGACTACGGCGCCGGACATATCGAGGGGGCGGTCCGGCTCATCGACACGGACATCAACTCCCCGGAGGACATCTCCGCGCATGTCTCCGGCAAGGAGGTCCCGGTGCTCTTCTACTGCAACGGCCTGCGTTGCGGCCGTGCCGCCAAGGCCGCCACGAAGGCCGTGGATTACGGTTACGACAAGGTCTTCTACTATGCTCTCGGCATGGAGGAATGGCGTGAGAAGGGGCTTCCGCTCGTCACGCAGTAACCGGCGGAAGACGCGCCAGAAGCCTCAATTTCCAGAAGCGGGAGCCGGAAACTCATGTCTGAACGCCAGAAACTTCTAGCGTTGCTCGTCGCCGGAGCTGTCCTGAACTGCCTCGCGGCGGTGGTCGTCATGTTCCTTGTCACGGACCGCTACGAAAAGGCGGTCCATGAGACGAGCGCCGCCAAGGTGGACATGATGCTCAACCGGTACGTCGCGGACGAGGCCTGGGGAAAGCACGCCGGCACCGTGGCCGGCCTGGCGCGCGAGATTGCGCAGGAGAGCGAGCTCCGCCGGCTGGTGGCCGCCGCGGACGCCGCCGCTCTCGGCGATCTCCTTCCGCAGATGCTGAAGCGAAACGCCGTCACCTCCGGAGAGGTGGCGGTGCTCGGCCTCGCTGTCTACACGCCCGATGCGAGGCTGCTCGCCCGGCATCATCCGGATGCCGAGATTGCGGCTCCAGCCGCGCTTTCCGAGCGCCTCCTCGCACGTGAGGGAAGCGACCGCCTTGCGCTGATGCAGCACGAGTGGGTGCAGGACGGCGCGCCGCGCATGAGCCTGGTCGTCCCCGTGGGAGGACTGCGCCTCGCGGGCTATCTCGTCCTGCACGCCGATCCACTTCATGCGCTCATGCAGGTTGACGACCGGCTCGGGATGGCGGTCACCTTCCTGTCAACGACGGGCGATCGGGTGCTGGCGGAAACCGGAAACTATGCCCTGCCGGAGAGCGCCCTCACGGCAGGCCAAACCTTTCTCGTCACGTCTCCGGACGGCGAGCCGTCCTTCCGCGCCGCCGCGATCTGGGACGTGACGGATATCTCGGCGATGATGGCGACGATCCGGATCTGGTCCTTTGCAATTCTCGTTATCGCGATCGCCGCGATCGGCGTGGCGACCATCGCCTTCGCGCTCGGGATCATGCGCCGGATCGCGGCCGAGGAAGCCGCGGTGGCGAAGGCAGCCATGGAGGCCAAGGCGGCCGAGGAGGCGGAGCGCCGTCGTGCCGCCGACGAGTTGCGGCGCCAGGCGACGGCGGAGCGCAGCCAGGCGATGGCGCGGCTCGCGGATGATCTCGACAATTCGGTCAACCGGGTGGTCGAGGCGCTCGGCAGCGCGGCGGCCCAGATCGAGGGCAGCGCCGGCCTCATGGTCGATCTCGCGGCGACGACGACTGATCGGGGCCAACAGGCCGGAGCGGCTTCTCAACGAGCGAGCGCCGACGTGCAGACGGTGGCGTCCGCGACCGAGGAATTGAGCGTCTCGATCTCGGAGATAGGCCAGCAGGTGGGGCAGGCCTCGGGCATCGCCGGCGCCGCGGTCGGCGAGGCGACTGCGATCAGCAAAAAGGTCCACGCCCTTGGGGAGGCGACGAGCCGGATCGGCGACGTGGTCAACCTGATCAACGCCATCGCCGCGCAGACGAACCTGCTCGCGCTCAACGCCACGATCGAGGCCGCGCGCGCGGGGGAGGCGGGACGCGGCTTCGCCGTCGTCGCCCAGGAGGTCAAGACCCTCGCGGGCCAGACGGCGCGAGCGACGGAGGAGATCACAGGGCAGATCCACTCCGTGCAGGCGGCGTCGTCGGAAATGGTCGCGGCCATTGACGGCATCACCCGGACGATCCGCGACATCAGCGGGATCTCGACGGCCGTCGCGGCGGCGGTCGAACAGCAGCGCGCTGCCACCTCGGAGATCGCCCGCAGCGTCTCGCAGGCGGCCGACGGCGCGGTGACGATATCGAGCAGCATCGCCGAGGTGTCGGACGCGGCCGCGCAGACGAGCGACAAGGCAGGCGAACTGCGCCAGGCATCCTCTGAGCTCACCGGCCAGGCGAAGCGGCTCAGGGAGGAGATGACGGCCTTCCTCGGCCAGCTCCGCGCCGCCTGAATCAGCGGAAGGGCGGTTCGTCGAAGCTGCGCAGCTTGCGCGAATGCAGGCTCGCACGCTCGCCGCGCAGGATCTCGAGGGCTTCGAGCCCGATCATGAGATGCTCCCCGACGGCGCGCTGGTAGAAGGCGTTGGCCGCTCCGGGGAGCTTGATCTCGCCGTGGAGCGGCTTGTCGGAGACGCAGAGCAGCGTGCCGTAGGGGACCCGCAGCCGGAAGCCCTGCGCGGCGATCGTGCCGCTCTCCATGTCGATGGCGATGGCGCGCGAGAGGTTGAAGCGCCGCCGCTCCTGCGTCCAACGCAGCTCCCAGTTCCGGTCGTCGTTGGTGACGACGGTGCCCGTGCGCAGCCTCCGCTTCAGGGCCTCGCCGCGCTCCCCCGTGATCCGCGCCGCCGCGTCCTGCAGGGCGATCTGGACCTCGGCCAAGGCCGGGATCGGGATATCGGGCGGCACCAGCGCGTCGAGAATGCCGTCCTGGCGCAGATAGGCGTGGGCGAGGACATAGTCGCCAATGGTCTGCGACTGCCGCAGGCCGCCGCAATGCCCGACCATCAGCCAGCATTGCGGGCGCAGCACGGCGAGGTGATCCGTGATGGTCTTCGCGTTGGATGGGCCAACGCCGATATTGACCAGGCTCACGCCGTGCCCGCCGCGGCGCGTGAGGTGGTAGGCGGGCATCTGGTAGCGGTGCCAGGAGGATTGCGCCATCAGCGCCTCGGCTGTCACCTCGCCCGCCTCGGCCCGGGTCACGATGACGCCGCCCGGCATGACGAGCGTTTCATGCGGCCCGTCACGGCGCAATTCGTCGAGCGCCCATTGCACGAACTGGTCGACATAGCGGTGATAGTTCGTGAGCAGGATCCAGGGCTGGATGCTGCGCCAGTCGGTCCCCGTATAATGGACGAGCCGGCGCAGCGAGTAGTCGACGCGCACCGCGTCGAACAGCGCGAGCGGACGCGGCGCCCCGGGCGTCTCGGTCCAGAGCCCGTCGGCCACCTCGTCGCCCACTTCCGCGAGCGCCGGGGTGGGGAAGTGCTGCGCGAGATCCGCGGCGGCGACCTCGCCATGGGCAAGCTCGTCGCCGCGTTCGAGCACGTAGGGATAGGGGATCTCCTGCCGGCTCGGCCCGACTTCGAGCCGCGCACCGTATTCGGATACGAGCGGTCGCAGCTGTTCGAGCAGGTAGGCCTTGAACGTCGCCGGATGCGTCACTGTCGTTGCGTAAATGCCCGGTTCCTGGAATTTCGCAAAGGCGCGCTGGGTCTTCGGCGGCAGGCCGTCCTGCTCATAGATGGCCCGCAATTCGGGATAGACGAACCGCGCGCGCTCCTCCCGCGATGGCGGCGGGCCTCCTGCGACGAAGCGCGTGATCGCCTCCCGCAGCCGGTCGGCGGCGGCGTCGTACCGGACGGCAAGCGCCGCGATCGCCTCCTCGGGCGTGGAGACGGCGTTGAAGTGGGATGATTCGGTTGCGGGTCGGTCCGATCCGGGTGCTGTCATGGGGATGACGCTAGCCGAAATGCGCCAAGATGTGGAGCGGGGAGTTCGATCCGCCTCGCGGTGCGAGATTTGATCCATTCGCCGTTCTTGGTCGGAACAGCTACGGATCTTTAGCTGGAAAGGCCACGACGGGCGTGCCCGCCGAGGCCCTTTTTCGCGAACTGGTTGTCGCTCACGCCGCGTTCTGCGCACGTCCCCCGAAGACGCGGGCGAGGTCGTCGGCGAGGTCGGTGCGCTCCCAGGAGAAACCGCCATCGGCGGTGGCCTCGCGGCCGAAATGGCCGTAGGCGGCGGAACGCGCGTAGATCGGACGGTTGAGCTGGAGCCGCTCGCGGATGCCGCGCGGCGTCAGCTTGACCATCTCGCGCAGGGCGGCCTGGATCTTGTCGGTATCGACCTTTGCCGTGCCGAAGGTCTCGACATAGAGCGCCACGGGCTCCGATACGCCGATCGCGTAGGCGAGCTGGATCACGCATTTGTCGGCGAGGCCGGCCGCGACGACGTTCTTGGCGAGATAGCGCGCCGCGTAGGCCGCCGAGCGGTCCACCTTCGTCGGGTCCTTGCCGGAGAAGGCCCCGCCGCCATGGGGAGCAGCCCCGCCATAGGTGTCGACGATGATCTTGCGGCCGGTGAGGCCCGCATCGCCGTCGGGGCCGCCGATGACGAAGCGGCCCGTCGGATTGATGAAGAGGCGATCCTCCGGGCAGCTCCAGCCGGCGGGAAGCGCATTCCGGATATAGGGCTTGACGATCTCGGCCACCGCCGCCTGGTCGATCGAGGCGTCGTGCTGGGTCGAGACGACGACGGAATCGACCGCGACGGGCTTGCCGCCTTCATAGCGCAGCGTGACCTGGCTCTTCGAATCCGGGCCGAGCAGCTTCTCGACGCCGGAACGGCGCGCTTCCGCCATCGATTGCAGGATGCGGTGCGAATAGATGATCGGCGCGGGCATCAGCTCGGGCGTCTCGCGGCAGGCATAGCCGAACATGATGCCCTGGTCGCCCGCGCCCTCGTCCTTGTCGCCGGCGGCGTCGACGCCGACCGCGATATCGGCGGACTGCTCGTGCAGCTTGACGACGATCTCGTTGTTCTTCCAGTGGAAGCCGTCCTGCTCGTAGCCGATCTCCCGAACCGCGTTGCGCACGCGCTCCTCGATCGTCTCCAGCACCCCCGCCGGTCCGCGCACTTCGCCCGCGATGCAGATGAAGTTCGTCGTCGTCAGGGTCTCGCAGGCCACGCGGGCTGCCGGATCGGCCGCCAGATAGGCGTCGACGATCTCGTCGGAAATGCGATCGCAGACCTTGTCGGGATGGCCCTCGGAAACGGATTCGCTCGTGAAGAGCCAACTGCGTTGCGACATTGAATACTCCTTGGCATGAGCCGGGCGCATCGCGGAAACCGCGACGGCGTCCGGAGGGAAAGGGGAGGGGCCGCGCCGGGAGCGGCGCGGCCGAAGGGATCAGCGCTTGCGGAAGTGGAGGATGCCCCAGGCCATGTAGCCGCTGTCGGCGGCCTTCACCCAGTTCTCGAGGCCCGCCAGCATGCGGTCGACGAAGGGCTTGCTGGAAACCTCCACGAGCCGGTCGTAATCGGCCCGCAGGTCCTCCCCGACGCGCTGGTAATGGGTGCGCAGATTCCCTGTATGGTCTACGATCTGAACGAGTTCGAAGCCGAGCTTTTCCGCGATCTCGCGGTAATAGGCGAAGGAGCCCAGGCTCTCCAGGTGGATGCGGTCGTAGACGGGCTGGAGCACGCCCTCGGGGCAGTCATCCGCCTGCATGGGATCGGTCATGATGAACTGGCCGCCCGGCCGGAGCACGCGATGCGCCTCGGCGAAAACCCGCTCGCGATTGCCCGAATGCAGGATCGCATCCTGCGACCAGACCACGTCCTGCGAGGAATCCGCGACGGGAATATCCTCGAAGGAGCCGTGGGTCACCTCGATCAGATGGGCGAGGCTCTGCCGGCGGTTGAGAAAACGGTTGGTGTCGTTCTGCGCCTCGGAGATGTTGAGGCAATGCACCCGGCAGCCGAATTTCGCGGCGAGATGGCGCGCCGCGCCGCCATAGCCCGCCCCGATATCAAGGACGCGGGTCTCGTCCGACAGGCCCTCGACCATGGAGGCCATCTTCTCGACGGTGGCGCGGCTCGCCTCCTTGATGTCCCGGGTCTCCTCGTAGAGCCCGATATGGATGTCCTCGCCGCCCCAGATATTGTAGTAGAAGTTGTCCGCCTCGGCGCTGTCGTAATATTCCTCCGTCACCGCCTCGACGTTCTTCACGTCCGCGAGCTTGCTCTTGCCGGCGCTGGGAAGGCGCGCGGGCGAATAGGCCTTCTCGACGACATGGACGAGGAAGTCCGGATCGGAATCCTTGAAGTTCTCCTGGAAGTCGCCATAGGTCCGGATGCGCTGGAAGCCGGCTTCCTTCAGCAGGCGATGCATGTAGTTGCGCCGAAGCGGGAACATGTTGAGCGTGTACTCGCTCCCGTCCGGGAAGGTGTACTTGAACCTGGCGAGGCCGTCGTCCACGTGCTCCGGCTCAGCGGTCACCTGATCGCCGCAGTAATAGTACTTGTGCTTCGTCGAGAAGCCGTCGTCCAGGATCGTGTCGTAGTTGCGCTGGTCGATGATCAGGATGCCGTCATGCTTGAGCGCGGCGTAGAATTCGGCCAGAGCCCGGCGGCGGTCGGCCTCGTCGTGCAGGTGGGTGAAAGAGTTGCCGAGGCAGATGATCGCGTCATACTTGCCCTGGATATCCTTGTTCAGCCAGCGCCAGTCCGCATGCGTGAGCTTGAGGATCAGGTCGCGATCCTTCGCGTTCCGGAAGGCCTGGCTCAGCATCTCCGCGTTGCCGTCCACGCTCGTGACGTCGAACCCCGCCTGCAGAAGCCGCACGGAGTGGAACCCGGTGCCGCACGCGACGTCGAGCACCTTGTGCTTCCCGCGCGAGCGCAGCACGTCGATGAAGAAGTCCCCCTCGCTGGCGGCGCGGGCGTCCCAGTCGATGAGCTCGTCCCACTTCTCGACGAAGGTCTTCACGTATTCGGCCTGGTAATGGCCGGTATCGCGCACCTTCAGCGGATCGTCCCCGTATTGCTGTTCCGGCGTCGCGACGCCCTCGCCAGATTTCCCCAATGTCAATGCCATGGCTTTTTCTTCCTTCTCTTCCTGGGCGGCCATTCGACGCCTGTGCAGGCGGCGCGGCCGAAGATGGTTGCGGCGTGGCGCGCCCCCGGAGCGCGCGAATGAAAGCGCTGTGATGCGAGATCGCATCGGGTTCGCTCCATGAGCTGAACTGACGCGGCGGCGATCGTCCCGATGATGACGGGATACCGCGCATAGTCGCGCCTTGAGGCCATGAAGCAATGAGGCGGGCCGGCGAACGGAACCTGCGCCAACGGAGCTGGACCGTACCAGCAATTGAACGATATTGAAGGCTTACAAATTTATTTTTTACGTGCTAAGGAAATTGGCCGCGCTGATTCAACAATTCGCGTGCTCCCCACAACATCAAGTTCGGCAGCGATTTCAGGCGCACCACGCTGCGTGGCTGTTGTTCGTCTTTGGCGTCCGCCAAGGCGTCCGGGAGCTTCTGCGCCGCGTGACCTTTCCCGCGCCGCGTCCTATGTTCCTGCGGAGGACGGTGAGAGCGATGGACGAGACGAACGGTTTCGGCAAGAGAAGCGGCGAGGTGGAGGTCTCACTCCCCGAGACTCCGGATGCGGGCCTCTATTTCATCGGGCGCATCCGCACGCCCTGGCGCGACCGGGCCGACTGCCCGAAGAACCCGAGCGAATCGGACGCGGTCTGCACGATCGAACTCGAACCGCGCTATGCGCCGGGCCTGAAGGACCTCGAGACCTGCTCGCACGTGATCGTGCTCTATTTCATGGATCGCGCCCCGCGAAACCTCGTCGTGCAGACCCCCCGCCATTATGGCGCGCCGCGCGGGGTCTTCGCCCTGCGCAGCCCCGCCCGCCCCAATCCGATTGCTCTCTCCGTCGCCGAACTGGTCTCGATCGAGGGGCCGGTGCTCAAGGTGCGCGGCCTCGATTGCCTCGACGGCACCCCGCTTCTCGACCTGAAGCCCTATTTCGCCTCGATCGACGCCCGGCCCCAAGCCGTCGTCGGCTGGCGCGAGCGGCGCGAGGAATAAGCGCCTTCAGCCGCGCCGCAGGCGCTGGGCGAGCGAGGCGAGCGCGCCGCGGGAGCGCCGCCGCAGCGATTCCGCCGCGAAAAGGGGTCCCGCCAGCGGAGCGGGCGGAACCGCGAAGACGAGGTCGCCCATCTGCAGCCGCGCTCCGTAGAGTCCGGATAGCGGGCTCGTCTCGTCGGTGCATGAATCCAGGAGGCGGATCGCCCCGCCGCGATGCGCATTGCGCAGGATAGCGTCTTCAAGGACGATGCCGGGGGCGAGGCGGCGCAGCGGCTCCGCATCCGCGATCTTCCACATGAAGGCGGCTTCGCCCATGACGAAGGCGATTGATGCGGCGACCGGCTTCCCGTCGAGCAGGAGCAGATCGATCCGCGGCGCGAGTTCCCCGGCCCCGTCGAGCAGCACCCGGCGGGTCATCGCGAGCGCCTCCGGCCGTGCCGCGAGCGACGTGCCGCGCCTGCCTTTCCAGCCGGCGTCCTCGAGTGCCACGAAGGCCTCGAACGCGGCTGCGAGATCGTCTCCGGAACTGGCGACGCGTTGTGCGAGACAACCACTCTCCTCAAGGCGTCTGCGCAGGCGGGCGAGGCTCCGGCGGCGATTGCGGCTGAAATTCTGCCGCGCATACGCGTCGTATGTCCCGGCCAGCAGGGCGACCGGGCGGGAGAACGGGGAATGGACGCGATGGGGCCAGCCGCGCGCCGCGAGCGCGGCGACAAGATCCCTGCCGGCGCGGGATCCGAGGGCCAGTTTCGGCAATTCCATCATCTCCCCGGCGAGATCACGGCCGATGCCGTCGAGCAGGCGATCGGCCCAGTCTTCCGGAGCCGCCGCATCCACCAGCGGGAGCGAGAACGGCATGTAGGGCGAAGTGCAGGCGGCCGCGATCCGGCGCCATCCACAGACAGCGCCGCCGCGGGTGAATGGTATCATCGCGATCCACCGCTCTCCCTCCTTCACCACGCAAAGGCCGGTGCGGCCTTCGTCGAGGAGGCCCTGCTCCAGATGGGCGAGAACGAAGGCGCGGGCGTGAAACGGATTCGGTTCGCGCGCATGCGCCGCCAGCCGCTCCCATTCGCCTCCGGATCGCCGCGCCGAGTCCACGTCGATCAGCTGGACAACGGCGGGCGCAGCGGCTTCAGGCGGGCCGTCGCGGAAAGATTGGTCTGCATGCATGGTCGCTGCCTCTTGGGCTGCATCATTCTCCCATCATCCCGTTGAGGATTGTTTAACCGTGGGGTCGCGCACGGGCGGCGGAGGCTGGAACGGATTCTTTTTCAAGGGGTTATGGTCAGGTTCGAACATTTGTAGCGGGTAGGGCCCATGTACGCCCCGCGCTCCCCGATGGACCGACAAGATGCCACAGCGCCGCGGCGCAATGTCTCGCCGTTTACCCTCCTCAAGACCACACGACCGGGCTCGCGGCCTGCGGCGCGTCTTGCGTGCGGACAGGCTGCTGCCTCAGCTGCTGCTCCTCGCCGTCATGACCCCGATCCTCGTCTTCGCCTTTGCCGCGTATCGCGACTGGCGCAATATCGAGGCGGAGGCCAGCGACCGGATCGTGCATGTTCGCGACGCGCTCACCGAACATGCCGTGCGGGTGTTCAAGACGCACCGGCTCGTGGCGCTGGCGCTGCATGACCGCATCGCGCTGATGACGTGGGATGCGATTGCAGGTTCATTGGATCTCCACGGCCATCTCCAGGCTCTCGCAGCCGATTTTCCCGAGCTACGCGCCATATGGCTGATCGACGGAAGCGGCCAGCTGCGAGCCTCCAGCCGTGAATTTCCGGTTCCCCGAAGCGATCTCTCGGAATACCGCTGGTTCGAGGAGCTTCGCAACGGGACCGGGAATGTTGCGGTGGGCCGGGGCGGAGAAGCCTTTGGCGAAGACGATTACTTCACGATCGCATTTCGCCGGGGCGGAAGCGGAGCGGCCTTCGATGGCGCGATCGCGCTGGCGATTTCGCCACGCTACTTTCGCGCGTTCTACTCATCCGCCTATCCCGATGACGGATTGATCGCGCTCGTTCACGAGGACGGCAGCCTGCTATTGCGCTATCCGCGGGACCCGAGCCTCCCGCGCCGTCTCGCGCCGGATTCCGAGTTCTTCGCCCGCACGGCCTCTTCCCCGACCGGCCTGTTTGCGCAAGTATCGACGATCGATGGAGCGAGCCGGCTCTATGGCTATGCGCGTATCGGTGAGATGCCGATCTATCTCGGCTTCGCGCTCGGCCATGCTGAGTTGCTGCGATTATGGCGGATGCGCCTGCACGCCTATGGGATCTATTTCATCCCGGCAGGCGTCGCGCTCCTTCTTCTGGCGCTCCACGCGTGGCGCAGTCATCGCGATCTCGAGGACATGGTCGATACGCGCACCGCCGCGCTGTCTGACGCCATTGCGGAGAAGAACCAGTTGCTCAAGGAGGTCCATCACCGCGTCAAGAACAACATGCAGATCATTTCCAGCCTGATCCGCATGCAGGAGCGTGTGCAGACCTCTCCGGAGGAGACGATCAGGCGTGTGCAGGCCATGGCGCTGGTCCATGATCTCATCTACAGCCACGATGCCTTCGCGAGCGTCGATCTCGCCGCCTATTCGCGGCGGCTCATCGAGAGCATGAGGGGTACGATCAGCGCCGACATCGCCTTTGATTTCCGCCTGGAACCGGTAACGGTGGCCCTCGACCGCGCCATGCCCTTTGCGCTGATCCTCAGCGAAGTCGTGACCAATGCGTCGCGGCACGCATTTCCGGAAGGACGGGGCGTTGTCGCGATCGCGCTCGCGCGATCGGGCGACACGATCGAGCTTTGCGTGCATGACGACGGACAAGGCTTCAACGCCGAGGTCGACGGACGCGGGTTCGGGATGCGGCTCGTCAAATCGCTGGCGGTGCAACTGGGCGCGGAAATCGCCTTTGCGCGCGAGAACGGGACGACGTTTCGCATGATCTTTCCCGTCGAGCAGCCGGCGCGGGAAGTCGCCGAATCGTGAAGACCATGCGCTTGCGGGCTCCGGGCTGCCGGCGGATCATGATCCGCAAGGGGGAGGGAGCATGTCCGACGTCTATGTCTTCGACGCCTACGGGACGCTGTTCGACGTTCACGCGGCGGTGGCGCGTCATGCCTCGCGGATTGGTCCGGATGCGGACACGCTGTCGCGCATCTGGCGCTTGAAGCAGCTCGAATATACCTGGGTGCTCACCCTGACCGAGCGCTACGAGCCGTTCTGGACCTTGACGGAACGGGCGCTCGATTTCGCCCTCGCATCCTGCCCCGGCGTCGATACGGCGGTGCGCGAGGATCTGCTGCGGGCCTACCGCGTCCTCGATTCCTATCCGGAGGTTCCGGAGACGCTGCGAAGGCTGCGACGCGCCGGCGCGCGAACCGCGATCCTCTCCAACGGCGATCCGGGAATGCTTTCCGCCGCCGTGGAATCAGCCGGGATCGGGGCGCTCCTCGACCACGTGTTGTCCGTGGAGCCGGCACGCTGCTTCAAGACTCGCCCGCAGGCCTACGCGCTCGTGACCGAGGCCTTCGCCGTGCCGCCCGAAGCCATCACCTTCGTCTCCTCGAATCGCTGGGATGTCGCCGGCGCCACCGCCTTCGGCTTCTCCTGCATCTGGGTCAACCGGTCGGGCGCGCCCGACGAATACGGCGACCTGCCGCCACGGCGTGTGGTAGAGGATCTCGCGAGCCTTTGACCGATAGCGCACGTCGTCAGCTCTGCTCCGCCGATATGCAGCCTTCCTTTTCGAGACCCTCGATCAATTCCTGCGCCTTCCCCTGAAGATACCGGAAGCGCTCCAGATTGTTGAGGCGAACGAACCCCTCCGATCGAAACCGCCAGATGTCGAGCAGGTCGTTCCTGTCGGAGCGCGTGACGCGCGACTTGAGAATCGTCTGCCGCTCGGTCTCGAGGCTTTCGCGGGCGCGCGTCTGCTCGGGGGTGCGGCGTTCGATCCGCAACTGGTCGACGAAGGTCGCGGCGAGGGCGTCGCAGCGCTCCTGGCCGGTCAGGTTCGCCCCGCCGTCGGGCGTCGCGACGGGGCAATAGAGCCCGCGCCAGCCGGCGACGATCGATCGCGTGTTGTCATAGATCCGTTCGACGCTGCGGATGGCGCGATCCAGCTCGCGCGCCTCCCGCGATCCGGTCAGGCGCCGGGCGTCTTCCAGACGCTCATGAGGAGGTCTGGCCGAATCGTGGGCGAGGCCCTCCAGGCCTTGCATCACCTCCTGCTGCGCGAGGATCAGCGCGTCGACCTCCTCCGTGCGGGCGAGTTGCCTGGCGTAATCGAGGGCCAGGTTCATGCAGGCGAGGGGTTCGCGGCCGGATTGGGCAACGGCGCGGTCATCGAAGTGGATCGTCGCAAGCGTAGTGGCCAGGGCCAGGACGCAGAGGCGGATCGAGAATGTCATGTTCATAGCCGGAAAGTGGCCTACCGGATGCGTTTCAGCAAGCGGGCTGAGGCGACGTGGCAGAACCCTGTGCCTTCAAAAGGCCTCCAAAGGTTGTGTATCATCTTAGATTGCACGTTTTTGTTGGCAATGCCGCGGCCGTCGTGCATATTGTGCCGGCTGCCCTGCGAGCAGTGCTGCTTTGCTGCTCGTAGGGTTAGCGCCATGGCCGGGCTTCTGCCCGTAGCGTCACGAGAGTGTCGGCGGAGGATTATCGATGTCATCCATTGCAGCGTTAAAGATCGTCTCGGCTGAAATTGCAACTGCTTCGGCGGAAAACGACGAGAATCAGGAATATCTGATCAGCGACCTTTCGCGCGAGTTTGGCGTCACGCTGCGCGCCCTGCGCTTCTACGAGGACAGGGGGCTGCTCTCTCCGAAGCGAATCGGAACCATGCGGATCTATGGCGCGAAGGACCGGGCGCGTCTCGCCGTGATCCTGAAGGGGAAGCAACTTGGCTTCACTCTCGCGGAAATCCAGGAAATGCTTACGCCGAGCGACCGGGGCGGCCAGTCCGGCATCGATCTCCGGCTCTCCCTGGAGAAGGTGGACGAACAGATCGCCCACCTCGAAGCGCAGCGCGCCGAGATCGACGCGGCGATCGAGGAGCTTCAGGCGACCCGCGCCAGCCTCGCCGGCCAGGTCTGAAGCTGCGATCGCCGCCACCACGGCCGGGCTGACACATTTCCGGCCTATCGGCGTGTCAGTCTTTCTCCCGGTCCGACCTGCGGCGACCGGTGGCGCGACGGCGCCGCCATGAGGCCTCCGCAGATTACCGGGAGGTCGTCATGCTTAAACCAACACTGACTGCGTTTCTCCTCGGTGCGGGCGCTACGGGAGCGCTCGCGCTGTCCGCTCCCGCCGCACAGGCGTCCGGGCTGGTCGCGGCTTACGGTTCCCACGGGAGCTTCTCGAGCGATATCGTCGCGGCAGGCTATCGCGACCGGTACGGCTATCGTGGCCATCGCGGTGTCTACAACCAGCGCCATTACGGCTCGCGCCGGCATCTCGGCCGCGTCCATCCCGGCTATCGAGGCGTTGATCCGGGTGCGGCCATCGCGGCCGGCATCCTGGGCTTTGCGACGGGAGCAATCGCCAGCGGAATCTTCGCCGCGCCGTCCTACCCGTCCTATCCCGTCCAACGGTCCTATCCTGTCTATCCGTCCTATCGGACATATCCGGTCGCACCGATCGGCATCGCGCCCCGCTACGGACGGAGCGACCTGGCCTATTGCGCGCGCAAGTACCGGTCGTTCGATCCGGCGAGCTTCACCTATCTCGGCTATGATGGCCGCCGGCATTATTGCCGTCTTCCCTGAGGAATCCGGGGACCCTTGCGCCCGAGGCATGGCCGGTATTCCCATGCGCTTCCGGGAAGAACACGATTGACAGCGCAGCCTTCGCCCCGATTGGATGGGCTCTGTCTTGATTGGGAAGGAGAGGGCGCGTGGCCTGGTATTCGAAGACGTGGACCTGGTATGAGGGCGACTGGCATGAGGGCAATCCGCCCATCATCGGTCCCCGGAGCCATGCGAGTTGGCTCGGTTCCTCGGTGTTCGACGGCGCGCGGGTCTTCGAGGGCGTCGCTCCCGATCTCGACCGCCACATGGAACGCGTCAACCGCTCCGCCGGGGTGATCGGCCTCAACCCGACGAAGAGCGTCGAGGAGATGATCGGGCTCGTCATGGAGGGCGTGAAGAAGTTCGATGCCGGCACGGCCCTTTACGTCAAGCCGATGTACTGGGGCGAGGCGGAGGGGCTGGGGGCGATCTCTCCCGACCCCGATTCGGTCGGGTTCTGCATGACCCTGTTCGAGGCGCCGATGGGCTCGCCCGCCGGCGTGTCGGTGACGAGGGGCGCCTACCGCCGCCCGACGCTCGAGACCATGCCGACCGATGCGAAGGCGGGTTGCCTCTATCCGAACAATGCCCGCATCCTGCGCGAGGCGAAGTCGCGCGGCTTCGACAATGCCCTCGTGCTGGACATGCTGGGCGCAGTCGCCGAAACGGCGACGGCGAACGTCTTTCTGGCGAAGGACGGTGCGGTCCATACTCCGATACCGAACGGCACCTTCCTGAACGGAATTACGCGCCAGCGCGTCATCAAGCTCCTGCGCGAGGACGGTGTGCCGGTCCATGAAAGCGTCCTGCGCTACGACGATTTCAGGAGCGCCGACGAGGTCTTCACGACCGGGAATTACTCGAAGGTGGTGCCGGTCACGCGGATCGATGACCGCGATCTCCAGCCCGGCCCCTTCTTCAAGAGAGCCCGCGAACTCTACTGGGCCTTTGCCCATGACGGCGCCCGCCCGGCGTGATCGCGGAGCGCGCCCGGCCGGGCCGGGCGCGCACCCGCCGAGGCTCAGCCGCCCCGGCTCGAATTGGCCGGGCAGGTCCGCACCCCGATCAGCGAGTAGAGCGGGCAGATGCCTACGATCGCCGTCGCGATGGGGACGATTCCGATCCAGCCGATCCAGTTGAAACCCGTTCCGGGGAGGATCATCCCCATTGCGAACGCGATCAGGGCGAGGCCCAGTACGAATCGGATCACGCGATCCGCGGTTCCCATATTGCGCGACATGTTCCCGTCCTCCATCGCTCGACCGGCGCAGTTGCGCGCCCGCCAGGTAAGCGACCGTGACGTAATGCAAGGGCAGTGTCTGTGACGGCGTCACACAGGCGTGTGGGACGTTTCGGCAAGGCGCGACAGGCGCTGGGGATCCCTCAAGGCGATCTCGCCGCGCGCCAGCGTGACGAGGCCGTCCCGCGCGAAGGCGTTGAGTGTGCGCGTGACCACTTCCCTTGCCGTGCCTAGTTCCGCGGCAAGCTCCGCATGCGTCGCCGTGGCCACGCCGTCCCGCGCCCTGTGGAGGAGCACGCGGGCGAGCCGCTGCGGCAGGGCGTGGAAGGCGGTGTCCTCGAAGGTGAGCACGAGGTCGGCGATGCGCGCCGCATAGGCCGCAAGCACCTGATCGCGAAAGGCTTCCGACTGGCCGATCAGCGCCCGGAAGGCGCCGGCAGGAATGAGCACGAGTTCCGTATCCTCCTCCGCCACGGCCTCCGCCGAATGCGGTTTTCCGGCGAGCAGGCAGGAGGTTGTCACGACGCAGGATTCGCCTGGGGTGACCCGGTAGAGCACGATCTCGCGCCCCGTATCGGCGACGAGAGAGACGCGCAGGCGACCCGAGATTGCGACGAGCCAGTTTCCGGCCTGATCCCCCGGATGAAACGCCACCGCACCCGCCGGCAGGCGGGCCGTCCGGGCGTGCCCGGCGATGATCGCCGCGAGAGGATGCGCGAGGCCCAGGCGCATCAGCCGGTCCACGAGGGTATCCTTCGCAGGGGTGTTCATCTCGGAGGAGGTCATGACGCGAACAGTGCCGCCTGGCTTCGCCCGTGTCGAGCCCGCGGGGGCCCCCCGCGATCACTTTCTGCCGAGCCGGACTCCGAGGCCCTTGAGCCCCGCGAGAAGGCTCGCGCCGTAGACCAGCCCGCCGCCGGCGGCGAGCGCCGCGAGCAGGGGGATCGGTTGCCCCTGCGGAAGCAGGCTTTCGACCGGCCCGCGCCCGATGATGATGAAGGCGGCGAGCAGCGTGCATGCGACAACAGCCGCTGCGACCGTCTTCACCAGGGGTGCGTCCGGCGCGGTCCAGCCCCGCCGCGCGGCGAGGACGATGAGCAGGACGAGATTGACCCAAGCCCCGATCGCCGTAGCAAGGGCGAGGCCGACGACGCCGAACGGGCCGGTGAGGATGATCTTGAAGACCACGTTCACGCCCACCGCGGTCAGCGAGGCATAGAGCGGCGTCACCGTATCCGATCGTGAATAGAAGCTCGCCAGCGCCGAGCGGATCAGCACCACTGCGGGAAGCGCCAGGGAATAGGCCGCCAGCACCGCGCCCGAGACCTGGGCATCCGCCGCCGTGAAGGCCCCGCGCCCGAACAGGGCGAGCATGATCAGGTCGGGAATGATGACGAAGGCGACGGCGCAGGGGAGCGCCAGGGCGAGCGTCAGCCCGATCGCCCGGTTCTGCGAGCGATGCGCTCCCTCCGGGTCGCCTTCCGCGATCCGCCGGCTCATCTCGGGCAGGAGCACCGTTCCCACGGCGATGCCGATCACCCCCACGGGAAGCTGGTAGAGGCGGTCGGCATAGTAGAGCGAGGAGACCGCGCCGCGGGGCAGCGTCGACGCGATGATGGTGTCGGCGAACATCGCAATCTGGACGCCCGCGGAGCCGACCACCGCCGGGCCGAAGGTCTTGAAGAACTTCACCATCGCCCGGTCGAAACGCGGGATTTCGAGGCGCGGCGCGAGGCCTGCCCGCCGCGCGTCGGCCCAGACCAGCAGCAGTTCGAGGACCCCCGCCAGCGCCACGCCCCAGGCGGCGGCATGGCCGGCGGTCGGAAACAGGAAGGCGGCGGAGAGCGCGCCGATCAGCGACAGGTTCAACAGGACCGGCGCCCCCGCCGCCGCCGCGAAGCGGTCGTTGGCGTTCAGCAGCGCCGACAGCATGGTCACGAGGGTGATGAAGAGGAGATAGGGGAAGGTGATCCGCGTGAGCGTGATCGTCAGGGCGTAGCGCTGCGGGTCGTCGAGCAGGCCCGGCGCGAGCAGGCCGACAAGCCAGGGCATGCCGGCGAGCGCAGCGGCGAGCAGGATCGCCTGGACGATCAGCGACAGCGTCCAGATCCTGCTGGCGAAGAGCCGCCCCTGCGCCTCCCCCTCCTTCTCGCGGGTATTGGCGTAGGTCGGGATGAAGGCGGCGTTGAACGCGCCTTCGCCGAAGATGGCGCGAAAATGATTCGGCAGGCGGAAGGCGATGACGAAGGCGTCCGCCACCGGCCCCGTCCCCATGACGGCGGCCATGACCACATCCCGGAAGAACCCGGTGATCCGCGAGATCAGCGTCCAGCCGCCGACCGAGGCAATCTTCTTGAACATGAGGCATCCCGAACCGCGCTCAGCCTTGTCGGCTTTTCAAGCGCGGGATTCAAGAGGCCCGCGTGATCAGGTCCCCGGCAGCCTGTAATCGCGGAACCGCTCGCGCAGGGCCGTCTTCTGGATCTTCCCCGTGGCCGTGTGCGGGATCTCCTCGACGACGACCACGTCGTCGGGCAATTGCCATTTCGCGATCCGGGTTCCCATGAAGGCGAGGATGCTCTCCTTGTCGGGAACGCGACCCTGCTTCGGCACGACAACGAGGAGCGGGCGCTCGTCCCATTTCGGATGGGCGACGCCGATGACGGCGGCTTCCGCGACATCCGGATGGCCGACCGCGATGTTCTCGAGATCGATCGAGGAGATCCATTCGCCGCCCGACTTGATCACATCCTTCGAGCGGTCGACGATCTGCATGTTGCCGTGCTCGTCGATCGTCGCAACGTCCCCCGTATCGAAGAAGCCCTCGTCGTCGACGATCCGCTCCTCGCGGTGGAAATAGGACGAGGCCACCGCCGGGCCGCGCACCTTGAGGCGACCGAAGCTGACGCCGTCCCAGGGCAGGGGGGCATTGTCGTCGTCGACGATCTTCATCTCGACGCCGAAGGGGGGAAAGCCCACCTTTTCCTTGAGGTCGAGCCAGCGTTCCGGATCGACGTCGCCGTAATCGGGCTTGAGTGTGCAGACCGAGCCAAGCGGACTCATCTCGGTCATGCCCCAGGCGTGAACGACCTCGACATCATAGATGTCGCGGAAGGTCCTGGTGACGGCGCGCGGGCAGGCGGAGCCGCCGATGACCACGCGATTGAGGTCGGGCAGCATGGTCTTCGACGCCTCGAGATGCTGGAGCAGCGAGAACCAGATCGTCGGGACGGCGGCGGAGATCGTGACCTTCTCGGTCGTGAGCAGCTCCGCCAGCGACGCCCCGTCGAGCTTCGCTCCGGGCAGGACGAGGGCCGCGCCGGCCATGGGGGCGGAGAAGGCGAAGGACCAGCCATTGGCGTGAAAGAGCGGCACCACCGGCATCGCCGTATCCCGCGAGGACAGGCCGAGATAGTCGACGCCGTTGACCATCAGGGAATGAAGCACATTGGAGCGGTGCGAATAGAGTACGCCCTTGGGATCGCCGGTCGTGCCGGAGGTGTAGCACATGCCCGCGGCGGTGTTCTCGTCGAAGCTCCTCCAGGCGAAATCGTCGTCCGCCTCCGCAATCCAGTCCTCGTAGGCCACCGCCTTCCGGAGATCCGTCTGCGGCATATTGTCGGCGTCGGTGAGGATGACGTAGCGCTCGACCGTCTCGAGGCGCGGCGCGATGCGTTCGACGAGGGGCAGGAATGTCAGGTCGAGCATCAGGATTCGATCTGACGCGTGGTTGATGATGTAGACGATCTGGTCCTCGAAGAGCCGGGGATTGACCGTATGATAGACCGCCCCGATTCCGGTGATGCCGTACCAGCTCTCGAGATGACGCCAGGTGTTCCAGGCGAGCGTCCCAATGCGGTCGCCGAGGCGGATGCCTTCCCTGTCGAGGCGTTTGGCGAGTTGCAGGGAACGGCGACGGACGCGCGCATAGTCGGTCCGGACGATCGGCCCCTCGACCGAGCGTGAAACGACCGAACGATTCGGATGCTGGATGGCGGCGTGATCGATGATGCGATGAATGAGCAGGGGCCAATCCTGCATGAGGCCGAGCATGGGCGTCTCCCTGTGCGTCCACTTTTCGGGACGTTCCGGCGCCAGCTTACGGTGCGACGGCGGCAACGCCAATGCTTCGATCTGCGATTTGGTGCCTGAACGTGCATGAGGCGCTTCAACAATATTTAACCGCCGCAGCCGTAAGAATTTTTCTGCATGAGATTACCTCTTGAAGTGTTCTGATCAAGATGAAGGCGCAACTTCTGCTTTTCATATTTCTGATTTCTACATTAGCTTTTCCACTATATATGATTGCACAACCAAAAGATGCCAATGAAGGTGTCGCCGTCGTCTTTTCCCCGTGGGTGGACGAAGCCGAAGCGATGACGCGCATCGCGGAAAACGGAGGCGCCATCGTCCGAAAGGGAGCGTTCTCCTTCATCGCCGTCGCTCTCCCGAAATCCCCCGACTTCGCCAGGCGGATCCGATCGGCGGGAGCCTGGCTCCTTCTTGATCCCCAGTTTCTCGACGGCTGCTTCACGCCGGACGCATCACTCAGCCAGGACATCCGTACATGATGGACATCTCCTCCCTTCGCACCGCGACAGCGCGGCTGCTCGCCGGGCTTCTGACCCTGCATGTTGTCGTCGTTGGCGCCGTCGCCTTCGCCACCGGCGGGGACGTCGCCTCCCTGACCGCCCTTGCAGCCGCCATGGCCGCACCGGGCGTCGTGATGGCGAGAATGCGACCGGCCGAGCAGGCGAGCGCTTTCGCCATCGCGATCGGTCTGGTTGCGCAGGTCTCCCTGATCGTCTTCGCCATGGCGGGGCATCCCTGGCAGATCGACATTCACATGTACTATTTCGCCACCCTGGCGATGCTCGCCGGCTTCTGCGACTGGCGCGTGATCGTCGCAGGCGCCGCGGTGACGGCGGTGCATCACCTCACCTTCAACTTCGCGCTTCCGGCCGCCGTCTTCCCTGGGGGCGCAAGCCTCGGGCGCGTCATCGTCCATGCGGTCATCGTCGTCATGGAGACGGCGATGCTGACCTGGATCGTGATCACACTGGAGCGCATGATGGCCCTCTCGAGAGCGGGCCAGGCGGCGGCGGAAGAGGCCAGGCGCAAGGATGTCGAGCTCGCGGCGATCCGCGCCCGGGAGGCGCAGGATGTCAGCCGTCGCGCGGCGGCCGTCGACAGCCTTTCGGCGGAATTCGAGGCGGAGATCCGCACGGCCCTCCTGCGCCTCGACGAGGCATTCGAGGAGGTGCGCCGCCAGGCGGAGGCGCTTGGCGGCGTCGCCCGGGAAACGCGCTCCGGTTCGGCGGAGGTCCTCTCGCGCTCCGGGCGTACCGCGGAGAATATCCAGAACGTCGCCGCCTCCGGGGAGGAACTCGCCGCATCGATTTCGGAGATCGGCCGCTCCGCGGCTCAATCGTCGATGATCGCGGGCCGGGCCGTGACCGGCGCCCGAGAGACGGATCGCCATGTCCAGGACCTGTCGCGTTCCGCCCGCAGCATCGGCGAGGTCGTGGACCTCATCCGGTCGATCGCGGACCAGACGAACCTCCTCGCCCTCAACGCCACGATCGAGGCGGCGCGCGCCGGGGAGGCCGGCAAGGGTTTCGCTGTCGTCGCCTCGGAGGTCAAGACCCTGGCGAGCCAGACGGCGAAGGCGACCGAGGACATCGCCGCCAAGGTCGCCGGGATGCAGGCGGCGATGGAGGGGTCGGTGAACTCGATCCGCGACATCACGCGCACCATCGACGAGATGAACGAGATCGCCTCCGCCATCGCCGCCGCCGTCACGCAGCAATCCTCCGCCACTCAGGAGATTGCCGTGAATGTCCAGGAGGCGGCCAATGGCGCAAAGGCCGTGACGGGAACCGTGGAGGCGGTCGGCGCGCTCGCCGACCGGACGGGTCTTGCCGCGGAGCGGATCAACGACTCGGCGGGAGCCCTCGCCCGCGAGGCGGCGGCGATCCGCGCGCAGGTCGATCGATTCTGCGCGTCGGTGCGTGCGGCCTGAGGCTCAGGGGCGTCCCCCGGGACGATCCTCCGGCCCGGGCAGGAGCGCATCGGTGCGGCCGGTGAGACGATAGACGACGAGCCCGGCCCATTCGCGCATCGCCACGTCGAGGCGGCGCAGGCCGTCGGAGACCGAGGCGAAGGGCGCGTTCACCGGCCCCCCGCCCATGGTGCGGAAATCGACGGGATACGGCGTGACCGCGAAGCCCGCCTGCCGGAACACTCCGACGGAGCGCGGCATGTGCCAGGCGGACGTCACGAGAAGCCAGTTCTCGCCCTCCCGCGGCCGCGCGGCCTCCCGCGAGAAGACCGCGTTTTCATGCGTATTGCGCGACCGGTTCTCGATGATCATGCGTGCGGGATCGATGCCGAGGGCGGCATAGACGTGGAGGGTCGCGTCGGCCTCGGTGTTGTCGTGCGAACGCAACAGGCCGCTGCCCCCCGAGAGAAGGATGCGCGCTTGCGGATGGCGCAGGGCGAGTTCCGCGCCGACGAGGATTCGCTCCCCCGCCTCGTTGAGATCGGCATGGCCGAGGGTCGCCGTCTTGTCGGGATCGAGCGCGCCGCCGAGAATGATGATGCCGTCCACGGGCCGGCCGTCATCCGCCGGTATGGGGAATCGCGCCTCCAGCGGACGCAGGGCCAGCGTCGCGAGGGGCGAGAGGCCGAACAGGAACAGGCCCGCGAGCGCCCCGAAGGAGAGCACGAGGCCTGTCCGGCGCAGGGGAGTCAGGACGAGCAGGAGCACGCCGAGAAGCGCCAGCGCCGGAATGAGGTTCGACGGGGTCGCAAAGAACCACAGGATTTTCGAGGCGTAGAAGAACATTCCCGATTGCTAGGCGATTCGCCCCGCCCCGTCGACCGGGCCGTTCCTCAGCCCTTCTTTTGGGCCTCGTAACGGGCCTTCGCTTCCGCGTTCGGCGGATAGAGGCCGGGGAGGGGGACGCCGCGCTCGACCTCGCGCATGATCCACATCTCGAGGCGCTCCTGCTCGAGTCCGGCAAGCGCGACCTCCTCCACGATGTTCGCCGGGATCACGACGACGCCGTCACCGTCCGCGACGATCATGTCGTCCGGGAACACCGCGACGCCGCCGCAGCCGATCGGCTCCTGCCAGCCGACGAAGGTCAGGCCGGCGACGGAAGCCGGGGCGGCGACGCCCGCCGACCAGACCGGGAGGCCCGTGCCCGCGACGCCGGCCCCGTCCCGCACCTTGCCGTCAGTGATCAGCGCCGAGACGCCGCGCTTCTTCATGCGCGCGCAGAGGATGTCGCCGAAGATCCCCGCATCCATGACGCCCATCGCGTCGGCGATCGTCACCGCCCCCTCGGGCATGTCCTCGATGGCTGCGCGGGTGGAGCGGGGGGACGACCAGGATTCGGGCGTCGCGAGGTCCTCGCGCATGGGCACGAAGCGGAGCGTAAAAGCCGGGCCGACGATGCGCTCCGAGGCATGGTAGAGCGGCATCGGGCCGCGCATCCAGGAGCGGCGGATGCCCTTCTTGAGGAGGATCGTGGTGAGCGTCGCCGTGGTGGTGGCGCGCAGCGCGTCGATGATGGCAGGGTCGTGGGTCATGGTCGCCTCGCAAAGTCCCGAAATCCGTCGCCTGAAGCCGCTCGGCCGGACGCGGATCATTTGTCTCGTTGTCTCCAAGCGATACTGCGCAAGCGCCGCCGCCGCAATCGGGCGGCGCTTGTCATCGGGCGGTTTTTCTCTACAACCCGGATTGGCGCGGACTGACGTAACGGGCGCTCCGGGCGGGGGAGGGACGACTGGCGATGGCTCTCTTATTGTCGTTGGCGCGCGCCGTCGATGCGGTGACGGAACGGATCGGGCGGGCGGCGGCCTGGCTGGTTCTCGCCGCGATCCTCATCTCCGCCGGTAACGCCGTGTCGCGAAAGGCGTTCTCGCTTTCGTCCAACGCCTGGCTCGAGATGCAATGGTACCTCTTCGGGGCCGTCTTCATGCTCGGCGCGGCCTGGACCCTCAAGCGCAACGAGCATATCCGCATCGACATCCTTGCGAGCCGGCTCCCGAAGCGTTTCCGCGACTGGCTCGACGTCGTCGGCCACGCCCTGTTCCTGATCCCCTTCGCGGCGATCCATGTCTGGCTCTCGGCGCCGTTCTTCATGTCCTCGTTCCGATCGTGGGAGGTCTCGACGAATGTCGGCGGCCTCCTGATCTGGCCGGCGAAGCTCCTCATCCTCCTTGGCTTCACCCTGCTCCTGGTCCAGGGATTTTCCGAGTTGATCAAGCGCGTGGCGGTCATCACAGGGCATCGCGACGATGACGCCGACGCGCCCGGCGACGCGCCGCTACCACTCGGGCCGAATCTCCGCGCCCCCGATTCCGTTCCGCCTCCGCGCTGAGGCGCAGCAAAGCCCGCCCGGAGCACCGCCCCGATGACAAGCTTTCTCCTCGAGAACATCGCGCCGATCATGTTCGGCTCGCTCGTCCTCTTCATGGTGCTGGGCTATCCGATTGCGTTCTCCCTCGCGGCGCTCGGGCTGATCTTCGGATTCGTCGGGATCAGGCTGGGCCTGTTTGCTCCCACCTTCCTGCAGGCCTTGCCGGACCGCGTCTTCGCGGTGATGGCGAACGAGACGCTGCTCGCGATCCCCTTCTTCACCTTCATGGGGCTGGTGCTGGAGCGGTCGCGCATGGCGGAGGATCTGCTGGAGACGATGGCGCAGCTCTTCGGACCGGTGCGGGGCGGGCTCGCCTATGCGGTCGTCTTCGTCGGCGCGCTGCTGGCGGCGACGACGGGAATCATCGCCGCCGCCGTGATCTCGATGGGGCTCATCTCGCTGCCAATCATGCTGCGCTATCACTACGATCGCGGCCTGGCGACGGGGGTGATCGTCGCGTCCGGAACCCTCGCTCAGATCCTGCCGCCCTCGCTCGTGCTCATCGTCCTCGCCGACCAGCTCGGCCGCTCCGTCGGGGACATGTACGCCGGCGCCATGCTCCCGGCCCTGACGCTGACGGCGCTCTTCGCCTTCTATGTCTTCCTCGTGACCCTGTTCAGGCCCTCGATGGCGCCGGCGCTGCCGGTGGAAGCGCGCACGCTGGGGCGCGGGATCATGTCACTCCTCGTCACGATCGCGATCGCCGTCGGCGCGGGATATGCAGCGACCGCATGGTTCGCACCGCGCGTCGAACAGGCGCCTTTCGTCTATGGCGCGGCCTGTGGCGTGCTCCTCGGCTACCTGATCGCGCTCGCGAACCGCCTGCTGCGGCTCTCGCTCCTGTCCCGGCTCGCCGAGCAGGTCGTGCTTGCGGTTGTTCCCCCGCTTTCTCTGATCTTCCTGGTCCTCGGGACGATTCTCGTCGGCCTCGCCACGCCGACGGAGGGCGGGGCGATGGGGGCCGTGGGAGCGCTCGCGCTCGCCTTCATGAAGGGGCGGCTGAGCCTCAGGCTCACGCGGGAGGCCTGCGAGGCGACGCTGAAGCTCTCGGCCTTCGTGATCTTCATCCTCATCGGCGCGCGCGTCTTCGCCCTGACCTTCTACGGCGTGAGCGGCCATATCTGGATGAAGGATCTGCTCCTCGCGCTCCCGGGCGGAGAGCTGGGCTTTCTGTCCTTCATCGCAGCGGTCGTCTTCTTCCTCGGCTTCTTCCTCGATTTCTTCGAGATCGTCTTCATTCTCGTGCCGCTCCTGATAGAGCCGGCAAACGCGCTCGGCATCGATCTGATCTGGTTCGGCGTGCTGCTCGCGATCAATTTCCAGACCTCCTTCCTCACCCCGCCCTTCGGCTTCGCCCTGTTCTACCTGCGCTCCGTGACGCCGACGAAGGACTACACGGACGAGGTGACGGGAGAGCGGATCAGGGGCGTCGACACGCTCGAAATCTATCGCGGGGTCATCCCCTTCGTGATTATCCAGGTCATGATGATCGTGATCGTCTACCTGTTTCCGCAGATGGTGACGCATTACCGCGACACGGGGCCGGGGCTCGATCCGGCGGAGGTGGAGCGCCAGCTCGACCGCTTGATCATGCCCGGTCTCGGCGGAGACGGAATGCCGGGGATGCCCAGCTTCGATCCGCCGCAAATGCCGCGCCTCGACTGACCCTTCAAAACGAAAAGCGGCGGGGTTTCCCCCGCCGCCTTCTGTCCGGCTGCTGCGCCAGCTTACCAGGCGCGGCCTTCCGTGGCTGCGAAGTGGCTGAAGTGCTCCTCGGCGGTGATCGCGCCCTCGGCGACGGCCTGGGCGACGTCGGGGTTCAGCTCGAGATAGCGTTGCGCGTTGAAGGCGGGCTCCGTGACGCCGGAATCGCTTGCG
>JAWLCY010000014.1:0-91265 GCA_041686895.1 Saliniramus sp. | reverse complement strand
CACAATCTCCCAAACCATCACGCGGGGTGGAGCAGCCCGGTAGCTCGTCAGGCTCATAACCTGAAGGTCGCAGGTTCAAATCCTGCCCCCGCAACCAAACTTTCCTGCAACATACCAAACACTT
Source organism: Saliniramus sp. (assembly GCA_041686895.1). Classification (GTDB taxonomy): domain Bacteria; phylum Pseudomonadota; class Alphaproteobacteria; order Rhizobiales; family Beijerinckiaceae; genus Saliniramus. Next base: position 91,141 of record JAWLCY010000014.1, on the reverse strand, counting down.
AGGCCGCCCTCCGGGCGGCCTTTGCGTGTCGCGACGTGTCGCAAGCCCGTCCCGATCGCTCCTGCTCTGCCCCCCGCCGTTTCCTCCAGTCTGAGGCAGAATCCGGCCCGACGGGAGGATCGGACCAAGAAGCGATCGAGGTTCAGCGAGGAGCAGCTCATCAGCATCCTGCGCGTCAGGCGCCGACACAATGGAGAGCTGCGCCGGCGCATGCAGGACCTTGCCGTCGAGCCTCGGCGTTTCGGCCATGGGCGCCTCCACATCCTGCTTCGGCGGGGGGGAGTGGTGGTCAACCGCAAGCACACTCAGCGCGTTTATCGCCAGCTCAAGCTCGCCTGTCGTCGCCGCTGGGGCCAGGACTACGACACCACGCGACCCCAGGTCGGCGTTGGGATATCTTTCACCGGCGGCGTATGCCGCCACGATCCCCGCAACAGGCACTCCCATCGCGGGAAACCGCCAAACTCACGCCGCGACCCTGCTTCAGGCTGGATTAAAAAGGGGTCATAGCCGATGGCCTCGCCGAGCAAACCGCGCTGAAATGCTGCCTTTCACCGAAAGGGGCACCTGAAGGGTATGCGACAGATCTGTTCCGGCCGTTGTTAGCGAGGGGCGGGTTATTCAATGAGGGACAGGCGCTTCAGATCGTGCTCGCTCGCGAAGCGCGACTCATTCTCCGGTCGGTTGACCGTGACGCCTGCGCTCCGACACGCCGCGACTGAGGACCGGGAGAAAATCCCAGAGCTCGCGGTTGAGCACCTTGAGCTGGTTCACGCTCTGGATAAGCCCTTGAATTCGCCTTTCGTCCATCGCCTTCGCATTGCCCAGGCTGAGGCGGCCCTTTGATTCCTGAATTTTGAGGGAATGCGTCTGTGCGATCCGACCCTGCTCGTCGATTCCGTACATGCAATGATTGAATTCGTTACGGATTTTCGTCAGCTCATTGAAACGCTTGATCATCCGCCCGAGCTCGGCGCTCACCTTTTCGTCGTTCAGCTTGACCGCGGCGAGGCGCTGAACGAGGTCGAGGCGCGCCCGCGTCGTATTCAGGCTGGCAAAGACGATTGCTGCGGTGACTTCATCCGTGTCCAGCAGGATCATCAGCACGTAGATAAACATGCTCTCGTTGTTCGACCAACTGAACACGAGCGACCCGATGAGAGAAAGAACACGCGTTCGGCTGTCCGCGCTCAAGCCCGCGGCGGCGTCGATTGCCTCGAAATCAGGACGCTTCGGAACCTTGGCCATAACAAATGTCACCATTGGTCGGTCGATGCTCTAGTCAGGCAGCATAACCTAACTGACGAAAAGGAGACATCAATAACCTTGGCTGTTCGTGGCGAAAGCCAGGAAACAGGCAACTACGCCAGGTGACGCAAGTACACGCGCTTTCATCTTGACTCGTTACTACACGCCGATTAACGTTGACGTTAGGTTAAGGACAAAAGCAGCTCGCCATGGCAAGATTGCCACGGAAAACGAGCCACTTAACCGAATCCACCGGGCAGAATTAGCGGCTGGCAAATGCCGCGTCAGCTTTAACGTCGTCTCGCAAGAGTCGTCGGCGGATGTGGCTTGCCATTTTCCTTATCCTCGGCGTTTTCACGCCGGAATTCAGCTCGGGAGGCGCCAGCCAGTCAGTATTCAGCAGCCGGTTTGTCCGGTGAACTGTCATAGTCCAGCGTTTGCAGGACGCGCGGTTCATTCACAAGCAATATCACTTCATTTCAAGTCGGCACGATCACTGCGCCGGGTGCTCGCTTAATGGACAGAGCAGCGGTCGCCGGGAAGTGCTGGACCGGAGGACAGGACCATGCCCGATAACTACGAGAACAACGGCAATCTCGCAGCCGCCATCGCGGGGATCGCTCTCGCCACTGAAGTCGAGGATAGCTTCAACGACAATTCAGACAGTTCGACCGATCTGGATGTTGATGACAGCCTCAACGACAATTCCGACAACTCAACCGATGTCGAGGTCGAGGTCGAGGTCGAGGACAGCCTGAACGACAATTCTGATAATTCGACGAATCTTGATGTCAGCGATAGCCTCAACGATAATTCCGACAATTCGACAGATCTTGATGTCGATATTGAAGACAGCCTTAACGACAATTCAGATAACTCGACGAATCTTGACGTTGCGCTGAGGGACAGCTTCAACGACAAGTCGACTGACGATGACATCAACAGCAGCTTTAACGACAGCTCGACCGATGTCGATATTGCTGTTGAAGACAGTTTCAAGACAGATGATTCGGTGGATGATTCTTTTAATACCGACTTCTCGCTTGACGTTGCCGTGTCGGACTCGTTCAACACCAGCGATACCGACTGGCTGGATCTGGACAGCGTCAACTTCGACGCCATGACAGTCATTGCCGAAGCACTGAACGGCGACGGAAACGACACCGCCTTCAGCGCGCATCAGATCAACGAGATGCAGGACAATGACACGCTGAACAACCCGAGCGTCGCCAATTACTCTGGCTGGGGCCAGGATTCCAGCGCGGAGGGCGGCAGCGCGTACGGCATAAAGGCGTACGATCAGGTCGAGAACGGCAGCGGCGACCACCAGTCGGTCAGCTCCGATGCCGACGCCGCGGCTGCATCGGGCAACGAAGCCTTCACGCAGAACATCGTGATGGGCGCCAACATTCAGTACAACACCGTGAGCTCCACGATCGTTGGTGGCGACAGCGACATTTCCAGCGCCGACGACATGGCCTGACAAACGTTTTCTGTTCCCAGGCATTCCCCGCGCGGCGCTCCTGCGCGGGGTTCACGACTTTATTTTGAGAGGTCGCCATGCTGCCGGGCGGAGTCACTGAATCGATTCGCTATTTCGCGGGTTATCTCGACATTTTCGAGGAAGCCAGGACGGCGAGGTTGGAGCTCGACGGCGGAGCCGAAAGTCTTTCCGATGTCGATTGGCGACCGGATTCGACACCGGCCCTGACACACGCTTCAACACTCGAAGAGTTTCCCCTCCAGGGCGCGAAGTCATTCCTGGCGCAGGGCGGGAACGCAGGCGCCCAGGCGGATCTGGCGCTGACCCGGTTTCAGGGCGACGCCGATGCCTATGCGACCCTTCATGCATTGCAGGCGATCGCGATAAACGCCGGGATCCTGCCGGCCCCCGTCATCCCCGTCCTGTCGACGCCTTCCATGACGGTCTCGGCGGTGCTGTCCTACGACATCACCTTCAGCGAAGGAGGCAATGGCCGGATCATCGAAATCACGCAGACGAACTTCATGCTCGATCTCGACCAGATGCTGTCGATCGATGCAGCGAACCTGCAGAGCGGGGAGCAGGCGGAACTGATCGGCGCCATGCTCGGTGTCGCGGGCGAGAGCATCGCCGCCTCGGTCAGCTTGCCTTCGGGAGACGTCCACGAATGGACGGGGATGCTTCTGGAGGATGGGGAGGCACGGACCGAAGGCGAGGTCGCGCCGCAGGTCGCGGCAGGCCGTTACGTCAACGGTGAGACGGTCGATGCCGATGGAATCGATGCCCTGACGCAGTTGCCTGACGGACCGGAACTCTCGGATCGCCCGGAAGAAGAGGGCGGCGGCGCGAGGCCCCTGGAGGACATGAGCCTGGATTCGGGCGGCAACGTCGCGATCAATCACGCGATCATCGCCGACCTCAACGAGGCAAGCCGCACTTTCGCCGTCAGCGGCGATGTATTCGTCAACAACACGATTGCCCAGTCGATCGTCTATCGCGATGCCGACATGATCTGGCACGAGCCGGACGCGGATGTTGCGTTGGCAGCCGTGGACAACACCTTCGTCAACGACGCGATCCTGGAGCGCGAAGACCCGCACTTCGACCAAGCAGCCGGAATCTCCCCCAAGGGGATCAAGGTGCAAGTGGATATTCACGACGGTGACCTGATTGACGCCAAGTTGCTGTTCCAGCGCAACGTGATCGCAGACGGAGACATCGTCTCTCAGAGCCTGATCGAGAAGTCCGGCTTGCTCGAGAGCGGGGGCAACTGGCAGGTCAACAGCGCAAAAGTTCTGGATTGGACACAATACGACATGATTGTCGTCCTCGGAGACTACTATTCTCTCAACATGATCGTGCAGATCGGCGTTCTGGCCGATGACGACATCATCATTGCGAAGGGCGGCGGTGATCGCGGGGTAAGCACGGCCATCGCGGCCGGCGGAAATGCTGTCACGAACCAAGCTGCCATCGAGAGCATCGGGGCTGGCTGGAAGGCGACGCCCGGCAGTTTCGCAGACCTCGCCGCCCGCCTCGCCGCCGGCGACGATCCGGGGATCGACGCCTGGGGGCAGGTGGCGGGCTCGGCAACAGGAGCGCTCGATATCCTGATGGTTACGGGCGATTACTATGACATCAACGCGATTTATCAGCTGAATGTCGTCATCGACAATGACCGGGCGTTCCAGTCGGGCGCTTCCGCGGGAAGCATCGCAAGCGGCAAGAACCACGTCGTCAACGACGCGCGGATCGTGGATGTCGGCGGCATGAGCAAGCAATTCGTCGGCGGGCAGGTCTACGAGGACGCCATGCTGATGCAGGCGAGCCTGGCCTATGGCGACGACGCGACAACCACTGTCGTCAACGGAGATACTGAAACACTCGCCAGCGAGTTCGTGGCGTTCGCCGGCATGGATGCGATCGTCGTATCCGACGATGAGGACAACCCGTTGTTGGCGGGCACTTCACTGGGAACTGCGGACGAATTCGGATCGATGATGACGTGATCCGGCCGCATGCCGGGCGTTATTCACAGGCGGGGGGACAGATGGACAGGGCAGCCTTACTGCGAGACGCCGGGCCGGATGCGCGGGGCGCGGAGCGCAGCGACGGGGCAGTCGTCACGCCCCTGCGCCCGGTCCAGAGAAGCGAGGCTCCGCTGCCGGGACCAGCGGCCCCGACGGCTCGGCCGGTCGCAAGGACGCCGGCTCCGCAAGGTGGCTCAGGTGGCCCGCCGAAGAAGTCGCCGGGCGGCGGGGGTGGAGGCGGAGCAGGCGGAGGCGATGGAACGCGCCTGCAGGGACGCACTGGAGGCGAAGGCTTTCGTGAGGTGCTTGGTCAGGGGCTGGCCTCCTGTCGACGCAATCTGGTCACGATCGCCATCTTCTCGTTCTTCGTGAATCTGCTCGTCCTCGCGATTCCAATCTATCTGTTCCAGGTCTCCGACCGCGTGCTGACCAGCCGCAGCATGGACACCCTTGTCATGCTCACGGCGATCGTCGTCTTTGCGATCCTGGCGCATGTGGTCCTCGACATGGTGCGGCGGTTCATGTTGATGAGGGTCGCGGTCGATGTCGAGAGCAAGCTCGGCGCTCCGGTTCTCAGCGCTGCGGGAAAAGCGGCGCAGAACGGCACGAGCAAGGATTTCCAGACCTTGGGAGACCTCCAGCAGCTGAGGAGCTTCCTGACCGGCTCCGTGCTGCTTCAGATGCTCGATGCGCCCGTGGCGCCGATCTACCTGCTCGTTGTCTTCCTGATCCACCCTCATCTCGGATTCATCGTGACCGCCACCGGAAGCGTGCTGCTGCTGGTGGCACTGATCAACCAGCGGGTGACGGCGATCCATTTCGCGCGGGCAAACTCCTTCGTATCGCGCGCCAACCTTCAGGCCGAGGCGATGGCGCGCAACGCGCAGGTGATCAATGCGATGGGCATGATCCCGGAAGGCGTCCAGATCTGGGGCCGCGAAACCTGCGAATCCCTCAAGGCGCAGGTCATCGCCCAGGACCGCAATATCGTCATGACCGGCATCTCCAAGTTCATCCGGCTCTGCACGCAGATCGCGATCCTCGGTTGGGGGGCATGGCTCGCGCTCGAGAACCAGCTCACGGGCGGGATGATCATCGCGGCGTCCATCATCGGCTCGCGCGCTCTGGCGCCTGTCGAGGCAACCATCGAGGGCTGGCGAGGATTCATTCAGGCGCGCTCGGCCTACAGCCGCATCAAGGCGCTGCTGCACAACTCGCCGCTGAACATGGAGCGACTGCGTCTGCCGCGGCCGCAGGGACGCCTTCAGGTCGAGCGGGTCCTCTATGTTCCTCCTCCCAACAAGAAGGTCATCCTGAACGGGATTTCGTTCACGCTCGAACCCGGCGAGTCACTCGCCATCGTGGGCAATTCCGGAGCCGGAAAATCGACCCTGGGGAGGATGCTTGTGGGGGCGATTACGCCCACGGCGGGAAGCGTGCGCCTGGACTCGATGGACCTGCGCAACTGGGATCCGCGCCAGTTCGGCGAAAGCGTCGGCTATCTCCCGCAAGACGTGCAGCTCTTTCCCGCTTCGATCAAGGCGAACATCGCCCGCATGCGCGAGGATGCGAGCGACGCCGCGGTGTTCGAGGCCTCGTCGATCGCAGACGTCCACGACATGATCTCCGGCTTTGCCCAGGGCTACGAGACCCTGGTGGGCATGGACGGGAGTCCGCTTTCGGGTGGGCAGAAGCAGCGCGTGGGACTGGCCCGAGCATTCTATGGCGAGCCGCGTCTCGTGATTCTCGACGAACCGAACTCAAACCTTGACACGATCGGCGAGCAGGCGCTGGCGCGCGCGCTGGTCAGGGCGAAGGAGCGGGGCATCACGGTCATCGCGATCACCCAGCGACCCTCGCTCCTCCGCAGCGTCGACAAGATCCTCGTCATCCGCGACGGCGGGGTTCAGGCCATCGGTCGACGCGAGGAGGTTCTGCCGGCTCTCGGCAGCAGGTCGCCGGACCCTCCCGCCCGATCGCCCGAACAGGATTGAACAGGAGTCGCAATGTCACGGGAATGGTATGAGGACGTGCCGCGGAGCACCCGTCGGTTCACGATTGCCGGATTGATCGTTCTCGGCGTCAGCGTGTTCGGCTTCGGCGTCTGGGGCTCCACCGCGCCGATCGCCGGCGCTGTCGTCGCGTCCGGCATCTTCGTCACGAACGGCCAGAACAAGATTGTTCAGCATCTCGAGGGCGGAGTCATCAACGAGTTGCGGGTGCGCGAGGGCGATTTCGTCGAGGCCGGAGAAACCCTTGTCACCCTCGACGAAACCGCATCCAAGGCGGAGCTTCGCCGCCTCGACCTGCGTCTGATGCGGCTGGAAGCGCTGGAGGCGCGGCTTGTCGCGGAAGTCGAGCAGGCGGAGGTCGTTGCCTTTCCGGATGAGCTGCTGGCCCGGGCCGAAATCAATTCCGATCTCGCTGCCACGCTGGCTTCGGAGCGCCTCGGATTCGATGCCCGCCGCGATACGATCGCTTCCGAGATTGCATCTCTCCAGGCGGGCATGGACGCTCTCCGGGAGCGTCTGCAAGGCAGCCAGGTTCAGCGAGCGGCGACGGCGGCGCAGCTCTTGATGATCGAGGAAGAACTGGCGGACAAGGAGCGACTTCTTGAAGCAGGGATCTCGCGCAAGGCCGACGTGCTTGCTCTTCGACGGGCGCAGGCTGGCCTGCAGGGCGAGATCGGACGCCTCGTGGGCGAGATTGGCGACAGCAAGGAAAGATCCGCCCGGATTGCCGTGCAGATCGCCGGCATTCGCAACGATGCGCGCCGTGCGGCGATCGAGAGCCTGCACCAGACCCGCGCGGAGATCGACGACATTCGCGAACGCAGGCGCGCCGCGATGAATATCCTTGCGCGCGCGCGCATCGAGGCGCCGGTGAGCGGCACCGTCGTCAAGCTGCGCTATAACACGCCCGGCGGCGTCATCGAGGCGGGCAAGGCGATCCTGGAGATCGTCCCGCACGGGGCTGCACTGCTGATCGAGGTGAACGTGCGTCCACAGGACATCAACTCGGTGCGGCTGGGGCAGCCGACGACGGTCAGGCTCACGGCCCTCAACAAGCGCACCACTCCGACGGTCGCCGGCAGGGTAGAATATGTTTCCGCCGACGCTCTTCCCGACGATACGCGCCCGCAGGCGGGCATCGATGTCTATATTGCCCGCATCAGTCTCGACGAAAAGTCCGCCCGGGAAGTCGCCGAGTTCAGGGCCATGCCAGGCATGCCGGCGGAAGTCTATATCGAGACAGCCGAGCGAACCTTCATGCACTATCTGATGCAGCCGATCCTCGACAGCATGGCGCGGGCTTTCCGCGAGGACTAGGCCAACCACATGTTTGCGGCGCACGGATCGGGTCTCGGTGGTTCACGCCCGCGCAACCAAATTGTCGCTGAAACCAGGTGCAGAACGCCGCCCGGGCGGCGTTCGTGTCTCGGCATTCTTCCTGTTTGCGCATGCGTTTGGAAGCATCGAGATCGAGAACAAGTTCCTGCGACCGGCGGCATTGCAGCAACAATGTTGCCCCGGCTGCCGCGGGTCCCTCGTTCAGTCGCCCGGATCGCAGAAGTAAAAGCCGCGATACCCGACCGTGAGCCCCTGCTCGAGCTGAAACACGAGGTCGGCCGGCCAGCGCCGCTGTCCGTTCTCGACCTCCCCCTCCTCGTCGGGGATTCGGTCGACGCTGATGCGGACGCCGTCGGCGACCATGGTCGGCCCCGCCAGCAGCACCTCGAAGCCGCCGGGATCTGCGGCGCTGAGCGGAACCAGCGCGCCATTGAGCTTCATGACCCCTCCCGCGGCCTCCTCATTGCCGAGGGATGCGCGGGCGACGAGGACCGGATCCCCGAATGCGACGCGCGAGAAGCTGCATTCCGGCGCCGGCGAGAGGACCGCGTCCGCTTCAGCATCCGTCATAGGCTCGAGATCAAGGCTCGCGATGACAGGACGGCTGAGCGCCTCCGAGAGGGATACCACCTCCGGCGCCTTCGCCTCGCCCTCGAATATTTCGGGGGACATGGCGTCGTCGTCCCTCTCGAGCGCCGCGATGAGGTAGCGCATCTCGGCGATCTCGCGGTTCTGGGCCTCGATGATCTCGTGCGCAAGTTTCTGTACGCGCGGATCGGTGATCTGGGCGCGCTCGCTCGTCATGATCGCGATCGAATGATGGGGGATCATCGCCCGCATGTAGCTCGTCCCGCTGACCGTCGCCTGGCTCCTGACCAGCCAGAGCGACCCCGCGAAGACAAGCGCGCTGACCACGAAGATCCCGATATTGACGAGCTTGCTCGGATACATCGCGAACATGTAGCCCATCATGATGATCGCCATCGTGGCGCCCATCAGGATCGCCATGTAGGCGCGCGTCTCGCTGAAGAAGACGTGCTCCCAGGCGTAGGTGTTCAGGTACATCAGGACGAACATGACCACCGTCGAGGTGGCGATCATCGCGGCGAAACGCGGATAGGTCACGGATATGTCTCCCTTGCTCGTCCTATTCGGTCCGGCCGTGGCCGGCACCAGCCTCGCCCGTCATCGAGCGGTACTCTTCCGGCGTCATCCCGGGCAGATGGGTGACGAAGACGGTCAGGCCCCAGAGTTCCTCGTCGCTGTGCTCGGGACCGAAGGCCGGCATGCCGGACATCTTGATTCCGTGCTTCGCAATCCAGAAGATCTCCCGCTCTTCCCATTCGTCGGCATGTTCGGCAAGTTCGGGCGGCATGGGCCGCATGTTCCGGGCCCAGCTTTCGCGCTCGGCTCCCGGTGCGCCGTGGCAATGGGCGCAGGTCGAGGCATAGGTCCGGGCGCCCGCCGCGAAGAGTTCCGCACTCGGAGCCTCGGGTGCGACGATCTCGCCCGCCCTCGTCTCAATCGACCGGCGCATAGTGGTATCGAGGGTCCAACGGGCGATATCGGCGTGCGGATCCGTCGCCGCCACGTTGTAGGCGCCCGTATAGACGACGGCGAGCCACCCCGCGATCGCGATCAGGATCGTCGCGACGACGCCGACAAGGATCCCGATGCCGAGATGTTTCGTCATGTCTCCCCTCCCCCGTAAGGCTTTCGTTCGAAATCGAGAACGCAGCGGTGCAGGGCGTTTCAGCCGAGGTAGTTCCGTTCGCTAACGCAGGGGAATTGCCATGGTTCCTGAACTTTCCTCCAACCCCGCCTTCGTTTGGGGCGGGAAGAAGGCCTGGCGAATGGATGCGCGGTGACTTGTCATCGCGGGAAATTGGCGTAGATAATCATCCAGAACCCTGGAGCAGATTCGGAGCACGCATTGCGCCTCCTCAGCGCCCTCCTCGCGCTACTGATCGCCGTTTCGGTCGTGACGGGCCCCCTGCCCGCCGCCTTCGGCGTAGCGCATGACGGCGCGCCGCATGGGGCGCACGCTGGGAAGCCGGGCGGCGACGAGTTTCTCACCGGGTTCCGTCCCGCGGATTCCACGGATCACGATCACCACGTGATGCACGGGGATCATGCGCCGGACGCGGATGCTGTCGCGCAGGCATGCGCCGGAGCGATCGACGACCTCGGCGGAGTCGGCTGTTGCGAATTCGCCATGTGCCACCCGTTCGTATTCGCACGTGAGGCCTCCACCGGTCGCGCGCCGCCCGTCGCCATTGGCTCCGACTGGAATCCCGACACGCTCCTCGAAGCCCGCTTCTCGCACCGAATCGAGCGTCCGCCGAGGGCCTGATGCAGCCGCGCCGGCGCGCCTGCGGGCCGCCGTGAACCGTCTCATCTCGATCAATGACTGCGTGAGGGGTGCGGCCCAGGCGGCCCCGCTTCGCTTGATCCAGGAATCAGACCAGACATGCTCAAGTCCGTCATCGTGACGGCGTCGGCCCTCGGCCTCACGGCCTGCGCCGTCGCGCCGCCCTCGCATCTCACCCGCGCGGCCGATCCCGCCGCGCCGAGCGCCTACGTCCATCACCCGCGCGTCACCGCCGGCACGGCTGCATTCCGCCCCGTCGAACCCCTCGACTGGGGCGAGGTGAACCGCCGCGTCGGACCGCAGGAGGAAAGGCCATGAAGCGCGCGCTCCTCGCCATCGGCGCCGCGACGCTCCTCGCCGGCTGCCAGACGCTGAGCGCGGACGGCGGCATGAGCGTCGTTCAGGACGTGGTCCGTACGGAACTCGCGAGCGACGTCGCCAAAGTCGTCTCGCCGGAGGAAGTCGCCTCCGCCGAGGCGCAGGTCGACGCGCTTCTCGCGCGCCCGCTCGGAGCGGATGCCGCCGTCCGGGTCGCCCTCCTGTCGAACCGCGGGCTGCAGGCCTCCTATGCCGCGCTCGGCGTGGCCGAAGCCGATTACGTCCAGGCGAGCCTGCCGCCCAACCCGAAAATCGGGCTCGCGCGGATCGCCACCAGCGGAACGCTCGAGATCGAACGGCAGATCGTCACGAGCCTCTTCGCCCTGGCGACCCTGCCGCAGCGCACCGAGATCGCCCGCGAGCGCTTCCGGGCGGCGCAGCTGAAGGCGGCGCAGCAGACCCTCGCGCTCGCCGCCGACGTGCGGAGACAGTATTTCCGGGCCGTGGCCGCCAACCAGCTCGCGGCCTTTCTGGAGGAGGCCCGCGAAACCGCGAAGGCCGCGTCCGAGCTCATGGCCGGTCTGGGCGAGACGGGCGGCGCGACGCGGCTCGCCCAGGCGCGCGAGCACGCCTTCTACGCCGAGACGAGCGCGCAGCTCGCCCGCGCGCGCCTGCAGCAGCGCATCGAGCGCGAGCGCCTGACGCGGATGCTCGGGCTCTGGGGCGCGGATACCGCCTTCCGCCTCCCACAGGGGCTTCCGGCCCTGCCCGGTCGCCTGCGCAACGGGGGCGACGTGGAGCGCGAGGCGGTGGAGCGACGCCTCGACCTGCGGATTGCCCGCATCGAACTCGACGCCCTCGGGCGCTCGCTCGGTCTCGCGGATGCGACGCGCCTCGTCCAGGATCTCGACCTCGTCGGGATCGCCAATACGGAACGCTCGCGCAAGGTCGAGAACGGGGCAGTCGAGAAGGAAGTCGAGCAGTGGCGCGGCTTCGAAGTGGAATTCGAGGTTCCGATCTTCGATCCGGGAACGGCGCGCGTCGCGCGGGCGGAGCAGGCCTGGCTCGAGGCAGCCAATCTCCTCTCACAGAGGGCGATCGAAGCCCGCTCGCAGGCCCGCGAGGCCTGGCAGACCTATCGCGGCACGCATGAGATCGCGCGGCTCTACGAGGAGCAGGTTCTGCCCCTGCGCCGGACCATCGAGGAGGAGCAGCTCCTGCAGTACAACGCGATGATCGCGGACGTGACCGACTTCATCACCGATGCCCGCCTGCGGATCCTGAGCAACGCGCAGGCGATCGAGGCGCGGCGGGATTTCTTCATCGCCGAGACCGATCTCGCCTTTGCCCTCGTCGGCGGTTTCGAGGGCGGTCCGCCCGCAGCCGGGGCCGTGGTGGCCGAGGCGGGCGGCGGCGGCGCACCCCATTGAATGCGGGAAAAGGGATTCTTCACATGAACCAGAACCATGTTTCCCGTCGTGGCTTCCTCGGAGCCGGCGGCGGTCTCGTCCTCGCCGGAGCCTCGATGGTCAGCGGCCGGGTGCAGGCCGCGGGCATTCCCGAGGCGCCGACAATGGCGGAGGCGACGACCCAGCCGCCGCTGACGCCGACGACCGGCGTCGACTACCAGCCCGTCGTCACCCTCAACGGCTGGACCCTGCCCTGGCGCATGAACGGGGACTGGAAGGAGTTCCACCTCGTCGCCGAGCCCGTCGTGCGCGAACTGGCGCCGGGGATGCGGGCGCATCTGTGGGGCTATAACGGCCAGTCCCCCGGCCCGACGATCGAGGCGGTCGAGGGCGACAAGGTCCGGATCTTCGTGACCAACAGGCTGCCGGAGAACACGGCGATCCACTGGCACGGGCAGATCCTGCCGAACGGCATGGACGGCGTCGGCGGCCTCAACCAGCCGCATATCCCGCCGGGCAAGACCTTCGTCTACGAGTTCGAGCTCAGGAAATCCGGCACCTTCATGTACCACCCCCATTCGGACGAGATGGTCCAGATGGCGATGGGCATGATGGGCTTCTTCGTCGTGCATCCGCGCGACCCTGCCTTCCGCCGCGCCGACCGTGACTTCGTCTTCCTCATGAACGCCTTCGACATCGAGCCGGGAGCCTACGTGCCCCGCGTCATGACGATGCTCGACTTCAACCTGTGGTGCTGGAACAGCCGGGTCTTCCCCGGCATCGACCCCTTCGTCGTGGCCAAGGGAGACAAGGTCCGCATCCGGTTCGGCAACCTGACCATGACGAACCACCCGGTCCACATGCACGGCTACGACTTCAAGGTCTCGTGCACGGACGGGGGCTGGGTGCCGGAGGAGGCCGCATGGCCCGAAGTGAGCATCGACGTGGCGGTGGGGCAGATGCGCGCCTTCGACTTCGTCGCCGAGCACGAGGGCGACTGGGCGATCCATTGCCACAAGTCGCACCACACCATGAACGCCATGGGCCATGGCGTGAACACGTGGATCGGGGTCGACAAGACGGCCCCGGCCGCGCGCCTGCGCCGGCTCGCCCCGGACTACATGCCGATGGGCACCGCCGGCATGGGCGAGATGGGGACCATGGAAATGCCGCTTCCCGACAACACGCTTCCCATGATGACCGGCTGGGGACCCTTCGGACCCATCGAGATGGGCGGCATGTTCACCGTGGTGAAGGTCCGCGAGGGCCTGGCGAAGAACGACTATGCCGATCCGGGCTGGTACGACCATCCGAAGGGCACCGTCGCCTACGAATGGACCGGGGAGGCTCCGCCCGAAGCGCCGCGGGCGCAGGCGCCTTCGGACAATATCGAGGCCGCCGAATTCCGGGCCGTCGACCCCCGCACGAAACGCGGCACGCCCGGCGCGGGCGGCCATCACGATCACTGATTCCTGCAGACCGGGAGAAGAAAGCATGTTTGGACAGAGACACGTCGCATTGGCCCTCGGGGCATCCCTCCTCGCCCTGACGGCGCTCGCCGCCCTGCCGGCGGCTGCCGGACCGGGAGGCGCGGGCCACGGCCACGGCGACGAATACGCCTTCGGCCAGGAGGGCGATCCGGCGAAGCCGTCGCGCGTCGTCGAGGTGGAAATGCTCGAGGCGAACGGGAAGATGCTGTTCAAGCCGGACCGCATCGAGGTGGAGCGCGGCGAACAGATCCGCTTCGTCCTGCGCAATTCCGGCGATCTCGAGCACGAATTCGTCATCGGCACCGTGGAGGAGAACCGCAAGCATGCCGAGATGATGCTGAAGTTCCCCGAGATGGAGCACGACGATCCCAACTCCCTCCACCTCGAGCCCGGGCAAGAGGGAGAACTCCTATGGCAATTCACGCAGCCGGGCGAATTCGAATTCGCCTGCCTCATCGCCGGCCATCTTGAGGCCGGAATGCACGGCGACATCGTCGTCCGCTGAAATCCGACGCATCAGGAAAGATGACATGAAAATCACCGCACTTGTCTTCGCCGCCGCAGCGGCAATCCTCGCAGCCTATCCCGCGGCGGCCTCGCCGGCCGAAGGCGAGATCCGCAAGATCGACTCCGCCGCCGGAAAAGTGACGCTGCGGCACGGTCCGATCGAAAGCCTCGGCATGGACAGCATGACCATGGTGTTCCGCGTGCCCGACATGAGCATGGTCGAGGCGCTCGCCGTGGGCGACAAGGTGACCTTCGAGGCGGACCGCGTGAATGGCGCGATCACCATCACGCGCATCGAGAAGGCGAACTGACGCAACGTGTGACCCGGAGGGAAGACGACTCCCCTTCCCCCGGGTCGCCGGCAGGACCGGATCAGCGCGTCCCGGTTTCCGGGGGATGCAGCGTCCGGATATCCGGGGCGAGAACGCCATCCGCATCGCCGAGATATTCGGGCGAGAGACGCGTCGCACGGTCAATGGCAAAGGCCTCGCCCGATCTGGCCGCGAATTGCCGCTCCAGGAGCAGGTTCGCGAGAACGCCGAGAACCGCGACCGCGAGGCAGGCGAGAAGGAACATGCGCATGCGAGCCCCCTATTCGCCCGGCTGCGCCGCAGCGCCGTCAGTGTCCCGCCGTCGCCGCCGCCCGACGATACGCGCCACCCAGAGCGGATGGTGCGTGCGCGCCCATTCGAGATCGACATCGCCCTTCGCCATCGCGTCGAAGGAGCCCTGGACGCCGAATGACCCGAGATAGATGTGGCCGATGATCATCGCGATCATCAGGGCGGCGACGACCGTGTGGATCCCGTGCAGCCATTGCAGCGTGGCCAGCCCGATCTCGCCGATGGGGAGCATCATCAGGATTCCCGTCGCGCCAAGCAGAAGCCCGCCGAGCAGCGCGAACCAGTAGATCAGCTTCTGGCCGGCGTTGAACTTCTCCGCCGGCACGTGCTCGCCGCTGGCGATCCCGCCCCCGCGCCGGAGCCAGTACCAGTCGACGCGGTTGAAGAGGTTGTCCTGCAGCCACATCACCGCCATCGCGACGAGCGCCAGGAGGAAGACGTAGCCGACGCTGTTGTGGATGATCATGCCCCACAGCGTGACCTGCCCGAATGCGACATCGCCGATCAGGGGCTGGATGAGCCAGCGGCCGAAGACGATGTTGAGGCCCGTCAGCGCCAGGAGGATGAAGCTCACGGCGACCGACCAGTGCACGAAGCGGTCGACCGCGCGGAAGCGCGCCACCCGCCGCCCCTCGGGGTCGCGGCTGTAGTCCTGCGACCCGCGCAGCACGGCAAGCAGGATCACCGCAAGGAGAGCGAGGCCGATCAGTCCCGCATGAAGCCACGGATTGATTCCGCTGCGGAAATCGCGCCATGCCCGACCCTGCGGCTGCACGAGGACGCCGAGCTTTTCATCGGGGATGTAGACCTGCCCGCGCAGGGGATCGTCCGGCATGGCGGTGACGCCGAGTTCGTTCAGGAGGTCCTGCTCGCCATGGATCGGGCTGCGCGCCGGGTTCGAATAGACGCCCGGATCCGTGGCTGGCGCGGCCGGCTGCGCGCCCACCGGCGCGCCGAGCGCGAAAAAGAGCATGAGCGCCGCGAGGAGATGCAGCATGCCGGCAGGAACGCTTCCATTCCGCATCAGATCTCCCTCCGCGAT
The DNA here is from genome assembly GCA_041686895.1 of Saliniramus sp. Taxonomy (GTDB): domain Bacteria; phylum Pseudomonadota; class Alphaproteobacteria; order Rhizobiales; family Beijerinckiaceae; genus Saliniramus. The sequence goes on along the minus strand of JAWLCY010000014.1, from coordinate 75,270 downwards.
TCCGCCGCCCACGATGGATCCCAGGACTGGCCGGGGCTCGTCGGCGAGGGGCTGTCGACATAGGCCGTGGACCAGCCCCAGGCCCGCGAGCCGTAGCCGCGGCGCAGTACGCGCTCGCGATAGATCGTCGCGATGATGTCGGCGTCGCCGGCGAGGAGCGCTTTCGTCGAGCACATCTCGGAACAGAGGGGCAGCTTGCCTTCGGCGAGGCGGTTGCGCCCGTAGAGCGCATAGGTCTCGGGACTGTTGCCGTCCTCCGGCCCGCCGGCGCAATAGGTACATTTGTCCATCTTGCCGCGCGACGAGAAGTTCGTGGTCTTCGGAAATTGCGGGGCAGCGAACGGGCAGGCGTAGAAGCAATAGCCGCAGCCGATGCAGACCTCCTTCGAATGCAGGACGATCCCATCATCCGTCTGGAGAAAGCAATCGACCGGGCAAACGCTCGCGCAGGGGGCGTCCGTGCAATGCATGCACGCCATCGAGATGGACTTCTCGCCGATCAGCCCGTCATTGAGCGTAACGACCCGGCGGCGGTTGATGCCCCAGGGCACCTCGTGCTCGTTCTTGCAGGCGGTCACGCAGGCATTGCACTCGATGCAGCGTTCGGCGTCGCAGAGAAACTTCATCCTGGCCATGCGCTTCCTCTCCGCCGGCTCAGGCGACCTCGACGCGGCACAGGGTGACTTTCGTCTCCTGCATCGCCGTCATCGGGTCATAGCCGTAGGTGTTGATGGTATTGATCGATTCGCCGAGAACGATCGGATCGGCTCCCGCCGGGTAGCGGCCGCGCAGGTCGGCGCCCTGATAAAACCCGCCGAAATGGAATGGCATGAAGAGCACGCCCTCGCCGACCCGCGGCGTCACGTGCGAGCGCACGTGGATGCGGGCCTGGTTCTCCGGACCGTGCAGCCAGACCATCTGGCCGCTGCGAACCCCGAGCCGCTCCGCATCGCGCGGGTTGATCTCGACGAAGGCCTCCTGGACGAGCTCGGCGAGCCACTTGTTGGACCGGGTCTCCTCGCCGCCGCCCTCATACTCCACGAGCCGCCCCGAAGTGAGGACGAAGGGGAAGTCGCGTGCGACCTCGCGCTCGACGGCCAGCTGCTGGACGGTGAAACCGATATTCGGCAGGCGGAAGTCGCGCCGGTCCGGCAGGGTCGGGAACTCCGACACGAGGTCCATGCGCGGCGTGTAGATCGGTTCGCGGTGGAGCGGCACCGGATCTGGCACGTTCCAGGCGAACGCCCGCGCCTTCGAGTTCCCGTAGGGGCTGCAGCCATGGGCGATGGCGACGCGCTGGATGCCGCCGGAGAGATCGGTCTGCCAGCTCACGGCGTTGATATCGTCCCCGCCGATGAGTTCGATCACCGCACGTTCGTCCGCAGTCAGTTCCCCATCCCAGCCGAGCTTTGCGAGCACCGCCATGGTGAATTCCGGGTAGCCGTCGGGAATATCGGACTCAGGGGTCGACACCCCGTCCGCGAGCATCGAGACGCCCTCGTGCTCGAGGCCGAAGCGCGCCCGGAAGCCGCCTCCCCCCTCGGCCACGGGGACGTTGAGGTTGTAGAGGATCGGCGAGCCGGGATGTTTCGCCGAAGGCGGCCCCCAGCAGGGCCACGGCAGGCCGTAATAATCCCCGGCGACGGGGCCGCTCGTCGCGCGCAGCGTATCCGGATCGAACAGGTGCTGGTTATCCATGTGGAGCTTCAGCCGCTCCGGCGATTGCCCGGTCATGCCGGTGGCCCAGCAGCCGCGGTTGATCTCGCGCAGGATGTCCTCGATGACGGGAACGTCGTTCTCGACGCCGATATGCTTGAACATCTCCCCCGCAAAGCCGAGCTTCTGCGCCAGCAGATACATCGTCTCGTGATCGCCCTTGGCCTCGAAGAGCGGCGGGACGACCTCGTCGGCCCATTGCATCGAGCGGTTCGAGGAGGTCCGCGTGCCCCTGATCTCGAATTGCGAGGCGGCGGGCAGGACGTAGGTGCCTTCCCGCCGGTCGCCGAGGATGGCGTAGGTGGTCGGATGCGGATCGACGATGACGAGGAGGTCGAGCCGCTCGATGCCCTTCACCGCGTCCGGCATGCGCACGACAGTGTTGCCGCCATGGCCGAAGACCATCATGCCGCGCAGGCGGCTCGGCTGCTCGATCTGGTCTTCCGGCAGATTGACGGCGTCGAACCAGCGGGTGCTCGGGATGCCCTTCGTCGTCATCAGCTCGGGCGAGCCGAAGCGGGAGACGATGTAGTCGTAGTCGACGTCCCAGACCCGGCACCAATGGCGCCAGGCGCCCTCGGTGAGGCCGTAATAGGCGGGCAGCGTGGTGACGTCGAGGCCGAGATCGGTGGCGCCCTGGACGTTCGAATGGCCGCGGAAGATGTTGGCCCCGCCGCCGGCGACGCCGATATTGCCGAGCGCGAGCTGCAGGATCGTGTAGGCGCGGACATTGGCCGTCCCGACGGTTTTCTGCGTCGCCCCCATGCACCAGATCAGCGTCGAGGGCCTGTTCTGCGACATTATCTCGGCGACGCGCCGCAGCCGCTCGCCGGGAACGCCCGAAACGCGCTCCACCTGGTCGGGGGTCCAGCGGGCGACTTCCTCGCGGATCTGATCCATGCCGTAGACGCGCCGCTCGATGAATTCGCGATCCTCCCAGCCGTTCTGGAAGATGTGCCAGAGGATGCCCCACATCACGGGAATATCGGTTCCGGGACGCAGGCGCACATATTCGGTGGCGTGGGCGGCGGTGCGGGTGAAGCGGGGATCGATCACGATCATGTGGGCGTGGTTGATCTCCTTGCCGCGCAGGATGTGCTGCATCGAGATCGGATGCGCCTCCGCCGGATTGCCGCCCATGATCATGATGGCGCGCGAATTCCCGATATCGTTGAACGAATTCGTCATCGCCCCGTAGCCGAGGGTGTTCGCGACTCCCGCGACGGTGGTCGAGTGGCAGATGCGCGCCTGATGGTCGACAGAGTTGGTGCCCCAGAAGGCGGCAAACTTGCGAAACAGATACGCGTTCTCGTTCGAGAACTTCGCCGAGCCCAGCCAGAACACGGAATCGGGCCCGGACTCCTCGCGCAGGCGAAGCAATTCCCCGCCGATCTCCTCGATCGCCTGCTCCCAGGAGACCCGTACCCATTGACCGTCCTGAAGCTTGACCGGGTATTTCACGCGGCGGTCGCCATGCGTGATTTCCCGCACGGATGCGCCCTTGGCGCAATGGGTGCCGAGATTGATCGGGCTGTCGAGGGCGGGCTCCTGGCCGATCCAGACTCCCTTCTGCACCTCCGCAAGCACTGTGCAGCCGACAGAGCAATGGGTGCAGACGGTCTTTCGGATCTCGACCGGAGGCCCCTGCGGATCGACCGGCACGGCCTTCGCCGGGCGCACCAGATTGAGGGGGGACGTGCCGATGGCGCCGAGCCCGACGCCGAGACCGGAAAGCTGCAGGAAGCGTCGCCGGTCCATCCGGCCGGAGGCGAGATTCGCCGGGATAGTCCGTCCTCGCCCGCGCGTCTCCCCTGTGCGTCGCTTCACCAGCATCTGCGCCCTCCCCTAGCGAGCGTTGGTCTCGTAGTACTTGCGGATGTGATCGCTCTCCCGATAGCGCTGGGCGCGCTGGTCGGGCCGGGCCGTGAGAGCCTGCGCCGGGCCTGCATCGACGATTCCCGAAGCAGGGGCCGCAGCCGCAGCCGAGGCGAGGCCGAGACCTTGCAGGAAGCGGCGCCGCCTGGGATCGGGAACGTCCGGTTCGGGCGCGGGGTCGGTCTGGTTCATCGATATCGCCTATCCCTCAATGGCTTGCCGGGGGAGGCGGCTTCGCCGTGACATCCTGATCGTCAACAACGCCTCGACGGGATGGTTCCGCGAGAAAAGCTTCATGCGCGGAATTTGCGCGCGCATCGGGAGCCTCCCGGTTCGCAGCGCGTTGACCTTCCACAGGGTGTCGATCAGGGAAGCGTCATGTCTCTCACCACCATCTTCAGCCGCGCCGCGCCGTTTCTCGCAGGAGCCGCGCTGATGCTCGCGCAATCAATCGATCCGCTGGTTGCGCAGCAGCCGGCTCAGCCGATGCAGCAATCGCAGCAGCCGGAAAGCCCCTCGGATTGCATCGACGTAGGCGAGGCGGGCTCCCCCGTCGTCGACGAGGCGACCGCGCGCCAGCATGACGATCTCGTACCGAGGGAGGGCCGGGATCTTCCGGAAGGTGAACTCGCCACGGAGGGAACCATCGCAGCTCCGGCTGCCGGCGCGTTGCCCCCCGCGACGGCGGAAGGAACCGGCTCCCGGTCGCCTTGCCTTCCCGAGAATGCCTCGGAGGATCGCGTCGAGAACCAGGAGGTTCTCGATAGCCAGCCGCCGGGAATCACGGAGCTCGGGCGCTCTCCCCCGAACATCCTGCAGCAGGAGAGCACGCCTGGCCTGCAGCAACTGATCGATCGCGCGCATGACGGATCGACGGGGATCACGCAACCAGGAGGCGGAACCCGGGGCGGCGCACCACGCTGAGCGATCAGGCGGATTTCTCGTCTTCGGGTCGGGGCCCGGCCTCGCCCGCGTCCCCCGCCTCCGTGACCTGACCACGCCGCGCCTCGGGCTCGTCGCGCACCAGCCAGCTGGCGGCGGCAATGGCCGCATCGGCGGCACTCAGTTCGCCGTAGCCGATGGCGTTTGCATCCCAATCGTAATCCGCGAAGCCGCGGAAGGCGGCAATTGTTGGATCGCTCGCCCAGGCGCGCCGCAGGCCGAGGCGCTTCAGTTCCGTCGGCACGTTCTTCCGCAGGAAGGGGCGATAGTCGCTGTCGCCGTCGAGTTTGTCGCAATCAGGCAGAGAAGCCGCGTCGATCTCCGGCGCGGGCGGCTCGCAGCGCTCCCCCCCGGAAACTTCAGCCTTCCGCGCGGTTTCCCTCAGCTTCCCGATCAGGCGACGCATGGGCTCTCTCCGGCTCTCTCCGCTGGCGCGCATCGACGCGCCACGCGAGGGGACTGCATGACAACGTCGGGTGCGGCCGCGGGTTCGGCGAGTCGCGGGGAAATCCCCGGCCGTCCTGAGGAATCGGAACAAAAGGCCACCTGAAGCTCTTTCACCGCATGGCGCGCCACGCTTGAAGGAGGACAAATGAGCATCAGCGATTTCGGCAGGTGTCACCCAACGACCGATCGGCCATCGTGATGGACGAGCCCGCGCGCGAGCCGCAGGCGCGGCACGGCCTGCCACGCCCCTCGATCGCCTATGTTCAGCATGTTCTGATCACAGCCGCGATTCTTGCCGGGTTTTTCCTTGTCTGGCAGATCCGCGAGGCGCTCCTGATCGTTCTCGCCGGGATCATCGTCGCAGTGCTCCTGGCGGCCGCCGCCGGGCCGATCCGGCGCTACACGCCCTTGTCCCACCGCGTGGCGGTCGCGCTTTCCGCGCTGGTGATCATCGGCGTGATCGGGCTGGTCTCGTTTCTGGTCGGCTCACAGGCGACCGAGCAGGTCTCGAGCCTGACGCAGCGCCTCCCGGAGGCGGTGTCACAGCTCGAGGAGAGGCTCGGCATGCCGCTCACGGAGAGTGGCGAGGATGACGGACAGGAGGACCGTAATGGCAACGGCCATGAGGCCGGCCAGAGCGGGCAGCAGCCGAACAGCTTGATCGGGATGGCGCGCAGCATCGTCGGACAAGTCGCGTCCTTCGGTTACGCAATGGCGGAAATCCTCACGGGGGCCATCCTCGTCTCGATCGCCGGCGTCTTCCTCGCGATGGATCCGGACACCTACAAGCGGGGCATCGTCATGCTCTTTCCGAAACGGGCGCATGAACGGATCGAGACGACCCTGGAGCTTTGCGGGGTCGCGCTCTACCGCTATCTCCTTGGGCTCCTCATCTCGATGGCGATCGTCGGCGTCCTGGCGGGCCTCGGCACCTGGGCCATTGGACTCCCCGCTCCCTTCGCCCTCGCGATGTTTGCGGCCCTGACCCAGTTCGTTCCCGTCGTCGGGCCCATCGTCGGCGCCGTCCCGGCGCTGATCCTGGCGGCGAGCGAGGGGGGAATGATGATCCTGTGGACGGCGCTCCTCTATCTCGCGATCCAGCAGCTCGAATCGAACATGATCACGCCGCTGATCCAGCGCCGGGCGGTGAACCTGCCGCCGGGGCTGTTCCTGCTCTCCATCTTCGCCTTCGGCATCCTCTTCGGCACCCTTGGCGTGATCGTCGCCGGCCCGCTGACAGTGGTGGCGTTCGTCGCCGTCAAGAAATTGTATGTCCGGGATACGCTGGGCGAGGAGACGGGCGTTCCGGGCGAAGGGCAAGACGGCCCGCTGTGACGGCAAGGTCGGCCATGAACCCGCCAGCGCAAGCTTGCCCCGCCGGACCGCCCGAGGTTGCCGCCGGTCCGCGCGCCGCCCTACCATCCAGACTCCTGCAGACAAAAGCCGCACGGGCGGAGCCGCGACCGGCAAGGGGGGGAAGTTGATGAGCCTCGAAGAATTCAGGATGGCCGCCGCCGACTGGGCGACCAACGCCCTCGAACTGACAGGCATGGCAGTCATTGTCGGGGGCGTCATCTTCTCGGTATTCTCCTATGTGCGCGCCCATTACAGGACAGGCGACTGGACCGAGGGCTATGACGCCCTGCGCGCAAGCCTCGGCCGCGGCATTCTGCTGGGCCTCGAATTGCTGGTCGCCGCGGACATCATCAAGACGGTCTCGGCGGATCTCGATCTGGCCTCCGTCGGCGTGCTCGCCGCGATCGTCCTGATCCGCACCTTCCTCAGCTTTTCGCTGGAAGTGGAGATCAAGGGCCGCCTGCCCTGGCAGAGCGGCGACGCCGAAAGATCCTGACGACCGGCGCTTCGGGCAAGACCCTGGAGGAGTAGCGAGGGTCGGCGGGAACGAAAATTCGCCCTGCCAAGTTCGGCGACCGGCTGCGCCGGACGCTATCCTGCCGGCGCTCCCACAGAATTTTCGCGGAACCCTCCGTGGCCTGGCGGCGTCTCTCCCCGAGTGATCAGCGCTATCGGAGACGGCTCATGCATACATTTCATTCCATTCCCGTGACCGCCTTCTCGGCGATCGTGCTTCTGGTCGCGACGGCGGGCATGGCGCCGGCGCAGGCGCAATCGGCCCCTGGCATGTCGGGGCAACCCGTCGAGCAGATCGACAACCGCCTTTTGCCCGCTCCGGGCGAGGAGAGCCGCGAATTCACGGTCGAGGAACTGGTGGGAGCGACGGTGTCGCTTGGCGGCGCCGATCCGGTCGGCGTGGTGGAGGCGGTGGTGCAGGGTCTCGAGGAGCAGATCAGCTTCGTCGTCTCGACCAATGACCGCTTGGGCAACCATCGCGTTCTTCTGCCGATTTCCGATACGGTGGTGCGGAACGACAAGCTCATCCCCGGCTACTCGCTGACGCAGCTCCGCGCCCTCCCGACCCTGACTGAAGCTGCAGCCGCCAACCTCGCGCCGATTGCCGATGACGTGGCCATTCGCTTGCGGCGATCCGAGCTGGATTTCGATACCGAGACGACCGGCAGCCGGTAATGCCGTTCGGTACGGAACATCCGATCGACCGAACTGTTGGTCAGGTCAGCCGCTTCGAATGCGAGGCGCACGACGTTGAGTTTTCACCATCGTCGCGTTTTCACCATCAAGGAGATAACGGATGAGAAATCATACCATGCGCACGCTCTTGACCGGCATTGCCGCCTGCTCCCTGAGCGGGATCGCCGCCGCCCAGGTCGTAGAAACCGAGAGAGTGATACCTCTGACCGGATGGGGCTACGACGAGATTTATGCGGACGGCCGCAGCATCGACAACATGCTCGACGAGGGCGAGGTCTACGGGCCTGGCGGCGAGGAAATCGGCAGCGTGGAGAACGTGCTGTTTCACACGGACGGACGAGTGCTTTCGATCATCGCGCAAGTGGGCGGCCTCTGGGACATCGGCGATACCCACGTCAATATTCCCTGGGACCAGGTGGAGATTACGGGGAATCGGGTGACCATCCCGGTCACCGAGGAAACGGTCGAAGACTACTCGCTCTACGCTGATGAGCTGATCACGGGCCAGGAAGCCTCCACCAATATCGAGGAAGTCGACGATGATGTCGCGACAGCGGCACGCGTATGGCGGGCCACCGAGCTTCTCGGTGACTACGTGCGCGTTCGCGACGAGGATACCTACGCCAACTACGGTTACGTGGAAGATCTGATCGTCCGCGACAATATTCTCGCTGCGGTAGCGGTGAGGACAGACGTCGGATGGACGGGAACCCGTGGCGCCTTCGCCTATCCTTACTACGGGTATGACTATGGCTGGTATGCCGGACGCCCGTACTACGACTTGCCCTACACGACCGAGGAAGTCGGCGAAGTCGAGCCCTTCGATTACGAACAGATCGACTGATCCGCTGATATCACCGCATCTGACGCGCGCACCAACCGTTCGCGCGTCAGAAAATTTGCACGACCTCGTACAAGCGGAAATGACCCGGTTGCCCGGCGCCATCCGCGACATCAAGCCAAGACTGGTTCCGACAAGGCGCCGCCGCGACGGAGACAAGACGTGATTTCTGGTCCATCAGGAAGAATCGCCGCATCGATCGTAGCGGTCCTTCTTTTCGCGATTGCAGTGCTTTCGCTCATTCCGTTTGCCGAAACCAACATGTGGTGGGTCAGGTACCTCGACTTCCCCAGAATCCAGTTTGTCGTCGGGCTGGTGGTCCTTCTCGCGCTCTACCTCATCCTCCGGCGCCCCCTGGGAACGATGGGCTGGGCTACGGTGGCTCTGGCCATCGTGGCGATCGGCTACAACGTCTACCGCGTCCACCCCTACGCCTTCGTTCTCGACGAGCAGGCGATCGCGGTCGCCGAGTGCCCCGAGGATGCGCATGTTCGGATTCTCGTCGCGAATGTGCAGTTGGGCAATCGGCAGGCGCAGGAACTGATCGACCTCGTGAGGGGCGCCGATCCCGACCTGTTCCTCGCCATGGAGACGGACGAGTGGTGGGATGCGCAGCTGCGGGTTCTCGCCGACGAGCTTCCGCACCGGATCCAGCACATTCCACAGGAGCGGGAGCACTACGGTATCCACCTCTTCTCCCGGCTGGAACTGATCGAGCCCCAAATCGAATTCGTCTTTGGACAGGACACGCCCGCGGTCTTCTCGACAGTGAGATTGCGCAACGGCGCGACGGTCGCGTTCCAGGGGCTTCATCCGGAGCCGCCGCTCTTCTGGTCCCAGCCGACCACCATGCGCGACGCGCGCCTCCTGTCGGCGGCGCTGAGGGCGCGGGAGGCGAGCGATCCCGTCATCATGGCGGGCGACTTCAACGCCGTTCCCTGGGAGCGCGTCACCCGCCGCTCGATGCGGATCGGCGAACTGCTCGATCCGCGGGTCGGGCGCGGCCTCTATCCCACCTACGACGCCAATAGCCTGCTGCTTTCATGGCCGCTCGACCAGGTTCTCTATCAGGAGGAATTCGCCCTCCTTTCGTTCCAGCGGCTCGAGCCCTTCGGCTCCGACCACTATCCGGTCCTCGCCGAGCTATGTCACATGCCCGCCGCAGCCGAGCGCCAGTCGCCGCCGGCGCTCGCCGAACGAGACCTCGAGGAAGCCGAGACCTCCCTTGAAGCCGCCCGCGCTGCAGCGGAAGAGGGAAATTGAAATACGGCAAGGGGAACTGCCGCGACGTGGAATTGAAAGCGCGAGCGGCAAGCGTTCCACTTTGCGCGGCCGTAGAATGACGCGGTAGCCGCCACCGTGCCGGGGGGAGCAGCAGAGGCCCATGTTTGAACTTCAGGCGCTTTCGCTTTGGATCATCATCGCCGGTTTCGCCGCCTCGGCAGCTGTGATCGGCGTCGCCGGCACGATGCTCGCCGCCCGCGCGGATGTCCTGGCGGACAGGATCGGCTGGGGCGAGGCGCTGGTCGGCGCAGTGCTTCTCGGAGGATCGACCTCCCTGCCGGGAATCCTGACCTCGGTCGTGGCGGCCGCGCAGGGCTATCCCAGCCTCTCGATCGCCAACGCCGTCGGCGGGATCGCCGTGCAGACCGCCTTTCTCGCTGTCGCCGACTTCTTCTACCGCCGCGTCAACCTGGAACACGCAGCTGCTTCCGCGACGAACCTCTCGCAAGGATCGCTCCTCGTGGCGCTGCTCGCGGTTCCCCTCGCGGCTTCCGCAGGTCCGGACTGGACGCTTCTCGGAGTGCATCCGGCCACTGTCATCATTCTCGGCGGCTACTCCTACGGCATCTACCTCGTTCGCCTTGCGAGGGACGAGCCGATGTGGTTCCCGCGGCGGACACGGGATACCCAGGACGAGGCCGCGGAAAAGGCGGACAAGGAGAATGGCAAGGGCGGCGGCGCCAGCCGTCTCGACCGCATCCCTCTCTCGCGGGTATGGGCCGAGTTCGGTCTCCTCGCCGCCGCCGTGGCCGTGGCCGGGCTCGGGGTCGCCGAGATGGTCGATGCGGACCGGTTCGTCATAGCGACCACGATCCTCATGGTCGGCGTCCTCCTGCTCGGGCTCCTGCGGCGGGAAAAGATCGGGCCCGGCGGGATTGGCTTCGAGAGCGTCACGATCCTCGTCCTCTACGTGGCGGCGAGCCTCGTCATGGCCCTGGCCTGACCCGCCGGCGCCCCGCCGTCAGTCGTAGGAGATTTCCGTCGCGTTCCAGTCCTCCGCGTGACGCTGCCAATAGACGTCGCGCAGCCGCAGCGTGACCGGACCCGGTGCGTCATTCGCGAAGATCCGGCCATCGACCCGCGTGACGGGCATGATTCCGCCCCCGGTGCTGGTGATGAAGACTTCCGACGCGGCTTCGAGATCCGCCAGGGAGATATCGATCTCCTGAGCGGTCATTCCGATTTCCTCCGCGATCGCGAGGACGCTTTTGCGGGTGATGCCTTCGAGAACATTCGCGCGGGCTGTCAGCAGGACGTCGTCCTTCACCAGGAAAATGTTGTATCCCGGACCCTCCGTGAGGTGGCCGTCGAGATCGAGCAGGAACGCCGTGTCCGCGCCCCTGTCATAGGCCTCGAACTGGCTCTGCACCATGTCGAGCCAGTGATAGTTCTTGATCCGCTGGTCGAGGGAGCGTGATGGAATCCGCGTGTAGGAACTGATGATCGCGTGGAGCCCGGCTTCGCGCTTGTATTCCGGCGCGATCCAGATGAACGGCATGGCATAGGCGATGAACCTGTTCGCGCAGAGCCGGGGATCGCGGCTTCCGCGCGGCGGAACCCCCCTCGTGCAGACCATGGCCACATAAGCCTCGCGCAAACCGGTCTTCCGCACGCATTCGGCCAGGATCGCCGCGACCTCCGCCCGGTCGTAAGGAATCTCGAGGCGCAGCTTCGCCATCGACGCGAAGAACCGCGACAGGTGGGCGTCGAGCTGGAAGAAACGCCCGCCCCAGACATGCACGACATCATAGGTCACGTCGGAATGCGTGAAGCCGAAGTCGAGGACGGAGATCTTCGCCTCCTCCAGCGGCACGTAGCCGCCGTCCATGAACGCGATTCCGCTGCTCTTGTCCGCCTCGGCGGGAGCATTCCGCACGTCCGTCATCGTCCCTTCATGCATGGCGGTCCTCCCGGATTTGCGGGCTGCAACGCGCGAGGGCGTGGCCCGGCGCTGGCTCTGCCGCGAGGATGCTATGTTGCGGCATTGGGAGACGTCAATCGAGATTGCAAAAAAATGCCTGCTGCTTGCGGATCGTTCGCGCCGCGCCGTTGCCCTTCCCGCTCTTCGCGACTGCAGCAAGAACCTTTTGTCCATTGGTTCTGGCGCGGATGATCAAGGCAGCGCTGAGAATGGCATCACCATCATGCGAAACCACGATTCTTCCAGCAATGACGAACCAACAACGGAATTGCAGGAAGTCGTGGACAGCGGCGGCGAGTCTGTGGTTATTTTTGAACCGCACCGGTCGCGCGAACCGGGCCTCAGGGAGGATAGAAAATGCTACGGAGAGCTCTCTTCGCAACCGCTTTGTCGGCCTTGCTCATCAACACCGCCGCAGCCGCCGACTGGCCGACGCGTCCGATCGAAGTGGTGGTCCCATGGGGCGCGGGAGGCGGAACAGATACCATCGTGAGAATGCTTGCCTCAATACTGGAAAGAGACCTGGGGCAGCCGCTCAACGTGGTCAACCGCACCGGCGGATCCGGCGTCATCGGGCACACCGCACTGGCGCAGGCCGCGCCGGACGGATACACGATCGGCACGGTCAACGTCGACCTGAGCCAGACCCTTTGCCTCGGCCAGACCGACCTCGACGCCGACAGCTTCACGCATATCGCCCTGTTCAGCCGCGACGCCGCGGGCGTCCTCGTCAATGCCGACTCGCCTTACCAGAGCGCGCAGGAACTGCTTGACGCGATCAAGGCGAGCGCGCCCGGCGAGATGAAGGCTTCCGGCACCGGCCGCGGCGGCATCTATCACCTCTCCTTCGCCGGCTGGCTGGTGCAGGAGGGGGTCGATCCGGCGAAGGTGCCGTGGGTCCCGACGCAGGGCGAGGCGCCCGCCATCCGCGATCTCGCCGCAGGCTCGCTCGACCTGGCGACGCCGCCCCTCCCCTCCGCCCGCGCCATGATCGAAGGCGGGCGCATCCGGCCGCTGGCGACCATGTCGGAGGAGCGCAACCCGCTCTTCCCCGACGTGCCGACCCTCGAGGAGGCGACCGGCGCTGACTGGACCTCCGGCACCTGGCGCATGCTGGCCGCGCCCAAGGGGCTTCCGGACGATATCCGCGACCGGCTCGCGGAAGCGCTGAAGACGGCGGTCGAGAGCGACGAGTTCCAGAACTTCATGCAGCAGAACGGCTTCCAGACCGCCTGGCTGGACGGCCCCGAGGCGCAGGCGTACCATGCCGAGCAGGACGAGACGATCTGCGAGATCATGAAGACCGTCGGCCTCGCCCAGTGAACCTGCTTCCCGGGCCGCCCGGCTCGCCGGGGCGGCCCGGCTTTCTATCGGATAAGGCCGCGCCCGTCGCGGCGGATGCGGCACGTTCATCCAGGGCATTCATCCATGCGCTTCAACGATGCAATCAGCGGCCTGGCGATCATCCTAATCGCCGCCTTCGGCCTCTTCCTCGTCGCCCAGTTTCCGTCCTACCCCAATGACCGCTTCGGCCCCGGCCTGTTTCCCGGACTCACCCTGACGATCATGCTGTCTTGCGGGGCGCTCCTCGTCCTGCGCGGGATCCGCCGCCGCCATGTTCAGGGTGCGGTGGTGCTGGACGCCTGGGCGCGCGATCCGCGCAGCATTGCGACGCTCGCAATCCTCGTCGGCGGCGTGGCGCTCTACATCATGTTCAGCCACAGCCTCGGCTTCCCGATCGCCGGCTTCCTCCTGACCTTCCTGCTTCTCCTGTGGATGCGCGGCCCCCGCCACTGGCTCCGCTCCGCGGTGACCGCCGGGATCGCCACCCTCGGGATCTTCTTCGTCTTCGCCTGGATCCTGCGCGTGCCCCTGCCGCTCGGCATCCTCACGAACCTCGTCTATTGAGGCCGGCGCGATGGATGTCCTCTCCGCCGCCTTCGCCCAGGTCTTCTCCCTCGAGATCCTGACCGTCATCTTCGTCAGCGCGGTTTTCGGCATCTTCGCCGGCGCGCTTCCCGGCATATCGGTCACGCTGGCCGTGGCGCTGATGCTGCCGATCACCTTCTTCATGTCGCCTGTCGCGGCCTTGTCGGCCATCGCGACCGTCTGCGCCGTGGCGATCTTCGCCGGCGACATCCCTTCGGTCCTCCTGCGCATCCCCGGCACCCCGGCATCGGCGGCCTATACCGACGAGGCATACGAGATCACCCGGAAGGGCAAGGGACAGCAGCTGCTCGGGGCGATCCTCCTCTGCTCCTCCTTCGGAGGCCTCGTGGGAGCGCTGGCGCTCGCGGTGATGGCGCCCATCCTCGCGGATTTCGCGCTCAGCTTCACCTATTACGAGTATTTCTGGCTCGCGGCGCTCGGCCTCACCTCCGCCGCCTTCATCTGCACGAACGATCCCGTCAAGGGCGTCGTGTCGCTCTGCATCGGGCTGATGCTCGCCATGGTCGGGTTCGATCCGATCTTCAGCCTGCCCCGCTTCACCTTCGGGGTGGTCGAGCTGTTCGGCGGACTCAACTTCATCGCGGCGCTCATCGGGATCTTCGCCTTCGCCGAGATCTGCCGCGTCTATGTGAAGGGCGGGGTGAGCGCCCATGTGAACGCGCGGGCCGATACGGGCGTCTTCACCGGCGTTCCCGCGATGCTGTGGCGATACAAGGGCCACCTCGCCCGGGGACCCGCGATCGGGACGACGATCGGCGCCCTCCCCGGCGCCGGCTCGGACGTGGCGGCGTGGATCGCCTATGCGCTCTCCCGCAAGGCCTCTCGCACGCCTGAGCGATACGGCACCGGGCACCCCGAGGGGGTGATCGCGGCCGCCTCGGCGAACAACGCCGCCGCCTGCGGCACCTGGATCCCGTCCCTCGTCTTCGGCATCCCCGGCGACAGCGTTACCGCCATCGTCATCGGCGTGTTCTACCTCAAGGGTCTCCAGCCCGGACCGATGGTCTTCCTGAACGAGTCGGTCCTGATCTACTCGATCTTCATCGCCTTCTTCGTCGCCAACATTTTGATGATCCCTGCCGGGTTCGTGGCGATCAAGGCGGCGCGCCAGATCACGCGCGTTCCGCAGATCGAGCTGATGTCCGTCGTCCTCCTCTTCTGCATCGTGGGGAGCTTCGCCATCAACAACACGGCGTTCGGTGTCCTGCTCATGCTGACCCTCGGGCTCCTTGCCTTCATCATGCAGGAAAACGACTTCCCGGTCGCGCCGATCATCCTGGGAATGATCATGGCGCCGCTCCTCGAGGAGAGCTTCATGCAGGGCATGATCCTGGGGAACGGCAGCATGCTCGCCTTCGTCTCGCGCCCGATCGCCGCCCTGCTCGCGCTCGTCACCATCCTCATCGTCGCCTGGCCGGTGCTGCGGTTGCTCTATCACCGGCTGGGAGCGCGGGGCGGGGCCGGCCGGCCCGCCTAGCCGGGCTTGCGCCGCAGGAATGCCGGGAGCTTCTCGCAGCGGGCGGACCAGTCGACGAGCCGCGGGTAACGGGCGGCGTCGACGAAGTTCGCATCGACCGAGGTCATGAAGGTGATCATGGTCGCGAGCACGATGTCGAGATAATCAGGCGCGGGACCGCCCTGCGCTCCGGGCCGCAGGCGCGCGAACCGCCGCTCCAGCTCGTCGAGCCCGCCATGGGCCTGGGCCTCGCAATGCGCGCGCCAGGGCGGATGCACCAGTTCCTGCGGGCGCCGGGTGCGCTCGTAATAGGAAGCGACGAACTTGTCGAGGGCGCCGTTGGCAATGAACAATGCCTGCAGCGCCTCCGCCATTGCGGGGCCACCGCGCGGCCAAAGCGCGCCTTCCGGATCATGGCGATCGAGCATCGTGAGAGCGATGGCCACGCTGTCGACGAGAACCGCGTCGCCGTCGATCAGGGCCGGCACGCGTCCGAGCGGATTGATTCCGCGCAACTCCTCCTGATCGGCCAGGGCGGAGATGGCGCGGTTCTCGAACTCGACCCCGATCACATCGAGGAGGATTGCCGTCCGGCGAACATAGGGTGAGCCCAGGCGGCCAACGAGTATCATTCTGTTTCTCCAAGAGCCAGTTTCTGAAAGCGGCCGGATCCCAGCATGCCGGCCATCAATGCGGCGCGCGGTGCGATCGAGGCGAGCGTGATATGCTCGCTGACGGCATGCGCCCCCGCGCCCCCGCAGCCGAGCCCGTCGAGGGTGGGGCGTCCGCGCGCGGCGGTGAAGTTTCCGTCGGAGACGCCGCCTCGGGCCGCTTCCGGCAGGGCAAAGCCCAGTTCCCCCGCGAGCTCCGCCGCAGCCTCGTACAGCCGGACGACGCCGTCGTCGCGCCGGAACGGAGGCCGGTTGATCCCGCCCTCGACCGTCAGCGTGACGTCCGGGTCATGGGGCCTGCGCCCCAGGATGGCGGCCACGGCTTCCTCGGCGCTGCGGGGATCGCGGACGCGCAGGTCGATCTCGATACGGGCCTCCGCGGGGACGACGTTGAGGAGCGAGCCGCCGTTGACGACGCCGACATTGACCGTCGTGCCTGTCGCGTAATCGGTCATGGCCTCGAGGTCGAGGATCTGGCGCGCGATCTCGCGGATCGCGCTGCGCCCGTCCTCGTGGTTGGCCCCGGCATGCGCGGCCCGACCCTGCACCGTGAGCGTGAAGCGCCCCCAGCCCTTCCGCGAGGTCACCGCCGCGACCCCGTCCCCGATCGCCGGTTCCGGCACCAGGACGAAGGCCGCCGCATCCCCCAGTTCCTCGATCAGCGCCCGGGAGGTGGGCGAGCCGATTTCCTCGTCGGAATTCAGGAGGACGGTAACCGGTCGCGGCGGCACGATCTCGCGCCGCGCGAGTTCCCTGATCGCCCAATAGGCGAGATAGGATCCCGCCTTCATGTCGTAGATTCCGGGGCCGTAGACCTTTCCGTCCTCGGTGCGGATCGGACGCGCCGCCAGCGTCCCGACATCCCAGACGGTATCCACATGACCCATGGCGAGGGCGTGCGGCCCGCCCTGGGCGGCGGGGTCGTAGGTGAGGACCAGGTGTTCGCCCAACCCGTCTCGCCCCGGAATGCGTCGCCGGGTGATCGGCAGGTCGTCGAGATCCGTTTCGGCGAGATCGAGCAGCTTCGCGATCTGGTCGGGACGCCGCGAGGGCGTCTCCATGGAGACCCAGGCGAGGATGCCGAAGAGCACCTCGTCGACATCGACATCCTCGCACCGGATGACAGGCACATCAGGGCCGGGCATTGTCCGCCTCCTCGTCCGCATCTTCGTCCTCCACCGGCGCACCGAGATAGGCCTCGATGACGGCGGGATCGTTCGCGACCGTCTGCGGCGATCCCTCGGCGATCTTGCGTCCCGCTTCGATGACGATGATGTGCTCGCAGACGCTCATGACCGCGCGCATGTCGTGCTCCACCAGCCAGATCGCGACGCCGTGGTCGCGGATCCGCCGCAGGCAGGCGACCATCGCTTCCGTCTCGAAGGGGTTGAGCCCGGCGCAGGGCTCGTCCGCGAGCAGGACCGCCGGACGCGTCGCGAAGGCGCGCGCGATCTCGAGCTTCCTGAGCGTGCCGACCGTGAGGCCCTCCGCCGTCCGGTCCGCGAATTCCGTCAGCCCGGTGATCTCCAGCGCCGCATCCGTCACGGCCGACGAATCGCTGCGTTCCGGCCGCCCGAACATCGCGCCGATGCCAACGTTCTCCCGCACCGTCAGGGCCGGAAACGGCTTCGAGATCTGGAAGGCGCGGGCGATGCCGAGCTGGTTGCGCTTGTAGGTCGGCAAGGCGTCGATACGCTGGCCCTGGAAGTAGATTTCGCCGGAGGTGAGCGGATAATAGCCGGTGATGAGGTTGAACAGGGTCGACTTGCCCGCGCCGTTGGGGCCGATCAGGCCGTGGATGGACCCCGCGGGAACCGCGAAATCCACGCCGTCGATGGCCGCGAGGCCCTTGAAGTGCTTGGTGACGCCGCGGCCGGAGATCACGGGTTCGCCGCTCATCGGGCTTCTCCCACGGGTTGCGCCTTCCCACGATCGACCGAGCGCCGCCTCTGCATCGCGTCGGAGAGCGTTCCGAGGATCCCCTTCGGGATGACGAGCACGATGGTGACGACGATCAGTCCGGTGATCAGCAGATGAACCTCGAGAAGATGCGAGAGCAGGACCTGGGTCACGAAGAGCATGATCGCCGCCCCGATCACCGGGCCGAACAGGGTGCCCAGCCCGCCGATCAGCGAATAGACGATCATGTTCAGGCTGAAGTCGATGCGGAAGACGGTGCTCGTCGTGAAGTAGCCGACGCTGAAGGCATAGGCCGCGCCCAGCATGCCCACGAGCGAAGCCGAGATCACGAAGGCCGCGATCTTGTAGCGCTCGGCCGGCACACCGAGCATGCCCGCCGTGTCCTCGTCCTCGCGGATCGCGATGAGGCCCGCCCCGAGGCGGCTGTACCGCACGGCGACGCTCGTGACGAAGGTGATCGCGAGGAGGATTCCGAAGACATAGTAGTAGAAGCGCTCCGGCGGCACTCCAGGCGGCATGGGCGCCGTTACGAAGAGACCGACGCCGCCCTGGAACCAGCGGATATTGTTCGCAAGTTCCGCGAAGACCTGCCCCACCCCGAGCATCGCGATCGCGAAATAGATGCCCCGCAGCCGCAGGATCGGATAGGCGATGATCGCGGCCACGATCGCCGAAACCAGCCCCCCGATGATGATCGGGACGACGATCGAGAAGGGCTGCGCGCCGAACATGCCGATCCGCATCGAGAAATGGGCCGCCGCGAAGGCGCCGATTCCGATGAAGGCCGTGTGCCCGAAGCTCCAGTATCCGGAGAAGCCGCCGAGGATGTTCCAGGCGACGGCGAGCGCCGCCGCGAAGAAGAAGAACTGGACCACGCGCACATGGAACGGGCTCAGCCACTGGGGAAGAAAGTAGCCGGCGATGACCAGGACAATGACGAGGGGAAGGAGCAGCCAGCTTTTCATCGCGTTTCACCGAATGCGTTGCCCAGAAGACCCTGCGGACGCACGAGAAGCATGAGGACGAGAACGAGGAACATCATCGCGTTGGTCATGGCGGGGCCGATATACTGCGCGGTGAAGGTGTTGATCAGACCGAGCAGGATTCCCCCGAGAAGCGCGCCCGCGGGGCTCCCGATCCCGCCGAGCACAACCACCACGAAGGCGTTCAGCGTCCAGGCCACCTCGCTCGCCGGCGAGAAGGGCTGGACGATCCCGATGATGGTGCCCGAAGCGCCGGCAAAGGCCGCCCCGAGGCCGAAGGTCAGGGCGTAGACGTGGCGAACGTTGATCCCCGCGAGCTGCGAGGCGAGCGGCTGCTGGGCCGTCGCCCGGATCGCGCGTCCGAACGATGTCCGGGTCAGGAGCAGCGCGAAGAGCGACAGGAGGACGAGGCTCGCGGCGAGGCCGACAACGCGCACCAGGTCGATCTGGAGCGCGCCGAAGCTGAGGCTGACGAAGCTGTACGGGGGCGTGATGGTGCGCACGTCCGGGCTGAAGACGAGCTGGAGGACGTTGCGCAGGATCATCGCCACCCCGAAGGTGACGAGGAGCGAGGCGACGAGGCTCGAACGCGAGACCGCCCAGTGGATGATCGTGCGCTGGTAGACATAGCCGAAGGCGAAGAGGACGACGCCGATCGGCAGGACCGCAAGCAGCGGGTCCACTCCGAGTTCCCGCCACATGACGAGGGCGAAATAGGCCCCCGCGATGACAAAGATCCCGTGGGTGAGGTTGACGATCCCCATCACCCCGAAGATCAGGGAGAAGCCGACGGCGGCAAGGGAGAAGATCCCGCCGACGACCAGCCCGTTCAACGTCGTTTGCAGCAATGTCAGCATTCGCCCCGCCCCCTCGCGCCGGTCACGCCTTTTCCGACTGCGCCCAGGCGCGCGCCACTTCCTCGCCCGTGGCGAACCAGACGCCGGGGAAGCCGCGCATGAAGGCGATGAATTCGCGCAGCATCGCGAGCCGCGCCGGCCTGCCGATGATCTGCGGATGGGTCAGCACGTTCATCAGGCCGCCCCACTTGTAGATCTCGCGGAACTCGGCCTTCCAGATGCTGAGGATATGCTCGTTGGTCATCATCGGGCGCGGATTGGCGATCGAGAACAGCGCATAGGGCGCATCGTCGACGCTCCAGTGCCAGGGCAGCTCGATCGGCCCCGTCTTGCCGTCGGGCAGGACGTGCCGGTACGGGAAGACGTCGTCCATCAGCGAACTGTCGTACAGGAAGCCGTATTCCTGGAGCATCGAGATCATGTTCTCGGAGGTCTCGCCCGCGGGCGAGCGGTACCCCAGCGGCCTCACCCCAACCGTCTTCTTCAGCGATTCGAGCCCCTTCTCGAGAGCCTCCCGCTCCTTGTCGGGGTAGTCGGGATGGATCCACTCGTGGAGATAGCCGTGGTGTCCGATCTCGTGCCCGCCCTTCACGATCGCCTCCATGCGATCGAGGTATTTCTCGGCCGTCCAGCCGGGGACGAAGAAGGTCCCCTTCAGGTCCTCCTCGGCCAGCAGCTCGAGGATCTTCGGCACCGCGACCTTGCCGCCATAGACGCCCTGCGAGAGCACCCCCGGCCGGCGGGCGTTCCCCGGATCGCGCGACAGCCACAGCGTCTCCGCGTCGAAATCGAAAGTCAGCATCACGGCGCAATGGGCGCCATTCGGCCAGATCGTCTTGCTCGTCATGGTGTCGTCCTCCGGCAGGCAGCGTCTTCGGCAGTATCGACCGGCCGAACGCCCCGCTGCCGGGCCGTGCGATCCGGATCCCGTGTCAATCGGATGCGTGGTCCGGGTAGAGCGGAAAGGCCTGGAACGGCGAACCGCAGATCGGCCCGTCGGTCGCGTGGATCACCCGCGCCCTGAGGTCGATGGCGATCGCCGCCACGGTGATGATCCGCCGTTCCGGCGGCAGGCTCGTGTCCGCATGGCGGCAGATCGAGCCCGGGCGTGAGAAATGGTCCCCGAGGGTCTCGCTCATGATCCCGAGATCGATCCGGCCCGCCCGTTCGCGCAGCAGGCGCTCGAGGCGATGCGCGCGGAACAGGCTATGCGTCGAGATCCGCTCGAATTCCGACCCGATGCGCGTCTCGCGCGCAAGGTGATTGGCGTGGGTGACGATCCCGTCCTGCGGGTAGATGTAGGCGCAGAAATCGGGCGTGGCCTCGATGTCGATCATCTCGCCATCGGCGTGGGCCACGAGGAAATTGGTGGAGCAGGTCCTGTCCGTCTGCACGATCGGCGCCAGCGCCTTGTCGAAGGTCCAGGCGTCGAGGATTTCCGCGCAGCGCACATGAAAGGGCTTGCGCAGGCCGTTCGCCCCGTCCCGCCGCGTCACGAGGCCATTCACGCACAGCCCGATCCCGGCGGAATTGACGCCCATCTTGCTGCCGACGATCCCAGCTTCCGTGAACCCGACGAAATCGGGCTTCGCGGTGCCCGGCGCGCCCTCGCGGCGGACCCGCTGGACAAGGGTGCGGCCCCGGACTTTTTCCAGCCAGTCCCAGTTCTGCCCGATCCAGGTCTGGCCGTCGGACGTCATGCCAGGCATCAGCCCGAAGGAAGTGCAGCCTTCCTGTTCCGGCTGCTCGGAAGCCGCATTGAGCCGCTCCGTTTCCCTGCCGAACAGGGTATACGTGATCTCGTAGCGGGCGTTGAGCAGGGCAAGTTCGATGACCGAGCGCCCGGCGGCCGACGCGATCGCGGCCATTTCCTCCGCGTATTCCGGATTGTCCTTCGCGATGAAGGAAGCCCAGCGCTCCGCCTCGCCAAGGGCGACGGTCGACGGCGTGCCGCCGATCTCGAAGCGCGCGAGATAGGTCGCGAGATTGTCCGCGATAGCATCCCGCATGACGCGACCGTGGGTCGCGCCGCGTTCGCGCGGATCAGGCCCGAGTTCGAGCACCGGCAACGCCGCCATGACTGGTTCGACTCCCTGGAGAATGCGGCCGCCCCCGGATGAAGGCGGGGGCGGCCTTGCGCTCGATCAGGCGCGATCGGCCCAGTTCGGCGCCGGGTAGACGGGTTCGGCCTGCGCCGCCGCCTCCGGGTGAACGACCTTCACCTCGCCGTCCTGGCGCTGGATCAGGAGCGGGCCAAGAAGCGCCGGGTCGCCGTCCCCGTCCTCGGTGAACTTGATCCGACCGTAGAAGCACTCGAAATCGCTCGCGGCCAGCGCATCCCGGACGGCGTCGCCGTCGAGAGACCCGGCATTCTTTGCCGCTTCGAGATAGGAGACGATGCAGGCGGCCCCGCTCGCCATGTGGTAGGTCATCTCGCGGTCGAAATTGGCGCGGTAGTAGTCGGCGAAGTCCTTCGCGGCGCCGAAATAGTCACCGCTATAGGAAGCGGTTTCCGTCCAGTAGGCCTGCCCGACGACGCCGTTCGCGTAGTTCCCCAGTGCCTCCTCGAAGGCCGCGGTCTGCGGTCCCAGCGTCTGGTAGAGCATGTTGACGTTGGTGTTGGTCGAAACCATCTGCCGCGCGATCAGGATCGACGTCTCGTCATGCGTGTTGCAGACGAGGATGTCGGGGGTGTTCTGCCTGATGCCGCTGAGAACCGTCGTCGTGTCGCTCACCTGCGTCGGCAACTCGATGAAATCGAGCACGCGCATGCCGGCGCGCTCGATCTCGGCCTTCGCGCCTTCCGCCTGGAAGCGGGAGAAGGGGTCGTTGGTGAAGATGATGGATACGGTGCTCGCCTCGGGGAGGCGCTTGAACATCTCCACCGAGGAGACGAACTGCCGCGAGGCGCGGGGGAATATCCCGAAGACGCGGCGCCGTCCCTGCGTGAAGATCAGGTCCGAGCCTCCGCCCGCCTGCACCATCAGGCGACCGGCCGCCTCGGTGATCGAGCAGGTCGGCAGGACGATGTTCGAGCCGAAGGATCCCAGAAAGAAGAGCGTTCCTTCGTCGACCTGGCGCTGGATCAGCGTGGTCGCGCGCGACGGATCGCTGGCGTCGTCGAAGAGCTGCAGTTCGAGGCGATAGTTCTCGCCGCCGATCTCGACGCCCCCCATCTCCTCGTTCACGTATTTCACGGCGCACTCATAGCCGCGAAGGACGTTGAGCCCCGTTTCCGCCGCCGCGCCCGTCATCGGCACCGATCCGCCCATGACGATCGTCTTCTGCTGGGCGCGCGCCACATGCGGCGCGAAGACTCCGCCGACGCCGCCCGCCAGGGCCACGCCGCCGGTCAATTTGAGAAACGAACGTCTGTCCATGTCCTGTTCCCTCTTTCGTTATTGCGGCGATATCCGCCGTCAGGCCAGTCCCAGGTAGGCTTCCTTGATGAACGGGTCCTTCAGCAGCGCTCGGCCCGCCCCTTCGCGGACAATGCGCCCTTTCTCGAGAACGTAGGCCCGGTCCGCGACAGCGAGCGACTGGCGAACGTTCTGCTCCACCAGGAGCACGCTGATCCCCTCCTCGTTGAGCTTCCGGATCAACCCGAAGATCGTGGAGACAAGCTTCGGGCTCAGCCCGAGAGAGGGCTCGTCGAAGATGAGCAGCTTCGGCAGGGACATCAGTCCCCGCCCGATGGCGAGCATCTGCTGCTCGCCTCCCGACAGCGAACCCGCATTCTGGCGACGGCGCTCGGCGAGCCGGGGGAAGAGTTCGAAGACGCGCTCCAGGCTTTCGCCGAGCCGCCCGCGCCCACGCCGCGACTGGCCGCCGACGAGGAGGTTCTCGTGGACGCTCATGTGCTGGAAGATCAGCCGCCCCTCCGGCACGAGGGCGATGCCGCGCTCGACCGCCCGGTAGGCGGGCAGGCCCGTGATGTCGTCGCCGTCGAACAGGATGCGCCCCTGCTTCGGCCGGAGCGCCCCGGCGATCATCTTGACGCTCGTCGACTTGCCGGCTCCGTTCCCGCCGATGAGGGCGACGATGCCGCCTGCCGGGACCTGCAGCGAGCACTCCAGAACCGCAGGCACCCCCGCGTAGTCATAGGCCAGCCCGGAGACATCCAGGAGGGCAGGAGACACGGCGGCTGCCTTTACGTCTCCAGTCGCGAGTTCCGGCGCAATCATAAGCACTTCGCATTTCGGATTATCGTATTGAAGAGCAATACGATCGGATATAAATAGACTATGAAGCACATTTCTCATTGTCAAACGGTTTCCCGAAGCATGAAGAGCGCATTCACGAAAGCGGACGGGGAAAAACTTCATGACTTCCCCAGCGACATGAACGCCGGTTCGCGCGATCTTGACCCGCGCCTGTTCATCCAGTCGGTAGCGCGCGCCTTCGCTGTCCTCGAAGCATTTGAAAATGGCGGTCGCGCGCTCTCGCTCGGGGAGATCGCGAAGTCCTGCGGCCTCGACAAGAGCGCCGTGCAGCGCCTCACCTACACGCTGACCAGGCTCGGCTACCTGGA
Organism: Saliniramus sp.; assembly: GCA_041686895.1. Lineage (GTDB taxonomy): Bacteria > Pseudomonadota > Alphaproteobacteria > Rhizobiales > Beijerinckiaceae > Saliniramus. Next base: position 51,308 of record JAWLCY010000014.1, on the reverse strand, counting down.
GCGCGCCGGGACAGGTCCGGGATTTTCGCCGGGCAAGCGGGTGCTGCGGCGCTCCTTCGACTATCTGCGCAACAATCCGCTGATCGAGCGGGCCACCCCGGTTCTCACCGAACTGCGCAAGACGGCGCGGGAGCGGATCGATCTCAGCCTCTTCGACGATACCGAGATCATTTACGCGATCCGCATGCAGAGCAAGCGGGAGACGTTCTTCGCTACGCTGGTTGGGCGACGCATCCCCATCTTCTGCTCCTCGGGGGGACGCGCGATGCTTGCCCGCCTCCCGGACGATGAGGTCGAGGCGATCCTCGCGCGTTGCGACCGCAATCCGCTGACCCCGAAGACGATCACAGACCTGCCGGGGATCCGGGCGAAGATCGCGGAAGCGCGGCGGGCAGGTTTCGCGCTCGCAGTCGAGGAAGGCCTGATCGGCGAGGTCGTGGTCGCAGCCGCCGTCACCGACGACGCCGGCCGGCCGCTGGCGGCGGTCCACATCGCGGGCTCCCTCAGCGAATGGAGCCCGGAGGATTTCAGCGCCCGGTTCTCCCCCCTCGCCGTCGAGGCGGCGCGCGCCATCGGCAAGTGACGGTGCTCAACCCGCCGGTGCCAGCTCCGCGAAGCCGGCCGCCTGCTCGTAGGCCCGGGCAATCCGCAGCGCCATGTCCTCGCGATTGGCCGCGCAGACCACCTGCAGCGAAAGCGGCATCCCTTCGTCCGACAGGCCGCAGGGCAGTGCCATCCCGCAGAGGCCGAGATAATTGCCGAAGCGCGTGAAATGCGCCGGCGAGGTCGCCTGATCGACCTCGGCCACCGGAATGGCCGCCGCCATGGTCGTCGGCGTCAGGACCGCGTCGAGCCCCCCGGTGGCTTCCGCATAGGCGGCCTTCATCATCTCCCGATGCTGCAAGGCCTGCAGATACTCGGCAGCCGAGACGCCTTTCCCGGCGAGCACCCGCGCCCGCACGGCCTCGTCGAGCTGCTGCGCCGGGTCGTCGACGAGCGGCGCGAGGGCCGCATAGGCCTCGGCGGCCATGATCCGGCCATTAGCCTCGACCATTTCGCCAAAGGCGAAGGGCAGCACCGTCTCGACGATCTCCGCGCCCAGCCGGGCGAGCACATCGAGCGCCGCGTCATAGGCCCGAAGCGCGTCAGGGGAGACCCCGGCCCGCTCGGCTTCCGGCATCCGCCCGAGCCGCAGCCCGGCCACCCCGCGATGCAGGCCGGGGAGGAGCATGGCGGGCAGGCGGTCAACCGGTCCGGCCGGGAAGGATTCCCCGCGCAGGACGTGATCGAGGAGGATGACATCGTCGACGCTGCGCGCGAGCGGACCGACCGTGTCGAGGGTGGAGCTCAGGGGCATGACGCCAGCCACCGAAATCCGCCCGCTCGTCGTCTTCAGGCCCGCGAGACCGCAGAAGGCGGCGGGAAGGCGAACCGAGCCGCCCGTATCCGTCCCGATCCCCCAGGGCGCGAGCCGGGCGGCGACCGCCACCCCCGTCCCGCTGCTCGATCCTCCCGGCACGCGGTGCGTCTTGCGGTCCCAGGGATTCACCGGCGTGCCCATGTGCTCGTTCGTGCCCCATCCGCCGAAGGCGAATTCGACCGTCTGGGTCTTTCCAAGAACGATCATCCCCTGCCCGATCATGTGGCGCAGGATCGTCGCGGTCTGCGATGACCGCCGCCCCGCGCGGGCGCGCGAGCCGCCCATCGTGATGCGCCCCTCCCATTCGACGAGATCCTTCACGACGACGGGAACGCCATGGAGCGGCCCGAGCCGGTAGCCGGCCGCGATCGCCCGGTCCGCCGCCTCCGCAGCCGCGAGGGCGTCCTCGGCGAAGACTTCGGTGAACGCGTTCAGCCGGGGCTGCTCGCGCGAAATCCTGTCGATATAGGCGCGGATCGCGGCGCTCGCGCTCAACCGTCCGGTCTGGAGGGCGAGGGCAAGGCTGCAGGCGGAGAGTTCAGTAGGGTCTGACATGGGTGTTCCCGATTGGAGGGGCGGGGCGCGAGCAGGAAGGGCGCCAGGCCTCCTTCCGTTTCGGCATGAAATCACTCTTGGTCATTCCAATGTAGAACGTCAGCGACGGCTCCGACAAACATTCCGGCCATGCTCGCGCGCCGATACCCGATCAAGAACTTGCGCACCGGGCCCGACTGCTCACGAGTCCGCAGCGGCAAGGATCAGCCCCTCGTCCGGCCTGAGCGTGAGCACGCTCCCCTGCTCATCCCCGGCCCGGTCGAGAAAGGTGGACAGGAGGATGGAATAACGCCGCGCAGACCCCGGCAGCGCGAGCGTGGCTGTTTCCGGGGCGAGATTGAGCGCGATCACGAGGCGCTCCTCCTCGCAGCGGCGTTCATAGACCAGGATGTTCCCCCTTGCGGAAACGAGCCCGTAATCTCCAAAATGCAGGGCCGCGCTCTCATTCCGCAACGCGATCAGCCGCTGGTACAGCGACAGGATCGAGCCGTCGTCCCGCTCAAGCTCCGCCACGTTGCGGATCTCGTGGTCCTCCGACCGGGGGAGCCATGGCTTTGCCTCGGAGAACCCCGCGAACGGCCCAGCGCTCCATTGCATCGGGGTGCGCTGCGGATCCCGCCCGACATTGAGGCCCGGCTCGTTCTTCTCCCATGGGTCCTGCACGGCCTCGGGCGGAATCTTCACGTTCCCCAGGCCGATTTCGTCGGCGTAGTACATCGTCGGCGTGCCCCTCAGCGTCAGCAGCAGCATGGCGGCGACGCGGGCCTGCCTGTTTCCGACCCGGTCGGCGATGCGCGGCTTGTCATGGTTGCCGAGCACCCAGTTCGGCCAGCCGCCCGCAGGCAGGGCCGCCTCGTAATCGGAGATCAGCGCCGCGATCGCAGATGCATTCCACGACGTCTGCAGGAGATGAAAGTTGAACGGCAGGTGAGCCCCCGAGAGATCCTCCCCGTAATAGGCGACCAGCCTCTCGATCGGAAGGTAGAGTTCCCCGATCAGCACCCGCGCCTCGAATTCGTCGACCACGGCGCGTAGTCCCCTGACGACCTCGTGGATGTCGGGATGATCCGCCGAGTGGACCTGGAGCAGGCGATCGATTTCCGGTTGCCCCTCCCGATAGGCGGGGTTGGGCGGATTGTCCCGGAACCGTTCGTCCTTCATCAGATGCCACAGGACATCGACCCGGAACCCGTCGACGCCGCGCCGCATCCAGAAGCGGAGTACGTCGTGCATGGCCTCGCGGACGGCGGGGTTGCGCCAGTTCAGGTCGGGCTGCTCCTTGAGGAAGGCGTGGTAGTAGTACTGCCCCGTCTCCGGGTCGAACTCCCAGGCGCTTCCCCCGAAATTACTGATCCAGTTGTTCGGCGGCCCGCCATTCGGCCCGGGATCGCACCAGATATACCAGTCGCGCCGCGGGTTCTCCCGGGCGCTTCGGCTCTCGAGAAACCACGGATGCCGGTCGGAGGTGTGGTTCGGCACGAAGTCGAGGATGACTTTGAGCCCGCGTTCATGCGCCTCGGCCACGAGCTTGTCGAAATCCCCGAGGCTTCCGAAAAGGGGGTCGATGTCGCAGTAGTCGCAGATGTCGTATCCAAAATCCGCCATGGGAGAGGGGAAGACCGGCGAGATCCAGATCGCGTCGACCCCGAGCCGGGCAAGATAATCGAGCCGACGGCGAATGCCGTTCAGGTCGCCCACGCCGTCGCCGTCCGAATCCTGGAAGGAGCGGGGATAGATCTGGTAGATGATCCCCTGCTTCCACCACGCCTTGTCCCGCATTGCCTCCTCCGAGCTCCGCCCCGTGCAGGAGGAACGCCCTCCGCACCCGATCGTTCGCCGGCGGCTTGAGGAGAACGGCCCGGCATTCTCGGGAACCGATCGCGGCCAGCCCGGTTCAAAAGCAGGGCAGTTCGAACGGACGCGGCATCGGCGGAGTGCAATCACGATGGATATCAGCAGGACAAGCGACGTCTGGTGGAAGAACGCCATCTTCTATTGTCTCGACGTCGAGACCTTCAAGGACGGCGACGGCGACGGCGTCGGCGACTTTACCGGGCTGGCGCGCCGGCTCGACTACCTGTCGGGCCTCGGCGTCACCTGCATCTGGCTGATGCCCTTCTATCCCAGTCCCAACCGCGACGACGGATACGACATCATCGATTACTATTCGGTCGACCCGCGACTGGGCACCCTCGGCGATTTCGTCGAATTCGTGCGCACGGCCCGCGACCGCGGCATCCGCGTGATCGCCGACCTGGTAGTCAACCATACCTCGCGGGAACATCCATGGTTCCGGTCGGCCCGCTCGGATCGCAATTCACCCTTCCGCGACTGGTATGTCTGGCGGGACGAGATCCCGAAGAACGGGCCCGACGGGCTCGTCTTCCCCGACGTGGAGGAGAGCAACTGGGAATGGGACGAGCAGACGAAGCAGTACTTCCTTCACCGCTTCTACAAGCACCAGCCCGACCTCAACATCGCTAATCCCCGGGTGCGCGAGGAGATCCGGAAGATTGCGGGTTTCTGGCTCGAGGTCGGCCTGTCGGGGTTCCGGGTCGACGCCGTGCCGTTCCTCCTGGAGACCGACGGCATCGCCGCTCCGATGGACATTGCCCCGCACGACTGGCTCCGCGAGTTGCGCAGCTTCCTGGGACGTCGGCGGGGAGACGCCCTGCTGATGGGGGAGGTCAATCTCGAATACGAGGATGTCCGCCGCTTCTTCGGCGAAGCGGGCAGCGACGAACTCCACATGTGCCTGAATTTCAATCTCAATCAGGCTCTAGCTCTCGCCCTCGTGCGCCGCGACGCCGGCACCCTGGTGCACAACCTGCGCGCCATGCCGTCACTCGCCTCGGACGACGCCTGGGCGAATTTCGTGCGCAACCACGACGAATGGTCCCTCGACAAGCTGACGGAGGCCGAGCGGCAGGAGGTCTTTCATGCGTTCGGGCCGAAGGAGGAGATGCAGCTCTTCGGGAGAGGCCTGCGGCGGCGCCTTCCCACCATGCTGAACGGCGACGCCCGGCGCATCCGCCTCGCCTACAGCCTGGCATTCGCGCTGCCCGGCGCACCGGTCCTGTTCTACGGGGAAGAGATCGGCATGGCGGAAAACCTGGACATCCCCGGAAGGATGAGCGTTCGTGCGCCGATGCAGTGGTCGAACGAGAAGAACGGGGGTTTCTCGGCAGCGCCGCCGGATTGCCTGCGGCGCCCGGTCGTCCCGGGCAAGAAATGGGGGCCGCCGGGGATCAACGTGGCGGACCAGAAGCGCGATCCGAACTCGCTTCTGAACTGGATGGAGCGCCTGATCCGCCGCCGCCGGGAGACGCCGGAGATCGCCTTCGGTGAGTGGAGGTTCATCCCCGTGCCGGAGGCGCCGATCTTGGCCATGCGCTTCGACTGGGGCGAGCGGACCGTCCTCGTGATCCACAACCTCGACGACAGCAGGATCGACACATCCTTCACGCTGGAACTTCCCGTAGGCGAGCACGAGATCGTCGACCTGTTTGGCGAGGGGGAATTCTCGTTCGACGGAAAAGGCAAGGTGAGGCTCGAACTCGGCGGCTTCGGGTTCCGGTGGCTCAGGATCCGCCGAACGGACCTGCCGGATTGAGCCCCGCGTTCCGGCGACTGCTCAATAACAGTCGCGGGCGCTGAGGACCACGGGAACGGTCCGCACGATGATCGCAAGGTCGCGCCGGGCGGTCCAGTTCGTCACATACTCGCTGTCGAGCTGAACCCGCTGTTCGTACTGGAGCGAGTTGCGGCCCGAAACCTGCCAGGCTCCGGTGACGCCCGGTCGGGCCCGGAAGTAGTGACTGATCGCGGCGCCGTATTTCGGGACCTCCTCGTCGACGATCGGGCGCGGGCCGACGATACTCATCTCGCCCTTGATGACATTGATGAGCTGGGGAAGCTCGTCCACGCTGCTCTTGCGCAGAACCTCCCCGAAACGGGTGACGCGCGGATCCTCCTTGAGCTTGCGCGTCAGACGCCATTCCTCAGCCGCTTCCCGCCGCCGCAGATGGCGCTCAAGAACCTCGTCCGCATTCGGAACCATCGTTCGGAACTTCAAACAGTCGAAAGGCTGCCCGTCATGCCCGAGCCGCCGGTGCCGGTAGAATGCCGGGCCTCCGTCCGACGCACGGACCAGAAGGGCGACCAGGATGAAGATCGGCGCAAGAACGACGAGGGCGAGGATCGCGATCGCCAAATCGAGGGCCCGCTTCGAGCGGCCCCCGACAGGAGTTCCCGATGTGTGGGCCCTGCCTCGGCGTAGCCGTGCGTCAATCTGCTGGGTATGCATAGGCTAACTCCTTCAATGCCGAGATAATGAGCAGATCGGCTAAGCTTTGCGTGCATGTTCGTGCCGTTAGCACGTGTCGAAGCCAGAAACGGCGTGCCCGCAGCATGGTTCCGAAGTTTGTTTTTGGAACCACTCTGTCGCGCAAGCCTTTGTAATTCCCGAAAGAAGCGAAGCGATACCGCGCGAAAGCTTGCCGCTACGCGCTTTAGCAGGAGGAGAGTTCATGTTTCACCGGCGCAGATCCGGCGGCGCGATCGGCGGCGAGACCGGCATCCATCCAGAGGCCGGCAGCGTGCGTGGAGCCGCGGTGCGCGCCTGCGCAACCATCCTGGGCGCTGCGGCCGGTTTCGCGTGGATCTATTCCCTCACAGCGATCAGCGCCCTGGAGGGCGTGATCGCCGCCGCCTCGCGCCGCTCCCGGAGCAAGTAGTTTTCCGGGTTCAACTGAGGCTTCCGCGCCGTTGGCACACGATTGGTTAACGTATATAAATGAAGCTCACGGCGTTTCGCCCGGTCTTCCGACAGGCCGGCAGAAGGGCTCGGGGCATGATTGGCTGGTTCATTGCGATCGGATTCATTTTCGGCATCACCGCCGGGCTGTTCCTCGGCCTGCCGGCATTCGTCATGGGATTCCTGATCGGCACCGCCACCTACGTCGTCCTCGGCCTCATGAGCGGCCTGGACGTGCTCGACATCGCCCTGCGGGCTCTGGCGCTCGCGATGACTTTGCAGATCAGCTACGTTCTCGGCCTTGTCGCCCAGGCCGCCTCCCCGGGACTGCGCCAGCGCCGGTGGCGGAGCAGGGCGTCGACCACCCCGCACAAGACCAAATAAGGGCGGATCCCCCTCCAGGCGCCGCCTCGCCCGCGTGCAGCGCAATAAGCGGCGAGGAACCCTGCCGTCGCTTTCGAGTTACGCTTGCGTGGCCCTCGCCCAACTGCGTCATTGAATCGGGCGCAGCGGCGGGCCGTGCAGGCTCTCGGAGGAATTTCCCGCACATGACGCTTTCCGCTGCCAATGCAGTTTCCTGCCCTAGCTCACGCCCAACCCCTCTGCCGGATGGCAGGATCGTGGTCGTGATGCCGACACTCAATGAGGAACAGCATATCCGCGACTGCCTCGAGTCCCTGCTGACGCAGGTCGAGCCGTGCAGCGCGGAAGTGATGGTGGTGGATGGCGGGAGCACGGATCGCACGCGCGAAATCGTCGCGGAGATGCAGGCCCGGCATCCGTGCATTCGCCTCGTCGAGAACCCGGGGAGGATCCAGGCGGCGGCGGTGAACCTCGCCGCGGCGATGGCGGCCGACGACGCGGACGTCATCATCCGGGCGGACGCGCATTCGCAGTATCCCCCGAACTTCATCGCCGAAGCGCTCGCCGCGTTGCGCGAGACGGGCGCGGATTCGGTCGTCGTTCCGATGCGAACTCTCGGCAAGCACTGTTTCCAGCGCGCTGTCGCCGCAGTCCAGGGGTCCTGGCTCGGCAATGGTGGCGCCGCGCATCGCGGGGATTCACCGTCGGGTTTCGTCGATCACGGCCATCATGCCGTTTTCGACAGGCGCGCCTTCCGGGCGCTGGGAGGCTACGACGAGACTTTTACACACAATGAGGACGCGGAATTCGATCACCGCCTGCGTGAAAGCGGCCGGCGGATCTGGATGTGCCGGGCTGCGGCCATCACCTACTTCCCGCGCGAGCGGCCGGTCGCGCTTGCCCGACAATATTACAACCACGGTCGGGGAAGGGGCCGGACCGTGATGCGCCACCGCCTCCTTCCCAAGCCCCGCCAGATGCTGCCGCCCGCCGCGCTGCTCGGATCGGTGGGCGGATTGGCCGCAGCAATGATCGATCCGCTCTTCCTGATCGTTCCGCTGATCTATGTCGGCATCTGCAACGGCTTCGCCCTCGCGAAAGCGGTCGCTGAACGGGACGCGTGCCTGCTGCTGGCGGGCTTCGCCGCGATGATCATGCACCTGGCGTGGTCGGTCGGGTTTCTCGGCAGCATCGCGGCGGGACTAGGGTCACCTCGCGCGGCCACCTACGCGCCCTTCGAGGCGCGTCCCGCCGCCCTGGCCACTCGCGCCCGTCACCGCGCCGGCCGCGACAACGACGGATCCGGCGGCTGACATGGTCCAGGACATTCGCCCCGCCTCCAGGCGCCCCGCACGAAAGCCCTCCGCCCCCGAGCATGAGGCGGAGATGCTCGATCTCCCGCGCATCATCGGCTTCTTTCGCCGGAGGGCGTGGCTGATCGCACTCATCGGCTTCCTGTGCATCGTGCTCGGCGCGATCTACGCGTTCACCTCGCAGCCGAAATACACGGCTGTGGCGAGCCTGCTGATCGACAGTTCCGCGGCCAATCTCTCCCGGACCGACCCGTCCGACTCGCCCGCTGCGGAGGATCTCATCGCGATCGAGACACAGATGCAGATCATTCGGTCGCAGCGCGTGGCGCTTGCTGTCGTTGACGAATTGAACCTCACGGAAAACCCGCTCTTCATCCCCGACCAGCGCGATGCGATCACAGGGCTGATCAACGAAGTGCGCGTCGCGGTGCGCGACGGCGTCAAGGGCATCGCCGCTGCGCTCGGCGCCCCGCAGGGACCGGCGGGAATCGATCAGGAAGCCGCCGGGGATGCGGCGGGTGCCGCTGAAGGATCGACGTCGGAGGCGGATGAGCAGCGCGAGCGCGCGGCGCTTCGTGTGCGGTCGCAGACTCAGGTGCGGCGCATGGGTGCGTCGCGCGCGATCGAGGTCACAAGCACGGGCAATCATCCCGTACTCGCGGCCCGGATCGCCAATGCGTTGACCAGCGCATATGTGCAGGATCGCCTCAACTCGCAGGTGGAGGCGACGGAGAACGCCGGCGCCTGGCTCCGCGAGCGGATTGCGGAACTTCAGGAGCGCTCGAACGAAACGGCCATGCGCGTCCAGCGTTTCCGCGAGGAGAACAATATCGTCGAGGCCGGCGGCGGGCGAGGCCTTGTCGCCCAGGAACAGCTCGCGGCCGTCATAACGCGGCTGGTCGAAGCCGCCAACGAGGCGGCCACGGAGCGCGCGCGCTACGAGAATATCCAGCAGGTGATCGAGACCGATGCCTGGGACAGCGATCTCGTCGACGCCGGCAACAGCAGCCTGATCGACGACCTGCGTTCCCGCTACATCGAGGTCGTGAACCGGATCGCGACGCTGGAGGCCCGGCTCGATCCGGAGAGCCCCGCCATCAATGTGGCGGTCCAGGAGCGGGAGCGGCTCTCGCAGGCGATTCGCCAGGAGTTGCTGCGTATCGCCGAGCGGCTGCGGACACAGTACGAAGTCGCCGTGCAGCGCGAGGAAGACCTGCGACGCGAATCCGAGCGTCTCCTGCAGCAGACGAACGCGACGGAGGAAGCCCGCGTGAGGCTTCGCCAGCTCGAGAGCGACGCGGAGGTGCTCGAGGCGACTTATGAAAGCTACCTCCGGCGCTATACCGAGATCATCCAGCAGCAGAGCGCGCCCTTCCTGCAGGCCCGGATCATCACGCCGGCGCTCGTCCCCCAGGCGGCGAGCCATCCCAGCTACGGCATCATTCTGGTCATGTCGGCCATTCTCGGAGGCGGGCTCGGCCTGGCTGCCGCCCTCGCTCTCGACGGTCTGGACCGCACGGTGCGCCTGCCGCGCCAGCTGGAGGCGATGGGAATTGCAAGTCTTGGCGTGGTTCCCCTGGTATCGGCGGCCGGAGACGCCCCGCCGGCCAGAAAACTGTTCGACCGGCTTGGCGGTCTCGCGTCACGATGGCGGCGTCCGCATGCCGCCGCGCCGGCCGGTGGGGATGAGAAAATCCTTGGCTTCGTCGCCGACGAGCCTGCTTCCGACTTCGCCAACTCTCTCAGGCGCACCAAGACCGAATTGCACCACGCGCTCAAGGGCAAGTCGGGCGCTGTTATCGGCGTGACGTCCCTGTCGCGCGGCGAGGGCACGTCGACGATCGCGAGCAATCTGGGCCGCCTCTTCGCCATGGGCGGCCGCCGGACGCTCCTCGTCGACGCGAACCTGCATCATCCCACGATCTCCGAACAGGACCCGTCCGACGATGACATGGCCCCGGGGGCGCGCGATTTCCTGTCGATGCGCGGTGAGGCGCTTGTCGAACGCCTGCGGAATCCGGCGGACAATGATCCATCTCCCGCCGCAAGCCCCAGTGATCTTCTGGGTTCGGAGCGGATGACCGCCCTCATGGACGACGCCCGCAACAGGTTCGACTACACCATCCTCGACCTTCCGGCGATCGAGAGCGTGCCGGATGTGATCGCCGCCGCTCCGCATCTCGACGCAATCCTGATCGTGGTCGAATGGGGCCGGACGCCGGTGGCGGATCTGCGCCTGGCCAGCGGAATGCTGCGCCGCCACGGCGCATCCATCGCCGGCGGAGTGATCAACAAGGCGAACCCCGGCACGATGGCCTCGCTTGGCCATCGGCCCGGCGACCGCGGTTACGGTGGGAGCGCCTATGCGCGCAAACCCTCCCGCCAAGCCCTCGCGGAGGCCGCCGAATAAGCCAAGAACCTCGCGAATGGCATTTCGCGGCGTTTTCTGGAACGGAAGCCCGCGGCTCCCGTTCTTTCCGGGACCCTGGCCCATCCACCGCCATAGCAGATCAGTTTGCCGGGACTGGCACTCGCAGACGGAGAATTTTGAAGATGCGCATCGCGATGATCGGTTCGGGTTATGTCGGGCTCGTCTCGGGTTCCTGTTTTGCCGATTTCGGGCATGACGTGACCTGCATCGACAAGGACGAGGGGAAGATCGCGGCGCTTGTCGCGGGACGGATGCCGATCTTCGAGCCGGGGCTCGAGGAACTGGTGGGGCGCAACGTGGCGCAGGGGCGGCTGCGGTTCGGGACCGATCTCGAGGCGGCGGTGGCCGGCGCGCAGGTGGTGTTCATCGGCGTGGGCACGCCGGCCCGGCGCGGCAACGGGCACGCGGACCTGAGCTTCGTCTATGCCGCGGCGCGCGAGATCGCGCAGGCGCTCGACGGCTTCACCGTGGTGGTGACCAAGTCGACGGTTCCCGTCGGCACCGGCGACGAGGTCGAGCGCATCATCCGCGAGGAGCGGCCGGATGCGGATTTCTGCGTGGTCTCGAACCCGGAATTCCTGCGCGAGGGCGCGGCGATCGCCGATTTCAAGCGCCCCGACCGCATCGTCGTGGGCATCGAGGAGGAGCGCGCGCGCGAGGTCATGACGGAGGTCTACCGGCCGCTCTATCTCAACCAGGCGCCCCTGCTCTTCACCTCGCGGCGCACGGCGGAGCTGACCAAGTACGCCGCCAACGCCTTCCTCGCGACCAAGATCACCTTCATCAACGAGATCGCCGATCTGTGCGAGCAGGTGGGCGCGAACGTCCAGGAGGTGGCGCGCGGGATCGGGCTCGACAACCGCATCGGCTCGAAATTCCTGCATGCGGGGCCGGGCTATGGCGGCTCCTGCTTCCCCAAGGACACGCTCGCCCTGATCAAGACCGCCCAGGACCACGCCTCGCCGGTGCGGATCGTCGAGACGGTGGCGGCGGTCAACGACCAGCGCAAGCGGGCGATGGCGCGCAAGGTGATCGCGGCCTGCGGCGGCGAGGTGCGCGGCAGGACGGTCGCGATCCTCGGCCTGACCTTCAAGCCCAATACCGACGACATGCGCGAGGCGCCCGCAATCGAGATCATCACCGCGCTCCAGGATGCGGGGGCGAAGGTGCGCGCCCATGATCCCGAGGGCATGGAACAGGCCCGGCTGTTTCTTGAGGGGGTGGAATATGCGGCCGACGCCTATGCCTGCGCCGAGGGCGCCGACGCCCTCGTCATCGTCACCGAATGGGACGCCTTCCGCGCCCTCGACTTCGCCCGCCTCAAGAAAACCATGGCCGCCCCCGTCCTCGTCGACCTGCGCAACATCTACCGTCCCGAGGACGTGCGCCGCGCGGGGTTCCGGCATACGCGGCTCGGCGCCGCGGCCAGGCCCGCTCCGATGATCGTGCACGCTGACGCGGCGGAATAGCCGCGTTAGCCGCGTGACCCGCCGACGAGACGCATTGCCATTCGGCCCGATCGCAGCGTCGCCTCGCGCAGGCAACACGCCGCGATATGGGCGAAGATGCGCGGGCTGTAGGCGGCCGTCCCCGGCAACTCGCTCAGGCGGCGCTCGCGAAACTGGTCGATGAAGAGCGCCCAGCGTTCCCGTTTGCGGACCGTCAGCAGATGGCGCCTGAGCGCTTGCGAAAGGGCGCGATCGGCCTTCGCCGCCGGGTGATTCAACGCCCTCTCGTCGATCCGGCAGAGGAGCGCCAGGTCCTGCGCCCCGTGGCTGGCCGTGAGGGAATCCCCCCGAAGCGAATAGGCGTAGAGCGGTTCGGCGACGGCGAGCCACTTCGCGCCTGCCAGCAGGCAATCGAGATACAGCGCGTAGTCCTCTGCGAAGCGCATCGTCTCGTCGTAGCGGATCCCCTTGTCTCGCAGGAAGTCGACCCGCAGCATCGGCTTGAGAAATCCGAAGCCGCGCCGGGGGTTGTCCGGATCTGGAAGATTCCCGAGGACGAAACCGGCCGCGCCGATCCGCGCCGGCATCCCGTCGCCGAGCATGGGCTCCGTCGGAACGTCCCGCTCCGCATCCCAGAGGAGGAGATCGTCGCAGACCATGTCCACCCCGGCCTCCTCGGCGGCGCCAACCAGTGTCGCTGCGCGCTCCGGGAGCCAGGCGTCGTCCGCATCCAGGATCGCGACCCAGCGCCCGCGCGCCCGCGCAATCGCCGCATTGCGCGCTCCGGACGGTCCGAGATTGCGAGGGAGCGACATGACGGTCACGCGCGTATCGCCTTCCGAAGCGGCGAGCGCCACCGCCGCGGTCCCGTCGGTGGAGGCATCGTCCACCACGATGATCTCGATGTCGCCGAGCGTCTGCGCGCGCGCCGAGCGCAGCGAGCGCCCGATATGCTCCGCGCCGTCCTTCACGGCGATGACGACGGTCACGGTCGTCATGCCGCGCCCGCCATCCGCGCCATGAGCGCCGCCACCTGTCCGTCATCGACGAAAAGAGATCGCGGTTTCGCGCGAATCTCCTGCCTCTGCCGCTCGTATTCCGCCGGCTCGAGGGTCCGAAGCAGGTTGCAGACGGAATCCTCCAGCGGTTCCGGCAGGGCATGCCCGAGACCGTTCTCGGCGATCATCCGGCCCGTGGCCGTCCCGCCCCGGGCGATGGCGGGCGTTCCGAAAAAACCGCCTTCATAGATCCGGTTTGGCAGCAGCCAGTCGGAATTGGCGCCCGCGTCGATATAGTCGACGGACCAGCTGAAGTGAACGCCGCCGTAGATCCCGGCCAGGTCGGCCGGGCTCGCATAGGGTCCATCGTAGTGGATGTTGTTGCGTCGCCGCAGGACATCGCCAAGAGCGTCGCGCGAAATATCCTCCTCCGAGAGACGCCCCCGCAGGACGACCCGGACCCGGTCCCCGAGACGCTCGGCGATCCGCTCGAGCAGCGCGAGGCTCCTCGCGCAGCGCAGGACGCCGAACCAGCCGATCACCCAGGGCCCCGCCCCGGCCGCCAGCCGCGGCCCGCGCGCAAAGGCATCCGGCTGGGCCTGCAACTGCGCAGGGGCGAGCTTGTTCTCCAGAAGATGCCACGGACCGCGATACCCCTGGACCGGATCGAAATAGCGCTCGACGAATTCCGGCGCGCTGACGACGAGGAGATCGGCCTCGGCGAGAAGCCTGCGCTCCGCCATCCGCATGGCCGCACCCGCCGCGCCCTTGCGCAGCAGCGGGCGCTGGACGTCGAGGACCTCGTAGACGAGGCGCGCCCGCGACCCCGTGAGGCGGCGGGCGAGCGCGGCGAGCGCCATCATGTCCATGTTGCGCGCATAGATCGCCCGCGCGGATCGGATGGCGGGCGCGTGCCGCAGAACGCGCGGCACCGCAGCCGCCAGGGCCTTCATGCGGCGAGGATAATTGCGATCCTGCGTCTGCCCGAGGGGGACGTTCGGCCAGAACGGCTGCTGCGGCGCGTGTCGCGTCTCGTAGCGGCTGCGGGCAAAGGTGAAGCCCCGGACGGTCCAGCCCTCGGCCTCAAAGGAGGCGATGCGCTTCCTCACCGTGCTCTCGTTCGCATCATGCCCGAAGAACGCGACGCTCGGCGCATCCCCGCCCTGCGCTTCGCTCTGCCGCTCCGGCGCAAGCAGAGCTTCGTCCCGCACCAGCTCAGCCCGCATCGGTCTTGCTCCCGCGCCGGCCCGCATATTCCCGGTAGTTCCAGCCGAGGGCTCCCGCCAGCATCCCGCCGCCCCTGCAGATGGTCTCGAAACGGGCGACAATCCGCGACGGATCCCTCCAGCCGCCTGCGCAGGCCCTCATGAGAGCGAGGGCGGAGCCTGCGGAGACTCGCGCCGCGCCGCGCCCGAGATTGGTGGCCCGCCCCGCGAGGCTGGCGTGGCCCCGGGGAACGAGGAGCGCCTCGACCCCGCCGGTCCTGAACCAGCGCCGCGACAGCCACGGAAGGCTGATCCGCCCGGCTGGTATCCAGTCGTAGACGATGGCCCCGGGCGCTGCCGCGATCCGCGCGCCCCGGGCGGAAAGGCTTCGGAAGAAAGCCGTGTCCTCGCCTCCGACCTCGTCGAATCCGGCCTCGAAACGCGTCCCCGAACGGCGCAGGAGATCGCAGCGCACGATGACATTGTTCGTGCGCCCCTCCCGCACGAAAGGCTCCCCGGGAACGAGGCCACAGGCGTGAAAGCCGCCCTCCGCAGCCCATCCCGGCGGCGCATGGGCGAAGACCGGGATCACGGGCCCCACGGCCGCTTCGGCCCCCGCTTCCCGCAGGCCGCGAAGAAGCTCCTCGAGCCAGTGCCGGGAAGGCGTCTCGTCATCGTCGAGAAACGCCAGGAACTCGGCGCCCGTTTCCAGCGCCGCGTCCAGCGCCGCATTACGCGCGCGCGACAGCCCCTTGCGAGGCTCCCTGATGAAGGAAGACCCGTAGCGGCTCGCACGGGCCCAGCTTGCGACCGTCTCCGCTGCCGAGGCGTCGGGAGAATTGTCGACGACGACAACATGCAACGCCGCATCCGGCGCCGACGGGCTCTCGAGCCGCTCCAGGGCCGCCAGCGCGCGCGCTAGCTCCAGGGGACGCTGATAGGTGCAGATGCAGATGACGACAGAAATGTCCATGAGGCGGCTTGCGGGATTCGGGTCCTGATTGCGAAGGCGCCCGGCTGGTTCAGGGGCGCGCCTTCATGACCCTGGAATAACTGGAAACGGCCCGTTTCGATCCGCCGCAGCGGAACTTTTCCTTGCGGAGAGACTTCGCCGAGAGGGTGCGCCCGCATGCGCGCCTTCGCGAGGCCCTGCTTGATACCGACCTTTGCCCTGCTGACCCGCCTCGAACCCGTCTTCTGGGTCGCCTTCCTCCTCGCCATCAGCGGCGGATTGGCGTTTCCCCTGGGAACCGGGGTGGGAGAGAAACTGTTCTGGCTCGCCGGTGATCTTCTCGCCGTGGGCCTTTGCGCCCTCGCGCCGGCTCTCTACGCGCGGCATGTGTTCCGCAACATGCACCTGTTCTCCTGGCCGTTTCTCGCGATCCTCTCCGGCCTCTGGTCGCTCGCACCTGGTCTCAGCGTCTACCATGGGGTGCAGCTTGCGATGACGATGCTCGTGGGTCTCGTCCTGCGGGAGCGCTTCGGGCTCGCGGGACTGGCGAAGCTCCTCTGGGCGGCGCTGGTCGTGAGCCTCGTCCTGTCGATCCTGATCGGTATCGCGAACCCGCCCGGCTCGCGCATGTGGCACGGGGAGTGGCGCGGGACCTTCAGCCACAAGAATACGCTGGGCGCCGCGATGGTGCTCCTGATCTACACGAGCCTGGCGCTCGCCTGGGCGGGGTGGCGGCCGATCCTGACGCTTCTTGCCGCAGGCGCCGCCTTTCCGGTTCTGGTCCTGAGCTGGTCGGGAGCGGCGATGATCACCCTCGCCGCCGTCATCGCCACCTTGCCGCCTGTTGCAGCCTGGCGCCTCGGGCTCCGCGCCGTCGGCATGACCGCGGCCCTTGCCGTGAGCATGGCGGCAGCCGCGACGATGATCTTCGTCGTCAGCGGCACTGATCCCTACAGCTTCGCCCTCGACCTCCTGGGCAAGGACCAGACCCTCACCGGACGCACGCTCCTGTGGGAGTTCGGGCTGGAGCAGTTCCAGCGCAATCCCCTGCTGGGCGTCGGCTACAACGCTTACTGGGAGAGCGCAGCCACGAGCGCAGCCTATCTGCGCTACTGGATCGGGCAGGACCTCTGGTCGTTCCACAACAACTTCGTCGACGTGATGGTGGCCCTCGGCTCCATCGGGCTCGTGGCGTTCGTGATCGGCCTCGTGGTAAGCCTCTATCACGCCATCAGCCGCTTCCTGCTCTCACGCGGACCGGTCGACGCCTGGGCCCTGTTCTTCCTGGTCCACGTGCTCGTCGTCTCGATCGCGGAGGAGCCGCTCTTCTATAACCACAGCCTCTATCAACTCCTCCTGGTCGTCGCCGGGGTACGCCTGATGCTCGCGCAGGAGCATTCCGGAATTCATGCTGAACGCGCCGACGAGCAAGGCTACGGGGTCACATCGGCCCGTCCGTGAGCAGCTTCTCCGGCGCGCCTTCGCCAGACGCGCTTGGCGGCGGCTTCCAGGCCATAGCGGGCGACGAGCGGCCAGGCTCCGGGGTCACGCCGGGCGACGGCAGCGGCGCCGCGATAGTCTCCGTCGCGGGCGCAGTTCGCGATGGAGAGGAAGGAGCGGGCGCGCGCGAGACCCGCCAAATATGCGTCGAAAGCCTCGGAGGTCGCCTCATCCGCAAAGCCGCCCTGGCGCTCGTGGAGGCGCATGATCCCGTCCCGCAGGCAATCGATGCTCTCCGGCCCGATCCGGTGCGAGAGCGAACCGGGGCGCGACGTGTAGAGATATCCAGGGCGCGACGAAACGATATAGAGCCCGCCCGAAAGCATCGCTTCGAGGCAGAACAGGAAATCCTCGCCGATGCGCACATCCTCGTTGTAACGGACCCCCGCGCCGGATGAAGGATCCTGGATCAGGGAACGCCGGAAAACCGGCTTGAGATAACCCGAGGCGAAGCCTCCGGACATCGGAACGTTGCCGCGCAGATAGGCCGGAGGCTCGAGCAGGAACGCATAGGGCTGGCGTCCCTGCGGAAAAGCCGGGGTCCGGCGCCCCCCCGCGTCGACGCGATGAAGATTGTCGGCGACGATTCCGGCGCCGCAGGCCTCCGCGAGATCAAGCAGATGCGCGCTTCGCTCCGGCTCGAGGGCGTCGTCAGCATCAAGGACGCCGATCCAGCGCCCGCGGGCGGCGGCGATGCCAGCATTGCGCGCACGGGAGGGGCCGCCGTTCCGCGCGAGGCGGACAAGGGCGATGCGATCGTCGCGCTCGGCCATTCGGGCAACGATACCCGCCGTCGCGTCGGGCGATGCATCGTCCACGACCACGACCTGCGTCGCGACGTCCCGCTGGTCGAGCGCCGAGCGCACCGCGCGCCCGATGTGCTCCTCAGCGGCATAGGCCGGAACGATATAGGAGATGTCCGTGCGCATCGGCGTCCTGCCCGTCAGCGTGCGGGGGCGGATTCGGCGAGCGCCGGCATCCGGTCGGGGAGCGCGCCTTCGAGGGACATCGGGAGCTCCGGATGCGGAACGCTCACGCGCACCATGTCGCCCGGGAGAACGGGCGTGAATTCTGTCGCGTCGATCTCCCGCATTTTCGCGCCTTCCGGCCTGACGATCGTGTAGCGCGGCTCCATCATCTGCTGGCGCCCCACTTCGGCGAGTTGCGCCGGAGCGATCACCTCCGCCTCTTGCAGCATCGCGCGAGCCGTCTCGTAGCGCGCCCGCAGCGTCTCGATGCGAGACTGCGTCTCGCGCATCTCCTGCGCCACCTCCCGATGGCGGCTGTTGATGATGGCGATGATGTTGCGCTCGGCCTGGTTGATGTCGACCTGGGCCGAGATGATCGAGCGCATCAGGTCGCGCTGGCTGCTCTCGTACTCCACGGTCGTCCGCTCCAGGGAGGCCTGCCGGGGAGCGGTCCCCAGCCCGCGCTCGACGAGATCGCGAACGCCCTCCAGCTCCTCCTGAAGCGACTTGATCTGGCGTTCCTTCAGCTCGACCTGGCTCTCGAGGGAGGCGATCTGCTCCTGGAGGAGGGACTGAAGCCTCTCGTTTGCCTCAACCTCCTGCTGGAGGCTCTCGCGCCGGATCTCGAAGACGCGCTCCTCTTCGCGCAGCATCTGGTCGATCACTGGATCCTGCTCCCGGCGCGCGACGAGGTCGGGCGGGAAGATGATTTCCTCCGCGCCCTCAAGTTCAGCCGTAAGGCGCGCGCGCCTGGCGACGAGTTCTTCGACCTCGAGCGCGATGACCCGCAACTCGCCCCGGCTTGAAATCGCATCGCGCTCGAAGCGCTGGGTCATGTCGGGGCCGCGTCGCATTCCCCCGGCAATGCTCAGGGCGTTGAGCACCGTCATCCCCGGCCGGTAAGGATATTCGCCGGGCGAGGCGACGCTGCCGACGATGTAGAAGGGGCGGTACTCGATGATCTCAACCACGGCGCTTGGCTCCTTGAGCAGGCCAGTGGTCTCCTTGAGCCGGCTGGCGATGGCCGCGCCGAGCTCCTCGCGCGTCCTGCCGGCCGCCTCGAGAGCCCCGATCAGCGGCACTTGCAGCTTTCCATCATCCCCGACGACGAACTCGCCATCGAAGGCGTCCCAGGCATGGGCCTCGCCGGTTCCGGTGCGCCACTCGTAGACGCGCAGCCTCAGCTTGTCCTGGGGCCCGATGACGCCCGGCTCCGCCGACCAGGCCGGAACGGGCGGGAGGAGCAGGGTCGCAAGCATGATCAAGAATGGTACCAGACGGAGCATAAGGGATTGTTCCTGTGGGGCGCGAAGGTCGCGCTTTCATTCGCCCGTCAACGCCGCAGGACGCGGATGGGTCCACCGGCGCTCAGATCAACGCCTGCCCGAGGCCATCGCGGAAGCCCTTCCGCCACTGCAACTGCCAGAGCGCCTTGTCGGGCAGATTGCGTACCGGAAGCCGGGACGCGAGCTCCAGCGCGGAATCCTTCACAAGGGCGCGGAACGATGGCGAACGAGCGGGCGCCGCCGAATCCACGGCTGTCGAGCGCCGGATCCCGACCCCCAGACCATGCCGGTAGGCCCTGGTGAAGACGAACTCCCTCGTCATCTGGTTTGGCCGCACGAGGTGGTGCACTCGCGGTTCCGCCGCGAACCAGGCGCGATGCCCCTGTGCCTCCATCCGCATGCAGAATTCGGTCTCGCTACCCATGCCATAGTGCAACTTGCCGCCATCAGGGCCGATATTCTCGTTGAAACAGGAGCCGTTCCGAAAGACGCTCGAGCGAACCGCCATATTCGGCCCGAATACGCCCGTCGCAGGAATGGGACCCTCCACTTCGAGGTTCTGCGCATAAAGCTCGGGAAAACGGCTTCGGAGCGCCACCAGCCAGGGAGGTGTTTCATGGGGGAACTCGATCTCGACCGTCCCGCCGAACAGATCGAAATCCTCATGCTCGTAAACCGCCCGCATCCATGCCGAAAGAAAACCCGGCTGCGGGACGGCGTCATCATCGCTGAAAATGATGAAGCTTCCTTCCGTCTCCTCCAGCGCCCTGTTCAGCGCGCGGTTCTTGCCCGCTCTGTCTTCATGAAGGATCCGCAGAGGCAGACGTCCCATGAATTCGCGGACGATGTCGACCGTGTTGTCGTCGCTGCCGTTATCCACTACGATCAAAGAATATGGCACAGAACCGAACTGAAGATAGCCCTGCAAGACTTTACCGATCGTCTTCGCACCATTGCGCGTGGCTATTACTATACTGATATGCGGCGTATGCATTTGTTGACACCATCGTCACAAGCGAATCCGAAAGTCCGTTCAACTTCCGAACATCGCCTTCTGTTCCAAAAGATCCGTGTTCACGACGAGAGTTGTCGGATCGCCGGGTCTTGCAGTTTGTCGAAGAGACTCGCGTAGGCGCCGTCCGAAGCCGCGCGGGAAAAGCCTTGCGCCCCGTCCTGCGCTCTTGCTCCAAGCCGAGGGGCCACGGCTGGATCCGCAAGGATGCTCGCCATGCCCTCCGCAAGCGCCTTGGGATTCTCCGGTTCGACCAGAATCCCGCGTCCTTCCAGGATCCCGGGAACGCCGCCGACCCTGGTCGCGACACACGGCACCCCGCAGGCCATCGCCTCGAGCAGCGCCAGCGGCATGCCTTCGCTGCGCGAGGACATGACGAAGGCGTCGGCTGTCCACAGACGCTGCCGAATCGCCTCCTTGCCAAGCGCGCCGGCAAATTCGACCGCACGTTCCAGGCCGAGAGAACGGGATGCCCTCTCCAGTTCGTCCCTCTGCGGCCCGTCCCCAACAAGGCAGAGGCGCGCCTCCGGCACCTGCTCCCTCAACCGGGCAAAGGCGGAGAGGAGGATGTCGTATCCCTTCACCGGCTGCAACCGGCCGATGGCGACGAAGCTGGGCGGGCGGCCGGGTTTCCCCCGCGCCTCGGCGCTCGGCGCCGGCGTCCAGAATTCGCAATCGACGCCATTCGGAATCAGATGCACCCGCGACGGGCGAACATCGGGCACGGACAGGACGCGATCGCGAAGATCCTCCGACACCACGGTCACCGCATCCGCCTGGGCGAGAAGCCGGGCCACGTCTGCGCTCTCGGACGGCAGCGGTCGCAGGATGTCGCTTCCATGCACGGACAAGACGATCCGGAAACGGAATATCCGTCTCAGCAGGAAAAAGTAGAAGGCGGACGGAGTAACGAAGTGGACATTGACGATCTGCGGACGCAACCGGATCAGCCCCGTGAAAGCGCGTGCAAGCGATGGCCAGTGAATGCGCCGTCTTGATCGGCCGGTTTCCTCCCCGGCGGGGCGCAAATAGAGCGGACAGCGCCATTCACGTCCGTCGTTGCGGGGAACCGGCTCGCTCATTCCCTCCGTCACCCGATGCCCGCGCGCCCGCAACGCCTCGACGAGACCTGCGATCACCATCTGCACCCCGCCGGGCTCCCGCTGGTCGACGATGGAATAGACCAGGATACGCATGCCGCTCATCGCTCCGCCGCCGTCACGCCTCGCGGGGCGCCGCCCCGGCTCCTCGCTGCGGAAAGCCCTCGGCGAACCAGGCGCTGTGCGGGGCGCGGGAGCGCCGCGAAGGGGAGCCATGCGTAGAGCTTGCTCACCGTGGGCCTGCGCAGCAATGCCTTCGCGAGCACGCTCAGCGTCGCGGTTCGACGCCCCTCGGGATCGTTCGCGTAGCGCTGGGCGGTGTCCAGCAGGAACAGATGATCGACCCCCGCCCGCTGCATTTCGTGCCGGTAGCGATCAAAGAACATGGCTCTTGCCGCCATGTTCGCCGCGAAGTTCCGCGAGCGCCGCTCGGCATCCGCCGCGAGATCCCCGCTCGGATCGTGGTAGCGAATGAGGGGTTCCGGGGCGTAATCAACGGCGAAGAACCGGGCGAGGCGGACCCAGTAATCGTAGTCCTCGATGGCGGGGAGATCCTCGTCGAAATAGCCGACCGTCTCGACGACCTCGCGCTTGATCATCGCGCTGGATCCCGCCCCATGGAGAACGTTGCGCAGGAGGAGCGTGTCGAGAAGATCACCCCGGAAGGCAGGCGTATCGGTCCTGCGGCTCTCCAGCCCGAGCGTTTCCGCCCCAGTATAGACGAGCCCGAGACCGCGTGTTCCCCGGGCAAAGATCTGCAATTGCCGGCTGAGCTTTGCAGGGCGCCACTCGTCATCCGAATCGAGAAAGGCGATGAAGGCGCCCTGCGCTTCGCGCATCCCGCGGTTTCTGGCGGCGCTCACCCCCCGGTTCGTCTCCTGCCGCAGGACGCGCAGGCGCGGGTCATCGTAGCCCGCGAGGATCGAGGCGGTATCGTCAGTCGAGCCGTCGTCGACGACCAGAAGCTCCAGATCCGCATGGTCCTGCGCGAGCACGCTCTCGATCGCGCGCGGCAGGGTATGCGCCCGGTTATAGGCCGGGATCACGACGCTGACATATTGCCGCTCCTCCCTGGCGGCGGGGCCCGGGCGCGGAGCTTCCGCGCCTTCAGCCGCGCCGGGCAATGCCGGTTCCGTGGCGGCCTGGAAGCTCACTCCGGCCCTCTCGCCGATCCACCGCCGCCTCTCGGCAAGCTTCGCGGCGGCCCGGGCGGCGAGAAGCCGGGTCGGACCGGCATGGACGGCGGCTTCATGCCGCGCCCTGTCGGCGAGGTCAGCCTCGGCGCCGGAAGCCACCGTGAGATACGCCTCCGCGAGCGCCGCGCGATAGCGCCGGATCCTTCCCTGCTCCGCCAGAAGGCCTGCGACGCGGTCAAGGACGAAGAGCCGGGATTCGGTGCCCTGCCGGGTCCGGCGCGTGTTCGAAAGCGATACGCGATCTCCCGGAAGCCGACGATAATATCCGGTTCCCCGCTGCGTCGGCACGAGCCGGTTCCCGGCGATCAGGCCGCGCATCATGATGTCGCCGTCCGTGTTCACCTTCACGGCGCTGTCCCAGCCTCCGCTGCGCTCATAGGCCTCGCGCGACCACAGGAGCGAGCAAGGCGGGTGGTACCATCCCGTCAGCCAGGCCGCGAGGTCGTCCTGTCCCGGCCGCCGGGGGGCGCAGGACGCGGGTGCGACCTTCCAGCCATAGCTTACCGGCTCGAACCGGTACCAGGGGCAGCGCGCGACGCTTCCCGGATGCGCCTCGAGAACCTTCACGAGTTCGCGCAGCGTGTCGGGCGCGATCAGGTCGTCGGCGTCGAGAAACATCAGCGCATCGCCGGACGCCGCGGCGATACCCGCGTTCCGCGCAGCCGATGCGCCCTTCTCCCGCGCGACGATTGTCGCGACCGCGTCGCCGAACTCCTCGGCGACGCGCAGGCTGCCGTCGCTGGAGCCGTTGTCGACGACGATGATTTCCTGCGGGGCAAGCGTCTGGTTGAGCAGCGAATTCAGCGTCTGCCCGAGGAACGCCTCCGCGTTGAAACAGGGGACGATGACGGAAACCTTCATGTTATCTCCGCGAGGATCGGCTCGATCACGGACGCGTCGACGTGCAGGTCCCTGTCCAGGGGATGCTCCGCATCGCCCACCGCATCCGCATGGGCAAGCCAGTAGTTCAGCCCCATCGCGCTGGCGAGGGCGTAGAAGTTGGGGTTCGGAAAGCCCGGATCCGCGATCTCAAGGACATGCGCGCCCTCGCGGCAGAACATCATGTTCGTCAGTCCCGCCCCGTGAGGCGCAGCGAGGACCTGGGTCTGCTGCATGAGCCGGACCTGCTCCTCGAAGTCGAGATCCTCCATGCAGACGCGCTCGAAGCCGCGACGTTCGAGGCTCGGCCAGAGCGCATCCTCGTTCAAGAGCCGCCGGCCGCGCGACTTGCGCCGGCTGATGAAGATCCGCCGCGAGGGTGGGACATCGGATACCGTCGAAAGGGCGTCGCGAACGGGACGCAGCAGTTCGGGCCGGAACCGGTCGCTGCCCACGAGGGTCAGTTCTCCGACCACGAGGGGAACCGCCGGATCGAAGACGGGGAAGCTTTCGGGGTCGAACCCGAGCATGCGCAGCGATGCGTCGATGACGCCGTGACGCTCCTTCGGCAGGAGGATTCCCTCCGTGAGCCCGCGCTGCTTGAGGAGGACGAGCTTCGGCAGGTGCGCGGTGAGCCAGTGAGAATGGTTGTGGTAGACGCGCTCGCAAATCCAGGTCGCGCGCTCCATCCGGCGCGGCTGGACGCCCGCCCTGATCTGTTCCCCGTGGCGGGGCTTGAAGGCGATCTCGCGCAGCTTCAGGGCGCGGCCGTCGCCGGTGACGATCGAAGGATAGAAGTTGTTCTTGTCCGGGTCGGTGAAGAAATAGAGCCGGCAATCGGGAACCGTCGCGATGAAGGTTGCGGCGCTCGCCCGCTCGGGAACGTCTCGCATCGCATAACCCCAAAGGTCGCCGTCATTCGAAAGCGCGTCGCGATCGTCGATGTTGCGGGGCAGCGGATTCCGGATGATCGCGGACTCATGCACGCGCTCGATGCGCGCAGGACCGGCGGCCTCTTCACGGGTCTTGCGAGCGACATGCTCCGGGACGCTCTCGACCGGCATCCAGCGCCAGCCGAGCCAGGCCGGATCGAGGCCCCGCTCCACGATCCTCTCGGGCATGCGCCGGATGTGCCATCTCAGGCTGCCTCCGACGCGCGACAGGGTGGATGAAAGCGCTCCCGACGTCATATTCTGCTGCTCCGGTTCTTCGGTGATGAAAATGCGTCAGGCGGACGCCATCATGCGGAAATCGCTGTTGGCCCGCTCGAGCTCGTTGTAATCGCCTTCCGCTTCGACGCGGCCGTCCTTCAGGAAATATAGCCGGTCGCAATTGCGGACCGTGGTAAGGCGATGGGCGATCATGATGATCGTGTGCTCGCCGCGCAGGCGCTCGACCGCCCCGATGATCGAGCGCTCGGTGGTGTTGTCGAGCGCCGAGGTCGCCTCGTCGAAGATCAGGACGGACGGCCGGTGATAGAGGGCGCGGGCGATGCCGATCCGCTGCCGCTCGCCTCCCGAGAGCCTGATCCCCTGCTCCCCGATCTCCGTATCGAGGCCGGAGGGCTGTCGATCCACGAACTTTTCGAGCTGCGCGACCCTGACGGCTTCCGCGAGCGCAACCTCGTCGATCTCGTCATCCTCGACGCCGAGCGCGATATTGCGACGGATCGTGTCGTCGAGGAGATAGATCGATTGCGGCACGTAGCCGATCGATTTCTGCCAGGATGCGAGGCCGCGCTCGCGAATGTCGACTCCGTCCACGAGGACGCTGCCGCGGTCGGGCTCGATGAGACCGAGGATCATGTCCACGGCGGTTGACTTTCCCGCACCCGTGCTGCCGACGAAGCCGACAGCGGAACCTGCGGGAACCGTCATGCTCACGCCCTCGAGCGACGGCTTCTCCGCCCCCGCGTGGCGGAACCAGACGTCCTTGACCTCGAGGCTCTTCTGGATCTTCAGGGGCTGCGCGCGCGCCCGGTCGGCCTGCGCGTCCGGGCGTCCGTCCCCTAGCGCGACCAGATCGTCATAGACGGGGTCGATGGAGACCAGGCTGTAGCGCAGATGCGCGAAATGGGTCATCGCCGCCGAAGTCACCTCACGCAGGCGCACCAGCCCGACGACGAAGAGCGACAGCGTGACGAGAATGGACTCCGTCGGCCTGCCGAGCAGCACAAGGGCGGAGGCGAGGGCGAGCAAGCCGGCAATGGCGACGAACTCCGAGATCGGCGTGATGATCCTGCCGATGAACTGCTTGAATCGATTCACAATGGCCATCTTGCGGACGGCGGAATCGACCCGCTCCGTGAAATAGGCGTCGCGGTTGAGTACGCGCGCCTCCTTGATGCAGCCGAAACCCTGGTACAGCGCCTGCACGAAGCGCGAGCGCTGCGCCTGCTCCTCGAGCCCGTAGCGCCGCATGCGGCCGCTGATCGCGATCACGCCGAAGGCCGCGACGGCGCCCAGGAAGACGACCCAGTACAGCGTGATGAGCGGCTCCGCCGCGAACAGGAACGCGAAGACCGCCAGGAGGATGACCAGCCGCGTGCAGAGGTCGAGCAGCGAAGCGATGACCTGGTAGCAGATCACCGTGACCTCGCGGTCGACGTTGCGCAGGAGCTCGGATGTATTGTGGGTGAGATGGAACGAGTATGGCGCGCGCATATACGCCTTCATCAGGCGACTCGCGAGGCTCACACGGCGGTTCGTCACGTATCTGAGCTGGACGTAGTGATTGAGGATGAGGAATGCATTCTTCAGGCCGAAGATCCCGATCACGGCGAGCGCGCCCCACAGGACCATCCCGGTTCCGGTCAGCCCCGTGCCGATCACGAGGTTCCCAAGCACCGGAACGCTTGCAAGACGATCAGGGTCGACAACCGCGCTGACGAAGGCGGGAACGGCCGCGATGCTCACCACCTCAAGCGCCGCACCGATGATCAGGAGCAGGAGCAGCAGTGCGGCGTTGCGTCTGTCCCGAGGCGTGAGGATGTCGTGGAGTTTCCTGAGGGAGGCCAGCATCTTGGTCTTGGTTTCCTTGTCTGTGCATTTCATCCACCTCCGGCGCAACCCGCTCCGGAGCGGCGCTGCCCGCAAGGGTCGCCGGCGCATTTGTGCAACGCATCCCCGCGCGTTCGGTTCAACCCGCTCACGCATGGCGCGTCCGAAGGCTGCGAGGCGGGAACGCGCCGGGAGCGGCGACGTTGGTTCGCCGCACGCGCCGCTACCGAGAGGTTTCCCTTGCGAATCGAGCTTCCCAGACGAATTGACCTGCAGGCCCCAGTCGAGGCTCCGACCCGCGTGGCGGGAGCGCGCCTTCTGGCGGGATTTGCTTTCCTGACCTCGCTCCTGTTTTCGCCGATTGCGGCGGCACAGCAGGATTCCTTCGTCGAGACTTTCAAATCCATCGATGAAAGCCGCTGGTATGTCTCCGATGGTTGGGAGAACGGCTCCCACCAGGGCTGCACCTGGTCCCGGAAGAACGTGTCGGTCGAAAACGGGGCGCTCGAACTGCGCCTGACCCCCGCGGCGGGCGGCGACCGGCCCCATGCCTGCGCCGAATTGCAATCCGAGGAGTTCTTCGGGCATGGGGTCTACGAGGTGCGCATGAGCGCCCCCTCCGCTTCTGGAACCGTCAGCGCCTTCTTCACCTATACGGGCCCGGTCCATGACAACCCGTGGGACGAGGTCGATGTCGAGATCCTCGGCAAGGACACCAGGCGCGCCCAGCTGAACTATTACACCGACGGGGAAGGCGGCAACGAGGAGCTGATCGACCTCGGCTTCGATTCCGCCGAAGCCATGAACGACTACGCCTTCTCCTGGGAGCCCGGCGCGTTGCGCTGGTACGTCAACGGCGAGCTCGTTCACGAGGTACAGGGCCGCCCGGAGACCCTTCCCGCCACGCCAAGCAAGATTTTCCTCAGCCTCTGGAACGGCCAGGGGGAAACCATGCGCGGCTGGCTCGGCCCCTTCGAGCCGGCGGAGGGAGCCATGCGGATGCGTGTGGAGCGGGTCGCCTATACCGCGCCGGGGGACGCCTGCCAGTTCCCGGAATCGATCGTCTGCGACGAATAGGCCATTGGCCGGACGGTCTCGCGAAAGGTCGGGCCGGCGCTGTGATTATAGGGCCATGTTAACCAACGATTAACCATGCTGCGGCCAAATCGAGTTGCAACAGAATCGTTAAGATCATGGCAACCGACACCCCCACACGCAATCCGATCCGCTTTCGCGGGCGCTCCTTCGTCGCTCTCGTTCTCGCCCCCGAGCTTCCCTTCTCGGATTGGCTGGAACGCCTCGACACGCTCGCGGAGCGCTCCGCCGGGTTCTTTCTCGGACGGCCCATCGTGCTCGACGTTGCCGGCGTCCAGCTCACCAAGGCCGATCTCGCCGAACTGATCGCGGAGCTCAACAAGCGCAACGTGCGCATCATGGGGATCGAGGGAGCCAAGCCCTCTCTGCTCGGTCTCGGCCTGCCGCCGGAAATGCGCGGCGGCCGCCCCGCGGCGGAGATCGAGGTGCCGGAGGCGGCGCCCGCGCCTGCCGCTGCCCCCGATCCGCAGGAGAGCGCGGCCTCCGCCCCGCAGGCGGTGCAGATGCCCGTCTCCCCCTCGCAGCCCACGCCGTCGCTCATCATCGAGAGCCCCGTTCGCTCCGGGCAGTCGGTCGTCTTCCCGGAAGGCGACGTCACCGTCCTCGGCTCGGTGGCCTCGGGCGCGGAGATCGTGGCGGGCGGATCCATTCACATCTACGGGGCGCTGCGCGGCCGGGCCATCGCCGGCTCGATCGGCAATGCGCGCGCCCGGATATTCTGCCAGAAGCTCGAAGCCGAGCTCGTGGCGATCGACGGCCTCTACAAGACGGCCGAGGATTTGGAAATGCATGCGGGCGGACGGCCGGTCCAGTTCTGGCTCGAAGGCGACGCGCTCAAGGCGGCAGCACTCTAGACGCGGTGGAGGATTACTATGGCCAAGGTACTTGTCGTGACTTCGGGTAAGGGGGGCGTCGGAAAGACGACCTCGACCGCCGCTCTGGGGGCAGCCCTGGCGAAGAGCGGCCAGAACGTGGTCGTCGTCGACTTCGACGTCGGATTGCGCAATCTCGACCTCGTCATGGGGGCCGAGCGCCGGGTCGTCTATGACCTCATCAACGTCGTGCAGGGCGACGCGAAGCTCCCGCAGGCGCTGATCCGCGACAAGCGCTGCGAAACGCTCTCGCTGCTCCCGGCCTCCCAGACCCGCGACAAGGACAACCTCACCGCGGAGGGCGTCGAGCGGGTGATGAACGAACTTCGCGAGAAGTTCGACTGGATCATCTGCGACAGCCCGGCCGGCATCGAGCGGGGCGCGACGCTGGCCATGCGTCATGCGGACGTGGCGGTCGTCGTGACCAATCCGGAAGTCTCGTCCGTGCGCGATTCGGACCGCATCATCGGCCTCCTCGATTCGAAGACCGAGCGGGCGGAGCGCGGCGAAGAGATCGAGAAGCACCTGCTGCTCACCCGCTACGATCCGGCGCGCGCCGAACGCGGCGACATGCTCAAGGTCGAGGACGTTCTCGAAATCCTTTCCATTCCGCTCCTCGGCATCATCCCCGAGAGCGCCGACGTCCTGCGCGCCTCCAATCTCGGCACGCCCGTCACCCTGAGCGACGCGGCGAGCGCCCCCGCCCAGGCCTATCTCGACGCGGCTCGCAGGCTCCGGGGCGAGACCGTGCCGATGGTCGTTCCCAGTGACCGCCGGGGCTTCATCGGCAAGCTTTTCGGAAGGAGGGCCGCATGAACCTGTTCAGCCTCTTCAGCAAGCGCACCACCGCTCCGGTGGCGCGAGAGCGCCTGCAGATGCTGCTCGCGCACGAGCGCGCCGTCTCCGGCCAGTCCGACCTGGTGGCGATCCTGCGCGAGGAGATCCTCGCCGTCATCGCCAAGCACGTACCCGTGGACCGCGACAAGGTGCAGGTCAAGATGGACCGCGGCGACGCGGTCTCGACCCTTGAGGTCGATATCGAACTGCCCCCGCTCAAGACCGCGAAGGTCGCCTGAGCCGGACCCGGAACGGGTATCCGCGAAGCCGCCGACGCGCCCGCCGCGCCGGCGGCCTCCTCGCGCCAGGGTGCTTCTTCAGGCTGCGTCTCCCGGAAGAGGGTATCGGCGACGCTTTTGCGTTTTCCTCAAACTGGGCTAATGCGTCTTCCCATGGCGAAGGATGACGCAACGATCCGGTTAAGCGATATTGGCGAGAGGCTGAAGGCCTTCCGGCTTGGTCGCGGGCTCGCGCCGGAGGAACTTGCCGAGCGGCTGCGCATCTCCCGGGCTGCACTTTATCGGGCGGAAAAGGGCCAGATTCCAAAAATTGAGACGCTGGCGCGGATTTCAGAGGTGCTTGAAGTATCCCTCCCTACGCTCCTTGGAGTCGGAATCGAATACGTTGACACCGCAATCGCCTTCTTCGAGCGGATGCGGCAACTCGAGGAACAATGCCATCAGATTGTCGGCCTGTTCGGGCCGATTTCCTATCTGCTCACCTCCGATCTCTACGACGAGACGCTTCGCGAGGTGCTGCTCGAGGGCAACGTGCAGGCGATGGACGGCGAGGGCGATCCGGTTCGCCCGGTCGATACGCTGATGGGCATTCTCGCCGCGCGCAAGGCATCCTACCGACGCCGCCGGCCGCTGATCGCGAGCCTCGTCTCCTCCGCCGACATCGAGCGCTTCCTCCTCCACGGGCTCGTCGGTCGGCATGATCTTCCCGAGGAAGTGATCGCCGACCGTCGGCGCAAGGCGCGGACGGAGGCCCTCCACATTCTCGACCTGCTGCGCCGGCCGCCGATCGGCGTGCAGGTGGCGATCGTGCGCGAGACGATTCCCGCGACAAGCTTCCAGATCTTCAGGCAGAGCGATCGTTCGGTCCTCGCGATCAGCCCGTTTCGCCTGGGCGAGCAGCCCAATGTGCGCGTCGGTGCGGCCTTGATAACCTCCGCGCCGGAAGCGCTCATGCTGCATGAATCAATCGCGCAGCAGCTCTGGGACCGTGCGCTTCGCGGACCGGAGGGGGCGGAATATCTCGAGTCGCTGGTCGCCCGCTATGCCATCGTCGAATGATCGACGCACTGTCTAAATTTTGAGATCGACGCTTGACAGTCTGAGGTGACGCAGAGTTCACTGCAATCTCGAAAGAATACAGCAGGAGGGGAACCTATGGCAAAATTCGGTCTGAAGGGGCTGGCTTTCGCCGCCGCGATCGGCGCGTCGGCGGTGGCGATGTCCGCAAGCGCGGACGCCCAGGAATTCACCGCGCGGATCGGGCATCTCGAATCCGCGCAGCAGGCCAGGCACCAGGGCCTCGAGATGGTCGCCGAACTGGTGAAGGAGCGCACCGATGGGAATGTCGAGTTCCAGCTCTTCCCCGCCGGCCAGCTCGGGCAGGCCCGCGAGATGAACGAGGGCGTCCAGCTCGGCGTGATCGAGGGCACGGTCTCCCCCGCCGCCTTCCTCTCCGGCTTCAATCCCGCCGTCTCGATCCTGGACGTTCCCTTCGTCTATCCTGCGGATCGCGAGAAGGCGAACGAGCTGCGCACCGGCGAGTTCGGGGAGGCGGTGCTCGACACCTTCGACGAGGTGGGCGTCACCGCCATCGCGATCTGGCCGAACGGCCGCAAGAGCTTCACCTCGAACAAGCCGCTCAGCGAGGTCTCCGACTTCGAGGGCCAGCGCTTCCGCGTGATGGATTCCCGCGTCCTGATCTCGCAGTTCGAGGCGGTCGGCGCCTCGGCGATCGCCCTGCCCTTCGGCGAGCTCTACACGGCGCTCCAGACCGGCGTCGTCGACGGGCAGGAGAACGCCCTCGATACGATCGCGACCATGCGATACAACGAGGTGCAGGAAAACCTGGTCGTGTCCGAGCATGGCGCGAACGAAGACATCGTGATGTTCAACACCGCCTGGTGGAACGGGCTGCCGGAGGAATACCGGACGGTCATCCGCGAAGCCTTCGACGAGGTCCGCCCCAAGGTCGAGGAGATCAAGGAAGCCTCGCAGGCGACGGCCCGCGAGCGCCTTGAGGCCGCCGGGATGAACGTCCGCGACCTGACCGACGAGGAGCGCGCCACCCTGCGCGAGATGATGTATCCGCGCGCCCGCGACGCCTATGTGGCGCAGGCGGGCGCGGCGGCGAACCGCCTCGTGGAGATCTACGAGAACGAGTACGAGCGCATCGTCGAGTAACATGCGTCGCAGGCCCGGGATGCGCGCGTTCGCCGCCGCGTCCCGGGCCTTTTCTTTTCCCGCTCGCGGGAGGTGCGGGAGGTGATGGTGCAGCCGGCATTGAGATTCCTCGAGCGACTGGAATTCTTCCTGATCGCGACAATCATGCTTCTCATGGTCGCGCTCTACACGGGAGCGATCGCCGTGCGCGAATTCGTCCCCGCGCAGGCGCGCAACGTCGCCTTCGTCGACGAGGCGGCGCGTTACCTCATGGTCTGGATGGTGTTCCTCGCGCTCGGCCTCGCCCTCACGCAAGGCAAGCAGATCGCCATGAGCGCGTTCCGCGACCGCTTTCCCCCAGCCATCGTACTCTGGCTGCGCCGCGCGATCGACCTGACGGGCCTCGCCTTCGCCGCCTATGTCGCGTGGATCGGCCTCGACATCACGCAGATGGTCGCGGCGACGGGGCAGCGCAGCCCGACGCTCGGCATTTCCGCCGCCTTTCTCTACGCCGCGATGCCCATCGGATTCGCCCTGCTGGCCCTTCGCTACGGACTGAGCCTCTTCGGGCTGATCGACCGCTGGACGCAGGCGGACGAGACCGCCCTCGCGGAAAGGGGCTGATCCGATGCTCGTCGCGATCGTCGCCGCCCTCGCGCTGATCCTGCTCTTTCTCGGCTTCGAGATGTTGCTGGTGCTGGGGATACCCGGGCTCCTGATCAAGGAGATCTTCTTCACTCCCCTTCCCGACATCGCGATCGGCCAGCGGATCGTGGGCGGCGTGAACCATGCGACCCTGCTTGCCATCCCCTTCTTCCTCTTCGCCGCGGAGATCATGGCGCGCGGCCATATCGCGCGGCACCTGACGGACCTCGTCAAGGCCTTCCTCGGGCACCGTCCCGGCGGGATCGCCTATTCGACGATCGCAGGCAGCGCGGCCTTCGGCTCGGTCTCCGGATCGGCGCCGGCGACGGTCGCAGCGCTGGGGCGGATCATGTATCCGGAACTGGTGAAGGCCGGCTATCGCGACAGGTTCTCGCTGGGGCTGATCGTCTCCTCGGCGGAATCCGCGCTCCTCATCCCGCCCTCGATCACCCTCATCATCTATGGCTGGCTGACAGGGACCTCGATTACGGGGCTCTTCGCCGGAGGGCTCGTGATCGGCATCTTCCTGTCGGTCGCCTTCGCGGCCTACGTCATGTTCGACAGCATCATGACGGGCCGCACCGGCCTGCCCGCAATGAAATGGCGCGAGCGCTTCAAGGTCATCGGCCGCGCCGTCTGGGCCCTGGGCCTCCCGGTGATCATCCTCGGCGGCATCTATACGGGAAAGTTCACCCCCACCGAGGCCGCCGCCGTCAGCGTCCTCTACGCGATCGTCATCGAATGCTTCGTCTATCGCGAGATGAGCGCCCGCGACGTGTTCCGGATCGCCGGGCAGGCCGCGATCACGACCTCGGTGATCTTCATCCTGCTCGCCATGGGCAGCCTCGTCTCGTATTTCATCACGCTGGCGCAGGTGCCGGGCATGGTGATCGGCTTCATGGAGGCGATCGAGGCCAACTGGATCGTCTTCCTCGTCATCGTCAACGTGATCTTCCTGATCGCGGGGATGTTCATCGATCCGAACTCGGCGCTGCTGGTGCTCGTCCCCGCCTTCTATCCGGTGGCGATGGCCTTCGGGATCGATCCCATCCATTTCGGGCTGATCGTCTGCCTGAACATCTGCATCGGCATGATCACGCCGCCCTTCGGCCTCGACATCTTCGTCGCCGCCTCGACCCTGAACAAGCCGGTGAGCCTCGTGATCTCCGGCCTTTTGCCCTTCGTGCTGATCAACATCGCAACGCTCATGGTGGTGACCTATGTCCCCGCCCTCTCGACCTTCCTGCCGCGTCTGATACTCGGATAAGGAGACGGCGATGCTTCCCCCAGTCATGGCCGACCGGGCCGACAAACCTTCACTCGACGTCATCGAGCACAAGGCCCTGATCCTGCGCCACGAGTCGGTCAACGCCGATTATCGCTTGATCGAAGTGTCCGCCCCCGACCAGGCGCGGAAAGCCGTCGCCGGCCAGTTCTTCCACCTGCTCTGCCCGCATGCGGGCGGGCTCGAGCCCTTCCTCCGCCGGCCGATGAGCATTTACCGGATCGACCGCGAGGCGGGGACGCTCTCCTTCCTCTACAAGGTGACCGGCAGCGGCACCCGGGCGATGGCGACCTTGCGCGAGGGCGACAGGCTCGACATGCTCGGGCCGCTCGGGATCGGCTTCTCGCTGCCGTTGAACCGCGCCCCGATCGTCCTGCTCGCGCGCGGCGTCGGGCTCGCGACGCTCGCTCCCCTCGTCGCGCTTGCGACCGAAAGGCGTCATCCCGTCACCGCGATCCTGAGCGCCCGGGCGCCGGAATACCTGATGTCGGTCGCGGAGATGCGCGCGGACGGGGCGCAGGTGATCACGGTGGTCGACAGCGACATGACCTCGGAGGTCGATCGCGTCGAGGACCTGCTGCACGGGCTGCGGGCGCAGGGGCGCATGGAGGCGCTCTATACCTGTGGCTCGAACCGGCTGCTTCTTCTCGCCCAGGCGGTCGCCAGGCAGTACGGGCTCCATGGCGAGGTGGCGATGGAGCAGCAGATGGCCTGCGGGCTCGGCATGTGCTTCTGCTGCGTGCGCCCGTTCCAGGTCGAGAACGAGATCACGCATCGCCGAGTCTGCTGCGAGGGACCGGTCTTCCCGCTGGCGGAGGCGATGGGATGGTAGATCTCTCCGTCGATATCGGCGCGCTCCGCCTGGCCAACCCGGTCATGCCGGCTTCCGGCACCTTCGGCCACGAACTCGCCCGCGTGATCGATGTCGAGCGCCTCGGCGCGCTGGTGATCAAGACGGTGACCGCCGACAAGCGGATCGGCAACCCGACGCCGCGCGTGGCGGAGGTCTCCGGCGGGATGCTCAATTCGATCGGGATTCCGTCGAAGGGGCCGAAACATTTCGTCGAGGAGATCGTCCCCCTCTACCGCCGGTTCCGCGCGCCGCTCGTCGCCTCGATCTCGGCGAACACGCCTGACCAGTTCGCCGAGATCTGCGCCACGGTAAGCGTGCCGGGGGTGAGCGCCATCGAGGTCAACATCTCCTGCCCCAATATCGAGGATGACGGGCGAGCCTTCGCCATGCGCCCCGAGCCGACCCTCGCCGTGATGAAGAAGCTGCGCGAGGCAAGCGATCTTCCGCTCTGGGCGAAGCTGACGCCGAATTCGGGGGAGATCCAGGAGGTCGCGCGCGCGGCCGAGGAAGGCGGAGCGAACGCCATCGTGGTGGCCAACACGATCCTCGCCATGAGCGTCGACATCCGCACCCGGAAGCCGTCCCTCGGCAAGATCATGGGCGGGCTCTCCGGCCCGGCGGTGAAGCCGATCATCCTGCGCATGGCCTATCAATGCGCGCGTTCGGTGAGCATCCCCGTGATCGGCTGCGGCGGGATCATGACCGCCGAGGACGCCATCGAATACATGCTCGTCGGCTGCCGGGCGGTCCAGGTGGGGACGGCGACCTTCATCAACCCGACAGCGATGCTCGCCGTCATCGAGGGGCTGGAGCAATGGTGCCGGGAACAGAGCCTGGTCTCGATCCGCGAGATCGTGGGGCAACTGGGCGATGCGGGCGACAGGGGCGCGATGAACTGGGAGGGCGTGGCGTGACCCCCGTATTGACGAAGGCGAAGGCCGCCATCCCCGAGGCGCCCGGCTCCGACTTCATCGGCGGCGAGGGGCGCGCCCTGGCGCTCGAGATCTTCGACGAGGCGCGCCGCATGTCCCCGGATGTCGAAGGCGTCTCGCGTCCCGCCTTCTCTCCGACCGAGACGGCGATGCTCGATTATCTGGACGGCATCGCGCGGCGGCACGGCCTCGTTACCTGGCGCGACGCCGGCGCCAACCTCATGATCGCGCGCCCCGGCGATTCGCGGGTCGAGGCCCGTCACGGTCTCCTCGGCTCGCATGTGGACACCGTCCCGCAGGGCGGCAATTATGACGGGCTCGCGGGAGTCGTCACGGCGCTCCTCGCGCTGATCGCGCTGGAGCGCGAAGGCGCGGCGACGGCGCTCCCGATCCGCGTCATCGCCCTGCGCGGCGAGGAGAGCGCGCTCTACGGCCATCCCTATATGGGCTCGAAGGCGCTGTTCGGCCTGCTTGACGGCAGGGCGCTCGCCGCCAGGAGTTCGCTCGACGGACGCCCCCTGCGCGACGCGATGGCGGAATGCGGGATCGACATGGCGCGCGTGGAGAAGGGCGAGCCGCTGGTCGAGCGCGACCACATCGCCTTCTTCCTCGAACTTCATATCGAGCAGGGCCCGCTCCTGATCGACCGAAACTGGCCCGTCGCCGCGGTCACGGGAATTCGCGGCAATATCCGGCATCGCCAGGTCCGCTGCTTCGGCGAGGCCGGCCATTCCGGGGCCGTTCCCCGATGGCTGCGCAAGGATGCGGTCATGGCGACCGCCGATCTCCTGATCCGCATGGACGAGCACTGGAACGTGATCCAGCAGCACGGCGGCGACCTCGTCCTGACCTGCGGGATCTTCCACACCAATCCCGCCCACAACGCGATGACCCGCATCCCGAGCGAGACGAGCTTCAGCTTCGAGGCGCGCAGCCAGCAGGCGACGACCCTGCGCGCCGTCGAGGGCTTGCTCCACTCCGAGTGCGAGATCATCGAGCGGGAGCGCGGGGTGCGCTTCGTCTTCGACGAACCCGTCTACAGCAAGGAAGCCTTCCTCGATGCGAGCATCGTCGAGGCGCTGAAGACGGCCTGCGCGGAAGAAGGGCTGCCCGCCGAGACCGCTCCCAGCGGCGCAGGGCACGACGCCGCGATCTACTCCCAGGCGGGGATCCGCTCGGGAATGCTCTTCGTGCGCAACGCGAACGGCTCGCATAATCCGCACGAGGCCATGGACATCGACGACATGCTCCAGGGCGTGCGGGTCTTCCGGCGCGCGGCAATCGCCCTCGCGGCGGCAGCGGACTGATCCCGCCCCGGCGCTATGCCCGCGCAAGGCCGCGCCCGATCGCCCTGACCAGAATCTCAAGCTGCGCGCGCAGGGTGTTCGGCGGAAGCGAGGCGAGTTTCTCGTCGAGCCCCAGCGCCACGACGCCATGCGTCGCCGAGAAGACGCTGCGCCCGAGCAAGGCGCAGGCCTCGCCGTCGAGATCGGGCCGCAGCCGGGCCACCGGCTTCTCCACCCGCGCGAAGAGTTCCGCCTGCTGCGCCATGTACCAGTCCGGAATCGCGCTACCCTCCGGGAGGCGGTGCTGGAAGAGCGCCTGCCACCGGCGGCGATGGGCGAGAGCGAAGTCGAGATAGGCGCAGGCCAAGCCGACAAGCTCGTCCACCGGATCTCCCTCCCCCGCCGATGGCAGCGTCGCGTCGAGATGCGCCTCGAATTCGGACAGCGTGCGCCCGTTCGCCGCCAGGATCAGGGCGTCGAGATCGGGGAAGACATTGTAGATCGCCCCCAGGGCGCAGCCGACCTCGCGGGCGAGATCGCGCGCCTTGAGAGCCGCGAGGCCGCCCTCGACGATCCGCGCTTCGGCCGCCGCGACCAGATCGTCCCGCAGGCGCGCGCGTCGGTCTGATACTGACATTTCCCGACTCCAAAAATTAGCCAAAACCCTCTTGAACGCTGTTCACGAATGTGCAACAACGGCATGAACAACGTTCATAAAGCCTTTCGTCACGTTGTTCAAGGCAGTTGGCTGGTTGCCGACGCCGCACATGAAGGATCTGTCGCATGTTTGCCTCCCTGATGACCTCCCGGCGCTTCGCGCCGCTGTTCTGGTGCCAGTTCCTGTCGGCCTTCAACGACAACTTCCTCAAGAACGCGCTGGTCTTCCTCATCCTGTTCCGGCTCGGCGGCTCGGAATCGGCGTCGCTGATAACGCTGGCGGGGGCGGTCTTCATCGCGCCCTTCTTCCTGCTCTCGGCGCTAGGCGGCGAACTGGCGGACCGCTACGACAAGGCGATCGTCGCGCGCCGCCTCAAGCTCGCGGAGATCGGGGTCGCAATCATCGCGGCGGCGGGATTCGCGTTCGCCTCCATCCCCGTCCTCTTCGCCGCCCTGTTCGGCTTCGGCGTGGTCTCGGCGCTGTTCGGGCCGATCAAGTACGGCATCCTGCCCGATCATCTGGCCCGCGAGGAACTGCCGGCGGGCAATGCGCTCGTGGAGGCGGCGACCTTCCTCGCCATCCTCGGGGGAACCATCGTCGGCGGGTATGCGGCCCGTGAGGGCGGCGACCCGGCCTCCTTCGCCGCGCTCCTGATCGGCCTGGGGATTGTCGCCTGGGGCGCGAGCCTGATGATCCCGCGCACGGGCCAGGGCGCGCCGGATTTGCGCATCGAGCGGAACATCCTTCGCTCGACGACCGCTCTCCTGCGCGACCTGCGGGGAGATTCGCGGCTGTGGCGCGCGGGCGTCTTCGTCAGCTGGTTCTGGCTCGTCGGCGCGGTCGCGCTCTCGCTTCTGCCGCCGCTGGTCAAGGAAACGCTCGGCGGCGACGAAGCCGTCGTCACCGCCTGCCTGACGATCTTCTCCATCGGCATCGCGGTCGGCTCCGGCCTCGCCTCCTTCTTCGCGAGCGGCCGCATCGTGCTCCTGCCGACCCCCGTCGCGGCGCTCCTGATGGGCGGCTTCGCCCTCGATCTCGCGTTCGCCACGCTGGGCGCAACGCCGCCCGCCGGCGGGCTTGCCGGCGCGGGAGCATTCCTCGCCGACCCGACGGGGCTTCGCGTCGCGATCGACCTCTTCGGCCTCGCCGTCGGCGGCGGCCTGTTCATCGTGCCCGCGTTCGCCGCGCTCCAGGCCTGGGCGCAGCCCGAGCGGCGCGCACGCGTCGTGGCTGCCGTGAACGTCCTCTCGGCCGCCTTCATGACCGCCGGCGCGCTGGCGGTGGCGATGATCCAGCAGGCGGGAGCGGGCGCATCTTCCCTCTTCGCCGCGCTCGGCGTCGCCAACCTCGCCGCGGGCGTCGCCATCTTTGCGCTCCTTCCCACGAGCCCCTTCCGCGACTTCCTCTCGATCCTCTTCCGCGCCTTCTACCGGCTCGAGGTCAGGGGACTGGAGAACATCGCCAAGGCCGGCCCCAACGCGATCGTCGCCCTCAACCACGTCTCCTTCCTCGACGGGGCGCTGGCGCTCTCGCTCCTCGACAAGGAGCCGGTCTTCGCCATCGACCACGGGATCGCACAGCGCTGGTGGGTGAAGCCCTTCCTGAGGCTCACCCGCGCCATGCCCCTCGACCCGACCCGCCCGCTGGCGACCCGGACCCTGATCAACGCGGTGAAGAACGGCGAGACGCTGATCATCTTCCCCGAGGGCCGGATCACCGTCACGGGGGCGCTGATGAAGGTCTATGACGGCGCGGGGCTGATCGCGGACAAGTCGCAGGCGATGATCGTCCCCGTGCGCATCGACGGGCTCGAAGCGACGCATTTCTCCCGCCTCGGCCCCGACCAGGTGCGCCGGCGCTGGTGGCCGAAGGTCACCGTCACGGTGCTCGAACCGGTTCCGCTTGCCGTCGATCCCGAACTGAAGGGCAAGGCGCGGCGCATGGCTGCGGGGGCGGCGCTCTACCAGATCATGTCCGACCTCGTCTTCCGCACGACCGATATCGAGCGCAGCGTCGTCGAGGCGGTGATCGAGGCCGCCCGCGTGCAGGGCCGTTCGCGGGTTGCCGTCGAGGACCCGGTGACCGGGAAGCTCACCTACAAGCGCCTCCTCGTCGGGGCGGCGGCGCTCGGCCGCAAGATCATGCCGCTGGCGCCGGAGGGCGCGGCGATCGGGGTGATGCTGCCCAGCGCGAACGGGGCGGCGGTGACGCTTCTCGCAGTGCAATCCGCCGGACGCGTACCCGCCATGATCAACTTCACCGCCGGCGCGGCGAGCGTCCTCGCGGCGTGCCGGGCGGCGAAGATCGACACCATTTTGACCTCGCGCGCCTTCATCGAGAAGGCGAAGCTCCAGGCGCTGGAGACGAGCCTCCGCGAGACGCTGCGCGTCATCCATCTCGAGGACGTCCGGGCGGCCATCACGACCGCCGACAAGATCCGCGCCCTGCTCGCGGCGGGAACGCCGCTCGTGCGGCGCGGGCCGGATGACGCGGCGGCGATCCTCTTCACCTCGGGGTCGGAAGGCGCGCCAAAGGGCGTCGTCCTGTCCAACCGCAACATTCTCGCCAATGCGGCGCAGGCGGCGGCTCGCATCGATTTCGGCCGGCGCGACAAGGTTTTCAACGCGCTGCCCGTCTTCCATTCCTTCGGGCTGACGGCGGGGCTGATCCTGCCGCTGCTCTCGGGCGTGCCGGTCTATCTCTACCCCTCCCCGCTGCATTACCGGATCGTCCCGGAACTGGTCTACGGGGTGAACGCGACGATCCTGTTCGGGACGGACACCTTCCTCTCCGGCTACGCCCGCGCCGCGCACCCCTACGACTTTCGCTCGCTGCGCTATGTGCTCGCGGGGGCGGAGGCGGTCCGGGAAGCGACCCGGCGCGCCTGGTCAGAGAAGTTCGGCCTGCGCATCCTCGAAGGCTATGGCGTCACCGAGACCTCGCCCGTCCTTGCCCTCAACACGCCGATGTTCAACCGCTTCGGCACGGTGGGACGCATTCTGCCCGGGATGGAGGCGCGGCTCGACCCGGTTCCCGGCGTGGAGGAGGGCGGACGGCTATTCGTACGCGGCCCCAATGTCATGATGGGGTACCTGCGTGCGGAGAATCCGGGCGTTTTGGAAGCCCCGGAAGGCGGCTGGCACGACACGGGCGACATCGTCACCATCGACCAGCTTGGCTTCGTCGCGATCAAGGGCCGCGCCAAACGCTTCGCCAAGATCGGCGGGGAAATGGTCTCGCTCGCCGCGGTCGAGGCGCTTGCCGCCGAGTTGTGGCCGGACGCTCCCTCGGCAGTCGCGACGCTGCCCGACGCCCGCAAGGGTGAACGGCTCGTCATGGTCACGCAGCAGCAGGGCGCGACGCGCGCCGAGTTCATGGCCTTCGCCAAGGCAAAAGGAGCGAGCGAGCTGATGCTGCCCGCCGAGCTCGCGGTCGTCGACAAGGTTCCGATCCTGGGGTCCGGCAAGCTCGACTTCGCCGGCGTCGCGCGTCTCGTGCGCGAACGGGCGGGGGAACGCAGCGCGGCGTAAGGTTTGCCGGGGGCTTCCTGAATTCGCAGGGGCCCCCGGCGTCGTCTCCATGCTTTGCCGCCCCGGTTACTTCTGTAAATGCTCAAATAACTTGCAATCCGGGCATGCGGCCATGTTTCAGGGGGCCGTTCAATCCAAAATTAAACCTTCGAGGCGAAGCTGACGTTACGAAAGCCGAGGGACGCCCCCCGTGACGTCACTGCAGAAAATCCGTACGACGGCGGCAAGCATCGCCCGGCAGCCGGCCACGCTTTCCGCGTTGATCGCGCTCGTCGTGATCGTCGCCGCAGGCGTCTTTGCCGAGCGGCAGAACCGGAGCATCTTCGAACAGAACATGCGCGCCAGGGTCCAGGCGGATGCGGGACTCGTCAGGGCTTCGCTCGAAGGGCACCTCAACGCCAATATCCAGCTCGTCCGCGGCCTCGTCAGCGTCATCGCGACCGAACCAGAGATGGACCAGGAGCGGTTCTCGGCCCTTGCCCAGAGCCTGATCGAGAGCGGAACGCAGCTTCGCAACATCGCCGGCGCGCCGGACATGGTCATCCGCATGGTGCATCCGATTGCCGGCAACGAAGCCGCCATCGGCCTCGATTACCGGAAGATCGACGTCCAGCGCGAAGCCGCCCTTCGAGCCCGCGACAGCGGCTCGCTCGTCCTCGCCGGACCCGTCGATCTCGTCCAGGGCGGGCACGGCTTCATCGGCCGCATCCCGGTCTTCGTGCCCCGGGAGGACGGCGGGCGCGAGTTCTGGGGCATCGTTTCCGCTGTGGTCGATGTCGAGAAACTCTATCACGACAGCGGCCTGGAGGCGGCGAGCGAGAAGCTCGACATCGCCCTCGTGGGGAAGGACGCGCTCGGCAATTCGGGCGCCCTGTTCCACGGGGACCGGGCCACGTTCGAGGACGCGCCCGTCCTTCTCGACATCACCCTCCCCTCCGGCTCCTGGCAGATGGCCGCCACGCCGAAAGGGGGATGGCGCGCCGATCCGCCCAATCTGCTTTTCCTGCGCGCGATGATCGTGCTGGCCGGCATCCTCGTCGTCGTCCCGATCCACATCGCCGGCCGCCTGGCCGGCGAACGCCAGCGTCACGTGCTCGAGCTGAAGCAGCGCGAGGAGCAGCTCCAGACGCTGTCGCAGCGGCTCGAACTCGCGCTCAAGACCTCGGAGATCGGCGTCTGGGAAATGGACATCGAGACCGGCCGCCTCGTCTGGGATGCACGCATGCACGAGCTCTACGGCATTCCGATGAGCTCCGCCCATCATCGACGGACCTGGAGGCAATGCCTCCATCCGGAGGATGGCGACCGGGCGCAGCGGGAGTTCGACGCCTGCATCGCCGCGCGCGGACGATACCATTCCGAATTCCGCGTCGTCACCGAGAGCGGGGAGGTGAGGCGTATCCGCGCCATGGGTGCCGTCTACGAGGACGAGACTGGCGTGAAGATCGTCGGCGTGAACTGGGACGTGACCCGCGACTTCGCCCTGAACGAGGACCTGATGCGCGCCAAGGAGCTTGCGGAGGCGCGCAACGGAGAGTTGGAAGCGGCGAAGGCCACCATTGAATACAGCGCCCTGCACGATTCCCTCACCGGATTGCCGAACCGCCGCTATCTCGACGACACGCTGGCCTCGCGCGTCCCCGCCGCGAAGGCCTCGATGGCCCTGCTCCATATCGATCTCGACCGGTTCAAGCACATCAACGACACCCTCGGCCACGCCGCCGGTGACGCGACGCTGGTGCACGCCGCGGCTATCCTGCGCGACAGCGCCGGTGAGGGAGGCTTCGTGGCGCGGATCGGCGGCGACGAGTTCGTCGTCCTGTGCATTGATCGCCCGAGCGAGGACCTCGCCGCGCTCGCCGAGCGCATCATCACCCGGATGCGCGTCCCGGTGGCCTATCAGGGACATGAATGCCGCTTCGGCGTGAGCATCGGCATCGCCATCGAAAGGCCGCCCGAAATCGCGCCCGATCGGCTGCTGATCAACGCGGACATCGCCCTCTACCGGGCCAAGCGCCGAGGCCGCAACCGGTTCGAATTCTTCACCAAGGCCCTGCAGGCGGAGATCGTCCACACCAAGCGGATCGCGGACGAGATCCTCAGCGGGCTCGAGCGCAACGAGTTCATCGCCTTCTACCAGCCGCAGATCGACGCGCGCACGCTCGACGTGACGGGGGTCGAGGCGCTGGCGCGCTGGCGTCATCCGGAGCGCGGCATCCTTGCCCCTGATCACTTCATGCGCATCGCGGAGGAACTCAATGTCGTCACCGCGATCGACCGCCTGATCCTCGAGCAGACCTTGCGGGATCACCGCCGCTGGACCGGGCTCGGCCTGAACGTCCCCAAGATCTCCGTCAATGTCTCCTCGCGCCGACTGCATGACGAGGAACTCGTCGACAGCTTGCGCAAGCTCGATTTCGAGCCGGGCCTGCTGGCATTCGAACTGGTCGAGTCGATATTTCTCGACGAGAGCGACGAGATCATCACGAGCAACATCGCCCGCATCAAGGCGCTCGGCATCGACGTCGAGATCGACGATTTCGGCACCGGCTACGCCTCCATCGTCAGCCTCATGAAGCTGGAGCCGACGCGCCTGAAGATCGACCGCCAGCTCGTCGCGCCGATCGTGGAATCCGCCGCGCAGCGGCACCTC
The DNA here is from genome assembly GCA_041686895.1 of Saliniramus sp. GTDB lineage: Bacteria > Pseudomonadota > Alphaproteobacteria > Rhizobiales > Beijerinckiaceae > Saliniramus. The sequence goes on along the minus strand of JAWLCY010000014.1, from coordinate 7,882 downwards.
GTCGGCTCGATCATCGACATCGGCAAGTCGCTCGGGATCGGCATCATCGCCGAGGGGGTCGAGACCATGGAGCAGGCGACCCTGCTGCGGGAGCTCGGCTGCCATCACCTTCAGGGCTACGCCTTCGGGCGGCCCATGCCTTCGGAGCATCTCGTCGAGGCACTGCGGGTGCAGCAATGGCGCATCGACGCCCTGCGCCGTTGCGCCGAGACCGCGCCTCTTCGGTCGTCAGGCCAGGCGCGGGCTTCGGCCCGAGGCTGAACCCGGGAGAGCGTTCGACCGCGCCTCGGCATTGCCCGCGGCAATCAGGCATCGCGCGCTTGCGCGAAACGACGCCGCTGATCGAGATCAAGGCGCGCTGCTGGCGAATGTTCTAGCCCGCCGCCACGATCCAGCCGCATCAAGTCGCGAGACTCTCCTTCATGTCAGACCTTTCGGACGCGCCGCGCGTCCATCTCCAGCATCAGCGATTCCGACTGCGTCCATGGATCCGCACCCGGCTCTGGGCCCAGGTTCTCGCGGGCATGGCCCTCGGCTTCGCCGCGGGGATCGTGCTCGGTCCGGATGTCGGCTGGCTCTCCCCGGAACATTCGGAACTGCTGGGGCAATGGCTCGCGCTGCCGGGGCAGATCTTCCTCGGCCTGATCGCCATGGTGCTCGTCCCGCTCATCTTCGCCTCGATCGTGGGCGGGCTGACGGGAGCCCGGTCGGGGGGCGAGCTCAAGGCCGTCGGCCTCCGCCTCGCCGGCTTCATCCTCGCAACCACGGTGGCTGCCTCCTGGATCGGCGTCTGGATCGCGCAATGGCTGGAGCCGGGCGCGGGGATGGCAGGAGCGTTCACCCCGATTTCCCGAAGCCCCGCCGCGGCCGATGCCTCCCCTTTCGACGCCGCGCGCGCGCCTGACATCATCGCCGGCATTCTTCCGACCAATCCGACCGCCGCCATCGCGCAGGGCGACATGCTCGCCGTGGTGATCCTGGCCGTCCTTGTCGGAATCGCGGCGCTCCAGGTTGACCGTGACAAGGTGGCGCCCTTCCTGCGCCTGCTCGACGCCCTGCTTTCGATCGCGATGATCATCGTGAAATGGGCGATGTTCCTCGCGCCGGTCGCCGTCTTCGGCCTGATGGCGCAGCTCGTCATGCGCATCGGCCTCGAAACCGTGGCGGGCATGTCCGCCTATGTCGGCACGGTTCTTCTGGGCCTCGGGCTGCTGATGGCCATGTATCTGGCGATCGTTGCTCTCGTCGGCCGTCTCGCCCCCGTCGCCTTCGTGCGACATGTCGGCGGAACGCTTCTCCTCGCCTTCTCGACCTCCAGTTCGTCCGCGATCATGCCGATGACGATCACGACGGCCCGCACGCTCGGCGTCCCCGCCTCGATCGCCAACCTCGTCGTGCCGCTGGGGGCAACGATGAACATGGCCGGCACGGCGCTCTATCAGACCGTCGCAATCCTCTTTCTCGCGCAGATGTCCGGGATCGATCTGGCGCTCCCGCAGATCATCCTGATCACGGGTACGCTAGTGGCCTCCTCCATCGGCGCGCCGGGAACCCCCGGCGTTAGCATCGCGATCCTGATGAGCGTCGCGGCGGGCTTCGGCATCCCCGTCGAGGGCATGGTGATCATCCTGGGCGTCGACCGCCTGCTCGACATGTCCCGCACCGCGGTCAACGTGACGGGGGATCTCGTCGCCTGCGTGCTCCTCGCTGATGTCGCCGCTGGGGAACCGGCCGGCCTTCAGGAGGCGGAAACCTGACGACAAGCTTCACAATAATGTGTCCCGGGCGCCGCCGGGGGTCGACATACGGACGGTTCGCGCCCTAAGCTTCCCTTACGTCAACCTGACTAACCCTCCGTTGGCGTGCGCGAAGCCGACGCTTTCCTTCAAGAGCGGTCTCTTCGCGCTTTTTTTTGCGCGGCCAGGCGCCCGCGCCCTCCCTGATCCCGTCTCCTTGCGCGATCTCAATGCGGCGGGCACGCGTCCGTCGCAGGATCCTCGCCAACCAGACGGAGGAATCAGATGGCCGGAGAATTCGCGAACAGGACTGGACTTGTGACGGGCGGCGGATCGGGAATCGGCGTGGCGATCGCGCGGGAACTGGCGCGCGAGGGCGCCATCGTGATCGTCGCCGATATCGATGCCGACGCCGCGAAGAAGGTGTCGGACGAGATCCGCGGCGACGGGGGCGAGGCATTCCCCTTTGAAGTCGACGTGGCTGACGCGGCGGCCGTACAGCGTATGGTCGACTTCGCCGTCGAGAAGGGCGGCGGATTGCATCTGGCCGTGAACAATGCCGGTATCGGCGGCCCGAGCGTTCCGACGGCGGAATACGAACTCGATGACTGGCGTCACGTCATCGACGTGAACCTGCACGGCGTGTTCTACGGCATGAAATACGAGATCGCCGCCATGCTCGCCTCGGGCGGCGGCGCGATCGTGAACATGAGCTCGATCCTCGGCAGCGTCGGCTTCGCCAACGCTTCCGCCTATGTCGCCGCCAAGCACGCGGTGAACGGGCTGACGAAGAACGCGGCCCTGGAGTACGCCCAGCAGAATATCCGCGTGAACGCGGTCGGCCCCGCTTTCATCGACACGCCGCTCCTGACGAAGAACCTCGAGCAGGATGTGATCGACCAGCTCGCCGGACAGCATCCGGTGGGCAGGCTCGGCCAGGCGGAGGAAGTCGCGGCGCTGACCTGCTTCCTCCTGTCCGACCGCGCCAGCTTCATCACGGGCAGCTACCACCTCGTCGACGGGGGATACACGGCGCGATGAGCGCCTAGCGTCCGCCGGAGACGTCGAGCAGCGCGCCGCTGACATAGGACGCGCCGTCGGAGGCAAGCCAGATGATCGTCTGGGCGACCTCCTCGGCGCTGCCCGAGCGTCCCATCGGCACCCCGCCCATCAGGCGCTGGACGCGGTCCGGCGCGCCCGCGAGGGCGTGGATCTCGGTCTCGATCAGGCCGGGGCGCACGGCGTTGACGCGGATACCCTCCGCGCCCACCTCGCGCGCGAGCCCGATCGTGAGCGTGTCGGTGGCGCCCTTGCTCGCGCCGTAATGGACGAATTCGCCAGGTCCGCCGAGGACGGCGGCTCGGGACGAGACGTTGACGATCGCGCCGCCCTTCCCGCCGAGCGCGGTCGACATGCGCCTCACCGCCTCCCGCGAGGCGATGAAATAGCCGAGGATGTTGATGTCGAGCACGCGGCGCAGGTCATCCGCCGTGAGATCGGCGAGCCGGCTGATCCCGCCGGTGATGCCGGCGTTGTTGACGAGGACGTCCGGCTTGCCGAAGGCCTCGTCGCAGGCCGCGAAGAGCTTCATGACGCCTTCCTCGGTCGCCATGTCCGCCTGCACGGCGAGCACCTTCGCTCCCGCCTGCTCGGCCTGCGCCACGACCTTCTTCGCGCTCTCCTGATCCGCGCCGTAGCTGAAGCAGATGGCGTAGCCCGCCTTCGCCGCGAGTTGCACCGTCGCCGCGCCGATCCCCCGGCTGGCTCCCGTAACGATCATGACACGGCTCATCGCGCCGCCCTCCCCTTGCTGGTTTCCCGATCCGCATCCGGCCGTCGACGCCGGTTTCCGGCGCAGGTTGGCCCGCACGGCCCAACGTTACAAGGGGCGAGACTCCGCAATGCGCCTGCGCAGCGCAGCCTCAGGCGCGGCGGGAAAGGCGCTCCCCGGCCCCGTAGCCGATCGCGACGGCGAGGAGCCAGGCGGGGATGGAGAGGCCGAGATAGACGAACGCGGACAGATACGCGTCCTGCACGATGAAGAAGAGCAGTTCGAGGCTGAAGATCGAGAAAGTGGTGAAGCCCCCGCAGAACCCGGCGAGCAGGAATTGCCGGCGCGCGTCGCTCGCGTGAAAGCGCCCCCCACCCGCCATGAGCGCCGCCAGGAAGCCGATCAGGAAGGATCCGGCGACATTGACGGCGAAGGTGCCCCAGGGGAGGCCGGATCCCGGCCCGGATAGCATCGCGAGCGACACCGCGTAGCGCGCCACCGCCCCGATCGCGCTCCCGAGGGCGACTGGGAGATAGGGGATTGGGGACGCGCCAGTCACGGGGCCCCTCCCGCGAGCCGGGAAACAAGGAGGAAGCCCGCCGCCGCCGCTGCGAGGGAAAGCCCCACGGAGGCGACGACGTTCGCCCCGGCGGCCCGCCAGTCCCCCGCGCGGATCAGGGCATGCGTCTGGAGGCTGAACGAGGAGACGGTCGTGTAGCTTCCGACGAAGCCGGCGATCAGGGCGAGGCGCAACACGGCTTCCTCGCCCGCATGCCCGCCGCCCCCGTGCAGCCACCCGGCGATGAGGCCGATCGCGGCCGCGCCGCTGACATTGACGACGAGCGTTCCCCAGGGAAAGCGATCGCCAAGCCGACGGGTCACCCGCTCCGAGAGCCACACGCGTCCGACGCCGCCCAGGGCTCCGCCGAGGGCGACGATGGCGATGTCGAGGGGAAAGGCGATCACTGTCTCGGGATCCGGATATCGAGGTCCTGCCTGCGAGGCTTAGCGCAGAACGCGGCGCGGCGGAATCTCTCCTTCCGTCATCGGGCGGCGCCCCCCGGATCAGCCCTCGATGACGAGCTCGACGCGATCGGCGGGAAACAGGCTCCACAAGGCCTGGACGGGCTTGCCGTCGCCATCGACATTGACCGCATCCGTCACGAGGACGACGCGCCCCGGCGCCAGTTCGAGAAGCGCCGCCTCCTCCGGCCCGGTCGCCCGCGCCGTCACCTTGGTCGAGAGACGCCTGTAATCGCCGACGCCGCAGGCGGCGAGCGCGCGGGTGATCGAGCCGGTCGCCTCGTAATGGCGCTCGAAACCGGCGAAGCGCGGCAGGGGAAGCACGGCGCGGCCGATCGCGATCGGCGTGCCGTCGGCCCGTCTGCGCGTCTCGATCACGAGGACCGGCGCGCCGACGGAGATTCCAAGCCGCGCCGCCGCCCAGCTATCGGCCTGCGTCTCGCGGGCGGCGATGAGTTCGCTCGAGGCCTCGCGCCCCGCCCGCGACACATTCTCGGAGAAGCGCATATGCGGTCCGACCGGATAGGCGATGGGCCGCGCCTCGACGAAGGTTCCCCTGCCCTGGCTGGCGCGCACCAGGCCCCGCGAGGCGAGGACGCCGAGCGCGCGGCGCACCGTATGGCGATTCACGCCGAAGCGCGCCGCAAGCTGCGCTTCGCTGGGCAGCCTGTCCCCCGGCGAAAGCCGCTCGCCCGCGATATCCGCCTCGATCCCGTCCACGATCTGCCGCCACGCGGCGACGCCTTCCCCGCGCAGCAGGGGATCGGAAGAGCCGTTTTCCAGAGGCAGCACTGTCATGGAAACTTCATTTGACCCGCTTGATGAGTTGTCTATAGCATTAGACAAATTCAGAGGCGGGGGCAACGCTTTCCTCAGCCTCGCAACCCGATCAATGAGCGCCGATCATGCAATCTTCGCCATACCCGTCCGAGATCACGGCCCGCCAGGGCGCGATGCGCATCTGCGCCGAAGCGATGCCCGAGGAACTCGCGGTCATCCTGTCCACCCTTGCCCCCGAGGGCCCTGTCGAGGACCTGCGCCGGCCCGATACGGGGCTCGTCATGCTGCGCGGGCGCATCGGCGGAGACGGGCGCGCCTTCAATCTCGGCGAGGCGACGGTGACGCGCGCGGCGGTCCGCCTGGCGGACGGCAGGACGGGCTTCGCCTGGCATCTGGGCCGAGACGCGGGCAAGGCGCGCAACGCCGCGATTATCGACGCGCTCTGGCAGGATGATCGCCAGCGTCCGTATGTCGAGGAGGCGCTTTTGCCCGTCGCGCGCCGGCTCTCGAAGGCAAGGGCGCTCTCCGCGGCGCGTGTGGCGGCGACGAAGGTGAATTTCTTCACGATGGTGCGGGGGGAGGATTGAGATGCAGGCTTCCCTCGCCGCAGGCTTCGCCGATCCGGTACTCGACGCGCAGGCGGTCTTCCGCACCGTGATGGACGCGCTTGCCCGACCCGGTACGGTCCATGCGCTTCCCGCCAGACTCGCGCCGCCCGCGCCGCTGACGGCGGAGCTCGCAGCGCTCGCCCTGACGCTCGCCGACCATGAGGCTCCGCTCTGGCTCGACGCGCGCCTCACGGCGGTGCCGGACGTCGCCGATTACCTGCGCTTCCACACCGGCGCGCGGATCGTCTCCGAATCGCAGGACGCGGCTTTCGCGCTGATCGCCGACCCGGCGGCCATGCCGGCGCTCGATAACTTCGCCCAGGGCGTGCAGGAATATCCGGATCGCTCGACGACGCTCGTCCTTGCGCTGGAGACGCTCTCGGATGCCGGGGGAATGACCCTCGCGGGTCCCGGCATCGCGGTTGAGGCGCGTCTGTCGGCAGCGCCGCTTCCGGCCGATTTCCTCGTCCGATGGCGCGCCAACCGCGCCCTCTTCCCCTGCGGAATTGACCTCATCCTCACCAGTCCCGGTCGCATCGCGGGGCTGCCTCGCTCCACCGACATCCTCGCGGAGGGCTGAAGCCATGTATGTCGCGGTGAAGGGCGGCGAGGCCGCCATCGAGAATGCCCACACGCTTCTCGCCCATGAACGGCGCGGCGATCCGGGCGTGGCCGAGATCACACCGGAGCAGATCGCGCAGCAGCTCACGATCGCGGTCGACCGCGTCATGGCCGAAGGCTCGCTGTATGACCGCGATCTCGCCGCGCTCGCGATCAAGCAGGCGCGCGGCGATCTGATCGAGGCGATCTTCCTCGTGCGCGCCTTCCGCACCACCCTCGCCCGCTTCGGCTATGCGGAGCCCGTCGATACGGGCAGGATGCATGTGCGCCGGCGCGTCTCCGCCACCTACAAGGATCTCCCCGGCGGGCAGGTGCTCGGGCCCACCTTCGACTACACGCACCGCCTGATCGATTTCGCCCTCGCCGCCGGCGTCACGGTCGCGCCGCCCGCCGAGGCCGCACCCGATCCCGCCCAGGAAGCAATGCCGCGCGTCACCGATCTCCTCGGCGGCGAGGACCTGATCGAGCGCGAGAGCCGCGACGACGCGGCGCCCGTCGGCGATCTCACCCGCGATCCCCTCTCCTTCCCGGCCGACCGCGATCTCCGGCTTCAGGCGCTCTCGCGCGGCGACGAGGGGTTCCTGCTCGCGCTCGGCTACTCGACGCAACGCGGCTACGGGCGCAACCATCCCTTCGTCGGGGAGGTGCGTCTTGGCGAATGCGACGTGGAGTTCACGCCCGAGGAGCTCGGCTTTCCCGTCCCGCTCGGCACGGTGACGCTCACCGAATGCCAGATGGTGAACCAGTTCAAGGGGTCGGCCGAGGTTCCGCCGCAATTCACGCGCGGCTACGGCCTCGTCTTCGGCCAGAGCGAGCGCAAGGCCATGTCGATGTCGCTGGTTGATCGCGCGTTGCGTGCCGGCGAACTCGACGAGGAGCGCAAAGGTCCCGCGCAGGACGAGGAATTCGTGCTCTCGCATGCCGACAACGTCCAGGCCACGGGCTTCGTCGAGCATCTGAAACTGCCGCATTACGTGGATTTCCAGGCGGAATTGCATCTCGTGCGCCGCATGCGCGCGGAAATCGCGGAGCGGGTTGGAGAGAAGGTGACGGAATGAGAGGCTTCAGTTCCTTTTCCTCCCCTCAGGCTGACGGTCATATCTCTTCTGGCCCCCGGTCGCCTGCAGGAAGGCGCCCCGCGCGAGATCCAGAAAGCAAGGCCGCAAGGGCCGATCAAGCCCGATCCCCCTCCCCCCGCTTGCGGCGGGGAGGGGCCAGGGGTGGGGGGCGGTCGCGGAGCTGGAACGGCTTTGTTGCGGGGCTCGCCGCCGATCCCGCGCGCTCTTCGATCGACCGCTCGCCTCTTCCTGCACGCCCCCCCCCCCCCCCCCCCCCCCCCCCCC
>JAWLCY010000013.1:0-122111 GCA_041686895.1 Saliniramus sp. | reverse complement strand
GATCACCGCCGAGGAGCACTTCAGCCACTTCGCAGCCACGGAAGGCCGCGCCTGGTAGGAGACGCATCCCGCCGCCAGCAGCCAGCCCCGCCCCTCCCCTCCCCGCCGCAAGCGGGGAGGGGTTATTCGTATTGGGCAATGTCTGCGCCGAATGCCCTTGCGCGGCTTGGCAAAAGCCGTCGGAGGCCGCGGGTGACAAGCGCGCGGACGCGGCCTTACGATGCGTTGCGCGCTCCGTCCGACGCGCCCGGAGCAGATCGGGCGGATGCGGGCGAGAAAAGGCCTGAAGAGGTCCCGAAAAAAGTTACAAAGAAAGCTTCCCGGGGAAATTCACGATGAAACGCGTCCTCTTCGCCCAGATCATGCACGAGACAAACACGTTCTCGATCCTGCCGACGGACGAGGAGGCCTATCGGCGCCGCTACCTCCTCTCGGGGAAAACGATCCTGGACCGGTTCAAGGACACGAGCACCGAACTCGGCGGATTCATCGACGCCGCTGCGGAATACGGGTGGGAACCCGCCCCGGCAATCGCGGCAAACGCCACCCCGTCCGGGAAGGTGACGGCGCGCTGCTGGGACATGCTGCGGCGGAGCGTCTTCGAGGCGATCCAGTCCGAGGGCCCGGTCGACGGAATCTGCCTCGCCATGCACGGCGCAATGGTGACGGAAACGGAGGACGACGCCGAAGGCGCGCTTCTCGCCGAACTGCGCGGGCGGCTTGGCCCCGACGTTCCGATCGCGCTTACCCTCGATCTCCACGCGAATGTCAGTGACACGATGGCGGCGAACGCCAACTTCATCATCGCCTACCACACCTATCCGCATATCGACCAGTATGAGCGGGGACGGGAGGCGGCGCGGCTCGTGCAGGCCGCAATGGCGGGCGAGATCACATCGCGCTGCGCAATCGCCCGGCCTCCCGCCCTCGACGGATGCGATCACGGGCGCACCCAATCGGGGCCGATGGTTGAACTCGAGCGCATGGCCCGCACCTTCGAGCAGGAGCCGGGGATTCATGTCGTGAGCGTCCATGCGGGCTTCGGCTGGTCGGATGTCCCCTTCGCCGGCCCCTCCGTCGCGGTCAGCCACGCCCCCGGCAGCGAGACGCGGGCGCGCGAGATCCTCGACGGGATGATCGCCTATATCTGGCAGACGCGGCGCGAGGCGAGCGTGCGGCATGTCCCGCTCGGGGAGGCGATGGAGGAAGCGCTTGCGGGCATGCCCGGAGACAAGCCCCTCGTCATCGCGGACGCCACCGACAATCCGGGGGCGGGCGGATATGCGGACACGACGAACCTTTTGCGGGCCATGATTGCGTCAGGGCTCGAAAATGCCGCCTTCTGCGCGATCGTCGACAACGCCGCCGTGATGAAGGGGCAGGCGGCAGGCGTCGGGGCGACGATTTCGGTCGATCTCGGCGGCCACACGGATCCGCGCTTCGGCGCGCCGATCGCCTGCGAGGGAATCGTGCGGCATCTGAGCGACGGGAGCTTTGTCCATGACGGCCCGATGTGGGCGGGCGTTCCGATCACGATGGGGCCGACCATGGTTCTCGGGATCGGAGGCATCGACGTCATCGTCTGCACCAACCGGATGCAGACGACCGATCTCCAGGCCTTCCTCAGCCAGGGCGTCGACCCGCGCACGTGCAGCGTCGTGGCGGTCAAGAGCTCGCACCATTTCCGCGCCGCCTTCCAGCCGATCTCGCGCAAGGTGATCGTCGCCGATTCAGGCTCCCTCTGTTCCCACGACTACCGCCGCTTCTCCTATGCGAAGCTGCGCCGCCCGATCTGGCCGCTCGACGACCTGCCCGAGGACGCCGTTCCGGCGGCCGGATGAAAGACACAGAAGCGAGGTATCCCGTGCAAGCCCCTCCCGCCGAAATCGGCATGCGTCTCGAAGACGTGGACACCCCCGCCCTGATCGTCGATCTCGACGCGCTCGAGCGCAACATAGGCAAGATGGCGGATCTCGCCGCCCGCGCGGGGGTGCGGCTGCGGCCGCACACGAAGACGCATAAATGCCCCGCGATCGCGCATCGCCAGATCGCCGCCGGCGCCGTCGGGCAATGCGTGCAGAAGGTCGGCGAGGCCGAGGCGCTGGTCGCGGCGGGCGTGCGGGACGTGCTCGTCAGCAACGAGGTCGTCGGCGAGAGCAAGCTGCGCCGACTCGCCCGGCTGGCGCGCGAAGCCAGGATCGCCCTGTGCTTCGACGACGCGGACCAGGCTGTCATCGCGGGGCGCATCGCCTCGGAGGAGGGCGTGACGCTCGGCGCACTCGTCGAGATCGAGGTGGGGAGGCGCTGCGGCATTGCGCCGGGCGCGCCGGCCGCGGCTCTGGCGCAACAGATCGCGGGGACGCCGGGGCTCCGCTTCTCCGGCCTACAGGCGTATCACGGACGTGCCCAGCATCTGCCGACCCATGAGGAGCGGCGCGTGGCCATCGAGGGGGCTCAGGCGGCGGTCCGCGAGACGCTGGCGGCGCTGGAGCGCGTCGGCCTCGCCTGCGACATCGTCGGCGGGGCCGGGACCGGGACGTTCCAGTTCGAAGCGGGAAGCGGCCTCTACAACGAATTGCAGGTCGGCTCATACGCCTTCATGGATACCGACTACGCCCGGATCGAGGACGCGGACGGCGGGCGCTTCGCGACCTTCGAGCATTCGCTCTTCGTCCTCGCCACGGTGATGAGCAGGCCGGCCCCGGACCGCGCGGTCGTCGATGCCGGCCTTAAATCCTACTCGATGGAGAAGGGGCCGCCTTGGGTTCACGGCCTTCCCGGGATCGAGGTGATCGGAGTCTCTGACGAGCATGGCAACATGCAGCTCACCTCCGAGGCGCCGGCCCTGGCGATCGGGACGAAGCTCCGGCTCATTCCGGGGCATTGCGATCCGACGATCAACCTGCACGACTTCTTCGTCGGAATTCGCGGCGGGCGCGTCGAGGAGATCATGCCCATCACGGCGCGGGGCGCGAGCCGCTGAGCATGCCGCGGCGGATGCGGTCAGCCGACCTGCACCCGTCCCTCGGCGGTGAAGGCGCTGCCGTCCTCGTGGGACCAGACGAAGCGGAAGTCGCTCGTCTCGTGAACCCGCACGAAGAAGACGACATAGGGATTTTCGGAGGTTCCGTTGTCGAATTCCTGGGTGAAGACGACCTCGCCGTTCATCTCCACGACGAGGCTCTCCAGCATGTTGCGCGGGGCCGGCGACGAGATCCCCGTCGTCATCGGATGGTCGATGAGCGTGCGGATCTCGATGACCTCGCCGCTCGTGGCGCTGCGGGGAAGGCGAATGCGGGGTGTCGACATCTCGGGTCTCCTCAGGTCGCGCAGCCGCCGACGGACACGGCCACCTGCGCGCTCGCGCGCAGGACGCGGCCATCCGACAATTCGGCGAGGACGACAACCTCCTGCTCCTCCGCGAGGCGGATGCGCGTCGATACCTCGGCGCGGCCGTTCGCGGGCGAGAGCCGGAACGTGACGACGCCGGGCGACGGGTTCTTCGTCGCCACGACATGGATCGCCGAGACATGCTCCTCGGCCGTCATCGGGCTCTCGACGGAGACCGTGATCGGAACGGAGGCGCCGTTCTCCGCGATCCGGGGAAGATCGAGGACGATGCCGCCCTCCACGATCTCACGATCGGCGGCCACCGCACGTATGGCGGCCGCGACTTCATCGTCGAGCGCCGCCCAGGCAAGGGGCCGGGGCAGCAGCGTCAGCGTGACGAGGGAGGCGGCGGACGTCAGGAACGTGCGGCGGTGCGGCGTCATGCGGATCTCCGTTACGAGAACATGTCGGTCGTGATGCTGGCGTACCAGGCATCGGCGTAGTCCGCCTCGAGGCGCCTGTGACGGGCGAGTTCGGAGAGCGGGCCGCGCGGGGATACGCCGCCGGAATCGGGTGTGTCCACGAATCCGCCGTCGGGACCCGGCCGGAAGATGGCGGCAACGGAGATGCCGTAATCGGGGCCGACATGGCTGTAGCAGGTGTTGAAATAGACCGGATTTTCCGGCGGCGTCTCTCCGCGCAGGGCGGCGATGGCGGCGGCGACGGCCGTCTTCGACGTCGAATTCGCGACATAGCCGGATTTCGGCAGCGGCGAGGCGATGTTGGCATCGCCGATCACGTGGATGTCGCTGGCGGCTTCGGCCTCGAAGGTGGAGGAATTCACTGGAACCCAGCCCGTCTCGTTCGCCAGGCCCGCATCGCGCACGATCGCCGCGGCGAATTGCGGCGGGATCACGTTGCCGACATCCACCTTGTGCTCTTCGCCGAACTCGCTGACGAAAATCTTGTTCGCCGGGTCCACGCGCACGATCCTGCCGTCCTGGTTCGAGGGAATCCACTCGATCATGTCGCCGTAGAGCTCCGCCCAGCCGTCCTGGAACAGCCCCTGCTTCGAGAACCCTTCCTTCGAGTCGAAGGCGAGGATCTTCGAGCGCGGCTTGTTCTGCTTGAGGTAGTGAGCGATCATCGAGATGCGCTCATAGGGGCCGGGCGGGCAGCGGAAGGGATTGCCGGGGATCGCGAGGCCGACGACGCCGCCATCCGGCATGGCCTCGAGCTGACGGCGCAGCAGGGTGATCTGGCTCCCGTCGCCGCCCATCCAGGCATGGGGGAAGATCTCCGAGGCCGCCTCGTCATAGCCCTCGATCGCGCCCCAGCGAATGCCGATGCCGGGAGAGACGATGAGCTTGTCGTAGGCGATCGTCGAGCCGCCGGAAATGGCCACGGTCTTCGCAGTCGCGTCGATGCCCTCGGCGCGCGCATGCACCACCTCGACGCCGCGCGCCTTGAGCCCGTCATAGCTGTGGGTGATCTGCGCCAGCTCCCGCCGGCCGCCGAGGATCAGGTTCCCGTAGGGGCAGGTGACGAAGGTCTGGTACGGCTCGATCAGGGTGACGGAGACGTCCGGATACGCCATGCGGGCATAACGCGCCGCCGAGGCGCCGCCGAAGCCGCCGCCGATGACGACCAGGCTAGGTCCGCCCTGGGCGCGCAGGACGGCGGGAGCGGCGACGGTCAGGGCCGCGCCGGCGAGGAGGGAGCCGAAATGACGGCGGGTGATCGTGGTCATGTCGGGTTCCTCAGCGCAGGGACGAAAAGTAGTCGGCGAGCTCGGCGACTTCCGCGTCGCTGTAGCCCCGCGCGATACGACTCATGATGGTGACGGGGCGCTGATCGGCGCGAAATGCCTCCCAGTTCGCGATGAACAGGTTGCGGTTGAAGCCGGCGATCGGGGGAATGGTCCCTTCGCCCACGCCCGCCTGCCCGTGACAGCCCGCGCAGCCCTGCGCGATCAGCGGCGCCGGCTCCTCCGCCTGGGCCGTTGTTGAGAATTGCGCCGCCATGAGCGCGAGCGCGAGGGCGCTGCTGCGCAAGGCCATGAAGCGAACCGACATTCAATACCCCCAGTTGCAGAAATTTTACGTACACATCGTACGACAAGATATATTCAACATCAATAAAGGCGGCGAAAAAAAATAATACGTTGAAAATTGGTAATTAAGTCTGGTCCCCGACGGACAAGCCGAATAGTGGGCGCAGCTTCACGCCCACGTAGTTCCCCGGCAGGGCCATGGCGATCCAGAGCCAGCCATGCAGGCTTCCCGAGGCCACGCCGGAAAAGAACGCGCTGATGTTGCAGCCGAACGCCATCCGGGCGCCGTAGCCAAGCATCAGCCCGCCGATGATCGCCGCAAGGAGGGGACGCAGGCCGATGCGCCAGTCGGGGGCGAAGCGGCCGGCAAGGGCCGCCGCGAGAAGCGCGCCGGCCACCAGCCCGACGTTCATCAGCGTGGTTGCGTCGACGAGGAGCGGGCGATGGAGCAGCCCGACCCGCGTCGGCTCGTCCCAGTAGGTCCAGAATACAGGGTCGGCGATGCCCGCGCTCTCGGCGACGAGGGAGCCCCAGGTGGCGAAGGCCTGGGTGATTCCCCAGGGGCGGCCGGCAAGGACAAGCGTGAGGGCGTTGAGGAGAGCGAGCGCGAGCGCCGCCCAGGCGAAGGGCCAGGGTCCCGTCAGGAATGACGCGCCGGGGCGGCGGAAGAGCGGCTCGACATCGCCGTTGATGCGCCGCTCTCGCCGCGAGAGGAGATGCGCGATCAGGGCGAAGAGAGCGAGATTGAGGGCGAGCGCCGGCCAGAGGCCGAGGCTCTGCGGCAGGGAAAAAGGCGGGAGCGCGGGGAGACCCTGCCAGCGCTCGACATCCCACGCGCCGATCGTGATCCCGGCGACGAAGCAGGCGAGCGTCACCAGCGAGCGCGTATCGCCGCCGCCCGAGGCGTAGAGCGTCCCCGAGGCGCATCCGCCTCCGAGTTGCATGCCGATGCCGAACAGGAACGCCCCGATCGCCACCTCAAGCCCCGCCGGAAAGACGAAACCGCGTACAGGGTTGCCGAGGAAGCTTCCCGCTTCTAGCAGCGGGAAGAAGATCGCGACGGCGACGCCGAGCATCAGCATCTGCGCGCGGACGGGGGCGCTCCTGCCCCGGATGAAGAGGTTGCGATAGGCGCCGGTGAATCCGAAGGTTGCGTGGTAGAGCGCGAATCCTAGTCCCCCGCCGACGAGCCAGAGGGCCGCGAGCCGCCAGGTCGCCTCCAGAAGCACGAAGGCCGCGCCGCCGGCCAGGAGACCGAGGGCGGCCGTCGCGATGGCGCGCTGGACGGCGTGGGGGGACGGCGGAGCCGCGGGCAGGCGGGAAGCGACGGTCATGGCGGGATAGTGCCGATTAGAAGTTGATAAATTGCAATTCTGGCGCGTGCGAGATTCAGGGCGAGCCATTTTTCTTGAACGACGACCTCGGGAGCGCCTGCGACCAAGCCGAGTGCGGCGAAAATCGCGGAAGGGCGCAAAGCCCTTTGGCCCGCGCCCTCCTGCGTTCAGTTCTTCGTGATCGCCCGGGTTCTTCCCGCTCTTCCTGCCTCTTCCGGCTCAGTCGAGGATGCGGATGATCGCCTCGATCTCGACCGTGATGCCGTTGGGCAGCGAGCCCATTCCCACGGCGGAGCGCGCATGGCGGCCCCTGTCCCCGAGAAGCTCGACGAGCAGGTCCGAGCAGCCGTTGATCACTTTGGGATGATCTCCGAAGTCCGGCTCCGCATTGACCATGCCGAGCAGCTTCACGAACTCGACCTTGTCGAGATCGCCCGCCGCTTCCTTCGCCACCGCCAGAAGCTGGAGGCCGACGATGCGCGCGTGCTGGTAGGCTTCCTCACGGCTGACGGCGCTTCCCACCTTGCCCGTATGGGACGAGCCGTCCGGCTTGCGCGGACCCTGTCCGGACAGATAGACCATGTCGCCGACGCGCCTGTAGGGCACGTAATTGCCGGCCGGCGTGGGCAGGGCGGGGAGGGCGAGGCCCATTTCCGCCAGTTTATTCTCCGCCGCGCTCATGCCGCGACTCCCTTCGCCTTGAACGCGTCCGCCGCCTGCGGATGCCACCATTTGCCCGCCACGACGACGCCGTCGGAGACGATGCGCTTGTCGCCGATGAGGTGCTCGCCCTTGACGTCGACATAATCGAACTCGCCCTCGCGCACGGAGAGGATCGTGGCGTCGCCCACGGAGCCGACCTTCAGGCTGCCGAGTTCCTCGCGCTGGAGCGCTTTCGCCGCGTTCACCGTCGAGGCGGCGATGACGCGGTCAAGCGGCATGCCGAGGCAGAGGAACTTCGAGAGGGTCGTCACCTGGTCGAAGGCGGGACCCTCGATGCACAGCGTGTGCACGTCCGAGGAGATCACGTCCGGCTCGAAGCCCTGCTCGAGCATGAGCCGCGCCGTCTTGAAGGCGAAGGAGCCCTTGCCGTGGCCGATGTCGAAGACGACCCCGCGCTCGCGGGCGCGGTGGACCGCCGCCTTGATCTTGCCGCGCCCGTCGACCGGGGCGTTCGGGAAGGGGCGGAAGCAATGCGTGAGCACGTCGCCGGGGCGCAGCAGGTCGAGGACATCCTCGTAGTTCGGCGGCGGATGGTCGATATGCGCCATGAGCGGCATGTTCACGGCGTCCGCCACCTGCAGCGCCATGTGCAGGGGCGCGATCCCGGAAGTCCCCGATGCGTGGCGGCCGACGCGCACCTTGATGCCGACCACGACGTCGCGGTTGGCGTCCGCGACCTCCGCCGCGTCGATCGGGGCCATGAGGCGCATCTCCTCGCTCTCGCCGACCATGACGTTCTTGCCGAAGGCGTAGATGCCCGCGAAGGAGACGTGCAGATAAGCGAGGATCCGCACCTGGCAGGGCTCGATCACGTGCTTGCGGAAGCCCATGAAATTGCCCGGTCCGGCGCTGCCCGTGTCGATCGCCGTGGTCACGCCGCTGGTGCGGCAGAACTCCTCGGCGTCGATGCCGAGCGAGGAGCCGCCCCAGTAGACATGCGTGTGCAGGTCGATCAGGCCGGGGGAGACGATATGGCCCGAGACGTCGCGGACGTCCCTGGCCTTCGCCGCGTCCGCGGCCTCGCCGATCGCCGCGACGCGGCCGTTTTCGAAGGCGACGTTCGTCACCGCGTCGAGCCCCTGTGACGGGTCGATGACGCGGCCGCCCGTGAGGACGAGATCGTAGGTCATTCTCTGGTTTCCTCTGTTCTTCGTTCAGGCTTCATCCTGGAGGACGGGCGGAGCCGTCACGATGGATTTCAGCTCGGGTCGGGGTTGCGCGAGCTTCGAGATGTCGGGGAGCGGCCGCCCGAGCCCTTCGATGCGGGCGAAGGCCTGCTCCAGGGACTGGGCCGCGTCGAGCAGTTCCGCGTCGCCCCTGAACCGGCCGACCACCTGCAGCCCGAAGGGCATTCCCGCATGATCCGTCCCGCAGGGGATCGAGATGGCGGGATTGGTGACGAGCGTGATGAAATAGGTCAGTGCCAGCCAGTGATAGTAGTTGCGCAGCTTCTCCCCGTTCATCTCCGCGAGATAGAGCTGCGTCCACGGGAAGGGCGTCACGGGCGTCGTCGGCGACAGGATGAGATCGTAGTCGCGATAGAGCGCCTGGAAGCGGCGGAAGAGGCGCGTCTGCTCCGTATGCGCCCAGCCCGCGTCGGACAGGGACATCTTCGCCGCCATCTCGTAATTGGCGCGAACGTTTGGCCCGAGATTCTCCGGGTTCTCGTCGTAGGCCGCCTTGTAGCGGGCGACGTAGCTCAGGGCGCGGATCACGTCGAAGATGTCGTCGGCGGGGCCGAAATCGAAGTCGAGTTCGTCGCAGGCGGCGAAGAGATGCTTCATGCGACCCATCTGGCGGCGCATGGTCTCGGCGATGGCGCCATCCACCGGGCACTGGCCGAAATCCGGCGTCCAGGCCACCCGCAGCCGCCCGAGATCGACGGGCCGATGCGCCGCAACCGCCGCCGGATCCAGGGGGAATGAGAGGGGTTCGCGGTCGTCCATGCCGATCTGGCTGGCGAAGACGAGGCGCGTATCCGCAACGTCGCGGCCCATCGGTCCGACCACCGAGATCGGCGTCCAGCCGAGAGCGCGCGTGTCCATCGGAACGAGGCCCGGGGAGGGGCGGAAGCCGACGACGCCGCAGATGCCGGCGGGAATGCGCAGCGATCCGCCCGTGTCGGAGCCGGTGCAGATCGGCAGCATGTCGGTCGCGAGCGCCGCCGCCGAGCCGCCCGAGGAGCCGCCCGCGTTGAGGTCGGGATTGAACGGGTTGCCGGTCGCGCCCCAGACGGGATTGCGCGAATTCGCGCCCGCGCCGAATTCCGGAACGTTGGTCTTGGCCGTCACGATCGCGCCCGCCTTGCGCAGGAGCGCGACGGAGGCCGCATCCGCTTTCGGGACGTGGTCGCGGTAGAGCGGCGAGCCATGGGTCGTGAGGAGGCCCTCGGTGTCCTGCAGGTCCTTGATGCCAATCGGCAGGCCGTGCAGCGGCCCGAGCCCTTCGCCGGCGAGCACCGCCTTCTCGGCCGCCTTCGCCTCCGCGCGGGCTCGCCTGTAGCCCTTGGCGGAAATCGCGTTGACGGCGGAATCGAGCTTCTCGATCCGCTCAATGCAGGCCTCGAGCAATTCGACGGGGGAGATGTCCTTGTTGCCGATCCGCCGGCGGAGTTCGACGGCGGAGAGTTCGGTAAGAGACGCCATGATCTTTTCTCTCGTGAGGTTCGTCTTGTTGTCAGTTCGTCTTGCTCGTCAGCTTGTCCTGGAAAGCGGCTCGGGCTGCGCCCCCACCGGGCGGCGGATGCAGGCGACGTGGTGGCCGGGCGCCACCTCCAGGAGCGGCGGGTCGATTTCGCGGCAGGCGGAGATCGCGAAGGGGCAGCGGGTGTGGAAATGGCAGCCCGGCGGCGGCTTCGCGGGGCTTGGAACGTCACCCTGGATGATCAGGCGCTCGCGCTTCTTCTTCGGATCGGGGATCGGCGCGGCCGAGAGCAGCGCCTCCGTGTAGGGGTGCAGCGGGTTGGTGAAGAGCGTCCGCTTGTCCGTCAGCTCGACGATCCGGCCGAGATACATCACGGCGATGCGATGGCTGATATGGCGCATCACGGCGAGATCGTGGCTGATGAAGAGATAGGCGAGCTTGTACTCCTCCTGCAGGTCGATCATCAGGTTGAGCACCTGCGCCTGGACCGAGACGTCGAGGGCGGAGACCGGCTCGTCCGCCACGATCACGTCCGGGTTCACGGTGAGCGCCTTGGCGATGCCGAGGCGCTGGCGCTGGCCGCCGGAGAACTCGTGGGTGTACTTCTTCATGTTCTCCGGCCGCAGCCCGACGCGGCGGAAGAGCTGCGCCACGCGCTCGGTCTTCTCGGCCCCGCCGGCGATTCCGAAGTTCTCGAGCGGCTCGCCCACGATGGAGCCGGCGGTCAGGCGCGGGTTCATCGAGGAATAGGGGTCCTGGAAGATCGTCTGGATGCGGCGGCGGTGGTCCCACATCTGGCCTGGCGTGAGGTTGGTCACGTCGACGCCGCCGAGGCGGATCTCGCCGGAACTGGGCTCGAGGAGCTTGAGGACGGTCTTGCCGACCGTCGACTTGCCGCAGCCGGATTCCCCTACCACGCCCAGCGTCTCCCCGCGCTTCACGGCGAAGCTGACGCCGTCGACGGCGCGCACGCTCCCCACCTGCCGCTGCAGGAACCCGCCGAGGATCGGGAAATGCTTGACGAGGTTCGTGACCTCAAGGCTCGGTGCTTCGATCGGGGTTGTGGTCATGCGGCAATCTCGCGGACTCGGTCGACTTCCCAGCACGCGGCGAAATGGCCTCCGCTGTTCTCGACGAGGGGAGGGCGCTCCATGCGGCAGCGCTCGGTGGCGAAGGGGCAGCGCGGGGCGAAGGCGCAGCCGGGGATGGGATCGATCAGCACCGGGACCATCCCGGGGATTTCCTGGAGCCGGATGCGCCGGCCGCCGGCCTCGGCGTCGAGGTCGAGGCGCGGGATCGCCTTCATCAGGCCGCGCGTATAGGGATGCATCGGGTTCTCGAAGAGGTCCTCGACCGTGGCCTCCTCGACCTTGCGCCCCGCATACATGACGACGACGCGCTGCGCCGTCTCCGCGACCACGCCGAGATCATGCGTGATCATCACGATCGCCGCGTCGATCTTCTCCTTCAGTTCCAGCATGAGATCGAGGATCTGCGCCTGGATGGTGACGTCCAGCGCCGTGGTCGGCTCGTCCGCGATGAGAACCTTCGGGTCGCAGGAGAGGGCGATGGCGATCATCACCCGCTGGCGCATGCCCCCCGAGAGCTGGTGCGGATACTCGTCGAGCCGCCGCCGGGGATCGGCGATGCGCACCAGTTCGAGCATTTCGCAGGCCCGCTCGCGGGCCTTCTCCCAGGAAACGTTCTTGTGGCGCACGACGTTCTCGGCGATCTGCGTGCCGATGGTGAGCACGGGATTGAGGCTCGTCATCGGCTCCTGGAAGATCATGGAGATCTCGTGCCCGCGGATCGCGCGCATTTCCTCTTCCGAAAGCTTCGTGAGGTCGCGGCCGTTGAAGAGGATCGAGCCCTCGACGATGCGCCCCGTCTCCTTCTGGATCAGCCGCAGGATCGAGAGGGCCGTGACGGATTTCCCGCAGCCGGATTCGCCGACGACGGCCACCGTCTCTCCCACGCCCACGTCGAAGGACACGCCGTCGACGGCGCGAACGATGCCGTCCTGGGTGAAGAATTGCGTCTTGAGATCGCGTACCTGAAGAATGCTCACATCCGCCTCGACAATCTTGGATCCAGACGGTCCCGCAGGCCGTCGCCCAGAAGGTTCACCGCCAGGATCGTGACGGTCAGGAATGCGCCGGGGATCAGGATGCTCCAGGGCGCGATCTGGAAGAAGGAGCGGCCCTGCGAGATGATGTTGCCCCAGCTCGGGATCTCGGG
This sequence comes from Saliniramus sp., assembly GCA_041686895.1. GTDB lineage: Bacteria > Pseudomonadota > Alphaproteobacteria > Rhizobiales > Beijerinckiaceae > Saliniramus. The sequence goes on along the minus strand of JAWLCY010000013.1, from coordinate 109,790 downwards.
CGGCACCCCTGCGCCGAGGAAGCTCAGGCTCGCCTCGACGAGCATCGCCGAGGCGCAGACATAGGTCGCCTGCACGATGAGCGGCGCCATGGTGTTCGGGAGGATGTGCTTGAAGAGCAGCTTGAATCCCCGCGTACCGCCGGCGATGGCGCTCTCCACATAGGGCTGCTCGCGGATCGAGAGCACGACCGAGCGGACGAGGCGCACGATGCGCGGCACTTCCGGGATCACGATCGCGACGAGGACAATGCCGAGTCCCGGACGCGTGAGGGTGATCAGCGCGATTGCGAGCAGGATCGAGGGGATCGACATGATGCCGTCCATGATGCGCATCACGATCGCGTCGACCCGGCGGAAATAGCCGCTGACGAGGCCGATCACGAGGCCGATGAAGCTCGCCACGAGGGCGACCGATATGCCCACGGTCAGCGAGACGCGCGCGCCGTAGATCGTGCGCGAATAGACGTCGCGTCCGTACTGGTCGGTGCCGAACCACCAGGTTTCCGACGGGGCGCGCAGGCGCTCCGCCGGCGTCATCCGCAGCGGGTCGCCCGTGATCATCGGCGCGAAGAGCGCCATCAATGCAAGGATCGCGAGGATCGACGCGCCAATGAAGATGGTCGGGTTGCGCCGGATCGCGGTCCAGACCGCCGACGGCTTCCGGACCGGCGCCTCCGAGAGATGTTGTGCGATATCGGACAATGCTTTCGTGCTCCGTTTGCCGTTCGCGTCAGTAGATCAGGCCGGGCGTGGTTTCCGCGTCGAGCGGCCAGAGCGGGCGCTGCACCCTGGTGTAGGTCATGTTCCGGTAGTCCCGCTTCAGCGGCGCGTCCGATTCCACGTAGATCACGCGCTTGGCGATCGGTCCGAAGGCGGCGGCGAAGTGATTCGTGGACTTGCAGACGAGGATCTTGCGCTGCGTCGGCTCGATTCCGACGTTGCGAAACAGGTCGAGGCCGAGCGCCTGGGTGCGGTTCGAGATCAGCACCGTCTCGACGCCGCCCACCTTCACCGCGGCGCAGTCGCCGAGGGGCACCTTCGTGGGGCCGAAATCCTGCCAGCAATCCCGCGCGAGCTTCGTCACCTCGACGGTCGCGTCCACGGGAACGCCCGATGCTGGGCCCGTCTTGCCGCCGAAGCGAAGCGGGAAATGCGCGCCTTCTCCGGCATCGAAGCACAAGGCCACGGCGACGGGATCCCAGATCGGCCCGAGCGCCGCTGACTGGGCGTCCCTGGCGATCAGTTCGCGCAGGATGCTCGTATTGTCGGAGGGCGCGCCGCCGCCCGCATTGTCCGTCGGCTCCGCGATCACGATCGGCCCCTCGGGGGCCTCCATGGCGATGCGAACCCCCTCCTCGACGGTGAAGAACTCGGGCATCGTCTTGCCGCGCATCGAGACGAATTCCTCCCCGAGGCTCGTCGCGAGCGCATCGGCCTTCGCCTTGTCGCCGTCGGCGACCACGAGAATGCGGCCCGTCATCTCGGGGACATCCGCATAGGGGAAGCAATGCCCCGCGGAAACCGACAGGATCCCGTCCTTGCCCTCGAGCGAGAACAGCTTGTCGACGAAGGCCCGCATCAGGGGAAACTGCGTCGGATAGGACTGGATCTGACGGCAGTCGTACATCGACATGACCGGCTTGATCTCGCCGCGCACCGTGCGCAGTACGAGCGTCAGGAGGTCCTCCGCCCGGTCGACCACATCGGTGTGGGGGAACTCCTTGTAGAGCACGATGATGTCGGCGTGCTTCACGCGCTTGAGCGTGAGATGGCAATGCGGATCGAGCTCGACGCCGATCACGCATTTGTCGCCGACGATCTCCCGGGTGCGGGCGATGATGTCGCCCTCCACGTCGTCATAGCCATAGGCGACCATCGCCCCATGCAGTCCGAGCAGAACCGCATCGAGCGGCATCGCGGCCTTGAGCTGCCCGAGCACCTCGTCGCGCATGAACTCGTAGTCGCGCTGGTTGACGGTTCCCGAGGGCGAGGCGGCGAAGCAGCTTCCCTCGATCAGCGTGAATCCGTCCTTCTCCGCCCGCTGGCGCGCCACGAAGAGCGGCGCGGTGCACATGCGCGGCGCGTCGGTCGGGTGCTCGCCGGGGCGGATGAAGACGCTTTCCCTGAAGGCCCGCAGGCTCGTCGGGAGCGGGGAGAAGGTGTTCGTTTCCGTGGCGATGGTCGCCGAGAAGATGCGCATGGTCGCTATTCCGCTGCTCGAGGCGTTTTGCGCGAGAGGGCGCGGATCGCCTTCGAGATCTCCGCGTCGTCGTCTGGTTGAAGGGCTTGCGGGTCGATCAGGAGGACGCCGCGGGCGGCGTGCCGCTCCGAAAGATGGATCGGCGGCTCGTTGCGCTGGAGATCGCGCGAAAAGGCGAGCGCGTCTCCTTCGAGGGCGAGTTCGATGACGGGGACGCGGCCCGTCTCGGAGGCGGGCTTTACCCGCGCGGCGCGTATTCCGGGACAGCCGGCAATCTCCTCGCGGATCCGGTGCAGGCGATCCTCGAGACGCGCATTCGCCGCATTGTCGTCCGCGGCGCAGAAGCGCTCGAGCGCCACGATCAGCCCGACGATCTCCTCCTTCCCGACCTTGAAGCCGCGCCCCAGCCCGTGATGGGGCACGCCACCCATCGCGGCGCGGTCGATCAGGCCCGGCGGCTCCCACGATTCCGGGGTGACGTCCATGTCGATCTGCTGCACGAGCGCGGCGCCGACGAGGTCGCGGCGTCCGGCGAGGATGCCGGAGGCCTGCGGTCCCCCGATCGCCTTGCCGCCGGAGAAGGCGACGAGATCGGCGCCGAGTTCGACAAAACGGCGCAGATTCGACTTCGGGGGCAGTTGCGCGGCTGCGTCGACGATGACCGGAATTCCCTTCTCGCCGCAGATGCGCGCGGCAAGCGCGAGGTCGGCCGCGTTGTCGGGCGTCGCCGAGAAGGCGAGGGCGGCGGTGCGCCCGGTGATCGCGGCCTCGATCTCCCAGGGCTCGATGCCCCGCACGCCTGCTCCCGTTGCGCGGTCGTTATGCCCGAAATCCACGAGCCGCGCTCCGGCCGCTTCGAAGGCGCGGGAGTATCCGGTGCGCTGGGACCTGTGCAGGAGGATCTCGTGGGCGAAGCCCTCCGCGTGGGGAAGGGCGCTCATGCGGCCGACATCCCAGCGCGTCATGCAGGCGGCGGCCGCGAGGGTCAGGGCGGCGGCGGCGCCGCTGGTCACGAGCCCGGCCTCCGCTCCCGTGGCCTCGGCGATCCGCGCGCTCGCGCAGGCCTGGAGTTCGGCGATGTCGACCGAGGTGCGGGAGGCTTCGGCCATCGCCTCCACCACCGGCGCGGCCATCAGCGCGCCGCCAAGGCGCGTCAGCGTTCCGGCGGCGTTGATGCGCCGCTTCACGCCGAGCCTCGCATAGATGTCCGTGGCCGCCATCGTCCCCGCCTCAATGCCGGATGCGCGGGTCGAGGAAGGCGTAGGAGAGGTCGATCAGGAGGTTGATGATCACCTTCGTCGCGGCGAAGACGAGGATCAGCCCCTGCACGATCGGATAGTCGCGTTTGAGCACTGCGTCGACCGTGAGCCGCCCGAGTCCGGGAATGTTGAACACGGTCTCGGTGATCACGACCCCCGAGATCAGCAGCGCGATGCCGATGCCGATCACGGTCACGATCGGGACCGAGGCGTTCTTGAGCGCATGCAGCAGCAGGACGCGGGATGTCGCGAGGCCCTTGGCGTTCGCGGTGCGGATGTAATCCTGCGACAGCACCTCCAGCATCGAGGCGCGGGTGATGCGGGCGATGAGGGCGATATAGGTCGTGCCGAGCGCGATCGCCGGCAGGATCAGGCTCTGGATGCTCGGCCAGAAGCCCTGCGCGAGCGGGCGGTAGCCCTGGACCGGCAGCCAGCGCAACTGGATGGAGAAGACGTACATCAGCACGTAGCCCGCGAGGAAGACGGGGATCGCGAAGCCGAGCACGGAGAGCAGCATCACGAAGCGGTCGACGATCGTCCGGGCCTTCCACGCGGCGATGACGCCCAGGGGAATGGCGAATGATATGGCGACGATGAGCGTCGCCACCATCAGCATCAGGGTCGGTTCCAGGCGCTGCGCGATCAGCGTGGTCACGGGCATGTTGGAGAAGATCGAGGTGCCGAGATCGCCCTGCAGGATGCCTCCCGCCCACAGGAGGAACTGACGCCAGATCGGCAGGTTGAGGCCGAGCTGCTGGCGGATGCTCTCGATCTGTCCGGAGGTGGCGTCGTCGCCCGCGATCAACGCGGCCGGATCCCCCGGCGCGAGCCGCAGCAGCAGGAATACGAAGATCGCGACTACGGCCATCACGGGAATCGTGGCCAGCAGCCGACGGGCGATATAGGCCGTCATTCTCGTTCCTCGATGATGCCGGCGACCGATTGCTCAGCCGCCGGCTTTTCGCTGGTGAGGTTTCGTCAGGAGCGGTTATTCGCTCTTCTCGATGTTCCAGAGCACCGTCAGGCCGGTGACCGGGACGATTCCCGAGATCTTGTCGGAGCGGTACGCCATCGGCTGCGTCCACTGGCCGAAGCTGATATACGGGACCACGTAGGTCGCCCGCTCCTGGATCTTCCGGGCGACTTCCTTGCGCTCCTCGACGGTCCGCGCGAAGGCGAATTCGCCGCGCAGCTTCTCGAGTTCCTCGTCGCAGGGCCAGCCGACATTCGCGCCCTCGCAGCCCGCGCCGAGCCACGTGTTCAGGGCCGGGTTGAGGGCGGTCGTGCCCGAGGAGGTCGTCACGAAGATGTTCCAGCCGCCATCCTCCGGCTTCTCCCGGTTGGAGCGGCGTGCGACCACTGAACCCCAGTCGATCGAGACGGCGTTCACGTTGATGCCGGCTTCACGCATCGCGTTGAGGAGCACCTGCGCGGCGGGGGTGATGGTATGGTGGTCTGTCGCGGCGAGCACGTAGATGGGCTCGTCGTTGTATCCCGCCGCCTTCATCATCTCGTAGGCCTTCTTCGGATCGTAATCCGAAATGACCTCCTTGCCGGTCTCGTCCTCGTAGGTCGTGCCGCAGGTGATGTAGCTGTAGCAGGTCCGGTAGTAGTCCGGATTGCCGACGATCGTCTGGAGGTAGTCTTCCTGGTTGACGAGGTGGTAGAGCGCCTGGCGCATCTCCGGCTTGTCGAAGGGGGGATGGAGATGGTTGATGCGGATCGTTCCCCAGTGGCTATCGACCGCGCCGGTGCGGATGACCTCGATATTGGGGTCGCTCTCCAGGATCGGCACGAAGTCCACGGCGGGCTGCTCGAGCAGGTCGATCTCGCCGGCGATCAGGGCCTGCATGCGGGTCTGGGAATCGTCGATCCAGACCAGCTCGATCTTGTCGACCTTCGGGATCTTGGCGCCGGAGAAGCCGGAGGGCTCGCCCTCGCGGGGAACGTAGTTCGGGTTCTTGACGTAGACCGTCTTCGAGCCCGGGACCCATTCCTCCTTCACCATCATGAACGGGCCGGAGCCGACGGCCTCGGTGACCTGTTCGTCGCCCGAGGTGGAGGCGTCGGATTCGCGCATGATGATCGGCACCATGGTGCCGGTCTTGCCGAGCGTGTCGAGCACGAGGCCGTAGGGCGCGGACAGCTTCATCGTGAAGGTCTTGTCGTCGACCGCTTCCAGCGAATCGACATAGGCGAACATGGCTCGGGCCGCCTGGTCCTTCGCACCCCAGCGCTTCAGCGAGGCGATGACGTCCGCGGTGGTGACGTCGCTCCCGTCGTGGAACTTCAGCCCGTCTCGCAGCGTGAAGGAATATTCGAGCCCGTCCTCGGTGACGCTGTAGTCGCCGACCATCTGCGGGTGCGGCGTGCCGTCGTCGTCGACGCCGAAGAGGGTGTCGTAGACGAGCATGCCGTGGATGCCGGCGATGGTCTGCGTCGTCCAGTGCGGATCAAGGGTGCGGACATCGGCATGCATTGTCGCGCGGAGCACGGTTTCCGCAGAGGCGGGCGTCATGGCCGTGCCGGCGAGAAGCATCGCCGAAGCGATTCCCAAGAGTGAGCCTTTTAGCAGTGATGCCTTAGCAGGCGAGGCGATTTTTCCCATCATGGTTCCCCTGTGTGTTTTACTGACGGAAATTTCAGCGGTTTTTCTTGTTGCCGTGACGATAGCCCCGTAGTGCTCGCGTGCAAGGAGAATTGAGTTGAAATTGTCGTATGTACGGTTGGGTAAGTAAGAGGGCTTGGCTTGCCCAGAAAATGGATTTACACTGTTTCATAATCGGCCTTCGCGTATCGTTGGACGCGATTTTGCATGCCCGCATAACATGCAGTTGCCGATAATTTGCGCTCTCACAGCGGCGCTCTTCTCGTTTATGCGCAGGTTTTGCTCATGTTTTTCCGGATGAATTCGGCATCATCCGTCTGTCACCCAAGCGTCAGGCCACCATCGACCTTCACGACCTGCCCCGTCACGTAGCCTGCCCGTTCATCGAGCAGGAAGGCGATCACCTCCGCGATGTCGCGCGGCTTGCCGAGCCGGCCGATCGGGATCTGCGCCACGGCTTGCCGCCAGGCCTCCCCGCTCAGAGCCGATCGGGCCGGATCGTCCTTCTCCACGAAGCCCGGAGCGACGGCGTTCACGCGGATGCCCCGTGGCGCATATTCCGCCGCCGCGCTCCTGACGAGCGCCTCGAGCGCCGCCTTGCCCGCCGCCGTCGCCCCGAAGGGCGCGTCGGCGCGGTGGCGATGGGCGACGAATGACGAGACAGCAACGACGCTCGCGCCGCCCGCGGCGTCGAGCGCAGGGAGGAGGGCGGCGAGAAGCCCGTGGAAGGCGCCCGCCGCGAGGGCGAAGGAGCGGGCCAGCGTGTCGGCGCCGATCTCGGCGAGGGGGCGCTTCACGGCATGGCCGGCATTGCTGACGAGGCCGTCGAGGCGCGGGCCGACGCGCTCGGCAAGGCCCGCGAACGCCGAGGGGTCCTCGAGGTCGAGGGCGATCGTCTTGGTCTCCGCGCCGCGCGACCGGCAGGAGGCGGCGACCGCCTCGAGCCGCGCGCGTCCGGCTTCGTCGCGCGCCCGGGCGAGGAGGTGGAGCCGCACGTTCTTCCCCGCCAGCAGGCGCGCCGTTTCCGCGCCGATCCCGCTCGACGCGCCGGTGATCAGGATGGTGCGCCTCTCCCCCATCGTCCCTCTCAATAGCCCATGGCGCAGCCATCCTTGCGCGGATCGGAGCCGGCGACCAGCACGCCGCGCGCGTCATCGATCCAGATCGCCTGTCCGCCGCCCAGGGGCTCGGCTGTCCGCAGGACCTTGTGCCCGCGCTCGCGGAGATCCTCGGCGACTTCCTCGGGGATCGTCGGCTCGAGCCGCAATTCCCCCTCATGGGCGAACGATCGGGGGGCGGCGATCGCATCCTGCGGATCGAGCCCGCGGTCGAGCATCCCGGTGACGAGCAGGGCGTGGCCGACCGGCTGGAAATGACCGCCCATCACGCCGAAGGGCATCACGGCGCGGCCGTCGCGTCCAAGCATGCCGGGAATGATCGTATGCATCGGGCGCTTCCTCGGTCCGATCATGTTGGGATGGCCCTCGATCATCCGGAAGCTCGAGCCGCGATTCTGCAGGAGGACCCCGCTCCTGGGCCCCATGATCCCCGTTCCGAAGCCCGAGAACAGGGAATTGATGAAGGAGACGGCGTTGCGGTCGCGGTCGACCACGGTGAGATAGGTGGTGTCGGTGTGCTCGAAGCGCTCCCCGACCGCCGGTTCGCCCGCCGCGTCGAGGCTGATCGTCGCCCGGATCGCCTCCGCCTCTGCCGCCGAAAGCAGTTGCGCGACGGGGATATCTGAGAAGTCCGGATCACCGAGCAGCGCGTCGCGCCGCGCATAGGCGGCCTTGGCGGCTTCCGCCATCAGGTGGATGCAATCCGCCTCGCTGTAGAGGTCCGCCCCGTAATCGTAGCCGGCGAGCACGTTGAGGATCACCTGCGCGGTGATTCCCTGGCCGTTCGGCGGGATCTCGTAGATGTCGTAGCCGCGGTAGCGGCTGGATAGCGGCGTGACGTAATCCGGCGCGTTCCGGGCGAAATCGTCGAGGGTGTGGAGACCGCCGAGCTCCCGCAGCCGGGACACGATATCCTCGGCTACCGGGCCGCGATAGAACCCGTCCCGCCCCTCCCTGCCGATGCGCCGCAGCGTCTCCGCGAGCTCGGGAAGCGCGATGCGTTCGCCCGCCACGGGCGGCCGGCCCGCCGGCAGGTATCGCCCCTTCGTGTGCGGGTCGCGTGCGAGCTTTCCCGCGAGGCGCTTCCAGTCGGCGGCGACGCGGGGCGTGACGACGTAGCCCTCCGAGGCCGCGCGGATCGCCGGCTGGAGCAGTTCGTCGATGGATTTCGTGCCGTGATCCTCGAGCAGCCGGCACCAGGCGTCGATCGCGCCGGGGATGGTCACGGCTTGCGGGGACTCGACCTGGATCTCCTTCACGCCCTGGTCGCGGAAGGCGTCAAGCGTCGCGGCGGCGGGAGCCCGCCCCGAGCCGTTGAGGCCGATCGGCGCGGCGCCATTCTTCGAGAGCAGCACGAAGCAATCCCCGCCGATCCCCGTCGCCTGCGGCTCGATCACGCACAGGAGCGCGATGGCCGCAATGGCGGCGTCGACGGCGTTCCCGCCCGCGCGCAGCACGTCGAGGGCCGCGAGGCTCGCCATGGGATGAGCCGTCGCCGCCGCGCCGTTCTCCGCATAGACGGCGGACCGCCCCTGATTGAAGTCGCGCCGCATCATCGCCTGCATCGTCGCCATCGTCATCGAGCCGCCCTCCCGCGCCGGACAAGGCGCGGGAGGATCATGGGGAAAGCCTCGGCGTGCGGCAAAACGCGGTTTTGCGCTATGCGCTGTTCGGTTTTGCGAATGGTCCCGTTCCCGCGAAAGCGGACAATCGGCGGACCATCAGGCTCGGGGGACATCGCCATGGCGGAACGGTTCGATCTCATCCTGCGCGGCGCGCGGGTCATCGATGCGCAGAACGGGATCGACGGGATCCGCGACATCGCAGTGACGGGCGGGCGCGTCGCCGCCATCGCCGGGGAGATTGGCGCGCCGGCCGACCGCGAGGAGGATCTGTCGGGTCTCGCGGCCGTGCCCGGGATCATCGACATGCACGTGCATGTCTCGCCCTGGCTCGGGGGGCGCGTCGGCCACCGGATGCTCGCCCTCGCGGGCGTCACCACCGCCCTCGACATGGCGGGACCGATCGAGGGCGTCGTCGCCCTCGCCCGCGATCACGGGGCGGGGCTCAACCTCGCCTGCATCAACTACATCCGCCCCGGCCATACGGTGGCGACGACCGATCCCGGCGAAGCGGAACTGCGCGATCTCCTGATGCGCAGCCTGAAGGCCGGCGCGATCGGGCTGAAGCTTCTGGGCGGTCATTTCCCGATGACGCCCGACGCCGCCGCCCGCGCCATCGCTGTCGCGGCGGAGGAGGGAGCCTATATCGCCTTCCATGCGGGAACGCTCGCATCGGGATCGCATATCGACGGCATGCTCGAGGCCTGCGAGCTCGCCGCCGGCCTTCCGCTCCACATGGCGCATATCAACAGCTACACGCGCGGGCTGGTGCGCGCGGCCATGACGGAGGGCGAGGAGGCGCTCGCGGCCCTGCAGGCCCATCCCAACCTCGTCTCCGAATCCTACCTCTCGCCGATCAACGCCACGAGCGCCAAGTGCAGCGACGGCGCGCCCGAGAGCATGCAGACGCGCACATGGCTGAAGATCGGCGGTTTCGCCCCCACCGAGCAGGGGCTCGCCGAGGCGATCGAGGCAGGCTGGGCGCTTCTCAACGAGGAGACGAACGACACCGTTATCCTCGCGACGGGGGCGAAGGCGGTGGAGGCCTGGCGGGCGCGCAACACCGAGCTCGGCGTGAGCTTCATGGCCAATCCGAGCGAGCCGCGACTGCGCCTCGCGACGGCGAAGGACGAGAAGGGCCGCTTCATCGTGGATGCGCTCGCCACCGATGGCGGCGGCATCCCGCGCAACGTCATCGTCGAGATGGGGCTGGCGCTGGTGCGGCTCGAAGCCTGGACGCTGGCGGATTTCGTCGAGAAGTCGAGCGTGGCTCCCGCCCGCGCCCTCGGCCTCGCGAACAAGGGACATCTCGGGGTTGGAGCGGATGCGGACATCACCGTCCTCGACCTGGAGCGCGGGCGGCCCCGCATGGCTTTCGTCGCCGGCGAGGCGATCATGAAGGACGGCGCGGTCCTCGGGCGCGGGACGAGGCTGATCACCACGCCGCTCGGCGAGGATGCCGCCCGCGAGGCGGGCATTGCCGGTCCCGTGGTTCCTCTCGGCTCGATGCTGCGGCGCGGATGATTGGCGCGGCGGCTTGCCGTTACAGCCGCGCGGGGCCACATTGGGCCCAAACAAGCCAGGAGGATCTGTTTCCATGACCGCCACCATTGTGGGCTGGGCCCATACGCCGTTCGGAAAGCATGATACCGAGACCGTCGAGAGCCTCATCGTGCGCGCCGCCCGCGAGGCGCTCGACGACGCCGGGATCGAGGCGAGCGACGTCGACGAGATCGTGCTCGGCCATTTCAACGCGGGCTTCAGCGCCCAGGACTTCACCGCCGCGCTGGTGCTCCAGGCCGATGACCGCCTCCGCTTCAAGCCCGCGACACGCGTGGAGAATGCCTGCGCCACCGGCTCCGCCGCCGTGCAGCAGGCGGTCAAGACGATCGAGGCGCGCCGGGCGAAGATCGTCCTCGTGGTGGGCGTCGAGCAGATGACGACGACGCCGGGGCCGGAGATCGGGAGAAACCTCCTGCGCGCTTCCTATCTCAAGGAGGACAGCGACGTCGCGGGCGGCTTCGCCGGAGTCTTCGGGCAGATCGCGGGCGCCTATTTCCAGCGGCACGGAGACCAGTCCGACGCGCTGGCGATGATCGCGGCCAAGAACCACGCGAACGGCGTGTCGAACCCCTATGCCCAGATGCGCAAGGATCTCGGCTTCGAGTTCTGCCGGCAGGAATCGGAGAAAAACCCCTTCGTCGCCGGTCCCCTCAAGCGCACGGATTGCTCGCTCGTCTCGGACGGGGCCGCCGCGCTCGTGATCACCGATGTCGAGACGGGCCTGCGCATGAAGCGCGCCGTGGCCTTCCGCGCCATGGCGCACAAGCAGGATTTCCTGCCCATGTCGAGGCGCGACATCCTGAAGTTCGAGGGCTGCGCCGCCGCCTGGAAGAGCGCGCTGGGCGATGCGGGGGTGACCCTCGACGACCTCTCCTTCGTCGAGACCCATGACTGCTTCACGATCGCGGAACTCATCGAATACGAGGCCATGGGCCTGACCAAAGAAGGCGAGGGCGCTCGCGCCATCATGGAGGGCTGGACGCAGAAGGACGGCAAGCTTCCGGTCAATCCCTCGGGCGGGCTCAAGTCGAAGGGGCACCCGATCGGCGCGACCGGCGTCTCGATGCACGTGCTCTCGGCGATGCAGCTCACCGGCGAGGCCGGGGGCATCCAGGTGAAGGACGCGAAGCTTGGCGGCATCTTCAACATGGGCGGCGCGGCGGTCGCCAACTACGTCTCGATCCTCGAGCGGATCAAGTAAGGCCCGGAGCGCCCGGAAGGCGAGAGGGGGAGCGGCGGCCGCTCCCCTTTTCTTTTGTCACTCCGCCGCTTCGGCCATGGGCCTCGGGGGCGTCCATTTCAGGACCGGCTGGCGGGCCGCGCGGGTCTCGTCGAGGCGACGGCGCGGGGCATGGAAGGGCGCGCCCGTGAACCGCTCCGTCTCCCCCTTCTTCGCCGTGATGGCGAGGTCTCGCAAAGCCGCGATGAAGAGATCGAGGGAGGACTTGGACTCGGATTCCGTCGGCTCGATCAGCATCGCCCCGTGCACCACGAGGGGGAAATACATCGTCATCGGGTGGTAGCCCTCGTCGATCATCGCCTTGGCGAAGTCGAGGGTGGTGACGCCCGTGCCCTTGAGCCATTCGTCGTCGAACAGGGCCTCGTGCATGCAGGGCTTGTCGCCGAAGGGCTGGCTCATCAGGTCGCGCAAGCCGGCGCGGATGTAGTTGGCGTTGAGGACCGCGTCCTCTGAGGCCTGCTTCATCCCGTCCGAGCCGTGCGAGAGCATGTAGGAGAGCGCGCGCACATACATGCCCATCTGGCCGTGGAAGGCGGTGATGCGCCCGAAGGGCTCCTCGCCCGCGTCCTTCCCGTGCTCGACGAGGGTCAGACCATCCTCCCCCGGCGTGACGAAGGGCACCGGCGCGTAGGGCGCGAGGCGCTGCGAGAGCACCACCGGCCCCGAGCCCGGACCGCCGCCGCCATGGGGCGTCGAGAAGGTCTTGTGCAGGTTGATGTGCATGGCGTCGACGCCGAGATCGCCCGGCCGCGCCTTGCCGACGATGGCGTTGAAGTTCGCCCCGTCGCAGTAGAAATAGGCGCCCGCGTCGTGCAGCGCCTTCGCGATCTCGACGATCTGCGGCTCGAACAGGCCGCAGGTGTTCGGGTTGGTCAGCATGATCGCCGCCACGTCCGGCCCGATCAGCGCCTTGACGTCCTCGACATGCACCCAGCCGTCCTCGCGCGCCGGCACGGACTTCACCTGGAAGCCGATCAGCGCGGCGGTCGCCGGGTTGGTGCCGTGCGCCGATTCCGGCACCAGCACGACCTTGCGGGTCGCGCCCTCGCCCTTGGCGTCGATCGCGGCCTTGATCGCCATCATGCCGCAGAGTTCGCCATGTGCGCCTGCCTTCGGCGAGAGCGCGACGCTGGTCATGCCCGTCAGCGTGACGAGATAGCGGGCGAGTTCGTCCATCAGTTCGAGCGCGCCCTGCACGGTCGAGACCGGCTGGAGCGGGTGCACGTCGGAGAAGCCCGGAAGCCGCGCCATGCGCTCATTGAGCCGCGCATTGTGCTTCATCGTGCAGGAGCCGAGCGGGAAGAGGCCCGTGTCGATCCCGTAGTTCTTTTGCGACAGCCGCACGTAATGGCGCATCGTCTCGGGCTCCGAGAGCCCGGGCAGGCCGATCTCGCCCTTGCGCTCCAGATTGCCGAGGCGCGGCGTGAAGCCCTCCGGCTCGTCGAAATCGACGCCTGTCGTCTCGTAGCGCCCCGATTCGAAGATCAGCGCCTCTTCCTGCTGGAGGGCGCGGTTGCCGGTGAAGGTCGCATGAGCGTCGCTCGTGGCCTCGCCCGTTGTAGTGGGACGTCCCTGGCGGTTCAGCATGTGGGGGCTCCGTTGGTGGAGTGATTGTTTTGAAGATTGTTGCATCGGACGCTCAACGACGCCGCCACTCTTCCCCCTCCCCCCGCTTGCGGCGGGGAGGGCCGGGGTGGGGGGGTGCACAGGATTGAGCGAGGCGTCGATCGAAAGACCCGCCGGGACAACGGGCGGAAAGGTTCTGAAGCCGTTCCAGCTCCATCAACGCCCCCCACCCCTGGCCCCTCCCCGCCGCAGGCGGGGGGAGGGGAAGCGCGCTTCGTCGGCCTTGGCCGCTGTGCCATGTCCGTTGCGGCAAGCGATCGCCTCATCACCCGAGCACCTCTTCCAGCGCCTGCGCCAGCGTCTCGCGATCCTCGTCGGTGTTCACCTCGGTCGAGGCCACCAGCAGCAGGTCGTCGAGCCCCGCTTCCGGAGCCAGGCGCGAGAAGGGGACGCCGCCGAGCACGCCCCTGGCGGCGAGCGCCTCGACCACCTCGGCGGCGGGTTTCGCGAGCTTCACCGTGAACTCGTTGAAGAAGGTCTCGTTCAGCACGTCCACCCCCTTCACGGAAGCCAGCCGTTCGCTGAGCTTCACGGCGTTGGCGTGGTTGATCCGCGCCACGCGCTGGAGGCCCGTCTGGCCGAGCAGGGTCATGTGGATGGTGAAGGCGAGGCAGCACAGGCCCGAATTGGTGCAGATGTTCGAGGTCGCCTTGTCGCGGCGGATATGCTGCTCGCGGGTCGAGAGCGTCAGGACGAAGCCGCGCTTGCCGTCGGCGTCGACCGTCTCGCCGCAGAGCCGGCCCGGCATCTGGCGCACGTATTTCTGCTTCGCGGCGAAGAGCCCGACATAGGGGCCGCCGAAATTGAGCGCGTTGCCGATCGACTGGCCCTCGCCCACGACGATATCCGCCCCCATCTCGCCGGGCGGGGTGACGAGGCCGAGCGACATCACCTCCGTGAAGACGGCGATCAGCAGCGCGCCGTTCTCGTGCGCCTTCTCCGCGATCTTCGTCAGGTCGCGGAGATTGCCGAACACGTCGGGGCTCTGCACCACGACGCAGGAGGTCTCGCCGTCGATCGCGGCCAGAATATCCTCTTCCGCGCGCGGATCGGCGGGAAGAGCGGTGACCGCGTCTCCCGACATGTGCGAGAGCGTCCTGACGACATCGGCGTAATGCGGATGCAGCCCGCCCGAGAGCACCGCCTTGCGGCGCTTCGTGACCCGGTGGGCCATCAGCACCGCCTCGCCCGTTCCGGTCGAGCCGTCATACATCGAGGCGTTGGCGACATCCATTCCCGTCAGCGCCGCGACCTGGGTCTGGAACTCGAAGAGATATTGCAGCGTGCCCTGCGCGATTTCCGGCTGGTAGGGCGTGTAGCTCGTGAGAAACTCCGAGCGCTGGATCACGTGGTCGACCGTCGCCGGGACGTGGTGCTTGTAGGCGCCCGCGCCGCAGAAGAACGGGACGGACGAGGCCGGAACGCTCCTGCCCGCCATGCGGCCGAGAATGCGCTCCACCTCCAGCTCGCCCTTGCGGCGGGGAAGATCCAGCGGCTCGGTCAGGAGGGCGCTCCCGGGAACGTCGGCGAACAGATCGTCGATATGCCCGACGCCGATCTTCGCCAGCATCTCGGCGCGATCGTCCGGGGACAGGGGCAGGTAACGCATGGTTTTCTCCAGAGCCTCGCTCAAAGCAGTGTCAATCCGTTCCGTGTCATCCCCGGCTGGAGCCGCGCAAGCGGCAGAAGGGAAGGGGATCCAGCCGTGACTGTTATGCAAGCTGCCAGCGCAAAGCCTGCCTCCACCTCACGGCCGGATCCCCTTCCCGGCGCTGCGCGCCGCCGGGGATGACACGACCGTGGACGCGGGCTGCACGAGGCCGCCCCCTCAGGAAATCGACTTCACATAGGCGTCGTAGTCTTCCTGGCTCATCAGCGCGTCGAGCTCGGAGGCGTCCTTGAGCCTGATCTTCATGAACCAGCCCTTGCCGGAGGGATCCTCGTTGATCGTGGCAGGCGCACCCTCGAGATCGCCGTTGACCTCGACCACCTCGCCGGAAACCGGGGCGTAGACCTCGCTCGCCGCCTTCACGCTCTCGACGACCGCGGCCTCGCCGCCCTTCTCGACAGCCTTGCCGACGGCGGGAAGCTCGACATAGACGACGTCGCCGAGCTGGCTCTGGGCGTAATCGGTGATGCCGACCACGCCGGTATCGCCGTCGACGCGGATATATTCGTGGTCCTTTGTGTAGCGGGTCGTGGACATGGCAGGTCTCCTGGGACGGCTCTAGCGCTTGTAGCGATGGGGCGAGAATGGAAGGGGGGCGACGCGGGCGGGAAGGGCCTTGCCGCGCACCATGAGCTGCAGCGGCGTGTCGGCCTCCGCGAATTCCGCCGCGACATAACCCATGGCGACCGGCGCCTGGACGCTGGGCCCGAAGCCGCCGGAGGTCACGACGCCGATCTCGCGCCCGTCCGGGGTGGCGATCACCGTCCCCTCACGTGCGGGGGCGCGGCCCTCGGGGCGGATGCCGACGCGCTTGCGGCCGGGACCGTCGGTCAATTCGCGCTTGATGCGCGCAAATCCGGGAAAGCCGCCTTCCTCGCGCCGGCGCTTCTGGATCGACCAGTTCAGCCCCGCCTCGACGGGGGAGGTATTCGTGTCGATGTCGTGGCCATAGAGGCAGTAGCCGGCCTCCAGCCGCAGCGAATCGCGCGCGCCGAGCCCGATCGGCTTGACGGATTCGTTCGCTGTCAGCCTTTCCCACAGTTCCGCGGCGCGATCGGCGGGAACGGAGATCTCGTAGCCGTCCTCGCCGGTATAGCCCGAGCGGCTGACATGGGCGGGGATGCCCGCGACCTCCATGAAGCGACCGGTCATGAAGGTCATCCCGGCGGCCTCCGGAGCGAGCGCGGCGAGCGCCTCCGCGGCCTTCGGGCCCTGAAGGGCGACGAGGGCGCGGTCGTCGGCGCGTTCAAGGCGCACGTTCCCGGGGAGCCGGGCGGCCATGTGGAGGTAGTCGCCCTCCTTCGTGCCGGCATTCACGATGAGGAAGAGCCTGCCCTCCATCGCGGGATCCGCGGGCCGGGTCACCATCAGGTCGTCGATGATGCCGCCCTCGTCGGTGAGCAATTGCGTGTAGCGCTGCTGGCCGTGCTTCAGCCCGAGCATGTCGGCAGGAACAAGCGCCTCGAGCGCCCGCGCCGTCGTCTCGTGATCCGGGCCGACGAGCCAGCACTGCCCCATATGCGAGACGTCGAAGAGCCCCGCATTCTCGCGGGTCCAGAGATGTTCGTTGAGGATGCCCGTCGGGTATTGCACGGGCATGTCGTAGCCGCCAAAGGGAACCATGCGCGCGCCCGCGGCGACGTGTTGCGCGTGAAGCGGCGTCTGGAGCAGGGTTTCCCCGGGTGCGGCCATGAAATCCTCGTCAGGGTCAAAGGGTCGGTCGCCCACGACGACGCCCTTGCAGGCCTCGTCATGCGCCCCCTCTGTCCCTTGACCTGAGAGATTTCCCCCATCGCGGCTATTGCCGGGAAAGGGTTACGCCCGTCGGTGGATGGACCTCGCGGCCCATCGCTTTCCAGAGTGCCAGCTCCTCGCGGTCCGTTTGCCTGAGCGTTTCCGGGGCGGTTGCGCCTTCGGCGTCGAGCATGAGCCCGATCTCTCCCGCGAGGATCGAACGGCTGAAGAGAGTGATAGAGCCCCCGCACGGGAAGTCAACGGGGAAGCCGCCCGCTCCGCACTTATCCCTAGATCGGCTCCTCCGCCGCCCTGACCTTCGCGACGAAGTCCTCCATCTGGTGCGGGAGAATCGGCCCGATATGCTTGTGGCGGATGATCCCGTCGCGGTCGACGATGAAGGTCTCGGGAACGCCGTAGACGCCCCAGTCGATCGCGGAGCGTCCGTTGGGATCGACTCCGACCGCGCTGTAGGGGTTGCCGAGGGCGCCAAGGAAGCGCCGCGCGTTTTCCGGGCGATCCTTGTAGTTGATGCCGAGCACGCGGACCCGCTCGTCCCGGGCGAGCTCCATCAGGACCGGATGCTCGTCGCGGCAGGGGACGCACCAGGAAGCCCAGACATTGACGATCGAAACCGAGGCTCCGCCCTCGCCCGCCGGGATCACGAGGTCGCCGCGGGACAGGCCGGGAATGGACCCGGACGCGTCGCGCAGCCCCTCGAGGGGCGCGAGGGCGAATTCCGGCGCGGGGCGGTTGATCAGGACCGATGGGACCACCGACGGGTCGCCGCCATAGAGGCGCACCAGGAAGATCGCGGCGAGCGCCGTGAACAGAATGACTGGCAGGAGAAAAAGAATGCGCAGGCGGCTCGGCGCGCCCGCAGGCTCCCCCGTGGCGTTCCCGGCGGCGTGTGGTTCGGCGCGCTCGCTCATGATGCCTCCTTCGCCCGCCGCGTGGAGCCGCGCGCCTCAAGCTCCGCAAGGGCGCGCTTCTGCGCCCGCTGGTCGAGAATCATCGCGAGTCCGAGCCCGCCGATGATCAGGATCACCGCCACGTAGGAGGCGATGATGAAGTTCGCGTACTGGTCGACCATGGAGCCCGTTCCTTCAGGCCGCGGCGCGGCGGTCGAGCCGCTCGGCCTCGAGAATGTTCAGCGTGCGCACCCGTCGCCGCATGATCTCGGTCCGCATCCCGTAGGCGTGCATCACGATCGCCAGCAGGCTGAAGGCGAGCGCCATCACGAGGAGCGGATAGAGCATCGAGGGATGGATCGCCGGACCGCCGATGCGCAGGACGGAAGCGGGCTGGTGCAGCGTGTTCCACCAGTCGACCGAGAACTTGATGATCGGCAGGTTGAGGAAACCCGCGAGCGTCAGGATCGCGACCGCCCGGGCGGCGCGGTTGGGATCGTCGATTGCGCGCCACAGCGCCATGATCCCGCAATAGATGAGGAACAGGACGAGGACCGAGGTCAGCCGCGCATCCCAGACCCAGTATGTGCCCCACATCGGCCTTCCCCAAAGCGCCCCTGTGATCAGGCAGACGAGCGTGAAGGCGGCGCCGATGGGAGCGGCGGCCTTCTGGGAGACATCGGCGAGGGGATGGCGCCAGACGAGCGTGCCTATCGCGGAGGCGCTCATCAGCGAATAGAGGAACATCGCGAGCCAGGCGGAGGGCACATGGACATACATGATCCGCACCGTCTCGCCCTGCTGGTAGTCGGGCGGGACCGTGAAGAAGGTCATGTAGAGGCCGATCGCGAAGGCGAGCGCGGTCGCGCCGGCAAACCACGGCAGGAGCCGTGCCGACCAGCGCATGAAAAAGCCGGGATTGGCGAGTTTCGTCCACATTTCAGATCACGTTTATCCGCCCACGCGCGCAACCGCAATGCGAAGGATGCCGCAGGTCCGCAACCGGCATGGGAACAGCGCGGCTTTTCCTCGCGGCCCGGCTCTGCTAGAACGCCCTGCAGCAAGCCCAGCCGGGTCACTCAACAGCCAGAACGGTCGAGACATGCAACCCTTCACGGTCCTCACGGGCGTCGCCGCGCCGCTCCGGGTCATCAATATCGACACCGACATGATCATTCCGAAGCAATATCTCAAGACGATCAAGCGGACCGGCCTCGGCAAGGGACTGTTTTCCGAGCAGCGCTACAACGACGACGGCAGCGAGAACCCGGATTTCGTGCTCAACAAGCCGGCCTACCGCAAGGCGCAGGTCCTCGTCGCCGGCGACAATTTCGGCTGCGGCTCCTCGCGCGAACACGCGCCCTGGGCGCTGCTCGACTTCGGCATCCGCTGCGTGATCTCGACGAGCTTCGCCGACATTTTCTACAACAACTGCTTCAAGAACGGCATTCTCCCCATCGTGGTCACGCCCGAGCAGCTCGAGGCTCTCTTCGAGGATGCCGAGCGCGGGGCGAACGCGACGCTCACGGTGGATCTCGAGTCGCAGGAAATTCGCGGACCAGACGGGGGCGTCATCCATTTCGAGATCGACCCGTTCCGCAAGCATTGCCTGATGAACGGCCTCGACGATATCGGGCTGACGCTGGAGAAGGCGCCTGCGATCGAGGCCTATGAGAGCAAGCTCGCGGATCGCCCCTGGGCGTGAGCGCCTGAGGCGGGGAGCGGCCTGACCAGCCGCCCGCCGGCTCGTGGGGAGCCGGTCGTTTCGCATGGCGAATCAGCCAAGCGCGGCTTTTTGACGAAATCGACAATCCCCTGTAGAAGTTCGTAACGAACTTATGCAAAAACCGTGCCGTACAAGGCAAGCGTTCGATTGGGGTATCGATGAGTCTAGCGCAACGCATGGAGATGCGCCAGGGGCAGTCGCTGGTCATGACGCCCCAGCTGTTGCAGGCGATCAAGCTGCTGCAGCTGTCTCATCTCGACCTCGTCGCCTATGTCGAGGCGGAACTCGAGCGGAATCCGCTCCTCGAGCGCGACGAGGGAACTGATGGGGCAGCGCCCGCCGAGCGCGACGCATCGCCGGACCGCGAGACGGAGGGCGAGGCGGCAGGCGATGGCGGCGATGCGGACGACTGGCGGCCCGAGGAATGGGCCGTTGATTCGCTCAAGCCCGAGCGCGGCGAAATCGAGCGCGACCTCGACACCTCCCTCGAGAATGTTTTCCAGAACGAGACCCGGGAAGAGCCGCGCGCGGCGGCCGGCGGGGACGAGTTGTCGATCTCCCAGGGCCTCTGGAGTGGCGTCGGCGCCGGAGGCTCGTTCGAGGGCGGGGAGGAGGATTTCGAATCGTCGCTCACCCGCGAGATCACCTTGCGCGAGCACCTCGCCGCGCAGCTCGATCTGGCGGTCGTCGACCCTATGGCGCGCCTGATCGGGCAATTCATCATCGATGCGATCGACGAGGCGGGCTATCTCGCGGAAAGCGTGGAGGCCATCGCCGACAGGCTCGGGGCGAAGCCGTCCCAGGTGGAAGAGGTGCTGCGGATCGTCCAGGGCTTCGACCCGTCCGGGATCGGCGGCCGCGATCTCGCCGAATGCATGGCGATCCAACTGCGCGAGCGAAACCGGCTCGACCCCTGCATGGAGGCGCTGCTCTCGCGCCTCGACCTGCTCGCGAAGCGCGACCTCACCGCCCTTAAGAAGCTCTGCAATGTCGATGACGAGGATCTCGCGGAGATGATCGCCGAGATCCGGGCGCTCGATCCCAAGCCCGGACGCGCCTTCGGCGGGGCGCCGACCGAGGTGCTCATTCCCGACGTCTTCGTGCGCCCGGCGCCGGACGGATCCTGGCTGATCGACCTCAATCCGCAGACGCTGCCGCGCGTCCTCATGAACCAGTCCTATTTCGCCAGGGTCTCGAAGGCCTCGCGCACGGAGGCGGAGAAGGCCTATGTCAACGAGTGCTTCCAGAACGCGCACTGGCTGACCCGAAGCCTCGACCAGCGGGCCAAGACGATCGTCAAGGTCGCCTCCGAGATCGTGCGCCAGCAGGACGCCTTCTTCGTGCATGGCGTGGCCTATCTCCGCCCGCTCAACCTCAAGACCGTCGCCGACGCAATCGGGATGCACGAATCGACTGTCTCGCGGGTGACCTCGAACAAGTCGATCGGAACCAATCGCGGCGTGTTCGAGATGAAATATTTCTTCACCGCCTCGATCCCCGGAATGGGCGGCGAGGAGGCCCATTCCGCCGAGGCCGTGCGCTATCGAATCAAGCAGATGATCGATCAGGAGACGGCCGAGACCATTCTCTCCGACGACGCGCTCGTGAAGAAGCTGCGCGAGCAGGGAATCGATATAGCGCGACGCACGGTTGCCAAGTATAGGGAGTCGCTGCGGATCCCGTCCTCCATCGAGCGCCGCCGCGAGAAGGCCGCGCAAGCGTGATCTCACGGCGCGGCGGACCCGTGACGGCGCGGATTCGTTGACTAGCGACGAGACCGTCCTTACCACTTGAACAACACCCAGAGCGGCCCCGCGCCGCGCCAACAGGGGGAGAGACATGACGCTTCGTATTTCCGGCAAGAACATGGATATCGGCGACGCCCTGCGTACGCAGGTCGAGGGTCGGGTCCAGGCGGCCATCGCAAAATATTTCGACGGGGCCGTCAGCGGGCATGTCACCATCGAGCCGGAGGGCAGCGGCTATCGTACGGATTGCGTGCTGCATCTCGCCTCCGGCGTCACCCTGGAATCGAGCGGCATCGCCCAGGATGCCTACGCCGCCTTCGACCAGACCGCGCACCGGATCGAGAAGCGTCTGCGTCGCCACAAGCGGAGATTGCGCGACTACTCTGCGCATAACGGCAAGGGGTCGGACCTGATCCAGGCGACCTATTCGGTGTTCGAAGCTCCCGTCGACGACACGCAGGACGAGGTCGCGGACGGCGAGGACTTTCATCCCGTGGTGATCCACGAGGCAACCAAGGCGCTCCTGAAGTTGTCCGTCAGCGAAGCCGTGATCGAGCTTGATTTGACAGGAGCCCCCTGTTTGGTGTTTCAGCATGCGGGAAGCGGTCGCGTGAACGTCGTGTACCGCCGCACGGACGGCGCGATCGGTTGGATCGACCCGCCGACCGAACAGGCGAAATAATCTTTGGGGACGCGCGGGATGCCGAGGGGATTGCATGGAGCTTTGATGCTATTCTTCGACGGCCCCGCACGAGCTTGATGGAAATCATGGCGCTTCTCGGAATCCTGTCAAACGACGCCATCGCCCCTTCGCTCAAGGCGAACAGCAAGAAGCAGGCGCTTCAGGAAATCAGCGCCCAGGCGGCGCGGCTGGCGGGGGTGGACGCCCACGAGGTCTTCGAGACGCTCCTGCAGCGCGAGCGTCTCGGCTCAACGGGAATCGGGGAGGGCATCGCCATCCCCCATGGCAAGCTCGGGAGCATCGACAAGCTCTTCGGCTTCGTGGCCCGGCTCGAGAAACCCATCGATTTCGAGGCGATCGACGGCCTGCCCGTCGACTTCCTGTTCCTGCTGCTTGCGCCGGAAACGGCGGGCGCGGATCACCTCAAGGCGCTCGCGCGGGTCGCGCGGGTGCTGCGCCAGCCCGGCGTGCTCGAGCGCCTGCGCGCCGCGCATGACGCCGATGCGATCTATGCCGTGCTGATGGAAAACTCCGCGCCCCAGGCCGCATGACGGGGGACTATCAGGTCCAGGCGCGGCTTGCATAGTCGAGGGCGAAGCGCTCCGGCTCCGCCCCGATCCCGGCCATGGCCCGCAGGATGATCGCATCGTCGGGCACGCGCGACAGCGGGATCGCCCGCGCCAGTTCGTCCACCGGGCGCTTGTCGTTGAAGTAGCCGCGGAAGACGGGCGGATCGATCAACGCGCCCAGCGAATTCATCACCCCGCCTCGAATGAAGACCCCGCCGGTCGCGCCGTAGACGAGCCCCATATCGCCCGCGAACCGGGCAAGGTGCTTGAGGAACGCCGCCACCGTGGCGACGCAATGGGGGCATTCGCCCGAAAGGGCGCGCGCCGCGATCGCCGGCGGCTCGGTCTCGACGTCGTCGCGTCCGAAGCCCTCCGCGAGCGCCTTGTGCAGCCGCACGAGCCCGGGGCCGCAGAGCAGCGTCTCGGGGGTGACCCGCCCGGCGATGCGCTCGATCCGCGGCCAGAAGGCCTCATCCTCCGCGTCCTGCGGGCCGATGCCGATATGGCCGCCCTCGCCGGGTAGAGCCATCACCGTGCCGCCGCAGGTGATGAGGGCCGCGACGCCGAGGCCGGTCCCGGGCCCGAGGATCACCTTCGGGCCGCGTCCGGGGACGATGGCGGGCCCGATCGGCGCGAGATCGTCGGGCGTGGCGAAGGCGAGGCTGAGGGCCGCCGCCTCGAAGTCGTTGAGGAGAAGCCCCTGCGCCAGACCGCAATCGGCGGCGATGGCCGGGCCGTCGAAGGTCCAGGGCGCGTTCGTCAACTGCGCGTGCCGCCCGATGACAGGACCTGCGGCGCAGATGATGATGCTCGCCGGGCGTGGTTCCCCGGAAGCCGCGATCGCCTGCGCGACGGCTTCCTGCGGGGTCGCGCAGGATCGGGTGCGGACCTTGGCCACGAGGCGCAGGGGCGCGCCCGGCGCCGAGGCCAGCGCGAAACGCGCGTTCGTGCCGCCGATATCCGCGACGAGGAGGGGATGGGGAAAGAGATCGCTCGACATGTCGGCAGGCTACCCCGCTTGCGGCCTTTGAGGAAGGTGATACGCCGCGCCGGCCCCGACGTTCCATGCATGCGGCGGATCGGTTCTTGCTGGAATGCTTCTTGGAAAGAACGGGCAAAGGCCGTAAACAGCAGCCCGAACCGTCCGCCACGCTTTCGAGAGACGTCAGACCATGGCCTATATCCACCATTCCCTGTTCCCCCTCGGCCCCGACACGACGCCCTATCGCAAGCTCACGGACGAGGGCGTGCGGGTGGAGAAGCTGGGGGACAGGGAGATCGTCGTGGTCGATCCCGAGGCGATCCGGCTTCTGGCGGAACAGGCGCTGATCGACATCAACCATCTCCTGCGTCCCGGCCATCTCAAGCAGCTCGCGGCGATCCTCGACGACCCGGAGGCGACGCCGAACGATCGCTTCGTCGCCTATGACCTGCTCAAGAACGCGAATATCGCGGCGGGCGGCGTGCTGCCCATGTGCCAGGACACGGGCACCGCCATCGTCATGGGCAAGAAGGGCCGCTTCATCTGGACCGACGGGCAGGACGAAAACGCCATCGCCCAAGGCATCCTCGACGCCTACGAGAAGAAGAACCTGCGCTATTCGCAGCTCGCCCCGATCTCGATGTTCGAGGAGAAGAACACGAAGAACAACCTTCCGGCCCAGATCGAGATCTACGCCGAGGGGGAGGACGCCTACAAGTTCCTCTTCGTCGCCAAGGGAGGCGGCTCGGCCAACAAGACCTTCCTCTTCCAGGCCACCCCCTCCGTGCTGACGAAGGACCGGATGATGGCCTTCCTCAAGGAGAAGATCCTGACGCTCGGCACGTCGGCCTGCCCGCCCTATCACCTCGCGATCGTCATCGGCGGGACGAGCGCCGAGCAGAATCTCAAGACCGTCAAGCTCGCCTCGACGCGCTATCTCGATGCGCTCCCCACCGAGGGCGGCGAGGACGGGCACGCCTTCCGCGATCTCGAAATGGAGGCGGAAGTCCACAAGATGACGCAGCAGCTCGGGGTCGGCGCGCAGTTCGGCGGCAAGTACTTCTGCCATGACGTGCGCGTGATCCGTCTGCCGCGCCATGGCGCGTCGCTTCCGATCGGGCTCGGCGTCTCCTGCTCGGCGGATCGCCAGGCGCTCGGCAAGATCACCCGCGACGGCGTCTTCCTCGAGCAGCTCGAGGCGCATCCGGCCGACTACCTGCCCGAGATCGACGAGGCGTCGCTCGGCGGCGACGTGGTCCATATCGATCTCACGCGGCCCATGTCCGAGATCCTCGGGGAGCTCACCCGCCATCCCATCCGCACGCGGCTGTCGCTCACCGGCCCCGTGATCGTGGCGCGAGACCTCGCCCACGCGAAGATCCGCGAGCGCCTCGAGCGCGGCGAGCCGATGCCGGATTACCTCAAGAACCATCCCGTCTATTACGCGGGTCCCGCCAAGACGCCCGAGGGCTACGCCTCCGGCTCCTTCGGCCCGACCACGGCCGGCCGCATGGATTCCTATGTCGACCAGTTCCAGGCCGCCGGCGGCTCCATGGTGATGCTGGCCAAGGGCAACCGCTCCGCGCAGGTGCGCCAGGCCTGCCAGGCCCATGGCGGGTTCTATCTCGGGTCCATCGGCGGCCCGGCCGCGCGCCTGGCGCAGGACTGCATCCGCAAGGTCGAGGTCGTCGAATACCCGGAGCTCGGGATGGAAGCGATCTGGAAGATCGACGTCGAGAACTTCCCCGCCTTCATCGTCATCGACGACAAGGGCAACGACTTCTTCCGCGAACTCAACTTGAGCTGAGCGGGGGAGGGGAAGGGTTGCGCTGCCGGCGCCGCCTGCTCGACATCGCGCAATCCCCCGCGGCGTCATCCCCGGCGGCGCGAAGCGCTGGAAAGGGGATCCGCCCGCGTCGCCCGACGCATGCGCTGCCGGGCGCTTGTGTGGAGGAGTGCGCCGGTAATCCCCATCCGGCGCGCCAGTTTACGCGGGTTTGTCGCGCGCTGTCCCCGTGCTGCAATGCCTGACGGAGCAGAAGGAGGCACGCCATGATCCATGTTCTTGCGATCATCACCACGAAGCCAGGCATGCGCGAGCGCGTGCTGGAGGCGTTTCGCGCCAACATGCCCGCAGTGCACGCTGAGGCGGGCTGCATCGAATACGCACCCGCCATCGACGCCGAGGGCGCCGGCGCGTTCCAGACGCAGCTCGGTCCGGACAGTTTCGTCGTGATCGAGAAATGGGAGAGCCTCGACGCGCTCAACGCCCATGTCGCCGCGCCGCACATGAAGCTGTACGGCGAGAAGACGAGGGACATGCTCGCAAGCCGCGTCATCCACGTCCTCTCGCCAGCCTGAGCCGGCGCAGTCTGGTCAGATCTGCCTGACCGCCTGTTCCAGCAGGCCCCGCACCTCGCCCGCCACCGCCTTGAGCTTGTCGTTGGGGATCGCCTGCATGGAAGCGACGGGATCGATGGCGCTCACCTCCACGCCGCCTTCGTCGAGCGCCCGAACGATGACGTTGCAGGGCAGCATCGCGCCCACCTGCGGCTCCATCTGGATCGCCTTGTACGCCATGCCGGGATTGCACGCGCCGAGGATGAGATAGGCGTTCGTATCGACATCGATCTTCTTCTTGAGCGTGGCCTTGACGTCGATCTCCGTCAGGACGCCGAAGCCCTTCTCCGCAAGCGCCGCGCGCGTCCGCTCCACGATCGCGGGGAAGTCGCCGTCGGTGAAGGTGCGGCTGATCGTGTAGGACATGGCTTGTCTCCGGAGCGGTTGTTCGTGGGAAATGCAGGATGGCCGCCTTGACCATGGCCTGCCTCCCCTCTCAATCTCGCGCGCGGCGATCGGTTCCGGCGACTACGAAGTCATCCGGATCACAAAAATGAGGAGGAGGAACAGCCATGAACGATCTTTCCGGAAAGACGGCCCTGGTCACGGGCTCGGTGCAGGGGATCGGACTCGCCATCGCGGAGGCGCTCGCGGGAGCCGGGGCGCGCATCGCGGTCCACGGGCTGGCGGAGCCGGATCAGGTGGCCTCGGTGCGCCGGCGTCTCGAGGAGAAGGGAGCCCCGGAAACGCGTTTCTTCGGCGCGGATCTGCGCGATCCCGACGCCATCTCCGCGATGATGCGCGATCTCGCCGGGTGGGGCGGCGCGGATATCCTCGTCAACAATGCGGGCATCCAGCACACGGCCCCGCTGAAGGACATGCCGCGCGAGAAATGGGAGGCGATCCTCGCCATCAACCTCTCGGCCGCCTTTTACACGATGCAGGTGGCGATGCCCCTCATGGCGGAGCGGGGCTATGGCCGCGTGATCAACATCGCGAGCGTGCACGGCCTCGTCGCCTCGAAGGACAAGGCCCCCTATGTCGCGGCGAAGTTCGGCCTCGTCGGATTGTCGCGGGTCGCGGCGCTCGAATACGCTGCAGCCGGGGAAAAGGCGAAGGGCGGCGTCACGGTCAACTGCATCTGCCCCGGCTGGACCGAGACGGCGATCATCGAGCCGCAGATCGCGGCGCGCGCCGCCGCCCATGGCGGCGACCGCGACAAGGGCGTGGCGGAGCTTCTGGCGGAGAAGCAGCCTTCGAGGCGCACCTCGGACCCGTCCGAGATCGGCGCTCTCGCGCTCTGGCTCTGCGCCCCGGTCGCCCATAACGTGACGGGGACCGCAATCCCGATCGACGGCGGCTGGACGGCGCAATAGGGCGTTCGCGAAGGTTCCGGGCCGGGCGGAGCAAAGCTGCTAAACCCGGTCGGCGTTCCGTCTCGTAGCGGGGGGAGGACGTGGCTGCCATTCTCCGGTTTCAACGAACTGGACGGGACGATGAACGCGGGCGCACACCCCACCGACGATCTCAATCGCGCCGTCCTCTACATGGTCTTCGCGGCGACGCTCATTCCGCTCCTGAACGCCGGCGCGAAATACCTGACGAGCGACTACAGCATCATCCAGATCACCTGGGCGCGCTACGCGGGGCACTTCTTCTACATGCTCATCGCCTTCGCGCCGCGCCGGGGATTGCGCCTGCTCGAGACGCGCCAGCCCGGGCTGCAGCTCATGCGCTCGAGCCTGCTGTGCGTCGCGACCCTCATCTACATCACGGCGCTCGCCTATGTGCCGCTGGCGACGGCGGCGGCGATCAGCTTCACCGCGCCGTTCATCGTCTCCGCCTTTGCCCCCTTCATCCTGGGCGAGCGGGTGAGCCTGCGGCGCTGGATCGCGATCATGGTCGGCTTCGCCGGGGCGCTCATCGTGGTGCGGCCCGGCGATGGAATGAACCTCGCCGCTCTTCTCGTCTTCGGGAGCGCGACGTGCTCGGCCTTCTACCAGCTCCTGTCGCGCAAGCTGGCCGCCCGCGATCCGGCCGAGACCTCGATCACCTATATCGCCGTCACCGGCTTCGTCCTGATGACGCTGCCCCTGCCCTTCATCTGGACGAACCCGGCGACGATGACGGATGCCCTCGTCTTTGCGAGCCTCGGCCTGTTCGGCGGGTTCGGCCACTACTTTCTCGTACGCGCCTTCGAGCTCGCCCCGGCGCCCTTTGTCTCCCCGTTCAATTATCTCCAGCTCACCGGCGCGGTGCTGCTCGGCTTCCTCATCTTCGGGCACCTGCCCGATATCTGGGTCTGGATCGGCGCGCTCACGATCGTCGCGAGCGGCATCTACATCCTCTTCTCCGAGCGTCGCCAGCGTCGTGCCGAGGCCGCTCTCAGCGCGCCGCCAACTCCGGCAGATACAGGGCGAGGGCCGGAAACGCGATGAGCAGGACGATGCGCACGATGTCGGCGACGACGAAGGGCAGGATGCCGCGATAGATCGTCCCGATCGAGATGTCCTTGATCACGCCCTTGATGACGAAGAGGTTGAGCCCGACCGGCGGCGTGATCAGCGACAGTTCCGTCACCATCACCGCGAAGATGCCGAACCAGACCGGATGGAATCCCTGGGCGATGATCACCGGGAAGAAGATCGGGATCGTGAGCAGGATCATCGACAGGCTTTCCATGAAGCAGCCGAGGATCAGGTAGATCGCGAGGATCGCGAAGATGACCATGATCGGCGAGAGGCCGAGCTCGCCGATCAGGGAGGACAGGGCGCCCGGGAGGCCCGCGAGGTTCATGAAGTTCGAGAAGACGAGCGCCCCGATCAGCACGATGAACAGGCTCGCCGTGGTGCGGACCGTCTCCATCAGCGAGGAGCCGAAGGCGCGCGGCGAGAGGCTTCGCCGCCAGAGCGCGAAGAGCAGCGCCCCGCCCGCCCCGACGCCGGCGGCCTCCGTGGGCGTGAACACGCCGAGATAGAGCCCGCCGATGATGAGGATGAACAGGAGAACGATCGGCCCCACCGAGCCCGCATGACGCAGGCGCTCCCCCCAGCCCGATCGCGGCGCGGCCGGGGCCGAGGCGGGGGAGATATGGGCCACGACCGACACGGCGGCCATGTAGAGGAGAACGGCGAGAATGCCGGGAACGATGCCCGCGATGAAGAGCGAGCCGATATCCGTCCCGGTGGCGATCCCGTAGAGGACGAGGATGACGGAGGGCGGGATCAGGATGCCGAGCGTCCCGCCGGCCGCGACCGAGGCGGCGGCGAGGCTGTCGGCATAGCCGTAGCGGCGCATCTCCGGCATGGCGACCTTGCCCATCGTCGCGGCGGTGGCGATCGAGGAGCCGCAGACGGCAGAGAAGCCGCCGCAGGCGACGACGGTCGCCATGGCGAGCCCGCCGCGCCGGTGCCCGAGGAAGCTGTGGCAAAGGCGGTAGAGATCCTGGGACATGCCCGCCCGGCTCACGAGGATGCCCATGAGCACGAACATCGGCACCACCGAGAGCTCGTAGGACATGGTCGAATTGACCGGCATCTGCCCGATCATGCCCATGGCCGTGCGCTCGCCGAACATGAGCCAGATGCCGGCGAGGCCGACGAGCAGCATCGCGAAGGCGATCGGCATGCCGAGCATCATCAATCCGAACACGCCGAGGAACCCGAGGCCGGCCGCCTCCCATGCCGCCGCCATCCTAGATCTTCTCCTGGTTTCCGATCGGCCTGACCGGTCCTTCGTCGGAGCCCGCAAAGGCGCGCAGGGCGCAGATCAGGAAGGCGACCCCTCCGACGAGGAGGAGAACCGACATGCTCTGCGCGACCGCGCCCTTTGGCACGCGCAATTCGAGGGTGATTTCATTGGAGCGCAGCAGGCGCTCCCCGTAGAGCCACATGCGCCAGGCGATGAATCCGCAAAGGCCAGCGCAGATCAGGTCCGTGACGGTCGTCGCGGCGCGCCGGACCGGTGCGGGGAACCGGTCGTAGAGAATCGTGACGACGATGTTCTCGCGCTCGCGGATCATCAGCGGCAGGGCGAAGAAGACGATCAGCCCCATGGAGATCTCGGTGACCTCGAAGGCGCCGGCGATGGGCCGGTTGAAGAAATAGCGCATCACCACGTCAGAGAAGGTGGTCACCATCATGATCGCCGCGAGAGCGCCGGCGACGCAGGCGAGGGCGAAGAACAGGGCCCAGGACAGGCGATCGATCATGACCATCGCGGCGGCGGCTCCTGCGTTGAACGCAGCGCGCGGGGAAGGTCTCGCCTCCCCCGCGCGCGGTGGATAGACGGGGCGGCTCAGTTCGCCCGGTTGACGACCTTGTCGGCGGAGTACTTCTCCACCATGGCGCGGGCATAGGCGAGGATCGCCTCGCCGTCGACGCCGCGGGACTCGGCCTCCGCAAGCCATTCGGTCTCGAGCTCCGAGAGCCGCTCCTTCATCTCGGCGACATCCTCTTCCGGCAGGGTAACGAAGTTCACGTTGTTCGCACGCAACTGTTCCTCGCCGAGCTTGTCGCCGTTCGTCCAGGCCCAGCCCGCGAGCAGGGCGATCGCCATGCCGCTATGCTTCTCGACGGCCGCCTTGTGCGCGTCCGAAAGCCCGTCCCAGGTCTCCTGGTTGAAAGCGATCCAGAAGGTGTCGGTGTAAAGCCCGCCGGGAATGGCCGTCGAGTGCTTGATGACCGGGGTGATGCCGAAGAACCCGATGGATTCGAGCGGGAAGGTGATTCCGTCCGCGACGCCGCGCGCCATGGCGTTCTGCGCTTCCGTTGGGGGCAGCTGCACCGGGGTGCCGCCGAGCTGGGCGACGATGCGGCCCGTCACGTTGCCGCCGACGCGGATCTTCTTGCCCTCGAGATCCGACAGCCGCTCGATCGCGTCATCCCGCATGTGGATATAGGGGG
This sequence comes from Saliniramus sp., assembly GCA_041686895.1. Lineage (GTDB taxonomy): Bacteria > Pseudomonadota > Alphaproteobacteria > Rhizobiales > Beijerinckiaceae > Saliniramus. The sequence goes on along the minus strand of JAWLCY010000013.1, from coordinate 79,289 downwards.
TGGAGTGGACGAACAGGCCCGCGACATGCGCGCCCTCATGCTCGTTGTACTCGGAGCCGAAGCGCTCATAGGTCGCCCAGGCGGCGGCGGAGCCCGCCCAGGGATCGGGCGAGGAGAAGGGCAGGTCCATCACCTGCGTGAGCGTGAAACGGCCGGGGTTGTGGCCGCTGACGCCATAGCCGACGTCGAACGCCCCGTCGAGCAGCAGGTCGAACTGCGCCGGAGGCGGGCCAAGGGGCGAAGTCATGATCTCGAATTTCAGCTCTCCGTTCGTCTCGGCCTCGATCGCCTCGGCCCAGGGCTTCATGATGCCGGCGACGATGAGATGGTGCATCGGCAGCCAGTTGCCGACGCGGATCGTCTGCTGCGCCATCGCCTCCGTCGCCGTGAAGGCGGGCATCGCGAGGGTCGCCATGGCGACCGCCGTGAGGAATGCTCTGTGGGTATGTTTCATGTTTCCCTCTGTTCTTTCTCGTTGCGGACGCCGTCAGTCGTGGCCTCTGGCCGCTGCGATCCCTCACAAGGGATCGGGAGCGGAAAGTTTGTAAATGGCAAGCGCGTCGATGTCATCGCCTCCGCGCGCGGAGAGCAGGCGAAACTGTTCCGCCGCGAGGGCCGCGAAGGGCGTCGGCGACTTGACCTCGCGGGCGAGCGCTCGCACCGAATCGAGATCCTTGAGCATCGTATAGGCATGCCCGAGCGGCGGCTCGTGCATGCCCGCGACCATGCGCGGGACGAAGAGCTGGAGCGGCTTTGAATCGGCGAAACCGCCCGCCAGCGCCTCGGGCAGGCGCGCGGCGTCGACACCGGCATTGGCGGCGAGGCGGGTCGCCTCCGCGAGCACCGCCATGGTGCAGCCGACGATCACCTGGTTGCACAGCTTCGTCGTCTGCCCCGCGCCGACGGGCCCCATCAGCGTGAAGCGCGCCGCCATGGCGAGAACCACCGGCCTGACGCGCTCGAAAGCCTCCGCCGGGCCGCCGGCCATGATCGCGAGGCTTCCCGCTTCCGCGCCGGGAACGCCGCCGGAGACGGGGGCGTCGATCCAGATCATCCCGGTCTCGCGTTCGAGCCGCTCGGCCATCTCGCGGGTGGCGTCCGGTGCGATCGAGGAGAAATCGACGAGGACCGAGCCGGGGCGCGCGCCCTGCGCGACGCCGTTCTCGCCGAAGACCGTCTCGCGCATCGCGTCCGTATCGGTCACGCAGGCGAAGACGATGTCGCTCGCGCGGGCGACGCCGGCGGGGCCGTCCGCCGCCTGCGCCCCTTCCGCGAGGAGCGGCTCCATCTTGGAGCGGGTGCGGTTCCAGATCGTCAGGGGATAGCCCGCGGCGAGCAGGCGGCGCGACATCGGCGCCCCCATCAGGCCGATGCCGATATAGCCGACGGGGATCGTCTTCACCGTCATGTACGCCGTCCCTCCGGCCATTGCGCGTTGCCCGCATGGGTCACGGCGCCCTCGTGCGCCTGGCCCACCGTCGCCGCGTATTTCGCCAGAAGCCCGGCGGGGTGAAGCGTCGCGGGCGGACGCCATGCGGCGCGCCGGGCGGCGAGTTCCTCCTCCGGGACCGCGAGCGTGATCGTCGCCTGCTGCGCATCGATGCGGATCGTGTCGCCGTCATGCACGAGGGCGAGGGGCCCGCCGATGGCGGCCTCGGGGCTGGCATAGCCAATGCACATTCCCCGGGTCGCCCCCGAGAACCGCCCGTCGGTGAGCAGCGCGACCTTCTCGCCCATGGCGTGTCCGTAGATCAGCGCGGTGAGGCCCAGCATCTCGCGCATGCCGGGGCCGCCGCGCGGTCCCTCGTTGCGCACGATCAGCACGTCGCCCTCGCGATAGGTGCGCGCGAGCACCGCCTTGACCGCCTCGTCCTCGCTCTCGAAGACGCGGGCCCTGCCCTCGAAGACGAGGGCCTTGAGGCCCGCGACCTTGAGCAGCGCGCCGTCGGGGCAGAGATTGCCCTTGAGCACCACGACGCCGCCCGTCTCCATGATCGCGTTCGCGAGCGGGCGGATCACCTCGCCGTCGGGAGCGGGCGCGTCCGCGACCTCCTCCCACAGCGTGCGGCCGGTGACCGTGATGATGTCCCCGTGCATGTGGCCGCCGGCGATCAATTCCTTGATGATGACTGCCGCGCCGCCGATCTCGTAGACATCCTTGGCGTGGTAGGCGCCGCCGGGCCGCAGGTTGCCGATCAGCGGCGTGCGCTGCAGCACCACCGCGACATCCTCCATCGTGAAGCGGATGCCCGCCTCGTGCGCGATCGCCGGGATGTGCAGGGCGGCGTTGGTCGAGCCGCCCGTGGCGGCGACGATCGCGCAGGCGTTCTCCAGCGCCTTGCGGGTGACGATGTCCCGCGGGCGCGGCCCGTTCTCGCGAATCGCCTTCATGACGATCTCGCCGGCGCGCCGGCAGACGCCCGCGCGCTCCGAATAGACGCCGGGGATCATCGCGCTGTTGGGCACCGTGAGACCCATCGCCTCGGCGACCATGGCCATGGTGTTCGCCGTGAATTGCCCGGCGCAGGCGCCGATCGTGGGCTTGCAGGCCATTTCGAGAAGGCGCAGCTCCGCCTCGTCCATCGCCCCCGTCTGCACCGCGCCGACCGCCTCGTAGCTGTCGAGCACGGAGACGTCGCGTCCGCGATGGCGGCCGGGGAGGGCGGAGCCCCCATAGACGAAGACGGCGGGGACATTGCAGCGGACCATGCCCATGATCACGCCCGGCAGCGTCTTGTCGCAGCCGCCGAAGCCGACGAGTCCATCATAGGCGTGGCCGTGGACGACCGCCTCGATGCTGTCGGCGATCAGCTCGCGGCTGACGAGGGAGAACTTCATGCCCTCGTGGTTCATGCCGATCCCGTCCGAGACCGAAATGGTCGTGAACTCGCGGGGCGTTCCCCCGGCGGCGATGACGCCGTGCTTGGCCTCCTCGACCTGCGGGCCATGCGTCATGTTGCAGGGCGTCGTCTCGCCCTTCTGACTGACAACGCCGACCATCGGCTTGGCGATGTCTGCGTCGTCGAGCCCCATGGCGCGCATGAAGGCGCGGTGGGGCGTGCGGTCGATCCCGTCCGTCGTGATGCGCGAGCGCAGCCGTGGAAACTCATCGTTGTCGGCCATTGCCCGCCTCCGGTTCCGCGCGGCAGTCTGGCCTTCCGCGCGTTTTTTGTTTTAAGTTTCAAGAATGCTATCGACCGGCAGCCCGCCACGTCAAGCACGCAGCGTCTAAAGCTGCACCGCCGGAAGGCCGGAGAGCAAGATGCGCCTTTGCGCCAACCTGTCCATGCTGTTTGCGGAACTTCCCATGGAGGACCGCTTCGCGGCGGCGGCGAGGGCCGGGTTCGACGCGGTCGAGATCCAGTTTCCGCGCGAACACGATCTCGACGCGCTCCTGCGCGCCCGCGACGCGGCGGGTCTTCCGGTCGTCCTGATCAACATTCCGCGGGGCGCGGGTGACGAAGTGGGCCTCGCCTGCCTTCCTGGACGCGAGGCGGATTTCGCGGGGGCGGTCGAAACTTGCCTTCGCCAAGCCCGCGCGCTGGACGCGAAAAAGGTGAACGTGCTCGCCGGACGGCCCCCCTCCGGGGCTGATCCCGAACTCTGCCGCGCCACGCTGACCCGAAACCTGCGCCTCGCCGCCGATCGTTTCGCGGAGATCGGCGTGCGGGTGATGGTCGAGCCGGTCAACCCCTTCGACGTGCCGGGCTTCTTTCTCGTTTCCCTTGCGGCGGGGCTGGAGGCCCTCGCGCTGGCGGAACACGACAATCTTTTCCTGCAGTTCGATTTCTACCACATGGCCCTCACGGAGCCCGATCTCGTCGCGGCGATAGAGATGGCGGGCGGGCGCATCGGCCATGTCCAGTTCGCCGACGCGCCGGGGCGCCACGAGCCGGGCACGGGGTCGATCGATTTCGGCGCCGCCTTCGCTGCCCTGGGGCGCATCGGTTATGGCGGCGATATCGCAGCGGAATACCGTCCTGCGGGCGCGACGGAAGCCGGGCTTGGCTGGATCCCGGAGTTCCGCGCGAAGCTTTTCGCGACATGATTCGTCGGGTAGGTGATCGTACGATTGGATAATTCACGATATTGTCAAGTTGACTTACGGATAGTTAGTGTACCTTAGCGGGTCTTCACAAAAGAGAGATCTCGAAAAGAGCGTCTGTTTTGCTGGTGCACATTCGAAGGTCGCTTGTTTTAACAATAGCAACTAAAGATGTGGCAGCCAAGAATGCCGGTCATGGTTCCGCCGATGGTTGATGATCAAGAGCGGGCTTCGCTGAGGCGAAGCGAAGAGCGACTGCGCCTCGCGCAGGACGCCGGCGGCGTCGTCTCCTGGGAGTTCGAACCGGGTACCGGCAAGGTGGAATGGTCGGAGTCCGGATACAGGGCTTACGGGCTCGCGATGGACTGGCGCCCGAGCTACGAGAACTTCCTCGCCCTCGTGCATCCGGAGGATCGCGAGCGTGTGCGAAAGACCGTCGACCAGGCGCTCTCGGCACGGCAGCCAATTGACCAGCAGTTTCGCATCGTCACGCCCGATGGCGACATTCGCTGGATCGTCAGCCGGGCGAAGTTCTTCCCCGGCGAGGCTGACGGCGGTGTGCGGCTCGTGGGCGTCGACATCGATGTAAGCGCGCTGAAGGAGACCGAGCGGCGCCTGCGCGAGCGGGAAAACGAACTCGAGCGCGTACAGCGCATTGCGGGTGTCGGAAACCTCGAGGTCGATCTGCGCGAGGACGGGCGAAGCAATTATTCCGCCAGCTATCTGACGATTCACGGCCTTTCCGAGAACCGCCCCGAATTTCGGGCGGATTGGGTGGCGCGCATCCATCCCGACGATCGGGAGCGGGTGGAGCGGCATTTCGACGAAGGCCTTGAAAGCGGCGCGACATTCATCTCGGCAGAGTACCGCATCATCCGTGCGAGCGACGGAGCCGTCCGGTGGATTGAGGCAGCGGCGGAAATCGAGCGCGACGCCGACGGCGCCCCCTCGCGTCTCCTCGGGGCGCAACGCGACATCACCAAGCGGCGGGAGGCTGAGGAGCGCGCACGTTCCAGCGAGGAGCGCCTGCAGCTCGCCCTCGATGCGTCGCACATGATCGGAACCTGGGAGTGGGATGTGCCCGCCGATCGCGTCATGGCGGATTCGCGCTTCGCGAAGATCCACGGGATCGACCCCGGTGTGGCGGAGCAGGGCGTTCCCTCGGTCCTGTTTCTCGCGGCTGTTCACCCCGAGGACCGGGGACGGGCGGAAGCGCGGCTTGCGGCGGCGCTTCGCAAGGGGGGCGTTTTCGAAATCGATTGCCGGATCATCACTCCGGATGGTGAGCGCGATGTCCTGGTGAGCGGAAACTGTGAACTCGACAGTACTGGCCGGGCGAAACGCACCCGTGGGGCGGCAATCGACGTCACCGAACTGAAACGCCTTCAGCGCGCCCATGAACTCCTTTCAGGCGAGTTGATGCATCGCATCAAGAACATCTTCAGCCTCGTCGGCGCCCTCGCAAGTCTGTCCGCGAAGGAGCAATCGAGCGAAGTGCAGTGTTTCGCATCCGCTTTCCGCAAGCGCCTGCACAGCCTGTCGACCGGACTCATCTACATGCAGCCGGGACGTCTCGGCTCGGCCGCGTCGAGCGGCCAGAGCGTCATGGGCCTGCTGCAAGTGCTGCTTGCACCCTTCGACGAAGCCGAACACGGCCGCATCCGTCTCGAGGGCGAGGACGCTCCCGTCACCGATGCGGCCGCCACGATGTTGTCGCTTCTCGTGCACGAACTGGCGACGAACGCGGCCAAGTATGGCGCTCTCTCGAACGGATCGGGCGAGGTGGCGATCACCGGCGGCTTCTCGGGCGACCGCTACGTTCTCGCCTGGGCCGAGCGCGGCGGGCCGCGGCTGTCCGGGCGGCCCGATCGCGCGGGCTTCGGAACCGGCGCGACAGCGCAGCTCGCCACCGCCCAGCTTGGCGGCACGGTCGCCTTCGACTGGAACGAGGCCGGCCTCCGGATGACACTTGAAATCCCGCGCAACGCGCTTGTCCGGCCGGCGCCGGCCGCCGAGGCGGATGTCGGCTAGCGCGACCGGAGGCGGCGCTCAGGCCCGAGACAGTTCCTTCTCGTGCAGCCACTGCGCGTGTTTCGGGGCGCGCTTCGTCTGCGACCATTCCTCGAGCATGTCCCATTTCACCGCATCGAGGCGCTTGATCATGGCCTCCTCGTTCGGGTCCGGGCAGGCGAGCTCGATCCGGTGGCCGTTCGGGTCGAAGAAGTAGATCGAGTGGAAGATCGAGTGATCGGTGACCCCGAGCACGTCGATGCCGTTCGTCTCCAGGTGCTTCTTGTAGGCGAGGAGCGTGTCGCGGTCCTTCACCTTGAACGCGATGTGCTGGACCCAGACGGGCGTGTTCGGGTCGCGCCCCATCTCAGGCTTCGTCGGCAATTCGAAGAAGGCGAGGACGTTGCCGTCGCCCGCATCCAGGAAGACGTGCATGTACGGATCGGGCTCGTGCGTCGAGGGCACCTGGTCCTCCGCGATGGCGAGGATGAATCCCATCTTCAGGTTGTCGACATACCAGTTCACGGTCTCCTTCGCGTCCTTGCAGCGATAGGCGACGTGGTGGATCTTCTCGATCTTCATGAGGCGGCTCCCGTTATCTCGCCGATATAGTTGCATGCGCAACCATTTTGTTCAACTCCGGGCCACTACGCATGCCGCCCCCGCACTTGACCCGTGCGCGCCGCATCCGCAAAGCTGTCGGAAAAACAACGACGGGAGGAAATCATGCCGACGCACGACGCTTCCCCCGCGGACGATCGGGAGCTTGCCCTCGCATTCGACCTGCGCCGGATCGGACCGGACTTCCTCGACGACCCGTATCCGACCTACCGTCTTCTGCGCGAGCACGATCCGGTTCACCGCAGCCCCGACGGCAGCTGGTTCCTGACGCGCTATCAGGATCTTGCCGCGGTCTATCGCGAACACGCGCGGTTCAGCTCGGACAAGAGGATCGAGTTCAGGCCGAAATACGGGGACAGCCCCCTCTACACGCACCATACGACCTCCCTCGTCTTCAACGACCCGCCGCTGCACACCCGCGTGCGCCGCCTCCTCGCCCCCGCCTTCACGCCGCGCGCCCTCAAGCTGCTCGAGGCGCGGTTCGAGACCATGGTCGACGCGCTCCTCGACGAGGCGGAGGCGCGGGGCGGGATGGACGTGATCACGCAATACGCCGCGCGTCTTCCGGTGCAGATCATCGGCGACATGCTCGGCATTCCCGAAAGCGAGCGCGACCCCCTGCGGGACTGGTCGCTTGCGATCCTGGGGGCGCTCGAACCCGTCCCCACCAAGGAGGCGCTCGACTGGGGCAACCGCTCGGTCGCGGAATTCTCCGATTATCTCGAAGGCCACATCGCGCGCTACCGCCGCGGCGCCCTCCCGGAGGGCGGGGAGGTGCTCGGCATGCTCCTCGCCGGCCGAGAGGACGGGGACGAACTCAGCGATGTCGAACTCGTCCAGAACTGCATCTTCCTGCTCAATGCCGGCCACGAGACGACGACCAACCTCATCGGCAACGGGATCGGCGCGCTCCTCGACCATCCGGACGAGATGGAGCGCCTGCGCCGGGACCCGGGCCTCATCCACAGCGCCGTCGAGGAATTCCTGCGCTTCGAGAGCTCGAACCAGCTCGGCAATCGCCGCGTGGTCGAGCCGGTCTCGCTGGGTGGGGTCAAGCTCGAGCCGGGGGATCTCGTCACCCTGTGCATCGGCGCGGCCAATCGCGATCCGGAGCAGTTCCCCGATCCCGACCGCCTCGACATCGCCCGCGAGCCGAACCGGCATCTCGCCTTTGCGGGAGGCATCCATATCTGCGCCGGAAACACCCTCGCGCGCATTGAGGGACGCATCGCGATCGGGAGGCTCCTGGAGCGGTTCCCGCGGTTTTGCCGCTCCGGCGCGTACAGGCGGGGAGGGCGGGCGCGGTTTCGCGGCTACCTGCTCTACCCGATTGCCTTCGCCTAGTTTGCCTGCGACAGTCGAGCCAAGGGCAGCCATAAGCCCGGGCGCAAGCGCCAGGCACAAGCTTTCAGAGGGAGTGAAACTCATGTTGGCGAAGATGGCGACGACAAAGGCATTGCTAACCGGCACGATCCTCGCGTTCGCGGGGCTCGGCGCACAGCCCGGGAAGGCCGCCGAGATCAACTTGACCCTCAGCCATTTCCTGCCCGCGGTGCACGGCATCCACACGGACTTCATCGAACCCTGGGCGCGAGAGCTGGAGGAATGCTCCGGCGGGCAGGTCGCTGTCGAGATCCTCCCCGGCGGCACGCAGCTCGGCAACGTGGCGCGCCAGCAGGAGCAGGTGCTCGCGGGCGTGGTCGACATCGCCCACGGCCTGCACGGAATTCCGCGCGGGCGGTTCAACCGCACCTCGATCATCGACCTTCCGTTCCTCACCGAGAGCGCCGGCGCGGCGACGCAGGCCCTGTGGGATCTCTATCCGGAATATCTCGCGGAAGAGTACGAGGGCATGAAGGTGCTCGCCCTCCACGCCCATAACGGCGGGCTGATCCATACCGTCGACAAGCCCGTCGAGACGATGGAGGACCTGCGCGGCCTGCGCATCCGCACCCCCAGCCCGGCCATCTCGATGATGCTCGAGCATCTCGGCGCGGTGCCGCAGGGCCTGCCGCCGGGGCAGGTCTATGAAAGCCTCCAGCGCGGCGTGATCGACGGGACGGTCTTCCCTTGGGACCCGGTGAATTCCTTCCGCCTCGCGGAAGTGCTGGGGCACCATCTCGATACGCGCGCCTACACCGTCTCGTTCTTCTTCGTGATGAACCAGGACCGCTACGATTCGCTTCCGGCGGACGTTCAGGCCTGTATCGACGAGAGCTCGGGCGACGCGCTCGTCGGGCGCTTCGGCGACTGGTGGGACGCCTGGGATGCCCCCGGCCGCGCGGCGGCGGAGGCGCGCGGGAACGAGATCCGCGTCCTCTCGGACGAGGAGCGCGCGCGCTGGCGCGAGGCGCTGGCCCCGATGATCGAGGCCTACCTGACGCAGCTCGAGAGCGAGGGCGTGGACAACGCGCGCGAGATCTACGAGGCGATGCAGGCAAAGATCGCCGAGTACGAAGGTTGAGAGCCCGGCGTCGCGCCACGGCGCGGCGCTGTTCCGTTCCCGCAGAGTGACGAGACCGACTTGTCGTTCGCCCGCGCGTATCGCCTCCTCGAAAGGCTGTGCTTCGTCACGGCGATGGTCGGCTTCGTCGCCCTCACGGGCGCGGTCGTGGTGACGATGGCGGATATTGCGCTGCGCCCGTCCGGCGGCGCGGTTCCCGGCGTCGTCGACATCGTCCAGCTCCTGGTGATGGCGGGCGCCTTTCTCGCGCTTCCCTATACCTTCGTCAGCGACGGGCACGTCTCCGTCGACCTTCTGGCGCAGAACCTCCCCGCGCGGGCCGCCGCCTTCCTGCGCCTCGGGGCGGCCATCCTCGGAACGGCGCTGATGGCGCTGATCATGCGCTATGGCTGGCAGTCCATGATGCAGCAGCGCCGCTTCGGGGACGTCTCGCAGACGATCGGCATCCCCATGACCTGGTACTGGTCGCCGCTCCTGTTCGGGCTGGCGCTCTCGAGCGTCGTGGCGCTCTTCCTCGTCGTGCGCGAGGGCGCTCATCTGGTCACGGGGCGCGATCCGGTTGTACGGGGAAGCGCCCCGTGAGCGGACCCTTCATCGGCCTTTTCGGCTTCGCCGCCGCGCTCGTGCTGATCCTCCTGCGGGTGCCCGTCGGCATCGCCATGGGGGTCGTCGGCGTCGGCGGCTTCGCCTTCGTCTCGGGCTGGCGGCAGACGGAATTCGTGCTCGGGATCGCTCCCTTCGAGGCGGTCTTCCCCTACAGCCTCTCGGTCGTGCCGCTCTTCGTGCTGATGGGCGCGTTCGCCGCGCGGGCGGGACTGTCGAAGAGCCTCTATGACGCCGTCAACGCCTTCATCGGCCATGCCCGTGGCGGGCTCGCCATGGCGACGATCGGCGCCTGCGCCGCCTTCGGCGCGGTATGCGGATCGAGCCTCGCGACCGTCGCCACGATGGGGCGCGTGGCCATGCCGGAAATGCGCCGGCACGGCTATCACGACCGGCTTGCGGCCGCCTCCGTCGCGGCCGGCGGGACGCTCGGCGTCCTGATCCCGCCCTCGATCATCCTTGTCATCTACGGACTCCTGACGGAGACCTCGATCGGCGCCCTGTTCATGGCGGCCCTCATTCCCGGACTGCTCGGCACCGTCCTTTACATGCTCGCGATCTTTGTCGAGACGCGCATCAATCCCGCGCTCGGCCCGGGCGGCCCCCGGCAGGACTGGGGAGCGCGGATGCGCGCGCTGTCGCGCGTCTGGGCGGTGGCCCTGCTCTTCGCCCTCGTGATCGGCGGAATCTACGCCGGCTGGTTCTCGCCGACGGAAGCCGCCGCCGTCGGCGCGTTCGGCGCGTTCCTCTTCGCGCTCGCGCAGGGGAGGATGTCGCGCGCAGTCTTCGTCGATTCCGCCGTAGAGACCCTGCGCACGACGGGAATGATCTTCCTGATCCTGATCGGGGCGGGATTGTTCAACTACTTCATCGAGATATCGGGCCTGCCCAGCCTGCTGGTGGGCAGCATCGAGGATACGGGGCTTTCGCCCTTCGCGGTGCTCCTGATCATCATGCTCTTCTATGTCGTGCTGGGCTGCTTCATGGATTCGCTGTCCATGATCCTCCTGACGGTGCCATTCGTCTTTCCCGTCGTTTCCGCCCTCGGCTTCGACCCCGTCTGGTTCGGCATCCTCCTTGTGACGGTCGCGGAAATCGGCCTGATCACGCCTCCGGTCGGCATGAACCTCTTCGTCGTGCAGGGGGTCGCGCCCGGATTGAAGCAGGCGACCGTCATCCGGGGCATCCTGCCGTTTTTCGCCGCCGATGTCGTGCGGCTGACTCTGCTCCTCGCCTTTCCCGTGATCACCTTGTGGCTCCCCATGCGGATGGCGGGCTAGAACCTATTCCCGGCGCAGCGGTTTTCATGTGGTGGCGGCTTTTCAGGGAGAGACGGCCATGAGGGCGACGACATGCGTGCTGCTCGGCGCACCCGTCCAGGACGGGGCGGGGCGGCTCGGCTGCGACATGGGACCGAGCGCCTTCCGCGCGGCGGGTCTCGCGCGGGCCCTGGAGGAACTTGGCCACCGGGTCCTCGATCGCGGGAATATCGCGCCGGCGCCGCTGCGGGACCTCCGTCATGCCAACAAGGCGATCAGGGGCCTCGCCGAGGTCGTCGCCTGGACGGAGGCGATCGCGCCGGCCGTCCACGAGGCCGGCGGCAAGGGCATGCCGATCGTGCTCGGCGGCGATCACAGCCTCTCGGCGGGCACGCTCACCGGCGCCAGCCGCCGCGCGGCGGAGGAGGGGCGCAAGCTCTTCGTCCTCTGGCTCGACGCGCATCCGGATTTCCACACGCTCGAATCGACGCGCAGCGGCAATCTCCACGGCGTGCCGATGGCCTACGCCACGGGCCACAGCGGATTCTCCGAGAGCTTCCCGCCGCTCGCCGCACCGGTCGATCCGCGCGATGTCTGCATGATGGGCATCCGCAGCGTCGATCCGGCGGAGCGGGCGGCCCTCGTCGGGGCCGACATTCTCGTCCACGACATGCGCGCCATCGACGAGCACGGGATCGCCCCTCTTCTGCGCGCCTTTCTTGAACGCGTCGCCGCCGAGGACGGGGCGCTGCATGTCAGCCTCGACGTCGATTTCCTCGATCCGCAGATCGCTCCCGGCGTCGGCACGACCGTTCCCGGAGGGGCGACCTTCCGCGAGGCGCATCTGGTGATGGAGATGCTGCACGATAGCGGGCGCGTCACGAGCCTCGACCTCGTCGAGCTCAATCCGTTCCTCGACGAGCGCGGCCGCACAGCGATCCTGCTCGTCGACCTCGTGGCGAGCCTGATGGGCCGCCGTGTCATGGACAGGCCGACGCGGGGCGAAACTTCAAGTCGGTTCGGGTTCAGCTCCGGGGATGGCCGAGGCGATAGCTGTGATCCCCCATTTCGGAGAAGCTGTGGACGATGGTGCCGGAATTGCCGGAGGCCTGCCGACGGTCCTCGGCCGGCGCGCGCGGCGTCACCGATCCGGTGACGATGACGCGCTGCTGCCCCGGAGGCGTCCAGTGCGTGCTGCCCTCGCCGTCGAAGCTACGCTTGAACGGTTCGGCAGCGAAGGCAGGCGCGGCCAGCGGCGAGATGGCGAGAGCGGCGACGAAGCCGAGGAGAAGAGCCTTGTTCATGGTGATGGTTCCCTTATGTCGAGTGTTGCTGTTGTTCCAGTAATAGAGCAGCAAGCGGGGTCTTGAATTAAATTTAGCTCGAACGAATATTTATTTCGGTCGCCCTGTCTTGCGCTCTTGAACATGAATTCGTTGAATGATGATGTTTGTTACGTCGCTCACGTCGATGTTATCGATGCGTTACATTTGTGTTATTCAGCTGCCGTGGCGCAGGCCCCAACGTCATGTCCGGGATTTTGCAGCGTCGGATGGGTTGGAATGATGCGGGCGGCGTGCTTCGATGAGATCGACAATTGGATACAGCAAGGATAGTGGCTTCATGAACGCTCCGGCACGCAGCGGAAAGGGAATCCCGGTCACCGGCTCCCGCGACTTCGACGCGCTGATCATCGGCGCCGGGTTTTCCGGAATGTACCAGCTTCACTGCCTGCGCGATCGGCTCGGGATATCGGCGCGGGTGCTCGAGGCGGGCGACGGGATCGGCGGAACCTGGTACTGGAACCGTTACCCGGGCGCACGCTGCGACTCGGAGAGCCATTCCTACTGCTACTATTTCTCCGACGAACTGCTCACGGAATGGGAATGGTCGGAGCGCTATCCGGAGCAGGAGGAGATCCTGCGCTATCTCGACTTCGTCGCCGACCGGCTCGACCTGCGGCGCGACATCCAGCTCGGCACCCGCGTCACCGCCGCCCGCTACGACGAAGCGTCGAACCGCTGGATCGTGGAGACGGAATCGGGTGAGCGCTTCACCGCGACCTGGCTGATCACCGCCGTCGGCTGCCTGTCCTCTGCGAACATGCCGCAGATCCCCGGCGCCGAGAGCTTCCAGGGCGAAATCTACCATACGGGCGAATGGCCGCACGACGGCGTCGATCTCAAGGGCAAGCGCGTGGGCCAGATCGGAACGGGCTCGACGGGTATCCAGGCCGCCCCCGTGCTTGCAGCCCAGGCCGGCCATCTCACTGTCTTCCAGCGCACCGCGAATTACAGCGTGCCCGCGCGCAACGGACCCCTCTCGGAGGAGTTCAAGCGCCATTTCCGGGACAATCTCGCCAGTTTCCGCGAACTCGTCCAGGACACCCCCAACGGCCATCCCTTCCGAATCGCGGAACGCAAGGTGTTCGACGTCTCCGACGAGGAGCGTCGGGCCATTTATGAAGCGGCCTGGGAGAAGGGCGGTTTGCAGTTCCGCGCCAGTTTCCAGGATCTCCTCGTCGACCGGCGCGCGAACGACACCGCCGCCGAGTTCATCAAGGCGCGGATCGGCGAGATCGTGAAGGACTCGCGCAAGGCGGAGATCCTCGCGGCCATCGACCACCCCTACGCCGCCAAGCGCCCGCCGATCGATACCGGCTATTTCGAAACCTTCAACCGCGACAATGTTTCGCTCGTCGATCTGCGCGCCGATCCGATCGAATGCATCACGCCGAAGGGGATCAGGACGCAGAGCGGCGAGCACGAGCTCGACGTCATCGTCTTCGCCACGGGCTTCGACGCGATGACCGGGCCGCTCCTGCGGATCGACATTCGCGGCCGGGACGGGCTTTCGCTGCGTGAGGCGTGGAGCGCGGGGCCGAAGACCTATCTCGGCCTGCAGGTTCCCGGCTTCCCGAACATGTTCACGATCACCGGGCCGGGGAGCCCGTCGGTCCTGTGCAACATGCCGGTCGCCATCGAGCAGCATGTCGAGTGGATCACCCGCTGCATCGCATGGCTGCGCGAGAACGGTGTCGCCACGATCGAGGCGACGCAGGAGGCGGCGGAAGCCTGGGGAGAACACGTCAACGAGGTCGCCGACGCGACCCTGCTGCCGCAGGTCCCGCATTCCTGGTACCTCGGCGCGAACGTTCCCGGAAAGCCGCGCGTCTTCATGCCTTACGCGGGCGGATTGCCCCGCTACCGCCGCATCTGCGACGACATTGCCGATCAGGACTATCGGGGATTCCGGCTCGCCGGAGGCTCGGCCGAGGGGAAATCCGCCGATGGCGGGAGCATGGCCGGCGAATTCGATCATGAGCATTCGGCGGGGACGCTGGGGGTCTGACGCGGACTCCTCTCAAGCGATCTGCTTTCCGTTACGGAACGATCCCGCACGCGGTGCGTTGTCGGAGGTTGACCGAAGTCCCTTGCGGGAGTGACGGTTTCTCTCCGACGGAGCAAAAATGGGTCTCGTTTCCGGCGACGATGCGTTTCTCGTCCTGTGCCAGGAATATGCCGAGCTTGCCGCCGCGCGCGCAGAGGCGGTGCGGCGTCCGGCGGATGATCCTTCCGGAGAGCCCGACCAGGCCCTGGCGGAGGAACTGGAGGATCTCGACGCGCGCCAGCGCATCCTGATGTGGCGGATCATACGCGCCGCGGAGCAGCGGCCGCGCCCGCCGGTGGGCGCGCGGCGGGAACGCAGCATTCCGCGCGAACGGCCGGGAGGCGCGCTTATCGGCCAGATCGCGTCGCTATGGCGCGGGGAGCGGATCGGCGCGAAGAGCGGGCGCGGCTGACGAGGCGCGGGCCGCCTCAGCCGATACGCTGCTTGCGATAGGAATCCTTCACCGCGATCTTCCCGTCGCGGAAGGTGAAGACGTCGCAGCCATGCGCCTCGATCCGGCCGTTCGGCCCCGTCGCCGTGAAGACCCATTCGGTGACGCCGCGGTCACCCGCGATGAAGTGCTTCGGCCCGTTCCAGCGGGCGTCAGGATAATCCGCAAGGAACTTCGTGATGCCCGCGCGGGTTTCCGCCTGTCCCGAGAAGCGTGCGCCGTGGATCTCCGGTCCCACCCCGGGCTGGAAGACACAGTCATCCGTCATGTGGGCGAGGATGGCGTCGACGTCGTGGCGGTTCCATGCGTCGGCGAAGGCGTCGAGAAACGCGGTGCTGATTCCGGTCATGGGGTCGCTCTCCCTTCTGGCTTGCACGCGGAAGGATAGCAGGTCACCGCCGGGCGATCCCGTTCAGGAATGCGCTATCCGAACATTGCTCCGACGCGTCAGGGAGACGCTGCAATCTGGATCACGGGAATGGAAAGGCCGAGTACCGTGACGGCCCACCCGATCGTGAGGACCCGGGCGAGCCATCCCAGCGCCTCGCGGTCGATCCCGAGCGGGGCCGGACCCATGTTGAACGCGCAGCGCCAGACGCTCACCAGAACCCACGCGGTGTAGACGAAGCCGATCAGGATCAGGCCGAGCGCTCCCCATGTGCCGACCTGGCCGGAGCGGGCGAGGGCGAGGACGACAAGCGCGCCGATCGTGCTCGCGAGCACGCCATAGATCCAGTAGACGCGCCAGAGGGGGCCGCGCCCCCGCCAGTAATCCGAGAGGTTCTCTCCCCCGAAGCGGATATCGGAATGAAGCAGGTCGCGCATGGCGTTCCCTCGACGAGACCGCCCCCACAAAGACCCTACGCCCGCGCGCCGGATCGGGCAAGTTTCCGCTGCGCCGTCAGCCCTCGTCCAGGATGAAGCGCGTGAAGAGGGCGCCGTTGCGGCAGAATTCGGGTACGGCACCGGCGTCCGGCGCGCCGTCGAGCCACTCCGCGCAGCGCGTCGTGTGCGGACACGGGATGCATCTGCGCCGCGCCGCCGCGAAGGTCCGTCCCCGCTCGTGGCGCGCAAGCGCGATCTGGTCGACCGCGAGCCGCGCCATCATCCGGTCCATCAGGCGCGCCTGTCGCGCGACCCGTCTTTCACCTGCTCCCGGCATGGGCGCCTCCTCGAATGCAGGAAATATGGCGCGGCGCCTGCGCGGGCGCTTTGCGCCAGAACAAACGGGAGGGCGTCGGCTGGTGTTATCAATCAGGCTCCGTCAGGGCGCGGAGCGCGGCGCAGCTTCATCGACATGACCGAATTCATCCTCGCCCTCATCGCTTTCCTCGCCGCGCATGTGGTCCCCGCGATCCCGGCCCTGCGCGCTCCCCTCGTCGCCGGGCTCGGGCGGCGCGTCTACCTGACGCTGTACTCGATCCTCTCGCTCGCGCTCCTCGCCTGGGTCATCGTCGCCGTCCGGCGAGCGCCCTATCTCCCGCTCTGGGACCCTGCGCCGTGGCAATGGTGGGCGACGCTTCTCGTCATGCCGTTCGCGCTCTTCCTGCTTGTCGGCGGCCTCGCCGAAAGCAACCCCCTCTCCGTCGGCATCCGCAGGATCCCGGCGGGGTGGGGTCCCTCGGGCGTCACGGCGATCACCCGCCATCCGGTCCTGTGGGGGTTCTGTCTCTGGGCGCTGGCGCATATCCCGCCGAACGGGGACGCGGTCGCCCTGATCCTGTTCGGCGGCATGGCGGTTTTCGCCCTCGCCGGCATGGCGATGGGCGATGTCCGGGCGCGAAGGCGGCTTGGCGATGCCTGGGAGGACCATGCGCGCGAGGCGCCCTTCGCGCCGTTCGGCTCTGCGGCCTCATGGCGGAGCCTCGCGCGCCCGCCGGCCCGGCTCGTCCTCCTTGCCCTTGCGAGCGCGGCGCTCTTCGCCTGGTTCCTCCTCGACGGCCATGCGTGGCTGATCGGGCTCGATCCGCTTGCGGGACTGTGATCCGTCTCCGTCATGGCAAAATGCGCTCTCGCAAGCGGGTTTTCTCCCATTGGCGCGCCGGTAGCGCCGGTCCAGTCTCCTCCCGCCCGCCGTCGAAAAGGGAGTGGAGCCGATGACTGTCGAGCCGCCGAATTCCGGAGCGGAAAGACTGCGGGCATTGCTGCGCTCCGGAGGCTGCATTCTCGCGCCGGGGGTCTATGACTGCCTGTCGGCGATGCTGGCGGCGGAGGCGGGCTTTTCGGCGATCAGCCTCTCCGGGTACTCGATGGAGGCCGCGCAGTTCGGGCTCCCCGACCTCGGTTTCATGGGGCTCACCGATGTCGAGGCCGTCGCCCGGCGCGTCTGCGCCAGCACCTCGCTTCCGGTGATCTGCGACGCCGATACGGGCTATGGCGGGCCGAACAACGTCTGGCAGACCGTGCGCCGGCTCGAGGCGGCGGGCGTCGCCGGGCTGCACATCGAGGATCAGGCCGATCCGAAGAAATGCGGCGGACTGCCGGGTCGGAGGGTCGTCCCCGTGGCGGAGATGGCAGCGAAGATCCGCGCCGCCTGCGCTGCCCGCGCCAATCCCGACACAGTCGTCATCGCCCGCAGCGACGCCTTCGCATCGGAAGGGCTCGAGGCGGTCGCATCGCGGCTTAACACCTATCTCGCGAACGGCGCGGATCTGGCCTTCGCCGCCGAGAACTACAGTCTCGACGAGATCCGCTTCCTGGCGCGCTCGGTCGAGGGTCCGCTCGCGATTTGCGGCGGGGTTCCCGGCTGGAGCGGGTCGCACGAGACCGCCGCCGCCTATGCCGGGATCGGCGTGCGGCTGGTGATCTATCCCTTCACCTCGCTCTTTGTCGCGGCGCGGGCGATGCGCGAGGGCTATGCCGAGATGGCCCGCAGGGGAGGCTTCGACCGGGAGATGGCGGGCGCGCGGATGGTGGGCTTCGACGATTTCAGCAGGTTCATCGGCGTCGACGCCTGGAACGACAGGGAGGCGCGCTTCGGCGCCCGAGAGAAACAGGATCACGAAAAGGAAAAAGGGAGCGGACCGGGATGAACAACCTCTTTGAGCTGCGCGGCCAGCGCATCCTCGTGACCGGGGCGAATGGAGGTATCGGGCGGGAGTTCTGCCGGATCGCCGCCATGCTGGGCGCGGAACTGGTGATCACCGACATGTCCTCCCTCGACGAACTCGCCGACATGTTGCGGGGGCAGGGGGCGAAGGTGACCGCCTCCGTCTGCGACAAGACCGACCGCGCCGCCGTGGAGGCGCTGGTGCGCGAATCGGGAGATATCACCTCCCTCGTGGAACTCGCCGCCTGGTGTCCGTGGGACGACTGGCTCGATGACGACTGGGACAGCGTCTTCCACAAGCTGATGGACGTGAATGTGCTCGGCACCCTGCATTTCGTTCGCGCCTGCCTGCCAGGCATGGCGGCGCGCAGGCGCGGGACCATGGTGCTCGCGAGTTCCGTCGCGGGGCGTAACGGGGGGCTGCGCGCGAGCCCGCATTACGTCGCCTCGAAGGGCGGGATCAACGCGATGATGAAGTGGCTCGCCCGCGTCGCCGCGCCCGACGGGGTCCGCGTCAATGCGGTGGCGCCCGGACCGGTGCGCACGCCCATGACGCAGGGCGTCGCCTTCGACGTGGCGGGCGTGCCGCTCGGGCGGGTGGCCGACCCCGCCGAGATCGCCTGGCCGGTCGCCTTCCTGTGCTCGGACGCCGCGAGCTACATGACCGGCACGATCCTCGACGTGAACGGCGGCGTCCACATGAACTGAGCATTGGATCTGTCCATGAAGATACGCTTTTCCGACCTTCTCTCCGGGGCGGAGCCGGTGATCGGCACCTGGTCGCAATTCGCCTCGGCGGAAGTGGTCGACGTGATCGCATCGAGCGGTTTCCGTTTCACGATCATCGACACGGAGCACGGCTTCTTCGGCCTCGAGACCGGGGAGGCGCTGATCCGCGCCTGCGACGCCGGCGGTATAGCCCCGCTGTTTCGTGTGCCGCGCAATGACGCCTTCATGATCTCGAAGGCGCTCGATGCCGGGGCGGCGGCGATCGTCGTGCCGAAGATCCAGACCGCCGACGAGGCGGCCGCCGCCGTCCGCGCGGCGCGGTTCTTCCCCGAGGGCGAGCGGGGCGCCTGTCCCTGCACCCGGGCGAGCGACCACCTGACGCTCGACTGGCGCAGCTTCGCCGGAAAGGCCAATGCGGAAACCGGCATCATCCCGCTGATCGAGACGCCGCAGGGCGTGGAGAATTTCGCGCGGATCCTCGCCGTGAAGGGAATCGTCGCCGTTCTCCTCGGTCCCTTCGATCTCTCGGTCGCGATGGGGCGCGAGGGCGACTTCACCCATCCCGAGGTGATGGAGGCGCTGGAGGCGATGACGCGGCAAGCCGTCGCGGCTGATATCCCGGTCATCATGCCGGTCTTCTCGCCCGCCCTCGATCAGGCGCGCGAGCAGATCGAGCGGTGGCGCGGCATGGGCGTGCGCCTGTTCACGGTCGGCACCGACAAGCTGCTCTTCGCCGATTATTGCCGGCGCTACGTCGCGGGATTGCGGTGAGGGGAGGGCTTCAGCCCTTCCCCCGCAGCTCCGCGAGAATCGCCTCGGCGACGTCCTGCCGGACCGTATGCGTCTCCGCGAGACGGCGCGCGACCTCCGCGATCTCATCCCCCGTCGCGCCGACGGCGATGGCGACGTTCTGGGCGTGGAGGGTCATGTGGCCCTTCTGGATGCCGACGGTGGCGAGCGCCTTGAGCGCCCCGAAATTCTGGGCGAGCCCGACGGCGGCGACGATGCGCGAGAGTTCGGCCGCGCTCCCGACGCCCATGATCTTCAGGCAGGCCTGCGCGGTCGGATGAACCTTGGTCGCCCCGCCGACGAGCCCGAGCGCCAGCGGCAGCTCGACGCTTCCGGCGAGATCGCCCTCCGGCGTGATCTCGTAGCGGCTCAGCGAGCGGTACTGTCCGGTGCGCGCGGCGAAGGCGTGCGCCCCGGCCTCGATGGCGCGGGTATCGTTGCCGGTCGCCAGCGTGACCGCCGAGACGCCATTCATGATGCCCTTGTTGTGGGTCGCCGCCCGATAGGGATCGTTGTCGGCGAAATCGGCGGCCAGCACGATTCCCTCGACCACGTCGGCGCCGCCGATCTCGTCCTTGCGCCAGACGGCGCGGGCGCGGGCGACGCGCCGGTCGGCGAGGTTCGAGAGGATGCGCAGGTGGTGTCGTCCGCCCGTCCACGCGGCGAGCGTCGGCGCCAGCGTCTCAGCCATCGTGTTGACGGCGTTCGCTCCCATCGCGTCGCGGGTGTCGACGATGATGTGGACGACGACCATCGGTCCCGTCCGTCCGTCGATGATGCGGACCTCGAGGTCGCGGAAGCCGCCGCCGAGCTTGACCAGGATCGGATCGCAGGAATTGCAGATGTCGGCGATCTCCGCCTTCTTCTCCAGGATCCGCGCGCGGGCCGACCAGGGGTCGGAAAGCTTCACCATCTGGATCTGCGCGATCATCTCCGTGCCGCTGATCGAGGTGAAGAAGCCCCCCGTGTCGCGGCACTGGCGCGCGGTGTTGCCCACGGCGGCGATGACGGAGCTTTCCTCCGTCGCCATCGGGATCAGCACGTCGCGCCCGTCGACGATCATGTTGGTGGCGATCCCGATCGGGACGGTGAAGCCGCCGATCGCGTTCTCGACCAGCCGGTCGAGCAGCTCGAAGGGCAGGGCGCTGGACGCCTTCAGGGCCTCCACGCCCGCGTCGTCGAGGCCCGAGACCGCCTTGACCTCGGCGAGGCGCTCGTCGCGACCGAGCTTGTAGAAGCCGCTCAGGCGGGATGTCCTGTTGCTCACGTTTGAAGTCTCCGAAATCTAGCCCGCGAGGTATCGCGGCAGCCACAGCACGATGGCGGGGAAGGTGATCGCCAGGGCGAGCCCGACCAGTTGCAGCATCACGAAGGGAATGATGGAGCTGTAGATGTCGCCCATGCTCACCTCGGGCGGGGCGATGCCCTTGAGGTAGAATAGCGCATATCCGAATGGCGGCGTGAGGAAGCTCGTCTGCAGGTTGATCGCCATCAGGATGGCGAACCATATGAGCTGCTCCCCGCCCGTCATCCCGAGCCCGAAATCGAGAGCGGCGACAATCGGCGCGAAGAGGGGAAGGACGATGTAGCTGATCTCGATCCATTCGAGGAAGAACCCGAGGATGAAGATCAGGATCATGACCACGGCGAGGGTGCCGTAGGGGCCGCTGGCGAAGGCCGCGACCACGTCCTCGATCATGTAGTCGCCGCCGACGCGCTTGAAGATCACGGAGAAGCATGTCGCCCCGATGGCGACGAAGAGGATCATGCCGGTGGTCTTGCCCGTCTCGTAGACCGTGTCCCGAATGTTGGCGTAGCTGAGTTCTCCGGCGAACGCCGCCAGGATCAGCGTGCCCGCGGCGCCGATCGCGGCGGCCTCCGTGGGCGTCGCGACGCCGGCGATGATCGAGCCGAGAACGCCGATGATCAGCAGGACGGGCGCGATGAGGTCGCTCGCCAGCGCGAGCCAGAGGGGACGCGTGTCCTCGATTGCGACCGTGGCCGGCGGGGCCTTGTGCGGCGAGAGGAAGGCGACGCCGAGAATGTAGGCGATGTAAAGCCCGCCAAGCATCAGCCCGGGGAGCATCGCCCCGATGAAGAGGTCGCCGACGGAGATCTGCAGGATGTCGCCGACGAGCACGAGCATGATCGAGGGCGGGATCAGGATGCCGAGCGTGCCCGAGGCGCAGATCACCCCGGCGGCGAGTCGCTTGTCGTATTTCTGGCTGAGCATCACCGGCAGGGCGAGGACGCCCAGCATCACGACGGAGGCCCCGACGATGCCGGTCGAGGCCGCCATCACGATGCCGAGCAGCGCGACGGAGATCGCGAGCCCGCCGCGCATTCCCGCGAAGAGCCGCGCGAGCGAGAGAAGCAGCTTCTTCGCCGCGCCCGACTTCTCGAGCATCAGCCCCATGAAGATGAACAGCGGGACGGCGAGCAGCAGCCAGTTCGCCAGCGTTCCAGTGAAGATCCGCGAGACCACGGTCCCGAGGAACGGGAGCGGTATGTCGGCGAGGAAGGTGAAGACGACGCCGAGGCCGGCAAGCAGGAACGCGACCGGATAGCCCGCGAAGATGCCGCCGATAAGGAAGACGATCATCAGGATCGGCAGAAGATACTCACCCATGGGACGCCTTGCCCGTTCCGTCGTCGCCCGTCGTTCCGCGGAACAGGACGGCCAGATTGCACAAGACCCGTCCCAGGCCCGACGCGAAGAGCAGCGCGAGTCCGATCGGAATGAAAGCCTTCACCAGGTAGCGGTCCGTCAGTCCGCCGTAATCCGACTGCTCTCCCGATCGAAAGGCGAGATCGACGAAGCGCAGCGACAGCCAGCCGACGATCGCGCAGAAGGGCAGGAGGAAGATGAGGTCGCCGATGATGTCGACCGCGGCCCGCCCGCGCGGGCCGAGATTGGCATAGATGAAATCCACCCGCACATGCCGGTCCTCGACCAGCGTGTAGGCGCCCCCGAGCATCACGATCACCGCGAAGAGATGCCATTGCAGCTCGACGAGGGCGTTGATCGAGAGGTCGGTTCCAAGGAGCGGCAGGGTCTGGTCCCAGTCGAACAGAACCGCGACCCGCATCTGGGTCGCGACGATCGCCACGAGGACTGCGATGATGATCGGCAGGATCAGCCACGAGCCCATGCGTCCCGGCCACGCGCCCAGCTTCATGAGCGCGCGGCCGATCCGCTCCAGCAGAAGGATGCCGGATGTCACGTGAATCCCCGTCAGTTCTGCGACAGGGACTGGAGCTCGAGCCACTCGTTGGCCGTCTCCATGTAGGCGTTCAGCGAGTCGAGCGCTTCCTTGAAGATCGGGTCGTTGGCCGCCTCTTCCTGAAGCACCTCCGCGGAGGCCTCACGCAGGGCCGCGAGCACCGGCTCGGGGAAGCGTTGGACCTGCACGCCCGCCGCGCGGAACTCCTCGAGCACGGGCTGCTGGGAGGTCAGCGGCGAGGCCATCGACCAGATGATGTTGGCCCTGCAGGCCGCCCAGAACTGGTCCTGCTGCTCCTCAGTATACTCGTTCCAGGTGTCCATGTTGATGATCAGCGAGTTCCAGCTCGCCGGCTGGTGCCAGCCCGGGAAGTAGTAGTACTTCGTGATGTTCTGGAACCCGAGCGACTTGTCGATGATCGGCAGCGAGAACTCCGTCGCCTCGATGCGCCCGCGCTCGAGCGCGACGTAGATCTCGCCGCCCGCGATGAGCTGCGAGGACGCGCCAAGCTTGTTGATCACCTTTCCGCCGAGGCCGGAGATCCGCATCAGCAGGCCCTCGAAGTCCTCGGGCTGGTTGATCTCCTTGTTGAACCAGCCGCCCGATTCGGGAGCCGTCAGGTGGCACGGCAGGACCTTGACGTTGTATTCGTCATAGGCCTTCTGCAGGATCTCGAGACCGCCGCCTTCCCACATCCAGCCGAGGAAGACCTGCGGATCCGGGCCGAAGGGCATCGCGCCCATCAGGCCGGTGACCGGCACCGTTCCGGCCCAGTAGCCGATCCAGTCCCATCCCGCCGGCACGGCGCCGGAGCTGACGGCATTGAACACCTCGAGGGCCGGGACGAGGTCGCCCGCGCCGTGGACCCGCATCTTCAGTTCGCCGCCGGAGACGTCCTCGAGCAGCTTGGCGAGATTCTCTGCGCCCTCGCCGAGATAGACCATTCCCTTGGGGAACGTGCTGGCGACGTCCAGCGCACGCTGCGCCTGCGCCTCGCCGGGCGCGAGCGCGCCCCAGAGCAGGGCCGACGCCGCAACTGTTGTGAATAGCGATTTCATGACTTCCTCCCGATGATGGACCGCCTTGAGATACTTTTCTTTCGGACGCCAGCCACAAAGTCTGAACCACGCGTGATGCGCATTCGCGACGAATGTTTCTGCGAAAGAAAGTTCCGGCTTCTGTTTGCCAGGCGGTAACTCAGAAGAGGGAGCGTATTGCCGCTCTTGCGGATATGTCAACAATGCGGTCGTTTTAAACCGGAATTTCACCGTGGCAAATCTCGTGCGGAAACGCACTTTTGCGTTCCTGCGTCGCTCTGCATTCACTGTCCATGAATACAATTGAGGCGGGGCTTCGCTAGCGCAGACGACGCGTGATTGCCTCCGCCGTTCGCGACTGGTTGCCAATGCCGAGGCGATCCGTGACCCATGCACCGACGGCGACGAGGGCGTCGAGATCGATCCCCGTGCGCAAGCCCAGTCCCTCCAGCATGTAGACGAGGTCCTCACTCGCCGTGTTCCCCTTCGCGCCAGGGGCGAAGGGGCAGCCGCCGAGCCCCGCCGCCGCTCCGTCGACGGAGCGCACGCCGAGATCGACGGCGGCGAGCGTGGTGGCGCAGGCCATGCCGTAGGTGTCGTGGCAGTGCACGGCAATCTTTTCTACCGGGACGCCGGGGGTCGCGGCGGCGAGCAGCCGGCGCATGTCGGAGGGCCTCGTCGTGCCGAGGGTGTCGCCGAGCGCGATCTCGTCGCAGCCCATCGCCAGGAGCGCCTCCGCGACGCGAACCACGGCCGCCGTCTCGACCTCGCCCTCGACGGGGCAATGCGTGATGCAGCTCACATAGCCGCGTGTGCGCCGCCCGGCCTCGCGGGCCGCCCCCACGACCTCCGCCGCGCGCGCAAGGCATTCGTCGACCGAGCAGTTCGTGTTCTGCCGGGCGAAGCCCTCGGAGGCGGCGACGAAGACGGCGAGCGTGGAGGCGCCCGCCTCGATCCCGCGCAGCGCTCCCTTCCGGTTCGGGGCAAGCGCGATCGTCTCGACCCCCGCGAGATCGGCCAGCCCGGCCAGCACCGCCTCGCTGTCCGCCATTTGGGGCACCCAGCGGGGCGACACGAAGGATCCCGCCTCCAGGTGACGCACCCCGGCGGCGACGAGGCGGCGGCAGAATTCCACCTTCAGTTCCGTCGTGAGCGGTGCGCGGAGATTCTGCAGCCCGTCGCGGGGCCCGACCTCCACGAAGCGGACATGATCGCTTCCGGCTCCGGGCAAACTTGACATGGTCAGGCTCCTTCCTTGTTCGGGGATACTCTCCAAACAGAGGATCAGTTCGTCGTCACGAGGCAATTTTCCAGAACCGATATGAAGGCGGATGTCGCCGTGGGCAGACTGCGCCCGGCAAGCACGCTCAGATCCATCGTCGCGGATTGCAGCGGCGCGTCGACGAACCTGATCGGCTTGACGCTGCCCGCCTTGATCTCGTGGCGGCAGGAGGTCGGAGGCAGGATCGCGATCCCCGCGCCGGAGCGGGCAAAGCCGCGCAGCGCCTCGATGGAGTTCGTCTCGAGGGCGGGGGCGAGCGACACGCCGAGATGACGACAGGCGTCGTCGAGGAGCCGCCTGATCCCGAAGCCTGTCTCCGGAATGGCGACCGGATGCCGGACGAGGGCGAGGAAGGAAATCTCCTGGCGCGCGGCGAGTTCGTGTCCCGCCTGGACGATCGCCACGACCGGGTCCTTGATCCGCCGCACGAAATGCACCGCCGGGTCGGGCTGCGCGTTGAACGACACCCCGATATCCGCGACCCCCTCCCGCACCGCCATGATCACGTCGTCGGTGCCCGACGCCGTCAGCCGGAAGCGCACGCCGGGATGAGTCCTGCGAAACCGCGCGATCGACTCGGTCATGACATCGGCGATGGCGCCCTCCACCGAGTGAATCTTCACGAGGCCCCGCTTGAGCCCCCGCAACTCGTCGATTTCCGAACGCACCCGCTCCGTCTCGAAGGACATGCCCCGCGCGTAGCGCGCATAGATCTCGCCCGCCGGCGTGAGCAGCATCCCCCGCGCCTTGCGTTCGAAGAGCTGCACGCCGAGCTCCTGCTCGATGTTCTGGATCTGCCGGCTCAGGGCGGAAGCCGCCACGTTGAGCCGCTCGCTCGCCTCGCGGATCGAGCCGCTATGGGCGACCTCGAGAAAGTATCGAATTTGGACGAGAGACATGACGACTTCCGACGGCAGGTTGCCTGAAAGGCTAGCGTTGCCGAAAACAGAACACAAGGATGAGAAGATTGAACTTGTGGCAACTTCCCTTGCGTCGTCATAATCCCCGAAAACCAGGGAGAACGGGACCATGCCGAAGACATTCTACAAGGCGGCCCTCGTCGCGGCCGCACTCGCAATGGCCGGGGGAACGGCCCTCGCGCAGGAGACCATCCGCATCGGCGCGCCACTTCCGCTAACCGGGCCGCTTTCGCCGGAAGGCCTGAAGCAGCAGCGGGGCTACGATCTCTGGGCCGAGAAGGTCAACGAGAGCGGCGGCATCAAGGCTGGCGACAAGTCCTACGACGTCGAAATCGTCTATGTGGACTACGCCTCCAACACGCCCCGCGCCGTGCAGACCGCGGAGCGGCTGATCACCGAGGACAAGGTGAACTTCCTGTTCTCGCCCTTCGGATCGGGCGCGGCGAAAGCGGCCTCCAGCGTGTCCGAACGCTACGGCATCCCGACGATCGCGGCGACCGCGTCTTCCCAGGAGGTCTATGACCAGGGCTACGAGTATCTGTTCGGAACCTTCACGCCGAATTCGACGCTGACCGAGCCGCTGGCCGACATCGTGACGTCCAAGAACCCGGACGTGAAGCGCGTCGCGATCCTCGCGCGCAATGACCTCTTCCCGCTCGCCATCGCGAACGAGATGCAGAAATCGGCGCAGGCGCGCGGTCTTGAAGTGGTGATGTTCGAGAACTACGCCATCGGCACCATGGACCATTCCGCCGCCGTGACGCAGATGCGCGCCGCCGATCCGGACTGGGTCTTCGCGACGGGTTACGTCAACGACCTGATCCTGATCCGCCGCCAGCTTGCCGACCAGGGCGTTGATCCGGCGGTTATCAGCATGATCGCGGGTCCGGCCTACAAGGAGTTCATCGAGGCGACCGGCCCGCTTGCCGAGGGCATCTCGAGCGCTGCCTGGTGGCACCCCGCCGTGCGTTACGACGGCGCGGACGTCTTCGGCACGACGGAGGCCTTCAACGAGGCGTTCCGGTCGAAATACGGGACCGAGCCGGATTATACGGAGGCCTCTTCCGCGGCAGCGGGAGCGATCTTCAAGCTCGCCATCGAGAAGGCCGGCTCCATCGATCCCGCCGCGGTCCGCGACGCGCTGGCCGCGATCAATGTCGAGACCTTCTATGGCAAGGTCGAGTTCGGCGAGACGGGGCAGATCACTTCGCTCGAGCCGCCGGTCTTCCAGATCCGCGACGGCCAACCCGTCGTCGTCTATCCGGAAGAGATCAAGCAGGGCGACTTCGTCTTCCTCGGCGAGTGACCTTCCTCGACGCGTGATCTCTTTTCGGGCGCTTGGACCCGCGGCCGCTTCCGGGCCGCCGCGGTTTCCCCGCCCGTGACCGGCGCAACGCTTTCGGTGCCTTCAGATGATCTATTTCCAAGTGCTGGCGAACGGGCTGATCCTCGGTGGTCTCTACGCCTGCATCGCCGTGGGCTTCTCGCTGGTCTGGGGCGTTCTCAACGTCATCAACATCCTGCACGGCTCCTTCGTCGTGTTCGGGTCCTACATCGCCTATTTCGCCTATGCCTACTGGGGCATCCATCCCTTCGCCTCGATCTTCATCGCCGGCGTCGTCCTCTACGGCATCGGCTACGCGATCCAGGCGGGGCTGGTGAACCGGGTGATCGCCGCGCCCGTGCTGATCACGCTGACGCTCACCTTCGGGCTGGACCTCATCTTCAACAACGCCATGCTCCTCGCCTTCTCGGGCGACTATCGCCAGGTCAACCTCGCCAATCCCCTGCCGTCGCTGAGACTCGGCCCGGTCTTTCTTCCCGGTGACCGTGTTGCCGCCATGGTGCTCGCCTTTCTCCTGACCGCGCTCCTGTGGCGCACGCTGCGCGACAGCTCCGTGGGGCGGGCGATCGTCGCGGTGCGCATGGACCGGGAGGCGGCGGCGCTGATGGGGGTCGATGTGAGCCGCATCAACGCCATCACATTCGGCATCGGGGCGCTCATGGCGGGCGCCGCCGGAGCGTTGCTCTCGATCATCTACCCGATTTCGCCGATCAACTCCGGCGCCTTCCTGGGCAAGGCGTTCATCGTCTGCGTGATCGGCGGTCTCGGGAGCGTCCCGGGCGCGATCGTCGGCGGCGTGGCGCTGGGGCTGGTCGAAAGCCTGAGCGCCTTCTGGTTCGGACCGGAGCACGCATTGACGATCTCGTTCCTGCTGCTGCTTCTGCTGCTCTTCGTCCGGCCCGGCGGCATCCTGGGGAAGAAGGGCTACGAATGAAAAACTGGCTCATCCTCGCCGCGGGCACGGCCGTCCTCGCGCTCCTGCCGCTCCTGGGGGACAATTACCTCATGCGGCTTGCGACCATCGCGACCATGTATGTCGTGCTGGCGCAATCCTGGAACTTCATCGGCGGGCTCGCCGGGTACCCCTCCTTCGCGACCGCGGGCTTCTTCGGCCTCGGCGCCTATACCTCGGCCGTCCTGATGAGCATGGGTTCCCCGCTCTATCTGAGCTGGGCGGCGGCGGGCGTCGCGGCGGTTCTCTTCTCCGCCCTGGTCGGCGGCGCCATCCTGCACCTGCGCGGGCACTATTTCGCCATCGCGAGCCTCGTCACGGTCGAGGTGCTGCGGGAGATCGTCAACACGACCCCGGACCTGACCGGCGGCGGCATGGGGCTCAATCTCCCGATCATGCGGATGTCGGTCGCCGAACATGCGACATTCTTCTTCTACGCCATGCTCGCCCTTGCCGTTGCCTGCATGGCCTGCGCCATCCTCGTCCACAAGAGCAAGCTCGGCTTCGGCCTGCGCTGCATCCAGCAGAACGAGGACGCGGCGAATATCCTCGGCGTGAACGCCTATCTCTACAAGACGGCGGGCTTCGCCTTCTCGGCGGTCTTCGCGGGCATCGCCGGGGCGATCTACGCCTCCTGGGTTCATTACATCGAGCCGCCCGACGTGTTCGACATCCTGCTCTCGGTGAAGCCTCTGGTGATGGTGCTCCTCGGCGGACTCGGCACGATATTCGGCCCGGCAATCGGAGCCTTCGTCCTTCTCGCCTTCGAGGAGGTGGTCTGGCGCAACTTCCTGACGCTGCACGCCGCGGCTCTGGGCATCATCATCGTCGCCCTCGTGCTTTTCCTGCCCAACGGCCTCCTCTCCGTCACCCGCGAACGCTTCGGCGTCCGGAGGAAGAAGCGCCCGGGGGAGGCCCGGCCATGAGCGCGCTCCTCTCGCTCGACAATGTGTCCCGCGCCTTCGGCGGGCTGCGCGCGGTGGACGGCGTGAGTTTCGACGTCGCGCCCGGCGAAGTGCTGGGGCTGATCGGCCCCAACGGGGCGGGCAAGACCACGCTGATCAACGTGATCACCGGTGTTCATCCCGCCACCGACGGGCGGGTCGTGTTCGAGGGGCGCGACATCACGCGGATGAAGTCGCACCAGATCGCGAAGCTCGGCCTGTCGCGGACCTTCCAGATCGTCCAGCCCTTCCCGAAGATGACCGTGCTCGAGAACGTCGCGGCGGGCGCGCTCTTCGGCGGGCAGGCGGCGAACATGGCGGAGGCCTCCTCCGCCGCCATGGAGCAATTGCGCTTCACGGGGCTCGCCCAGGTCGCCGACAATCCCGCCCTGTCGCTGACCCTCGCCCAGCGCAAGCGCCTCGAATTCGCCAAGGGCCTCGCGATGAAGCCGCGGATCCTGATGCTCGACGAGGTCAATGCCGGGCTCAACTCCACCGAGGTCGACGAGGCGCTCGCCATGATCCGCAAGGTCGCGGAACGCGGCGTGACGATCATCCTGATCGAGCACCTGCTCAAGGTCGTGCTCTCGGTCTCCCACCGGATCGTGGTGCTGCATCACGGCGCGCTGATCGCCGAGGGCGCGCCGCAGGCGGTCTTGCGCGATCCGGCGGTGGTCGAGGCCTATCTCGGCGCGAAATACGCCGCACGCTACGGAGGCACGGCATGAGCGCGCAATCTCCGCTCGTCGCGCGGGACATCGAGGCCGGCTACGGCGATGTCCAGGTGCTGTGGGGGCTATCGCTCGAGGTCGGCCCGGGCGAGATCGTCTGCATCGTCGGCTCTAACGGGGCGGGAAAGAGCACCTTCATGCGCTGCGCCTCGGGCCTCGTGCCCCTGCGCGGGGGCACGCTCATGATCGAGGGCCGCGACATGTCGCAAGCGAGCGCCGCCGATTTCGTCCGCGCGGGCGTGGCGCATGTGCCGGAAGGACGCCGCTTGTTCTCGGCGATGAGCGTGCGCGACAACCTGCTCATGGGAGCCTATCTGCGCAAGGACAAGGCGGAGGTCGAGGCCGATCTCGAGCGCATCTACGCCGCCTTTCCGATTCTCGCCGAGCGCCGGAAGCAGGATGCGGGGACGCTTTCGGGCGGGGAGCAGCAGATGTGCGCCATCGGTCGCGGCATGATGGCGAGGCCGAGGCTGCTCCTGATCGACGAATTGTCGCTCGGCCTCGCGCCGCGCATCGTCGAACTGCTTTCGGAGAGCCTGCGCGAGATCAACCGCACCGGCGTCTCCATCCTGCTCGTGGAGCAGGACGTCATCAGCGCGCTGGAGCTGGCCGACCGGGCCTATGTGGTCGATCGCGGCAAGGTCACGGCGTCAGGAAAGGCTTCCGATCTCGCCGCCGACGCGCGGATCCGGGAAGCCTATATGGGTCTGGCATGACGGCCCCCGACCCGCGCCCCGGCGAGATCGGGCGCCCGCGTCCGCGCGCCGAGTCGCGCCGCCTGCTCGCGGGACGGGGCCGTTACGCTTCGGACGAGAACAGGCCGGGCCAGCTCCACGCCTGCTTCCTGCGAAGCCCCCATGCGCATGCCGCGATCCACCGCATTGACCGGGAGGCGGCGCTCGCGCATCCGGGCGTGGCGGCGGTGCTCCTCTGGGAGGATCTCGCATCCGTCTGCAAGCCGTGGCGGACGGTGTCGGGAGCCTTCCCCGGCCTCGCCTCGCCGACGCAATATCCCCTCGCTTCCGGGCGCGTCGCCTGGCAGGGCGAGCCGGTCGCCCTCGTCCTCGCGCATTCCCGCGCCGTCGCCGAGGACGCGGCGGAACTGGTCGCGGTGGATTACGAGCCGCTTCCCGCACAGGCCGATTACCGGAGCGCGCTCGAACCGGACGCCGTGCTCGCCCATCCCGCGATGAAGGACAACATCGCCTGGACGATGGACGTCGCGGCAGGAGACGTCGATGCGGCCTTCGCCTCCGCCGCGCTCGTCGTCGAGGACGAGATCGTCTTCACCCGGCATACCGGCGTGCCCCTGGAGCCGCGAACGGTCCTTGCGGCCCCGGATGCCGCTTCGGGGGAACTGACGGTGCGCATCTCGCACCAGATGCCGCACCAGTTGCAGCTCCACCTCGCCGAGTTCCTCGACATGCCGATGTCCGCCGTGAAGGTTTCGACCGGCGATGTGGGCGGCGGGTTCGGCATCAAGATGCATGTCTATCCCGACGAGATCGCGATCTGCGCGGCCGCGCGGCTGCTGGGGCGGCCGGTGAAGTTCGTCGCGGACCGGATCGAGAGCATGATCGCCGATGTCCACGCGCGCGAGCACGTCGTGCGGGCGCGCATGGCGGTCGACGGGGAAGGCATGATCACGGCCTTCGACATCCGCGACCTGCACGGGCTCGGGGCCTATTCGGTCTATCCGCGCTCGAGCACCATGGAGACGGTGATGGCCCTGCGCCCCATCGGCGCGGCCTATCGCTACGGCGCGTGGCGCGCCCATGCCGATGTCATCCTGCAGAACAAGGCGGTCACGGGGCAGTACCGCTCGGTCGGCCATCCCATCGCGACGACCGTCACCGAGCGCCTCGTCGATCGCGCCGCCCGGGCGCTCGGGCGCGATCCCCTCGCATTCCGCCGGGCGAACTACATGCGTCCGCAGGACATGCCGGTGACGAACCCGGCCGGTCTGCGCCTTCTCGATCTCTCGCACGAGGCCTGCCTCGACCGGCTCGTCGAACTGATCGACTACGATGCGCTGAAGGCGGAGATCGAGGCGGAGAACGCGAATGGCAGGCTGCTCGGGCTCGGCTTCGCCGCTTTCGTCGAGATGACCGCCTCGGGAACGGAAGCCTACGGACGGGCGGGGGTCAAGGTCGCGGCGGTCGACACCGTGACGCTCATGCTGGAGCCGGATGGTTCGCTCAAGGCGGCGGCGAGCGTCTGCGAGATCGGGCAGGGGATCAGCCAGGGGCTCCGGCAGATCATCGCCGAGGGCGTCGGCTTGTCGCCCGATCGCATCTCCCTCTCGCTGGGTGATACGGCCACGTCTCCCCACGGGGGCGGCGCATGGGCCTCGCGCGGCGCGGCGATCGGCGGGGAGGCGGCCTGGGGGGCGGCGCGGCGCCTGCGCGAGGAGATCCTCGCGGCGGCGGCGGCCCTGCTGCAATGCGCTCCCGACACGCTCGACATCGCGGACGGGGCCATTGTGGACGCTGCGGGCCGCGAGCGCATGGGCCTGCGCGAACTCGCCGAAACCGTCTATTTCCGGGGCTACGAACTTCCGCAGGGTGTGCAGCCGCAACTGAGCGTGGCCCATTCCTGGCGTCGCGAGCGGGACGCTGCGGTCCCGACCAACGGCATCCAGGCCTCCCTCGTCGAGATTGACGCGGAAACCGGGCTCGTGCGCTGCCTCAAGCACTGGGTCGTCGAGGATTGCGGGCGGATCGTCAATCCGCTCCTCGTCGACGAGCAGATCCGGGGCGGCGTGGCGCAGGGGATCGGGGCCGCCCTGTTCGAGGCCTGCCGCTACGACGGGGAGGGGCAGTTCGTCACCGGAACCCTGGCCGATTACCTGCTCCCGATGGCAGGCGAGATGCCCGACGTCGTCGTCGCCCATGTCGAGACGCCCTATTCCGGAAGCGTGATCGGCGCGAAGGGCGCGGGCGAGGCCGGGACCTGCGGCGCGGGCGCGGCCGTGCTCAACGCGATCAACGACGCCCTTGCGCGCCGGGGCGCGTCGATCAGCGAGACCCCCGCCACGCCGGAACTCGTCCTGCGCGCCCTTGGGCGGCTCGCGCCGGAGGCCGAACCATGAAGCCGGCGCCCTTCGCCTATCACGCTCCCGACAGCCTCGACGAGGCGCTGGCGCTTCTCGAGGCGCATGGCGAGGATGCGCAGATCCTCGCCGGAGGGCAGAGTCTCATGCCCATGCTCGCCCTGCGCATGGCCGCGCCCGCCTGCCTGATCGACATCAACCGGATCGCCTCCCTGCGGCGGCTCGAGGAGACGGACGAGGCCCTTCGCGTCGGGGCCTGCGTGCGCCATGCGGAGCTTCTGCGGCATGCCGCGTCGGTCCCGCACTGGAGCCTCGTCGCCGCCTGCCTGCGCGAGGTCGCGCATCCGGGAATACGCAATCGCGGCACGCCCTGCGGCTCGATCGCCCTCGCCGATCCCGCCGCCGAGGCCCCGGCGCTCGCCGTCGCCCTCGATGCGTCGATCCATCTCGCCAGCAGGCGCGGCGAGCGCCGGATCGCCGTCGGCGACTTCTTTCTCGGCATCTACGAGACCGCCCGCGAGGCTGACGAGATGATCGTCGCCGTCTCCTTTCCCCGCCCAGGCGCGGACTGGCGCTTCGGCTTCGAGGAGATCGCGCGGCGGCGCGGCGACTACGCCCTCGCGGGTCTGTGCGCGGGGCTGAAGGTCGTTGACGGCCGGATCGAACAGGCGCGGCTCGTCTTCTTCGGCGTCGGGGACCGGCCGATGAGGGCTGACGAGGCCGAGGCGATCCTTTGCGGCGGCGATCCCGCGGATGCACAGTTGCGGGCGCGCGCCGCGGAGGCTGCGATGGCTCGGATAGAGGTTTCCGGCTCGGCTGAATACGGCGTCGCCTACAAGCGGCATCTCGCGGGCGTCCTGACGGGGCGGGTCCTCGCCCGGCTCGCGGAAGCAGGAGGAGCGTGATGGCGGATCCCGGCGAAGACGAATCCTTCCGCGACATCACGGTGCGGGTGAACGGGGAGAGCGTGCGGGCGCGGATTCCCGTGAGGCTCTCCCTCGTCGACTGGCTGCGCGACCATCTCGGGCTGACCGGCAGCCATGTGGGCTGCGAGCACGGCGTCTGCGGGGCCTGCACGGTGGTCGTCGACGGAACCTGCCTGCGCGGCTGCCTGATGCTCGCCGTCCAGGCCGACGGCGCAAGCGTCGAGACGATCGAGGGGGCGACGCAAAGCGGGCGGCTCAGGGCGCTCCAGGAAGCTTTTTACGCGCGTGCGGCCCTGCAATGCGGGTTCTGCACGCCGGGAATGCTGCTCACCGCAGCCGAATTCCTCGAGGGCGGGGAGGCGCCTGATCGCGATGCAATCCGGGAGGCGCTCTCGGGGAATTACTGCCGGTGCACAGGTTACGAGGCCATTGTCGACGCAGTCGCCGCGGCGGCGCATTCACGGGAAAGGTGATCATCGTGGGAACGACGAATTTCGATGCGGGCGGCTATCGCTACGTCCCGGGTGTCTTCCAGTATTCGGCCGGGGTCGCCGCGCTTGCGGGCCATGAGATCGTGCGAGTGCGTTTTCGCCGGCCCCTGCCGCTGAAGGAGGGGCTCCTGCGGATCGAGGAGATCATTGCGGCGGCAGACCGTCCGATGACCTCCTTCTGCGCCTGCGAGCTGCGCTCGCCCGCGCCCTTCACGGAGGAGGGCTTCAAGGCCTTCAACGAGCTTTATGTCGATGCGCTCGAGCGCTGGGGGATCTACCGCGACGGCGTCAATCCCGTCGCCCGCAGCAATGTCTGCCCGGAACTGGACAAGCCCGAAGGCCCCTCGTTCCATGCCTTCTGCTTCACGGTCGCCGCGCCTGACGCCGCGCCCTCCTTTGTCGTCGCCGGCAGCGGCGAAGCGACCGAGGGGAAGGGAACCTACCGCGACAACACGGTGCGGCTCGGCGACACGAGCGAGGAGGGGCTGCGCGAGAAGGCGCGCTTCGTGCTCTCGGAGATGGAGCGGCGCATGAGCGCCCTCGGCTTCGGCTGGGCGGATACGACGGCGGCGCAGGTCTACACGGTGTTCGACTTCCACCCCCTGATCCCCGAGATCGTCGGGCGGGGAGCCGCAGCGCACGGGCTGACCTGGCACTACAATCGCCCGCCGGTCGTCGATCTCGACTTCGAGATGGACTGCCGCGGGCTCAATGTCGAGCGGGTGGTCTGAGCCTCCCGGGAGCCGGAGGGCTCCCGACCCGCCGCAAAGGCGTCTTTGTATGGTATCGTCGCTTCTCCGGCCGCGATCAGGATCAGCCTGACGAAGGCGGACCGGATCACCGAACGGTGACGGAGGAAGCAATGACCATGAGTGGCGACGGCCGCGCGGTGCGCGGCACATCCGGACGCGGGCGGCTCTTCGACAGTATCCTGGACACGGTGGGCGACACGCCTTGCGTTCGGGTGAACCGGCTCGCGCCGGATAATGTCAGCATTTACGTCAAGGCGGAGTTCTTCAATCCGGCGGCCTCGGTCAAGGACCGGCTGGCGCTCAACATCATCGAGGATGCGGAGCGCCGGGGTGCGCTGCGGCCCGGCCAGACGGTGGTCGAGGCGACAAGCGGCAATACCGGGATCGGCCTTGCAATGGTCTGCGCGGCGAAGGGATACCCGCTGGTGGTGACCATGGCCGACAGCTTTTCCGTCGAGCGCCGGCAGCTGATGCGCTACATGGGCGCGAAGGTCGTGCTGACGCCGCGCGCCCAGAAGGGGCTTGGCATGTACATGAAGGCGAAGGAACTGGCAGAGCTGAACGGCTGGTTCCTCGCCCGCCAGTTCGAGACGGAAGCGAATGCCGAGATCCACGAGAGCACGACGGGGCAAGAGGTCCTCGCCGATTTCGCGGGCAAGCGGCTGGATTATTTCGTGACCGGCTACGGCACGGGCGGGACCGTCGCCGGCGTGGGCCGGGTGCTGCGGCGGGAGCGGCCGGACGTCAGGATCATCCTGTCCGAGCCCGCGAACGCCCAGATTGTCGGTTCGGGCACGCCGCAGCAGAGGAGCGAGGACGGCGGGCCGGCGGCGACCCATCCCGCCTTCGAGCCGCACCCGATCCAGGGCTGGACGCCCGATTTCATTCCCCTCGTGCTGCAGGAGGCGATCGACGGCGGCTATTACGACGAGCTGATCCCCGTCGCGGGAGCCGACGGGATGCGCTGGGCCCGCGAACTGGCGGCGAAGGAGGGCATCCTCACGGGCGTCTCCGGCGGGTCGACCTTCGCCATATCCATGCAGATCGCGGAGAAGGCGGAACCCGGTTCGGTCATTCTGTGCATGCTTCCCGACACCGGCGAACGCTACCTCTCGACCCCGCTCTTCGAGCCATTCGGCGCCGACATGAACGCGGAGGAGGAGGCGATCTCGCGTTCGACGCCCGGCTATCAGCTCGGCTGATCCGCATCATGCGCGCCTCCCGTCTGGCGGCAACCGGACGGGAGGCGCCGAGGCTGCGGCAAGGGCATGCCGGTTCGCGGATACGCCAATGGCGCCGCTTTGCGGGCCGGACTACCATCGCATCCGGAGACGCACGCCCGTGACGCATGCTCCGTGACGGAAGACAGCAGCGGAACCGGCGGGCGAGCCGGAGCAGGAGGACATCATGACCGACGCGGCGCTGATCGCGGCGGAGCTTCTGGGAGAGCATGAGGAGCGCAAGCCCTTCCGCTCGATCCGGGATCGCCATGCGCTGGAGAATATGGACGAAGCCTACGACGTACAGGCGGCCTTCGTCCGGAGCCTGTGCGCCAAGCGCGGCTGCGGGACTGCAGGCTACAAGATCGGCCTGACCTCTCCGCGCATGCAGGCCATGTGCGGCATTCCGCATCCGCTCGGCGGCCGCATCCTGGACGACCGCGTCTACCCGTCGGGCGCCCGGATCCCGCTCTCGGCGCATATCCGCCTCGGAATCGAATGCGAGATCGCGGTGCGCCTCGGCGCGGATATCGGGCCGGGAGCCTTGCCGGGATCGGTCGCTGAACTGGCGGAGGCGGTCGCGGAGATCGCGCCGGCCTTCGAGCTGATCGAGGACCGGAACGCCGACTACGCCGCACTCGACATGCTGTCGCTGGTCGCCGACAATTCCTGGAATGCAGGCGTCGTGCTCGGCGATTTCCAGGCTTCATGGCCCGATCTGGCGACGATCGAGGGCGTGCTCAGCGTGAACGGCGCGGAGGCGGATCGCGGGCACGGACGCGACGTGCTGGGCCATCCCTTCGAGCCGGTGCTTTGGCTGGCGCGCCACCTCGCCCGGAGCGGCGAGGCGCTGCGGGCCGGGGAAATCATCATGACGGGCTCCTTCGTTCCCACGCGCTTCCCCGAAGCGGGCCAGCGCTATCGCTTCACCCTCGCCGGCCTCGGAGCCGTCGAGGCCGAAATCACGAACTGAGGGAGGATGCCCTGATGGATCTCGGACTTGCGGGAAAAAGCGCGATCGTCTGCGGCGCGAGCAAGGGGCTGGGTTACGCCTGCGCCCATTCGCTGGCGCGCGAGGGCGTTGCGGTCACGATCGTCGCCCGGTCGCGGGATACGCTCGAGGCGGCCGCCGAAAAGCTGCGACGGGAGACGGGGGCGAATGTCACGGCGGTCGCCGCCGACGTCGCGACGCCGGAGGGGCGCGAGGCCATCCTCGCCGCCTGCCCGCAGCCCGACATCCTCGTCAACAATGCGGGCGGCCCGCCTCCCGGCGATTTCCGGGACTGGGAGCGCGAGGACTGGCTGAAGGCCATCGACGCCAACATGCTCGCGCCGATCTTCCTGATCCGCGCCGTGGTCGACGGCATGATGGAGCGCGGCTTCGGCCGGATCCTCAACATCACCTCCATGGCGGTGAAGGCGCCGATCGCGATCCTCGGCCTTTCGAACGGCGCGCGGACCGGCCTCACGGGCTTCGTCGCCGGGCTCTCGCGCGAGACCGTCAAGCGGGGCGTGACGATCAACAACCTCCTGCCGGGGATGTATCTTACCGATCGCCTGCGCGGGACCATCGACAGCTGGGCGAAGGGCGAGGATTGCAGCGCCGAGGAAGCGGCGGCGAAGCGCCTGAGCGGCATTCCGGCCGGGCGGTTCGGCGATCCGGCGGAGTTCGGCGAGCTCTGCGCCTTCTATTGCAGCGTCCAGGCCGGCTACATGACCGGCCAGAACATCCTCACCGATGGCGGCCATTACCCCGGAACGATGTGAGGCGCAGGGCCCGAGGAGGCGTTGATGATGTTTCCTGATCTCGCCGGAAAGGCGTGTCTCGTGACGGGGGCGAGCCGCGGGATCGGCGCCGCCGTCGCCCTCGCTTTGGGCCGCAATCGCGCGCGGGTCGCGGTGCATTACCGCGGCGCGCGGGAGGCGGCCGAGGGGATCGTCCGCGAAATCCAGGGCGCGGGCGGCGAGGCCTTCGCCCTCCAGGGCGACCTCACCGGGCGCGAGACGGCGGCGATGCTCGTCGGGCGCGCGGTCGAGGCCTTCGGCGGGATCGACGTGCTGGTCAACAATGCGGGCGACCTGATCGACAGGCGCCCCCTGGCGGAAACGTCCGACGAGATCTTCGACGCGCATGTCGCCCTGAACGTCTATCCCGTCTTCGCCGCCTGCCGCGCCGCCGTTCCCGCCATGCGCGAGCGCGGTGGAGGCGCGATCGTGAACGCCGTCTCCATCGCCGCGCGCACGGGCGGAGGGGGCGGCTCGTCCCTCTATGCCGGCGCGAAGGCCTTCACGGTCGCGATGACGCGGGCGCTCGCGAAGGAAGTGGCGCAGGACGGAATCCGCGCGAACGCGGTGGCGCCCGGCGTCATCGAGACGGATCTCCTGGAGCGGACGACGACGCAGGAGGCGCTCGCCGGCATCCGCGAGCAGATTCCGCTCAAGCGCATCGGAACGCCGGACGAATGCGTCGGCACGTTCCTCTTTCTCGCCTCGCGGGAGGCGAGCGGCTACCTGACGGGGCAGGTCATTGACGTCAATGGCGGTCTCTATATGAGTTGACCGGCGCTTCGGCAGGGCTGCTTCCCTCCGCCTCGCGCTCCGCCTCCGGAAACCAGCGCTGGGTGCGGTTGGCGAAGGCGACGAGCGACAGCATCACGGGCACCTCGACGAGAACGCCGACGACGGTGACGAGCGCCGCCCCCGAATTGAGGCCGAACAGCCCGATCGCGACCGCGACGGCGAGCTCGAAGAAGTTCGAGGTTCCGATCAGGGCGCAGGGGGCGGCGACGTTGTAGGGGACCCGCCAGAAATAGGCCGCGGCGTAGGCCATCCCGAAAATGCCGTAGGACTGGATCAGGAGGGGGACGGCGATCAGCGCGATCAGCACCGGCTGGTCAAGGATCACATTGCCCTGGAATCCGAATAGGAGGACGACGGTGGCGAGGAGCCCCATGACGGAGAACGGCTTGATCCGGGTGATGAAGCGCGCCACCTCGGCCTCGCCCGCCGCGCCCGGACCCGCCTGCCGCGTCAGCCGCATCCGGGTCAGGACACCCGCCGCGAGCGGGATGACGACATAGAGCGCGACCGAGAGGATCAGCGTCTCCCACGG
The DNA here is from genome assembly GCA_041686895.1 of Saliniramus sp. Taxonomy (GTDB): domain Bacteria; phylum Pseudomonadota; class Alphaproteobacteria; order Rhizobiales; family Beijerinckiaceae; genus Saliniramus. The sequence goes on along the minus strand of JAWLCY010000013.1, from coordinate 39,891 downwards.
CACCACGATGTCGGTGACGCCGAGGAGCAGCGCCACGATCGGCGCGAAGGCGAAGATCATGATGACGTCATTGAGCGAGACCTGCACCAGGGTGTAGTTCGCGTCGCCCTTCGTCAGCTGCGACCAGACGAAGACCATCGCCGTGCAGGGCGCCGCGCCGAGCAGGATCAGGCCGGCGATGTACTGTCCCGACTGGGAGGGGTCGATCAGGTCGGCAAACAGGTATTCAAAGAAGAGCACGCCCAGCGCCGCCATGGTGAAGGGCTTGATCAGCCAGTTGACCGTAAGCGTGATGATCAGGCCCTTCGGCCGCTCGTGGACGCGGCGCAGGCTGGAGAAATCCACCGCGACCATCATCGGGTAGACCATGAACCAGATCAGGATCGCGACGACGAAGTTGACGGAGCCGTATTCGAGCCCGGCGAGAAACCGGAACAGGCCGGGCAGAAGACTGCCCAAGGCGATGCCGGCGGCGATGCACAGGGCGACCCAGAGCGAGAGATAGCGTTCAAAGAGGGACATGACGCCATCTGTAACCGCTGGAGAGCACGCCGCACAAGCGGCGGAGCGGCGGCGATAGCAGGCGGCAGTCGCTTTCGCAGGCGAATCCCTGCGCCATGGAAAGCGCGCCCGCGACCGTTGCCGGAGCGCAGCGATGCCGGTAGCTGTCTGCAAGGATCGTGCGCCGGCGCGAATGCGGCGAAAGGAGCGGATGTGAAAAGCTACAGGATCGCGGCCATCCCGGGCGACGGGATCGGGAAGGAAGTCATCGCCGCCGGCGTGGAGGTTCTCCAGGCGCTGGCCGGCCGGGACGGCGGCTTCAAGCTCGACTTCGAGAATTTCGACTGGGGCTCGGACTATTACCGCAAGCACGGGGTAATGATGCCAGGCGACGGGCTCGAGGCGCTCAGGGCGTTCGACGCCATCTATTTTGGCGCCGTCGGCGCGCCCGACGTGCCCGACCACGTCACGCTCTGGGGCCTGCGCCTCGCCATCTGCCAGCCCTTCGACCAATACGCGAACGTCCGTCCCACGCGGATCCTGCCGGGCATCCGCGGGCCGCTGCGCGACGTCGAGGCGAAGGACCTCGACTGGGTCATCGTGCGCGAGAATTCGGAGGGCGAATATGCCGGCCAGGGCGGACGCTCGCATCGCGGGCTTCCCGAGGAGGTCGCGACCGAGGTCTCGATCTTCACCCGCGCGGGCGTCACCCGGATCATGCGCTATGCCTTCGCCCTCGCGCAGAGCCGCCCCCGCAAGCTCCTGACCGTCGTGACCAAGTCGAACGCCCAGCGCCATGGCATGGTGATGTGGGACGAGATCGCGGCGGAAGTCGCCGCCGAGTTCCCCGACGTGACCTGGGACAAGATGCTCGTCGACGCCATGACGATGCGCATGACGCTCAAGCCGCAGACCCTCGACACCATCGTCGCGACGAACCTCCACGCGGACATCCTCTCGGATCTCGCGGCGGCGCTCGCGGGTTCGCTGGGCATCGCGCCGACGGGCAACATCAATCCGGAAGGGGCGTTCCCCTCGATGTTCGAGCCGATCCACGGCTCCGCCTTCGACATCACCGGCAAGGGCATCGCCAATCCGATCGGCACGTTCTGGACGGCGACGATGATGCTCGAGCATCTCGGCGAGAAGCCGGCGGCGGAGCGGCTGATGCGGGCCATCGAGCGGGTCACCGCGGATGCGGCGCTGCATACGCCGGATCTCGGCGGCAAGGCGACGACCCGTGAGGTGACGGAGGCGGTGATCGAGGCCATCCACGGCGATAACGCCTGATCCGGAGGGGATGTCCCCGCAGCGCTTGTCAGCGGGCGCCGGGCTTGCGAAGCTCCCGGCGTTCCCCGGCCAGTGCCGCCGGGCGATCGTCATCGCGGCATCCGGAGGTAGAATGGAACGGCTCGACAAGGCGCGCGCATCAAGGCTCGAGGCGCTGCGGGACTTCCTCGCCGACATTCATGAAAAGCTCGGCCTGCGCGTCGGGTTCCGCCTCTGGGACGGTTCGCGCGTTCCGCAGGACTGGCCGGAGGATGCGATCGCGCTGACCCTCGCGGACGAGGGCGTCGTCTCCTCCCTCGTGCGCCGCCCGAAGCTCGACACCCTGATCAAGCTGCATGTCGACGGCCGCATCGATCTCATGAACGGCACGTTCTTCGATCTCGCGGCGGCGCGTCCCCAGGGCAAGATCGGGCGCATGGCGCGGCATGTCTCGAAGCGCAAGGCGCTCGCGGTCGCGCGCCGGTTTTTCCTCGTTCCGCGCGGGCCCCGCAGCGTCCTCGATCCGGTGCGCGGCGACGAGATCGCCCGCGACGGGCGTCCCGACACGAACCGCGCAAACGTCGCCTATCACTATGACGTCTCCAACGATTTCTACGCCCTCTTCCTCGATCCGGAGATGGTCTATACCTGCGCCTACTTCACGGAGGATCATGGGGACATCGCCCGGGCGCAGCGCGACAAGCTCGACATGATCTGCCGCAAGCTCCGCCTGAAGCCCGGCGACCGGCTCCTCGACATCGGCTGCGGCTGGGGCGCGCTCGTCTGCCACGCCGCGCAGCATTACGGGGTGGAGGCGCACGGGGTGACGCTCGCCGCCGAACAGCTCAGCTTTGCGCGGGACAAGGTGAAGCGGCTCGGGCTGGAGGGTCGCGTCACCTTCCATTTCAAGGACTATGTCCAGATGGAGGGCACGTTCGACAAGATCTCCTCGATCGGCATGTTCGAGCAGGTCGGCATCCGCAACCATCCCACCTATTTCGCCACGGTCAACCGCCTCCTGCGGCCGCGCGGGCTCTATCTGCACCACACCATCGCGCGCCGCGCCAAGAGGAGCGACCGGCGCTTCGCCCGCATGAGCTCCGAGTACCGGGCGCTGGTGCGCTACATCTTCCCCGGCGGGGAACTCGATCATCTCGGCATGTCGATCTCGAACCTGGAGCGGGCGGGCTTCGAGATCCACGATGTCGAGGGCTGGCGCGAGCATTACGAGCGCACGACGCGGCTATGGTGGGAGCGCCTGCTGGCGCGGCGCGCGGAGGCCGAGGCGCTCGTGGGACCGGAAAAGGTCCGCATGTGGCTGCTCTACCTCGCCGGCTGCTCCATGGCCTTCGCCAGGGGCGGGGCCTATATCAACCAGACGCTGGTGTCCAAGCGGGTCAAGGGCCCGTCGGAGCTGCCCCTGACGCGGTCCGATCTCTATCGCTGACGCGGCCGGGCGTCACTGCTTGAGCCGGTATCCAGTCCTGAACATCCAGGTGACGATGGCGAGGCAGACGAACAGGAAGAGCAGGGTCATCCCCAGGCTGACGAAGACGCTCACATCGGCCTTCCCGTAGAAGCTCCAGCGAAATCCGCTCACGAGATAGACCACAGGGTTGAACAGGCTCACGACGCGCCAGAAGGGCGGGAGCATGTCGATGGAGTAGAAGGTCCCTCCGAGGAAGGTCAGCGGCGTGACGATCAGGAGCGGAACGAGCTGCAGCTTCTCGAATCCGTCGGCCCAGACGCCGATGACGAAGCCGAACAGGCTGAAGGTGGTCGCGGTCAGCAACAGGAACAAGGCCATGACGAACGGGTGGTCGATCCGCAGCGGCACGAAGAGGGTCGCCGTCGCCAGGATGATGCAGGCGAGGACGATTGCCTTGGTGGCGGCGGCGCCGACATAGCCGAGCACGATCTCGACGGGCGAGACGGGGGCGGAGAGAATTTCATAGATCGTTCCGGAAAAGCGCGGGAAGTAGATCCCGAACGCCGCCGTCGAGATGCTTTGCGTCAGGAGCGAGAGCATCAGGAGGCCGGGAACGATGAAGGCGCCATAGGGCACGCCGTCGATCGCGCGGATCGCGGAGCCGATCGCCGCGCCAAAGACGATGAAATAGAGCGAGGTGGAGATCACGGGCGAGATCACGCTCTGCAGCAGCGTGCGCCGCCAGCGTCCCATCTCGGATGCGTAGATCGTGCGGACGGCGCCCCAGTTCATGCCCGCTCCCTCAGCAGGCCGACGAAGATCTCCTCGAGCGTGCTTTGTTTCGTCTGCAGGTCGCGGAACCGGATTCCCGCTTCGGCGAGATCGCGCAAAAGCGCGGTAATCCCGGTGCGCTCGGCGTTGGTGTCATAGCTGTAGATCAGCTCCGTTCCCTTCGGGGAGAGTTCCAGGCGATGTTTTTCGAGGACCGGCGGGACGGTCTGGAGGGGCGCGTGCAGGTGCAGGACGAGCTGCTTGCGCCCGAGCTGCCGCATCAATGCGGTCTTGTCCTCGACAAGGATGATCTCGCCGCCCTCGATGATCCCGACCCGATCCGCCATCTCTTCCGCTTCCTCGATGTAATGCGTGGTCAGGATGATGGTGACGCCCGTCTCCGACAGCATGCGCACGAGGCGCCACATGTCCTGGCGCAGCTCCACGTCGACGCCCGCCGTCGGCTCGTCGAGGAACAGGATCGAAGGCTCATGCGCCAGCGCCTTGGCGATCAGCACACGCCTCTTCATGCCGCCGGACAGCGTCATCAGCCGGCTCGCGCGCTTGTCCCACAGGGACAAATCCCTGAGTACGCGCTCGATGAAGGCGGGATTTTTCGGCTTTCCGAAAAGCCCCCGGCTGAAGCTCACGGTGTTCCAGACGGTCTCGAAGGCGTCCGTCGTCAATTCCTGCGGAACAAGCCCGATCCGCGAGCGCGCCTCGCGGTAGTCGGAGGCGATGTCGTACCCGTCCACGACGACCTTTCCCGCGCTCGCGTTGACGATGCCGCAGACGATGCTGATCAGCGTCGTCTTGCCCGCGCCGTTCGGCCCGAGGAGGGCGAAGATTTCGCCGCGCCGAATCGTGAGATCAACGCGCTTGAGGGCTTGAAAGCCCGTGGCGTAAGTCTTCTCGACCCCTGAAATTGAGATGACCGGATCGGCCGTCGCGCCGGCCTCTTCGCGATGGACGGGCCTTGTCTCAAGCATGATGAGCCTGTCGCCGGTTGCGTGGGAGGGAAGAAGGGGCGGAATTTCCTGATCCTACGGTCGAGTTCATGATCCGACAATCGACGAGATCGCCGTGCGTTCCAATCTTGCGGGACGTTACCTCGCGAGCGTAGGCCACGCTCATACGGAAATGGCGTCCGCAAGCCGTCGTTCCCGGTTTGGCATTCGCAGATCGGGGTTCACAAATTGACGTTCGCTTGGGGGTCGCCTTCGGCTAACGTTGCAGAAAGAGCATCCCGATCCCGCGGGTGAAGCATCGAGGGGAGCCAGTGAATTGAGCGTGACTTTTCCAGCCGATATCGGACCGGTTTCTCCTCATGTGCGACAGCTTCTGGCGCCGACAGGCGTTCTGCGCGCGGGAATCAATCTTTCGAACTTCCTGCTCGTCTCGGGCCGGTCGGCGGACGGGGGGCCTGTCGGGGTCTCCCCGGACATGGCGCGCGCCATTGCGGATCTGCTGGAGGTCGAGCTGCGCTACGTGACCTATCCTTCGCCCGGGGTGCTGGCCGACGCCGCCACGCGCGACGAATGGGATATCGGGCTGATCGGCGCGGAGCCGCAGCGCGCCGAGGTGATCGCCTTCACGCCGGCCTATGTCGAGATCGAGGCGACCTACCTCGTCCCCGCCGGATCGCCGTTGAACGCGATCGCCGATGTCGATGCGCCGGGCGTGCGGATCGCTGTCACGGATCGCACGGCCTACGGGCTCTGGCTCGACCGCAACATCCGCAACGCCGAGCTCGTGCGCTCGTCGACCTTCGACGAAACCCTGCAGGAATTCCGCGATCAAAAGCTGGACGCCCTCGCCGGATTGCGCTCGCGCCTCGTGACCGACCAGAAAGCGACGCCCGGCTCCCGCATTCTCGACGGCCGGTTCATGGCGGTACAGCAGGCGATCGGCGTTCCCAAGGCGAAGGCGGATGCGCTTGCCTTCCTGACGCGCTTCGCGCGAGGGGCGGTCGCATCGGGCTTCGTGGCGCAGCTCATCGACCGCCACGGCGTCCACGACCTGAGCGTGGCTCAGCCCGGTGAATCCGCCGCCCCCTGACGGGCGCGGCGATCGGGCAATTACTCCGCAGCCTGCGCCAGATCCTGCACCTCGCCACGCGCCGGATAATCCTTGGCGAGGACAAAATCGATCGCGCCAAGGACGTCGGGGAGCCGCGGCCGGGCGAAGGGCATGGTCTGGACCGAGCCGAAATAGAGCGTGCCGTCGGCGCGAACGAGATAGAGCGCCGGTTCGGCGAACAGCGCCGGCTCCTCGAAGCCCGTCGACGTCTTTCCCCTGCCGCGGGAAATGTAGAGCCCCCAGCGCCGGGCCGTGGCGAGATCGAGGCCGTAGGCTATGCGCAGGCGCTCGATGCCCCAGTCGCGCCGCGTGGCCTCGCCCCGGTCGAGGTCATCGCTGGAAATGGCGACGACGCCCACCCCCCGCTTCTCGAACTCGGCGAGCTTGTCCTCGAGATCCCGCAGCTGCGTCTTGCAGATCGGGCAGTGGAGCCCCCGATAGAAGACGAGCAAGGTGAAGTTCTCCGGCTTTTCCGATCCGAGATCGAAGCTTCCTCCTGCCGCAAGGGGAAGCGTGAGCGCGGGCGTCGGCTGGCGGGGGATGAGCGGGGTAATGTCGGGCATGGTGAAGTTCTTCCTCCGGTGGTTTGCTTCTTGCGAACCTATTCGCCGGGAAGGCGAAGCGCAGCAGCGGCGGCGTTCACAAAAGCGTTGGCCTGCTTCTCCGTGAGGCAAAGTGATGCTCTGCTGGGGGATGCAAGGCAACGGGGTATTACCTCAGCCTGAACATCGGCGATGGAGAGGACATGACGGTGACCTGGAACGCGTTGGGTGACAACGCATCCTTCACCTTCGGACCCTTCGCGCGCTGCGACCGCGCGGTCGGGGGCGGCTGACTTCTTGCCGGACGCGTGTAACGGACCGCATGGCCGACGCGAATAGGTTGGCAAGGGCCGCGCGTTCGCAAGAAGCGCCGGCGGGCTGGGACGGGGGCGTCTTGACGGTGTCAGGAGGCACAACATGCTCAATATCAAGAACCCGTTGGCGATCATGGCGGCGTTTCCCGTCCTGGCTTTCGGACTTTCAGCCTCGCCTGCGCCCGCTCATGCCGCAGATTTTGAAACAAGCCTGATGGCGACCGACCGGGTCGGGGTGCCCGAGGGATATGATCGGGATGAATGGCTCGCCGCGGAGGGCGTCGTGACCGCAACCGCGGATGGCGAGGAGCACGAAATCCGGTTCGAAGGAAGCAACCTCGTTCCCGACGGGCTCTATACCTTCTGGAGCGTGCGCGAGCGGCTGGTCGGCATGGATGTCGCCCCGGCGGGAGGCGTCCCGGACAACGAGTTCCGCGCCGACAGCAGCGGCAACGCGCAGGCGAGCTTCCGCGTGCCGGCGGACAATGACTATCACATGATCGTCATGGCGTATCATGCAGACGATCAGACCCATGGCGACGGGCCGGGGGAGATGGGCGAAGTGAGTTTCGAGCACATGATGGGCGCCTGGCCTGGTCCCGAGGGGCGCCAGCCCGATATGTAGGTCCGATCGCGTTTCCGAAGCGGGCAGGGAGGCGCATCCCCCTGCCTTTCGACAGTTCATGGGCCGTCTCCCGCGGCCGGAGGATCACGATGGACGCCCGGCAGCAAGACACGCCCTTGCAGTCGCCGATCAGAGACTATGCGCTGATCGGCGACTGCCACGGAACAGCCCTCGTCTCGAAAAGCGGAAGCATAGACTGGTGCGCGCTGCTTCGCTTTGACGACGACCCGGATCTCTTCAGGATTCTGGATGCTTCCGGCGGCGGGTTCTGGGATGTCGTCGTGGACGATCTCGAGAGTGTCTCGCGCCGTTACCTTCCGGGCACCAACATCCTGGAGACGCGGTTCGAGACTGCCGAGGGCACGCTGCTCGTCAGCGATTTCATGCCTGTCGGGCGCTCGCGCAGCGCCGGAACGCACGATTACGTCACGCTGAGCGCCCCCGGCTGGCTCGTCCGGCGCTTCTCCTGCGAGGCGGGCAAGGTCCGGTTCACGACGCGGTTTCGTCCGGGAGGACCGGGTTTCTCGACGACGGCTCCGGCCATGGAGAGAAGGCCGGGCAGCATTTACTGCGAGGGCGGGTTGACGCTCCATTGCCGGGGCGACGTCAATCTCGAGGCGGATGTCGCGCATATCGGCTATGCCCTTGCCAAAGGGGAGATCGCGAATTGCGTCATGACCCGCGTCCCCCCGCTCATGGACCCGGTCGACTATTGCGACCGTCTCCATGCCGTCACCGAGGCCTTCTGGACGGAATGGATTGCCTATTCGCGCTATCGCGGACCCTATTGCGAGGCGGTTGAGCGCAGCGCGCTGACATTGAAGATGCTGACCTACGCCCCGACCGGCGCTCTCGTCGCCGCGCCGACGACGTCCCTGCCGGAAACGATGGGCGGGGAACGGAACTGGGACTACCGCTTCTGCTGGCTGCGGGACGCGACTTTCGCCCTCTTCGCGCTCTCGGTGCTCGGATATAGCGGCGAGGCGCGCCGGTTTTCCGAGTTCCTGAGCCGGAGCTGCCTGCGCGAGGGCTCCAGCCTGCGGATCATGTATGGCATCGGCGGGGAACCCTTTCTCCCCGAGAGGCTGATCGACCACCTTGAGGGTTATCACGGAAGCCGCCCGGTGCGCGTTGGAAACGAGGCTGCCGAGCAGCGTCAGCTCGACGTCTTCGGCGAGGTGCTCGACTGGGCGGAGCTGCGCGTGGCGCTTGGGGTGCGCCTGAGCCAGGACGAGAAGGCGCTGCTGGCGGGGATCGCCGACTTCATCTGCCGGACTTGGGAAGAGCCTGACCAGGGACTCTGGGAGATACGGTCGGAGCCCCGCAACTTCGTCCATGGCAAGGCGATGGCCTGGGTCGCCCTTGATCGTGCGGCGAGGCTCCTGGGCGACCGCCCGATCTGGCGCAAGAACCGCGAAGCGCTGATCGAGGCGATCAGGCGGGACGGATGCCGAGGCGATCCGCCCTATCTGACGCAATCCTTCGGCTCCTCCGAGACCGACGCGGCCCTGCTGCAGATCCCGCTTCTCTCCCTCCCCCTCGATGCCTCGCTTCTCGCGGAGACGGTCCGGCAGGTCGAGAACGAGCTTCTGTCCGGCGATTTCGTCTACCGCTACAAGGGAGAGGACGGGTTGCAGGGCCATGAAGGGGCGTTCCTCATCACGAGCTTCTGGCTGGTGGAGGCGCGACTGGCGACCGGCCGCGCGGAGGAGGCGCGTGATCTCTTCGAGCGCCTGCTCGCCTGCGCCAACGATGTCGGGCTCTATGCGGAGGAAATCGATCCGCAAACGGGCGCGTTCCTCGGCAATTTCCCGCAGGCCTTCACGCATCTGGCGCTGATCGGAAGCGCTTCTCTCCTGCACCTGCACAAGGTGAAGGGCGCGAAGGCGCTGAGAGGCGCCAACGCGCAACGCGCGAAGCGACTGGTCGGGGCGACCGAAGGCAGGAAGGCGCTTCTGCACGCGCTCTGGCGCAACCGCAGGATCAAGCTCTTCTCGTCGAAAAAATCCGTCCTCGTCCTGGACTGATCCTCGGTGGGTCGCGGGCCCGGTTCAGGTTTTCCGTTGCGTCACATCAAGTCCTCGGGAACGGACGAGCTGTCCTCCGGCATTGGAACGTTCTTGACGGAATTGGTAGCGGAGGAGGGACTCGAACCCCCGACACAAGGATTATGATTCCTCTGCTCTAACCAGCTGAGCTACTCCGCCGGACCGGTCGCGCGAGGCGTCGTCGGCTCGCGGGATATACGGAGGCGAAGCGGGGGTGTCAAGAAAGCGATGATGCTTCCCGGACAATTTTCAGCCGCGCTTTTTCAGGCGCATCAGCTTGAAGAAACCCGCCGGGAAAAGCGGCGCGATTTCCGTCACTTCGAAGTCGCCGCGCCGCCTCGCCCAATCCGCGACGCGGCTGATCTTGAAGGCCGAACTCCAGCCGACCTTCTTCATCAGCGGCGCGATCGCCTCCTCGATTCCCGCCTGCAGGCCGCTATCCCTGCCGAGCTTGCTCGAGATCACGATCTCGCCGCCGTCCTTGAGGACACGGGCGCATTCGTCGAGCGCGCCCTCCGGGTCCGGGACCAGCGTGATGACGAAGGGAACGGCGACCGCGTCGAAAGTCTTGTCCCGGAAGCCGAGCCGGCAGGCGTCCATGGCGGCGATGAGGCGCACCTGGGGCAGGGCCCCGCTGAGCACCTTCTGCCGCGCGCGCAAAAGCATATGCTGCGAGAGATCGACGCCGACCACCCGCGCATCCTTCGGGTAATAGGGCAGGACGAGGCCGGTGCCGACTCCGATCTCCAGGATGTCGGGGCCGGACGCGGCGGCCGCCTCGGCGGTCTTGCGGTGGGCGTCGGACAGGAACTTGTTGTAGACCTTGTCGTAGAACGGGGCCCAGCGTTCGTAGACCCGCTTCTGCCCGTCCAGATCGTATTGAACCGCCATGGATCGTTTCCGCCTTTCGCCTCAGGCCGCCGACGGCGCGTTCGCCTTCAGGGGCGCCGCCGCGATTTCGTCCAGCGTGGGAACGCCGACCCGCCGCGCGATCGTGCCGCCGCCGAGCACGCGGGCGCGTGGCTCGTCGTTCTCGTAGAAGACGCAGGCCTGTCCGGGCGAGACGCCGTCCTCGGGCGAGAGCAGTTCGACCTCGATCTCGCCGCCGCGGGCTCGCAGGATCGCCGGCTTCGGGGCGCGGGTGGATCGCACGCGAACGCAGATCTCCATCCCGTCCTCGCCGATCGCGTCAAGCGGAACATCGCCGAGCCAGTTCACGTCGCGCAGGGCGACGCGGCTCGTCGCGAGCGCCTCGCGCGGCCCGACGATCACGCGGCCGCGATCGGCGTCGAGGGCGACGACGAAGAGCGGTTCGCCGACGGCGATCCCGAGGCCCCGGCGCTGGCCGATCGTATAATGAATGATGCCCTCGTGACGGCCCATGACGCGCCCGTCCATGTGGACGATGTCGCCGGGATTGGCCGCGTTCGGCTTCAGGCGCGTGATCACGTCGCTGTAGCGTCCCTGGGGCACGAAGCAGATGTCCTGGCTGTCGGCCTTGTCGGCAACGACGAGGCCAAGCTCGCGGGCGATCTCGCGGGTCTCGCCCTTGTCCAGCTCGGCGAGCGGGAAGCGCAGCAAGGCGAGCTGCTCGGGCGTGGTCGCATAGAGAAAGTAGCTCTGGTCGCGCGAGGCGTCGACGGCGCGGTACAGGGCACGGCGACCGTCGGCAAGGGCGCGGCTCGCGACGTAATGGCCTGTCGCGAGCACGTCCGCCCCGAGTTCGCGGGCGGTGTCGAGAAGATCGCGGAACTTGATCGAGCGGTTGCACTCCACGCAGGGAATCGGCGTCTCGCCCGCGAGGTAGCTGTCGGCGAAATTCTCGATGACGGCTTCGCGGAAGCGGGATTCGTAGTCGAGCACATAGTGCGGGATGCCGATCGCCTCCGCGACGCGCCGGGCGTCGTGGATGTCCTGGCCCGCGCAGCATGCGCCCTTGCGGTGCACCGCCGCCCCGTGATCGTAGAGCTGGAGGGTGATGCCGATCACGTCGTAGCCTTCGCGCTTCATCAAGGCGGCGACGACGGAGGAATCGACGCCGCCCGACATCGCCACGACGACGCGTGTCGCGGACGGCTCCTTGGCGATATCGAGGGAATTCAGCATGGCATCCGGTCCTTCGGTCATATGCGCCTCCCATACACGGGAACGGCGTCGAGTTCCAGCAAGAGCGCGGTTTTCCCGCTTTCCTGGCGCATCCGCCCGGCAAAACCTGCCGTCCCGCCGTCAGAAACTGCCGAGGCGATCGTCGCCTGAGAGGCGGCTTCCGCCGGCCATGCGCATGAAATGGTTGCCAGGGCAGGGTTTTTGAACCCCGCCGCCAGCGCATGATGCTGGCGCGGGCCTTGCAACGCGCTCGCCGGCGAAGCGTCGTCGAAGGTAGAGTAGCCATGCGTACCGACATCAAGCGTCCCGACATCACGGATCTCGTCTTGCCGCCCAGAATGCCGCCCAAAGCCAGGCCCGCCTCCTCGTCGGACCAACCCGCCCGGGCCGCCGCGGGGGTGGATGGAGATGCGCCACGCGGCGAGGCTTCCGGCGCGAAGCCCGCGAAGGAGCGCTTCGAGGTTCGGGAGGAAGGCCGCGACCCTCCGGGGCGCGGCCCGGCGGCGGAAGGTTCGAACGGCAAGGCGCCGGAGCATTCCCGCGCCGGGGGGCTCGGCCGCCTGCACGCGCCGGGCCAGGCTATCATGCAGGCGGTTCTCGAACGCCTCGCGGGCGAAGGTGAAGCCGCCGCAGAAACCGCCGCGGAAACCGCGCCGACCGGCGCCGAGGCGGGAATTCCCGTCGCAGCGCCCGCCGAAGGGGAGGCGACGCTTCCCGGAAATATCGCAGGGCTGATCCCGGTTGCGGCGGGCGAAGGGACGCCCGCCACGGGGGATGCGCCGCCCGCCGCGCCGCCCGCCGACGCACTCCCTCCGGACGACGCGGTTCCTGTTCCGCCTTCGCCGCCCTCCGTCGCCGGTCCGGATAATGTCGGCGGGGCCGAAGCCGAAGGGCCCGCCGCCGTCGAGGAGCAGGCCGCTCCCGTCGACGTGGCGGCTTCTTCCGCAACGGAGAGCGTCCCTGCCGCCGCCGTCGCGGCTCCTGCCGCTGATGCGGAAGCGGCCCCGCAGGACGGCGCACCCGCCGAGCCGGGCGATATCTCCGCAATGCCGGCTGCGGCGGCGCTTGCCGCTGCGGGAGTATCCGCAAGCGAGGCGCGCGGACGCGGGCAACGTTCGACGGATGCGGACACGAGCGCCAAGGGCGCGCCGGTCGCGTCGGCGGCTGCGCCGAGTTCCATCACCCTCCCCGGTGAAAAGGCCGTCGCGCCGGTCGCGGATGCGCAGGAGGGGGGCGGAGAGGGAGGTGACGCCGCTCCGCAGGTGGCGGCGCCTCAGGAGGTGGGGCAAGCGGAAGCGGGGCAGCCTGAGGCGGAGCCGCCTGGCGCTCCCGCCCTCAACGACAAGGGTCTCGCGCGCGCCTTCGCGCGCCTGTCCGAGAACCCGGCGGCGACGGCCCATGCGCGCGCCGTGATCGGGGAGCTGTTGCAGGCGGCGGGCGCGCCGGGCGGCGGCGTGGAGCCGGAGCCGGTTGGAGCCGCCCAGGCCCAGATCGCGGAGGCGGCGAAGGCGGTGCAGGCCGGCCTGCAGCCAAATGCGCCGGTGATCGTGCCGAACGTGCCGCTCGGCGCGCTCCCGGTCGAGATCGGACTCAAGGCTTTGGCCGGCGTGAACCGGTTCCAGATCCGCCTTGATCCGGCGGAACTCGGTCGGATCGAGGTGAATCTGGAAATCGATGACGAGGGGACGATCAAGGCGCGCCTCACGGTTGATCGGGTGGAGACGTTGTCGCTGCTCCAGCGCGACGCCCGCACCCTCGAACGCGCCTTCGAGCAGGCGGGCCTCAAGCCTTCGGAAGCTGGCATCGACATGTCGCTGCGCGACGACCGGCGCGACGAGCGGCGCGAACCGCCGGGACATGCGGGACGCGACGAGGCGTTCGGCGAACGGGGCCGACGCGAGGAGAGCGAGAGGCTGGCGGCCGCCAACATCGTTGCGCCGCGCACGATATGGCGCGGCGCTGCCGGCGTCGATGTCAGGATCTAGAACATGAAAGGCGGCGTAAGCCATGGCTGCGGGTATAGGTAACAATGCAACGGCCGCGCAGGCCGCGCAGGCGGCGGGGACGGGCGGCGGTAGCGACCGCGCCCGCATCGCCGACAATTTCGACGCGTTCCTGCTGCTCCTGACGACGCAGCTGCGCAACCAGAGCCCGCTCGATCCCCTGGACACGAACCAGTTCACCCAGCAACTCGTGCAATTCGCTTCCGTCGAGCAGCAGATCAAGACCAATGAGTCCCTCGGTGCGCTGCTCAGCTCCTCGCGGGCCGCCAACATCGCGACCGCGGCGAGCTTCGTCGGCATGCGCGTGAAGGCTGACGGGGCGACCGCCCAGCTCCAGGACGGCGGCGCGGAGTGGAACATCACGCTCGGGCGGGCGGCCGCGCAGGCCACGATCGACATCGTGGACCAGTCCGGCAGCACGGTCGCGACGCAGGCCGGGCCGCTGGCGGGCGGGAGCCAGACCTTTACCTGGGACGGGCGCACCTCGACGGGACTCGTCGCCCCCGACGGCGCCTACAGCATCGTGATCAATGCGCGGGACGTGTCGGGTCAGAAGGTTCCGGTGAGCACCGAGATCAACGGCGTCGTCGATGCCCTCGACCTCGAGGGGAACGAGCCTGTCCTGCTGATTGGATCGATCCGCGTCCCGCTCACCGAGATCAAGGGGGCGACGCGCATCTGAGGCAAGGAAAAGGCCGAATCAATTCAGCTTCTTCTTTCGGATCATTTAGGCAATTTTTAAACCAACGGGTCTAAGGTTCGGTCAGACGTTGGTCAGTTGAGTTTGTGAGAGTACCATGACCGAACCTCATCGCTCGAGAGCGAAGTACGTTATCGGGCCTGATGGCAGCCCCCTGACGGTTGCAGATTTGCCTCCGACGAACACCCGTCGCTGGGTCATCCGCCGCAAGGCGGAAGTCGTCGCGGCCGTCCGTGGCGGATTGCTGAGCCTCGACGAGGCGTGTCAGCGGTACACGTTGACGACCGAGGAATTCCTCAGCTGGCAGCAATCGATCGACCAGCACGGTCTCGCCGGCCTGCGAACGACGCGAATCCAGCACTATCGAAACTAGGCCGATCGACACCAGGCATTCGCATGAGGCGCGGCGCTCCGGGACCGGAGCGTCGCGTTTTGCGTTCCGGAGCCCCTCCCGCCACGAAAGAAGCCCGATTCTCACATCGACGCGCTGAATTAACCGCGGCGTTAACCACCTGCTAACCCTATACCGGGAAATTCTTGCCTAGTGGTTCGGGCGCTTCGCCCGGACGATCGAGCGTTGATAGGATCTGGAGCGTGAGCCCGGCCTTGGACTTTCTCGGACGACTGGGACCCCAGCGGATCGCCGCGATGGGCGCGGTGACCCTCGCGCTCGTCGCCTTCTTCGGCTTCGTGATCCTGCGGGTTTCGCAGCCGGACATGAGCGTCCTGTATTCCGACCTCAGCTTGCAGGATGCCGGAGCGATCGTCCGGGAGCTCGAGTCCCGCGGCATTCCCTACGAAACGCGCGGCGACGGCCAGACCATTCTCGCGCCGCGCGCGGAACTGGCGCGCCTGCGCATGGAACTCGCCGGCAAGGGCATCCCCGTGGGCGGCGGCGTCGGCTACGAGATCTTCGACCGGGGCGATACCTTCTCGGCGACGAGCTTCGTCCAGAATCTCAACCACTTGCGCGCGCTGGAGGGCGAGCTTGCCCGGACGATCGGCTCGCTCTCGCGCGTCGAGATGGCCCGCGTGCATCTCGCCATCCCCGAGCGCCGGCTCTTCGAGCGCGACCGGGAGGCCCCGCGCGCCTCGATCGTCCTGCGTCTGCGGGGCGAGCTTGAGGCGAGCCATGTCCGCGCCATCCGCCATCTGGCCGCTTCCGCCGTCGAGGGGCTGCGCCCGGACCGCATCTCGATCGTCGATGAAAGCGGCCGGCTGCTGGCGGACGGAGCAGGGGAAGACAACGCGCTGATGTCAGGGGTCGCCGTCGACGAGCGCAAGGCGGCGATGGAGCGCCGGCTGCAGCGCCAGGTCGAGGACATCGTCGCCGGGGTCGTGGGCCAGAACCGGGCGCGGGTTCAGGTGACGACCGAATTCGACCTGAACCGGGTGGAGAGCCGCTCCGAGACCTTCGATCCGGAAGGCCGCGTGATCCGCTCCACCCAGTCGCGCAACGAGACGGCGCTCACAGCGAACCAGAATGGCGGCGTCACCGTTGGCAACGAACTGCCGGGGGCGGATGCCGCCGGGAACGAGGGCGCGGGCCGCGACGAACTCGCCAAGACGGAAGAGATCATCAACTACGAGATTTCGCGCACCACGCGGGTCGAGACGACGGAAGGCGGCCGCCTTAGCCGGCTCTCCGTCGCCGTGCTTGTCGATGGCCGCTATTCCCCGAGCGGCAACGGGCAGATGATCTACGAGCCGCGCTCCCAGGAGGAGCTCGAGCAGATCGCCACCCTCGTGCGCACCGCCATCGGCTTCGACCGCAATCGCGGCGACCAGGTTGAGGTGGTCAACCTGCGTTTCGCCGAGACCCCCGTGCCGCCTGCATTCGAGGAGCCGACGCTTATCGCGACGCTGATGAGCCCGACGAAGGACGACATCCTGCGCTACATCGAGATGGCGGTGATCGCGCTCCTGACCATGATCGTCCTGTTCACCGTCGTGCGCCCGCTGGTGAAGCAGATTCTTTCAAACGAAGCGCCGGTGAAGAGGGCGCAGCGCTCCGTCTCGGCGGATGCCGACATGCCCGACATGATCGAGCCGCGCGAGAGCCAGGCGACGAAGATGATCGAGATGGCGAAGGTCAACGGGCAGGTCCAGCAGCAATCGCTCGACCGGGTCGGCGAGGTCGTGAAGACGAGCCCCACCGAAACGGTCTCCGTCCTGCGTCAATGGATCCACGAGCGAGGCTGAGATGGTGGCGCGCAGCGACGACAACGTCCAGAAATTCATGTTCCAGCGGGATTTCGGCGCTCCCGCGGGCGCTCCCTCGCCGGCTTTGCGCGAGGCGCTTGCGGAGGCCGAGCAGCGTGGACGGGAACAGGGGCGTGCCGAGGGGCGGGCGCAGGCGCAGGCGGAGCAGGATGCGGCGCTCGCCCGAACGCTCGCCAGACTTGCCGAGGACGCCTCGCTCCTGCTGGCGCGCGCCAATGACGACCGCGCGGTGTTCGAGCGCGAGGCGATCGCCTTCGCGACGGCCCTCGCGCAGAAGCTCGCGGGCGACGCCCTCGCGCGCTTTCCCATGGACGCCATCGCGCAGGTGGCGCGCTCCTCCTTCGAGCATCTGCGCGGCGTGCCGCATCTCGTGGTGCGCGTGAACGAGGAACTGGTCGAGAAGACCGAGGCGCTGATGAAGAAGATCGCGCGCGAGCGCGGCTTCGAGGGGCGTCTCGTCATCATGGGCGAACCAGAGATCGCCGTCGGCGATGCGCGGCTGGAATGGGCTGACGGAGGCGTCGTTCGTGACGGGGCCAGGATCGGCGAAGCCGTCGCCCGCAGCATCGCCGGGGCCTGAGGAACAGGAATGGACACGAGATGAGCGACGAATTTCCCCTGCCGCAACTCAACGACGCGGATGTCGATTTCGACGCCGCCGCCGCGCCGCTCTCCACGCGCGACGCCCCGGTCGTCCAGCGCAGCGCCGCCGATCTGGAGCAGATCTTCGACGTGCCGGTGATGATCTCCGCCGTGCTCGGCAGCTCGCGCATGCCCGTCGGGGACCTGCTGCAACTCGGGCCGGGGGCCGTCCTCGAGCTCGACCGGAAGGTTGGCGAGGCGATCGACATTTTCGTCAACAACCGCCTTGTCGCGCGCGGCGAGGTGGTCCTCGTCGAGGACCGGCTCGGGGTGACGATGACGGAGATCATCAAGAGCGACCAGTAGCCGGCACGGGCCGGCGCTGAAACGGGAACCGCGTCGCCTCGAGGGGCGGCGCCACGAAACTGACGAAGGATCGGGAAACGATGTCCATGCGCCTGTTGATCATCGGACGGCTGAACGGTGAACTGATCACCGCCTCGCGAATCGCCATGAACCGGGGCGCCTCCGTGACCCATGCCGAGAGCGTCGAGCAGGGGATGAACGTCTTGCGCGCCAAGGGCGGCGATCTCGCCATGATCGACGTCGCCCTCGATGTCGGCGAACTCGTGCGCACGCTCGAGACGGAGCGCATCCGGATCCCCGTCGTCGCCTGCGGAACGGGAACGGACGCCCGCGCGGCGGTCGCCGCCATCCAGGCGGGGGCGAAGGAGTACATCCCCCTCCCGCCTGATGCGGAGATGATCGCCGCGGTGATCGAGGCGGTCGCCGCCGACAGCCGCTCCTTCATCTGGCGCGATGCGTCGATGGAGCGCGTGGTCAAGCTCGCCGACCAGGTCGCTCGCTCCGAAGCCTCGATCCTGATCACGGGCGAGAGCGGGACCGGCAAGGAGGTGCTCGCGCGCCATGTTCATCAGCGCTCGGGCCGCCGCACCAAGCCCTTCATCTCCGTCAACTGCGCGGCGATCCCCGACAACCTTCTCGAATCCGAATTGTTCGGCCACGAGAAGGGGGCATTCACCGGCGCCGTCGCCCGGCGCATCGGCAAGTTCGAGGAGGCGGACGGGGGCACGCTGCTTCTCGACGAGATTTCCGAAATGGACGTGCGCCTGCAGGCGAAGCTCCTGCGGGCGCTCCAGGAGCGGGTGATCGACCGGGTCGGCGGCGGAAAGCCGGTCCCCGTCGACATCCGCATCATCGCCACGTCGAACCGCAATCTCGCCGAGGCGGTGAATGAGGGCAGCTTCCGCGAGGATCTCTTCTACCGCCTCAACGTCGTCCACCTGCGGCTTCCGGCCCTGCGCGAGAGGCCGGCGGACATCGCGGCGCTGGCCGAGTTCTTCGCGAAGAAATATGCGGAGCTCAACGGCGTTTCGGCGCGGGAGCTGTCCGCCGAGGCCAAGCGCATCGTCATGGCCAATCCGTGGCGGGGCAACGTGCGCGAACTCGAGAACGCGATGCACCGCGCGGTGCTGCTCAGCAGCGGGGCGCAGATCGAGGCCGATGCGCTGCGCACCCCGGACGGGGAGACGCTCGCCATGGAGGCCGATCCCGCCGCGCGCGCGGCGCGAACGGCCGAGGCCGTGACCCGGTCGCTGGTCGGGCGCACGGTGGCGGAGGTCGAGCAGGACCTGATCCTCGACACCCTCGACCATTGCGTCGGCAACCGCACCCATGCGGCCAAGATCCTCGGCATCTCGATCCGCACGCTCCGCAACAAGCTCAACGAGTACGCCTCCGCCGGGGTCGCGGTCCCCGAGCCGGGACAGGCCCGCCAGATGAGCGCTTGACGGCCCAGCGCGTACCACTTTACGCTTCGTCCGATTCCACAAGGTGGAACGTCGAGGGCGCGCATAGAACGCGCCCCGTGGGAGGAAGCGGATGGTGGACGAGGGGCAACTCTCCTCTGTCAAGACGATCGGACGCGCCGCGCTGGTTCTGCGCGCGCTCGCGGCTGGCTCCGACGCGGGCTCGCGTCTCGCGGAGGTGACGGAGCGGGTGGGTCTTGGCAAGGCGACCGTGCATCGTCTCCTCGGCGCGCTCGTCGATGTCGGCTTCGCGGAATATGACGAGGCCGAGCGGCAGTACCGGCTTGGCTACGCGCTCTTCTCGCTCGGCGCCACGGCGCGCCGCTTCCATCTCGTCGAGATCGCCCGCGCCAGCCTCGCGCGCCTCGCCGCGGCGACGGGCGACACCATCTATCTCTCGATCCGCGATGGCGACGAGGCCTTGTGCGCCGATCGCTGCACCGGCTCCTTCCCGATCCGGACCCTGACGCTCGACGTCGGGGACCGTCGCCCCCTCGGCGTCGGCGCCGGGTCGCTCGCGCTGCTGGCCTTCGAGGGCGACGCGGAGGTCGCACGGGTCGTGAACGCCAATCGCGGGGCGCGCCTGCGCTACGACGGCTTCGACGACGCAACGATGGACCATCTCGTGCGCGCGACGCGCGACAGAGGCTTCGCTTTCAACGACGGGCGCATCGTCTCCGCCATGAACGCCATCGGCGTGCCAGTACGCGATGAGGACGGGCGTGTTCTCGCCGCGCTCTCCATTGCCGCGATCCGCGAGCGGATGGAGGGCGCGCGCCTGGAGGAATGTCTTGGACTGCTCAAGCGGGAGGCGGCGGAAGTCGCCGGGCGGCTCGCCGCACGGCACGCCGCGCGCCATGCCGGGAATGCGCGCCCCCGCCGAATGCGCGTCAGGGAGGAACAGAATTGACCGGAGATCCGTCACCCGTGACGAAGGAGTCGAATTTCGACCGTGAGCGGTTCACGGCGATGCTCGACACGATGTGGCGCATCCGCGCCTTCGAGGAGCTCGCCGTGCGGTCGCTCGCGGAGGGGCTCGTCCTGGGGGCGATCCACCCTTCGATCGGCCAGGAGGCGGTTGCGGCAGGCATCTGCTGCAACATGGCGCGCGACGACCTCCTGCTGTCCACCCATCGCGGGCACGGCCACACCCTCGCCAAGGGCGCCGATCCGCTCGCAATGATGCGCGAGCTGTTCGGGCGCGCCGGCGGCACCTGCGGCGGCAAGGGCGGCTCGATGCACATCGCCGATTTCGATGTCGGAATGCTCGGCGCGAACGGCGTCGTGGCGGCGAATATCCCGATCGCGGCGGGGGCGGCGCACGCGTTGAAGCTGCGCGGCGAGAAGCGGGTCGTCGTCTGCATCTTCGGCGACGGGGCCATCAATCGCGGGCCGTTCCTCGAGGGGCTGAACTGGGCGAAGGTCTTCAACCTGCCGGTTCTTTTCGTCTGCGAGGACAACAATTTCTCCGCCACGACGCATACTTTCGCCATGACGGCCGGACCTGGCGCCGCGGCGCGGGCGGAGAGCCTCGGCCTTCCAGCGCAGACCATCGACGGCAACGACATCGTCGCCGTCGATTCGGCGGCGCGCGCGGCGATCGCGGCGCTGCATGCGGGGGAGGGGCCGCGGCTCCTGCACTGCAAGACCTACCGGATGACGGGACATACCGCCGTCGATCCCGCCGCCTATCGCGATCCGGCGGAACTGGAGCGCTGGCGCGGGGCCGACCCCATCGATCGCCTCTCGGAGGTCCTGCGGGTGGCGGGCGTCGCGGAGCCGCGCATCGCCGAGGCGAAGGCGAAGGCCTATTCCGAGATGGAGGAAATCTACGCCGCCGCCCGCGATACCGGCTGGCCGGACGTCGCGGCGGCCTTCCAGGATGTCCAGGATCTGGGTGATCCGCGCGAGAGGCCCTTCTCATGAGCGACATGACCTATCTCGAAGCCGGCCGCCGGGCGGTGATCGAAGAAATGCGGCGCGACGAGCGCGTCTGGGCGCTCGGCGAGGATCTCGGCCGCGGCGGTGTGTTCGGGCAGTACAAGGGGCTCGCGGAGATGTTCGGGGCGCAGCGCGTCACCGATACGCCGATCTCGGAGGCCTGCATCATGGGGGCGGCGGTGGGCGCGGCGATGACCGGAACGCGTCCGATCGTCGAGATGCGCTTCTCCGATTTCGCCCTCTGCGCCATCGACGAACTCGTCAACCAGGCGGCGAAGGCGCGCTACATGTTCGGCGGGCAGATGCGCGTTCCCATGGTCGTGCGCGAGCCGATGGGGATGTGGCGCTCCTCGGCGGCGCAGCACTCGCAATCGCTCGAGGCCTGGTACACGCATATCCCCGGTCTCGTCGTGGTCGCCCCGGCGACTCCGGAAGACAATCTGGGGCTCCTGAAGAGCGCGATCCGGAACGACGATCCCGTCGTCTATCTCGAGCACAAGGACCTTTGGGGCCTCACGGGCCCCGTGCCCGAGGGCGAGCACTTGACGCCGCTCGGCGAGGCGCAGATCGTCCGTGAGGGGGACGCCGTCACCGTCGTCACCTGGTCGGCGATGCGCCACCGCTGCATGAAGGCGGCGGAGGCGCTCGAGGCAGAGGGCGTCGCGATCGAAGTGATCGACCTGCGCACTCTCTGGCCCTGGGACCGCGACACGGTCTTCGCCTCCGTGGAGAAGACCGGGCGGCTTCTCGTCGTTCACGAGGCGGTCGCGGTCTCGGGCTTCGGCGCGGAGATCGCCGCGAGCGTGGCCGAGGGGTTGCATCACCGCCTGAAGGCTCCGGTTCGCCGTCTCGGCGCGCCGCGTATACCAATCGCCTATGCGCCGCCGCTGGAAGACAAGGCGCGGGTGACGCAAGATGCCATCATCGACGCCGTTCGGGGGCTTCTCGCTTCCGCCCAGGCGGCCTGACAGGGCGGCGGAGTTCGCCGTCGAAAAACAGAGAGGGAGGATGAAGAAATGAAAATCGTGAAGTCGCTGCTGGCGGCGGCCGCCGCCGTTGCCGTGCTGGGGGCGATCCCCGCAATGGCACAGACCTACAAGGACGAATACCGCGTCTCGACGGTCGTTCCCGCGCCCTTCCCGTGGGGTATCGCGGCCGAGCGCTGGGCCGAGCTCGTCGGCGAGCGGACGGACGGGCGCATCAAGATGCAGATCTATCCCGGCGCCCAGCTCGTGCAGGGCGAGCAGACCCGCGAGTTCACCGCGATGCGCCGCGGCGTGATCGACATGGCGGTCGGCTCGACCATCAACTGGTCGCCGCAGATCACCGAACTCAACATCTTCTCGATGCCCTTCCTGATGCCCGATTACGCGGCGCTCGACGCGCTGACGCAGGGGCCGGTGGGCGAGCGCATCTTCGAGCTGATCGAGGAGAACGGCGTGGTTCCCCTGGCCTGGGCTGAGAACGGCTTCCGCGAGGTGACGAATTCGCAGCGCCCGATCCGCACCCCCGCGGACATGCAGGGCCTGAAGATGCGCGTCGTCGGCTCCCCGATCTTCAACGACATCTTCACGGCGCTTGGCGCTAACCCGACGCAGATGAGCTGGGCCGATGCCCAGCCGGCGCTGACCACCGGCGCGGTCGACGGGCAGGAGAACCCGCTGACGATCTACTCGGTGCTCAACATGCATGAGCTCGGGCAGGACAACGTCACGCTCTGGCGCTATGTCGCGGATCCGCTGATCTTCGCCGTGAACCAGGAAGTCTGGGATTCCTTCTCCGCCGAGGACCAGGAGATCGTGCGACAGTCCGCGATCGATGCCGGCGCGCATGGCGTCGAGGTCGCCCGCGAGGGGCTCACCGACGACGATCCGAGCCTGATCGAGAAGATCCGCGGCTATGGCGTCGAGGTCATCAGCCTCACGGACGAGGAGCGGCAGGCCTTCATTGACGCGACCCGCCCCGTCTACGACGCCTGGCGCGACCGCATTGGCGGCGAACTCGTCGACATGGCCGAGGAATCGGTGGCCAACCGCTGATCGGACTGTAACCGGAGCGCCGCGCCCATTGCCGGGCGCGGCGTTGCCTCTTCAAGCGACAGGGACTTTTCCGGCATGAGCGACGAGAACGGACCCGCGCCTTCGCTTCCCCCCTCCGACACCGGCGTCGAGCACACCATCGTGCCGGTGAAGATCGAGGAGGCGCTCGGCGCGGCGGCCATGGCGATGATCTGCCTGATCTCGTTCGGCAATGTGGTGGTGCGCTACGCGACAAACGTCTCCTTCGCCTTCACGGAGGAATTCTCCGTCTTCCTGCTGGTCTTCATGACCTTCGTGGGGGCCTCCGCCGCCTTCGCGAGCAACGAACATATCCGGATCACCTTCTTTCTCGAGCGCATGCCGCCAGGCCTGCGTCGGATCAGCGAACTTGTCACGCTCGTCGCCACGACGCTGATGTTCTCGCTGATCGTCTATTTCGGCGCGCAGGTGACTTACGACGAATGGTACTGGGGCGAGACCTCCCCCGGTCTTGGCAATCCGACCTGGCTCTACACCATCTGGCTGCCGCTGCTCTGCACCGCCATCCTCCTGCGCGTCCTCGGCCGGGCCGTCTTCCGCCTGCGCCGGGGACGCTTCGGAACATGAGGGCGGCAGGGACATGATCGACGCCAATCTCGCACTCCTGCTCACTTTCATCGTGCTGATGCTGATCGGCACCCCGATCGCCGTCGCCCTCGGTATCGGAGGGGTCGTCGGCATCCTGATCGGGCTCGACGTCGTCGCCCTCGGGACGGTGGGAACGAACACGTATAACGCGGTCGCCAAGTACCCCCTGATCGCGATCCCGCTCTTCATCCTGACGGGCATGATGTTCGAGCGCTCGGGGGTCGCGTCACGGCTTGTCGGGTTCGCCCAGGCCTGCATCGGGCCCCGTCGGGGGGGGCTCGCCCTCGTCGCCATTCTCGTCTGTCTGATCATGGGGGGAATGTCGGGCTCAGGCCCCGCGGACGCCGCCGCCGTCGCGACGGTGATGCTGCCGTCGATGATGAAGGCGGGCTATCCCAAGCCGTTCTCCGCGAGTGTCATCGCCGCCTCCGCCTCGACGGCGATCCTGATCCCGCCCTCCATCGCGCTGATCATCTATTCGGTGCTCGTCCCCGGGACCGACCTGCGGGCGCTCTTCGCCGCTGGCCTCATCCCCGGACTTCTCGTCGGTCTCGCCATTGCCGTTCCGACCGTCTGGCTCAGCCGGGCGAACGATTTCGGCGCGGGCGAATCGGCGAAGCGGCCGCCCTTCTGGCCGAGCCTGTGGCAGGCCGTCCCCGGCCTGATGGCCCCTGTGATCATCCTCGGCGGCTTGCGCAGCGGGCTCTTCACGCCGACGGAAACGGCGGTGGTCGCCGTCTTCTACGGGCTGCTCGTGGGGACCGTCCTCTATCGCACGATGGGATGGCGCGACATCTACCAGGTGCTCGTCGAGAGCGCCAAGATCTCCGGCGTCCTGATGCTGATCATCTCGCTCGCCGGCCTCTTCGCCTGGGCCGGCTCGACCATGGGGGCGTTTCGCGCGACGTCGGAAGTCATCATCGGTCTCAGCGACAACCAATGGGTCATCCTGGTCCTGATCATGGCGGTGCTCCTGCTCGCGGGAATGGTCCTCGACGGCATCTCGATCTACCTGATCACGCTGCCGCTCCTGATCCCCGTCGTCCAGGCCTTCGGCTGGTCCTATGTCTGGTTCGGGATCGTCATGGCGATCAATGTCGCGATGGGGCAGTTCACGCCGCCCGTCGCGGTCAATCTCATGGTGACGGCGAAGATCGCCGGGATTCCCATGGAGAGCACCTTCCGCTGGGTCGGATGGCTTCTCCTCTCCATGGCTGCAGCGCTCGGGCTCGTCATCATCTTCCCCGAAATCGCGCTCTGGCTGCCCAGGGTGCTCGGCTATCGCATCACATAAGAAAAGACAGGGACGATCATGAGCGACGCGGAACGCGCAAATGAAATGACCGGCGGGGAGGCTCTCGCCCGGATGCTGCAGGCCCACGGGGCCGGTCCGATGTACGGCATGGGCGGCTTCCAGCTCCTGCCCTTCTACGACGCCGCCCGGCGGCTCGGGCTCAGGCACGCGCTGATCAACGACGAGCGCTGCGGCATGTTCGCGGCGGACGCCTATGCGAAGGTCAGCGGGCGCGTGGGCCTCTGCGACGCAACGCTCGGGCCGGGAGCGACCAACCTTGTGACCGGACTCGTCGAGGCGCTCAATGCGGGCAGCCCCGTCGTCGCCATCGTCGGCGACACCCACCGCGCCCATTCCTGGAAGAACATGACGCAGGAGACGCATCAGGCGGAGATCCTGCGCCCGGCCTGCAAGGAATTGCTGCGGGTCGAGCGGACGGAGCGCATCCCGGAACTCGTGCGCCGCGCCTTCATGGTCGCGACCACCGGACGGCCGGGACCCGTGGTTCTCATCGTTCCCGAGGATGTCTGCCACGATCTCCACCCGTTCGACGTCGACGAATTCACCGCCGATCCGCGCTACGAGGCCGCTCCTGCGCTCCGTGCGCGCCCGGATGCGGACGACGTGGCGCGCGCCGCGGAACTTCTCGCAAGGGCGGAACGTCCGCTGATCCTCGCCGGCGGCGGCGTGCATATCTCGCAGGCGGCGCAGGCGCTCCAGGATTTCGCGGAGCACGCGCATATCCCGGTCGCCCACACGATGAGCGGAAAGGGCGCGATCGCCTGCACGCACCCGCTCTCGGCCGGGCTGTTCGGACGCTACGACCGCATCGCCAACGCGCTCATCGCGGAGAGCGACTGCCTGCTCGTCATCGGCTGCAAGCTCGGCGAGATCGCCACCAAGCGCTACACGGTTCCCGAGCCCGGCAAGACGCTGATTCATCTCGATTGCGTCGCGGAGGAGATCGGCCGGACCTATGCTCCGACGATCCCGCTCTGGGGCGACGCGAAGGCGGGAATCGCGGATCTCGGGGAGGCGATCGCCTCCCATGACGAGCCGCTGGAGGGCCGGGTCGCGTGGTGCGACAAGGTCGTGCAGCGCATGAGCGCCTGGCGCGAGATGGCGCGCGAGCGGCTCGAAAGCGAGGAGGTTCCCGTCTCCATGGGACGGCTCATGGGCGAGCTGAACAACGTGCTGCCCGACGACGCGATTCTCATTGCCGATGGCGGCTTCGCCGCGCATTGGGGCGGACTGCTCTATGATTCGAAGCGGCCCGGCCGCGGCTTCGTTCCCGATCGCGGCTTCGCCTCCATCGGATACGGGCTTCCCGGGGCGATCGGCGCGACCCTTGCCGCGCCCGACCGCCCCGTCGTCGCGATCACCGGCGATGGCGGCTTCAACATGGTGCTTGGCGAGCTCGAGACGGCGCGCCGCCTCGGCCTCGCCTTCACCATCATCGTCGTGAACAACGCCGCGTCCGGCTATGTGAAGGCGCTCCAGCACCTGATGTACGGGGAGGGTGCCTACCAGTCGAGCGATCTTGCCGAGACGAACTACGCGGAGGTCGCCGAAGCTCTCGGCTGCCGGGGCATCCGCGTCGAGGAGCCGGGCCTGCTCGCGGGAGCCTTGCGCCAGGCCCTCGAGGAGCGCGGACGCCCGACCATCCTCGACGTCGTCGTCACCCGCGACCCGGCGAAGATGCTTCCCGCCGCCGATAACCGCGCCGTGAAGGTGAAGAAGGGCGACCGCGTTGCCTGAGGAGCCCCGCCCGATCATCGCGGATACGGTGACGCGGCTTGGTCCCGACGCGGTCGGCGCGGTCGTCGTGACGGGCTCGCATGGCGGGGTCTACGCCGCCTCGCTCGCCCGGAAGGCGGGCTGCCGCGCGGCTATCTTCAACGATGCCGGGATCGGGCGCGACGCAGCCGGGATCGGCGGGCTTGCATGGCTCGACGCGCATGGCATGGCGGCGGCGGCGGTCGATCATGCGAGCGCGGATATCGGCGACGCGGCAATGATGCTGGAGCGCGGGGTCGTTTCCCACGCCAACCGTCTCGCGGGCGTCGCCGGTGTCGTCGCGGGGATGTCCTGCCGCGAGGCGGCGTCCCTGCTCGCGCGGGCGGAGGTGCCCGAAGGCGAGGTCGAACCCGTCACGGAATCGCGGCGGGAAGTGACCTTCGAGGGGGGGCTGCGGCGCCTGATCCTCGTCGATTCCGCCGCGCTCGTCCGCGAAACGGATGCGGGGCAGGTGGTGGTGACCGGTTCCCACGGCGCGCTGTTCGGGGTCGACCCGATGAATGCGCTCAAGGTCGACGCGGCGCTGGCCCTGTTCAACGATGCGGGCGGGGGAGTCGGAACCACCCGGCTGCCCGCCTTGCAGGGGAGGGGAATCGCGGCGGCGACGGTCGCGGCCGCGTCGGCGCGAATCGGGGACGCCCATTCGACCTGGCGCGACGGGATTGTCTCCGCCTGCAACGAGGCCGCAATCGCCCTCGGCGGACACCCGGGCATGGCCGCCAGCGAACTCGTCCGCAAGGCGATCGGGGACGGACGGGGCTCTTCATCCGATGCATGACAGCATTGCGCCCTTGGAAGTCTTCCCCGGGTGCGGGTTTGGTAGACTGGTCGAAGTCGCATCCCTCGTAAGGCGACTCAACTCTCTCAAGGGCGGCCCCTCGGGCCGCCCTTTTTCTGTGCGCCTCCTTGGGCTATTCCTCGGTTCATGTTGCATTTGCGCAACATACCTTCCCGATCACGATCAATTCAGAAGCTCCGGCACAACTTTGTCGCTATTACCTCCCCTAAGCGAGTCATGATTGTTTCGGCCAGCAAGGGAAAGAAATGAACGATCCGAGAGAGACCATTCCGAAGGCGGCGGCGATGACGCGCCGGGTCTTCGTCGCGGGCCTTCCGCTGTCGCTGACCGCCTGCGTCTCGACCGCGCGCGCGCCGCTTCCGGTTCCCGTGACGCCCTATGTCGACCCAGCCTATGCCGCGATGTATGCGGCGCTTCCGAACGAGCGCTTCCCTCTGCCGGCGATCGACGTGTCGCAGGTCGATCCGCAATATTTGCGTCAGGAGGTCTCCTTCATCGGCGACGAGCGGGTCGGAGAGATCGTGGTGGATCCGTCGCGGCGCTTTCTCTACCTCGTGCGGGAGAACCGGCGGGCCCTGCGCTACGGCTGCGGCGTCGGGCAGGAGGGATTCGACTACCAGGGTGACGCGATCATCGCGCGCAAGGCCGAATGGCCGCGCTGGACCCCGACCCCGAGCATGATCGCGCGCGAACCCGACCGCTACGGCCCCTATGCGGGCGGTCTCGAGGGCGGACTGGAGAACCCGCTGGGCGCCCGGGCGCTCTACCTCTACAAGAACGGGCGTGACACGCTCTACCGCATCCACGGCACAAACGAGCCCTGGAGCATCGGACGCTCGGTTTCGAGCGGCTGCATCCGCCTGTTCAACCAGGACATCATCGATCTGCACCGCCGCGTCCCCACCGGCACGCGCGTGACGGTCCTCAGCGTTGGCTCGCCGGAGCGGTCGAACCCGCTCATTTCCTGAACGCATTACGAATTGCCGCTTTTCCCCGCTGACCTGATGACAAGCGCGCCCACATTTGCGACATCACACGGGACAGTTCTCATGATCAGGGAAAAGCGGCGATGACGCGCAGTTTCGATCTCATCCTCAAGGGCGGTACGGTGGTCAACCATGACGGCGCGGGAATCCGCGACGTCGGCGTGACGGCCGGGCAGATCGTCGAGATCGGCGATCTCGGGCAGGCTTCCGCGGGGAGGGTGGTCGACTGCACCGGGCTTCACGTCCTTCCGGGCGTGATCGACAGCCAGGTGCATTTCCGCGAGCCTGGCCTCGAGCACAAGGAAGACCTTCAGACGGGCTCCGCCGCGGCGGTCATGGGCGGCGTCACCACCGTGTTCGAGATGCCGAACACCAATCCGCAGACCACGACCCCGGAAGCTCTCGCCGACAAGATCGCGCGGGGGACGAACCGGATGCATTGCGATTTCGGCTTCTGGGTCGGCGGCACGCACGAGAACGCGAAGCACGTTGGTGAACTCGAGCGGCTTCCCGGCGCGGTCGGCATCAAGGTGTTCATGGGCTCCTCGACCGGCTCGCTGCTTGTCGAGGACGATTCCGGCGTGGCCGAGATCCTGCGCCACACCCGCCGCCGCTCGGCCTTCCATTCCGAGGACGAGGAGATGCTGCGCGAGCGCAAGGGACTGCGCGTCGAGGGGGATCCGCGTTCCCATCCCGTCTGGCGCTCTCCGGAAGCGGCGCTGAAATGCACGGAGCGGCTCGTGCGCATCGCACATGAGACCGGCGCGCGCATTCATGTGCTCCACATCTCGACGAAGGAGGAGATCGACTTCCTCGCTCTTCACAAGGATGTCGCGACCTGCGAGGCGACGCCGCATCATCTCACGCTCACCGCCCCGGACGCCTATGAGCGGCTGGGGGCGCTCGCCCAGATGAACCCGCCGGTGCGCGACGAATCGCACCGGGAGGGCATCTGGCGCGGCATCGCGCAGGGGATCGTCGACGTGCTCGGCTCAGACCACGCGCCCCACACCCTCGAGGAGAAGGCTGCGGTGTATCCGGCCACGCCGTCGGGGATGACCGGCGTGCAGACGCTTGTTCCCACGATGCTCGACCATGTCGCGAAGGGGCGTCTCTCGATCGAGCGATTCGTCGATCTCACCAGCGCGGGACCCAAGCGGATCTTCGGGATCGCGAACAAGGGCCGGATTGCCGTGGGCTACGATGCCGACTTCACGATCGTCGACCTGAAGAAGCGCCAGACCATCACGAATGACTGGATCGCCTCGAAATGCGGCTGGACGCCCTATGATGGAGTTTCCGTCACGGGTTGGCCGGTGGGCACGATCGTGCGCGGCAACGTCGTGATGTGGGAAGGCGAGCTGACCGGGCCCTCGCAGGGGCAGGCCGTGCGGTTCGAAGAGGCCCTCGCCCCTCGCTGAGGCGGGCCTCGTTCAGTGGCGGGGAGCGATCGAGAAGCCCCCGCCGCGAATGCGGTCGGGAAGCGTTTCCGCAAAAGTTGCGGCGGCGTCCTCGCCATAGGTGGCGACGAGTTCCTGGAAGGCGGCGAATATTGCCGCCTGCGCCATGCAGTCGAGGTCGAGGCCGTCAAGCTGCGCTTCCGCGAACGCTTCCGCGACGTAACCAAGCGCGGCGCGCTTCTCCTCGGCGACATCATCGAAGCCGGCGGGAAGGAATTCGAAATCTTCCATGGAACTCATTTTTCTTTTTTTCCGCGGACCCTCCGCATCCCGACCATAGGCGCGAGGCGGCGCGTTCGCCAGCAAAGTATTTAAAATTGGTTAACCCGATCGCGCGCCTTTGTGGAAAAGCTGAGCCTCAGCCGCCGTACCGGCTGGCGATCGTCCGGGACAACGCGTCGCCCTCCTCGAGGTAGCGTGCGATGGCAAGCTGTGCGGACGGCGTGCAGCTCCGATAGGTGAGGGCGAAAGCGCCGTAGCCGCGGTTGTACGCTCCCGCGAGGCGTTCGGCGCGGGCGGGTCCCTCGGCCTCGATCAGCGCCTGCATGCGCGCCGGCCATTCGGCGGCGTCATCCGCTTCGCAGAGGCCGCGCAGGAAGGAGAGGGCCCCGATCACTTCCGACAGCCGCAGCAATTCCGCCTCGTAGACGGGAGGCGGTCCTACGGGAGCGGGCGCCTCCAGAGGCGGCTCCTCCGTGCCCTGCGCAAGGGCGACGGCGGGCGAGGCCAGGATGAGCGCCACGGCGAGGGCGCGTGCGCAAGGGCGCGGCCAATTAAACTGGCGCGGCCATCCGAATAAACGCGACCATCCGGTCATCATCGCACGGTTTCCCCGGCGTCCCGCGCCAGGGCGAATGCGCGCGCGACGATGTCCGGAAGCCTCGGCGTCGTGGAGAGCCCGGCGAGTTCCTCCGGCGTCGCCCAGAGGACCTCTCCCGCCTCCGGCCCCGCCGCCCCTTCGCCGGAGAGCCAGGCCGCGGCATGGGCGAGAATGACGAAATGCGCCCGCACCGCGCCATTCTCGTCGCGATCGATCACCTCGACGGGACCGACGAGCCCGATGACGCGGGCCTCCACCCCGACTTCCTCGCGCAATTCGCGCAAGGCCGCCTCGGCCAGCGTCTCGCCCGGCTCGACGAGGCCGCCGGGGAGGGTGAAGAGCCTGTTCATGGGAGGACGCGTGCGGGTGGCGAGCAGGACGCGGCCTTCGCGCAGCACGGCGATGCTCGCGGCGAGGAATGGTCGCGTCGGGTATCTGCGGTCTTCGTTCACAGGCCACTCTTGCCGCAGGGAGTCCGGATGATCAAGCGTGGCCGGGAAAGGGCGAGGCCCTAGACGGTCCCCAGCGGATCCGGGCCGTAGCGGTTCGACCCGCGCGTCCCCTCCATCAGGCCGAGGTCGATGATCGCCCAGATAAAGCCGATGATGGGAATGAACAGGATCAGGACCCACCAGCCGGACTTGTCGCGGTCGTGGAAGCGCTTGATGTGCAGCATCAATCCGGCGAC
Organism: Saliniramus sp.; assembly: GCA_041686895.1. Classification (GTDB taxonomy): domain Bacteria; phylum Pseudomonadota; class Alphaproteobacteria; order Rhizobiales; family Beijerinckiaceae; genus Saliniramus. Next base: position 8,419 of record JAWLCY010000013.1, on the reverse strand, counting down.
GAAGAGCGCAATGCCGAGGACGAAGGAGACGAGCCCCTCCCGGCCGAAGAGGATCGTGATGATCAGCCAGGCGACGAAGAGGATCGCCACGCCGATCCACCACTGGCCCCGGGTGATACGGCCCTCGGCGGAGGTGAAGAGATACGAAAAGTCGATACTGCCCATGCAGCCCTCCCGTCTGAGCGTAGACAACGCGCAACCTTCGCAGTTGTTTCAGCCCGCTTCGGGTGATTCGCGCAAGCCCGCCGCGCGCAGGTAGCCGCGCTTCATGCGTCCGAGATCGTCGGCGATCCCGAGCATGGCAGGAACGACGAAGAGGATGACGAGCGCCGCCACGGCGAGGCCGAAGCTCAGGGTGATCGCGATCGGGATCAGGAACTGGGCCTGGAGACTCTCCTCCGACATCAGCGGCGCCATGCCGCCGATCGTGGTCAGCGAGGTGAGAAGCACGGCGCGGAACCGGTCCACCGAGGAGCCGACGGCCGCGGATTCGTGCTCCTCCCCGTCGAGGACGCGCTCGTTATAGCGGTCGACGAGGACGATAGAGCCGTTGACGAGGATGCCGGAAAGGCCCAGCAGGCCGATCATCGAGAGGAAGGCGAACTGGAAGCCGAGCAGCCAGTGCCCCAGGACCGCCCCGATGAAGCCGAACGGGATGATCAGCATCACCAGGAGCGGCTGCGACCAGTTCTGGAAGACAAGGGCGAGGATCACGTAGATCGTGGTCAGCGCGATGATCGCGCCGAGGCCGAGATCGCCGAACGCCTTGGCCTGCGTTTCGGCCTGGCCCCGCATGCTCGTCTCGATGCCGTAGGCGGCGCGCAGGGCGGGAAGGTGATCCGCCTCGAGGCTTGCCCGGACCTCGCCCGCGGGCGTCACGTCCGCGTTGACGTCCCCGGTCACGGCGACGGTCACGCGCCCGTCGCGGCGCTGGATCAGGGCGAAGGCCTCCCGCTCGACGATGTTCACGACATCGCCCAGCCGCACCATCACGCCGGCGGGGGTGCGGATCGGCATTTCGAGGAGCCCTCCGAGACCCGTTCCGCGATCGGGCTGGCGCACCCGGATCGAGACCTCCTCGTCGTTCGCGGCGAAGCGCATGGCGACGACGCCCTGGTAGCTCGCCCGCACCTGCCGGGCGATGGTGTCGACGCTGAGCCCGAGGGCCGCCGCGCGGGGGAGCGGTTCGAGAACGATCTCGTTCTTGCCGAAGGGGACGTCGTCGGCGATCCCGGTGACGCTCGGATAGCCGCGCAGGCGCTCCTTGAGATCCTCGGCCGCGGCCTTGAGCGTCTCGAGATCGGCGCCGGAGAGCCGCACGTCGACGTCGGAGCCGGGCGGGCCGGACCGGCGGCCGATGATGGAGATCTCGTCGAGTCCGGCGACGGGGGGGACGGCGTCGCGGAGATAGCCGAGCACCTCGGGCGTGCGGATGCCGCGCTCCTCCCCCGGCGTGAGCTCGATTTCGATCGTCGCGAGATTGGTCCCCCGCTTCTGTCCCGCCTGCCCAAGCTTGGCGTAGTGGAACAGGACGACGCGCTCCCCGTGCTCCGCCTCGATGCGCGCATCGGCGGCCTCGACGCCCCGCTCGAGTTCGCCCAGCCCCGCGATGATGGCCTCCTCGGACATCCCCGGGGCGAACATGATCTCGGCGGTGACGAATTCGGGCTCGGGCGTGGGAAAGAAGCTGAACTGGACACGCCCGCCCGCCAGCAGCCCGGCCGACAGGATCAGTCCGGCGAGGGCGAGGGCGATCGTGGAATAGCGCCAGCGCACGGCGAGCAGCGCCACGCGCCGGACGGGACCTTGCCGGAACCTGTCGACGCCCCTCTCCATGCGCATGCGGATGCGCGTCCACCACCCAGCCGGCTTCGCCCGCTGGCGCGCCTGCGCGGCGAGCGCGTGGCGCAGATGCGTGGGGAGGACGATGAAGCTCTCGAGGAGGGATGCGGCGAGCGCCACGACCACCACGAGCGGGATCGCCATGATGATCTGGCCGATGACGCCGGAGATCATGAAGACCGGGAGGAAGGCCGCCTGCGTCGTCGTCGTCGCGGCGATCACGGGGACGAGCATGCGCATCGCCGCCCCTTCGGCGGCCTCCTGGGGCGATCTGCCCTGCTCGGCGAGGGTGACCGCATGTTCGCCTACAATGATGGCGTCGTCGACGAGGATGCCGAGGACCAGGATCAGGCCAAGGAGGGAGATCGCGTTGATCGTCTGCCCCGTGGCCCACATCAGCGCGAAGGTCGCCATCAGCGAGATCGGGATGCCGACCGCGACCCAGAACGCGACCCGCGCGTTCAGGAAGAGAAGCAGCACGAGGACGATGATCGCCATCCCCTGCAGGGCGTTCATGCTCAGGGTTTCGATGCGCTGGTCGACCACGTTGGCGCGAATGTCGAAGAGTTCGACGTTCAGCGTCGGCGGCAGGCTGGCGCGCAGTTGCTCCACATAGTCGAGCGTCGCGTTCATCGACTCGATCGTGTCCGCCGAGGCGGCGCGCTGGATGTCGAGGATGATGGCGGGATTCCCGTCGCGCAGCAGCCGCACCCCGCCTTCGCGGGCGGCGTCCCGGATTTCGGCGATGTCGCGCACGAGGATGCGCTCGCCGTTCGGCAGGGCGCTGACCTCGATCTCGCCGATTCCTTCCGGACGATCGGTGCGCGAGAGGGTCCGCAGCGTCCGCTCCGACCCGCCGTCGAGATTGCCGAGGGGCTGGCTCTGGTTCGCCGCCGCCACCTTCGTCGCCACGTCCTGGACTGTCAGCCCGAGCCGGCGCAGCTCGCGCTGGTCCGTGTCGACCCAGACCTCGCGGGCGCGCAGGCCCGAGAAGGTCACCTTGTCGATGCCGGCGGCGAGGAGGCCGTCCCGCGCCTCGCGCGCGGCGGCCTTCAGCGAGGCCTCGCTCACGGGCCCGTAGAGGGCGAGCATCGCCACCGTCTCGAAGAATTCCGCGCGCGTGATCACCGGCCGGTCGGCCTCGAGCGGCAGGGTCGTGATCCCGGCCATAGCCTGCTCGACATCCGAAAGGGCCTTCGTCATGTCGGCGCCGTCGATGAACTCGATCACCGTGCGCGCCGAGCCCTCGACCGCGTAGGAGGAGATGTTGTCGACCCGGTCGATGAAGCGCAGCTCCGGCTCGATCACGTCGAGGATCCCGCTCGAGATGTCGTCCGGGCTCGCCCCCTGCCAGGTGACGCCGACGACGATGGTCGGGACCTGGACCGTCGGGAAGAACTGCGTGTTGAGCCGCGTCAGCGCCATCAGCCCCAGGAGGCAGACGCCGATGGCGAGAAGATTGGCCGCGATGCGATGGCGCAGGAATCCGCGGATGATTGCCTGCAGGAAGCCCCCGCTCACTCTCGCACCTCGACCAGCTGTCCGCTCGATGCGGCCGTGAGGCGCGAGGCAACGATCTGCGCGCCTGCGGGGATATCCCCGCGGACGACCACGGCGTCTTTGTCGAAGGCCAGCACCTCGACCGGGACGCGCTGCAGCCTTCCGCCGTCGATCAGAAAGACGCTGTTCTCATAAAGCGACGCGGCGGGCAGGGCGATGGCGTCCGCGTAGGCCCGATCCGCCATCCTGACCTCGACGAAGGCGCCGGGCCGCAACACGTCGAGAGCATCCTCGCGCGCCTCCAGAACTGCGAAGGCCTGAAAGCTCGCGTCGCTCGTCTGCGGCGCGATCCGCGTCACCTGCGCGGGGCGCTCGACCGTCGCGGACCCCGCCCGCCAGACAACGGTGACCTCGCGTCCGAGGATATCTCCCTCCTCTGCCAGGCGACCGTACTGGGCATCCGAAAGCGCAAATCGGGCTTCGAGTCCGTCGACCGCCGTGAGGGTGGCGACGCGGTCGTTCGCGCCCACGATCTTGCCGGCCTCCGCGCCCGGATTGCCGACGAAAGCGTCGAAGGGAGCGCGCAGCACGGTGTCGGCAAGGTTGCGCTCGGCCTGGCGGAGGGCGAATTCCTGCCGCTGGACCGCCGCAGCCAATTGGCCGCGCTGGGCCTCGTAGATCGCGAGCTGGTTCTCGCGGCTGTCGAGGGATGCGTTGGTCTGCGAGAGCCGCAGCAGCGCCTCGTCGAGCGCGCGCACGGTCGTCGCCCCGGCTCCCGAGAGCTGCGTGAGGCGGTCGACCTCGCGCTGGCCGATCTCGACCTGCTCGCGGGCGCGGTCGATCGCGGCCTCTTCCTGCCGGACGCGCGCGTCGAGTTCCGCGATCCGCGCGCGGGTCTCGTCGAGATCGGCGCGGGCGCGGATCACCGCGCCTTCATAGGCGAAGGAGTCGATGCGCAGAAGCTCGTCGCCCTGCGCCACGCGCCCGCCCTCGACGAGATCGGGGGAAACCGAAATCACCTCGCCGGCGACCAGCGCCCGCAAATCCACGCTCCGCCCTGCGACGATCTGCCCGTAGAGCAGGAGGGTCGGCTGCACCGTTCCCGGCTCCGCGACGGCGGCCTGCACGATGCGCGGCCGCTCCGCCTGCCGCTCGACCGGGACGACCGGGCGCGTCGCGCGCAGATATCCGAAGCCGGCGGCCGCGCCGGCGAGAAGCGCGAGCGGAAGCACGACGAGCATGAAGATCCGGAAAGCCCGAAGAACCGGGCTCGCGCGGCGCGCGCCGGGGCGCCCGTCAAGGCGGGCGTCACTCACGAAAGGCGGCTCTTCGCCGGTACGCGCATCCATCAACATGAATCCAGAAGTTCCGCACGAGCGCGGGATCGCGTCAAATATAGTGCTTTCGCACTTGCGAGAACAGATCAGCCCTTTTACGAGCCGACCGCCTCGCTCGGATCAATCCCGAGCTGCTCCTGCGCCTGCGCGACGAGGTCGAGGTCGAGATGGCGCGGCGAGAGATCGACGCCGCGGGCGAGATGTTCGACGATCGCCGTGATCGCCTCGACGCGGCCGAATTTCTTCTGCTCGGACGAGATCACGCGCCACGGCGCGCGCCGCGTCGAGGTCCTAGCCACCATCTCCTCGATGGCGGTCTCGTAGAGAGGCCATTTCTCGCGGTTGCGAAAATCCTCGTAGCTCAGCTTCCAGCGCTTGAGCGGGTCGCGCAGGCGCTCGATGAAACGCTTCTTCTGCTCGTCGGGCGAGATGTGCAGGAAGATCTTGATGATCCGCACGCCGTCATTGGCGAGCATGTGCTCGAACTCGTTGATCTCGCGATAGGCCCGCGACCAGTCGGCTTGCGGCGTGAGTTCCTCCACGCGCTCGACGAGGACCCGCCCGTACCAGGACCGGTCGAAGACCGTGATCTCGCCGGCGCGCGGCAGGCGCGTCCAGAAGCGCTGCAGATAGTGATGCTCGAGCTCCGCCTGGGAGGGAGCGCCGATCGGCCAGACCTTGAAGCCGCGCGGATCAAGCACCGAGGACATGCGCCGGATCGTCCCGCCCTTGCCCGCCGCATCCCAGCCCTCGAAGACGATGACCGCGCGATCCCGCGACCGCAGATAAGCCTGCTGGACCACCATCAGCCGCTTCTGCAACCCGGCGAGCGCCTTCTCGTAGGAATCGCTGTCGACCTTCTGCGACAGATCCACGCCCGAGAGGGTGAAGTGTGGATCCGTCAGATGGTTTTCCGGCTGATCCATGCGCACCTCCATTCCCGATCGGGGCCATCATCGCACGAAACCCGGGAGACGGAACCCGCAGCGGGAATGTCACCGATCTGCAAAAGTGACTTCTGGGCGCGCTTGATCCCTGTTATGCAATCAATGAATTCGCCTTAAAAGAAATACGTGGAGATCTTGGAGCCTTTTCCGGGGCCAAGCTGAAGAACATAGTCCTGTCCTGAAAGCGCGTGTCCTGCCCGACCGCCCCTCACCCCGGCCCTCCCCGCCACTTTCGTGGGGGGAGGGGAATCGTCCTTCATCGACCGCCCGCCTGGATCCCCTTCCCGGCGCTGACGCGCCGCCGGGGATGACAATGGCGGGGGAGGGTGGGACAGGGCAAATGCAGCGCGATCGCTCCCCTGTCATTCCCGGCCGGAGCCGCGGAGCGGCGGAGGGGAAGGGAATTCAGGCAACCTCGCTCATGCAGCGCGCCCTCCACGAGCGCCTCGCATGGACCCCCTTCCCGGCGCTGACGCGCCGCCGGGGGTGACACGAAACGGGGGAGCGTGGGATTGGGCCGATGCAGCGCACTTCCCTCCCTGTCATCCCCGGCCGGAGCGGCGCAGCCGCGCAGGGGAAGGGGATCCATGCTCCGCGCGTCGTGCAGGGTGCTCTCCACGAGCCGCCCGCCTGGATCCCCTTCCCGGCGCTGACGCGCCGCCGGGGATGACGCGAAGCGGGGGAGGATGGGATGGGGGCGCGAACCCGCGCCTCAATTATCCATCTTCAGCGCAGCAATGAACGCTTCCTGCGGGATCTCGACCTTGCCGAACTGGCGCATGCGCTTCTTGCCGGCCTTCTGCTTTTCGAGAAGCTTGCGCTTGCGGGTGGCGTCGCCGCCGTAGCACTTGGCGGTGACGTCCTTGCGCAGCGCCCGGATCGTCTCGCGGGCGATGATCTTGCCGCCGATGGCGGCCTGGATCGGGATCTGGAAGAGATGCTGCGGGATCAGGTCCTTGAGCTTCTCGCACATGGCGCGCCCGCGGCTCTCCGCGCGCGTCCGGTGCACGAGCATGGAGAGCGCGTCGACGGGCTCGGCGTTGACGAGGATCGACATCTTGACGAGGTCGCCCTCACGGTAATCGGTGATCGCATAGTCGAAGGAGGCGTAGCCCTTCGAGATCGACTTCAGCCGGTCGTAGAAGTCGAAGACCACCTCGTTCAGCGGCAGGTCGTAGACCACCATGGCGCGCTTGCCGACGTAATTAAGGTCGATCTGGACGCCGCGCCGGTCCTGGCAGAGCTTGAGCACCGCCCCGAGATACTCGTCGGGCGTGAGGATCGTGGCGCGGATCCAGGGCTCGTCGATCGTCTCGATCTTCATCACATCCGGCATGTCGGCGGGGTTGTGAAGCTCGATCTCGGAGCCGTCGCGCAGCTTCAGCTTGTAGACGACGGAGGGAGCGGTGGAAATCAGGTCGAGGTTGAACTCGCGCTCGAGGCGCTCCTGGACGATCTCGAGATGCAGGAGGCCGAGAAAGCCGCAGCGGAAGCCGAAACCGAGGGCGGCGGAACTCTCCATCTCGTAGGAGAAGCTTGCATCGTTGAGCCGCAGCCTGCCCATGGCCGCGCGCAAATCATCGAACTCCGCCGCGTCGACCGGGAAGAGCCCGCAGAACACGACCGGCTGGACCGGCTTGAAGCCGGGAAGCATCTCGGCGCAGGGGCGCTTCTCCTCCGTGATCGTGTCGCCGACGCGGGTATCGGCCACCTCCTTGATCGAGCCGGTGAAGAAGCCGACCTCGCCGGGACCAAGCTCCGCGACGTCCTGCATCTTGGGGCGGAACACGCCGATCTTGTCGACGCCATGGACGGCGTCGGTGCCCATCATCTTGATGTTCATGCCCTTCTTCATCACGCCGTCGACGATGCGCACGAGCACGACGACGCCGAGATAGGCGTCATACCAGCTGTCGACGAGCATGGCCTTGAGGGGCGCCTTCCGGTCGCCCCTGGGCGGGGGCAGGCGGGTGACGATGGCCTCGAGCACAGCCTCGATGTTGAGGCCGGTCTTCGCCGAAATCTCGACGGCCTGCGACGCGTCGAGGCCGATGACTTCCTCGATCTGCTCCTTGACGCGCTCGGGCTCGGCGGCGGGCAGATCGACCTTGTTGAGGACGGGGACGATCTCGTGATCGGCGTCCAGCGCCTGATAGACATTGGCGAGCGTCTGCGCCTCCACGCCCTGCGAGGAATCGACGACGAGGAGCGAGCCCTCGCAGGCCTGCAGCGAGCGGGAGACCTCATAGGCGAAATCGACGTGGCCGGGCGTATCCATCAGGTTGAGGATGTAGGTCTTGCCGTCCTTCGCCGGATATTCGAGCCGCACCGTCTGCGCCTTGATGGTGATGCCGCGCTCGCGCTCAATGTCCATGGAATCGAGCACCTGCTCCTGCATCTCGCGCGCCGTCAGCGTCCCGGTGATCTGGATCAGCCGGTCGGCAAGCGTCGACTTGCCGTGGTCGATATGGGCCACGATGGAGAAGTTGCGGATATTGTCGATGGGCTCGGAGCTCATGGCTGTCCATGTTGTCGGCGGAATCGCAGGGCCGCGCGTATCACGATATGGAACGCGGGGATAGCAGGGGCAAGCCGGTTCGCCAAGGGAAACACGCTTGCGGCGCGCGCGAAGCGCCACACAAGAAAAGCGGCGGGGTTTCCCCCGCCGCCTTCTGTCCGGCTGCTGCGCCAGCTTACCAGGCGCGGCCTTCCGTGGCTGCGAAGTGGCTGAAGTGCTCCTCGGCGGTGATCGCGCCCTCGGCGACGGCCTGGGCGACGTCGGGGTTCAGTTCG
>JAWLCY010000012.1:0-163152 GCA_041686895.1 Saliniramus sp. | reverse complement strand
ACAAGCTCCGCCGAACGCCCGTTGCTCCCACGGCGGGAAACCGCCAAACTCACGCCGCGGCTCTGCTTCCGGCTGGATGAAGAAAAGGGGTCAGAGCAGGTGCACCGACCGGTGGAACTCGCCGTGTACAATCGCGGAAGCGGGCCAGCGACTCTTCTTGGGCGCGCAGGCCGGTGGTGCGGACGGTGTCGATGTCCTGAACCCTTGGTTCAGAAGCCCCACCGGCGGCTTGTCACCAAATTAATGCCGAACTAAAAGTTCACCAACATGCGGGCGCAATTGTCAGGAGCGTCGCGCATTCTCCGAGATAAGAAAAACGGCTGATGAAGTGGGGCTGACGCATTGACAGGGAAAAAACATGCCACGCGAGGCGCAATTTGACGACGCCGGACTCTCCTTCTTTGACCTACTCCTGATCCTCGCGCGGCGCTGGTGGGTTGTGCTCGGCGCCGCCGCCCTGATCACGCTCGGGATCGCGGTGCCCTTCGCGAATCAGGCGCCTGAATATGTCTATGCGGGGACGGTGGAACTTGCCTCGTACAAGACCCGCGAGCAGGCCGGTGACTCCCCTTGGTCGCGCAAGCCGGTGGAAGCAGCGGAGCGGGTCCGGGCGAGGCTGCCCGACATCGTCGAACAAGCCGATGCCGCGACCGTCCCGATCTCCGCGGCCGTCACCGGGCCGCGCGAATTGCGGGTCTCTGCGAACGGCACGCAGTCGCGGGAGGCCGAGATCCGCAACTCGCTCGATCGTGTCGCCGCCGCGCTCGTCGACTCGCAGCGAGGCGCCCTCGACGCCTTCAGCGCCTCGGCCGACAAGGAGCAGAGCTTCACCCGCAGCCAGCTCGCCTCGGCCGAGGAAAGCCGCGATTCGCTCCTGCGCGGGATCGCGGCCCTCGACCAGACGGCCCAGATCGCCCTCGCGACATCCATCGCTCCTGTCCTGACGGAGACCGAGCGCCGGATTGCGGGCCTGAGGAGCGATCTTGCGACCGCCGGGCTCGTCGCGACTTCGATCGAGCCCGGATCGGTGCATCCGGCCACCCGGGTCGCGGGGCCACTGGGGTTCCCGCTCGGCGTAATTGTCGCGGCCGCCCTCGTCGGCGGCCTGATCGTCGGCGTGGTGCTTGCGCTTTTTTGGGAAGGATTGGACCGGGCAGCCAAACGCGCCCGCGGGCATGCTCAGGCGTAGAGATTGCCCGAGCGTCCCGTTATCGTGAATTCCTCCGCAATCTCGCCGGGCGCGACCGGAGCGCCCCCCCGGAGCGACGAGAGCACGATCGCCCCGATGACCCTCTGGTTCGAGACGACTTCCTCCGGGCTCATGCCAGGCGCAGGACCGCCGAGAATCGCGTCCGCCAATTCCGCGAAAGCCTGCGCCGTCCCGCTCCTGCTCTCCGGGATCGGCACTTCCTCGACCCGGGTGAAATAGGGATCGCCGGCGCCGCGTGAGCGGTGGATCTCGACCCGCGAACCATCTCCGACGACGCGCAGCACGCCGTCGGTCCCACTGATGCGCACGCTCATGCTTCCGCCCCCGCCGATCAGGCCCTGGACTCCACTGGAAAACTCGAGCCGCGCAAACTGCAGGGCGGGATCGCCGTCGACAAAGCTGTCACTGCGCGGCATGTCGCCGAAATCGCATTTTGCCTGAACCTCGACAATGTCGCTTCCGCCGAAGAAGAGCAGGAGGTCGATCGTGTGCGGATGCGACCAGAGCAGGGCTTCACGATAGCCGTGATCGATCGCGATCTCCCGGATTTCTCCGATCGCGCCGTCCCGCATGAGATCCCGTGCGAGTCGGTAGGGAGCCATGAAACGCCGTACGGTTCCGTAAGTGAACGCGATGCCGGCTTCCTTCACCGCTTGCATGAGAGAGACCGTATCGCCCAGCCGCTGCGTCAGCGGCTTCTCCGCATGGATGCCGCGCACACCGCACCGCATCGCCGTCTCCAGGATGGACGCGCGGCCAGGGCTGCGAGTCGCGACGGCAAGGATGTCCGGCCGGCAGTCCGCGATCATTTTCTCCGCGTCCCGATAGCAAAGCGCCGGCTCGATCCCGTACCGGGCGCCGGCGGCCGCCGCGCGATCGAAATCCGTATCGGCAACCGCCACCAGCGTCAGGCGCGGATCGCTCGTCGCGGCCTCCGCGTGGCTGAGCGGCATCCAGCAGGCTGGAAGCAGATCGCGGGTGCGCTCTGTCGTGAAACAGCCCATCCGGCCGCAGCCCGCGAGAGCGACGCGAAGTCTAACCGTCATGGTATCACCAGTTGAGAACGACAGTGGCAAGTCCGGTTTCGCGCTGCGCGAACCGGCGGTAGAGGGATTCGAGGTCCTTCGGAGCCGCCATTTCGGAAATCAATGAGCGGGCGGGCAGTAGACCGCGGCCGACGCGGTCGGCGAGCCAGCCCATGTTCCGCCGAAGCGTAAACCGAACGTCGGCGGGAGACGCGTCGCACTCGGGCACGGCGCCACAGGCAACCAGTGAGAGCTGCTTGTCGTAGAAATACTCTGAGGCGAGGGGATTGAAGCTCGGGTGCGGCTCGCCGCGCCCGGGGAACCCGAGTACGCCGACAGTTCCGCCGGTTCGTGCCAGGGTCAAGGCGAGCCGCCAGTCGTCCCAAGCGTTTGACGTCGTGATCACGATGTCCAGACCGCCGCCCCCTGGGAGCGGAGGCACGCTGGTGGCGTCCTTTCGCAGCAGATAACGCGCGCCGCAGGCGGCCGCGAGCCCGGATACCGCTGACTGATTCGAAAATCCGACCGCCGCGCCGCCTCCGTCGTTCACGAGCGCTAGAGTTGCGAGGCCGATGGGGCCGAGACCGATCACGCCGACATTCATGCCCTGGCGAAATCCGGACTTCAGAAGAGCCGCGTAACCCAGATGGAAGAGATAGGTTACACTCACGGCAACAGGGTCATGTTCGGGGTCCAGCACCGCAAGCACCTCTGTGTCGCGGCAGATGAACGCGCTGCGGTGCGACTGCTGCGTAATGACAAGATCCCCAACGCGAGGCTTGTCCACCTCCGGCCCTGTGGCGACCACGCGCGCCACGTTGCAGTAGCCGACGAGCCGCGGATAGACCGGCCCGGGTCGCAGGGGAGGCAGGCCTTCGAAGGCCGCGACTTCGGTGCCGGGTGAAATGGCGGAGCAGACCGTCTCTCCCAAGATCTGGCCCGCGCGCAAGGCTTGCGGATCGAGCTTCTCTCGCTCCCACACGAGTTCCTGCGGCGCAGTGAGACGTGCAACTTCGGCGGTGATCATGCAAAACTTTCCGAAACGCGCGCGGACAGGCGGGCTCGGCGGCTTTCGACCGTGAGAGCGACCGTGTGGCCCAGGCAGAAGAGGAAGAGGAGATCGACATAGACGACATAGGCGGTCAGCGAATAGACGCTGGCGCCTGCCAGATAGAAGATCGGAATTGTCTGGGCCACGGTCCAGCGCGTCCTTCGCGCTTCGATCGCGCTGATCAGGAGCCAGTAAGCGATAAAGGCGTAAAGGAAGAGTGCGAAGGGCAATCCGTGCCGCAGGGCGATTGTCAGCGGCGAGAAATGCGTGTTGTGCAGGACTTCGACGCCCTCGTCGTACGTCATCGGATAGGAATAGCCGAAACCCGCTCCCACCATGAGGTTGAGCGGGTCGAGAGGTGCGACGGCCGCCCGCATTTCCACGATGCGTCCGCTCGAGGCTGCGTCGAGATCCTCGAGGCTCCGCGCCTCGAAGAGCGCAATCGTCCTGTCCACGAAATGATGTTCGCCCGCACGCTGCACCAGCGTTGAGGCTGTTCCGCTGAGCAAGGAAACGAGGAGCAGAGCGATCAGGGCGGCAGCAGCACCCAGCTTCGTGAGCAGGCCGATCCTGGGACCTCGCAGCAACCAGGCCAGGACCAGAACGACGGCGACCATAAGATACGCGCCGCGCTTGTTGCTCAGGCCGACCAGGCCCAGCGACGCGAGCGTGACGATCGCCGAGGAACCGACCCCGTGGGCGAGCGGCAGGAGCAGCGAGTAGCCCTCCGCCGCGAATCGCCCGATGTATCCCAGGCTGTCGAGATAATGCAGTGCGGCGATGCTCAGGGCCGAGCAGGCCAGAACGGTTCGCACCGTCCATAGTTGGCGGCGCCCCTCGAAGACCGGAACCGGAAGCGAACGCCCCAGGCTGTACATCGTGTAGCCGATGAGGGCGTTGATGAGGTGCGAGAGATATTCCCGCACATTTCCCTCGGCCGCATTGCCGATCCCGATGCCGGCCGCGACCAGCGCAGCGGCCAGCAGCAGAAACTGGAACGGGTCGCGCGGAATCAGGAACCGCTTGTCGCCGGGAACAATCAAGATGGCGCACAGAACGAGCGGGTTGACGAATTGCACGAGCAGCCCGGCGTTGAAGAACCCGACCGGCCTCGCCACCGAGACGAGCTGAAATACGCCGTGGAACCAAACGATCCAGAGAAAGACGACCGCCACCGTCCAGCGCTGACATGAAAGGGCGCGGTGTGTGGACACGAAAGATCTCCCTCACAAGGCCACGTTTCGACGACCGATGATCCGCTGCGGTCTAACGCATCCATCGGTCGAGTGCGAGCGATTTCCACATCTTTGGACACGGCGTGCGGCTCCGGAGCTTGTCGGAGGCTGTGATTGTAATTAAAACACATTGAAAGTGGGGGTTGGATGATGCGTCGGTTTTTTACACTGATTTGGCTCGTTGTCTGCGTCGAAACTACAGCGGCACTGGCAGCGGAACGCGAATTCGAAACAAAATTTATCAACGAACGTGTCGTTATCGACGAACCGCAAGTTTGGGACGGGATACGGGTCGTTTTAGGGCCTGACAGCGAAATTATCGTGCGGAGCGATCTCGAAATTAGGAGATCTCGGATAGATGCTGTCGTTGATCCATTTCAAGTTGCTGCCGGCGCGAAGATCAAGCTCGAGAGAGGTGGGTTGTCAGTGGTCGGCACTCAGATCGAAGCGGTGGCGGCAAGCCCCGTTGCGTTTGAAGCATTCACGCAATGGCGCGGCGAGCCGCTTTACACCGCAGGCCCCGGGCGCTGGCTTGTGAGCGCCGATGCGTCACTCTCCGGAAAAATTCAGCTTCTGGACTCCAAGTTCCGCTCTTCCAGCCGCTACCTCCTGGGCGCTCTTTACGTCGCTCCTGAGGGGAAAACAAGAGTCATAGTAGAGGGAAGTTATTTTGAAGGTTTCCATGGCGTGATATATTTTGGTAATGGAGGTAGTACTGTCGTCAGAAAAAATAAGTTTAAAAGAAACAGTTTCGGTAATGTCGTTGGAGGTGGAAGCAATATACTTATTTCTGAAAATTTAATACTATTTCCTGGAAATGGTACGTCCGGAGACGGAATTACGCTCAATGATGCGCAAAATGCTCTCATTTTTAACAATAAAATTATGTTCGGTTCATGTTATTCCATATGGCTTGACTATTCAGAGAACATAAAGATAATCAATAACGCTATTTTTAACGGCATAACGGGTGGAATATACATGGGCCGGGGCGGCAAGGACGTTCATGTTGAGGGCAATTCGGTTGCAAACAACATGGGCGCGGGCATGTTTCTGAAGGACATAGAGGGCCTTTCGGTCAGGAACAACGTGGTTTACGGCAATGCGGAGGGATTGGAGCGGATGCAGATTATGGTCGTTACGCCGAACGGCTACGAAGCGAATGGCAATCTTATCTTCGCTGGTCACGTCTCAGGAGAACAGACTCCCTTTGGTGCGAACGCGCTCGATTTCATTCCGCAACTCTACGAATAGGAAGGACGTTGCTTAGCCGTGAAACCGTGCCCCGGACGGGGGGTTGGCGCGGGACCGGACTCGACCTATAGAGCCGTCGGGTTTAAGCGGCCGAAGAAGTCTCTTGCGGAGCCGCGCGACCCGCCGCGGAGGGAGCATGTGCGGAATTTTCGGGGTCGTGAGCTGGTCGCGGCCGATCGGCGAAGAGCGCGTCCTTGCTGCGCATCGGGTTCAGGCCCATCGCGGGCCGGATGGCGCCGGAACGTGGCGAGGGCGTGTCGGGCGATGCGAGGTGGTGCTGGGCCATCAGCGTCTTTCGATCATCGATCTGTCCGACGCCGCAGCCCAGCCGATGGTCGACCCGGACGGGCGCTCGATCCTGGCCTATAACGGGGAACTCTATAACTATCTTGAGCTGCGCGCCGAGATGACAGCGGCGGGCGAAAGCTTCCGAACGTCGAGCGACACCGAGGTTCTTCAGAAGGCACTGCATCACTGGGGCGTGGAACCGGCGCTTGCGAGAGCGAACGGGATGTGGGCGTTCGCCTGGATCGACGAGCGCGGGGAGCGTCTCGTCCTGTCACGGGACCGGGGTTCCGAGAAGCCGCTCTACCTGGCGCGGGACGGCGACGTTGTCTGCTTCGCCTCCGAGATGAAGACGCTGTTCGCCCTGCTCGGCGGGCGACGCACGATTGATGCGCAGGTTGCGGGGGAATATCTGCTTCAGGCGGCCGTTGATACGAGCGAGCGCACCTTCTTCGCCGGCGTGAGCAAGCTCCCACCCGCCGCTTTCGCCGTGCTCGACCTTTCGGCGCCGCCGTGCGACCTGGCTCCGCGCCCCTACTGGCGCTGCCCGACGCAAGCTCCGCCGCGCCCGCTTCCGGACCTGATCGCCCAGACCCGCGAGACCTTTCTCGACGCGGTGCGCATCCGCCTGCGCAGCGACGTGCCTGTCGGGGTTCTTCTCTCGGGCGGGATCGACAGCTCGGCAATCGCCGCCGCCGTTCACCACCTCGGTGGTGTTGGGCTCGACATGCTCTCGGCGGTGAGCCGTGATCGCCGCTTCGACGAGAGCCGGTTCGTTGACGTCATGACCAGCCATCTCGGGCGCGCGGCGCACAAGGTCGAACTCGATCTGGAACCCGCGCAGGCCATGGAACTCCTGCGCGACGTCTCGTGGTACAACGACGAGCCGGCCGTGAGCTTCACGAGCGTGGCGCATTACCTCCTCATGCGCAAAGCCGCGGATCTCGGCCTCAAGGTCATCCTGTCGGGGCAGGGTGCCGACGAAATGCTGTGCGGCTACCGCAAGTATGTAGGCTTCGCCGCCGAGGAACTCGTCCGGTCCGGCCGCGTGCTGGAGGCGGCGGGCCTCGTGTATGGGTTCTGGCGCAACGGGACCATTCTGAACCAGTTCAGCCTCGCCGAGGCGCGGCGCTATATGCCGGGGCGGCGCGGGAGACGGGAGCCGGGGATTGCGGGGCCTGCGCTTGATGACTTCGTGCCGGTCTCCCTCGGCCTGGGCAAGGGAAGCGTGCAGGAACGTCAGGCGGCGGACCTGACCCGCTTCTCGGTTCCGGCCCTGTGCCATTACGAGGACCGGATGTCCATGGCCAACGGTCGCGAGATCCGGCTTCCCTTTCTCGACCACCGGCTCATCGAGCTGCTCGTCCCTGCGCCCGTAGACGTCAAGCTTCGCAAGGGCTGGACGAAATACGTGTTCCGCGAGGCGATGCGGGATCTGCTTCCGCCGGAAATCGCGTGGCGCAAGGACAAGCAGGGTTTCGTCAGTCCGCAGGGGGAGTGGCTGAAGCATGAGCTGCGCCCCGCGGTGCTCGACCATTTCGGGCCGGACGCGCTCATGGTCAAGGCCGGACTCGTCGATCATGACGCACTCGCGCGCCGCTACGAAGCGTATTGCCGACAGCCCGCCGGCGCGGGAAACATCTGGTTTCGGGATATCTTTTCTCCCCTCGCACTCGAGGTCTGGATGCGCCGCTTCGAGGACCATCTGGCATGATGGCTCGCTCCGGCCTCTACAGCGTGGCCTTGCGCGGCCTCACACTGGCCAGCAAATTTCTTCTGACGATCTTCATGGCCCGCTACATGACACCGGAGGACCTGGGCGTCTTCGGCCTGTTTTCCACGATCATCTACATCTCGCTTCTGCTGCTGAGCCTTGATTTCTACGTCTTCAACGCCCGCGAACTGCTGCGCGTGGATGAGGCGGGCCGTCCGCGTCTCATACGGGACCAGCTCGTGCTTTTCGCCTTGGTCTACGTCCTTGCTCTGCCGGCCCTGCTTGGCATCTTCGCCCTCGATCTGCTTCCTTGGGAACTGGTCGGCTGGTTTTACTTGATTCTTCTGCTCGAGCATCTCTCGCAGGAGGGATACAGGCTTCTGATCACGCTTTCGCGGCCGGTCGCGGCGAACGTGGCGCTCTTCCTGCGGCAAGGGGCTTGGATCTACGCGGCGGTGGCGCTAGCCTTTTTTGTCGACGACTGGCGCGATTTGACGATCGTCTGGATCGGCTGGGCGATCGGATCCGCCCTCGGCATCGTCCTGATCGTCCGGTATCTGCTCGATCTTCCGTGGAAAGGGCTCGCGTCCGTTCCCGTGAACTGGATCTGGCTCTGGAGCGGGCTGCGCAATGCGCTCATCTTCCTGCTGGCGAGTTCGAGCCTTCTGCTGGTAACGTATCTGGACCGTTTCTTTCTCCAGGCGTATTTCGACGAGGGAACGGTCGGCGTCTACGTCTTCTTCAATCAGATCGCGAATGTCGTGCAGACCTTCGTCAATACGGGGATCATCATGATCCTGTATCCCCGCATTCTCAGCGCATTTCAGGCTGGCGACTATTCGGGCTATCGGACTCTCATGCGTCGCATGGCCAGAGGCTCGATAGCGGCGGCGGTCATCCTCGCGTGCGGCTGCGCCGTGGCTGTCGTGCCCCTGCTTGCCTGGCTCGACCGTCCAGCGTTCGGAGACGCCATGCCTGTGATCTGGATCATGCTGGTGACCGCATGTGTCTCGATTGCTTCCCTGGGGCCATACTACGCGCTTTATGTCCGCCGCCGGGATCGCTTGATCCTTGCGGCCCATGGCGCTGCCCTCGCCGTTGCGGTCGGCGCCAATTATCTTCTTGTGCCGACCTATGGGATCTACGGAGCGGCGGCGGCGACGCTTTTCGCCTTCCTGCTGCTCGCCCTGCTGCAGGCCGCAATGGTCGTGGTCGTTGATGCGCGGCGGCAGATGGATGCCCCGACAGGTTTGGCTTGAGCGCCTCGGACCGATGCACTATGCGTTCGAGCGGATGTTGCTCGAGGCGATTGCATGAAGCTGGCAATTATTGATTACGGAATGGGAAATCTCCGCTCCGTCGCCAACGCGGTCGAGGCTGTGGGCGGCTTGGCCACCATCGTTTCGGAGCCCGCACGGCTGCGGGAGGCCGAGCGGATCATTCTTCCGGGCGTCGGTGCTTTCGGCAGGGGCATGCAGAACCTGCGGTCTGGCGGCTGGATCGAGGTGCTGGAAGAGGAGGTGCTCGGCAAGCGCAAGCCGCTCGCCGGATTTTGTCTTGGAATGCAGCTCCTTGCGGATGTCGGTTTTGAGCACGGGCGGCACGATGGGCTCGGATGGATCCGCGGCAGCGTGCGGCGCCTCGAGACCGGTGATCCGGCGCTTCGGGTTCCCCATATCGGCTGGAACGACACCCGGCTCGCGAAGAAAGATCGGCTTTATCGTGGTCTCGCAGACAGCGAAACGTTCTACTTCGTGCACTCCTTCGTGTTCGAACCCGAGGATGCGGCCGTGGTAAGCGGTACCGCCGACCACGGGGTCCGGTTCGTGGCGAGCGTTGAGGCAGGCAACATTGTCGCGACGCAGTTCCATCCCGAGAAAAGCCAGCGGGCCGGTCTGATGGTTATCAAGAATTTTCTTGCGCTGGAGCCGTGACATGCTGAAAACAAGGCTCATCCCGGTGCTTCTGCTCCAGAACGGACTTCTGGTGAGAAGCGAGGAGTTTAGCATTCACCAGGTGATCGGGAATCCGATCTACGAGGTGCAGCGTTTCAACGAGTGGAACGTCGACGAGCTGATCTATCTCGACATTACTCGCGACGACAATTACGACGTGCGTCGCGACGATCATAAGGTCAAGAATCTGGGTGATTCGCTGGACATCCTGGAGGCGGTCAGCAAGACCTGCTTCATGCCGCTGACCTGGGGCGGGCGAATCCGTGACGTGGACGACATGCGCCGCATCATCAATGGCGGCGCCGACAAGGTGGCGGTCAACAGCCAGGCGGTCCGCACCCCGGAACTTATTACGCAGGGTGCAGAACTATTCGGCTCGCAGGCGATCGTGGTGAGCGTCGACGCGCGGCGTCACAACGATGGTCGCCATGAGGTGTTCATCGATGGTGGACGCACGGCGACCGGGCTCGATCCCGCCGGCTGGGCCCGGGAGGCGGAGAAGCGCGGCGCCGGGGAGATCCTCGTTCAGAGTCTCGACCGGGACGGGACGGGGCGCGGGTACGATCTCGATCTCATCCGTGCGGTTGCCGAAGCCACGACCATCCCTGTCATTGCCTGCAGCGGCATCGGGCGCTACGAGCAGTACAAGGAAGGGGTCGCGGCCGGCGCAGCGGCCGTCGCCGCAGCGAATATCTGGCATTTCAAGGAACTGTCGGATCGCAACGGCAAGCGCGCGCTCGCCCGGTCCGGCGTCAACGTTCGTCTGTGAACCGGCGATGTCACGCTTCTTTGGCCCATTCAGGGCTGGCCTTCGCCACGCACCCACGGCCTTCCGCCTGGGGCTGAAGCAGATCGCCATCGTACTCGCGTATCGTTTCGCCGTGCGGACCGGAATGATCGCCCGTCTGATGCCGATCACGGCGGCACGGAATGAGGCGCTGTTTCGCCTGGAGGGGCCGCCGGCGCCCCCCCCGGCCGGGCTCGCCGCGTCGGACGCGGTTCTCGCGGAAGCCGAGGCGATCGTCGCTGGCCAGATGAGGCTGTTCTGCGATCGCCTCGTCGACGTGGGCGATCCGCCCGATTGGCGGCGCGATCCACTGATCGGGCTCTCGTTCGGGGATGACAAGATTCACTGGTCCCGCATCGCGGAGTTCGGCCAAGCGGGAGACATCAAGTCGGTTTGGGAAGCCTCGCGTTTCGACTGGGCGATCGTGCTGGCCCAGGCATGGCGGCTCACGAGGGACCCGCGCTACGCCGATTCGCTGCGCCGCTGGAGCGACGACTGGCGCCGGGCCAATCCGCCGGGGGAGGGGGTGAACTGGAAATGCGGGCAGGAGACCGCCTACCGCCTGCTGCAGGTTCTTTTAACGGCCCGGATTCTCGAGGAGGACGAAAGGCCGGCGCCTGGACTGATGTCTTTCGTCGCCGAGCACTGCGGGCGTATACGGCCGACGATCCGATATGCGATAGCTCAGGATAACAATCACGGGACGAGTGAGGCGGCGGGGCTCTACGTCGGCGGCGCCTGGCTGGCCCGGCATGTCGAGGCGAAGTCCCCGCTCGGACGGAAGGCCCGGCGCTGGCGGGATATCGGGGCGGCATGGCTCTCCGATCGCGCAGACCGAATCGTGGCGCCTGACGGCAGCTTCTCGGAACATTCGCCAACCTACCACCGCATTGTTCTTGACACGTTCTCCATCGTCGAAGCGTGGCGGCGGCGTCTTCACGAAACGGAACTGCCGTCCGTCATTTCCGGGCGCGCGCAGGCGATGACTGCTTGGCTCGAAGCTGTCGTTGATCCGGTCAGCGGGGCGGCTCCCCTGATCGGGGGTAATGACGGGACCAATATCTTCCGCTTCGCCGGTCCGCGTTACGGCGATTTCCGGCCCTGCCTGCAACTCGCCTCCCTCCTTTTCGACGGGCGGGATCGCTTCGGGCCGGGACCCTGGACCGATGCGGCGCTTTGGCTTTCCGTGACCGTCCCATCCGAGAGGTGGGCGCCTGCGGCAACTGCTCCGAAGCTGATGGCCCAAGGCGGCTGGGCGGTTCTCCCCGATCCTGCCGATTCCCGGACCCGCGCCGTCGTCCGGCTGCCAGTGTACCGCTTCCGGCCCGCCCATGCCGACGCGCTCCACCTCGATTTCTGGATCGCCGGGGTGAACGTACTGCCCGACGCGGGTAGTTTCAGTTACAATGCCCCGGAGGCCGAGTACGACTATTTCACCGGGGCGGGCGGGCACAACACCGTTGAAATCGACGGCCGGAGTCAGATGCCGCGCATTGGGCGATTCCTGTTTTCCGACTGGCTGAAGCAGTATCCCCCCGCCCGTCTTTCCTTCGAGGACGGGGCCATCCTGCTCGATGCCGGTTATCGTGACGGGACGGGGGCATGCCACCGCCGGACAGTCAGGGTCTCGCCGGGCCGCGTGGAGATACTAGACCGCGTCGGCGGCATTCGCGAGCGAGCCCTGCTCCGGTGGCGGCTCGCGCCGGAACTGGAGTGGGCGGCCTCCGGGCAGGGCGTGTACTCGCGTCTTCTCGACCTGTCCGTCACCGTAATGGGAGCGGCGGTACTCGAACGGCGCGTCGTCGAAGGAGCAATCAGCAGGTACTATCTGAGGCGTGAGCCGGTTTCGGCATACGAAGTCGAGGCACGCGGAGGGGATCCTCTCACGTTCCGTACGGTGCTCGTCACGAAAGCGACCGGCCGGGAGGTGGAAGTCTGATGCGGGTTCTCTATTACCACCAGCACTTTTCAACGCGGGGAGGATCGACGGGCATCCGGTCCTATGAATTCGCGCGCCGGCTGGTCGCGCGCGGTCACGGTGTCACCATGGTGTGCGGTAGCTACAAGGGAGGTGACACTGGACTTTCAGGTCCCTTCGCGGGCGGAATGCGGCGTGGAACGGTTGATGGAATCGAGGTGATAGAACTTGCGCTACCCTATTCCAACCACGATGGCTTTCTGCGCCGAAGCTCGCAGTTCGCGCGTTTCGCCCTCCGCAGCTCCCGCATCGCTCTCACGGAAAGCTACGATCTGGTGTTTGCGACCTCCACGCCGCTGACGGCCGGCATCCCGGGTATTCTCGCCCGCCTTTTGCGCGGCAAGCCCTTCGTTTTCGAAGTCCGTGACCTCTGGCCGGAGTTGCCGCGCGCCATGGGCGTCATCCGGAACCCGATCGTGCTCGCCGGGATGAGCGTACTGGAATGGGCGTCTTACCGCGCCGCAGACCGGTGCATCGGCCTGTCGCCCGGCATAGCCGCAGGAATTGCCCGTAGGGGCGTTGCGAAGGAACGCATCGCCATGATTCCGAATGGCTGTGATCTCGATATTTTTGCGACTGCCGCCGGCGATGCGTGGCGGCCGCCCGGGGTGCCCGCCGGGGCGCTGCTGGCGGCGTTTACCGGAACGCACGGCCTCGCAAACGGCCTCGACGCTGTCCTCGACGCCGCGGGAGAGCTGAAAAGGCAAGGCCGTGAAGACATCATGCTCGCGTTCGTCGGCGACGGGCGCTCCAAGGCGGGGCTCGTCGAACGGGCAGGACGCGAGGGACTGTCGAACTGCCTGTTCCTCGATCCGATGCCCAAAGCGCGGCTTGCGGCTCTTTTGCGTGGCGCTGATGTCGGGCTCATGATTCTCGATGACGTTCCGGCCTTCTATTACGGAACCTCGCCCAACAAGTTCTTCGACTACATCGCGGCCGGGCGTCCCGTTCTCACCAATTATCCGGGGTGGGTCGCGGACATGATCAAGGAGACAGGCTGCGGGCTGGCGGTTCCTCCGCGTGATCCCGTCGCCTTCGCCAAGGCGCTCGTCAATCTTGCTGAGCAGCGCGAGCAGCTTCCGCGAATGGCGTCGGCGGCGCGCGCGCTGGCCGTGGATCGCTTCGATCGCGATCGTCTCGCGGAGCTTTTTGTAATTCAGTTGGAGGAGGCGGCTGCGCGATGAAAAGAGCCTTCGATGTCGTCGTGTCGGCCCTCGCGCTGGTCGTCTTCGCTCCGGTCATCGCGCTGGTCGCAATTCTCGTCCGCCGCAAACTCGGTTCTCCGGTGCTATTCGTCCAGGAACGGCCGGGGCTGGAGGGGCGGCCATTTCGCATGTTCAAATTCCGCACGATGCGGGATGCCTTCGACGAACGGGGCGAACCGCTTGCCGATTCGGAGCGCCTCACCCCGTTCGGCGCCGCCTTGCGAGCCACGAGCCTCGACGAACTGCCCGGGCTGGCGAACGTTCTGAAGGGCGACATGAGCCTCGTGGGACCGCGTCCCCTCCTGACGGAATACCTCCCGCTCTACAGTCCCCAACAGGCGCGCCGGCACGAAGTCCGTCCGGGGCTGACAGGCTGGGCGCAGGTGAATGGGCGGAATGCGCTGACATGGGACGAGCGCTTCGCCCTCGACGTGTGGTATGTCGAGAATCGCAGCTTCTGGCTCGATATCCGGATCATCTTCATGACCGCAAGAAAGGTCATCAGGCGCGAAGGCATCAGCGCCAAAGGCGAGGCGACCATGCATAAGTTCACGGGCGGCAGGAGCGCGCAATGACGCTTTTCGCCGTCTACGGTGCGAGCGGGTGCGGCCGCGGGATCATGCCTCTCCTGCGGGATCAACTCGAGCGGGAACGGTCGAGCGGTGCGCGTGCCGTTTTCATCGACGACCGTCCGCCCGGGGGGGCGGTCAATGGACACGAAGTTTTGAGTTTCAAGGCTTTTCTCGAATGCCCGGCGCAGGAAAAGGCCGTTTGCCTCGCGGTCGCGGACCCGAACCTGCGCGAGCGAATTGCCGAGCGGTGCGTCGACGCCGGCCTGAGGAGCCTGTCCGTGCGCGCCGCGAACGTCATTACGATGGACGATGTCGAGATCGGCGAGGGGAGTCTCCTGTCACCTTTCGTGACGCTGACGTCGAACATCCGGATCGGGCGCTTTTTTCACGCCAATCTCTACTCCTATGTCGAGCATGATTGCGTGATCGGAGACTTCGTTACACTCGGTCCCGGCGTGAAGTGCAACGGCAATGTCGTCATCGAGCATGGCGCATATATCGGCTCGGGCGCCGTGATCCGGCAGGGCAGGCCGGGTGCCCCGCTCGTGATCGGGCGCGGGGCGGTCGTGGGCATGGGGGCCGTGGTGACGAAGAGCGTCCCACCCGGCGTGACCGTCGTGGGCAATCCGGCTCGGCCGCTCTTGAAGGAGGGATGAGTGCTCAATACGCCGTTTTCGCCCTGGCCGTCGTTTTCCGAGGAGGAATGCAAGGCCGTGGCGCGGGTGCTCGCATCGAACCGCGTGAATTACTGGACCGGCGAGGAGTGCCGCGCTTTCGAGCGTGAGTTCGCGACCTGGACGGGATGCGGGCATGCCATCGCCGTCGCGAACGGGACGCTGGCCCTCGACCTTGCGCTTAAGGGTCTGGGCATCGGGCCGGGAGATGAGGTGATCGTCACGCCCCGGACATTCATTGCCTCGGTATCCTGCGTGGTGAACGCGGGAGCGATTCCCGTCTTCGCCGATGTGGACCGCGACAGTGGAAACCTCTCCGCCGCGACCATCGAGGCCGTCGTGACCCCGCGCACTCGAGCGGTCATCGTCGTGCATCTCGCCGGCTGGCCCTGCGACATGGATCCG
This sequence comes from Saliniramus sp., assembly GCA_041686895.1. GTDB lineage: Bacteria > Pseudomonadota > Alphaproteobacteria > Rhizobiales > Beijerinckiaceae > Saliniramus. The sequence goes on along the minus strand of JAWLCY010000012.1, from coordinate 147,802 downwards.
ATCATGGCGCTGGCGAGTCGGCACGGGATCAAGGTGATCGAGGACTGCGCGCAGGCACACGGAGCAAAATACCGGGGACGTTCGGTGGGCTCCATTGGCGATGTGGGCGCATGGTCGTTCTGTCAGGACAAGATCATGACGACGGGCGGCGAAGGCGGCATGGTCACGACCAATGATCGGAACCTCTGGTCTCGGATGTGGTCGTTCAAGGACCACGGCAAGAGCTGGGAAGCCGTTTATGAACGGAGGCATCCTCCTGGCTTTCGCTGGCTCCACGAAAGCTTCGGCACAAATTGGCGCATGCTTGAAATACAGGCGGTGATCGGTCGCATCCAGCTCGCGCGGATGCCGGAATGGACGGCGCGGCGCGAGAGCAATGCGGCCGCGCTGGAGGCGGCAATGCTGCCGTTCTCGGGTGAAGACGGTGTCGTGCGGCTGCCCGACTTTAACAACCTCCACCGTTCTTCAGATGGGGTTTCGACTGACAGCGTACACGCACGATATCGCGTTTATTCCTATGTTCGGCCCAAGAATCTGCGAAACGATTGGTCGCGCGATCGAATTGTGAATGAAGTTATTGCGCGGGGCGTTCCTTGCTACCAGGGAAGCTGCTCGGAAGTTTATCTTGAAAAAGCATTCGACGGAAGCGGATGGCGGCCGGTAGAGCGGCTTCAGACTGCGCGCGAGCTGGGCGAAAACAGCCTGATGTTTCTGGTCCATCCGACTCTTACATCGGATGAGATTGCGAAGAGCGCGAAGGTCATCGGAGAAGTTTTGGCTAGCGCCTCGCGGTAGTTCGGGATCTAGCCGAGTCAGAGGCCTGAGCAGAAGTCCCGAAGCGAAGATCGCCGGGACAGCATTGTCGCTCCTGTAGTGTGAACGCTGACATGGATGCATGGGGCGAATTGAGGGCACGGTTGCCGGTGTGCTTTTCTCATTCAGGCTTCGTTCGCAGGAGATCGCGATCCGCACGCCCCAGCGCCTCGAGCGCGGCGGCGGTCTCGGAGGCGGGGCGCCATCCGAGCGCCGCGAGGGCGGACGGGTCGGCCACGAGCGACCCGTTGAGCCGCTCGGCCATCTCTCCCTTGCCAAGAACGGACAACGCGGCGGTCAGGAGCGCCGGAGGCACGTAGAACAGGCTCGGCGAGCGTCCGAGGCCCCGGCGATAGGCGGCGACGATTTCCGCGAGCGAGACGGGGCCGGGATCGCAGACGAGGAAAGCGCGGTTCGGCGATGCCGGAACCGTCATCGCCGTGTGGACGGCCTCGGCCAGGTTTTCGAGCGAGACGAGCGACCGCCGCGCGCGGAATCCCGCGAAGGGGAGGGGCATGCGCTTGCGCGCGAGGGCGAAGAGGGAGGCCAGGTTGCCCTTCACGCCCGGCCCGTAGACGAGGACGGGGCGAAGCGCGGCCCAATCGAGGCCGAGTTCCGAAAGCGCATTCTCCGCGGCGAGCTTCGAGCGCCCATAGGCGTCGGTCGGCGCGGCGGCGACATCCTCGGTCAGGACGCCGGAGGCGACGGGGCCGGATTGGGCCCGCACGGAAGAGAGGAAGATGAAACGCCTTGCTCCCGCCTTTGCCGCCGCGCGCGCGAGCGCAACGGTCGCCTCGGTATTGATCGTGCGGTAATCGTCCTCGGGCCGGCCGGACATGGCATGGGCGATTCCGGCCGAATGCACCACGTAGCCCACGCCTCGAAACGCCTGCGCCAGATTCGCCGGAACGGCGAGATCGCCAATCACAGCGCTCTCCATTTCCGGGAAGAGGGCGCCGGGACGCCGCAGCAGCACCCTGACGCAATAGCCGCGCCGCTTGAGATCCTCGAGCAGATAGCGTCCTACGAAGCCGGTGGCCCCGGTCAGGGCGATGGTGGGGCGGATGGTCATCGGTTCCGAGGAGCAGGTCACACGGGTGTCGTCGGGGAATGAATAGAGCGTTGCATGGGATCGGCGCAAGGCTCGCGGCGGGAAGGTTGCGCCGGCCTCATGCGAATCCCGCTCGGCCGGAGGCAGCGTCATTGATTCTGCACCTGAAGCCCTTACAAGCAGAGCGGCTTCGTTTCGGGGGATTTCCGCAATGCGCATAGCGATGATCGGTTCGGGTTATGTCGGCCTCGTTTCAGGAGCCTGTTTTGCCGATTTCGGGCACGACGTGACCTGCATCGACAAGGACGAGGGGAAGATCGCGGCGCTTGTCGCGGGACGGATGCCGATCTTCGAGCCGGGGCTCGAGGAACTGGTGGGGCGCAACGTGGCGCAGGGGCGGCTGCGGTTCGGGACCGATCTCGAGGCGGCGGTGGCCGGCGCGCAGGTGGTGTTCATCGGCGTGGGCACGCCGGCCCGGCGCGGCAACGGGCACGCGGACCTGAGCTTCGTCTATGCCGCGGCGCGCGAGATCGCGCAGGCGCTCGACGGCTTCACCGTGGTGGTGACCAAGTCGACGGTTCCCGTCGGCACCGGCGACGAGGTCGAGCGCATCATCCGCGAGGAGCGGCCGGATGCGGATTTCTGCGTGGTCTCGAACCCGGAATTCCTGCGCGAGGGCGCGGCGATCGCCGATTTCAAGCGCCCCGACCGCATCGTCGTGGGCATCGAGGAGGAGCGCGCGCGCGAGGTCATGACGGAGGTCTACCGGCCGCTCTATCTCAACCAGGCGCCCCTGCTCTTCACCTCGCGGCGCACGGCGGAGCTGACCAAGTACGCCGCCAACGCCTTCCTCGCGACCAAGATCACCTTCATCAACGAGATCGCCGATCTGTGCGAGCAGGTGGGCGCGAACGTCCAGGAGGTGGCGCGCGGGATCGGGCTCGACAACCGCATCGGCTCGAAATTCCTGCATGCGGGGCCGGGCTATGGCGGCTCCTGCTTCCCCAAGGACACGCTCGCCCTGATCAAGACCGCCCAGGACCACGCCTCGCCGGTGCGGATCGTCGAGACGGTGGCGGCGGTCAACGACCAGCGCAAGCGGGCGATGGCGCGCAAGGTGATCGCGGCCTGCGGCGGCGAGGTGCGCGGCAGGACGGTCGCGATCCTCGGCCTGACCTTCAAGCCCAATACCGACGACATGCGCGAGGCGCCCGCAATCGAGATCATCACCGCGCTCCAGGATGCGGGGGCGAAGGTGCGCGCCCATGATCCCGAGGGCATGGAACAGGCCCGGCTGTTTCTTGAGGGGGTGGAATATGCGGCCGACGCCTATGCCTGCGCCGAGGGCGCCGACGCCCTCGTCATCGTCACCGAATGGGACGCCTTCCGCGCCCTCGACTTCGCCCGCCTCAAGAAAACCATGGCCGCCCCCGTCCTCGTCGACCTGCGCAACATCTACCGTCCCGAGGACGTGCGCCGCGCGGGGTTCGCCTATGCGAGCGTGGGGCGGGGGTGAGGCCACTCGGGAAGAAGGCCATTGCTAGGTTTCGGCGAAACATTGCCGCGGATGAAGCGGAGCGCCTCAATCCTGCGTTTGACTTCTCCTGCGGCTGGGTTGTAGATCCGAAAAATGCTCCGAGGCGCATGCTGTAGATGGAGTGGCGCGGAGTCGAGGTGGACACCCGCACGTCGGGATTATCGCCCAGCTTCGCGCCTCCCGGGAATTGACTGGTGTGCGCGGAGATTAGCCGATGCAAGATGAAGATAGCGCTGCAATTTCCAGGCGGAACTTTGCAAATCAAGGACCCGGCTCGGGGACTGATGAGCGGCGCGCCTACTATCTCGCGCTGGCTTCAACGCTTATCCTGGCGGCGATGCCCGCAATCATGGTGCTGTCGCGCAACTCACCTCCGCTGATCGCCATTCTGATCGCAATCCTCTCCTGTGCCGCGGTCGGCGTCCTGAGCCGCCAGCGGGAAGTGGTTCTGCGGCTTCAACGGTTCATTTTGTCGCCCGGGGGAGCTCTCGCACTGTTCGCGCTCCTTTTCATGTTGGCCTCCCTGGCCTGGACGCCGGTTCCGGAGCGTGGCGCTCTGCACGTTGCGCATGTGGCAGGGAGTTCTTTGCTGATAGCCGTCCTGCTCGCGACCGCCCCGATGCTGCGCTTGTGGATCGGAAACGGGGCGCCGACAGTGGCGATGGCGGTGGGCCTCGTCGTCGCGTCGCTTCTCACAATCAGCCACTTCAAGACCGGGGGAGCGGTCAATTTTGCGCTCGGGGTGGCGGCGGAAGATTTCCGCCTGAACCGGGCGGCTATCGCCATTGCATTGCTCGCGCCGGCGGTGATCGCCGTGCTCTGGAGACGGCAGCTGGCCGTGGCGTTGCTTCTATTACCACTTGGGACTTACGCGATCTTTCTCTCGCATAGCTCATCCGCCCATCTCGCGGCACTTGCGATGCTTGCCTCCTGGCCCTTGGCGCAACTGCGCCCGCGCGCATTCCACCTCCTCGCATCGATTGCAATCGTCGCGAGTCTGCTCTTCGCTCCGCTCTACGTCGGGAAGATCAACAGCTTCATTCCGCAGGTGGTGCACGAGGCCGTCGGCTACGGGTCGATGGGGGTGCGTGGCGAGATCTGGCGTGAATATGTAGGTCTCTGGTGGCACAAGCCCTTTTTCGGGTACGGGATGGAAGCGGGGAACGCGATTGCGCGAACGGATTACGTGCTTGGCCTGAGCGAGAAGCAACTTCATCTGCTCTCCTTCGGCCACCCGCACAATGCGATCGTGCAGATCTGGTTCGAGCTCGGCTTGGCAGGAGCATTGATCGCTGCGGGGCTGCTTGGGCTTTTCCTGCAGGGGATGAGGTGCCTCGACGACGAGGCCCTGAAGGTTGCGACGCTGACGACCATCGGCGTGTATTCGGTTGCGGCGGTCAGTCACGGAGCCTGGCAGGCGTGGTGGCTTTGTCTCGTCGGCCTCGTTGCGTTCAGCTTCCTCCTGCAGCGAAAGGCGATAAGCCAGACAAAACGGCGGTAGCCACGCAACCGCCCTCTCAATCCCCCCCGCCGCGCACCGTCGCCCCGAAGATCTCCTCGAAGGCGGCGCGCATGACGGCGTCGACTTCCGGCAACGTGACCGGGCGGCCGAGGTCGACGAGGCTTGTCACGCCGTGCTGCGTCACGCCGCAGGGGACGATTCCGGTGAAATGCGACAGGTTCGGCTCCACGTTGAGGCTGACCCCATGAAAGGTCACCCAGCGCCGGACGCGGATGCCGATCGCGGCGATCTTGTCCTCCACGCCCGCGCCCTTGTCCGGGCGGCGCACCCACACCCCGACGCGGTCCTCGCGGCGCTCGCCGCGGATGTTGAAGCCGTCGAGCGTGCCGATCAGCCAGGCCTCGAGCGCCGCCACGTAGCGGCGCAGGTCCGGGGCCCTGCGGTTGAGGTCGAGCATCACATAGGCGACCCGCTGGCCGGGTCCGTGATACGTGTACTGCCCGCCGCGCCCCGTGCGAAAGACGGGGAAGCGGTCCGGCTCGACGAGATCGGCATCGTCGGCGGAGGTTCCGGCCGTGTAGAGGGGAGGGTGCTCGAGGAGCCAGACGCATTCGCGCGCCTCGCCGCGCGCGATCCGCTCCACACGCGCCTCCATCGCCGCGAGCGCCTCCTCGTAGCCCACCGGCGCGTCCGAGACGATCCACTCGACCGGATCCGCACCCGGCGCGGGCATCAGCCTCTCGGGGAGATCGGCGCGTGCGTTAACCACTGGTTCACCATGATCTGGTCTGTTGAAGAACGCGGCGCGGTTCTAGTCCAGGATGGCGGCCGCGTCCATCGCGCAAACCGGGCGGGGTAAAGGGTTGCCGAGTCTCGAGGGCCTGAAGGTCGATCTGAAGGTGGTGCTGGGAACCCGGCAGATGCCCGTCCACATGCTCCTGCGCATGGGGCGCGGCGCCGTGATCGAGCTCGACCAGTCCGACAACGACATGGTCGAGATCCTCGCCAACGACCACCCGATCGCGCGCGGGCAGATCATCGTCACGGGAACCCGGATCCAGGTCGAGATCACCGAGATCATCCCCAAGCCCGAGATCGTGCGCGAGCCCGGGACCACGATCGGCGACGGGGCCATCGCCGCGCGCGCCGCCGCGGACCCGCCGGTCTGACCGCTTCATCAGGAGGCCGCCAGCTGCGAGCGCTGCGCCCAGCCCGTCATGCGGCGCTCCACGAAGGCCGTCGCCGCGTACATCATCACGCCCAGGACCGCGAGGGCGATCAGCGCCGCCCAGAGCAGCGGCACGTTGAAATCGGCGCTGGCCCGGGCCATGAGATTGCCGACGCCGACATTCGACGCGTTGTACTCGGCGATGACCGAGCCAACATAGGCCAGCGTGATCGCCACCTTGAGCGAGCCGAAGAAATACGGCATCGCCCGCGGAATCCCGACCTTGAGGATGATGTCGCGCTTCGAGGCGCCGAGCGCGCGCAGCACGTCCTCGGTCTCCGGCTCGATGGTCGCAAGCCCCGTCGCGACGTTCACGACGATCGGGAAGAACGAGATCAGGAAGGCCGTGAAGACCGGCGGCTGCCAGCCGACGCCGAACCAGATCACGAGGATCGGGACGACGGCGACCTTCGGAATGGCGTTGAAGCCTATCAGGAGCGGATAGGTTCCGGCATGGACCAGCCGCGAGGCGCCGAGAGCCATCCCCAGCAGGAGGCCGAACAGGACGGCGAGGGCGAAGCCGGCCATCGTCATCCAGAGCGTGTGCCAGGAATGGAACAGGAGCTGCCAGCGGAACTGCCAGAGCGAATCGGCGATGATCGTCGGAGAGGGCAGCACGAAGCTCGAGATGCCGAAGACGCGCACCACGGCTTCCCAGACGAGGAAGAAGCCGATCGTGAAGACCCACGGAGCGAGGAACAGCGAGGTCTTGCGGCGGCGCGCGGCCGCGCGCGTGGCCGCCCGCTCGGCCTCCCGCCGGGCCGCGCCCGCCGTGTCGGGGTTCGCGGGGCTCGCCTGCGCGTCCGTGGCTGCGTTGCTCATGGCCATGTGCTTCCCGCCTCCCGCCGTCAGGCCGCCTCGCGCGCCGTCGCGATATGGCCGCGCAGCTCGTGAACGATGTCGATGAATTTCTGCGTGTAGGTGACCTCGAGGTCGCGCGGGCGCTCCAGGTCGATCTCCCGCTCGGCGATGATGCGCCCCGGCCGGGCGCTCATGCAGAACACGCGATCGGCAAGGAAGACCGCCTCTCGCAGGTCGTGCGTGACGAGGATCACCGTGAAGCGCTGCGCGGCGTGGAGGTCCCGGATGATGCACCAGAGTTCTTCGCGGGTGAACGCGTCGAGCGCGCCGAAGGGCTCGTCGAGCATGAGCAGCTTCGGCTCGTGGATCAGCGAGCGGCAGAGCGAGGCGCGCTGCTGCATCCCGCCGGAAAGCTGCCATGGAAACTTCGAGCCCTGGCCCTTGAGCCCGACCTGCTCGAGAAGCGCCTCCGCGCGCGCCTCGTATTCCCGCCTGTGGGTGCGCAGGCGGGAGCGGTGCGGCTGGACGATCTCGAGGGGAAGGAGGAGATTCTTCAGCGTCGTCCGCCAGGGCAGCATCACCGGGTTCTGGAAGGCCATGCCCGCCAGCTTGACCGGAGCCGTCACCTGCTTCCCATCGACGATCACGGTTCCGCTCGAGGGGAACTGGAGGCCGGTGGCGAGCTTCATCACCGTCGATTTGCCGCATCCCGACGGACCCACGATCGCTGCGAACTCCCCCTCCCGCACCTTGATCGACATGCCCTCGACTGCCGGCGCGCCGTCTTCCGAACCGGCATAAACATGGGTAACGTCGGTGATGTCGACGAATGCGTTCAAGGGGCGGCTCCGCTGGGAAAGGGCGCGTCCCGGCTGGCGGTCAGGCCGGGACGTCGATTGCAGGATCCGGACGAGGTCAGTCGAATTGGCGCTCTTCCGGCGCGGGCAGGAACTCGTCGGTGAAGACCTCGTCCATCGTGGGCTTGTCCGAAAAGTCGTAGGTCAGCGCGATCTGCTCCATCGCCCGCTCGAAGCGGTCAGCCTGGATGCCGCCGAAGCCGTTCTCGCGCACTTCATCCGTGATGATGTTGTTTTCGATCGTCATCACCAGGCGGTCGCGCTCGACCTCGCGGCGGGCGACGTCGTTGTACTGGACGACGAAGCCCGCGCCCTCGTCGGGGCTGGCGATGACGTCGCGCAGTCCCTTGAGGAAGGCGCGCAGGAAGCCGCGGACCGCCTCCGGGTTCTCCTCCATGAAGCGCTCGCTCGCCATGATCACGTTGCCGTAGAGTTCGACGCCGTAATCGCCCATGTTCATCACGACGATGTCTTCCGTCGGCACGCCGCGGGCGGCGAGGTTGATGGCCGAGGACATGGCGAAGCCGAAGACGGCGTCGACCTCGCCTTGCGCCAGCATGGGCTCGCGCACGGGGAAGCCGACATTCTCGAAGGTCATGTCCCACTCTTCCTCGTCGATGTCATTGACCTCGCGGAAGATCGGCCATTGCGCATAGGCGGCGTCGGGGGCCGGGGCCCCGAACTTCTTGCCCCGCAGGCTCTCGACCTCTTCCGTGATGCCCCGGCTGCGGCGGCCGACAATGGCGAAGGCGGGCTTGTTGTAGACCATCATCACCGCCTTGACGCCGGCATCCGGGTTCTGGTCGCGGAAGCGGATCAGGGAGTTGATGTCGCCGAAGCCCATGTCGTAGGGGCCGCTCGCGACGCGCGGGATCGATTCGAGCGAGCCCGCGCCTGTGTCGATCGTGACGTCGAGCCCTTCTTCCGCAAAGTAACCCTTCTCGAGGGCCGCAAGGAACGGCGCCGAGGGGCCCTCGAAGCGCCAGTCGAGCGTGAAGCGCACGGGCGTCTGGGCCTCGGCTGCCCCCGGAGCCAGCAGGCCGGTCGCCAGAACGATTCCGGCTGCGAGGGTCGACAACAGGATGCGGCGACTGACTGACTTGGACTTGCGATGCATGAAACGCTCCTCGAACGGCGGGGGGCCAATTGCGGATTTTCTTGACCGTCTCTGGCAAGGCGCGTGCCGATCGCGACGGATGCGAGATTGCAGACATAAACTCCTGCTACGTCAAGGGACGATGCCGCGAAAGTGGGCAGATTCGTCCGGGAAGAGGAGCGTTGCGCCGCTTTTATCACCCAGCCACAGCGGCGCTTTGGCCGGACCCACAGGCGCAGCCTGCAAAAATGCGGCGCCTGAATGCTCCCTTGCGCCTGTCGGGACCCGCCTCTATCTAAGCGCCGTCGGTTGCGGGCCCCTCTGGCGAGCGCCTTGAACGCTCGTGATGTCGGAGCCGACGTCTGAAATGCTTCAGCGCGGCAGGGTCCCCCCATGGTCGAATTTCTCATGCTCGATTGGCTGTCCAAGCCGGTCTGGATGTGGCTCGCATTCCTGAGCCTCGTCCTCGTTCTGCTCGCGTTCGACCTTGGCGTTCTCCACAAGGAGGACAAGGAACTCGGCATCCGCGAAAGCCTCTGGCTGTCGCTCTTCTACATCCTCGTCGCAGTCGCCTATGGCGGATATGTGTGGTGGGCCTACGAGGCAGGCCATCTCGTCACCAGCGATGGCAGCCATGCGGGCGTCACCTACTTCACCGGCTATGTCCTCGAAAAATCCCTTTCGATCGATAATGTCTTCGTGATCTCGCTGATCTTCGGCTATTTCGCGATTCCGAGGCGATACCAGTACAGGGCGCTCCTGTGGGGCATCCTGGCGGTCATCATCCTGCGCGGCATCATGATCGGCGTCGGCGCGGCCCTCGTGCGCGAATACGACTGGATCCTGTTCTTCTTCGGGGCCTTCCTCGTCTTCACCGGGGCGAAGATGCTGTTCGGCGCGGAAGAGGAGCCCGACATCGCCAGCAATCCCGTGGTGCGCTTCATGAAGCGCTACATGCGGGTCTCGGACAAGCTGCATGGGGAGCATTTCTTCGTGCGCGAGCCGCATCCGAAGACGGGCCGCCTCGTGCTGTGGGCGACCCCGCTCTTCCTCGCGCTCGCCGTGATCAACATCGCGGACCTGATCTTTGCGGTGGATTCGGTGCCGGCGATCTTCGCGATCACGACCGACACCTATATCGTCTATACGGCCAACATCATGGCGATCCTCGGCCTGCGCGCCCTGTACTTCGCGCTGGCGGCCATGGTCCACCGCTTTCATTACCTGAAATACGCGCTGGCGATGGTGCTCGTCTTCATCGGCCTGAAGATCTTCTGGAACCACATCTTCGGGAAGGTGGACCCGACCGTGTCCCTCGTCATCACGCTCTCGCTGATCCTCGGCGGCGTGCTCTTCTCCCTGTGGAAGACCGGCGAGGCGAAGCGCAGGGGGACGGGCTAGAGCCCGCCCCTCAGGTTCCGGAGCGTGTTCAGACGCGCTCCAGCGCGATCGCGACCCCCTGGCCCACGCCGACGCACATGGTGGCAAGCGCGTAGCGGCCGCCGCGCCGCGCGAGTTCCCGCGCCGCCGTGGCGGTGATGCGCGCGCCCGACATGCCCAGCGGGTGGCCCAGCGCGATCGCTCCGCCATTCGGGTTCACGAAATCCGCGTCCTCCGGAATGCCGAGCTGGCGCAGCGTCGCGATTCCCTGCGAGGCGAAGGCCTCGTTGAGCTCGATCACCTCGAAATCGCTCACCTTGATCCCGAGCCGCTCCACGAGCTTGCGCGTCGCCGGGACGGGGCCGATCCCCATGATCCGCGGCGAAACGCCGGCGCTGGCCATGCCGAGGATGCGCGCGATCGGAGTGAGCCCCAGGCGCTCGGCGGCCTCGCCGGAGGCGATGACCGTTGCCGCCGCCCCGTCATTGACGCCGGAAGCGTTGCCCGCCGTCACGGTTCCCGGATTGCGGAACGGAGTCTTGAGCTTCGCCAGCATCTCCATCGTCGTGTCCGAACGGGGATGTTCGTCGGTATCCACCACGACGGTCTCGCCCTTGCGGCCCGGGACCGGCACCGCCACGATCTCGCCGGCGAAATAGCCCGAGGCCTGTGCGGCGGCCGCGCGCTGTTGCGAGCGCAGGGCGAAAGCGTCCTGGTCCTCGCGCGTGACCTGGAACTCCTCCGCCACGTTCTCGCCCGTCTCGGGCATGGCGTCGATGCCGTATTGCGCCTTCATGAGCGGGTTGACGAAACGCCAGCCGATGGTCGTGTCGTAGATTTCCGCGGAGCGCTGGAAGGCGCTCTCCGCCTTGCCCATGACGAGCGGGGCGCGGGTCATGGATTCGACGCCGCCCGCGATCGCGACCTCGAGTTCCCCCGCCTTGATCGCGCGCGCCGCCGAGCCGACGGCCTCCATCCCGGAGGCGCAGAGCCGGTTGAGGGTGACGCCGGGAACGCTCTCCGGCAGGCCCGCTAGCAACAGGGCCATGCGGGCCACGTTGCGGTTGTCCTCGCCGGCCTGGTTGGCGCAGCCGAAATACACCTCCTGCACCGCCTCGGCGAGGGCGGGGTTGCGCTTGATCAGCTCGCGCACGGGGATCGCCGCGAGGTCGTCCGCCCGGACCTTCGCGAGGGCGCCGGCATAACGGCCGATGGGAGTGCGGACATAGTCGCAGAGAAAGGCGTCGCTCATGTCATGGTCTCCTCGACGCCTCCGGCGTCATCATGGTCTTGCCGCCTCCGGCGTGATGGCGCGCGCCGGGGTCTTGCCTGGTTGACGAGCACGTTGCCATTCGCGCCAGCGACGTCAACCCGCAGGGATGCGGGGGCCGTATGGGGCGGGCGCGCGTCAATCCGCCAGGGGTTTGCCGCGCAGGGACTTGGTGCGCGCGTGCCGGCTCTTCGATTCGAGGCGGCGCTTCTTCGATCCGAGCGTCGGCCTTGTCGGGCGGCGCGGGCGGGGGCGGATCGTGGCGCGGCGGATCAGGTCGACGAGGCGCATGAGCGCGTCCTCGCGGTTGCGCTCCTGCGAGCGGTGGCTCTGCGCCGTGATGACGATCACGCCGTCCTTGGTGAGGCGCTGGCCGGCAAGCGGCGCGAGGCGTTCCTTCACCTCGTCGGGGAGCGAGGGAGAGCGCGCCATGTCGAAGCGCAGCTGCACGGCGCTCGAGACCTTGTTTACGTTCTGGCCGCCCGGGCCGGCGGCCCGGATGAAGGTTTCCTCGATCTCGCTTTCGTCGAGCGCGATCGATCCGGTGATTTGAATCATGCTTTCGCCATACCATATGACGAGGGTGAGGCGTAGACGGCTTCGCGGACACGTGGATCAGGATCGGGAACGACGGAATGTTGCGCTTCATCAGGTACGACAAGGGCGAACCGCGGGTCGTAACGATCCCGCGCTGGGCGATCGGCCTCGCCGCCGTGGCGATGGTGCTCCTCGGCATCCTCGTCCTGACGCTCGCCGCCGGGATCGCTCTGGTCGCGATCCCCGTTGCGCTGATCGCCGCCGGAATCGCGGCCTTTCTCGGGCGCGGCAAGCGGGTCCCGCGGGCGCAGCGCCCCGCCGACCCGAATATCATCGACGCGGAGTTCCGGGTGATCGAGCGGCGCGAGGAGCGGCGCTGACGCGGGCGGTTGTCGCGCCCCGGCGATCCGGCCTGATGCGTAGCTATCCCACTTGCGCGGTCGCTCGCGCCGTGGCGTAAGTGCGTCACCTTTTCTTTCGAGGTCTTCCCGTGGAATTGCTCGTCCAGGTTCCTCCCTCCTCCGCCGCCGTTCCCCCCCAGATCGCCTACGCCTTCGCCCTTGCCGGCGCGGCGCGGGGCCACCTCACGGCGCTGCTCTACGAAATCGACGTCCTTTCCGCCGAGGAGGAGGACGAGACGCCGCCTGACGAGGGGCTGTCCGCAGGCCAGATCGCCATGCGCGACCGGCTGGAAGCCCTTGCCAGGGAGAGCGGCGTCGACCTCGAGGTTGTCACCGGGCGCAATTATTCCTTCACGATCGGCGAAACCCTCGCGGACTACGCCCGGCTCAGCGATCTCGTGGTGCTGGGCGTCGATGGTCCGCTCGCCTTCCCCTATCGGCACCTCGCCGAGAACGTGCTTTTCGAGGCGGGACGACCGCTGCTGCTGGCTCCGCCGCATTCCCGCTTCGCCCTCGACCGCGTTGTCGTGGCATGGGACGCATCGCGCGCTTCAACCCGCGCCCTGCACGGCGCGATGCCCCTCCTCGTCATGGCGGGGGAGGTCGTGGTCGCCTCGGTCACGGACGACAAGGAATTCCGCACGGGTCATTCGGGGGTGGAACTCTGCCGTCGCCTCTCCCGGCGGGGCGTCAATGCACGCTTCCACGGGGTGGAGCGCGGCGCGCGCAATGTCGGCGACGCGATCGGGGACCTCTGCGCGGATGTGCAGGCGGACCTGCTGGTGATGGGGGCGCGGCGCCATTCCCGCCTGCGCGACATCATCTATGGCAGCGCGACCCACGCGCTCATCGACCAGGGGCCGCGGCTGCCGACGCTGCTGGCGAACTGATGGCCGAACAGGACCTCCCGCCCGTGACCATCGACGAGGACGGCGTCTCGGTGGACGCGGAGATCCTCGCGGCCGGCTTCTCGCTCGCGCCTGCCGAAATACCCGATCTCCTTCGCTCCGGAGGGATCACGAGCCGTCTCGAGCGCGGCGAGGGTGAGGATGCGGGGCGCTATCGCCTGACCTTCTTCCACGGCGGCCGGCGTTTCAGGCTGATCATCGACGGGGAGGGCAATATCCTGCAGCGCTCGAGCGTCGATTTCGGCGACGCGCCGCTTCCGCCCGCCATGCGCAGGCCGGGAACGTGAACCGTCAGGCGCAGTAGAGCCGATAGAGCGTGGCGATCAGTTCGCGGGCCTCGGGAGAGGCGAGGCGGTAATAGATCGTCTGGCCGTCCCGGCGCGTGCTGACGAGGCCGAGGGCGCGCAGTTTCGAGAGATGTTGCGAGAGGGCGGACTGGCCGAGCCCGATTTCTTCCGCCAGAACGCCGACCGAGACTTCCTCGTCCATCATGCGGCACATGGCCATGAGCCGCTTGGAATGACCGAGCGCCATCAGCAATTGAGCGACCTTGTCGGCCTTCGGCTCCAGCGCCGCCAGTTCCAAACCGTTCACCTCGTCACACCCATTCGCCAGCAGGCACCGCGATTTAGCGCCGGGCACGCCTTCCTGGCAAGAATCCGGTGCATCGCCGGGTGCAATCGGGACTTTGAGAATTGTCTCAGGATTCATCCTTGTCGAGCCTCCAGCGCAGGGCGGAGAGGTCGTAGCCGGCCCCTGCCGCGGCTTCGATGATCCGGTCGGTCGGCATGCGCCCCGCATTCGCGAGCGCCCACATCACGCTGGAGCGCGTGCCCGAACGGCAGAAGGCGAGGACCGGCCCTTCCATCGTGTCGAGGGCGTCCCGGAACTTCGCGACGTCCTCATCGGCGAAGTTGCCCGACACCACGGGGATGAAGCGATAGTCCAGCCCGAGTTCGGCCGCCTTGGCCGCGATGGCGTCGTTCTCCGGCTGCTGCATGCTTTCGCCGTCGGGGCGGTTGTTGATGACGGAGCGGAAGCCCGCCTCCTTGATCGCCGCCAGATCCTCGGCCTCGATCTGCGGGGCGACGGACATTTCGGGCGTGAGCTTGAGGATCTGCATCGGGCTTTCCTTGTTTGTTCGGTCGATTCGCGGCTCGCGCGATGGTCAAAACGCGCTCAGGTTGCGCACCAGCATGTAAATGGCAACAGCAAAGATCAGCGCCGCGAAGACGATATTGAGCATGCCCTTCGCATCCGCCAGCTTGCGCGCGGCCCGCGATCCGAGCGACCCGCCGAGCAGCCCGCCCGCGACGAAGAGGGCCGCGACGGGCCAGTCAACGAGCCCGGCGAAGGCGTAGTTCCCCGCCGTTGTCGCGCCGAAGGCGGAGACGGCGAGGAGGGAGGAGCCGATCGCGTTGATGATCGGCATCCCGGTTGCGAGGATCAGCCCCGGCACGATGAGAAATCCCCCGCCGATGCCGAAGAAACCTGAGAGCGCTCCCGCCGCGAGCCCGAGGCCCGCAAGCCAGAAGAAGTTCTCGCGACCCAGCCGCACGTCGGGCAGGCCCGTCCCGCCGCGCTTGCGCAGCATCAGCCCGGCGACGACGATCATCAGCACGGCGAACAACGCGAGAAGCCGCTCCCCGTCGACCATCTGGCCGAGGGTCGAGCCGCCGAACGCGCCAAGGATGCCCGCGATGGCGAAGACGGTCGCGCAGCGCCATTTCACCGTCCCGGCGCGGGCATGGGAGACGAGCCCGAGCAGGGCCGTCATCGCGACTGCGACCGCGCTCGTGCCGATCGCCACGTGCGGGCTGGCGACGCCGACGACATAGACCATGGCCGGAACGGCCAGGATCGAGCCGCCCCCGCCCACGAGGCCGAGGGAGAAGCCGACGAGCGAGCCGGAAGCCAGTCCGGCAAGCCCCTGGGCGAGGGTCAGCGCGATCATCTGTCAGTTCCGTTTTCTTGCAATGGCGTCCCGGTCAGCTGATGCGCGCGACCGGGGGGTTCTTGAAGACCTTGTTCCAGGGCATGTGCACGAGGATGCGCGCCATGCCGCAGAACCCGGTGACGCCGGCGACCAGGAGGCCCATCCCGACGAAGCCGGGAACGATCAGGAAGGCCGGGTCCACATAGACGCCCGCAAGCGTGCCCAGCAGCGCCATCGAGCCGGCCCCGATCTGGACCTGCCGCATGATCTCGAGCGGCTTGCTTTCATCGGCGACGACGGGCAGCCCTGCCCGCCGCCAGGCGTCGATGCCGCCTTCGACGACATAGGCCTCGCAGCCCTCGCCGGCCTTGGCGGCGAGCTTGTCGGCATTGCCGAGCGTGCGCATGCCGCTCTTGCAATGGAACAGGACGATCCGCGCCTCGGTGGCCTCCAGCTCCGCCTTGTCCATGGCCGACAGTGCGACATGCCGCGCCTGGGGGATGCGCTCGCGGGCATGTTCGTCCGCCTCGCGGATATCCACGAGGACGGCGCCCTCGTCGATGAGGCGCTTGGCTTCCTGCGGCGAGATGGTCGAAAGTGACATCGTGACGGCTCCTTCTTGACGGTCGCGTTCCGGGCGACTGGAAAAGCATATTGATAAATTAGAATGTACTGATATATCTGTCAAGGAGCGGCGCGCATCACGGCGACGTGAACGACGCGCCCATTGAGAAACGGCAGCAAAGGAGGCTACCCGAATGGCCAACGCTCCCATCATTCGCGCATTCTTCGACGAACCGACGAACACCGTCAGCTATCTGGTGACGGACCCCGCAACGCGCCAGTCCGCCGTGATCGATCCGGTCCTGGACTACGATCACAAGTCGGGGCAGGTGACCACGGATTCCGTGGAGGCCATCCTCGCCGCGGCGGAGGAGGCCGGATACACGATCGTCTGGGCGCTCGAGACCCATGCCCATGCCGATCACCTCTCCGGCGCGCCCTACATCAAGGCGAAAACCGGCGCGAAGATCGGGATCGGCGAGCACATCAAGGAGGTGCAGCGCATCTTCCGCCCGGTCTTCAACGCCACGGACCTGAAGACCGACGGCAGCGATTTCGACCATCTGTTCAAGGACGGCGAGCGCTTCCGCATCGGCGAGCTGGAGGCGGAGGTGCTTTATACGCCCGGCCACACCCCCGCGGACGTCTCCTACCGGATCGATGACGCGGTCTTCGTCGGCGACACGCTCTTCATGCCCGATTTCGGCACGGCGCGGGCGGATTTCCCCGGCGGCGACGCCCACCAGCTCTACCGCTCGATCCACAAGCTGCTCGCACTCGCGCCCCGGACACGGCTCTTCATGTGCCACGACTACAAGGCTCCGGGCCGCGATCATTACGCCTGGGAGACGACGGTCGCCGAGCAGCGGGCGAACAACCGCCATGTGCGCGAGGGGGTGAGTGAGGCGGAATTCGTCGCGATGCGCAACGAACGCGACGCGACGCTCGCCGCGCCGACGCTGCTCATGCCTTCGATCCAGGTGAACATCCGCGCCGGACGCTTCCCTCCGAAGGAGAGCAACGGCGTGCATTACCTGACGATCCCGGTGACGTTCAAAAAGGAAGCCCACGCCTCCGCGTGAGCTTTGCAGGCGGGACGCTCATGCAGTCCGCGCGGCCAGCGCCTCGATCGTCGCGATCAGGGCGCTGGCCGCCGCGCCGGCATCCTCGAGCGTGATGCTCTCCGCCGGATTGTGGCTCACGCCCTTCTCGCAGCGCACGAACAGCATCCCGACCGGGCACAGCGCCGCCATCGCGACCGCGTCGTGTCCCGCGCCCGAGGGAAGCCGGATCGGGCTGAAACCCGCGCGCGCCACCCCTTCCTCGCAAGCCGCCATCAGCGTCTCGTCCATGGGCGTCGCGGGCGAATTCATGAACGGTTCGAAAGCGAAGCGCAGGTTGCGCCCGGTTGCGATCTCCTCGCACGCCGAGACGATCTCGCCGACCATCGCGTCGCGCACGGCGTTCGTCGGCGCCCGGGCGTCGAGGGTGAAGTCGACGCTTCCGGGAATGACGTTGACCGCCCCCGGCGCGGCCCCGATCCGTCCGACGGTGGCGACCGCATCCGGGTGCGCGCTTCCGATCCGCTCGATCGCGGCGACCATCGCCGCCGCGCCGGCGAGGGCGTCGCGGCGCATCCCCATAGGCACGGTTCCGGCGTGCCCGGCCTCGCCGGTGACCCGGCAGCGGGCGCGCGTCGCGGCGTTGATCGCGGTGACGATCCCGAGCGGCAGTCCCCGGGCCTCCAGTACCGGACCCTGCTCGATATGGACCTCCAGATAGCCAATGCTGCGGGCAGGATCGCGCGCGAGCGCCGGGATCGCGTCGGGATCGCCGCCGAAGGCGATGAGCGCGTCGCGCAGGCTCAGGCCCTGCTCGTCCTGCGTCTCCAGCCAGGGCAGGTGATACTGGCCCGCGATCGCACAGGTGCTCGAGAGAGAGGTGGGAAAGCGGACATTCTCCTCGTCGCCGAAAGCGAGGATCTCGAGGGCGAAGGGAAGGGGCTTTCCGCCGCGGAGCAGCTCGCCTGCAGCCGCGATGGCGCAGGCGACGCCGAGCGGCCCGTCATAGAGCCCCGCATCGACCACGCTGTCGATATGGGAGCCCAAATACAGCACCGGCAGATCGGCGGGTCCATGCCGCCCGACCACGTTCCCCGCAGCGTCGACATGGGCCGATAGCCCGGCCTCCTCCATCATCGCGCGCACATGGGCCGCCGCCGCCTTGTGCGCCGGGGAGAGGTAGAGCCGGGTGAGCCGGCCGGGTTCGTCGGTATGGGCGGCGAGCGCGTGGATCATCTCCATCACGCGCCGCCCGAGGGCGTGCTGATCGATCATCAGGGCAGGCTAAGGCGCTGCGGCGGCCGGTCAAGCGGTCGCTTCAGCTATCCTTCGTCCAGTAGGGCTGGGCGTTGTAGTAGCGATGCACCTGCTCCTCCCAGTCGCGCTGCACGGCGGCTTCCTGCCCTTCCGCGTCACGCGCCGGCGATTCGCGCAACTGCTCGTCGCTGAGGTCGAGTTCGTAGGCGTCGAGATCGGGATTGTAGTGCAGCGTGCCCCAGGGCAGCGTGACATGCTGCTCGGAGAGCCCGAGGAGCGAGCTGACGGTCATGACCACATAGGCGACGCGACCGCTTTTCTTCTCGATCATCAGCCGCGTGATCTCCCCGATCGTCTCCCCGTCCGGCCGCCTCACGGGGGTGCCCTCGACGCGGTCGCTGGCGATGAGGTGATGGACGGTCTTTTCCGGCGTCGTCGCGTTCATCGTCGTCTCCGTTCTGGATCGGCAACGCGAGCGGGGCGCGGCGCGTTCCTATGCGCCGGGCGAGGCCCCCCTCAGACTTCCCTCGCCATCTCGCGCAGCCGGAATTTCTGGATCTTCCCGGTCGACGTCTTCGGCACTTCCGTGAAGACGACGTGGCGCGGACACTTGTAGGCGGCGAGGCGTTCGCGGCACCAGGCGATGATATCCTCCTTCGTGACGCTCTCGCCGGGTTTCAGCTCCACGAAGGCGCAGGGGGTCTCGCCCCATTTCTCGTCGGGCTTGGCGACCACGGCCGCCGCCTGCACCGCCGGATGCTTGTAGAGCGCCTCCTCGACTTCGATCGAGGAGATGTTCTCGCCCCCGGAGATGATGATGTCCTTCGAGCGGTCCTTGAGCTGGACATAGCCATCGGGATATTTCACCCCCAGATCGCCCGAATGGAACCAGCCTCCCGCGAAGGCGGAGCGGGTCGCGTTCGGGTTCTTGAGATAGCCCTTCATCACCACGTTGCCGCGCATCATCACCTCGCCCATGGTCTCGCCATCGGCGGGGACCGGCTCCATCGTCTGCGGGTCGCGCACGTCGAGCGCCTCGAGGGTCGCGTAGCGCACGCCCTGGCGGGCCTTCTTCTGCGCATAGGCCGGGCCGTCGAGCTCGTCCCACTCCCGATGCCAGTCATTGATGACGGAGGGGCCGTAGGTCTCGGTGAGTCCGTAGATATGGGTGACGTCGAAGCCCTGCTCCTTCATGCCGGCGAGCACGGCCTCGGGGGGAGGCGCGGCGGCGGTGAAGAAGGAGACCTTCTGCGGGAAGTCGCGCCTCTCCCCGGCGGGGGCGTTGAGAAGCGTCGACATCACGATCGGCGCGCCGCACAGATGCGTCACCCCGTGATCGGCCAGCGCGTCGTACATCGCCTTCGCCCGCACCTGCCGCAGGCAGACATGGGTGCCGGCCACGATCGAGATCGACCAGGGGAAGCACCAGCCGTTGCAGTGGAACATGGGCAGAGTCCAGAGATAGATCGGATGCTTGTCCATGCCGCAGGTGACGACGTTGCCCATCGCCAGCAGGAACGCGCCGCGATGATGATAGACGACGCCCTTCGGATCGCCCGTCGTGCCGGAGGTGTAGTTCAGCGCGATCGCGTCCCATTCGTCATCCGGCATCGCCCATGCGTAGTCCGGGTCCCCCGAGGCGAGGAAATCCTCGTAGTCGATGTTCCCGAGCCGCTCGCCTTCGCCCGCATATTCCGGATCGTCGACATCGATCACGATCGGCTTGTTCTTCGCGAGCGCGAGCGCCTGCCTGATCGTGGGAGAGAACTCGCGATCGGTGATCAGCACCTTCGCCTCCCCGTGATCGAGGCAGAAGGCGATGATCGCCGCGTCGAGGCGGGTGTTGAGCGTGTTGAGCACGCCGCCGGTCATGGGCACCCCGTAATGCGCCTCGAGCATGGCGGGCGTGTTGGGCAGCATGGCCGCCACCGTATCCCCGCGTCCGATTCCGGCCTTCGCCAGCGCGGAGGCGAGGCGCCTGGCCCGCGCGTAGAAGGTGCGGTAGTCACGCCGCAGGCTGCCGTGGATGATCGCAAGGCGGTCGGGAAAGACATTCGCCGCGCGGTCGAGGAAGCTCAGCGGCGTCAGCGGCTGGAAATTGGCCGGGTTGCGGTCGAGATCGGTATCGTAGGGCGACGTCATGGAGGTCCTCGGCGCTTCCTGGGTGGCTTTTTGTTGATGTGAGCCTAGAACAGATTCGGGAAAAGTGGATACGGCTTTCGTCGGCTCGGCGGGCCGTCATGACGAAAGGGAGTGCGGCGTCGCATGCGGGCGAGGGGGCAGGCCGGATGAAGCGTCTCGTCCTTGTCGGGGGAGGGCACGCGCACGCCCTCGTGATGCGCGGGCTGATCGACGCTCCCGAGCCGGGCCTTGCGGTGACGCTCGTGGCGCCGGAGCGCCATGCCCCGTATTCCGGCATGCTTCCCGGACACATCGCCGGGATCTATTCCCGCGAGGAGATGCATATCGACCTTACGCGCCTCGCCGGGCGGCTCGGGGCGGAGTTCCTGCGCGAGAAGGCCGTGGGCTTCGATGCGGCGTCGCGGCAGGTGATCCTGTCGGGCGGGGGGCGCCTGGACTACGACATCCTCTCCATCGATATCGGCATCACGCCCGATCTCGACGCGATCGCAGGCGCGCGTGACCATGCGCTCGCGGTCAAGCCGATCGGGGACCTCCTCGAGAAGATCGACCGTCTCGTGGCGCGGGCGCGGGACCGCGACGGGCCGCGGCGTTTCGCCATCGTCGGGGGAGGGGCGGCGGGAATCTGCCTCGCCTTCGCGCTCCACGAACGGCTGCGGCGGGAGATCGGCGATGGAGCCCGCTTCAGCTTCGTCATCCTCACCGCCGGGGATCTGCTCCCGGAGGCGAACGCGCTTGCCCGCCGTCTCGTCGCCCGCGCTTTGGCGCGGCGCGGGATCGCGGTTCACACGCAGGCGCGGGTGCAGGCCGTCACGCAGGAGGGCGTCGTCCTCGCCGGCGGCGCAAGCCTTGCCGCCGACGCCGTCCTCGTCACCTCCCATGCCCGCGCCCCGGAGGCGCTCGCCCGGAGCGACCTGAAGCGCGATCCGCGCGGGTTCCTCGCCATCGACGAGACCCTGCGCGTCACCGGCGAGGATCGCGTCTTCGCGGCGGGGGACTGCGCGACGATGATCGCCCATCCGCGCCCGAAGGCGGGCGTCTTCGCGGTGCGTCAGGCCGAGCCGCTGCTCGCCAACATCCGCGCGGCGCATCGGGGCGAACCGTTGCGCCATTACATTCCCCAGAAGGACTGGCTGATGCTCGTCTCGAGCGCGGACGGGCGGGCGATGGCCGCGCGCGGCGGCTACCTCGCCTTTTCCGGCCGCCTCGCCTGGTGGCTGAAGGACCGCATCGACCGGCGCTTCATGGCGCTGTTCCGCGTCTGATCACGAGGCGGTGAGGAGGGCTTGCGCGCGCGCCGATCCGGCGGCATCGGTTCTTCCCGGACATCAACCCACGGACGATTATGAACCAGATTTCCCGGCGCCTCCTCCTCGGCGGCCTCACGATCCTCCCCGCGGCTCTCGCAGGCCGACGCGTCCTCGCGCAGGGCCTGGAGGCGCGGCGCGTTCCCTTCGAACTCGTGCAGGAGGCGATCGCCCTTCCGGGGGCGGCCTATGTCGGAAGCCGCCAGCCGGATGTCATCATGGTCGAGTTCTTCGACTACAACTGCCCCTTCTGCCGCCGCTCCGCCGCCGACATGGAGATGCTTCTGGGGACGGACGAGCGGCTCGGCTACGTGCTCGTGAACTACGCGATCCTGGGCGAGCCATCGGTCGAGGCGACGCGCGTCGCCCTCGCCTATAGCGGCCTGTACGGGCACGAGCTTTATCTCGACTTCCATACGGCGCTCTTCGCGGGGCGGGGGATCGTCAACGGCCAGCGCGCCCTCGACACCGCGATCGAACAAGGGGCCGATCCGGAGAAACTGATCGCCTTCGCCGATTCGGAGGCCGTCACCCAGGCGATGAAGGACGCGGTGAGCGTCGGCAACGCGCTCGGCCTGCACGCCACGCCCTCCTATCTCGTCGGTCCCTGGGCCTTCGACGGGCATATCCCGCTCGAACGCAAGCTGCGCATCGTCGCCGACCTGCGGGCGTGATTGCTCTGGACAAGCGCGCGAGACGGGTTCCCCTGCGGCGCGCCCTGTCGTAGCCAAGGTCCAGGCTACTTCGACGAGGGCGTCAGGCGTGCGGTTCTCCATCACCACCTGGAACATCAACTCCGTGCGGCTGCGGATCGAGCAGGTCACGCGCTTCCTGCGCGAGGCCGCGCCCGACGTGCTCTGCCTGCAGGAGACGAAATGTCCCGTCGACAAGTTTCCCGAGAAGGATCTCCGCGCGGCCGGCTACGCGCATATCGCCCATGCCGGCCAGAAGGGCTATAACGGCGTCGCCGTGATCTCGAAGCTGCCGCTCGACGGGATCGAGATCGACGATTATTGCGAGCGGGCGGATGCGCGCCACATCAAGGTGCGGATGGGAGCGGAGGCGGGGGCGGCGGCAGGCGTCGAGATTCACAATTTCTACGTTCCCGCCGGGGGCGACATCCCCGATCCGGAACTCAACGTGAAATTCGCCCACAAGCTGCGGTTCCTCGGGGAGATGCGGGGCTGGGGGGAGCGCGCGCGCCCGACGAGCCGGCCCGCCATCCTCGTCGGCGACCTCAACATCGCTCCCCTCGAGAACGACGTCTGGAGCCACAGGCAGCTGCTCGACGTGGTCAGCCATACGCCGGTGGAGACGGAACTCCTCGAGACGCTGCGCCGGGAGGCGGGCTGGGTCGACGCGATGCGCCACCTGCGCCCCGAGCCCGAGAAGATCTACACCTGGTGGAGCTACCGGTCGCCCGACTGGGCGGCGGCGGACAAGGGGCGCCGGCTCGATCACATCTGGCTGTCGCCCGATCTCGCGCCCGCGTGCCGCTCGGTCGAGGTGATGCGCGACACGCGCGGCTGGGAGCGCCCCTCCGACCACGCGCCCGTCACCGCGGTTCTGGAGCTGTGACGGCGGCAGGCGAGACATTTCGCGCCCGATCGTGCTAAAGCGCGCGCGACAGGCCCCGGGATCGTCATGGCGAAAAAGAAGATACAGCTCTCCGGCGACACGCTTCCCCTCGTGAAGCGGATGTGGCGCGAATGGGTGCAGCATCACCGGCGCACCCTCGTCGCGATCATGGCGCTGATCGTCGCGGGAGCGGCGGCGACGAGCCTTTATCCGCTTCTCATCCGCGAGGCCTTCAACGCCTTCGACGCCCGGGAGATGGAGATCATCTACTGGGCGCCCCTCGTCGTGATCCTCGTCACCTCCGCCAAGGGCTTCGCGCTCTACGGGCAGGTCGTGCTGACGAACAAGGTGGTTTGCCGCGTCGAGGCCGACATGCAGTCGGCGCTCTATGCGCATCTCATCGATCTCGACCTCGCCCAGTTGCAGAAGGACAGCCCCGCAGCCCTGACGCAGCGCTTCACCACCGATTTCACCTTCATCAAGGACGCGCTGACGCGGATCGTCACCGTCCTCCTGCGCGAGGCGGTGACGATCTTCGCCCTCGTCTGCGCCATGCTCTACATCGACTGGATGATGACGATCGTCGCCGCGATCATCGCGCCCTTCGTCGTGCCGCCCATCGCGAAGATCGGCAAGAAGCTGCGGCGGGTCTCGACGGCGACGCAGGAGCAGATCGGCTCCATGGCCGGCATGGTGTCCGAAAGCCTCGGCGGCGTGCGCGTCGCCAAGACCTACGCCATGGAGGGCTACCTCAAGCAGCGCGCGCGCAACGCCTTCGAGGAGGTGCGCGGCCTCAAGCTCCAGGCGGCCCGGGCGCGCGCGCGGCTCGATCCGCTGCTGGAGATCGGCGCGGGCATCGCGGTCGCCGCCGTGCTGCTGCTGATCGGCTGGCGCATCGGGCGCGGCGAGACCACGATCGGCGACTTCACCGGCTTCGTGACCGCCTTGCTGCTGGCGGCGCAGCCCGTCCGCGCCATCGGCAATCTCAACGCCATCGTGCAGGAGGCCATCGCCGCCCTCGTGCGCTACTACGCCATCATCGACCGCAAGCCGCAAATCGCGGAGAAGCCCGGCGCGCCCGCCCTCGCCATCGCCAGCGGCGAGGTGCGCTTCGAGGGGCTGCGCTTCCGCTACCGCGAGGACGCGCCCGCCCTCGAGGGAATCGACCTGACGGCGGAGGGAGGGAGCATGACGGCCCTCGTCGGGCGCTCGGGCTCCGGCAAGTCGACGCTGCTCTCGCTGATCCCGCGCCTCTACGACCCGACCGAAGGCGCCGTCCTGATCGACGGGCAGAACGTGGGCGACGTCACGTTGGCCAGCCTGCGCGCGGCGGTCTCGGTGGTGAGCCAGGAGGTCATGCTCTTCGACGACACGATCCGCGCCAACATCGCCTTTGGCAGGCCGGGGGCAAGCGAGGAGGAAATCGTCGCGGCGGCGAAGGCGGCGGCGGCGCATGATTTCATCAGCGCGCTTCCCGAGGGCTACGAGACCCGCGTCGGCCCTGCGGGCGGGCGTCTCTCGGGGGGTGAGCGGCAAAGGGTGGCGCTGGCGCGCGCCTTCCTCAAGGACGCGCCGATCCTGCTCCTCGACGAGGCCACGAGCGCCCTCGACGCGGAAAGCGAGAAGCTCGTGCAGGACGCGCTGGCCCGCCTCATGCGCGGCCGCACCACCCTTGTCATCGCGCACCGCCTCTCGACCGTGCGCGACGCGGACCAGATCGTGGTGATGGAGGCGGGCCGCATCGTCGAGACCGGGCGGCACGAGGCGCTTCTGGCGCAAGGCGGCGCCTATGCGCGGCTCTACAGGCTGCAGCTCTCGGGCGAGGAGGAGCCGGCTACTCCCGGCGCATGATCCTGTCGACGATGATGTCGGAGATGCGCCCGGCGCGGAAATGGCGCTCGAGATCGTCGGGATCGTAATGCTTCTCGACCCATTCCGCGAATGAAATGCCCTTCGCCTCGCCCTCGTCGCGATAGCGCTCGAAGAACGCGTCGAGAATGCCGGTCTTGGCGTGGCGGAAATGACCGTAGCGCAGGGAAAGCTGCCGGAGCGCGGTGCTGGCGTCGGCCCCCTCGGCCACGATCAGGTAGAGAGCCGCCATGAAGCCGGCCCTGTCGGCTCCGGACTTGCAGTGGATCAGCGCCGGATATTCGATCGACTCGAAGAACTTCTTCGCCCCGAGCACCCCTTCGCGATCGGGCGTTCCCCGCGAGCGGACGACGAAGTCGATCAGGGTGAGGCCGAGGCGCTCGCAGGCCTCCTTCTCCAGCTGCCAGGACCCGTGCTCGCGCCCGCCGCGCAGGTTGACGACGGTGCGTCCGCCCTCCGCCGCGAACTGCGCGAGCTGGACGGGGGAGGGCTGGGCGGAGCGCCAGAGACGGTCCGAGACGCGATGCTTGTTCAGATAGAGGACGCGGAAGATGCCGTGATCGCTCAACAGCATGTGCGCCCACGCGCGCAGGCGCGCGGCCGTCCCCTCGATGGGGCGGTCCCAGCGGGCGATGCGGGCGAGACGCCGCGCGATGCGGGTCTCGTCACTGAGCAGGCGCTTGAGCACGCGGGTGCAAAACTCCGATTCTTCTCCGGCAGATAGCAGCGGTGCGCGAGAAGGGCAACAGGTACGCAAATTCGCCGCACCCAAGGGTTTTCCACAAGAGCCGCCGGCTGCTTCTTAAGGCGGCGTTAACCCTCTTTCTGGTGGAGTCGCGATGGGTCTAGAGTGGTGCTGATTCGGTCCATCGTCGTCTGCCTGTCTCGCGAGCGGGTCGGTTGCAGTCGTGCGGACAGCGTGATCGGGTGGGAGCGGCAGCGGGTGACGGATCTCGGCGAACAGGACGGTTTGAGCGCGAGCGGCACTCCGCAGCCTGACTCGCGCGCGCCGCGGCGGCTGCGACTCAACCCCCTGCTCGCCGCGGGAATCGGCGCGGGAACGAGCGTCTGCGGCGTGATTGGCGGCGCGGTCGCGGCCCGGGCCCAGACCGCCGCCGACACCCTCGGCGCGGGAACGGCGCTGTCGCGGGGGGCGGAGCTGCTCGAGCCCTACAACGCAATCACCTTCGCCTTCGTCGCCGGCGCGGCGATCTTCGTTCTCACGACCGCCATCGTCTACCGCTTCGAGCAGCGCCGCTGGGCGATGCGCGAAAACGCCATGCGCGAGGAACTGGCCGAGCTGCGCGGGGCGCACGACCGGGCGGAGATCCTCGCGGGTTCGGAAAGCCAGCTCGTCGTGAGCTGGGACGGTCGCGAGGCGGAGCCCCGCATCGAAGGGGATCCCTCGGCCCTCGGGGGGGGAGTCGGCGCAAGGCGGCTTCTCGCCTTCGGCGCCTGGCTGACGCCTGTTGACGCGGCGTCCATCGAGGCCGCCGTCGGTCGGCTGCGCGAGCGCGGCGAGGCCTTCCGGATGACCCTCAAGGCCAATGGCGACCGGTATGTCGACGCGGAGGGCAGGGCGCTCGGCGGCCGGGCCATCCTGCGCCTGCGCGACGTGACGGGCGAGCGCCTGCATCTGATGAAGGCGCGGCGCGACCTCGAGCAGACCCGCGCGGACCTGAAGAACCTGCGCTCCCTTCTCGACGTCGTCGAGCAGCCGGTCTGGCTGCGGGACGGGGAGGGGAAGCTTGCCTGGGCGAATGCGTCCTACCTCGCGGCCGTGGAAGCGAAGGATCCGGACGACGCGCGCCTGCGCAAGCTCGAGCTCCTCGACAAGGACGCCCGCGACCGCGCAGCCTCGAAGCGCCAGGGCAACGAGCGCTTCAAGGCGCGCGTGGCCGCGATCGTCGCCGGCGCACGCCGTGTGCTGGACGTGACCGAGACCCCCTCGCCAGGGGGAAGCGCCGGCGTCGCGGTGGACGTGTCCGAGGTGGAGGAACTGCGGACCGACCTCAATCGGCAGATGGAGGCGCATGTCCGCACCCTCGACCAGTTGCCCACCGCCGTCGCCATCTTCGACGCCAGGCAGCAGCTCACCTTCCACAATGCCGCCTATCGCCAGCTCTGGGACCTCGACCAGCCCTTCCTCGACAGCGCCCCGAAGGACGGCGAGATACTCGACCGCTTGCGCGGCATGCGCAAACTGCCGGAACAGGCGGATTTTCGCGGCTGGAAGGCGGATATTCTCCAGGCCTACCAGTCGATCGAGCCCCGCGAGACGTGGTGGCACCTGCCCGACGGACGCATCCTGCGCGTCGTCACCACGCCCAATCCGCGCGGCGGCCTGACCTATCTCTTCGACGACGTCAGCGATCACATCCGCCTCGAATCGCGCGTCAACGCCCTGATCAACGTGCAGGGCGAAACCCTCGACGCCCTTGCGGAGGGTGTCGCGGTGTTCGGATCGGATGGCCGCCTGCGCCTTGCCAACGAGGCGTTCCGGCGGCTATGGGGCCTGTCGGCGGCGAGCCGGGAAGACCATCCGCATTTCGACGCCATCATCGGGCATTGCCGGGAGATCGCCCCTGCGGAGGAGCCGTGGCGGGAAATCGCGGCGGCGATCTCGGGCGCGAGCGAGCAGCGCACGGGCTTCGCCCTGCGCATGGAGCGGCGCGACGGGCTCGTCCTCGACTGCGCCGGCCAGCCGCTCCCGGACGGCTCGACGCTCCTCACCTTCATCGACGTGACGGCGAGCGTGAATGTCGAGCGCGCCCTGACGGAGAAGAACGACGCGCTAGAGCGCGCGGCGCAGCTCCGCGACGATTTCGTGCATCATGTGTCCTACGAGCTGCGCTCGCCCCTGACCACGATCATCGGCTTCGCCCAGCTCCTCGGCGACGAGACGGTGGGCGCGCTCAACGGGCGCCAGCGGGAATATGCAGGCCACATCATGCGCTCCTCGGGCGCGCTGCTCGCCATCATCAACGACATTCTCGACCTCGCCTCGATCGATACCGGGTCTCTCGAGCTCGCGCCGGAGGACGTGGACATCCGCGAGACGATCGACGGCGCGGTGCGCGGCCTGGAGGACCGGATCGCGGAGGCGCGGCTTCAGCTCGAGATCGATGTCGCTCCCGATATCGGCGCGTTCACGGCGGACGCCAAGCGCGTGCGGCAGGTGCTCTTCAACCTGCTCTCGAACGCGGTCGGGTTCTCCGAGGACGGGCAGGTCGTGCGCCTGAGCGCGCGCAAGCGCGACGGGGAGGTGGTCTTCGAGGTGCGCGACCAGGGCCGGGGCATCCCCAAGGAAGTGGCCGATCGTGTCTTCGAGCGCTTCGAGACGCATACGCTGGGGACCCGTCATCGCGGTGTCGGACTTGGATTGTCCATGGTGCGCTCCTTCGTCGAGCTGCATGGCGGGAGGGTCGAATTGAAGTCGTCTCCCGGAACGGGTACCACGGTCACCTGTTTCTTCCCCGCGGCCGGGCCGGGCCGGCTGGCCGCTGAATAAGGTGAGACGGGACATGCCCGATGAAGGTTTGATGGCGCTCCCGCCGGGGCCGGATCCGCATTTGCCGGTCTGGGAACTCCTGCTCGCCGACGAAGCGGCCACGGCGGAGCTCGCCCGCTTCATCGCGGACGAATTGCGGCCCGGCGATCTGGTGACGCTCTCCGGCGGGCTGGGCGCGGGCAAGACCACACTCGCGCGCGCCGTCATCCGCGCCCTCGTCGGCGATCCGGAGCTCGAGGTTCCCAGTCCGAGCTTCACCCTGATGCAGAGCTATGAGGGCCGGCGCGCGCCCGTGGTCCATGCGGATTTCTACCGCATATCCGGACCCGGAGAATTGCTCGAGATGGGGTGGGACGAGGCGATCGACGGGGCGATCACGCTCGTCGAGTGGCCTGACCGGGCGGCTTCAGCGCTCAACCCCTCGCGTCTCGAGATCACGCTCGATCTCGGGCCGGGCAATTCCGGCGGGCGTGTCGCGATCCTGGTCGGGATGGGAGCCTTCGGCGAGCGCGTTGCGCGGGCGAGGGCGCTCAAGGCGATGCTGGAGCGCAGCGGCTGGGGCGAGGCCGCGCGCACGCCGATGACCGGCGATGCCTCGACGCGAGCCTATGAGCGGCTGAAGCGCGGGCCAGGCGACACGGCGATCCTGATGATTTCCCCGCGCCGCCCGGATGGGCCGCCCCTGCGCATGGGGCGCTCCTACAGCGACCTGGCGCATCTGGCCGAGAGCGTCCACGCCTTCGTCGCCGTCGACCGGGCCCTGAGGGCGCTGAGTTTCAGCGCCCCGAAAATCTATGGGGAGGATCTCGATGCGGGGCTCCTGCTTCTCGAGGATCTGGGCGAGGAGCCCGTCGTCGATGCGCAGGGACCGATCGAGGAGCGCTATGGGGAGGCCGTGCGGCTGCTGGCGAAGCTCCACGACACCACCCTTCCCCACGTCCTCCCGGTCGCGCAGGACCTCGATCATGTCATCCCGCCCTATGACGGGCAGGCCATGCTGATCGAGGTCGAGCTCTTCGTCGACTGGTACCTCAAGCACGTCGTCCGCGCCGAGCCCTCGGGAAGCACGCGCTCGGAATTTCTCAACGCCTGGGCCGACGTCCTGCAGGAGGTTCTCGCCGGGCCGACGACCTGGACCCTGCGGGACTTCCACTCGCCGAATCTCATCTGGCTTCCCGAGCGGGAAGGCCTGGCGCGGGTCGGGCTGATCGATTTCCAGGACGCGGTGCTCGGGCCGCCGGCCTACGATCTCGTCTCGCTCCTGCAGGACGCCCGCGTCGACGTCCCGATGACGGGGGAACTCAGGCTGCTCTCGCTCTATTCGCGCCAGCGCAAGGGGAGCGATCCGGCATTCGATCTCGCCGCATTCGCCACCGCCTACGCGATCATGGGAGCACAGCGCGCCACCAAGATCCTCGGCATCTTCGCGCGGCTCGACAAACGCGACGGCAAGCCGCAATATTTGCGTCACCTGCCGCGGGTAGAGGGATATCTGGCGCGCAATCTCGACCATCCCTCCCTCGCGCGGCTGCGCGCCTGGTTCGAGGCGCATGCGCCGCGCATTTTCGATGCAAAGACCCCGTGATGAACGTCCATCAGACCCGCGAATCCCTTCTTGATCCTGCGACGCCCGAGGCGCAGGCGGGGATCCGCACCGCCATGGTGCTGGCCGCCGGCCTCGGCACGCGGATGCGGCCGATTACCGACTCGCTGCCCAAGCCCCTCGTCGTCGTGGGCGGCCGCACCATGCTCGACCACGCGCTCGACCGGATCGCCGAGGCGGGAATCGCCACGGCCGTGGTCAATGTTCACCATCTCGCCGGGCTCGTCGAAGCAAGGCTCGCCGATCGCGAGCGACCCCGGATCGTCGTCTCGGACGAGCGCGAGCGGCTGCTGGAGACCGGCGGCGGCGTCCGGAAGGCGCTCCCGCTCCTCGGTGACGATGCCTTCCTCGTGATGAACTCCGATTCCCTGTGGATGGAGGGGCCGCGTTCCAACCTGCGCGCCCTGGTCAGGCAGTGGGATCCCGCCGCGATGGACATGCTCCTGCTCCTCGCCGCATCGGCGACGAGCATCGGCTATGACGGGCGCGGCGATTTCCTCATGGACGCCGCCGGACGCCTGACGCGCAGGCCCGAGCGCTGCATGGCGCCCTTCGTCTATGCGGGCGTCGCGATCATGCATCCGGCGCTCTTCGAGGACACCCCCGACGGGCCGTTCTCGCTCAACCTGCTGTTCGACAGGGCCATCGCGCGGGAGCGGCTGTTCGGGTTGCGACTCGATGGCCAATGGTTGCATGTTGGCGATCCTGCCGCCGTGCAGGAGGCGAATCTGCGGATCGCTTCGAGCGCGCGGTAGGGAAGCGGCGCGAAGGGCGCGCCGGACCGTCGCAGTCGAAGAGGATCAGGGTTTGCCGCAGGCGCGCGTCTTCACGATCTCACCGGGCTCGCCCTTCCTGCGCACGCTCGCGGACGCGCTCCTCGCGGGGCGTCTCGTCCCGGGCTTCCCCGCCTCGGAGGCTCCCGACGCCCTCGCCGCGGCGACGATCTATCTCCCGACGCAGCGCGCCGCCCGCGCCTTCGCCGCCTGCCTGTCGAGCGCGCGCGGGGGGCGGGCGCTGCTTCTGCCGCGGATCGTGCCCCTCGGGGAGGCGGACAACGCGGAACTGGAGGTCGCGGCAGGCCTCCTCGACGTCGATGACCCGGAGGGCGTCCTCGCTCCGCCCATCGCGCCGCTGGAGCGCCGGCTGCTGCTTGCGGGGCTCATCCAGAAATTCGCTTCGGAGGTCGCGCGGATGCGCGTCGAGGATTCGCCGACGGCGTCCTTCATCATCCCCTCCTCGCCCGCCGACGCGGTCGCCCTCGCCGCCGATCTCGAATCGCTGATGGACGACTTCACCTTCGAGGACGTGCCGCCGGCCCGCCTTGCGGATCTGGTCGAGGCGGAATTCTCGCATTATTTCGAGTTCACGCTCGCCTTCCTGCGGATTGCCACCGAACGCTGGCCGGCGATCCTGGCTGAACGCAACGCCAGCGATCCGGCGCTGCGGCGCTCGCGATTGATCGACGCGCAGGCGCGGCTGCTCTCCCGCGAGACGCCGCGCGGGCCGGTCATCGCCGCCGGCTCCACCGGTTCGATCCCCTCGACGGCGCGCCTCCTCGCCGCCATCGCCGCCCTTGATAACGGCGCGCTGGTGCTGCCCGGCCTCGACAAGCGGCTCGACGACGAAAGCTGGGCCGCGATCGAGGCGATCGCGCGGCGGGAGGATCACGGCGCCGCCTTCGAGCCCGCCCATGGCCATCCCCAGGCCATGCTGGCGCGTCTCCTGCGGGAGGGCCTCGGCATCGAACGCGCGAGCGTCCTCGATCTGGCGGAGCCGGATGCGGGAGGCGCGATGCGCGAGATCCTGTTCAGCGAAGCCTTGCGCCCGGCGGAGACGACGGACCGCTGGTCGGAGGTCGCGCCCGAGCAGCGCGACGGGATCGCCCGCGACGGTTCGCGGGGTCTCGCCGTCGTCGAGGCCGCCGACGAGCGGGAGGAAGCGCTGGTGATCGCCGTCGCCCTGCGCGAGGCGCTCGAGGAGCCGGGGAAGACCGCCGCGCTGATCACCCCGGACCGGACCCTCGCCGCCCGTGTCTGCGCCGAGATCGGCCGCTGGGACGTGCGCGTCGAGGATTCCGCCGGGACGCCCCTGGGGCAGTCGCTCGCGGGGCGCCTCGCGAGGCTCGCCGCCGATGCGGCGCTCGAGCGCTTCGCGCCGCTGGAGCTACTCGCCCTGGTGCAGCATCCCGATGTGCGGCTGGGATTCACGGCGGAGGCCATGAACCGCGCGGCCGCCGCCCTCGAGATCGGCCTTCTGCGCGGACCCCGTCCCGGCGAGGGTTTCGATGCGCTCGAGGCCGCGCTTGCGGCAAGGCGGGAGGCCGTGGCGAGGGAGGCCCGGCGCACGCCCCTGCCGCGCCGCCGCCTGACCGGGGAGGACTGGTCCCTCGCCCTCGACCTCCTCGCGCGCCTGCGCAACGCCTTCGCCGGGTTCGGCCCGGAGGACGGGGACCCCGAAGGCGCGCTGACGACGCTCGCGCTCGCCCATCGCCGCGTGGTCGAGGCGCTTCTGGCGACGGCGGAGGACGATCCCGTCCCGCCCGGCGCGGACGGCTCCTACGAGGATCTCTTCGCCCTGTTCGACGAGTTCGCCCTGCAGGGCGAGGGGGCGCTGAAAGGGCGCTTCCCGGACTATCCAGCCTTCTTCGGCGCGCTCGCGCAGCAGCGGGTCGTCAAGCCGTCGGCGGCCTCCGCGCATCGCCGCATCAAGGTGCTCGGTCCGCTGGAAGCGCGCCTGCTGGAAATCGACCGGGTCGTCCTCGGCGGCCTCGACGAGGGGGTGTGGCCGCCACGGACCACGACGGACGCCTTTCTCAACCGCCCGATGCGCGCCGGGATCGGCCTGCTCCCGCCGGAGCGGCGGATCGGCCAGACGGCGCATGATTTCGTCCAGGCCTGCGGCGCGCGGGAGGTCGTGATCACGCGGGCGCGCAAGCGTGGCGGATCGCCCACGGTCTCCTCGCGCTTCCTGCAGCGCATCAAGGCCTTCGTCGGCGATGCGCGCTGGGAGGAACTGGTCGGCGAGGGCGAACGCCTGCGCTTTCTCGCCCGCCATGCGGGGACCACGACGCCGGCGCCGCCCCTGCGGCGGCCAAACCCGAAGCCCGATCCGAAGCTCTTCCCCCGCTCGCTCAGCGTCACCGAGATCGAGACCCTGGTGCGCGATCCCTATGCGATCTTCGCGCGCCACGTGCTGGCGCTCTCGCCGCTCGAAGGCATCGGGGAAGCCCCGAGCGCCGCCGATCGCGGCTCGATCGTGCATGCCGTCTTCGCCCGCTTCGTTGAGGCCTTCCCGCTGGCGCTCCCCGACATTGCGGTCGCCCGCGCGCGCATGACGGAATTGCTGGCGGCCGAGCTGAACCCCCTCGCCGAGGCCTTCCCCGACGTCTATGCCGACTGGCTTCCGCGCATGCAACGGCTGACGGAGGCCTTCATCGACTGGGAATACCAGCGCCGCGCGCTCCTTTCCGCAATCGTCGTGGAGACGTCGGGCAGGCTTGCGATCCCGATGGGGGCGGAGACCTTCACCCTGCGGGCGCGCGCCGACCGGATCGAGCGCCTGCGCGACGGCGGCGTCGTCGCCGTCGATTTCAAGACGGGCCAGCCGCCCTCGAACAGCGAGATCGCCGTCGGCTTCGCGCCGCAACTCACCCTCGAGGCGGCGATGCTCATGCGCGACGGCTTTCCGGCCGTCGGAAAGGTGAGCGCAACGCCGGACCTGCTGCATGTGCGCTCCAGCGGCGGCAAGAAGCCGCTCGAGGAATGCATGTTCTCGCCGGGGAAAGGCGACGGCCGCAGCGTCGCGGAAATCGTCGAGGAGCATTTCGAGCGCCTGCGGGGGCTGATCGCCCGGTTCATGAATGGCGAACTCGGCTACATCTCGCGGCCCTATGCAAAATACGCGAAGAAGTACAACGAGTACGACCATCTCTCGCGGGTGAAGGAATGGTCGGCGACGGCGGGAAGCGAGGGCGGCGAATCATGAGTTTCTCCCGCGAAATCCTCTCCCATGTCACGCTCCGGCAGCAGATCGCGTCGCAGCCGGGCATATCCGCATGGGTCTCGGCCAATGCCGGATCGGGCAAGACGAAGGTGCTTTCCGACCGGGTGCTGCGGCTCCTGCTCGAGGGCGTCGCCCCCGCGCGCATTCTCTGCCTGACCTTCACCAAGGCGGCGGCGGCGAACATGGCCATCCGCGTCTTCGACCGGCTCGGGCGCTGGGTCACCCTCGACGACGCGGCCCTCGCCGGGGAACTCGTCGCGCTCGAGGGGCGCGCGCCCGATGCGCGCCGGCTGCAGCGCGCCCGCCGGCTCTTCGCCCGGGCGGTCGAGACGCCGGGCGGGCTGAAGATCGACACGATCCACGCCTTCTGCGAGCGCCTCTTGCACATCGCGCCCTTCGAGGCGGGGGTGCCGGCGCGGTTCTCCATGCTGGACGATCTCGAGAGCGCGGCGCTCCTCGACAGCGCCATGGCGGAGGTGCTCGCCCGCGCCAACCGCGATCCGGTCCTTGCGGAAGCCTTCGCCGCCATCGATGCCGGCGTGACCGGCGACAACCGCACGCGGCTCCTGCGCGGAGCGCTCGCCCACCGAGCCGTGCTGCGCGACGAGGAGGTGCTTGCGCGGGCGCTGGACGATCTGCGGACCGCGCTCGGCATATCGGAGGGCGAGGACGAGGAGGAGTTGCGCCGGGCGATTCTGGAGGACGGGATTCCGGCCTCCGACTGGCCGGGGATCATCGCTACCCTGCAAGCAACGGGAAAATCGACGGATTCGAAGCAGGCGGAGTTTTTCATCGCGGCCTCCAGCGCCGGTGATCTATCGAAACGGGTCGCGTCGTATCGAATGATCTTCTTTGGAGACAAGGGGCCCCGCGCCGGCAGCCGAATTGTCACGCAAGGCGCGGGAGAGGGCTTGAGGAACCTTCTCCTCGACGAGCAGGCGCGCCTCCTGGCCCTCGACAAACGCCTCGCCGCCCTGGAGGCCTTCACCCGGACCCGCGCGCTGTTCACCCTCGCGCGGGCGGTCTTTGCCCGCATCGAGGAGCGCAAGAGCCGGATCGGCGCGCTGGATTTCGACGATCTGATCGAGAAGACGCTCGATCTCCTGCGCAGCCCGGCGGGGCCCTGGGTGCTCTACAAGCTCGATCGCGGCGTCGACCACGTGCTCGTCGACGAGGCGCAGGATACGAACCCCGAGCAATGGGAGATCCTGCGCCGGATCACCGAGGAGTTCCACGCGGGGGCGGGCCAGGGGGGCGAGCGCCCGCGTACGGTCTTCGCGGTGGGCGACGAGAAGCAGTCGATCTACAGTTTCCAGGGGGCGCGTCCGCGCGAATTCGCCCGCAGCCGCGAGCACTGGAAGAAGCTCTGCGCCGGCGGCGGCTATCCCTTCGAGGCGGTCGATCTCACGGTCTCCTTCCGCTCCGCGCCCGGCGTTCTCGCGGCGGTGGACAGCGTCTTCAGCGTCCCCGACCTCTTTCGCGGCCTCGCCTTCGACGACGGCGCGACCGGAACGGTGCACCAGAGCGTGCGCGAGAAGGCCCCCGGCCTCGTCGAGCTGTGGCCATTCGAGGCCTCGTCATCGGAGGAGGAGGCCGATCCCTGGACGCATCCCGTCGACGAACCCGAATCAGGCTCGCCCCCGGTGCGGCTCGCGCGCAGGATCGCGGAGGCGGTGAAGGCCTGGACGACGGACGGCGACGCCCTGGGGCGGAAATGGAGGCCGGGAGACATCCTCATCCTCGTGCGCAATCGCGGCCCCGCCTTCTTCGCCACGATCCGCGCCCTCAAGGAGGCGGGGATTCCGGTCGCGGGCGCGGACCGCCTCGACATCACCGATCATATCGCCGTGCAGGACCTCGTCGTCGCCGGGCGCGTGGCGCTCCTGCCGCAGGACGATCTCGCCCTCGCGACCGCGCTGAAATCGCCCCTCGTGGGTCTGGATGACGAGGATCTCATCCGCATCGCCGTCGGGCGCGGGGAGGGCGAGGCGCTTGTCGACGCGCTGTCGCGTCACGCCGATGCGGGCGATGCCGCGGCTGCGCGGGGACGCGAGGCGGTGCGGGCCTGGCGGGCGCTCGCGCAGCGCCACGGCCCGTTCGCCTTCTATGCGACGCTGCTCGGCCCGATGGAAGGCCGCCAGCGCCTCGTGGCGCGCCTGGGAGCGGAGGCGGGCGACGCGATCGACGCCTTCCTCGACGAGGCGCTCAATGCGGAGCATCCGCGCACCCCGTCGCTTCCCGCCTTCCTGAGCGGTTTCGAGGGGGCCGACCGGGAGATCAAGCGCGACCTCGAGGCGGAGGGCCAGGAGGTGCGCGTCATGACGGTGCACGGCGCCAAGGGGCTCGAGGCCCGCGTCGTGGTCCTTGTCGACCGCGCATACGAGACGCCGAACTCGGACGCGCTCCTCGATGTCGGGCTGCCGCTACCACTCTGGTCGCCCAGCGCGAAGTCCGATTGCGCGCTTGCCGCCGAGGCGCGGGCGGCGCGGAAGGCACTCGACGACGAGGAGAGCAATCGCCTGCTCTATGTGGCGCTGACGCGGGCCAAGGACCATCTCGTCGTCGCGCACTATACGAAGAAGGGCGCGAAGGAACTGCCGGCCTCCTGCTGGTCTGCCCGCGTCGAAGCCGCCCTGCGCGCCGGCGCCTACGGTCTCGTGGACGGCGAGCAGCCCTATGGCGACGTCATGCTCTGGCGCGATCCTGCGCTGACGGAGCCGGACGAGGTCGAGAAAGCCGCAGAGCCCGCGCAAGCCTGGCCGCTTCCCGGCTGGCTGACGCGGCGCGCCGCCCCGGAGCCGGAACCCGCGCCGCCGATCCGTCCGTCGAGCGCGCTCACCGCCGCCGACCAGTCCGCGCCCGCCCGCGAGCGCCCGTTCGATGCCGGGGCGCGCCTGCGCGGGGTGCTGGTGCACGCCCTGATCGAGCGGCTCCCGGCGATCGCCGCGGACCGCCGCGAAGCGGCCGCGCGGGCCTTCGTCGGCGCGCGGGCGGCCGGTCTGACGCCGGAGCAGCGGGAGGCGGTGGTCCGCGACGGACTTGCGGTCATCGCGGATCCGCGTCTCGCCCCGCTCTTCGCCGCCGGTGCTCTGGCGGAAGCGCCGATCGCGGGGGAGGTCGCAGTCGGCGAGGAGGCGCGTCCCGTTCCGGTGACCGGACAGATCGACCGCCTCGCCATCCATGACGACACGGTGCTCTTCGCCGACTTCAAGACGAGCGCGCGCCCGCCGCGGGACGATGCGCCCCTGCCGCAAGGCTGGATCACGCAGATGGCGCTTTATCGAGAACTGCTCGCGGGAATCTATCCGGACACGCGCCTGAGGGCCTTCATGGTGTGGACGGCGGGGCCGAAAGTGCGCGAAATCCCCGATGACGACTTGCGCGCGGCCCTGCGTGCGATCAACCCTCTGTGAAGCGCCGGGAAACGCGCCTTGAAGGGCGCGGGCGCGCGGCATATTTGTCGTTCAACGACAGCAAACATCGAGAAGGTGACGCTATGGCGACCGTGAAGGTGACCGATCAGAGCTTCGAGGCGGATGTCCTCAAATCCGCAGAGCCCGTCGTGGTTGATTTCTGGGCCGAGTGGTGCGGCCCCTGCCGCATGATCGGTCCCGCGCTCGAGGAGATCGCGAACGAGATGCAGGGCAAGGTCAAGATCGCGAAGGTCAATATCGACGAGAATCCGGGCGTCGCCTCGCAGCTCGGCATTCGTTCGATCCCGACGCTGATGATCTTCAAGAACGGCGAGCTCGCCGGGCAGAAGGTCGGCGCGGCCCCCAAGGGCGACCTTTCGAAGTGGATCCAGGCGACGGCGGGCTAGGCCGGACGCAGGGGACCGGAAACGGGAAGCGGCGTCCGACGGGCGCCGCTTTTTTTGTCTTGAGAAGCCATGCGATCCGTTGATCGCTGTTTTCGTTCTTGAGGCAGGGCAATTCGCGCGCACGGGAAGCGGTATAGACTGTTCCGGTGCGTCACAAACCGATGGAGCCGATGTGCGCAGGGACGTCTTCGCGATGCGGCTGAAAGCCCTTCCGGCCCGGCAGTGGCTGCTCCTGGCCGTATTCCTCTTGGCGGCCCTCGGGAGCGTCTTCTTCGCCACCCGGTTCGTCGTCAAGACCATCTACTGGTCGGCCCATCGCGAGGAGCCCATCGAGAGCTGGATGCCGATCCGCTACATTGCGCATTCCCATGACGTGGAAGCCGCCATCCTCTTCGAGGCGCTCGACCTGCCGCCCGGACATGAGGACCGGCAGCCCATCGGGGAAATTGCCGAGCGGGAAGGTCTGACCGTCACGGAGGTCAAGGCGCGGCTGGATGCGGCGATCGCCGCAGCGCGGCTCGAAGCCGCCACGCAGCCTGCCGGTCCGCGCGACCCGGAGACGCCCCGGTGACCGAAGCGCTGATGGTCTTCGTCGTGGACCACGGGGCGCTCGCCCTTTTTCTCATCCTCGCCGTCAACTGTGTCGGTGTTCCCTTTCCGACCTCGCTCATCATGCTTGCCGTCGGCTCCCTGATCGAGCAGGGGGAGATGGCGCTCTGGCCGGTTCTCGCGGCCGGGATCGGCGGGGCGGTCCTCGGCGACCAGACGGGCTACGTCATCGGCCGCTGGGGCGGAGCGCGCATCACCGGGGCGATCGCCTTACGCGGCGAGGGGGCGGGCGCAATCGCGCGGGCTCGTGCGCTGACCGAGAAATGGGGCGGTCTCGGCGTGTTCTTCACGCGCTGGCTGCTGAGCCCGCTCGGCCCCTATGTCAATCTCGCCAGCGGCGCGATGCGCTATCCCTGGGAGCGTTTCCTCTTCTGGGATTTCCTCGGCGAGGCCTTGTGGGTGACCGCCTATGTCGGGCTCGGCATCGCTTTCAGCCGCAGCGTGCAGAACATTGCCGACGTTCTTGGAAGCCTCACCTGGTTTCTGGTCTTCGGCGCGGCGACCCTGTTCCTCGGCTGGAGGCTGTTCGCGCATTTCCGCAAGAGCCGGGTGGCGGCAGGCTGAGAAGGGTTCAGGGCCCCGCGGCTTCATCCCCGAGGACGTCTTCGACATAGAGCATGTTGACGGCGATGAAGCCGACCACCGTCAGGGGCGCGGCCATGATGAATCCCGCCGCCCCGAAGATCGCCCCGAACAGGACCTGCATCGAGACCAGCAGCGCGGGCGGCACGCGCACCGCCCGTTCCTGGATCATCGGCGTCAGGATGTTGCCCTCGACATTCTGGAGGGCGAGATAGAAGACGAGGACGATCAAGCCGGTCTCGAATCCGTCGCCGAACGCGATGGCCACGATCGGCACGCCCGCGATGATCGGGCCAAGGAACGGAATGAAGGTCAGCACCGCAGTGAGGAGGGCGAGGCCGAGCCACAGGTCGATTCCGATCGCGAACAGCCCGATTCCGGTCGAAACTCCGAGAACCGCCATTGATACGAGCTGCCCGAGAAGCCACCACCGCAAGCCGTGGCCGATCGCGGCGAGGGTCTGGGAGGCGCGCGCACGCCGCGGCTCCGGGACGAGCTTGAGCATCCCCGATATGTAGACCGGCGGGTTGACCGCGACGAAACCCCCGATGATGGTGACGATGAGGACGGTCCCCAGCGCGCCGAGGATCGAGAAGAGGGCTCCGGCCGCGGCGCCTGCGGCGTCCTGCACGGAACCCATGAGGCTCTCCGTCAGAGCGTCGCCATTGCTATCGTTGCCGGCGGCGTTGCCGTTGCCGCCATTGCCGTCGGCGCCTTCGACAAGAGGGAGCTGCCCCATCCATTGCTGAAGGTCGCTCGCAATCTCCGTCAGCCGTTCAAGGAGAGTCCATAGCTCCTCGAGCGCCGCCGGCACCACGAGGAAGCCGAGGCCGACAAGCCCGGCGATCGCCAGGACGGCAACCACAAACAGCGAGATCCCGCGATTGAGCGGCGACCAATGCGCGAGGCCGTCAGCGGCCGAACTCAGCGCCACCGCCAGCAGGATACCGGCGAAGATGACGAGGAGGACGTGCCCCAGATACCAGACAAGAAGGACGAGGGCGATGACAAGGAGAGCGGCTCCCGGTCGCGTCCAGCGCTCGGCACGGGCCGTCATTCCTCCATCCTCCGCCATCAGCCATCCGTCCCGATCTGCCTTGTCCGGCTACAAGTCCGCCGAAGGCGGCGGTGGGGCAGGCGGGCGCGCCCGGAAGCGCGCGCCGCCGGACCTACGCGATTGCGAAGAAGCTCAGCAGGAGGAGGATGACGAAGATCACGACGAAGATGAAGAACAGGATCTTCGCGATCTGCGCCGCTGCCCCTGCAATTCCGGTGAAGCCGAGGGCGCCGGCAATCAGCGCGATGACGAGAAAGATGAGGGCCCATTCGAGCATTGGCGACTCCTTGAACCGTCCGGCGCGCGGCGGCTTTCGGACGCGGCCACGCGGGACCCTCCCGCAGCGGCGCGCGATGCCAGGCTTCACTGAAGTGCGGGCGCCCGGCGCAAACCCTGACGCTTCAACGCATGAAGATGCGGATCGATCCATGAGCCCCGGAGCCCCCGGGGAGGAGGCTATTCGAAGCGCGCGCCGACGCGGGCCAGTTCCCCGCTCAGCCCGCCGAGATCCTCGGCGATCGCCGTGTACATCGCGGCCGCGACTTCCGGGTATTCCTCGAGGACCCGGCGCATGAGGCTGACGGAGAGGCGCAGGACGACGGAGGGCTCGCGGGCGGTGGCCGTGGCGGGGCGCTCTCCGCGGACGAAGAGCGCCGTCTGCCCGATGAGATCGCCCGCCTTCGCGATCACGATCGGCTTGCCGCCGGCGGTGTCGAGTCCGATCACGCCCTCGGCGAGCACGTAGCCCGCATCGGACCGGTCACCCTTGCGGAAGAGGACGTCGCCCTGCCGCAGGCGGCGCTTGTCGGCGGCGAAGGCGAGGAGGCGCAACGCATCGCGGTCGAGCAGGCCGAGGAGCGGCGCCCGTGACAGGATCGCGATGTCGTCGTCGAGGGACATGCCGGCCTCAGGGAACCAGCTTGTAGCCGCCGCCCTCGGTCACGAGGATGCGCGCTTCGGAGGGGGTGGGCTCGATTTTCTGGCGGAGTCGATAGATATGGGTCTCCAGCGTGTGAGTCGTGACGTTGGCGTTGTATCCCCAGACCTCGGCGAGCAGGGTGTCGCGGCTGACCACCTTCTGCCCGGCGCGGAAGAGGAAGCGCAGGATCGCCGTCTCCTTCTCCGTCAGCTTGAGCTTCGAGCCCTTCTCGCTGACGAGGAGCTTCGAGCCGGGCTTGAAGCTGTAGGGGCCAATCTGGAAAATGGCGTCCTCGCTCGCCGCGTATTGCCGCAACTGCGCCCGGATGCGGGCGAGGAGCACGGCGAACTTGAACGGCTTGACGACATAGTCGTTCGCCCCGGCTTCAAGGCCGAGCACCGTGTCGGAATCCGAGCCCTGCCC
Source organism: Saliniramus sp. (assembly GCA_041686895.1). Classification (GTDB taxonomy): domain Bacteria; phylum Pseudomonadota; class Alphaproteobacteria; order Rhizobiales; family Beijerinckiaceae; genus Saliniramus. The sequence continues at coordinate 106,221 of JAWLCY010000012.1, read as the reverse complement.
GGTGAGCATGATGATGGGCGACCGGAAGCCGTGCTTGCGCATCAGCTTGACGGCCTCGCGACCGTCCATGTCGGGAAGCCCGACATCCATGATCGCGAGATCGATCCGGTCGTCGCGCACGATCTGCATCGCCTCGGTCGCGTTCTGCGCAGTGAGGACGGTGAATTCCTCGTAGAGATCGAGCTGTTCGGCGAGAGTATCGCGCAGGTCCTGATCGTCATCGACGACGAGAAGGCGATGGGAGTTGGACATCAAGACGAATCCTTGCCACGAAAGCTGCTGGCCGCCTCGGGCCAGAGTAGACTTCCCCCCTCCGGCAACAAGTCCTCGGGAGGGGTTAACCCCAGGCAATTGGCATGAAACGCGTTGCTTTTTCAAGGATTCGGGTGGCGCCATCCGCTGTTGATCGCCGTAAAGGCTGGTTGATCGCCGGTCACATGCGCGTGAACTGCGCCATTGGGCGTTCAGGCACGACCCGAAACAAGCGCGAGGGCGACGGCGCGACGCCGATCGGAGACTTCGCGCTGCTCCAGTTCTTCTATCGCGCGGACAAGGGGCCGCGTCCGCGCACGCTCCTGCCGGTCCGCGCCATCGCCCCGCGGGACGGCTGGTGCGACGCGCCCGGCGACCGCGCCTACAACACGCTCGTCAAGCGGCCCTGGCCCACGAGCCACGAGGAAATGTGGCGCGGGGACGACATGTACGATCTCGTCGTCGACATCGCCTATAATCGCGGGCCGGACGGGAGGCGGGGAATCCGCAAGGGGATACGCAAGGGCAAGGGCAGCGCGATCTTCATGCATGTCGTGCGCCCCGGCTTCACCCCGACGGCGGGCTGCGTCGCCCTCCGCAAGGGCGACCTGCGGCGTCTCCTGCCGCATCTCTCCCGGCGCACGCGCATCGTCATCGCCTGATCCAGCAGCCCCCGGTGTCATCGCCGGGAAGGGGATCCCAGCACCAGCGTCGAGGCCGCGCTCCCCCGCCACCGCAGGCGAGAGGAGGGCGGGTGAGAGGGGCAGAGCGCGCCTCGGCCGGGATCCCGTTGCACCCGTCGATCAACCGCGCGCTCAATCCTGCACGCCCCCCCACCCCGACCCTCCCCGCCGCAAGCGGGGGGAGGGAGAAGGTCGCGCTCCTTGCGTCTTCCTCCACCCGTGTCATCCCCGGCGGCGCTGCCTTTTTCTGCCGGTCAGAACACCTCGGCGAGGCGGATGATGTCGACGATCTCTCCGGCTTGCGCGGGGGGCGCGTGGGCCGCGCGGATCACGAGGGCGTCGGCGCGGGCGAGGAGGCCGAGCATCGAACTGTCCTGCTTCGCGAAGGGCGTCGCGCGCGGCAGGGATTCCGCCCCCGGTTCGAGCGCTGCGCGCAGGTAGTCCTGGCGGGCGTCGTTCGCGGGCAGGTCGCAGCCGAGGATCGCGGATTCGCGGGGCGGCGACAGCGCCGCCGCGGCGTCGCCGAGGAGGGCGCGGATGGCCGGGACGAGGAAGAGGATGGCGCAGACCATCGACGAGACCGGGTTGCCCGGAAGCCCGAGATACAGCATCTCGCCGAGGCGCCCGTGGATCAGCGGTTTCCCCGGCCGCATGGCGATGCGCCAGAAGCCCAGTTCGAGACCGAGATCCGCGAGCACCTCCTGTACGAGATCATGTTCGCCGACGGATGCTCCGCCGAGCGTGACGAGGATGTCCGGCGCCGCCGCCCGCGCCTCCGCGACGGCGCGCGCGACGTCCTCGCGGGTGTCGCGGGCGATGCCGCAATCGATGGGCTCGCCGCCCGCCCGCGCCACGATGGCGGCGATGGCGAAGATGTTGGAGGCCACGATCTGGTCCGGACCCGGCTCCTCGCCGGGCAGCACGAGCTCGTCCCCGGTGGCGATGATGGCGACCCGGGGGCGGCGGCGCAGGGGGAGCTGCGCGTGGTTCATCGCGGCGGCAAGGGCGATGTGGCGCGCGTCGAGCGTGACGCCCGAGCGAAGAAGCACCTCGCCTTCGCTGAAATCGAGCCCCGCCGGGCGCAGGAAGCGGCCCTGCACGGCCGGCTCGAGGACGCGCACGCGCCCGCCGTCGAGCGGCTCGGCATTCTCCTGGATCACGATCGCGTCCGCGCCGTCGGGAACCGGCGCTCCGGTGAAGATGCGCACCGCCTCGCCCTCGCCGATCGCGCCGGCAAAGCCGCGTCCCGCCGCGCTCTCCCCGATCAACCTCAGCGTGACGGGAGCGGTAGCGGCATCCGTGGCGCGCACCGCGTAGCCGTCCATGGCCGAGGCGGGGAAGGGGGGCTGCGTGCGCCGCGCCGCGATGTCGCCGGCGAGCGTGCGGCCGTGGCATTGCCCCAGCGGGATGCTCTCGATCTCGTCCGGACCCGCGACGCTCGCGAGAACCCGCGCCAGCGCTTCGTCGACGGGCAGCAGCGCCATGTCAGGTCTCCGCCCGATAGTGCCCCGACCGACCGCCGCTCTTCTCGAGCAGGCGGATGCCCTCGATCCGCATCTCCTTGTCGGCGGCCTTCACCATGTCGTAGATCGTCAGGCAGGCGACCGAGACGGCGGTCAGGGCCTCCATCTCGACGCCGGTCTGCCCACCGACCTTCACCTCCGCCGTGACGCGCACGCCCGGAAGGGCCTCGTCGATCGTGCATTCGACGCGCGCCTTGGTGATCATCAGCGGGTGGCAGAGCGGAATGAGCTCGTGCGTGCGCTTCGCCGCCATGATCCCGGCGAGCCGGGCCGCGCCGAGGACGTCCCCCTTCTTCGCGTCGCCGCGCGCGATTACGGCGATGGTCTCCGGCTTCGTCACCACATATCCCTCGGCGACGGCGACCCGCGAGGTGACCTCCTTGCCGGAGACGTCGACCATGTTGGCCTGGCCGGTTGCGTCGAGATGGGTGAGTTCCGCCATCAGGCAGCATCTCCGAGCAGGATTCGCGTCGCGCCCGCCACGTCCTCCTGCCGCATCAGGCTCTCCCCGACGAGATAGGTGTGGATCTCGACCGCCTTCAGCCGCGCGATGTCCGCAGGCGTGAAGATCCCGCTTTCGCCGACGATGATGCGGTCCGGCGGAATCAGCGGCGCAAGCTCCTCGCAGGTGGCGAGGGATACCTCGAAGCTGCGCAGGTTGCGGTTATTGATGCCGATGAGCTTCGAGGGAAGGGTCAGGGCGCGCTGGAGCTCGGGAAGGTCATGGACCTCGACGAGGGCGTCCATGCCGAGCGCGTCCGCCGTCTCGATCAGGGCGCGGGCCGTCGCGTCGTCGACGCTCGCCATGATCACGAGGATGCAATCCGCGCCCCAGGCCCGCGCCTCGAAGACCTGATAGGGCTCGAACAGGAAATCCTTGCGCAGGGCGGGAAGGCCGGAGGCCTCGCGCGCCTGCCCGAGATAGTCCGGCTTGCCCTGGAAGGAGGGGCCGTCGGTCAGGACCGACAGGCATGCCGCGCCACCCTCCGCATAGGCGCGCGCCAAAGCGGGCGGGTCGAAATCCGGACGGATCAGGCCCTTCGACGGGCTCGCCTTCTTGATCTCGGCGATCAGCGCCGGACGGCCTGCGGCGATGCGTTCCTCGATCGCCCGCGCGAAGCCGCGCGGCGGGGAGGCGGCGGCGGCGCGCCTCTCGATCTCGTCCTGCGGAACGTCGGCCTTCGCCTGCGCGATCTCCTCGCGCTTGTAGGCCTCGATCCGCGCCAGCACGTCGCTCATCGCATCAGGCTCCCGAGACCGCGACGAGCTTGTCGAGGGCGCCCTTGGCGGCGCCTGAATCGATCGCCCGGCCCGCCAGATCGACGCCCTCGCGCAGGTCCTTCGCCTTGCCGGCCACGACGAGGCTCGCGGCGGCGTTGAGGACGGCGATGTCGCGATAGGGGTTCCTCGCGCCCTCCAGCACGGCCCGCATGGCGGCGGCGTTGTGCTCGGGATCGGCGCCCTTCAGATCCTCGGGCCGCGCCAGGGCGATGCCGAAATCCTGCGGATCGATGGTGAAGCGCGAGAATTCCCCGCCCTCCATCGCTGCGACATGGGTCGGTCCCGTCGTGGTGATCTCGTCGAGCCCGTCGGAGCCGTGCACGACCCAGACCTTCCGCGAGCCCAGTTCGCCAAGGACGCGGGCGAGTGGCTCGATCCAAACGCCGGAAAAGACGCCGACGAGCTGGCGATCGGCCCCGGCAGGGTTGGTGAGGGGGCCGAGAAGATTGAAGATGGTGCGCGTGCCCATCTCGACGCGGAAGGGGGCGACATGGCGCATCGAGGCATGGTGCGTCTGCGCGAACATGAAGCAGAGGCCTGCCTGCGCGATGCAGCGCTCGAGCGTCTCGGGCTCCCGCCCGATGGTCACGCCGAGCGCCGAGAGCACGTCCGCCGCGCCCGAGCGCGACGAGGCGGCGCGGTTGCCGTGCTTGGCGACCGGGACGCCGCAGCCCGCGACGATGAAGGCCGCGATGGTCGAGATATTGTACGTGCCCGAATGGTCGCCCCCGGTGCCGACGATGTCGATCGCATCCTTCGGGGCCTTCACCGGGACCATGCGGGCGCGCATGGCGGAGGCCGCGCCGACGATCTCGTCGAGGGCTTCGCCCCGGACGCGCAAAGCCATCAGGAAGGCGCCGGCCTGCGAGGGCGTGACCTCGCCGGACAGGAGCGCATCGAAGGCCGCGCGGGCCTCTTCCTGGGAGAGGGTGGCGCCCGTGGCGACCTTGGCGAGATAGGGCTTGAAGCTGTCCATGGGCTCTTATCGCAAATTGGCGGGGCGGGTGTCACCTGCAACGTTGCGCCAGCGCGACGCCATGTCGAGGAAATTGCCGATGATCGTGTCGCCGTGCTCGGTGAGGATGCTCTCGGGGTGGAACTGTACGCCGTGGACCGGGAGCGTGCGGTGCGACAGCGCCATGATCAGCCCGTCCGCGCTCTCGGCGGTGATCTCAAGTTCCGGCGGGCAGGTTTCGCGCTTCACGACGAGCGAGTGGTAGCGCGTGGCCGTGAAGGGGCCGTCGCAGCCGCGGAACAGGCCTTCGCCCGTGTGGCTGATCTCGCTCGTCTTGCCGTGGAGCGGAAGGGGCGCGCGCACGACCTCGCCGCCGAAGGCCTGTCCCATGCTCTGCATGCCGAGGCAGACGCCGAAGATCGGCGTGCGGCCCGCGCCCTCGCGGATGACGTCGAGGCAGACACCGGCCTCATTCGGCGTGCAGGGGCCCGGCGACAGCACGATCGCGTCGTGGCCGCGATCCAGCAGCGCGGCTGCGCTCGCCTCGTCGTTGCGCACGACGTCGATCGCCTGCGTGAACCGGCTGATCAGATGGACGAGGTTCCACGTGAACGAGTCGTAGTTGTCGATGACGAGAACGCGGCTCACCTCGGCTCCTGCGCGCTGGACTGGGCTCGGAAGGTTCCATAGCAAGACCTCCGCCGAGGGGGAAGCGGGAATGCCGTTCGGGCGTCGCCGCACCGTCTTTGCGCGTTTCCAGAACGGCAAAAAGAGGCTTAAAGAGAGGGCCATGTCCGACTTCCTGCTCGATCCCCGCCTCGCCGCTGACACGATTCATGTCGGCGACCTCGCGCTTTGCGGCGTCTTTCTGATGAACGACGCGCGCTATCCCTGGCTCATCCTCGTCCCGCGCGTGGCGGGGGCGAGCGAGATCACGGACCTGACGGCGGAGGACGCAGCGGCGCTGATGCAGGAAATGCGGCTCGCGACGCGCGTCATGCTGGATGTGGCGAAGCCCGACAAGGTGAACGTCGCCGCGCTCGGCAATGTCGTGTCGCAGCTCCATGTCCATGTGATCGGGCGCTTCCTGTCCGATCCCGCCTGGCCCGGACCCGTCTGGGGCGCGGGCGAGCGCAAACCCTATCCGCCTCACGCCGCGACGGCCCTGATCGACAGGTTCGCCCAGGCCTTCGCGGCGGCATGAGCAGGAGACACGCCCGATGAACGATCCCCTCGCCCGCCCCCCGCTCGGCTTTGCCGTGAACGGCCTCGTTCGCCATACGAGCGAGCGGGGCAGCGATGCGCTGGATCGCCATCGCGACGATCCGGAGGCGCTCACGGTCCTCATCGCCGGGGAGATCCCGATCCTGCGCCGGGGACAGGGCGGAACGACGGCGCTGCATCCCCGCGCCGCGATCGACGGGCTCGCGGTTCACGAACAGGCCTATCTCGGCACCCTCGACGATCGCCACATCCTGGCGACGCTCATCGAGCCCTCCCTCGCCGAAACCTGGCGCGAGCGGCCCGATCTCACCGTGCTCGACCTGCGCTCCATCGCGACGCAGGGACTCGTTCCGGAGCGCGAGACGGGGATGCTGGCGGAGGCGAAGTCGCTTCTCTCCTGGCATGCCCGCCATCGTTTCTGCGCCAATTGCGGCGCTCCGACGCGGCCGACCTGCTCCGGCTTCCGGCGCGATTGCGATTCCTGCGCGACGCAGCATTTTCCGCGCACGGATCCCGTCGTCATCATGCTGATCACGCATCGGGACCGCTGCCTGCTCGGGCGGCAGTCGCGCTTTCCCGCCGGCAATTACTCCTGCCTCGCGGGCTTCGTCGAGCCGGGGGAGACCATCGAGGAGGCCGTGCGCCGCGAGACCTTCGAGGAGGCGGGCGTGCGCGTCGGCGAGGTGTCCTACATGCTCTCGCAGCCCTGGCCGTTCCCTTCCTCGCTCATGATCGGCTGCCGCGGCGAGGCGCTGGACGACAAGCTCGTCATCGATTGCGAGGAACTCGAGGATTGCCGCTGGTTCTCGCGGGCGGATCTCGAACTGATGATCCGCGACGCCCATCCCGACGCGATCCGCACCCCGCCTCCCGTGGCCATCGCCCACCATCTGATCAGGCGCTTCCTTGAGCAGTGAAGGGTCAGATCCCGAGCGCCGCGAGGAGCACGCGCAGGGCCATGAAGACGAGGATCAGCGAGCCGATGGTCCAGAGCGCGGCGCGCATGTCGTGGGTCTGCGCCGTGAAGTAGGCGGCGAAGTGCAATAGCCGCGAGATCACGTAGCCATAGAGAAGCACGCGCGCCAGAAGCAGCGACGGCTCCGTGAGCACGTAGAGAAAGCCCGCCACGAGGAAGAACGGCAGGTTCTCGAGGTCGTTCATCTGGATGCGCCGGACGCGCTCGACGCGCTCGTCAGGCTCGAGCTGGCGCGGGTCGGGGGCCGGGTTGAGCGGCGTCCTGCGCAGGTCCTCCGGCGAACGGAAGCCGCCCTTCACCTGCATCATCCGCAGCACGGTGAGCCAGGACATCGCCACTGCCTTGAGGATCATCAGGGCCGCGGCGATGGCATAGGTGGCGAAAAGCGGATCCTGCAGGCCGAGCGCGTTCATCAGTCGCCTCTGGGGAACTCGAGGCGGTCTTCAGAAGCGCCTCCGGTCCAGCCTACTCCGCCGGCTCCTTCTCGCGCAAATTCTTGCGGAAGGGATGCGCGGGGAAGACGCCGAGCACGTTCAGCTCGCGCGAGAAGAAGGCGAGCTCCTCCAGCGCGCGCCGGACATGCGGCTCGTCCTTGTGCCCGTCGACCTCGGCGTAGAACTGGGTCGCCGTGAACTGCCCCTCGATCATGTAGCTTTCGAGCTTCGTCATGTTGACGCCGTTCGTGGCGAACCCGCCCATGGCCTTGTAGAGGGCGGCGGGGATGTTGCGCACCCGGAAGACGAAGCTCGTGACACAGTCCTCGGCCTCGGGCGCGATCTCGACCGGCTCCGGCGAGAGGATGATGAAGCGGGTCGTATTGTGGGATTCGTCCTCGATATCCTCGGCCAGGATGTCGAGCCCGTAGACCTCGGCGGCGAGCCGGGAGGCGATTGCGGCCTTCGAGGGATCGGCGAGTTCCGCGATCTGGCGCGCGGAACCCGCGGTGTCGGCTCCCACGATCGCCGCCAGCCCGAGCTTGCGCAGGGTGCGCCGGCACTGCCCGAGCGCCTGGACATGGCTCTGCACGGTGCGGATCGTGGCGAGACTCGCGCCTTTCACGGCCATGAGCTGGTGATGAATGGGCAGGAAGTATTCGCCCACGATGTGCAGGCCGGATGTGGGCAGCAGGTGATGGATGTCGGCGACCCGGCCCGCCACCGAGTTCTCGATCGGGATCATCGCAAGCTGCGCCTGCCCCTCGCTCACCGCCGCGAAGGCGTCCTCGAAGGTGGGGCAGGGGAGCGGCGTCCACTCGGGATATACGTCGATGCAGGCGATGTGCGAATTGGCGCCGGGCTCGCCCTGGTAGGAAATGATCTTGCTCATGTCGATGCTCACGATTGCGCGCCGCGCGAGAGGATGGCGCGGGCCAGGTCGAGGGATTGGGGCGTGTCGACGCCGAAGGGGGCATCGTCGACGATCGTCACGTCGATCCGCATGCCGGCCTCCAGCGCGCGCAGCTGCTCGAGCCGCTCGCGAATCTCCAGCGGGGAGGGCGGAAGGGCGACGAAGCGGGCGAGCGCCCGGCGGCGATAGGCGTAGAGCCCGATGTGATGATAGAGCGGCCCCTCGCCCCAGGGTGCGGTCGCGCGCGTGAAATAGAGCGCGCGCAGGCGGCCCGGCGCGATCTCGCTGCCCACCGCCTTGACGACGTTGGAATCGTCCCGCTCCTCCGCGCGCGTGACGAGGCAGGCGAGCGTGGCGATGTCGACGGAGGGATCGGCGAGCGGCAGGATCGACGCGGCGATGGCGCGCGGGTCGATCGTGGGGAAATCGCCCTGGACATTGACGACGACATCGTGCCGGGCCTCGGGGTCGAGCGCCTCCATGGCCTCGTGGATGCGGTCGGATCCGGACGGGTGATCGCCGCGTGTCATCACGGCCCGCCCTCCCGCCTCCGAGACGGCTGCGGCGATCTCGCGCGAATCAGTGGCCACGGCGACCGGCCCGATCCCCGCCTCGCAGGCGCGCCGCCAGACATGCACGATCATCGGTTCGCCGGCGATTTCGGCGAGCGGCTTGCCCGGAAGGCGCGTCGCCGCCATGCGGGCGGGAATCAGGACGAGGGGGTCGGACATTGGGGGCTACGCCGTGCGAATGGGCTTTCGGAGCGGCTGCTTTAGCAAGCGCGGGGGGCTTTGTCATCGCTCGCGCCGCCCGCCCGGCGGCATCCGGTTTTCCCCAATCGCGACTGCGACCACAAGACTGTGCCTTTTTCGTTGTCAAACCGACCCGAAAGAGGCTAAGCAACCGCCGCAACGCGGCTGTTCGTCGTCAGGCCATCGATCAATACGCTGTTTGTCCGCCGGAGCGGATTGGAGCTATCGCATGAACTCGTTCGAGCTCAACAAGATCATGGGCGCCGTTTTCGGCGCGCTCATGCTCGTCGTCGGCGCCGGCGTCATCGCCGGCATGCTTTTCGAGCCCCGCCCCGCGGGCGTCGCCGGTTACGCGCTTCCGGAAGCCGAGGGCGAGGTGACGGCGGCGGCTGAAGCGCCGGCCGAAGAGCCGGTTGCGATCCGGCTGGCCGCGGCCTCGGTCGAGCGCGGCGAGGCGGCGGTGCGCGCCTGCACCTCCTGCCACACCTTCGAGCAGGGCGGGCCGAACCGCATCGGCCCCAATCTCTGGGATGTGGTGATGGGGCCGAAGGCGCATGCCGACGGCTTCGGCTATTCCGGCGCCCTGCAGGAGCGGGCTGCCGCCGGCGAAGTCTGGGACTACGAAGCGCTCGACGGTTTCATCGCCAATCCGCGCGGCTACATGCCTGGCACCTCGATGACCTATGCCGGCCTGCGCAACGCCCAGGAGCGCGCCAACATCATCGCCTATATGCGCAGCCTGTCGGAGAACCCCCCGCCGCTTCCCGAGGTCGCGGAAGCCGCTCCCGCCGAGGAGGCTGCTCCCGAGGCGGAGGCGACGCCCGCGGTCCAGTAACACGCCATTCGGATGCACGGCGATCGGCTGGAACCCGCCGCGCCGTCTTCAAGAAGCAAGCAAGGGTTTCCACACTGAAAAGGCTGGGTTATGCACCCGGCCTTTCTTGTTGTGAGCTGAGCAACTAGCTCGCCTCAGGCGGCCTTCGGCTTGATCAGGTCGCGGTTGACGAGCGCCTCGGCGATCTGCACGGCGTTCAGCGCCGCGCCCTTGCGCAGGTTGTCCGACACGCACCAGAAGGCGAGGCCGTTCTCGACCGTGGCGTCCTCGCGGATGCGGGAGATATAGGTCGCGTCCTCGCCCGTGGCGTCGATCGGCGTGGCGTAGCCGCCCGGCTCGTGCTTGTCGATGACCATCAGGCCGGGGGCCGAACGCAGGATCGCGCGGGCCTCCTCGACGGTGATCGGCTTCTCGAACTCGACATTCACGGACTCGCTGTGCGAGACGAAGACGGGTACGCGCACGCAGGTGGCCGTGAGCCTGATCTTCGGGTCGAGGATCTTCTTCGTCTCGACCATCATCTTCCACTCCTCCTTCGTATAGCCGTCCTCCATGAAGACGTCGATCTGGGGAATGAGATTGAAGGCGATGCGCTTCTGGAACTTCTTGATCTCCGCTTCCTGCAGCGAATAGACCGAACGGGTCTGCCGGTCGAGTTCGTCCTCGCCCTCCTTGCCCGCGCCGGAGACCGACTGGTAGGTCGAGACGACGACGCGCTTGATCGTCGCGAAATCGTGGAGCGGCTTGAGCGCGACGACGAGCTGGGCCGTCGAGCAGTTCGGATTGGCGATGATGTTCTTCTTCGCGAACCCGCGCACGGCCTCGGCATTGACCTCCGGGACGACGAGAGGCACGTCGGCGTCGTAGCGCCAGGCGCTCGAATTGTCGATCACGACCGCGCCCTGGGCCGCGATGCGCGGCGACCATTCCTTCGAGACGTCTCCGCCCGCCGACATCAGGCAGATGTCGATATCGGCGAAGTCATAGGTGTCGAGCGCCTTCGTCTTGAGCGTCCTGTCGCCATAGGAGACCTCAGTCCCCTGGCTGCGGCGCGAGGCGATCGCGACGACCTCATCGGCGGGAAAGGCGCGCTCGGAGAGGATGTCGAGCATGACCCGCCCGACATTGCCCGTGGCGCCCACGACGGCGACCTTGTAACCCATGGAACAACTCCTCGAATTCTGGCTCCCCGGGGCCGTTTTTCGCCCGATCGCCACGCTCGCCCGCGAGCGCCGCTCGGGCCTGCCCTCCCGCCCGGCGGGGAGGGGTCCGGGAACGAGAGAACGGTCAGCGCGCCGTTTTGCCGGCGGCCGTGGTCACGGTTTTCGATTTGCGCGTCATGAAGACGATGGGCGCGAACACGGAAGAACCATCCCGTTTGCCCCGCGGCGGACGATCCGCGCGGGCTGACGCGCATGCGATCGGGCAAAACCGGGTCTTTGTCAAGTGAGGGAGACCGTGAAGCAGTCCCCGCCGCCCGCCAGCGACGACGCTTCATAAACGAAGGATTCACGATGCTGGGCGAATCACGGTCATCGTGAAGCAAAGCTGAACCGAATTGCTCGACTCTTAGCCATGATGGTGGCGAGGATGGCGCCTTGTCGATCGGAGCCAAGGGGCGAAACGGGCGGTTTCCATGCGGTACGGCGATTCCGTCGAGTGGCGGGACGAGGATCTTGAGGCGATCGGGGCTCTGCCCGTCCGCGCCCGCGCGGTCGGCCAGCGCCGTGGCGCCCGCAAGCGCCCGCCCTGGATCAGGATCGGCCTCACCTCGGTGGCCCTGATCGCGCTGATTGCCGCCTATGCCCCGCGCCACGCGGATGTCATGCCGCAACGCGCCGTCCAGCGCGACCCGCCCGTCCTTCTTGCGCCGCCGCCCCCCTGGCGCGAACTCGCGCCGCCCCCGACGCTTGTGGCGGTCCACGACGAAAGTCTCCTGCATCTGCCGCTCTCCCATCGCGCGCGCGTGCATGTGGAGGGCGCATTGCAGGATATCGTCGAGATTGGCGCGTTCCGCTCGCCGGAGACGCATTTCCGCCTCGTCGTCGATCGCGACAGCGCGCGCGAGACCATGCAGAGCTTCTTTGTCGAACTCGCCCTCGGTGCGGCGCATGCGGGTCTCGCCGTCGCCCGCAGCCTGCACGAGGATCCTCTCGCCACGCGCCGTGGCGCGGTCGAGGTGGCGCGCGTCTGGCTTGAGAACGGGGAGACGCGGCAATGCCTCGCCTTCCGCGCGGCGGAGGAGGCGCAGGCATTTCGGCGCTTCGGCTGGCTTTGCGCCGGCGAGGCAACGCACGAGGTGACGCGCGAGGATCTCGCCTGCGCCATCGACGGGATCGACCTGCTGCATCGCGAGACCGGCATGCCGATCATCGGCCCCGCAGTCCCAGTGCCAGATCCGTCATCCGCCTGCACGCGCCCGGCATCGGCCGGAAGGCCGAACCCGGACAAGGTGGCAAGCGCGGCGGGTCCGGCGCGCGCCGCGCCGCCCGACGGGCCAGTGCGCCTCCTCCCCGTTCCGCCGCGACGTCCGCCGCCCGGTTGAACCGGAAGCCGCCCTGATCAGCGCGAGAGACGTTCCAGCTCGCGCACGATCGCGTCGCCCATCTCCCCGGTCCCGACCGCGTTCGCGCCCGGGGCGGCGATGTCGCCGGTGCGCGTGCCCGAGGCGAGCGTATCGGTGATCGCGCGCTCGAGCATGTCGGCCGCCTCGATGAGGCCGAAGGAATAGCGCAGGGCCATGGCGAGCGAACCGATCATGGCTATCGGGTTGGCAAGCTGGCGGCCGGCGATATCGGGTGCGGAGCCGTGAACGGGCTCGTAGAGCGCCTTGCGCTTGCCCGTCGCCGGGTCTTCCGCGCCGAGCGAGGCAGACGGCAGCATCCCCAGCGAGCCGGTGAGCATGGCGGCGACATCGGAGAGGATGTCGCCGAACAGGTTGTCGCAGACGATGACGTCGTATTGCTTCGGATTGCGCACGAGCTGCATGGCGCAATTGTCGGCGAGGACGTGCTCAAGCGTGACGTCCGAATATTCGCGCTTGTGGACCTCGGTCACCACCTGCTTCCACAGCACGCCGGACTTCATGACGTTGTGCTTCTCGGCGGAGGAGACCTTGTTGCGGCGCTTCTGCGCGAGGTCGAAAGCGACGCGGGCGATGCGTTCGATTTCGCCGGTCGTGTAGAGCTGTGTGTCGACGGCGCGCTTCTGGCCGTTCTCGAGCGTCACGATTTCCTTCGGCTCCCCGAAATAGACGCCGCCCGTGAGCTCGCGCACGATCAGGATGTCGAGTCCCTCGACCAGTTCCTTCTTGAGCGAGGAGGCGTCCGCGAGCGCCGCGTAGCAGATCGCCGGGCGCAAGTTCGCGAAGAGGCCGAGATCCTTGCGCAGGCGCAGCAGGCCCGCTTCCGGACGATGTTCATAGGGGACGTCGGCCCATTTCGGCCCGCCGACGGCGCCGAAGATCACCGCGTCGGCTGCCTGCGCGCGCGACATCGCCGCATCCGTGATCGCCACGCCGTGGGCGTCGTAGGCCGAGCCGCCTACAAGATCGCGCTCGGTCTCGAAGGAGGCGACGCCGCTCTTCGTGAACCAGCCGACGATCTTCTCGACCTCGGTCATGACCTCCGGGCCGATCCCGTCGCCGGGCAGGAGAAGAAGATTGTAGCTCGCCATGGCGTCCGCCTCGTTCCTTTGCTGTGCGTGCGTCGCTTTTTGGCGAAATTGGCGCGGGGGGGCAAGTGTGATTTCGCCGTTATCCTCCCGGCCTCTTGCCGGCGGCGCTCAGGGAACGCGTGCGCGGGAAGCGAAAAGCGAAAAGTGTCAGTTCGGAATCGTCCGGACGCGCCACATCGCGGTTGCCTCGATCACGACTTTCATCTCCGGCCGCGGGAAGGCCTTCACGATGACGACCGTCGATGCAGGGCGCACGCCTTCGAGGATCTGCGCGCAGACATGAAGAACCGTCTGTGCATGCGCGCTTTCGGTAAGATAAATTGTGGTCTTTACGATTTCCGCAAGATCGCTGTCTGCTTGTGTCAGCGTTGCAGAAATAGTTTCCCAGATATTGTAGGTCTGTTGCGCTACGTCATCGGGTATCTCCATCGTCGCATAATCATAGCCCGTCGTCCCGGAAACAAAGACGAATGGATCCTGGACGACTGCTCGACAATATCCATACTCAGCTTCGAAGGGCGAGTTGGTACTGATGTGGCGGCGTGTATTCATCGGGCTCTATCGCAAAAAGTAAAAATGTTAACGCCATATATATGCCGCTTTTAAAGCAGCGTCGAGAGCCCGGAGAAACTGCCGACGCGCCCGCCCCACATCGCCGTGACCTCGATTGCGACCTTGGCCGACGGGTGTGGAAGAGCGGGCAGGACGAGGATGGTAACTGCCGGGCAAACGCCGTTCAGCATCTCCCTGCTGAAGCGAAGAACCGGATCGCAGTCTTCCCGTTCAGTCACGTAGTACCTGCACTGCACGATCTCGGAGAGAGAGCTGTCGGCCTGGGCAAGCACGCCCGACACGATCATCCAGGCATTGCGGGTTTGATCGACGACGCCTTCCGGTATCGCCATACGCGCATAGTCGAATCCGGTCGTGTTCGTCACGAAGATGAACGGGTCCTGGATCAGCGCGCGCGAATGACCGTGCATCCACTCGTCAAGCAGACCCTCCTGGCCCCGGAATTTCCACACGTTCCCTAGCCCCCGCGCAACGCCCTCAGCAATCTACCACCGGCGCGTCCCGACGTCTCCATGCCAAGCTGTCGCTGAACGTCGCGAATCGCGTCGCGCGTTTTCGCACCGATGATTCCATCGACATCCCCGATGTCGTAGCCGCGCCGCAGGAGCAAGGTCTGCAATTCGCGGCGCTCGGCGCGCGAGAGCGGCGGGTCATCCGTGGGCCAGGGCGTCTGGATGCCCGGAAGTCCCTCCAGGCGATCGGAGAGGAGGGAGATCGCCAGGGCGTAGGATTCGGCCTGGTTGTATGAATAGATGGCGTCGAAATTGCGCGAGACCAGGAAGGCCGGCCCGTTGACGCCGGCCGGGAGCAGGACCGCCCGTGGCCCCGACCCCGGAAGCTCGCTGCCGTCCATGCGCCGGACGCCCATCCGCCGCCACTCCCCGATATCGCGCTTCTTCGTGCGCCCCGCGAGCGATTCCGAGAAGCCGCCTGGAAGGCGCACTTCGTATCCCCAGCGCAGACCCTGCACCCATCCGGCGCGGGCGAGATAGTTTCCTGTCGAGCCGACGGCGTCCGCCACCGAATTGACGATGTCGCGCCGTCCGTCTCCGTCGAGATCCACGGCGAGGCGCTGGTAGGTCGAGGGGATGAACTGAGTCTGCCCGAATGCGCCTGCCCAGGAGCCCTTCAGCTCCGAGACCGGGATATCGCCGTTGTGGATGAGCTTCAGGGTGGCGAAGAGCTCGCCCCGGAAGAAACTCTGGCGCCGGCCGTGGCAGGCGAGGGCCGTGAGCGATTCGAGCAGGGGCCGCTTGCCCATGTTCTGCCCGTAATTCGATTCGACGCCCCAGATCGCCGCGATGACGTTGCGCGGCACGTTGAAGCGGCTCTCGGCGGCCGCGAGGGCGTTCTCGTGACGGCGCATCGCCGCGATCCCGTCCTCGACGCGCTCCTCGTCGACGAGGCCGCCGATGTAATCCCAGATGGCCGTCCGGAATTCCGGCTGCCGGTCAAGGAAGGCGAGCACCTCCATGTTCGGCCGGACGCCGGCGAGGATCCGGTCGAATGCCGCGGCGGGGACGCCGTTGCGGGCGGCCTCTCCGCGCAGCCCGGCGATGCAGGCGCGGGTGTCCTGCGCCGCACCGGGCGAGGGCGCGGTTACGACGGCGAGCGCGAAGGCTGCGGCAAGGGCCGGGGCAAGAGCTGGGGCGAGGGCGGAAAACGGCGGAAGCTTGATTCGTTTTTTCATCATGCCGGGAGGGTGCGCGAACAGGGTAAACGGGAGGTTTAGCGGCAAGTATGGCGCGAATGCGGCCCGGCCCGCGGGCGGCTGCGTGGAGCCGGCAAACGCTTGCCGCTGAACGAAAGGACATGAAGCGAGTTGGTCGAATATCCGCCGCCACGTTCGCACGCTCGGGAATTTTCGCCGGATCAATGACCGAATCTGACGCAGAAGAAATCAGGCGCGAGCCGCTCCTCTCCTACCGCGCGATGTTCGATGCGGAGCTTGACCAGGCCGCGGCGGAGCTGGAGCGGCCTGCATTGGCGCTTTTCGCTTCCGGCGTGATCGCGGGAGCCAGCGTCGGCGTCAGCGTCTTCCTGCTCGCGCTGATCGTCTCCGCCCACGGCGCGGTGCCGCAGGAGCCGCTCTGGCGTCTCCTGTTCGGGAGCGCCTATGCGGCCGGCTTCGTGGTCGCGATTCTGGGTCGGACAGATCTCTTCACGGAATACACGACGATCGCGATCTTTCCCGTCCTCACGGGTGACGGCCGCCTGAGCCAGCTCGCGAGGCTGTGGGGGCTCGTCTTCGCGGGCAACATGGCCGGCGGTGCGGCGATTGGCCTTCTGATCGTCGTCCTCGCCCCGGCGCTGGAGGTCGCGGACGCCCGCGCTTTCGGGCTCCTGGGTGCGCACCTGGCGGAGCGCGAATGGTGGGTGATCGCGTTGAGCGCCGTTCTGGCGGGCTGGCTGATGGGGATGCTGTCGTGGCTGATCGCGGGCGGACGCGACACGACGAGCCAGATCCTGTTCATCTGGCTGATCGGCACGACGATCGGCGCGCTCGGCCTGCACCACTCGGTGACGGGCGGCGTCGAACTCTTCACGGCGGCCCTCGCCGATCCGGGCATGAACTGGGCCACGGCTCTCGCGGTCCTCGCCGTCATGACGGCGGGAAACGCTGTCGGCGGCGTGATCTTCGCGCTCCTCGTCGAGCAGGGTGTCAGGATGGACCCGGCCACCCCGTCAGGCCGCCCCGACCGCGAAGACGGCCGAAAGGCGCACCGCCGCAGCGGCTGAGGGGGCACCCCTCACCGTCTCCCGAACAGCTTCTCGATGTCGCTCAGCTTCAGCTCCACGTAGGTCGGGCGGCCGTGGTTGCATTGGCCGGAGAGCGGGGTCGCTTCCATTTCTCGCAGGAGGGCGTCCATTTCGTCGGGGCGCAGGCGGCGGCCGGCGCGGATGGAGCCGTGGCAGGAGATGCGCGAGAGGACCGCGTCGAGGCGCTCCGCGAGCGCCCCGGCCTCGCCGGTCTCGCAAAGCGCGTCGGCCACGTCGCGGATGATGGCGCGGACGTCGCCTCTGGCAAGCGCCGCGGGAACCTCGCGGACGGCCACGGCCCCCGGTCCGAAGGGCTCGACGACGAGGCCGAGATCCTCGAGAGCCGGGGCGGCGTCCGAGAGGCGGGCGACGTCGAGGGGGTCGAGTTCGACGATCTCGGGAATGAGCAGCAATTGCCGGGCGATCCCGCGCGCCGCGCGCTCCTTCTTGAGCCGCTCGTAGACAAGGCGCTCATGCGCAGCATGCTGGTCGACGAGGACGATCCCGTCGCGGGTCTGCGCCAGGATATAGGTCTCGTGAATCTGCGCCCGTGCCGCCCCGAGCGGGTGGTCGAGGGCTTCCGGGGCCGGCGCGGCGGCGTCGGCGCGGATGTCGGCTGAGGGGGAGAATGCGGCGAAGGCCGCCTGCGCGGCCTCGGCAAATCCGGCGGAATGCACCGCGCCCGGACCATCGTGGGGAGCCTGCCAGCTCTCCTGCAGGGGAATCGTATTCGGCGGGGCGGGGCGGTAGCCGCCGTACCCGCCCGCGCGCAGGGCCCCCGTATGCGGCCGCAGCGCGGCCAGCGTGCGCTCGCCCCCCGTCGTCGCGGCGCGGTGCCCGGCGCGGGCGAGGGAGTCGCGGATCGCGGAAACGACGAGCGAGCGGATCAGCCCCGGCTCGCGGAAACGCACCTCGGTCTTCGCCGGGTGGACGTTCACGTCGACGATCGCCGGGTCGCAATCGATGAACAGGGCGAGGACCGGATGGCGGTCGGAGGCCATCACGTCGGCATAGCCGCCGCGCACGGCGGAGAGCAGCAGCTTGTCGCGCACGGGCCGCCCGTTCACGACGAAGTGGATATGCGTCCCCGTGCCGCGATGGTAGGTCGGCAACCCCGCGAGCCCCGACAGCGCGAAACCTTCCCGCGCGGCGTCGATGGCGACGGCGTTGTCGCGGAAATCCGCCCCCAGCACCCGCGAGAGCCTACGCAGCAGCCCGGCCTCCCCCGGCTCCTCGGCGGGCCAGGTGAAGCCCGTCAGGTGATCGCCGGAGAGCGAGAAGCGGATTTCGGGATGGGCGACGGCGAGCCGGCGCAGGATCTCGGCCACGGCCTGCGCCTCGGCCCGGTCGCTCTTGAGGAATTTGAGCCTCGCGGGCGTCGCGGAAAACAGATCGGCGACCTCCACCCGCGTCCCGCGGCTGGCCGAGGCGGGCCGGACCGGATGCTTGCGTCCGGCCTCGACGAGGATCGCGCATCCCGCTTCGGCCCGTGCGGTGCGCGTGACGATCGAGAGCCGGCTGACGGCGGCGATCGAGGGGATGGCCTCGCCGCGAAAGCCGAGGGTGCGGATGTCGGAGAGATCGCCCCCGGGGAGCTTCGAGGTCGCGTGGCGCTCGATGGCGAGGAGGAGGTCGTCCTCGTCCATGCCGCTCCCGTCGTCGCTGACGCGGATCAGGCGGCGGCCCCCGCCCTCGATCTCGACGGAGATCGCCCGCGCCCCCGCATCGATCGCATTCTCGACGAGCTCCTTCACGGCGGAGGCCGGCCGCTCGACCACCTCGCCCGCGGCGATGCGGTCGACCAGCACGGGGTCGAGGCGGCGCACCTGCGCGGGCGACGCATCCGGCGCGGGGCTCGTCTGGGGCATCCGGTTCTGGAGCATGGCTTCCGGGCTATGGCGAATCGGAATCCAGCATAGGCGCCGATCCGCCCGTCCGCAGCCCCCCTCGGCCCGCCATCCCCGGCATTCGCACGCTATTGGGCGAATTCGGGCTCCTCGCGGGCGAGGATGCGCTTGACGCTCTCGAGATGCAGCCGCGCGCTCTCGGCGTCGCCGCCGCGCATCTGGTCATAGGTCTTCTGCGCGATCTCCGGATCGACGGGGGTGAGCTTGCGGCCCGTGCTCATGGCGAGCACCTGCACCTCGCAGGCGCGTTCAAGATAGTAGAGATCGTCCCAGGCCTCGGCGATCGTCGGCCCGACAACCATGACGCCGTGGTTCTTCATGAAGACGATATCGGCATCCCCCATCGCGCCCGCGATCCGGTCGCCTTCGCTCTCGTCGAGGGCGAGGCCGTTATAATCGCGGTCGACGGCGGTGCGGCCATAGAACTTGAGCGCCGTCTGCCCGGCCCAGACCAGCGGGTCGCCCTCGACCATGGAGAGCGCCGTGGCGTAGGGCATGTGGGTGTGGAAGGCGGCGCGGGCGCGGGGAAGGTTCATGTGCAGGCGGCCATGGATGTAGAAGGCCGTCGCCTCGGGTTGTCCCTCCCCGGCGACCACATTGCCCTCGTAGTCGCAGATCAGCAGGCTCGAGGCCGTCGCCTCGGCGAAGGCGAGGCCATAGGGATTGACGATGAAGAGATCGTCGCGGCCGGGAACCACGGCGGAAAAGTGGTTGCAGATCCCCTCGCTGAGCCCGAGCCGCGCCGCCATGCGCAGGCATGCGGCGATGTCGACGCGGGCCGCGTGCACCGCCTCCTCGTCGAGATCGCTGTTGCGCAGGATCGCGGGAGCTGATCCGGCGCGCGGTTTGAGTTCATGGGCCATGGTCGTCTCCTGTCGGTTCGCCGGTCGCGCCGGCCGTTGAATCAATCCTCGAGCGCGGCTTCGCTGATCACGATCATGACGCGGCTCGATGCGTCGAGTTCGAGGCGCGCGGCCTCTTGCGGATCAGCCGCCGCGGCGATGAGCCCGGCGAGGCCGGTCGCGCCCGAGGCCGTCGTCGCCAGTCCGCCGGTCGCTGTGTCCGTTGTCGCAAGGCGGCGCACGGCCATGTGCAGCGCCTCCTCGTCGACAATCATCGCCAGCGCGCCGCTGGCCATGAGCATGCGCAGGGCCGGTGTGCTCGCCTCGCCGCAGGAGAGCATTTCCGCGACGGTATCGAGCTCGCCGGGGAGGCGGATCGCCCGGCCCTCGGCCAGCCCGGCGCGGACGCAGGGCACGTTCTCCGGCTCGACGACGACGATGCGCGCCGGGGGAGCCATCCATTCGTGAAGACCCTCCGCCATTGCCGCGGCGAGGCCGCCCACGCCGGCCTGGATGAAGAGATGCGTCGGCGGCGCGATGCCTTGCCCGGCGTATTGGCGCTTCGCCTCGAAGGCGATCACGCCGTACCCCGCCATCACGTCGGCGACCACGGGATCGTTTTCTTCCCCGGTGGTGTCGGCGACGAGGATTCCTTCTCCGGCGCGCGCGGCGGCGAGGGCGGCGTCGACGGCGTCGTCATAGGTCCCTGCGATACGCACGATCTCGGCGCCCATCTCGCGGATTCGCCGCTCCCGGTTTTCCGGGACATGGGCGTGGAGAAAGACCCGCGCCCCCGAGCCGGCATGGCGCGCGGCGGCCGCGACCGCCAGCCCGTGATTGCCGTCGCTCGCGCAGAGGAGGTCAGGCAGCCTGGCCGCCGAGGCGTTGCGGGAGAGCAGTTCGGCGATGCCGCATCCGGAATGCCGCGCGAGGGCGCGAAGCCCGGCATAGGTGCCGCCGAGGGACTTGAAGCTGCGCAGGGCGCGCTGGCCCTCGTTCTTCGCGTCCAGGCGGGCGATCCCGAGCTCCGAGGCGAGAGCGGCCAGGGGCGTGAGCGGAGTCGTCGCGTAGTCCGGCGAGAGGCCCGACAGGGTCGAGATGATGTCCGCCTGTTTCATCGCGTCTCCGGCGCAGCCGCCGAAAACCCGGCCCTGCGCACGCGGATCATGCGGAGGCGCCATGGCCGCCGCAAGATGATTTTCGGCCAAGGCGGGTTGCTGGAACTTCACGGCAAAGAGCGGATCGCTTAGTGCCCGGATCGACTGCATTTGAAGTATAAAACAGTAGAAACGGGCATGAATATTTACGCAACAAGTAAATGTCCTGTCGGGTAGGTGAATGGACGATTATAGCTCTGCCGTCCATTGAATTATCTGTCCTGTGGGGTAAAATTTTGCCATAAGGTTGCCATTGTTGAGCTCAGGGGCTATATGAGGTCCTGAAATTCAATTCGAGCACATCTGGTTCGCCCTGCGCTTCCAGTGCTTGTTGCTGTTCGCCGCCCCGCGCTCTTCGTGCAGTGGCCTTCCTCCGGACGAGCCGGAGGCGTCCGGTCGTCGGACAGCCAATTCAGGGATTCAGATGACCGACAAGATTGTCGTGAAGAACCTCTACAAGGTATTCGGCGGGCGTCCGGCAGAGGCGATGGACCTTCTCGCCGAGGGGCTCGACAAGGACGAGATCTTTGCCCGCACGGGCCAGACCATCGGCGTGCAGGATGCCTCCTTCACGATCCGCGAAGGCGAGATCTTCGTGATCATGGGGCTTTCTGGCTCCGGCAAGTCCACGATGGTGCGCATGTTCAACCGCCTGATCGAGCCGACCGCCGGATCGATCGAGATCGATGGCCGCGACATCACGAAGCTCGACGCGCAGGGGCTGCGCAAGCTGCGCCGCCACACGGTGAGCATGGTGTTCCAGTCCTTCGCGCTCCTGCCCCACATGAAGGTGATCGACAACGTCGCGTTCGGCCTCGAACTCGCGGGGATGGAGCGCGGGGAGCGCCATGCCCGCGCCCTCGAGGCGCTGGAGCAGGTCGGGCTCGCCGCCAATGCGCAGAGTTATCCGGATGAGCTTTCCGGCGGGATGCAGCAGCGCGTGGGCCTCGCACGGGCGCTCGCCGGCGATCCGCCGATCCTGCTGATGGACGAAGCCTTCTCGGCCCTCGACCCCCTGATCCGCACCGAAATGCAGGACGAACTGCTGCGGCTCCAGGAGGAGAACAAGCGCACCATCATCTTCATCAGCCACGATCTCGACGAGGCCATGCGCATCGGCGACCGCATCGCCATCATGGAAGGCGGGGTCGTCGTGCAGGTGGGGACGCCCGAGGAGATCCTGAAGAAGCCGGCGAACGACTACGTCCGCTCCTTCTTCCGCGGCGTCGATGTCTCGAAGGTGCTCACCGCACGTGACATCGCCCGGCGCACGCAGGTCACGATCATCGACAAGCCGGAGCAGGGGCCTCGCGCCGCGCTGCGTCTTCTCGACGATTTCGACAAGGAATACGGCTACGTCCTCGGGCGTGGCCGCAAGTTTCTCGGCGTCGTCAGCCTGTCCTCCCTCGAGGAGGCGCGCAAGACGGACGCTCCGCTCGACAAGGCGCTCCTGCCCGAGGATGCGACCGTCTCCCCCGAGACGCCGCTTGGCGACCTGATGGGCGTGGTCGCGATGACGCCCTACGCCGTGCCGGTCGTCTCGCAGGACGGGCGCTATGTGGGGGCGGTTTCGCGCAGCGCGCTCCTCAAGGCCCTCGACAACGTCACGGAGGAGCCCGCGGCTGCGCCGGCGGCCCCCCGCGAAGCCGTAGCGGCGGGAGCCTGAACCGATGAACTTCAATCCTCTCTATCCCTTCGACACGCTCCAACTCCCGTTTACGGACTGGGTCAAGGTCGCCTTCGACTGGATCTCGGGCGGACGTTCGTTCTTCCGCGCCGTGCGCCAGCCGATCGACTGGGTTCTCGAGAATGTCGAGGCCCTGCTCCTTGCGGTTCCGCCGGGGCTGATGATCGTCCTGATCGCGCTCCTCGCCTGGCAGATCGTCTCGGCGCGTCTCGCGCTGGGAACGTTCCTCAGCCTGCTCTTCGTGGGCATGATCGGGGCCTATCCGCAGGCGATGACCACGCTTGCCCTGGTGCTCACGGCGGTGACCTTCTGCGCGATCATCGGGATTCCCCTCGGCATCCTCACATCGCGCAGCGAGCGCTTCGAGCAGATCCTGCGGCCGGTGCTCGACACGATGCAGACGACGCCCGCCTTCGTCTATCTCGTGCCGATCGTGGTCCTGTTCGGCATCGGCAACGTGCCCGGCGTCATCGTGACCATCATCTTTGCCGTTGCGCCCCTGATCCGCTTGACCAATCTCGGCATCCGCCAGGTGCCCAAGGACGTGATCGAGGCCGCGCAGGCCTTCGGCGCCTCGCGCGGGCAATTGCTCTGGAAGGTGCAGTTGCCGCTGGCCACGAAGACGATCATGGCCGGCGTCAACCAGTCGCTGATGCTCGCGCTGTCGATGGTGGTCATCGCCTCGATGATCTCCGTCGGCGGTCTGGGACAGATGGTCCTGCGCGGCATCGGCCGCCTCGACATGGGCCTTGCGGTGGTCGGCGGGATCGGCATCGTCGTCCTCGCCATCATCCTCGACCGGCTGACCCAGGCTCTCGCGCGCAGCGAACGCGAGCGAGGCGGCAGCCGGATTCTGGATCGCGGCCCCATCGGCCTGGCGCGCCGGCTCGCCATGCGCCGGCCGGCGCAGGCTGCGCAAGACGCGCAGGCTGCGCCGTCGCCACGACTTTCGCAACAGCGGGGCTGAATCGGCCCCGCGCCGACGCCCCGCGTTCCACCGAAAAGAAAACAAGCAGGAGACAGCATGAATTTCATCTTCAGAACCGCAAGTGCGACGGCCATCGCGGCCGCCATTGGCCTCGCCGGCCCCGCCTTCGCGCAGGGCGACCAACCCGGCGCCGGCAAGACCGTCCAGCCGATGACCTCCGGCATCGCGGAGGAAATCTTCCAGCACGAGATCCTGTTCGAGGGGCTGCGCCGCCTCGGCTACGAGGTCAACGATCCCCTCGAGGGCGAATACGCCGTGATGCACGTGGCCCTGGGCCAGGGCGACGCCGACTTTACGGGCGTGCACTGGAACCTGCTCCACGAGGAGTTCTTCCAGAACGCCGGCGGCGAGGACCGCCTGACGAAGATGGGCACGCTCATCTCCGACGTGCTGCAGGGCTACCTCATCGACAAGAAGACCGCCGACGAGCACGGCATCACCAATCTCGAGCAGCTTCAGGACCCCGAGATCGCCAAGCTCTTCGACGCCAATGGCGACGGCAAGGCGGACCTCACGGGCTGCAATCCGGGCTGGGGCTGCGAACTCGTCATCGAGCACCAGATCCCGGAATACGGGCTCGGCGACACGGTCATGCACAATCAGGGCAGCTACTTCGCGCTGATGGCGGACACCATCGCCCGCTTCGAGCAGGGCGAGCCGATCCTCTACTATACCTGGACGCCGCTCTGGGTCTCGGGGGTGCTCGTCCCGGGAGAGAACGTCGAATGGCTGGAAGTGCCCTATACCTCGCTTCCCAACGATCCCGACGCCACCGAGGAGGACACCTCTTCCGACGGCCGCAATCTCGGCTTCGCGGTCGATGATATCCGTGTCCTCGCCAACCGCGAATGGGCCGAGGCCAATCCGGCCGCCGCCCGCTTCCTCGAGCAGGTCGTGATCCCGATCAACGACGTCTCGGCGCAGAACCTCAAGATGCGCGAGGGCGAGGATTCCATGGAGGATATCGCCCGTCACGCCGAGGAGTGGATCGAGGAGAACTCCGAGGCCTTCGAAGGCTGGGTCGAAAACGCCCGCTCCGAGAGCTGAGCCTTTCCGAGCGCGACTAACGGGGGCGGCGTCCGCAAGGCGCCGCCCCTTTTTCATGCGCGGCTCGTCCTCATGCCTTGTCCGCTTCGAGGATGTCGACGACGAAAACGCATGACTCGTCTCCCTCCGCCACGAGCGCGACCCTGCTGTCCCGCGACAGCACGATCACGTCGTCCATCGCCAACGCAAGATCGCCCGCCCGCGCCGCGCCGTGGACGAGGATCAGCGTCGTCAGGCCCGCGCAGGGGATGTCCGCAGGCTCGTTCGGACCGATCCTGCGCACCCGGTGCGAGAATGCGCCCCTGCTGGTCATCACGTTGAGATCGAGGATCGGGCCGTCGGGGATGCGTCCGGTCACGGGGACATCCGCCGGAAAGCGTAAGGGCGGCCCGCCCTGTTCAACGCAGAGGCGGGCTCCGTCAGCGAATTCGAGAAGGAGCCGGCCGCCCTCGAGGACGCAGAGGCTGCGGTCGATTCCCGGAAACATGGAGAAGGGGCCGTCACGTGCGACGCGGGCCATCGACAGGCGCCAGCCGAAGGCATCGAGCGGCGCGCCCTCGGGCCAGGCCGCGATCTCGCGGGTCGCGCCGCCGCCGTTCTTCCAGGGCATTTCCCGATGCCCGGCCGCCCGAAGGACACGCATCACTGAAACAGCCAGTTCGGGAGCGCGGTCGCGATAGCCGGGAAGAACCAGACGATCAGGATGCCCAGGATCTGCACGCCGATATAGGGGGCTACGCCGCGATAGATGTCTCCCGTCGAGATTTCCGGCGGTGCCGCTCCCCGCAGGTAGAACAGCGAAAAGCCGAAGGGCGGCGTCAGGAACGAGGTCTGGAGGTTGATCGCGATCATCACCGAGAGCCAGATCGGGTCGAGGCCCATGATCAGGAGCGCCGGCGCGACGATCGGCAGGATGATCACCGAGATCTCGACGAAGTCGAGGAAGAAGCCCAGGAGGAAGATCGCCGCCATGACGAAGAGCAGCGCCCCCTGCGGCCCGCCCGGCATCGCCTCGAGCATTCCCTCCACGCGCAGGTCGCCGCCCAGTCCCCGGAAGACGAGGGTGAAGATCGTCGCGCCGATCAGCGTGGCGAAGATCATCGCCGTGACGGAGGTGGCGCTGCTTGCGATCTCGCCCACGATTCCCGCCCGCGAGAGGCGGCGGAGGGCCACGTAGATTCCGTAGAGCGCGACGAGGCAGAGAAGCACGGCGAAGGCGGCGGCTGCGTAGTCGAGCGCGGTGGCGTCCGAGCGCTGCGGGCGGATATTGGTGAAGGAGGCGATCGCGACGATGACGAGGATCGCCGTGATGGCGAGATAGAGCGGGAGCCGGGCGCGCCCCTTCGACATCTTGATCGCCGCGAGCAGGAGCGAGCCCACGGCGCCGACGGCCGCCGCTTCCGTCGGCGTCGCGATGCCGCCGAGGATCGAGCCGAGCACCGCGATGATCAGCGCGATCGGGGGAACGAGGACTGCGGCGATGCGCGCCGGATCGACGGGCTCGCCCGCCTCCCGGCGCATCACCGGCGCGACGGATGGCTGCAACAGGGCGCGCAGGAGGATGTAGACGAGGTAGAGCCCGAACAGCATCAGGCCGGGGATCAGGGCGGCGGCGAAGGTCTCGCCGACGCTGATCGTGTCGACGGAGAAGCGCCCCATGCGGAACTGCGCCTGCTGGTAGGCGCTCGACATCACCTCCGAGAGGATGATCAGCATGGTCGATGGCGGGATGATCTGGCCGAGCGTTCCTGCCGTGCAGACGGTGCCGGCGGAGAAGGCGCGGTCATATCCGTTGGAGAGCATGGCCGGCAGCGCGATCAGGGCCATGGCGACGACGGTCGCGCCGACGATTCCGGTCGAGGCGGCGAGCAGCGCGCCGACGATCATCACCGAGACGGCGAGCCCGCCGCGCAGGCCCCCGAACAGCCGTCCCATCTCGATCAGCAATTCCTCGGCGAGCTTCGACTTCTCGAGGATGACGCCCATCACGACGAAGAGCGGAATCGCGATCAGCACCTGGTTCGTCATGATCCCGAAGATGCGCTGGCTCAGGGCGCGGAACAGGAACAGGTCGAACACGCCGAGCGACCAGCCGATATAGGCGAACAGGACGGCGATTCCCGCCAGCGTGAAGGCGACGGGGAACCCGATCAGGATCCCGAGGCAGAGCGCGGCGAAGAGCAGGATGTCGAGGGATTGCGCGATCACGGTGCGGGATACTCCGGCAGCGCGACGCCGCGCCTGATGACATGCAGCGAACGCAGGATCATCGCGATCCCCTGCAGGATGAGAAGCAGGCAGAAGGCGGGAATGAGCGTCTTGAGGAGGAACGAGGCCGGGATGCCGCCGACGGAGATCGCACCCTCGAAAATCGCCCAGGAATTGCGGACGCTCGGCCACGAATAGTAGATCAGGACGAGGAGCGGCGGGAGGAGCAGGACGAGCCCGCCGAGAAGGTCCGTCCAGGCCCGCCCGCGCGGCCCGAGCCGCCCGTAGAAGATGTCGACCCGCACATGCTTGTCGATCATCAGCGTATAGCCTGCCGCCAGCATGAACAGGAAGGCGTGCATGTAGAGCACGCCTTCCTGCATGAAGATGTAGCTGATGCCGAAAAGGTAGCGCATCAGCACCACGACGAACTGGAGCAGCATCATCGCGATGACGAGATGGCGCACGACCCGTCCGGTGACGGCGTTGACGCTTTCCAGCGCGCGGACGATGGTGGCGATGCTCATGAGATGGGGCTCGCCGGGGCGATAACGCTTCCGATGCCGACGGGTCGAGGCTGCACCCCCGCCTGTGTCATCCCCGGCGGTCCGAAGGACCGGGAAGGGAATCCAGCCGTGACGCTCATGACATACTCCCTGCCGCTATTGCCCGCATCAAACACGACCCTGCATGAACCTCGGGGCTTGATCCCCTTCCCCTGCGCCGCGAGCGGCTCCGGCCAGGATGACACACACCCCTCCTCGCTGCCCGAGGCGAAGAGGGGTGTCGAAACGTCGATCACTCCGGATACGTATAATCCAGAGCGCGCGCGTTCATCATGCCATTGTCGGCGTAGGTCTTGTACTCGACCATCTTGTTGCGATAGGCGAGGTAGCTCTCGACGATCCGGCGCACCAGTTCGTCGGAATCCTCGCGCAGTTCCGATATGACCTCGCCGGCAGCGTTGCCCATGGCGACCATGACGTCCTCGGGAAGCTGGCGCACGACGACGCCGTGCTGGCTCACCATCTCCTGCAGCGCAATGGCGTGCTTGGTCGTGTATTCGGTCCAGACCGGGTTGTAGAGCGACTCGCAGGCGAAGGAGACGGCCTGTTTGAGATCGTCCGGCAGGTCGTTGTAGACGTCCATGTTGACGGCGCATTCCTCGGCGGAGGAGGGTTCGCCGACGCCGGGCCAGTAGTAGTTCTTCGCGACCTGATAGACGCCGAGCGCCGAATCCGACCACGGGCCGATGAACTCGCCGGCGTCGAGCGTGCCCGCCTGCAGGGCCTGGAACATCTCGGGGCCGCTCATCGCCTGTACCGCCATGCCGATCTTCGAGGCCATGGCGGAGGCGAGGCCGGTGGTGCGGTAGCGCATGCCGCGCAGATCGTCGATCGAGTTGATTTCCTGGCGGAACCAGCCGGCGAACTGAGGTCCGGAATTGCCGCACAGAAAGGGTTTCAGGCTGAAGCGCGCATACATCTCGTCGTAGAGCGCCTGGCCGCCGCCATGCACCATCCAGCCGAACTGCTCGTCGGCGAGAAGGCCGAAGGGCTGGGAGCCGAAGAGCTCGATGCCGCGCGACTTCGAGCCCCAGTAGGCCGGGACCGCGTGATAGAGCTCGGCGGTGCCTTCCGACACCGCGTCGAAGACGCCGCGGCCCGGGACGATCTCGCCCGCCGCGTGGAGACGCACCTCGATTCGGCCGCCCGAAAGCGCGGTGATGCGGTCCGCCAGCATCTGCGCGGCGACGCCCGGGCCGGGGAGGTTCTTCGGCCATGCGGTCACCATCCGCCACTGGCGCACATCCTGCGCGATGGCGGGGGCGGCGAGGCTCGTCGTGGCCACGCCCGCCGTGGCGGCGAGGCCTGCCGTCTTGAGGAAATCGCGTCTTTTCATGGTCCCACTCTCCGGATGTTCTGGTTTGCCTGTCTCTTGATCCGATGCCTGTCCGGCGCTCTTCCTTGTCAGTCGAGCGACGGGAGCTTCAGCCCGTTTTCGCGCGCGCAGTCACGCGCGATCTCGTAGCCCGCATCGGCATGACGCATCACGCCGGTTGCGGGGTCGTTCCACAATACGCGTTCGACGCGCCGCGCTGCATCTTCCGTGCCGTCGCAGACGACGACCATCCCGGAATGCTGCGAATATCCCATCCCGACGCCGCCCCCGTGGTGCAGCGAGACCCAGGTCGCGCCGCTGGCGCAGTTGAGGAGCGCGTTCAGGAGCGGCCAGTCGGAGACGGCGTCCGAGCCGTCCTTCATCGCCTCGGTCTCCCGGTTTGGGGAGGCGACGGAGCCCGAATCGAGGTGGTCGCGGCCGATCACGATCGGCCCCTTCAATTCGCCGGAGGCCACCATCTCGTTGAAGGCGAGGCCGAGCCGGTGCCTGTCGCCGAGCCCGACCCAGCAGATTCGTGCGGGCAGGCCCTGGAACCGGATGCGCTCGCGGGCCATGTCGAGCCAGTTATGGAGATGCGCGTCGTCCGGCATCAGCTCCTTCACCTTGGCGTCGGTCCTGTAGATGTCCTCCGGATCGCCCGAGAGCGCGCACCAGCGGAACGGGCCGACGCCCCGGCAGAAGAGCGGGCGGATATAGGCGGGGACGAAGCCGGGGAAGTCGAAGGCGTGCTCCAGCCCCTCGTCCTTCGCCATCTGCCTGATATTGTTGCCGTAATCGAGCGTCGGGACGCCCTGGCCGTGCCAGTCGAGCATCGCCTGGACATGCTCGACCATGGAGAGCTTCGCGGCTTTCGTGACGCCCGCCGGATCGCTCTCGCGGCGGCGCTCCCACTCGTCGAGGCTCCAGCCCTTCGGAAGATAGCCGTTGAGGGGATCATGCGCGGAAGTCTGGTCGGTGACGACGTCGGGCCGCACGCCGCGCCGCACGAGCTCGGGGAAGATCTCGGCCGCATTGCCGAGAAGCCCCACGGAAAGCGGCTTCTTCTCGGTGCAGGAGCGCTCGATCATGGCCAGCGCCTCGTCGAGCGTCTCCGCCCGCGCGTCGATATAGCCCGTGCGCAGGCGGAACTCGATGCTGCTCGGCTTGCACTCGATGGCGAGGCAGGAGGCGCCGGCCATGGTCGCGGCCAGGGGCTGCGCGCCGCCCATGCCGCCGAGGCCGGCGGTGAGGATCCAGCGTCCGGAAAGGTCCCCTCCGTAATGCTGGCGGCCCACCTCGACGAAGGTCTCGTAGGTGCCCTGGACGATGCCCTGGCTGCCGATATAGATCCACGACCCCGCCGTCATCTGGCCGTACATCATCAGCCCGGCCTTATCGAGCGCGTTGAAGTGCTCCCATGTCGCCCAGTGCGGCACGAGGTTGGAATTGGCGATGAGCACGCGCGGGGCGTCCTTGTGGGTGCGGAACACGCCTACGGGCTTGCCGGACTGCACGAGAAGCGTCTCGTCGTCGTTCAACTCGCGCAGGCTCGCCACGATGCGGTCGAAGCTCCGCCAGTCCCGCGCCGCGCGCCCGATCCCGCCATAGACCACCAGTTCCGACGGCTTCTCGGCGACATCCGGATCGAGGTTGTTCATCAGCATGCGCAGAGCCGCCTCCGTCTGCCAGCTCCTGGTGCTGATCTCCGGACCGCGCGGGGCGCGGATCACGCGAGCGTTGTCGATGCGGGACATGCGGTCAACCTCGATTGTCGATTGTCGGGAGAGGCAGCGGCGCGACCGCTTCGATCAGCGCGCCGCTTGCGATCATGCGATGGGCGCTTGCGATGTCGCTCGCCATGAATCGGTCCTCGTCGAGATGCGCGACCTCGCGGCGCAGCAGCGCGCGGGCTGCTTCGAGCGCCTCGCTGGACGCAAGCGGCGCAAGGAAGTCGCAGCCCTGCGCGGCGCAGAGCCATTCGATCGCGACCACGTTCGCGGCGTTTTTCGCCATGGCGAGCAGCCGGCGCGCCCCGTGCGTCGCCATCGAGACATGATCCTCCTGGTTGGCGGAGGTGGGGATCGAATCGACGCTCGCCGGCATGGCGCGCTGCTTGTTCTCGGAGACGAGGGCGGCGGCGGTAACCTGGGGAATCATGAAGCCCGAATTCAGCCCGGGCTTCGGCGTCAGGAACGCCGGGAGGCCCGAAAGCACGGGATCGACCAGCATGGCGATGCGGCGCTCCGTGATCGAGCCGATCTCGCAGATCGCGATCGCGACCATGTCGGCGGCGAAGGCGACGGGCTCGGCGTGGAAGTTGCCGCCGGAAATGACGTCGCCCTCGTCGGCGAAGACGAGCGGATTGTCGGAAACGCCGTTGGCCTCGGTCTCCAGAACCTCGCCCGCCTGGCGAAGCAGCGTCAGGCACGCCCCCATCACCTGCGGCTGGCAGCGCAGGCAATACGGGTCCTGCACCCGGTCGTCGCCGGTGACATGCGAGGCGCGGATCGCGCTCCCGGCCATCAGCCCGCGCAACGCCCGCGCCGTCTCGATCTGTCCCTCGTGGCGACGCACGGCGTGAATGCGCGGGTCGAAGGGGCCGTCCGATCCCTTCGCCGCGTCGGTCGCGAGCGCGCCCGTGACCAGCGCGGATTGAAACACGCGCTCCGCCTCGAACAGCCCCGCCAGCGCGAGCGCCGTGGAAATCTGCGTCCCGTTGAGAAGCGCGAGGCCCTCCTTCGCGGCGAGTTCCAGCGGCTGGAGCCCGATTTGCGAGAGCGCCTGCACGGCCGGGAACGTGACCCCGTCGATGCGCATCGCGCCCATCCCCATGAGGCAGGCCGTGAGATGCGCCAGGGGCGCGAGATCGCCGGATGCGCCGACGGAGCCCTGCGAGGGAATGACGGGAAGCGCGTCCTGCGCCAGGCAGGTGGCGAGATGGCGGATCGTCTCCACGCGCACGCCGGATGCGCCTTGCGCGAGGCTTGCGAGCTTGAGCGCCATCGCGAGCCGCACCACCGCATCGGGGAGGGGCCCGCCGACTCCCGCTGCATGCGAGACGACGAGATTGCGCTGGAGCGTCGCCAGATCGTCGCTGCCGATGCGGACGCTGGCGAGCTTCCCGAAGCCCGTATTGATCCCGTAGACCGGATCGCCCCTGGCGACGATCCCCGCGACAATCCGTGCGCTCGCGGCGACGGCGGCTTCCCAGCCCTGCGCGAGCGCGGCCGCGCTGCCGCGATAGATCGCCCGCCATTCCGGGAGGCCGGCCGCTCCCGGCGTCAGGATGACCGCGCTCGCGCTCACGGGACATCCCCCTTCCCGCCGAAGACGCGGGCGTGAAGCGGGTTGAAGCCGATGCGGTAGACGAGCTCCGCGGGATGTTCCACGTCCCAGATCGCGAGGTCGCAGGCCTTGCCCGCGGTGAGCGTTCCAATGCTGTCGAGCCTGCCCAGCGCCCGCGCGGCTTCCCGGGTGACGCCGGCGAGGCATTCCGCCACGGTCATGCGAAACAGGGTCGCGCCCATGTTCATGGCAAGCAGCAGCGAGGTCAGGGGCGAGGAGCCGGGATTGCAATCGGTGGCGAGCGCCATCCGCACCCCCGCCTCGCGGAAAGCGTCGATCGGCGGCTTTCGCGTCTCGCGCAGGAAATAGAACGCGCCGGGAAGCACGACGGCGACCGTCCCCGCCCGCGCCATCGCGGCCGCGCCCTCCTCGTCGGTATATTCGAGATGATCGGCCGAGAGCGCGCCGCAACGCGCGGCCAGCGCCGCGCCGTGCAGGTTGGAGAGCTGGTCTGCGTGGAGCTTGACGGGAAGCCCGAGCTCGCGCGCCTTGTCGAAGACGCGCGCCATCTGCTCCGGCGAGAAGGCGATGCCCTCGCAGAACCCGTCCACCGCGTCGGCGAGCCCTTCGCGCGCGAGAGCGGGAAGCATCTCGTCGACGATCAGCGCGATATAGGCGTCCTTGTCGCCCTGCGCTTCCGGCGGGAGGGCGTGAGCGCCGAGGAAGCTCGTCACGACGCCGATGTCGCGCTCGCCGGAGAGCCTGCGGGCCGCGCGCAGCATCCGCATCTCGCTCTGCGTGTCGAGGCCGTAGCCGGACTTCACCTCGATCGTGGTGACGCCCTCCGCGATCAGCGCGTCGAGGCGGGGCAGGGCGCTTGCGACGAGCGCGTCCTCGCTCGCCTCCCGCGTCGCCTTCACCGTCGAGACGATGCCCCCTCCGGCGCGCGCGATCTCCTCGTAGCTCGCCCCCTCGAGGCGCATCTCGAACTCGCGGGCGCGGTTGCCGCCATGGACGATATGGGTATGGCAATCGATCAGGCCGGGAGTGATCCAGCGGCCATCGCAGCGGATGGTCCGCTTGGCCGCGAACCCGGAGGGGAGGTCGGCGCGGGGGCCGGCGAAGACGATCAGGCCGTCGCGCTCCGCGATGACCGCGTCCTCGACGATCCCGAGCGGATCGCCGCCTTCTTCCAGCGTCAGGAGCCGCGCATCGGTATAGAGCGTATCGACAGGCATCAATCTCTTGCGCTCCGCGATAGACTGCTTAATGTCTATACATAATCAGGTCGCGCCGCGGCTGTCCAGTGGCTTTGCGGGGCGCCTGCGCGAAACGGGACATGACATGGCCGGATTGCAGAAAATCATTCTCGATCATGCGCTTACACCCCAGGGTTGGCGCTCCGGGCTGGGCCTCGACCTGCGCGATGGCGTGATCGAGCAGCTCATTCCCGATGCCGACCCGCGCGGGCGCGAACGCATCGCGGGACACGCGATTCCGGGCTTGCCGAATCTTCACTCCCACACCTTCCAGCGCGGAATGGCCGGGCTGGCGGAGCGGCGGGGGCCGTCAGGGGATTCCTTCTGGACCTGGCGTCAGGTGATGTACGACTTCCTCGGGCGGCTGACGCCCGACGATGTCGAGGCGGTCGCGGCCTATGCCTTCATGGAGATGCTCGAGGGCGGGTTCACCTCGGTGGCGGAGTTCCATTATCTCCACCACGATATCGGCGGCGCGCCCCATGCCGATATCGCGGAATTGTCGCGGCGCATCGCTTCCGCCGCAGGGGCGACGGGGATCGGGCTGACCCTGCTACCCGTCTTCTATGCCAATGGCGGGTTCGGCGGCGCCGCGCCGTCGCCTGGGCAGGCGCGTTTCGTCAATGATCCCGACGCCTATGCCCGGATCTGCGAGGGGGCGCGCGAGGCGGTCGCCGGCCTGCCCTGCGCGCGGATCGGGATCGCGCCCCATTCCCTGCGGGCGGTCACGCCGGACAGCCTGCGCGACGTTGTCGCCGGGGCGGGGGAGGGGCCAATCCACATCCATGTCGCCGAGCAGGTCAGGGAAGTCGAGGATTGCCTCGCCTGGTCGGGCATGCGCCCGGTGGCGTGGCTGCTGGACAGGATGGACGTCGACGGGCGCTGGAGCCTGATCCATGCGACGCATCTCGACGCTGACGAGATCGCGGCGCTTGCCTCCAGCGGCGCGGTGGCCGGGCTCTGCCCCGTGACGGAGGCCAGTCTCGGGGACGGGATCTTCGCGGGCGAGGCCTTCGCGCGCGCCGGCGGGCTGTACGGCGTCGGATCGGATTCCAACATCGAGATCACGGCCTTTGGCGAGCTCAGGCAGCTCGAATACAGCCAGCGCCTGGCGCTTCGCGCCCGCAACGTGATGGCGCTCGAGGAGGGCCGATCGACGGGCCGGGCCCTCTACGACTCAGCCTGCGCCGGGGGAGCGCGGGCGCTTGGCCTTCCTGTCGGGGCGATTGCGCCGGGCATGCGCGCCGATTTCGTCGTCCTCGACGATCGTCATCCCGATCTCGCCTTTGCGACGGGCGACCGCCTGCTCGATCTCGCCATCTTCACGGCGGGGCGCTCCGCGATCCGCGAAGTCCGCTGCGGCGGCGAGCGGCTGGTCGAGAATGGCCGCCACCGCTCGCGGGAGGCGATCGAGGCGCGCTATCGCCAAACCCTCAAGAGCCTGACGGCCTGATCGGGAAGGACTCTGCCGATGCATGACAGGGTGATGAAGCCGGGATCGCTGAAGGCGCGCATCCGCGCGGATATCGAGGGGCGCATTCTCTCGGGCGAATGGCCTCCCGGATACCGGATCCCCGTCGAGCACGAACTGACCGCGCAATACGGCTGCTCGCGCATGACGGTCAGCGGCGCCCTGGCCTCGCTCGCGGAGGCGGGCCTGATCGAGCGGCGCAGGCGCGCGGGCAGCTTCGTCAGCCGCCCCCCGGCCCGTTCGGCGGCGCTCGAGATCCACGACATCAAGGCGGAAGTGCTCGGTCGCGGCGAGGCCTATGCCTACACGCTTCTCTCCGCCCGGACACGCCGGGCGACCCCCTCCGACCGCAAGCGGCTCGATGTACTTCCCGGCGCGCAGGTCCTCGCGCTCCAGGCGCGCCATTGCGCTGCGGGGCAGCCCTTCGCCGTGGAGGATCGCCTGATCTCCCTCGACGCGGTCCCCCAGGCGCGGAGCGCGGATTTCGCGCGCGAGCCTCCCGGCACCTGGCTGTTGCACCATGTTCCCTGGCAGGAGGCGGAGAACATCATCTCCGCGCGAAACGCGGATGGCGTGACCGCGCAGCGCCTCAACCTTTCCGAAGGCGCGGCCTGCCTCGTCATCGACCGCACTACCTGGGCGGGCGAGCGGATGCTGACGGCTGTGCGGCTCTGGTATGCGGGGGACCGCCAGCGCCTCGTCGCGCGCTTTACCGCCTGAGCGCTTCCTCTGGCGGTCGTAGATAGTTCTGATATAAACTGTCGAGATGACCACACTCCCGCATTCCCCGGTGCAGGAGACGCCGCCGGGCGAGACGCTGAACCCGCTGAGCGTCTGGCTGCGTTTCGTGCGCCTGCAGCAGCGCGTCTCCGCAGCAGTCGCGGGACAGTTGCGCGGGATCGGGCTGTCGATTCCGCAATTCGACGTGATCTCGACCCTGACCGAGCGCGAGGGCATCACGCAGCAGGAGCTTGCGGAACGGCTCTACGTGACCAAGGGAAACGTCTCGGGGCTGATCGACCGGATGGAGGAGGCCGGCCTCGTCGAGCGCCGGCCCATCCCCGGCGACCGCCGTTCGCACGCCGTCCATCTGACGCGAAGGGGGCGCGACCTCGCGGAAAGAGGCATCGCCCTGCAGCGCGCCTATGTCGAGGCGACGCTCGGGCGGCTCGCGCGCAAGGACATCGCGGATCTCGACCGGATCGTGCGGCTGTGGCGGGAGGAGGCTCGGGGCTGGCGCCCGGAACCTCCCACTGACTGACGGAGCGGACATGTTCGATGCGGTGGCCTTCGCCGGGGGCGGAAACCGCTGCTACTGGCAGGGCGGATTCTGGGAAGCGGCTTCCTCGATCCTCGGCTGGCGGCCGAGCATGGTGGTCGGCGTGAGCGCCGGGGCCTGGTCGGCCTGCTATTCCCTTCTCGGACGTGGCGAGGAGGTCAACGCCATGGTGGTGAAGGGCTGCTCGGGAGGCGTCCGCAATCTCGTCTGGGCCGGCCTGCGCCCGACCTTTCCCGTGGCGGGAATGTATCGCACGCTGATCGAGCGGATCATCGACGAGGAGGCCTTTGCCCGGCTCCGGGACGGGCCGGAGATCCTCATCGCCGTCGCCCGGGCCCCGCGGCTCCTGCCCCTCGGCCTCGCCATCCCGCTCGGGCTTCTCGCCTACCAGATCGAGAAGAAGCTTCACGGGCCGGTTCATCCGCGCGGCGGACGGGCGCTCGGCTTCCGGCCCGACTACGTCTCCGTGAAGTCGCTCGCCAGCCGGGACGAACTCGTCGCGGTGCTGATGGCGAGCGCGAGCGTCCCGCCCTTCATGCCGGTCGGCAGCGTCGGCGGCCTCGCAGCCCTCGACGGGGGCCTCGTCGACAACGTCCCGGTGGAGCCGCTGACGGCCTTCGAGGCGCGCGGGCGCAAGACCCTCGTGCTCCTGTCGCGGCGCTACAAGGCCTTCCCGGCGATCGCGCACCGCACCTATGTGCAGCCGAGCCGTCCGATCCCGATCGGCCAGTTCGACATCACGAAACCGCAGGCGATCCGCGAAGCCTACGAATTGGGGCGTGCGGACGGCGCGGCCTTCGCCGCGAGACTGTCGACCAGATCCTCGAGTTCCGCGATTGAAAAGAGGATGTGATCGGCGAAGGGGGCGAGTTCCTCGCGCGCCGCAGCCCCCCGCGGTCCGCTGAGGACAGCGATGGTTCCCGCGCCCGCGCCCCTCGCCGCGTGGAGATCGTGCAGGCTGTCGCCCACGATCGCGACTTCGGCGGGATCGAGCGCGAGGGCCTGCGCGAAGGCGGCGACCATCCCCGGCTCCGGCTTCGAGCCATGCCCGGAATCGTATCCCGCGAAAAAGCAGAGATGGGCGTCGATCGCCAGCGCCTCGGCCTGCGCGCGGGCGGAGGATTCCGAATCGTTCGTCGCGATCCCGAGCCGCATTCCGCGCCGGGACAGCCCCGCCATGATCCCCGCCGGATCCCCGATCGGCGTCAGGCTCGCCAGCCCGTGGATGCGAAACAGGCGGTCCATCTCGGCGAAGAACCCCTCTCCGGATTCGCGGCCGAGGACATCGGCCCAGAGGGGGCCGTAATGGGCGGATGACCCGGCGACGAGCGGCGATGACGGCAGGAAGCGGGCCTCCTCCTCGACAAAGTGGCTCACCTCCATCAGACGGCGCAGGGCGAGCCCGTCCCCGCCCGCGAGCTCGGTCATGACGCGCAGGGAGGCCGGGCCCCAGGTCGCGTCGAAATCGATCAGGGTGCCGTCCTTGTCGAAGAGAAGGGCCTTGAGATGCACGGGGACCTCGGAGGGAAATGTCATGCGGGGACGTACCGGAAAGGAAGGAGCGGGACAAGCCTTCGTGGCGGCGCGGCGCTTTGCGGGGCGTGCGCCATTGCCCACTTGCCGCTCCCCGGCAAATCGCTGAAGCTCCGGAGGCTGACCTAACGGCAATAACAGCAGCGACAGGTAGGAAACATGGACTTGACCCCGAACGGTCATGCACGGCTATGCCGCAAGCAGTAGACGGCGCCATTCTCGTGCCGGCGGCGACGCACAGGGCGCAGCTCGAGGCGATATTCCGGGGCTGGGGACTGCCCGGGGATCAGGCCGGGATCACCGCCGAGACCCTCATGCAGGCCGACCTGATGGGGATCGACAGCCACGGGATCACGCTGATCCCGTTCTACGAGGAACTGATCGCGTCGGGAAAGGTCGTCACGAACCCCGAGATCCGGGTGGCGCGGTCCTTCGGCGCGACGGGCGTGATCGACGGCGGCGGCGGGTTCGGCGAGGCGCCGGCGGTGCGCGCCATGGAGCTTGCCATCGAGAAGGCCCGCGCCTTCGGCATCGGCGCCGTTGGGGTGCGCAACTCGAACCATTACGGCGCGGCGGGCGTCTATGTGCTGCAGGCGGCGGCGGAGGGCCTCATCGGGCTTTCGATGACGGCGGTCTACAAGCCGTCCATCGTCCCGACCTTCGGACGCGAGCCGCGCATGGGCACGAATCCGATCGCCCTCGCGGCGCCGGGCCGGCGCAACCGCCCCTTCCTCCTCGACATGGCGACGAGCACCATCGCCATCGGCAAGCTCAAGCTCGCCCTGCGCGAGGGCAAGACCCTGCCCGAGGGCTGGGTGCTTGACCAGGAGGGCCGGCCGCAGCGCGATCCGCAGCAGGCGCTCGCCGACCGGCTGATGACGCCGCTCGGGGGCACGCGGGAGATGGGCGGGCACAAGGGCTACGGGCTCGCCGCCATGGTGGAGGTGCTGTGCACGGTGCTCTCCGGCGCATCCTACGCGCCCTTGCGTCCCGCCGATGCGGAGCGCTTCGATGTCGGGCATTTCCAGCTCGCCATCCATCCCGAGGCCTTCCGCGAGGCGGGGGAATTCGAGGAGGATCTCGACGCCTTCGTCGATTGCCTCCGCGCCACCCGCCCCGCCGATCCCGCGCGTCCCGTCCTCGCTCCCGGTGATCCGGAACATGAGATGGCGGAGCGCCGGGCGAAGGAGGGCATTCCGGTCCCGCGCTCCCTCGCGCGGGAGGTGGAGCGGATCGCAAAGTCGCTCGGAGCGGACTACATTCTCGGCTGAGATCCGGCGCCGGGGACTACTCCCCCGGCGTCCGTTCCGCCGCGACCGGAGCCGCTGCGGGGGCCTCTTCGCCGCGCCGCCGCCTCGGCTCCCGGACGGGACGCGTGATCATGAGCTGGCTCACGACGGTCGCCCCGATCAGGGAGGCGCCGATCATGTCGGTCCAAATTCCCGGATTGATCAGGACGAACGAGGCGACGAGCAGCATCGCCCGTTCCCACAGGTAGGTATGGCCGAAGAAGAAGTAGTTGTGCAGCGCGGCCGCGAGGCAGGTTACGCCGATCGTGGCCGTGATCGCCGTCGTCACGATGGTCGTCCACGGCCCCATGAGCAGCAGCGACGGGCCGAAGACGAACATGAACGGGATGATGTAGCCCGTCAGTCCGAGCTTCACCGCGGCCCAGGAACTCTCCATCAGTCCCGCGCGGGAGATGCCGTTGGCGGCATAGACCGCCATGGCGACCGGGGGCGTGATCGCCGAGAGGACGGCAAAGTAGAGCACGAAGAGATGCGCCGCCTCGACCTGCACGCCGAGGCGAACCAGGGCCGGGACGAGAAGCGCCACCTGCACGATATAGGCGGGCGTCGTGGGCAGGCCCATCCCGAGGATGATCCCGGCGAGCATAGTTAGGATCAGCGCCGGCATCAGCATGTTCTGCGACAGCGCCAGCACGAGGTTGGTGAAGGCGAGGCCGAGGCCGGTCAGGGTGATCGTGCCGATGACGATGCCGGCGCAGGCGCAGGCGAGGGCCACGACGAGGGTGTTGCGCGCACCCGCCTCCAGCGCTTCGATGATCGCCATCGGCGTGAAGGTGTAGCGGGTGCTGGCGCGCAGCCAGGTCGTCGGGATGACCGACCCGATGCCGCAGAGCGCGGCGAGGGCGGCACTGTAGCCGGACAGCAGCACGCCGATGATGACGGCCAGCGGCAGGAACAGGTGCCCGCGTTCGCTCAGCACCTTGCCGAGGCGCGGCAGATCCGGGCGCGGAATGCCCTTGAGGCCGATGCGGCGGGCTTCGAAATGCACCGCCATGAAGACCGCGACGTAGTAGAGGATCGCCGGCAGGATCGCGAAGGCCGCGACCGTCAGGTAGCTCGTGCCGAGGAACTCCGCCATGACGAAGGCCGCCGCGCCCATGATCGGGGGCATCAGCTGGCCGCCGGTGGAGGCCACAGCTTCGACCGCGCCGGCGAAGGCGGGCCGGTAGCCGGTGCGCTTCATCAGCGGGATGGTGAACGTGCCGGTCGTCATCACGTTCGCGACGGCGCTGCCCGAGACCGTGCCGAAGAGCGAACTCGTGATGACCGCCACCTTTGCCGGGCCGCCGGAGGTATGGCCCGCGAGCGCGAGCGCGAAATCCATGAACAGCTGCCCCGCTCCGCTGCGCTCGACGAAGGCGCCGAAGAGAATGAACAGCATCACGTAGGTCGCGGAGACGTAGAGCGGGATGCCGAAAATGCCCTCGGTGGTGAGATAGAGCTGATCGAGCATGATGCCGATCGACTGGTTCCCCCAGGTCAGGCCGTAGAGCAGGAAGATCGCGGCGGTGACCGTCAGGGCCAGGCCCGTCGCGCGACGGGTCGCCTCCATGACGAGGACGATGAGCGTGATCCCGAAGACGTAATCCCAGGTCGTGGGATCGTCGACGTAGTACATCCGGGTCTGGATGTAGTCGAGGTTGAACATCGGGTAGAGCGACGCCGCGCCCGCCGCGACCAGCAGGGCGAGATCGATGACGCCCACGCGTTCGGCATTCCCGTTGCGCCCCGGCAGGATCAGGAAGGCGAGGGCCATCGCGAAGGCGAGGTGCAGGCCGCGCATCACATAGGCGTCGGGAGGACCGAAATAGGCGACGTAGAGATGGAAGACCGACATCGCGACGGCGACGACCGTGATCGACCAACGTGTGACGTTGACGGGCAGATACATGGCGCGCCTCCCTGCGACGCTTGACGTTACGGCATACGCGGGTTCAGCCTTTTCGCGCGTTCACGCCGCCAAATTGACTTTCGGTTGCCTAGTGCGGGCGGTCGGATCTGCATCGGCCGTCCAGAACAAACCGCCGCCCGCGAGGGATCGCGGGCGGCGGAGAACCTTGATGGCGCGGGCGATTACATGACGCCCTTTTCCTTGTAGAAGCGCTCTGCGCCCGGATGCATCGGCACGCCGGTATCGGTCGCCATGACCTCGGGCGTCGTGTCGCTCATCACGCGGACGATCGAGACCAGGTCTTCCTTGTTCTCGACCATGCCGTCGAGGAGGTTGTAGACGACCTCCTCGTCGAGATCGCAGCGGGCGATGACGTGCGTCGCATAGCCGACGGCCGGGACGGCTTCATCCTGGCCGGGATAGCTGCCCGCCGGAATCGTGAGCTTGGTGTAGCCCGGGTTCAGTTCACGCATCTTCTCGAACTCCTCGTCGGAGATCGGGATCAGCTTGATGTCGCGCGAGGACGCCAGATCCATGATCGACGACGCCGGCACCGTGGTGCCCAGCGTGAAGACCTGCGCATTGTTGTCGCGCATCAGCGAGACGGCGTCAGTGTAGGAGACGTGGCTGACGCGGCTGAGATCGTCGTAGCTCAGACCCACGACATCCAGCATCTGCGAGGTCACGAATTCAGCCGTGTTGCCGCGCGGCTGGATCGCCATCGACTTGCCCTCGACGTCCGCGAAAGAGTCGATCCCCGCATCCGCATTGGCCACGATCTGGAAATATTGCGGATAGAGCGTCGCGACGTTGCAGACGTTCTCCTGGGCCGTTTCGAACGGAGCGCGGCCGGCGAGGCCGTCGACTGTCGAGATCGAATTGCCGAATCCGAAATCAGCCTTTCCCTCCGCGATGGCGCGGACATTGGCCACGCCGGCGCCCGGCAGCACCTGCATGTTGGTGCCCTTCTCGCTCATGATGTTCGCCATGGCGCCGCCGAGCGGATACCAGGAGCCGCCCTGCGGTCCGGTCATCAGGCGAACCTGCTGCGCCTGCGCAGCCGGCGCCGAGATGATGGCGATTCCCACTCCTGCGACGAGCGCAGCCATTGTAAGTCTCATGGACATGGATTTCCCTCCCGTGTTGTTGATACTTCTGAGGCTTACCGAGCGTCACGGTCGCACGCAGCCCTTTTGCGAGGCGACAGATTTCACGAACGCAACGGAGTCAGCAAGTTGCGATCTCGTGTTTGTTTTCGCAAACGTAATAGGACCGCAGCGGCAACGGATGCGCAACTAACATAGGGTTGTGAAAAGCAGCTCTTGATTGTTAAACTGCGCGGTCCGGCGCGGCTTACGCTTGGAGATCCACATCGATCGGCAGGCGTAGAGAGACGCTCGTTCCTCTGGCGCGGGCGCTCTCGATGCTCAGATAGCCGCCGGCCTGCTCGCAAAAGGCGCGCGCGGTGGCGAGGCCGAGGCCCGTCCCCTTTCCGGGAGGTTTCGTGGTAAAGAACGGCTCGCCTGCACGGGCCAGGGTTTCCTCGTCCATGCCCTCGCCGGTATCGGAGACGGTGACCGTCAGATAGGGGCCGGCCTGCGCGCTGCTCGGCTCGGTGTCTTCCGCAGCCGGGATATCGGTTTGCGCCGTCACCGTGATCGTCCCGCCGCCGGGCATCGCGTCGCGTGCGTTGAGCACGAGGTTGACGATCACCGTCTCGAACTCCGCGTGGTCCGCCTCAATGGCTGGGAGCGGCTCGGCGATGTCGAGGGCGACGCGGTAGCCTGAACCGATCGTCTCGTCGAGAAACTCGCCGATTTCCCTGAGCGCGCCCCCTGGTTTGAAGCGCTGGGTGCGGCCCTGCTCGCGGCGCGCGAAGGCCAGCATCCGCGCGATCAGGCGGGCGCCGCGGGCGGCCGTGGAGTCGATCAGGGCGGCGACGCGCCGCACCTCGTCCGGA
Source organism: Saliniramus sp. (assembly GCA_041686895.1). Lineage (GTDB taxonomy): Bacteria > Pseudomonadota > Alphaproteobacteria > Rhizobiales > Beijerinckiaceae > Saliniramus. The sequence goes on along the minus strand of JAWLCY010000012.1, from coordinate 63,680 downwards.
TCGTCGGCGCGCCTGCTGACGCGGGCCGCGCCTCCCTTCATCGCCTGCACGATGTTGTTGAAGTCATGGGCGACGCCCCCGACGACGCGCCCGAGCGCGTCCACGCGCTGGGCGTGGAGCAGACGCGATTCGGCTTCGGCGCGGCGTTCCATCTCCACCCGGGTTTCCGCGAGCGCGACCCGTTCGCGGCGCACCGCCCGCTGGACCCGGCTCGTCAGGGCGAGGAGCAGCAGCGCCGCCAGCAGGCATATCGCGGCATAGGCGGCGACGTCGCGCAGCCACGCCGCAACGATCACGTCGCGGTTGAGACCGTAGACGACGTAAAGCGGATAGCCGCTGAGCACGCGATAGGCGAGCATGCGGTCGACCCCGTCCTCGCCGCGCTGGTTCGGGATGATCCCGGAAATCGGGCTGTTCCGGACCGCCGTTACAAAGCTCTCCCCTGAGAGCCCCACGATCTCGCCTTCCGGGACATTCGTGTCCGCGAGCACGACGCCGTCGGAACGCATGAGGGAGACGAGGTCGCGCTCATGTTCGGCGACAGAGCGATAGAATTCCTCGAAATAGCCGGGCCTGAAGGATGCGACGATCCAGCCGCTGCCCGTCGCCCCCAGCCTGCGGGGGCGGCTGATGGGAAAGACTCGCGTTCCTCGCGGGCGGGAAATGACCGTCTGGCCGATGAGCGTTCCCGCTTCGTCATGGGCATGGTCGACGGTATATTCGCGATCGCTCGCGTCGATCGGTTCGAAGGGATAGCGCGCGCTGCCGGCGACGATCTGCTTGTCCGGCGCGACCAGGACGATCCCGCCGGAGGGCAGGGAGCGGCGGTCGAGGGCCGCCAGGAACTCGTGGACGTCTCGCGATCGGGCGATTTCATCCCATTCCATCCCCTCGAGCCGCTGGTCGATTGCCTCGAGGATGGCCTCCTGCGTCTCGAAAGAGCGGAGCGCATGTTCGTGAAGCATGTCGACCGTACGCAGGGCGCGGATGCGCGCATCCTCTTCCGTGCCGGTCCAGCTCCACGCCGCGGCGACCACGAGAATGAGGAGAGGGACGAGAACCGAGGCGATCCACAGGAGCGCAAAGCCGCCGGACGGAACTTCCGGCAAGCTTTCCGTCGCCGGCGATCCGCGCGGCTGCTCTCGGGAATTGCGCATGGGCAAGGGATAAGACCATACTTGCCGCAGGGCAACGTCATCCTGACCAGTCACGCCGATTAAGGCCCCGTTAGCCGTGACCGTTTATGGATGGGGAGGGGCAGGCGCGCCGCGCCTTCTCCGAACTGTGATGCGTAACGAGGTGCAGGCGACGATGCCCAGTTTTCGCAGGCGTGGCGGGGATCTCTTCTTTCGCTATGCCGGCATCCTGACCGTCATGATCGCCGTCCTCTTCGCCGCCTGCGGGCCGGCGAGCGCGGTCGGCGCGGCGGTCAGCGGCACGCAGGCCGACGGCTTCGGCCGCATCGAACTCGTCTTCGACGAGGAGACGCCCGTGAGCGCAGAGGCGCGCAACGGCATCCTCGTGGTGCGCTTCGGCAACAAGGTGACGATAGGGCAGGAACGGCTTGCCCAGCAGATGCCGTCATTCGTATCCGTGCTCCGGCGCGATCCCGACGGAACCGGGATGCGCATGGCGCTGACGCAGAATTTCCGCGTGAGCGTTCTTGAAGCGGGCGAAAGGGTCTTCATCGACCTCCTCCCCGAACGCTGGACCGGGCTGCCGCCGGGCCTGCCTCCCGAGGTCGTGGCGGAGCTCGCCCGTCGCGCGCGGGAGGCCGAAGCGCGCTTCGCGGGGGATCGCGCCCGCCGGCTCGCCGCGGACGTCCAGAGCCTGCCGGTGCGCGTCGCGGAACTGCCGACCCTCGCGCGAATGATCTTCGAGCCCCCGGTCTTCGCCCCGATCACGGAGCGAAGCAGTGCGAACGGCCTCGAGCTGCGCTTCGACGAGCCTTTCGAACTCGCGCCCGAACGTCCGCTTTCCACCGTGCCGGGCGTGCGCGTGGTGGAGGAGGAGCGGGTCGAGGGATCCCTTTTTGTGAGAATTTTCCTCGAGGACGGATATCGCGCGCGCGGCTTCCACGAGGAGCGCAATTTCGTGGTCGATGTCGCGCCGGTCGATCCGGCCCCGGACGTCGGCGGACCGGAGGTCATCGTCGCCCTCGACCCGCCGCCGCTTCCCCCGCAGCGCGAGGGGAAGCCGCTCGATGAGGGGCCCGCCGTGGAAGTCGAGTTGGTCCGCGAGACGCCGATGGTGGTCGAGGAACGCGTGGAAGTGGCGCCGGAACCGCCCGACGAAGCCATTGCAGAGGCTGAAGTCGGCACCGAGGGCTTGCGCGTCGTCTTCGACTTCGGCGGGACGCCTCCGGCGGCCGCGTTCCTGCACGCCGACGTGCTTCGTGTGGTCTTCGACTCCGGGATTCCATTGAGCGTCGCCCCGTTTCCTCCTGGCTCGGAGCGCTACGCCTCGCTCGACGCCGTGGAGCGGGAAGGGGCCTTCGTCACCGCGCGGATGACCTTGCCGTCGCCGGAGCTTGTGCGGCTCTTCCCCGAGGGAGAGGGCTGGGTCCTGACCATCGGCGACATCGCGCAGTCGGCGGCGCAGCCTCTTGCTCCCGTTCGCGATCTCGACGACAGCGGCCGCAGCGTCATGCGCGTTCCGCTGGCGGGTGCCTCCGGCGTCCTTTGGCTCGACGCGCCTGAGACCGGCGAGCGGATCGCGGTGGTGACTGCGGCGGGCGATGCCCGCAACATCGCCAAGCTGCAGCGCCTGGTCGAGTTCCAGCTCCTGCCGACCGCGCATGGGCTGGCGATCGTCGCCCAGGCCGATGACCTTCTCGTTCGCACGGAGATCGACGACGTGGTGATCGGCCGCGGGGCGGGGCTCACGATGAGCCTCCCGGACGCGGAGGCCGCGGCCGCTGCGAAGGCGTTGCCGGAAGACCCGCTGATCGACCGGGCGGAATGGGACGACATGCGGCGCGGCGTCGTTCGTGACCGCCAGCGCGAACTGATCCGCGCGGTTCTCGAAGCGCCGCCCTCTGGCCGCATGGCCGCGCGGTTTGATCTTGCCCGGTTCCTCGTCGCCAACGAACTGGCGGCCGAGGCGGCCGCTGTCCTCGATTTCGTGCGCAACGAAGACGCGGCCGCGGAAGAAGATCCGCATTTCGTGTTGCTGCGCGCCATCGCCATGACCGCGCTCGGGCGCTTTGCCGAAGCGCGGGCGATGCTCTCCGACCCGGCGCTCGAGCAGGATCCCGAGGCCGTCCTGTGGCGGGCCCATCTGGCGGCGCTCGAAGGGCGCTGGCAGGTCGCGCTGCAGGACTTCCGCCGCTCGCGGATGATGCTCGACGCCTACCCCGACGACCTCCAGGGCAGGATGCGCGCGAGCGCGGTCCAGGCCGCGCTCGAACTGGGGGAATTTCCTTTCGCTGAACGGGAACTGGCGATGATCGGCCTGCTGGCTCCCGGCAGCGTCTCGCGGGATGCGGTCGATCTGCTTGCTGCGCGGCTCGATGCCGGCCTCGGTCGGCCGGAGGCGGCGCTTGCCAGCTTCGAACGCGTCGCGAGGGAGGGTGCGCGGCCCTACGCCGCCGAGGCCACCTGGCGCGCGGTGGACCTGGCGCTCAAGTCGAACGCAATTGGCCTCGACGACGCGATCGGACGACTCGAAACCCTGGCCGTGTCATGGCGCGGCGACCATGCGGAAATCGAGTCGATCGGCTTGCTCGGACGCCTCTATGCGGAGCAGGGGCGGTGGCGCGAGGCCTTCCTCGCCACGCGCAACGCCAATCTTCATTTTCCCGACCATCCGATCACCCTGACCCTCCACGAGGAGACCGCCCGCATATTCGACGAGATATTCCTCGGGGATCTCGCCGCGAAGATGAGCCGGATCGACGCGGTCGCCCTTTTCTTCGACTTTCGCGATTTCCTGCCGATCGGCAGGCGCGGCGACGAGATCGTGCGCCGCCTGTCGGATCGCCTCGTGGAACTCGACCTGCTCGACAAGGCGGCCGAGCTCCTGCGGCACCAGATCGACAACCGGCTGAACGGCGCGGCGCGCTCCACGGTGGCGGCGCGTCTTGCGACCGTCTATCTGATGGAGAACATGCCCCTCGAGGCGCTGGAAGTCCTGCGCGAGACGCGGCTGCCCGAGCTTCCCGTGGCGATCAAGCGGGCGCGGATGCTGCTCGAGGCGCGCGCCCTGTCGGATCTCTCGCGCACCGATCTCGCCCTTGAGGTTCTCGACGGCGAGACGGGGCCGGAGGTCGATCGCCTGCGCGCCGACATCTACTGGACCGGCCGGCGCTGGCGAGAGGCGGGCGAGGCGCACGAGCAGTTGCTGGGAACACGCTGGCAGGACGAGGAGCCTCTCACGGAGCGCGAGCGCACGGACGTGCTGCGCGCCGCGATCGCCTATTCGCTGGGAAGCGAGGCGATCGGCCTCGACCGCCTGCGCGCAAAGTTCATCGACCAAATGGCGAATTCCGAGGATTCCCGCGTCTTCGCCCTGGCGACCACCCCGGACGTGTCCTCCACCCAAGCCTTTCGCGACATCGCCAAGCGGGCGACGAGCGCCGACACGCTCGCCGATTTTCTGGACGCGTACCGGGAGAGGTACCCGGACGCGGCGCTCTCCGCGCGCCCGCGGGCGCCGGCCCTGCGCGATCGAATTGTTCCGGGCGCGGAGGTCGGCGCGCCTCCTGACGACGCAGCGGGCGAAGACGCTGCCGGGGACAACGAACTTTCAGCGCGTGCTCCCGGAACCGGCGCGGGATGATGTCCAGTTTGTCATCATTCCAATTCTAATCTCTTGATATCAATACGTTTTTTGTTGACTTGAGGAGCGCGCTGCCGAAACATTGCCGGCAGCGGCTCCTGCCGCGTCATCAACCTCCGGGCCTTGAACCCGCTGTTTGAGAAGATCGATGCCAAAACTCAAAGCCTCCCGCCGCCTCGGCGATGCCGAGGATGATGCTTCGCGCGACGACGCCTCTCAAAGCCGTTGCGGAACTCGCCGGGCCGAAGCGGCCGGGCAAGCCTGTCCGAATGGCGGCTTGAAGAGCGATGGTCTGGAGCGTATCGACCAGGTATGCACCGACGACCTCGACGCCCTCGCCCTGGCGGTGCTGCGGTTCGTAGCCGCCGCCGCGATGACGAGCGACGCCGCGTGCTGGGACGCGGCTTTCGATCATGCCGAGCGCGAAGTCGGCCATGAGGCCGCGCCGGCATTCGTCGGGGCCATGGCGGGCCTGATGCGCGCGCTGCGGATCGAGCGCGTCGCCGCCTGGCGCTTTCTTCCCGCGACGTGCTGCCGTCTCACCGGCGACGAGAAGGAGCTCATGCAGCTCCTCGGCGCTGTGGGGCGCAACGAGGCGGACGTTCTGAGGCTGGCGCGCCGCATCACCGGGGCGGCGCTTCCCGAGCGCCTGCTCGTTGCCGTGGAACCCGCCGCTCGTGCGATCGGGGAGCTACGCGAGGCGCGGAACGCCAGCGAGGCCATGCCTGTCCAGGGTGTCCTTCATTGAGTTCCGCGGAGGAAACTGGCGTCACGGAGGGCGATCTCGCCAGAGCGCAGGATCGCCTCAGGATCGCAAGGGAGCGTTGCCGCGCCTATAGGGGCGCGAGCGACCAGACGCGCCGCAAGCTCCTCGCGGCGATCCGCTCGGCGGAAGCGGATGTGGCCCTGCTGCGCCACGCGCTCTCCGGGGGAGAGGGGGCGGCGCCGGAGGATACGCTCAACGCGCCATCACCTCCTTGACCGTCTCGACGAGTTGCTTGAGCGAGAACGGCTTGGGGAGAAAGTTGAATTCCTCGCCCTCGGGCAGGTTCTTCCTGAAGGCGTCCTCGGCATAGCCCGAGACGAAGATGACCTTGAGATGCGGATACTGGCCCCGCAGCTCCCGCAGCAGCGTCGGGCCGTCCATCTCCGGCATGACCACGTCAGAGACGACGAGATCGACCGGGGTCGCCTGCTGGGCCATGACCTCGAGGGCCTCGATCCCTGATGCCGCCTCGAGCACCGTGTAGCCGCGCGCGGCAAGCGCGCGGGAATTCACGGCGCGGACCGGATCCTCGTCCTCGACGAGCAGGATCACGCCCTGGCCCGTGAGGTCGGTCGCCTGCTTCTTCGCCGCCTCGGGCTTTTCCTCCACTGCGTCGCTGCTGGGCACATGGCGCGGGAGGAAGACCCGAAAGGACGTGCCTTCGCCGACATGCGAATCGACATAGATGAAGCCGCCCGACTGCTTCACGATGCCGAAGACCGTCGAAAGGCCGAGCCCCGTGCCCTTGCCGATTTCCTTTGTGGTGAAGAAGGGTTCGAAGATCTTGTCCATCACGTCGGGCGGGATGCCGGAGCCGGTGTCCGAGACCTCGACCATCACGTAGTCCGCTGCCGGCATGCCGGTGAGATTGAGCGCACCGGCCTCCTGGGCCTCGACATTGGCGGTGCGGATCGTGAGCTTGCCGCCCTCCGGCATCGCGTCGCGGGCATTGACGGCGAGATTGACGACGACCTGCTCGAACTGGTTCACGTCCGCCTTGATCGGCCACAGGTCGCGCCCATGGCGAAGGTCGAGATCGACCCGCTCGCCGAGCAGGCGCTTGAGCAGCATCGAGAGATCCGACATCACGTCGCCGAGATTGAGTACTTCCGGCCGCAGCGTCTGCCGGCGCGAGAAGGCGAGCAGCTGGCGCACGAGGCTGGCCGCCCGGTTCGCGTTCTGCTTGATCTGCATGATGTCCTGGAAGGCCGGGTCCGTCGCGCGGTGATTGGCGAGGAGCAGGTCGGAATAGCCGATGATGGCCTGAAGGACGTTGTTGAAGTCGTGCGCGACGCCGCCGGCGAGCTGGCCCACGGCCTGCATCTTCTGCGCCTGCGCGAACTGGCTTTCGAGCTGGCGTTGCTCGGTGGTGTCGAGGGCGTAGACGATGACCGCCTCGCCGTCGCTTTCCGCCTCGTCCACCGGGCTGAGCCAGATGCGCGCCGAGCGGGTGCCCTCGCCTGCGAGGGAGACGTCGACGGGGGCGACGCCGGAGCGGGCGTCGGCGGCGGCGTTGAGGGCGGCGGCGAGGGCTTCCTGATCGCGTTCGACGATGTGATCGAGCAGGTTCGGCCCTTCCTCGCCGCCGCGCTGGCCTGGGCCGAAGAGGCGGGCGAAGGGCGCATTGGTGCGCAGGAGCTTGCCGTTGCGCTGGAGCGTTGCGATGGCGACGGGCGTGTTGTTGAAGAAGCGGGCGAAGCGCACTTCCGCCGCGCGCTGCCCCTCCGCGCCGCCCTCTTCGCCAGGCGAGCGGTTGAGGACGAGGGTGCGCGAGGAACCCGGCTCTCCCTCCTGCCCGAAGGCCACGCGGTGATAGATCCGCACGGGAAGCGCCTGCCCGTCCCGGCGGCGCATGTCGAGATCGAGGGTCTCGGTGCGCACCTCGCCGGGAGCGCCCGTGATCGTCGTCATGATCGCCACGACATTCGCCGGCAGCACGTCCTCGAGGCGCAGGCCGCCCGAGCCGACCTTGGCGAGGTCGTGATTGAGCCAGGCCGCCAGCGTCGCGTTGATATAGGCGATCGAGCCGTCGGGCTCGATCGAGAAGAAGCCCGCCGGCGCGTGGTCGAGATAGTCGATCGCGTGCTGAAGCTCCTGGAAGACGTTTTCGTGGCGCTCGCGCTCGTGGGTGACGTCGGCGACGCTCCACAGGACGGCCGACGCGCCTCCGGGGCGGGGCAGGGGGCGCACGCGAACCCGGTACCAGCCGAAATCGTCGCGGCTGCCGAGGGCCGGCGAGAGGCGGATCTCCTCTGCAAGGGCCCGCTGCTCGCGCGCCGCCTGCGCCAGGCGGTAGATCGCCTCCGAGACCTCCGGAGCTCCGACGAAGAGCCGCTCGACCGTCTTGAGCTCGGCGAGGTCTCCCGCCCCGGCGAAGGCGAGATAGGCCTCGTTGGCGTAGACGATGCGCCCGTTATCCTCGACGACGAGAAGCCCTTCGGAGGAACTGTCCGCCATCAGCTTGGTCAGGTCGTTGCGGCCCGCCTGCCCGGCGAACTGCAGCGCGCCGATCGCATAGGCGGCGATGAAGAAGACGCCGGCGACGCCCATCAGCGCCAGCAGCCCCATGATCAGCGGCCGCGCCTGTTCGCCCGTGACGAAGCCGAGCCCCAGAAACGCCGCCGGAAGAACGACCGCGAGAAGGATCAACAGCCAGATATTGCCGGATTTCTCCGACCGGTCGATGGCGTTGCGGGGCTTTTCGCTCGTCTGAGCCATGGATGAGAATACCGCCTGGATGATCGTCTGTTATGCCTTATAGCGACGCAGCCGCAAGACGAAACCGATGACTTCGGCCACGGCCTTGTAGTGTTCCACCGGGATTTCCTCCTCGATCTCCACGGTCGCGTGAAGTGCGCGGGCGAGGGGCGGATTCTCCACGATGGGAACGTCGTGCTCGGTCGCGAGCTTGCGGATGCGCAGCGCGAGGCTGTCGACGCCCTTGGCGACGCAGACCGGCGCCTGCATCCCCTTCTCGAATTTCAGCGCAACGGCGTAGTGGGTCGGGTTCGTGATGATGACGGTCGCATCCGGGACCGAGGCCATCATCCGGCGGCGCACGCGCGAGACGCGCAGCTGGCGCATCTTCGCCTTCACCTCGGGATTCCCCTCGGTGTTCTTGTATTCGTCCTGCAGTTCCTTTCGGGTCATGCGCTGGCGCTGGTACCAGGTCATGTGCTGGTACATCGCGTCCCCGATCGCGACGAAGAAGAACAGCGTGAGGATGCCGATCATGAGCTTGACGGCGAGGACCTGGACGGCCCCGCCGATCCGCGACGGATCAAGCTGGACGAGAAGATCGACCTGGTCGCGCTCGCTCCAGAGGATCGCGGTCGCAAGCGCGCCGACGATGGCGATCTTGAGCAGGCCCTTCGTGAAGTTGACCAGGGCTTCCTTGCCGAAGATGCGCTTCGCGCCGCTGATGGGCGAAATGCGCTCGAGCTTCGGCTGGAGGGGATCGACAGTCCAGAGCAAGCGGTGCTGGACCGCCCCCCCGGCGATGCCGGCGAACATCAGGAAGATGAAGGGGAGCGTCAGCGCGCCGAGCATGACGAGGAGCGCGTTGCGGCCCACATTGAACATGCCGGCTGCGTCCGGAGGCACCTGGTGCGCGTTCATCAGGAGGGCGCGCATGTAGTCCACGAGGTCCAGCGCCACCGGCTTCGAGAGCACCGCGATCGCGATTGCGAGCCCGCCGAGGACGAACAGCGCGTTGAGTTCCTGGCTCTTGGCGACATCGCCCTTCTTGATCGCCTCGTCGAGTTTTCGCTGCGTTGGTTCTTCTGTGCGATCGTCCTTTTCGGTCTCCTCGGCCATGTCGCCTCCTCACATCCCGCCGATTTCGCGAAGGAAATCGCCGATGTCCTGGAGGAACACGCCCATCATCACGCCGACGATCGCAAGCAGGATGATCATGCCCGCAAGAATGGTCGCGGGCATGGCGAGGAAGAAGACCGGCAATTGCGGCATCAGCCGCGAGAGCACGCCAAGCCCGAGATTGAACAGGATGCCGAAAACGATGAAGGGGGCCGAAATCTGGATGGCGAGGCTGAAGCCGCGCGCCGCCGCCTGCACGCCGAGCGCGGCGGCGTCCCCGGCGGCAGGCACGCCCCCGGGAGGCAGGAGCTCGTAGCTGTTGCGGATCGCGGCGATGGCGAGATGGTGGATGTCCGTCGAGAAGATCAGCGTCACGCCGAGGAGCGAGAGAAAGTTGCCGATCGCCGCCTGCTGGCCGCCCATGGACGGATCCACCGTCATGGCGAAGCCGAGGCCCATCTGCTGGGCGATGATCGTACCGGCGGTCTGGAGCGCCCCCATCACCAGCCGCGTGGCCAGGCCGAGGACGAACCCGATCAGCACTTCGCCGATCAGCAGCGTGATCAGCCCCGGACCGTCCGTTCCCTCGACGGGGAGGATCAGGCGCGTCGCGGGGAACATGACGAGCGCCAGCAGGAGCGCGAAGCTCAGCCGCGCGCGCGTGGTCAGGGCCTGCTCGCCGATCCCCGGCAGCAGCATCACCAGCGTGCCGACCCGCGCGAAGGTGAGCAGGAAGGCGATCGCGATCTCGGGAATCAGCAGGTCCATGGGCGAAGACGATAACCGTTTCGCGAGGACGAGGCGCGAGCTCGACTCGAAAAAATGGTCACGCCTCACAGGAAGCAGCGGGGCCGACAATGTCCGACCCTTTCTAGCCGCCCGAGACGATGCGTTCCGCGATCCGGGTCATGTAGGTGGCGAGGGCGTCGCTCATCAGCGGCAGGAAGACGAGCAGCGAGGCGAAGACGGCGATGATCTTGGGCACGAAGACCAGCGTCTGCTCCTGGATCTGCGTCAGCGCCTGGACGAGTGAGATTGCGAGACCGACCCCCAGCGCCACGAGCATGGCGGGCGCCCCGACCTTCAGGAAGGTGAAGATGCCGTCGCGGGCGATGTCGAGGATGAGGGACCCGGTCATGGTGCGATTCTCCGTCAGATCGGCATGCGCATGATTTCCTCGTAGGCCTGGATCATGCGGTCGCGCACGGCCACGAGGGTTTCGAGCGCCGCCTCGCTCTCGGCGACGGCGGTGACGACATCGACGATGTCGGCATTGCCCGCGGCCGCGGCGGCGGCCTGGACTTCGGCGTTTCGGCCGGCCTCGGCGACGCCGCCGACGGCGGATTGCAGCATCGCGGCGAAGTCGGGCCGGTCGGCCCCGGTCGAGGCCTTGCCGATCGCCCCCGTCCCGAGCGATTGCCCGAGCCCCTGGGTGGCGGCGTATGCGCCGGCGGCGAATGCGGTGGTGGCCATGATGCGTGCCTCCTCGGCAAAAGACGTCAGGCCCGCAGGATCTCGATCGTGCGCGAGATCATGCGGCGGGTTGCGGTGACGAGATTGAGATTGGCCTCATAGCTGCGCTGCGCCTCGCGCATGTCCATCTGCTCCACGAGGGAATTGACGTTCGGCAGGTTGACCTCGCCCTTCTCGTCGGCGGCGGGATGGTTGGGGTCGAAGCGGGTGCGGAACGCGCCTTCGTCGGCGCGGACCCGGCCGAGCTTGACCACATGCGCCTGCAGCTCCCGGTCGAAGCTGTTGACGAAGGTCGGGATCTTGCGGCGATAGGGATCGCCTCCAGGCGTCGCGGCGGTCGAATTCGCATTCGCGATATTCTCGGCGATGACCCGCATGCGGCCCGACTGGGCCTTCAGGCCGGCGGCCGCGACTGAAATGGTCTTGAGAAAGTCCATGGGCTAGTCCTCGCTCATCGTCTGCCGATCGCCGTGCGCAGCATCTGCATGCTCTTCTGGTAGAGCGAGGCCGCGAGCTGGTAGTCCGACTGGTTCTGCGCGACCTTGAGCATCTCTTCCTCGAGATTGACGGCATTGCCGCTGGGACGGACCTCGAAACGCGAGGCGGCGCGTTCGTCGAAGCCGGGCCGGCCTGTCTGCGCCGTCAGGTGTGCGGCGTTCGTGCGCATCACCGCCAGCGATCCGCCGACGGGGCGCCCGCCCGGGCCGAAGCTCGGCGCGGCGACGTCGTTGGGCTTGAAGGCCGGCGTGTCCGCGTTCGCGACATTCTCCGCGAGAACCTTCTGGCGCGCCTGATGCCAGTGCATGCGCGTCTTGAGCATCTCGATGAGCGGCAGACCGGCGGCTGACAAGGCGGTTCTCCGGGGTGAACTGGGCAAAAATTGCCGCACTCATGGTTAACGGCAGGTTAAGGAAGACACTCAAATGCCTCTTTTCCGCGATTGAAACCGATCAAGCGGTTGCCTAGTCCCGTTTTGAAGGCGATAACGTCTTCGCTTGAAGTGCGCGAAAGGGTTCGCGCGGTCTCACCAAGAGCGTGTGTGTCATTCAATGCTCGGCTTCGAAGTCTCTCCCGTCGTTCAGTATGTGGTCGCCTTCGCGATCATCGCCGCCCTGCTCGCGCTCTTCGCCTTCGTGCTGAAGCGTATCGGCGGCAACAGATTCTCGCTTGCGGGCCAGGATCGGGGCCGCACGCGGCAGCCGCGCCTGGGGATCGTCGATGTCTACGATCTCGACCGGCAGCGCCAGCTCGTCCTGCTGCGGCGCGACAATGTCGAGCATCTCGTCATGCTCGGCGGGCCCAACGACCTTGTCGTCGAGAGCAACATCGTTCGCGTGCCCGCGCGCGCCGGGCATCCCGCCGAATTCCAGAGCGAGCGCACGGCGCAGCTTGAGGGCCCGGTCGAGCCCGCGCCGTCCCGCCCGGTCTTCGAGCCGGCGCCCGCCGCGGCCGCTCTCGACCCGCAACTGGCGAGGCCGCCGGGCGACCCGGCATTCCAGCCCCCGCGCGAGCAGCGCCCGCCGCAGCGTCCACAGGCTCCGCAGCCGGTGCAGGCCCCGCTTCAGGCTTCGGAGCCGCCGCAGCCTCCCGCTCCCGCTTTTGCTTCGTCGGTTGCCGAGGGGCCGCAGGCGGAAGGTTCGCCGGCCATTTCGGTGACGCCTCCGCCGTTCCTGAAGCCCGCCGCCGATTCAGCCGCACGGGAGAGCGCGTCGCCGCCATTCGCAAGACCGCCTGCCCCGCCTGCGCCGGCATCGCCGGCGCAGGAGGCGAGGCAGGAGCCGCCCGCCGCCGTCCTTGCCGAGGCTGCGCAGCCCGTTTCGCCGGCCCCCGCGCCTGCCGCGGCAGAGCCCGAGCCGAAGCGCGGCCTCTTCGGTTTTGGCCGCCAGCAGGAGAAACCGGCGGCGCCAATGCCGCCGTTCCCGCCCCGGTCGCGGGCGACGCCTGTGCCGCCGGACCTCATGGCGCAGCGTCCACAGCCGAAATTCGCTCCTGCCGCCGGAGGCGACGAACAGCCTGTCGGCGAGCCGTCAGGCTCTCCGTTTGCTTCTGCGCCTTCGTCCTCTCCCGCGCCTTCGCCCGCGCCCCGGACCCCCCGTCCGCAGGACGACCTCATCCTCTCGGACATGGCGAAGCAACTCGAGGCCGCGCTGAAGCGTCCGGTCGCCCCGGCCCCGGCTCGTTCGGCCTCCGCCTCGTCCGGGGCAGAGGAGGCCCGCGATGCGCTGGCGAGCACGCCGCGGCGCTATGAGCCTGCGGTCACGCCGCCGCCCCTCGCAGCCTTTTCGCAGGAGCGGGAGGATGCGCCGAAGGAGGAGCCGGCTCCTTCCTACACTCCCGCGACGCCGGTCCCACCGCGCCCGTATGGAGCGATCGAGCCGGAGGAGACCCCAGCATCGGCGGATTCAGCCGCTGAGCCGGAGGAAGCCGTTGCCGCGGAGCCCGTCCGGTTCGCGCCAGTCGTCGGCGAGGAGGAGCGGGCAGCTGCCGCCGAGGAGACGGTGATCGGCGAAGAGCCGGTCGACGTGGTGACAGAGCTTCCGCCCATGGAGCTTCCTTCCAAGGAAGCCCTGCGGATGGACCTGCGCGTCGAGCCCGCTCCCGACGCGGAATCCGGTCGAGCCGGCATGGAGGAGACCGCGGAGCCTGCCGCAGAAGCCCCTCCGGAGGAGATGACTGCTCCCGCTTATGCGGAGGTCGAGGAGCATCCCGCCATTGTTGCGGGTGAGCCGGAACCGGAGCCGCTGGCGGAAACGGGCTCGGCCGACGAGGAGGAGCATCGGGAGGCGGATCGGTGGGCCGGCCGCGAAACCGGCGGCCATGCGATGAACGGGCATGAAGAGCCGTCCATCGCGAGCGAAAGCCCGGAGCCGGCCGCCGAAGCCGCACCGTCCGGGGAGCCGCGCGAGGAGAAGCGGAGCCCGATCGATCCGTTCTCCGTGGACGAGATCGAGGCGGAATTCGCCCGCCTGCTCGGACGAACTGTTGAAAAGGATCCGAAAAGCTCCTGAACGCCAGTCCGGCGCCCGCCCGGCGCTTGCAAGCGCCAGCGCCGCATCGCACCGTTCCCCGGACACGAGGGACGGGCGAATCAACCTAGATGGCGGGGCGGGGGACGAACAGGAGCATCGCGGGGAACGCGTGGCGGATCATGCTGCCGCTCGCCCCCGCCCTATGCCTCGTCCTGTTCTTCGGTGCTTCGGCGCAGGCCCAGTCGCTTACGCTTGATCTTGGGCCGGAGGGCGGCGTGACGGAGCGGGCGCTCCAGCTCGTCGCCCTCATCACGATCCTGGCGCTCGCGCCCTCGATCCTGGTGATGATCACGTCCTTCACCCGGATCGTGGTCGTTCTCTCCCTGCTGCGCTCGGCGATCGGCACGCAGACCGCGCCGCCCAATGGCGTCATCGTCAGCCTCGCCCTGTTCCTCACCGCCTTCGTGATGGCGCCGACGCTGCAGGAATCCTATCGCGAGGGCGTAGAACCGCTCCTGGCGGGCGAGATCACGCAGGAAGAGGCCTTCCAGCGCGGGATCGAACCGTTTCGCGTCTTCATGCTGCGGCACGTGCGCGAGAAGGATCTGGAATTGTTCGTCGATATGGCGGGCCAGACCGACCTTCAGGGGCCGGAGGATGTCCAGCTCCATGTCCTGGTGCCAGCCTTCATGATCTCGGAGCTGCGCCGGGCCTTCGAGATCGGCTTCCTGCTCTTCGTCCCGTTCCTGATCATCGACCTCGTCGTGGCCTCGATCCTGATGTCGGTCGGCATGATGATGCTGCCGCCGATCACGGTCTCCCTGCCGTTCAAGCTGATCTTCTTCGTGCTCGTCGACGGCTGGGGCCTCGTCGCCGGGTCGCTGGTGCGAAGTTACGGGCTGTAGCTCAGCCCTCGGCCTGCTGCAGCGCGCGCCAGACCGCCTGCGGCGTCGCCGGCATATCGAGGTGATGGACCCCGCGCGTGCGCAGCGCGTCGACGAGGGCGTTCATGATGGCGGGAAGCGACCCCGCGCAGCCGGCTTCGCCGCAGCCCTTCGCGCCCAGGATGTTCGTCGTTGCCGGAACCGGATGGTTCTCGACCGCGAAGGAGGGCACGTCCTCCGCGCGGGGCAGGGCGTAGTCCATGAACGAGCCGGTCACGACCTGTCCGCTTTCGTCATAGACGGTCCGCTCCATGATCGCCTGCCCGAAGCCCTGCACGACGCCCCCATGGAGCTGGCCCGCCACGAGCATGGGATTGACGACCGTCCCGAAATCGTTGACGGCGAGATAGCGGTCAATGCGCACGATCCCGGTTTCCGGGTCGACCTCGACCTCGGCGACGTGGCAGCCGTTGGGATAGGCCGAGGGAGCGCTCTCGTGCACGTGGGAGACGTCGAGGCTCGCGGGCTCGCCGCCGGGCAGGGTCAGGCCCTCGCGCACCCGAGCGGCAAGATCCATGATGTCGATTCCCCGGTCGGTGCCGACGATCGAGAAGCGGCCCTCCTTGAAGTCGATATCGGCGGCGCTCGCCTCGAGCACCAGGCTTGCGATCTCGCGGCCCTTCTCGATGACCTTGTCACTCGCCTCCACGATCGCCGCGCCGCTCGCCATGATCGACTTCGAGCCGCCGGTGCCGCCGCCGGCGACGAGCTGGTCGCTGTCGCCCTGGAGGAGCCGGATCTTGTCGAAAGGCACGCCGAGCCGGCTGGCGAGGACCTGTGCGAACGGGGTGGCGTGGCCCTGTCCGTAATCCAGCGTTCCGGTGATGATAGTGACGGAGCCGTCCTCCTCGAACCGGATTCCGCCCATTTCGTTGACCGGCGGCGCGGTCACCTCGAGATACTGGCCGATGCCGAGTCCGCGCAGCATGCCGCGAGCGGCGCTCTCCTCCCGGCGCTTGTCGAAGCCGGCGACGTCGGCCGCCGAAACCGCCTT
This sequence comes from Saliniramus sp., assembly GCA_041686895.1. GTDB lineage: Bacteria > Pseudomonadota > Alphaproteobacteria > Rhizobiales > Beijerinckiaceae > Saliniramus. The sequence continues at coordinate 47,939 of JAWLCY010000012.1, read as the reverse complement.
GTCGAGCAGGGCGGTGAAGTCGCCGCTGTCATACAGGGTCTCAGCCGGGGTCGCATAGGGGATCTGGTCCGGCGTGATATGGTTGAGCCGCCGCATGGCGATGCGGTCGAGGCCCATCTCGGCGGCGGCGTTGTCGATCAGCCGCTCCATCACGTAGTTGGCGTCCGGGCGGCCGGCGCCGCGATAGGGCCCGATGGGCGTCGTGTTCGTGAGCGCGGCGCGCACGTCGACCTGGACGAGGGGCGTGCGGTAGACGCTCACCACGTTCTTGACGAGGTTGAGCGTCGAGAACAGGGGCGAGACGTGGATGAGATATGCCCCCATATCCGCGTAGCCCTTGAGCGAGACCGCGAGAAAGCGTCCCTCCGCGTCGAGGGCGAGCGCGGCGTCGAGCTCGATGGCCCGGCCGTGGCTGTCGGAGACGAAGCTCTCGGAGCGCGTATCGGTCCACTTGACGGGGCGGCCGAGCTCGCGGGCGGCGTGCAGGAGGCCCACATATTCCGGATAGACGGCGGATTTCATCCCGAACGAGCCGCCGACATGGCCGGTGAGGATGCGCAGCTTGTCCGGGCTCACGCGGAGGATGTCCTTGGCGATCATGGCGCGCATGCCGAAGACGCCTTGCGTGCCCATATGCAGGGTGAAGCGTTCCGTCCCCGCTTGGTATTCCGCGATCGCCGAGCGCGGCTCCATCTGGGCCACGACCACGCGATTGCTGACGATGGAGAAGCGCGTGACGTGCGCCGCGCCCGCGAAGGCCTTCTCGACCGCTTCGTCGTCCCCGAAATGGAAGCGCACCACCTCGTTGCCGGGAAGCTCGTCATAGAGTTTCGGAGCGCCTTCGCGAAGGGCGTCCTCGGGCCGCACGACGGCGTCGAGCGGCTCGATGTCGACCTCGAGGGCTTCCGCCGCATCGCGCGCTTCTGCCGCTGTCTCCGCGACGACCATCGCCACCGGGTCGCCGATGAAGCGGACCCGGTCGATCGCAAAGGCCGGATGCTCGGGGTTGCGCATCGGTGTCCCGTCCGGGTCCTTGAAGGACATCGCGGAACGAATGCCGCCATAGCCGCGCGCCGCGAGATCTGCGCCCGTATAGACGGCGACAACGCCCGGCATCGCGAGCGCGGCGCTCTTGTCGACCTTGCGGAGCACGCCGTGGGGATACTGGCTGCGGACCATGACGGCCCAGACCTGTTCGGGAAGGTTGACGTCGTCCGAATACCGTCCCTCGCCCCTGACCAGAACCGGGTCTTCCTTGCGCGGCACGCTCTGACCGATGCCGAACTTCATGGTGGCGAGAGTTTCTGGGTCGAACGGACGGTTCATGATTCTTCCGGTGTCGCTATTGGGCGGGAAGTTATCTTGGGACAGCCGGGCCGCGCCCGCAACCGCGCCTATGCCCATTCCCGGCTTGCATCGATGAAGGACCCGTCCGGATCGCGCAACCAATCTGGCGATCCCGGGGTTTCCCAAGCGTCACAGGAGAGGGTGGATGGAACGGTACGAAAACGAGGTCGACATAGAGCGCCTTTCGAACGTGGTCGCGGAGATCATGCGCGAAACTGCCGCGATGACGGATCGGGGAGAGCCGAACGAACGCAGCGGAAGCCTTGATCCCGACGCTTTCGGCATGGCGGTATTGACCCGGCAGGGGCATTGCCAGGTCGCCGGGGCGTGCGACGAAGCCTTTCCAATCCAGAGCATCTCCAAGGTCTTTTCCCTGACCCTCGCGCTCGAGGCGCTCGGCAACGACGTCTGGAAGAGGGTGGGGCGCGAGCCGTCGGGCGACCCCTATAACTCCATCATCGACCTCGAGCGCCACAAGGGCATTCCGCGCAACCCCTTCATCAATTCAGGCGCCCTGGTGGTCGTCGACATGCTGCTCGACGGGGCGGAGGGGGATGGCGTTCCCGAACCCGTGCGCGAGCGGCTCGTACAGCTGACGGGAGAGCCCTCCCTGCCGCTCGACGAGGTCGTTCTGGCGTCCGAGGCGCGGGGCTATGCCAACCGGGCGCTCGCCAATCTGGCAAAGAACTTCGGCAACCTGCGCCATTCGGTGGACCGGGTAATGGCTGTCTATACCAGACAATGCGCCGTCCGGCTGTCATGCAGGCAACTCGCGCGGGCGGGGAGCTACCTGACCCTCGACCGGATCGACGCCCGCGACGATCTCGGCGCGCGGGAAGTCCGGCGCGTCCGGCGCATCAGCTCCCTCATGCTGACCTGCGGCCAGTACGACGGCTCGGGGGATTTCGCCTTCCGCGTGGGGATGCCCGCGAAGAGCGGTGTGAGCGGAGCCATTCTCGCCATTGTTCCCAATACAGCTTCGGTCGCAATCTGGTCTCCGGGGCTCGACGAGAACGGAAACTCCCTCGTTGGTACGCGCGCGCTCGAAATCCTGTCCGAGCGCATGGGCTGGTCCGTCTTCGGGGCGAGCCGGATCCACGAAACCTGAGGGCTGCGGCGCGGAACTAATCCTTGCGGATCACGCTGATCGAGCCGTCCGTCTCGAGGATCACCGACCTGGCTTGGGAAATCTCGGTGAGCCCCGAGGAGCGAAGCGCGGCGATGACCTCTTCGCGCGTGATCCGCTGGCGGCGCAGGGTATCGTCGAGAAACGCGCCGTCATGGGCGATCAGGGTGGGCTCCGCCTTCACCCATTCCTGAAACCAGTCCGTCCGCACCGACAGCCAGGTGATGGCGTATTGCAGGAAGACGAGGAGCGACAGCGCGACGATGCCCTCGACGAGGGACACATCCTTGTTGAGGAGGATGGTCGCGAGAGTTGAGCCGAGGGCCACCGTGACGACGAAGTCGAAGGCGTTGAACTTCGTGAGGGTCCGTTTCCCCGATACCCGCAGGACAACGACGAGGGCGATATAGGCCAGCGGGCCGACCACGAGGACGCGCAGGATGGCGCTCCAGTCATCGAAGATCATGGGCGGGCGGCTTCGAGGGCATCGCAGGAGACCCACCATTTCGTGGGAACGGCGGCGTCGGCGAGGCGATCCAGCACGCCCGGATCCTCCCCGGCGCTGAAGTCGAGGACGCAGAGCTGCCCATGATCGGATTCAAGATCCGTGATCACGAGATTTCGGCAGCCGTCGGGCGCGAGCTGGCCGTCGCTCGCCAGGACCTGCTCCAGTTCCTGCTGGCTCGCGCAGGCGGCGATGGCCTCCTGCGCCTGCGAAACATTCGGGATCGCGGCTGAGGCGAGACCGGCCGAGGCGAGGGCGACGAGCATCAGGCGCATGAGGTTCTCCTTCCGCGAGGCGTGGCCATTGCGGGATCAACGTCGCTCGCGGCGTCTGGTTCGGCTTTGCGATCCATCACGCATGAAAAAGCCCCGGCGCGGAGCGCCGGGGCCGTGATCGTCGGCTGCTGCTCACTCAGTTCGCGCGAATTACGGGGACCTCCTGATCACCCTCGACCCGCGGAAGCTGGGTGTAGCGCTCAGCATCTTCCATCGCCTCGAGATCCTGCTCGGTGATGCCCTGGACGAGGAGACGGTCGCCGTGCAGCGACACCCGCTCCATGGGAACCACGACCTCGTCGTCCCCGAGCCCAAGGAAACCACCATGGGACAGGATCACGAAGTACTGCTGGCCCTGCGCGTCGTGAAGCACGCCCTCCGCCGTACCAAGTTCCTCACCCTGGAAGTTGTAGATCTCGCGGCCCTCGATCTCGGAGATCGGAAGCTGCTCGGCCTGGCCGCTGATCGCGCCCGTCGCCTGCGGCTCCTGGCCGACGCCGAAACGCTCGCGCGCCTGCGTCCAGCGGTCCTGCTCCTGCGCCCGCTGCTGCTCGGTCTGGACAACCGAGCGCTGCTGACCCTGCTGCTGCTGAGCCTGCTGCTGCGGCTGCCGGGCCTGCTGCTGCTCGCCTTCCGCCATGCGCTCGATGCGGATGCGCGGCTGCCCGGCTTCTTCCTGGAACTGGATCTGCGGTTCGCCGGTGCGCTCGAAGCTCACCTGCGGCTGTGCCTGCTCGGTCCTGACCATGGCCTGCGCATCATCCGTCGTGACCCGAGGCTGGGCCTGCTCGACCTGAACCTGAGGCTCGGCCTGCCGCACCGCGACCTGCGGCTCGGGCATCCGGACGATGATCTCGGGCTGCGACTGCTGCACGATGATGTTCGGCGGCGATTGCCGGACGATGATCTGCGGCGGCTGCTGCTGTACGCTGACCTGCGCCGGCTGCTGATCGACCGAGATCAAGGCGCCGGTCGGGTCACGCGGTGCCTGCTGCTGCATGCCCGCCTGCTGCTGGCGGACCTGCACGCGCTGCGTTTCCTCGACCTGCTGGTACTCGGCCTGCTGCTGCTCGCCGAATTCCTGGGCCTCCGCAATCTGGCCGCCCTCTACTCGTGCGACGATCCGGCCGTCCTGGACGTTCACGCGGTCGAGCGGCATGTAGACCTGACGCTGGTCCTGCTCCATCTCGATCACGACGTACTGCTGGTCAGCACGCTCGACCACGCCGAGGACCGTACCTACGGTCTGGCCCTGCTGGTCGACGACCTCGCTGTCCATGAGGTCGGAGATTGCCATTTCCTGCAGCTGACCCTGCTGTCCGGCCTGCATCTGGCCCTGTTGCGCCTGACCCGGCTGGGCCTGCTGCTGCTGAGGTTGGCCCTGCTGCTGCTGGGCCTGTTGCGCACTCGCGCCCACGGTCATCATGGCCGTGGAACCGAGGAGCGCAGCGAAGAACACGTGCTTCATGGTTTAGCTCCTTTTCGTTGTCCCCTAACCAAAACCATGAGCCTCGCCATTGTTCCATTTTTTGTAGGAAGAACCTACTGCAATCGTATGCCATTCAGCACTTTTGCTAAGCGTGTCTATAAAAGCTCAAGTAAATCCGCAAGATGTAGCTTGAGTGCGCGAATCGGCTGTCAAGCTTCCATCATCTTCTACATCCGGGCTGCCTGAAGCGCATGGCTTGCCCGGTCGTCTCTGCTGCGTTCCACTGGTCCCATCTGGCCGAAATCTCCGCGCAGCGCCTTCAGCGCGTATCGCTCTTCGCCGATCTCGCGCATGGTTCGCACGCCCTGGCTGCGGAGAACGGGAACCATTGGGCACCAGCCGCGCAGCACGTGCTGGAGAAGGGACCCTCCCGCGACCACGGGAATTGCGAGAAATCGGCGATCGACGAAGGCGCCGAGCAGCGCGCCGGTGATGGACAGGGTGGCCGTGTTGGCCGCGAGCACCCGCTCGATATCCCACTCCGCGTCGAGCTGGTGCAGCCGCCGATCGATTCGTTCGGGGTGATGCGCGTGCCAGCGGATACTCGCAGCCGTGCGCCGCAAGATCTCCCGCGTCGTCGCCTCGGGCGTTGCGTCGGACAGGCGTCGGGATGTTTTCGTCATCATGGTTAAAATCTCCAGCTTTCCCGCGCCAACGTTAGCGGAGGGCGGGGGTTCCTGAGACCGCCGGTGTCGCTGCTGCCCAATTGCTGGAAATACTGCAAATAGCCCTGACTCGACATTTTAACGATCAACTGTTCTCATCATGAAGATACAGCAGCGAGGGGGGAGATATGCGTTTTCTCTACACCATTGCCTTTGCGGCACTTCTGGTGTCGCCCACCTCGGCCCAGCAGGTGGATCTGCCCGTGGTGGTCGATGTGGAAATGATGCCGGGCCTCGTCCGGATCCTCAGGGTCGAGGAGCCCGTCGGCCTCGTGATCATCGGGGATCCCGCGGTGGCCGACACGCAGATCCTCGGAGAGCGCGGCATTTCGATCACCGCGCTCGGAGTGGGGCGAACCAGCGTCGTGCTGCTTAATGACAACAGCGACGTGATCGTCACGGCTGATGTGAACGTGGTGCCGACAAGCCGCGGCCTCGGCCGGCAGGGCGTCAGCGTCCGCTCCTTCGGCTCCGGGAAAAGCGAATACGTGACCCACACCTATTTCTGCGGAGGAGGCGAGGGACAGGCGGCGTGTGCATTTGACGGGAGCAAGCGGAACTTCGCGCCGCCGCCGGTGGTGTCGACGGGGCCGATTCTCGCCGGCGAGACCGCGGAGGCTTCGGAGCCGACCGAGAACTGATGCGGAAGCCGCAGAAATATTCAGTAGGGCAATTTCGCTAATTGTCTTGAATGCCTTAAGGGGATTGTAAATCAAAAGGGCGATCATGACGCAGAGTAAGCAAAGGGGTGAATCCATCTCCTGGGGGGTACCTTCGTGGAGTATGCGCCATGAATCAGATCGTTCTGAATGTCGGGCTGGGAGCTTGCTCCCTCGTGGACGCGCTCATCCGGTCGCCCGTCTGCCCCACGCAATCGCAGGCGCTGGTGGCGGGCTATGTGATTTTCGTCCTTCTTGCGCTTTTGGGCCTCTGGACGCTCAGGAAGACGGGCACGCAGGTCTGATTGCAGCCGCTTCCGCCGAACGGCGCTCGAACCGGACGGAGTTGCCGGCCGTTCGCTCGTCGCGGATGGGTATGCGGAGGCTTTGCCATGGCGACCGCTGACGCCGTGAAGGCCCTGACCTTCGACGTTTTCGGGACAGTGGTCGACTGGCGCGCGAGCGTGGCGCGGGAGGTCGAGGCGGCGCTCGCGCCAAAAGGCCATGCGCTCGACTGGAACGCCTTCGCCCTGAGCTGGCGTGGTCGCTACCAGCCGGCCATGGCGCGGATCCGCAGCGGCGAGCGGCCCTTCGTCAAGCTCGACGTGCTGCACAGGGAAAACCTCGAGGAGGTCCTGCTGGAATTCGGCGTCGACGGCCTTTCCGAGCAGGAGAAGGATCACCTTAATCGCGCCTGGCACAGGTTGTCCCCCTGGCCGGACGCGGTCGCCGGGCTCGTCCGGATGAAGCGGAAATTCATCATCGCCACCCTGTCGAACGGCAATATCGCCCTGATGGTCAACATGGCGAAGAATGCGGGGCTGCCGTGGGACGCCATTCTCGGTTCCGAGGTCGCGCGCGCCTACAAGCCCCAGCCGGAGGCCTATCTGCGCAGTTGCGACGCCCTCGGCCTGTCTCCGCAAGAGGTGATGCTGGTCGCCGCGCATAACAGCGACCTCGTCGCGGCCGCGGCTCAAGGGATGCGCACCGCCTTCGTTCTGCGCGCCACCGAATATGGAGAGAACGAGACGCGGGACCAGCGGGCGGAGAATGCCTATGACTACGTGGCGTCCGATTTCGTCGATCTCGCGGATCGCCTCGGCTGCCCCTGATCGCTCTTGACGACCGGCCCGGAAGAGGGCAAACGTCGAGGAATGAAGACGCTCACGCTCATTTGCGGGATTATTTGTCGCTAGCGCAACTCGCTGGCCGGAGCCGTCTCGTCTCTTCAAAAGGACAACCTCCAGCGCCGGCGGGCAACCGGAGGATGCCGCATGTCGAAGGGCCTGACCCTTTACAACACGCTCACGCGGACGAAGGAGCCCTTCGCGCCCGTCGATCCGAACCACGTGCGCATGTATGTCTGCGGGCCGACGGTCTATGACTACGCCCATATCGGCAATGCCCGCCCGATCATCGTCTTCGACGTGCTGTATCGGCTGCTGCGGCATCTCTACGGTGCGAAGCACGTCACCTATGTGCGCAACATCACCGACGTGGACGACAAGATCAACGCGCGGGCCGCGCGCGATTTCCCCGATCTGCCCCTGAACGAGGCCATCCGCAAGGTTACCGAGACCACGGAGGCGCAGTTCAAGGCCGACGCCAGGGCGCTCGGCTGCCTCGAGCCCGATGTCCAGCCACGCGCCACCGAGCATATCGACGAGATGCGCGCGATCATCGAGCGCCTGATCGCGCGCGGCGTCGCCTATGTCGCGGAAAACCACGTTCTGTTCTCGGTCGAGTCGATGGATCGGCTCCCTAACATGCCGCGCTACGGCTCGCTCGCCCGCCGCTCCCTCGACGAGATGCTTGCGGGCGCGCGCGTGGACGTCGCCCCCTACAAGCGCGAGCCAATGGACTTCGTGCTCTGGAAGCCCTCGAGCGAGGGCGAGCCCGGCTGGCCCTCGCCGGCGGGCATTCCCGTACCCGGCCGCCCGGGCTGGCATATCGAGTGTTCCGCCATGGCCTGGAAGCACCTCGTCGCGGCGTTCGACACGCGGCTCTCCTGCGATCCGGCCGAGCGCGAGATCTTCGACATCCACGGCGGCGGCATCGACCTCGTCTTCCCCCACCACGAGAACGAAATCGCCCAGTCCTGCTGCGCCTTCGGCACGCCACGCATGGCGAAGGTCTGGATGCATAACGGCTTTCTGCAGGTCGAGGGCGAGAAGATGTCGAAATCGCTCGGCAACTTCATCACCATCCACGAACTGCTCGCGACGGAGAAGTTCGGCGGGCGCGCCTGGCCGGGCGAGGTGCTGCGGCTGGCGATGCTGAAGACGCATTACCGTCAGCCGATCGATTGGACGGTGCGGGCGTTGGAGGAGGCGGCGGCCAATCTTGAGACCTGGCGTGCTGCGCTGCTCCACAACCCCGATTACGGCATGGTTTTTTCGGAGGATAACAGGCGGCTCTACGAGAGCTTTCCGCCCGACGAGGACGTGCTCCGAGCCCTTGGGGATGATCTGAACGTTGCGGCGGCCATAGCCGTCCTGCACAGGCTCGCCAAAGCCGGAACCGTGGAGAGCAGCCAGGCACTTCTCGGGTCGCTTCAATTCCTGGGACTGGCGACCTTCGATTCGCTTGCGGCACAGCAGCGCGCCGAGGAGAGTATTCCGGGTCTGCACGGCGTGCTTCCCGAAGTAAAGGCGCGCATCGAATCCCTCATCGACGCCCGCTCTGCCGCCCGCGCCGCCAAGAACTGGGCCGAATCCGACCGTATCCGCGACGAACTCGCCTCGATCGGCGTCACCCTCAAGGACAACAAGGACGGCACCACCTCCTGGGAGTTGGCGCGATGACTGCAGCAGGGGATCTCCCTCCCCCCGCCTGCGGCGGGGAGGGCCGGGGTGGGGGGGCTCTCAGGATGGCGCGGGCGGTCGATGCCGGCTGCACGGGTGATGCGCCCCGCACTGAAAGCGCGAGCCCTGCCCGACCGCCCCCCACCCCCAGCCCCTCCCCGCCACTTGCGTGGGGGGAGGGGAGTCGTACGCCATCGCCGCCTTCCCTCCCTCCTCCCGCCTGCGGCGGGGAGGGCCGGGGTGGGGGGGCTCTCAGGATGGAGCGGGCGGTCGATGCCGGCTGCACGGGTGACGCGCCCTCTCCTGACAGCGCACCCCTCGCCCGAACACCCCCCACCCCCAGCCCCTCCCCGCCACTTGCGTGGGGGGAGGGGAGCCGCGCGCCATCGCCGCCTTCCCTCCCTCCCCCCGCCTGCGGCGGGGAGGGCCGGGGTGGGGGGGCTCTCAGGATGGAGCGGGCGGCCGATGACGGCTGCACGGGTGATGCGCCCCGCACTGAAAGCGCGAGCCTCGCCCGACCGCCCCCCACCCCCAGCCCCTCCCCGCCACTTGCGTGGGGGGAGGGGAGTCGTACGCCATCGCCGCCTTCCCCTGGCCGGAGACCGCACATGACCCTCCCCACCGTCTCCCTGCGCCCCTTCCTCCCCGACGATGCGGGGGCGCTTGCCGATATCTTCCGCGCCTCGATCATGGAACTGACCGAGGAAGACTACTCGCCGGCGCAGCAGGAGGCCTGGGCGGCCTCCGCCGATGACGAGGAGGCGTTCGGCAAGCGCCTCGGAGCGTGTCTCACCCTGATCGCGCTGATCGAGGGCGAGCCGGTTGGCTTCGCCTCGCTGAAGGATAATCGCCATGTCGAGATGCTCTACGTGCATCCGTCCGTCGCCGGGATGGGCGTCGGCGGCGCCCTGGTCGATGCGCTCGAAAAGCTCGCCGGAGCGCGCGGAACGGATGCGCTCACGGTCGATGCGAGCGAGACGGCGCTGATGTTCTTCGAGGGGCGCGGCTACCAGGGCGAGCGCCGGAACACCGTCATGCGCAACGGCGAATGGTTCGCCAACACCACGATGAAGAAGCCGCTCGGCAACGAGCCGCCGAAAAAGGTCACGTCATGAGCGAACGGCTCTATCTCTTCGACACCACCCTGCGCGACGGGGCCCAGACGACGGGCGTCGATTTCTCGCTCGCCGACAAGATCGCGGTGGCGCAGCTCCTCGACCAGATCGGGGTCGATTACGTGGAGGGCGGCTATCCCGGCGCGAACCCCCTCGATACCGAGTTCTTCGCGCAGAAGCGCACCCGCAACGCCGCCTTCACGGCCTTCGGGATGACGAAGCGGGCGGGGCGCTCCGTCGCGAACGATCCGGGGGTCGCCGCGCTCCTCGACGCTCGGGCGGATGCGATCTGCTATGTCGCCAAGGCCTGGGATTACCATGTCCGGGTCGCGCTCGAGATCTCCCTCGACGACAACCTCGCTGGCATCCGCGAGAGCGTCGCCGCCGCCCGCGAGCGGGGGCGCGAGGTGATGGTCGATTGCGAGCACTTCTTCGACGGCTGGAAGGCGAATCCGGACTACGCCCTCTCTTGTGCGGAGGCCGCCTTCTCGGCAGGCGCCCGCTGGGTGATCCTGTGCGATACCAACGGCGGCACGCTCCCCGACGAGGTGTCGCGGATCGTGCGCGACGTGGCGCAACGCGTTCCCGGAGCCAATCTCGGCATCCATGCCCATGACGATTGCGGCTGCGCGGTCGCCAACTCGCTGGCGGCGGTCGAGGCGGGAGCGCGCCAGATCCAGGGCACGCTGAACGGACTCGGGGAGCGCTGCGGGAACGCCAATCTCGTCACGCTCCTCGCGACGCTTGCGCTGAAGGAGCCATATCGCTCGAAATACGCGCTCAAGGCGGGGGCGGACGAACTCGGCCGCCTCGCGCAGGTCTCGCGGGCGCTCGACGAACTCCTCAACCGCGCGCCGAACCGCCACGCGCCTTATGTCGGCGCGTCGGCCTTCGCGACCAAGGCGGGCATCCACGCCTCAGCCGTGCTCAAGGACCCCAGGACCTACGAGCACGTCGATCCGGCGAGCGTCGGCAATGTCCGCCGCGTCCTCGTCTCGGACCAGGGCGGCAAGTCGAACATCCGCGCGGAGCTGGAGCGCATCGGCGTCAGCATCGACAAGGACGATCCGCGTCTCAACCGCGTGCTCGAGGAGGTCAAGCGCAAGGAAGCCCTGGGCTATGCCTATGAGGGCGCGGACGCCTCGTTCTTCCTGCTGGTCAAGCGGGTTCTGGGGCAGGTGCCCGGGTTCTTCGACGTCGAGCGTTTCAGCGTCAATGTGGAGCGCCGCCACAACGCACTGGGCGAGCTCGTCACCGTGGCCGAGGCGATCGTGAAGGTGAAGGTAGGCGACGAGACCCTGATTTCCGCCGCCGAGGGCAACGGTCCAGTCAATGCCCTCGACGTCGCCCTGCGCAAGGACCTCGGGAAGTACCAGCGCTTCATCGAGGACCTGGAACTGGTGGACTACAAGGTCCGCATCTTCCAGGGCGGATCGGACGCGGTCACCCGGGTGCTTATCGAGACAACCGATTCGGACGGCGACCGCTGGACCACGGTCGGGGTCTCGCCCAACATCATCGGCGCCTCATTCGAGGCGCTGCTGGATTCGATCATCTACAAGCTGCTCCTGCGCGGTGCCGCCGCCTGAAGCGCCGCTCCGGTCGACCGGGGACGCCGCATCTGCTATTCCCGGTCGTATCGGTCACGGGCGGCGAGGGTCGGGGATGCTGCGGGCTCGGGGAGAGGGCGACGAGCGCTCCGTCGTGCTCTGCGCGGAGGATTTCGGCCTGACGGATGGCGTCAGCCACGGGATCATCGATCTTGTGGGGATGGAGCGGATCTCGGCTGTCGCCGTGATGGCGAACGGCCCGGCCTGGCCGCGCACCGGCCCCGAGCTCCTGCGCGCGCGGGGCGCTTCCGGCATTGACTTCGGGATCGGCCTGCACCTGACCTTCACGCTGGGAGAGCCGCTCGGTCCCCTGCCGCGAATCGCGCCTGCGGGCATGTTCCCGTCCTTCTCCGCACTGGCGGGGCGATCCCTCGCCGGTCTTCCCGTCGCGGAGGTGGCGACGGAGATCGCGCGCCAGGTCGATCGTTTCTGCGATGTTGCGGGCGTCGCTCCGGATTTCGTCTCCGGCTACGAGAATGTCCACCTCCTGCCAGGATTCCGCCAGGCGCTGTTCCTCGTGCTGGCGCGCGCAGGGCTCGCGGGCGAGGTCTGGCTGCGCGATCCGTCCGACCGGCTCCGCGCGATCCTCGGACGCGGGCGCGGGCGGGGCGGCGCGCTGGCGGCAAGGGCGCTGTCGGCCGGCTTCGCCCGGCAGGCGCGAATGCGTGGCTTCGCGACGAACCGGGGCTTTTCCGGGTTTTCGGCGCATGATCCGGATTATCCGCCCGAGCGTGAATTCCAGCGTTTCTTCCGGCATCTCGGGCCGGCGCCCGTGATCGCGTGCCGTCCGGGCTATGTCGATGATGCGCTCGAGCGCATGGGCGGGATCGTCGCCACGCGTTCGCGCGACCTGATGTATCTCTCCTCGACCCGGTTCACCGACCTCCTCGACGTGCTCGGCGTCAGGCTCGTTCCGGCCCCGCCCGGCGCGGCTCAGCCAACGACCGGGACCTCGCGGTCGATTGTGAGCTCTCCCGGCCCGACCCGGCAGGCATAGGCGTGGACGGCGACGCCGGCATCGCGCGCCGCGCGATACGCGTTGGCATAGACCGGATCGATATCGGCGGCGACGTCGAAACGATCCGCCCGCATCTGGATGACGAAGACGAGCGCCGCCGTCGCGCCCGCGCGGACCATGCTCGCGAGTTCCTGCATGTGGCGGGCGGAGCGCGCGGCGGTGCAATCGGGAAACTCTGCGAGCCCTTCCTGTCGCATGAGATGGCAGTTCTTGATCTCGAGATAGCAGGGCGGCTTTCGGTCGCTCTCAAGCAGGAAATCGACGCGGCTCGCCGCGCCGTATTTCACCTCCGGACGTATCCGCTCGAAACCGGCGAAGGGCGCGAGCGCCCTTGCCGCGAGCGCTTCCGCGACGAGCATGTTGGGCCGCGCGGTGTTCACGCCGACCCATTGCGCCACGCCATCGATCGGGGCCGCCTCGACCATTTCCCAGGACAGGGCGAGCTTGCGTTTCGGATTGCGCGAGCGGGACAGGAGGACGCGGGAGCCGGGGGAGGCGAGGCCGAGCATCGCTCCCGGATTGGCGACATGCGCCGTCGTCTCGGTTCCGTCCGCGAGAAGGACGTCGGCGAGAAAGCGCTTGTAGCGCCGGATCAGGCGGGCTTCGATCAGGGGCTCGGGAAATTTCATGACGGGCTCGTCCGTTGCGGCGTTCTTCACGTAGACAAGCCTGCGCAGGCGCTCAAGCCCGGAACGAGGAACCTCCCCTTGAGCCGGGTCGCGAGTGGGGCTAGAGCAATTCCGGCAAGGCGCAAGGCGGACTTGCGGTTTTCGATCGCGATGCCCGCCAGGCGCGGCAGGGCGCGCGAGATTGCTCATCAGGAACGGAAGCAACGATGACAGACACCGCGATCACCGCCGCCATTCTCGTCATCGGGGACGAGATCCTGTCCGGGCGGACCAAGGACAAGAATATCGGCTATATCGCGGATTATCTCGGCAATCTCGGGATCGACCTGCGCGAGGTGCGCGTGGTGCCCGACGAGGAGGCGGAGATCGTCGCCGCGGTCAATGCGCTGCGGGCGCGCTACACCTATCTCTTCACCACCGGCGGGATTGGCCCAACCCATGACGACATCACGGCCGAATGCATCGCGAAGGCGCTCGGCGTCGGCATCGACATCGACGAGCGCGCCGTCGCCATGATGCGGGAGCGCTATGCGCCCGGCGATCTCAACGAGGCGCGGCTGCGCATGGCGCGCATCCCCTTCGGCGCCGACCTGATCGAGAACCCGATCTCGAAGGCGCCGGGCTTCATCGTCGGGAACGTCATCGTCATGGCCGGCGTCCCCTCGATCATGCAGGCCATGCTCGACGACGTCGCCCCGCGCCTGAAAGGCGGGGCGCGGATGATCGTCGAGACGATCGATGCGCACGGGCTCGCGGAGGGGAACTACGCTTCCGCCCTCGCCGCGATCGACAAGGAGCATCCCGCGGTTTCCATCGGCTCCTATCCGTCCTTCACCGGCGGCGCTTTCCGCAACCAGATCGTCGTCCGGGGGAAGGATGCGCAGGCGGTCGCGGCGGCGGCGCTTGAGGTTCGCTCTCTCGTCGCGCAGCTCTCCGGCGACGGCGCCCCCCTCTGATCTCAATACCTGTTGACCTTGTGAAGGAAATGCCAGCGATGTCGCAGCCCGCCTCCAAAGCCTTTCCCGTCTCGTGGGACCAGTTCCACCGCGACGCCCGCGCCCTCGCCTGGCGTCTCGCCGCTGCGGGCCCCTTCGAGGGGATCGTGTGCATCACCCGCGGGGGGCTCGTCCCGGCAGCGATCGTGGCGCGGGAACTGGAACTGCGCCTGATCGAGACGGTCTGCATCGCCAGCTACCACGATTATCAGAACCAGGGCCAGCTCAGCGTCCTCAAGGACATCTCCCCCGCCGTCCGCTCCCTCGGGGACGGACAGGGCAAGGGCGTCCTCGTCATCGACGACCTCACCGATACGGGCAAGACCGCGAAGGTGGTGCGCGAGATGATGCCGCACGCCCATTTCGCCACGGTCTACGCCAAGCCCGCCGGACGCCCGCTCGTCGACACCTTCGTCACGGAAGTGAGCCAGGACACCTGGATCTACTTCCCGTGGGATCTCGGGCTGTCCTTCCAGCCGCCGATCCAGAACGGAGCGCCCGGCTGAGGCTGCGTCTTGTCACATTCTTGCCGCACGTCCCCGGCCGGAGCCGCATGCGGGGCGGGCGGTCTTCCGCAAAGCTCCCCCTTCCGTGTCATCCCCGGCCGGAGCCGCTTGCGGCGCAGGGGAAGGGGATCGTGCCGCGAGGGTCATGCAGGGGAGCGCGGTTGGGCTGCATCACCCTCCGGGCCGGATTCCCTTCCCGGCGCTTCGCGCCGCCGGGAATGACACTGGCGGGGTGCGGGTGAAGCGAGGTTCCGCCAGCGTCCTTAGCGCTTCGGCCCGTAGGGCGGTCGCGGGATCGCCATGTGCGCGGCGCGCAGAGCCGCCGACCAGCGCTCGCGCAGGTCGTGGAAATAGGCCTCGCCGGCCTCGATCCGGTGGACCACCTCCGCCTGGAGAGCGTCGCGGCGGATGACCGCCAGGTCGATCGGCAGGCCCACGCCGAGATTGGAGCGCATCGTCGAGTCCATCGAGATCAGTCCGATCTTGAGGGCGTCGTAGAGATCCCCGTCATAGCCGACCGCACGGTCGAGTATCGGCTTGCCGTATTTGTGCTCGCCGATCTGGAGGAACGGCGCGTCCTGCCCGCATTCGATGAAATTGCCGGCGGCGTAGACCATGAAGAGCTTCATGCCCTCGCCCCGGATCTGGCCGCCGAACAGGAAGGAGACGTCGAACGGCAGTTGCGCCTCCGCGAGGCCCGGCCCGTCGATGGCGCGGACCTGTCGGACGGCGCGGCCGACCAGTTGCACCGCCTTGAAGAGGGTGGGCGCGTCCTCGAGGCGGTCGATGGTTCCTGTCTCGGGGTTTTCGAGCCCCTCGGTAAGGAGGCTGACGACGGACTGGGAGACAGAGAGATTGCCCGCCGAGGCAAGCGCCAGCACGCGCTCGCCGGGTCGTTCGATTACCGTCAGCTTCCGGTAGGTCGAGACGTTGTCGAGCCCCGCATTGGTGCGGGTGTCGGCGATGAAGACCATGCCCTGCTCGAGGAGCAGGCCCACGCAGTAGGTCATTGTGGAACACCCGTACTGGAAGCGCCTCGCCGGGAGCGGGCTCAACTCTGGCTCTGGTTCTGGCTTTGATTGCCGTGGCGGACGCCCTGATTCGTAGCCCGCGCCTCTTCCACGTTCAAGCGGACAGTCATGGTTTCCCCACCGCCGCCGTAGCGGCTGCCGCGCACCGGGGCCGCGCCGAGATAGTCGAGCCCGATCGCGACGCGCACATGCGCATCGGTGGTCGAGATTCCATTCGTCGGATCGAACCCTACCCAGCCGAGGTTGCGCGTCCGCGCCTCTACCCAGGCATGGCCCGCATCCTGCGCCACGACTCCGTCCGAGCGGAAGAAATAGCCGGAAACGTAGCGCGCCGGGATGCCGAGATGCCGGGCGCAGGCGATGAAGATATGCGTCAGATCCTGGCACACGCCGCTGCGCATGCCGAAGGCCTGGCTCGCGGTGGTCGCGACATGGGTCGGCTCCGTGTCGAAGGTGATGGTCTCGTTGAGTCCGGTCATGAGGCGATGCAGCGTGTCGAGATCGTCGTCCGGATTCGCCAGCTCGCGCGCGAAGGCGCGCATGTCGTCGTCGGCGACCGTGAGGTCCGTGTCGCGCAGGAAATAGAGGGCGGGAGCGCGCTCCACGGTTCCGCGGACGATGCCGGTCGTGTCCGTCGTCTCGATCTCGCCGACAACGCGCAGGGTAAACTGGTCCGCGCCGCCCTCGGCGGCGAAATTGTGCACGATATTCCCGAGTGCGTCCTCGCGCTGGCGCAGGCGCCCGTCGATGCTCGGCTCGATCCTCCAGCGCAGCACATGCTGCCCCTCATGGCTGCGCGGCGTCATGCGCAGGATCTGGATCAGCGAGCGGATCTGCGTGTCATAGGCGTAATGCGTCTCGTGTTCGATGCGAACGCGCATGTCGCTCCTCGTTCTCCCGCCGACGATCCCGTCAGAGCAGGTATTGCTCGGTGATGGCCGCGCCGAGACGGTTGTTATCGACAATGAATTCGGTGACCCATTCGTGCAAGCCCCGTCCGAAAACCTCCTCGATCGTCATCGCGGAGAGGCGGGCCGATATGCCGCTCGCCTGGCGCTGGGAGAGCCCCCGGCGGCCATAGACGTCGGCGATCAGGTCGAGATGGCGCACCAGGGATTCGTAGCAGCAGGCGAGCGAGCGGGGCATCTGCCGGTTCAGGATCAGCAGGTCCGCCACGAGCCACGGCTTCACGCTCTCGCGATAGACCCAGTGATAGGCAGTGTGGGCCTGGACCTCGCGCAGGATCGTCGTCCACTGGAAATAGTCCAGGCTTCCCCCGACATGCTCCGTCTCGGGCAGGAGCACGTGATACTTCACGTCGAGAATGCGCGCGGTGTTGTCCGCCCGCTCGATCGAGGCCCCGAGACGGGTGAAGTAATAGGCGTCGTTGCGCAGCATCGTGCGGTAGGCCGAGCCGTCGAAATTCAGCGATACCGTCTTCGCCCAGTCGAGGAAGCTCGAGAAGGCGTCGCGGTCGAGCTCCTTGTTCTGCAGGCGCTTGAGCTCGAGCCACGCGTCGTTGATCGTCTCCCACATCTCCATCGTCAGCGCGGTGCGCACGGCCCGCGCATTGGTGCGGGCGAACTCGAAGCAGCTGCGGATCGAGGCCGGGTTGTGCGGCGAGAAGGCGAGGAAGTCGCGGACCGTATCCTCGTTGATCGTGTCGTAATGCTGCTTGAACAGCTCGATGTTTCCCGCCGAGGCGAGAGCGCCCTCCCACTCGTTGCGCTCGCCGTTATAGCTCGTCGGCAGGGTGGCGAGGCGCATGGTGGCGTCGAGGATTCGCGCCACGAAATCGGCGCGCTCGGTGTAGCGAAACAGCCAGTAGAGATTGTCGGCAGTGCGAGAAAGCATGGTTTCACCGTCTTGAAGAGACCTGGATGGCGCGGAAGGCGGCCCTCTAGCCGTCGAGGATCCAGGTATCCTTCGTGCCGCCTCCCTGGCTGGAATTGACCACGAGCGAGCCCTCCTTCAGCGCGACCCGCGTGAGTCCGCCGGGGACGATCTGGATATCCTTGGCGCCGCTGAGCACGAAGGGGCGAAGGTCGACATGGCGGGGCGCGACCCCGTTCGCGGCGAAGGTCGGGCAGGTGGAGAGCGCCAGGGTCGGCTGCGCGATGAAGCCCTCGGGGGAATGCTTGAGCTTGCGGCGGAATTCCTCGATCTGGCCCTTCGTCGCGTGGGGGCCGACGAGCATTCCGTAGCCGCCCGAGCCGTTGACCTCCTTCACCACGAGTTCGGGAAGATGGTCGAGCACGTAGGCGAGGGCCTCCGGCTCGCGGCAGCGCCAGGTCGGGACATTCCTGAGGATGGGCTCCTCGCCGGTGAAGAAGCGGATGATGTCCGGCATGTAGGTGTAGACGGCCTTGTCGTCGCTGATGCCGGTTCCGACGGCATTGGCGAGGGTGATGTTGCCTGCCTGGTAGGCATTGAACAGGCCGGGCACGCCCAGCACCGAATCCGGCTTGAACACCAGCGGATCGAGATAATCGTCGTCGACGCGGCGATAGAGGACGTCGACGCGCTGCGGCCCCTCCGTCGTGCGCATGTAGACCATGTCGTCCTTGACGAAGAGATCGCTCGCCTCGACGAGTTCGATCCCCAGCTTGTCGGCGAGGAAGGAATGCTCGTAATAGGCGGAATTGAACTGCCCCGGCGTCAGCAGGGCTACCGTCGGGTCGCGGCTGCCGCTCGCAGGGGCCACCGAGCGGAGGGTGGCGAGCAGGGCGTCGGGATAGGCCTCGATCGGCGCAATCCGGTGGCGTGAGAACAGCTCCGGAAAGAGCCGCATCATGACCTCACGGTTCTCCAGCATGTAGGATACGCCGGAAGGGGTGCGGGCGTTGTCCTCGAGGACGTAGAACGTGTCCTCGTCGACGCGCACGAGATCGACGCCCGCGATGTGGCAATAGACGTCGTGGGGGACCTTCACGCCCTTCATCTCGAGGCGGTAGAACGGATTGGTGAGGATCAGCTCGGCGGGGACGATGCCCGCCCGCAGGCATTCCTGCTTGCCGTAGATGTCGGCGAGGAAGAGGTTGAGCGCGCGCACCCGCTGCTTGAGGCCGGCCTCGACGCGCGTCCATTCCTCCTTCATCAGCACCCTGGGGATGATGTCGAAGGGAATGAGGCGCTCGGTCGAGGCCTCGTCGCCATAGACGGCGAAGGTGATGCCGATGCGGCGGAAGAACAGTTCCGCCTGGCTGCGGCGGGTATCGAAGAGGTCGCGCGGCGTCTTCGCGAGCCAGGTTTTGAGACGCTCGTAAGCCGCCCTGCATTCGCCGCTGGCGCCGTTCATTTCGTCGAAGACGAGCATGCTTTCTCCCCTTGTCCCGTTCGAACAAGCGTAGAGGCAATTGGCGGGCCAACACAAGCCGGCTTGGCCATTGGCCCGGCGCGGCGTCAGATGAGCTTCAGTCCCTTGAAGCTGGCATGGCCCTCGCGTCCGACGATGATGTGGTCGTGGACGCTGATCCCGAGCGGCTTCGCCACGTCGATGATCTCCCGCGTCATGCGGATGTCGGCTGCGGAGGGCGTCGGGTCGCCCGAGGGGTGATTATGCACCAGGATGATCGCGGTTGCGGAAAGCTCGAGCGCCCGCTTGACCACCTCGCGGGTATAGACGGGCGTGTGGTCGACGGTGCCCTCCTGCTGGACCTCGTCGGCGATCAGGCTGTTGCGCTTGTCGAGGAAGAGCAGCCGCAACTGCTCCTTCTCGGCGAATGCCATGGCGGTGCGGCAATAGTCGATCACCGCGCTCCAGGAGGAGAGCACCGGGCGCTTGGCGACCGCCCCCCTGGCGAGCCGCCGGGCCGAGGCCTCGACGATCTTGAAGTCGGTGATCGTCGCCTCGCCGATCCCGTCAATCTCCGCGAGCCGCGCGCGCGAGGCGGTGATCACCTCCGCGAAGCCGCCGAAGCGGCGGATCAGTTCCTTCGCCAGCGGCTTGATGTCCCGGCGGGGAATCGAGCGGAACAGGACGAGTTCGAGGAGTTCGTAGTCGGGGAGGGCGTCGCCGCCCACCTCGCCGAAACGCGCGCGCAGGCGGTCGCGATGGCCGTGGTAATGCGGCGTGTCGTCTCCCGCGGTCATGCGCGCCGGCTCCAGCCCCTCGACAACGAATCGTCTGCGCTATCTTAGGGTCTTATCTCGCCGCGAAAAAGAGCCAAGGTTGCATTCCGGCGATGCTGGCGCCGCGCGTCAGGCTTTCCTGTAGGGAGGCTTGTCGTAACCCTTGGGCGACAGCGTGAAGATCTCGACGCCGGTCTCCGTCACGCCGACCGTGTGCTCGAACTGCGCCGAGAGGGAGCGGTCGCGGGTCACGGCCGTCCAGCCGTCCCCGAGCACCTTCACATGCGGGCGGCCGAGGTTGATCATCGGCTCGATCGTGAAGAACATGCCGGGCTTGAGCGGGACGTCGTAGGCGGGTTCGACGAAGTGCAGGATCGTCGGGGCGTCGTGGAAGAGACGCCCGAGCCCGTGGCCGCAGAAGTCGCGCACCACGGAGCAGCGCTCGCTCTCCGCATAGGACTGGATCGCCGCGCCGATCGCGTTCGTGGTCGCGCCGGGCTTCACGGCGGCGATGCCGCGCATGAGGGCCTCGTGGGTGATCTCGCAGAGCCGCTCGGCCCGACGCGAGACCTCCCCGACATAGAACATGCGGCTCGAATCCCCGTGCCATCCGTCGACGATCAGGGTGATGTCGATATTGACGATATCCCCCTCGCGCAGCGGCTTGTCGTTGGGAATGCCGTGGCAGACGACATGGTTGATCGAGGTGCAGATCGACTTGGGATAGCCGCGATAGAGCAGCGGCGCGGGATAGGCCCCGTGATCCATCGCGAACTCGAAGGCGACCTTGTCCAGATGCTCGGTGGTTACGCCGGGCTGCACGAGATCGACCATGAGGTCGAGCGCCTCCGCCGTCAGCCTTCCCGCCCGGCGCATGGCCTCGAAGGCCTCGGGTCCGTGGATTGGCGGCGTTTCGGAGCGCGATTCGATGGTGGTCGTGTCGTCGAGCGTCATGTCATTCCTGTTCATTCTGCGCGGGGACCATAAGGTTTCCCGCGCCGCGCGCAAGCCTCGTCGCCAGGCCGGAAACGTAACGCCGCCGCCGCTTGCGGCCCATGCAGCGGACGGGCAAGCTTGCAGCGGACGCCCAAGAGTGCCATGACCACGTCCGACCGACAATATCGCGGAGAGCATGGCTCATGCCGGACACGGCGCCCTTCGGCGCGTTCGCCCCCACTGGCCTGACCGCCTGGATCATGGCCCGGACACGCCAGGCCGGCGACGGCTGGCTGTCGAAGCGCATATCGTTCCTGTTGCGGCGAATCGCAATACGCTCCCTGCGCGGAAAGCCCGTGGACGTCGAGACGCTCGGCGCGCGCATGCGCCTGCATCCCTACAACAATGTCTGCGAGAAACGGGTGCTCTTCACCCCGCAATTCTTCGATCCGGAGGAGCGCGAGATCCTGCGCCGGCATATCAGCGAGGGCTTCGTCTTCGTCGATATCGGCGCAAATATCGGCGCCTATTCGCTCTTCGTGGCGGCCGCGGCCGGCGAATCCGCCCGCATCCTCTGCGTCGAGCCGCAGCCCGACATCTTCGATCGCCTCGTCTTCAACATTCGCCAGAATCCGGGCGCGGCGATCAAGGCGGTGGCCTGCGCGGTGGCTGACAAGCCGGGCGAGCTGACGCTGTTCCTCGACCCCCGCAACAGCGGCGAATCGAGCGTCAAGATCGTCGGCTCGGGACAGGCGAAGGCGATCAAGGTGCCCGCCACGACGCTGCTCGATCTCGTCCGCGAGGAGGGCTACGGCCATGTCGACGCGATCAAGCTCGATGTCGAGGGAGCCGAGGACCTGATCCTCGAACCCTTCCTGCGCAACGCCCCCCCTGAGCTCCTGCCCGGCCTGATCATCGTCGAGGACGGCTCCGGCCGCTGGCAGATCGACCTGCCGAAGCTCCTCGGCGAATTCGGCTACCGGCTCGTGAAGAAGACGAAGCTGAATTTCGTCTACGAGCGGGCGGGGTAGGCGCATCGCCGATTTCCCTCCCCTCAGGGGAGGGATCAAGGGTGGGGTATTCGCGCGCAGCGCGAAGGGGCGTGCAGGATCCGGGACGTTTCCCACGATCGCACCCGGGCGGAGGCCGCTGGCGCGGCCTACCCCACCCCGGCCCTCCCCTCAGGGAAGGGAGAAGCGAAGGGTTCGCAAGCAAAAAGGCCCCGGATCGCTCCGGGGCCTTCTTTATATCGAGCCTGGTGGCCGGACTTAGAAGTCCATGCCGCCCATGCCGCCCATTCCGCCGCCGCCCGGCATGCCGCCGGCCGATTCCTTCTTGGGGAGCTCGGCGACCATCGCCTCGGTGGTGATCAAGAGGCCCGCGACCGACGCGGCGTCCTGGAGAGCCGTGCGGACGACCTTGGCCGGATCGACGATGCCGGCCTCGAGCATGTCCACGAACTGCTCCGTCTGGGCGTCGAAGCCGAAGGTGGCCGAGGAGTTCTCGTTGATCTTGCCGATCACGATCGATCCCTCGACGCCTGCGTTCTCGACGATCTGGCGGATCGGCGCCTCGAGGGCCTTGGAGATGATCTTGATGCCGGCCTTGATGTCCGGGTTGTCGGAGGTCAGCTTGTCGACCGCGACCTTGGCGCGCAGGAGCGCGGTGCCGCCGCCGGGAACGATGCCTTCCTCGACCGCCGCGCGGGTGGCGTTGAGGGCGTCGTCCACGCGATCCTTCTTCTCCTTGACCTCGACCTCGGTCGAACCGCCGACGCGGATGACCGCGACGCCGCCGGCCAGCTTCGCAAGACGCTCCTGGAGCTTCTCGCGATCGTAGTCGGAGGTGGTCTCCTCGACCTGCGCCTTGATCTGGGCGACGCGGGCCTCGATGTCGTCCTTCGAGCCGGAGCCGTCGATGATCGTGGTGTTTTCCTTCTCGATGCGGACGCGCTTGGCGCGGCCGAGCATCTCGAGGGTCACGTTCTCGAGCTTGATGCCGAGATCCTCGGAGACGGCGGTGCCGCCCGTGAGGATCGCGATGTCCTCGAGCATGGCCTTGCGGCGGTCGCCGAAGCCGGGGGCCTTGACGGCCGCGACCTTGAGGCCGCCGCGGAGCTTGTTCACCACGAGGGTGGCGAGCGCCTCGCCCTCGATGTCCTCGGCGACGATCAGGAGCGGCTTGCCGGTCTGCACGACGGCCTCGAGGACCGGGAGCATCGCCTGGAGCGAGGACAGCTTCTTCTCGTGGATGAGGATGTAGGGGTCGTCGAGCTCGGCGACCATCTTCTCCGCATTCGTGACGAAGTACGGCGAGAGGTAGCCACGGTCGAACTGCATGCCCTCGACGATGTCGACCTCGGTCTCGGCGGTCTTGGCTTCCTCGACCGTGATGACGCCCTCGTTGCCGACCTTCTGCATCGCATCGGCGATCATCTGGCCGATCAGCTTGTCGCCGTTCGAGGAGATGGTGCCGACCTGCGCGACTTCAGCCGTCGAGGCGACGGGGCGGGCGCGGTCGCGGATGTCCTGGATGGCCGCGGTCACGGCGAGATCGACGCCGCGCTTGAGGTCCATCGGGTTCATGCCGGCGGCGACCGCCTTGGCGCCCTCGCGGACGATGGACTGGGCGAGAACCGTGGCGGTCGTCGTGCCGTCGCCGGCGAGATCGTTGGTCTTCGAGGCGACCTCGCGGACCATCTGTGCGCCCATGTTCTCGAACTTGTCGGCAAGCTCGATTTCCTTGGCGACGGTGACGCCGTCCTTCGTGATGCGCGGAGCGCCGAAGGACTTGTCGATCACGACGTTGCGGCCCTTCGGGCCGAGCGTCACCTTGACCGCGTCGGCGAGAATGTCGACGCCGCGCAGCATGCGTTCGCGCGCGTCGGCGGCGAATTTGACTTCCTTGGCTGCCATGTGCCTGTTCCTCGTTCAATGAGGGGCCGTCGGGCTCGCCGCGCCGGCCTTTGCCCGCGCGCGTCCCGTGCCCCGGATATGGGAAAAGCGCCCCTCGCGGAGC
Organism: Saliniramus sp.; assembly: GCA_041686895.1. GTDB lineage: Bacteria > Pseudomonadota > Alphaproteobacteria > Rhizobiales > Beijerinckiaceae > Saliniramus. The sequence goes on along the minus strand of JAWLCY010000012.1, from coordinate 24,140 downwards.
GCCGGATCGCTGCGTCGAGGCGGCTTACGCCACGACGCCCATGATGTCGGATTCCTTCATGATGAGGAGGTCCTCACCATCGATGCGCACCTCGGTGCCGGACCACTTGCCGAACAGGACACGGTCGCCGGCCTTGACGTCGAGAGCGACGACCTTGCCGCTTTCGTCGCGGGCGCCGGGGCCCACGGCCACGATCTCGCCTTCCTGCGGCTTCTCCTTGGCGGAGTCCGGGATGATGATGCCGCCCTTGGTCTTCTCTTCCGCGTCGATGCGGCGGACGACGACTCGGTCGTGCAGGGGACGGAATTTCATATGTGCGTCCTCGTTATATGCTGGAAATGCGGCCCGTAACGCGTTACGAAAGCCGCTGGTTGACCCGGCTGTTAGCACTCTCTTCAGGTGAGTGCCAACGCTGGCAGGGATGTAGTCCCGGCGCGGCGTTCTGTCAAGGACGCCCTCATGCTTGACCGTGTCGAAATGCTACCGGCGCGACGCCACCAGCGCGCCGCCGATAATCAGCCCCGCCCCCAGGAACGTGCGCAGCGTCGGGACTTCGGCGAAGAAGAAATAGCCGAAGGCGATCGCCCAGATCATCGAGGTGTAATCGAGGGGCGCGAGCCGCGCAGCCTCGGCCTTGGAGAAGGCGCGCGCCAGGAGCAGGTGGCCGATCGCGCCCAGCGCCCCGATCAAGGCGAGGATCGCCCAGTCGCCCGGGGCGGGCCTCGTCCAGACCAAAGCCGCCGGCACGATCAGGATCAGCGCGGGGACAAGGTTCTGCAGGGCCACGATGACGACGAGGCTGTCTCGCGTCGCCCGCGCGCGCAGGAGCACCATGGCAAGGGCATAGGTGACTGCTGAGGCGAGCGCCGCCAGCGCACCCCACAGGGCCTGGTCCGAGGCCGGTTCTCCCGCGCCGGCGCCTCCGCTCTTGCCGAATACGATCACGGCCACGCCGGCGAATCCCGCCACCAGCGCGATGCCGATGCGAAGGTCGAGGGATTCCTTGAGGATGAGCGCCCCGAACAGGGCGATGAAGACCGGCGCGAGGAAGGCAAGCGCCATCGTCTCCGCCAGCGGGAGCACGCTGAGCGCATAGAAGAAGCAGACCGCCGTGAAGACGATGAGGAGCGCGCGGATCCCGTTCACGAGGACGGTCTCCCGCGTCGGCAGGAGGGGCCGCGCGACGGCCGCGACGGCGAGGATGGTGAGCGACCCGAAGGCGAAGCGCAGGAAGGCGATCTCGATGACGGGCACGCGCGCCGAGGCGCCCTTGATCAGCGCGTCCATCATCGAGAGGATGGCCACGGCCACCAGCGCCTCGAGGGCGGCATGGCTGATGATCGGCGGGGCGGCGGTGCGGGTCGGGGTCATGGCAGCGCGCGGGCAGCAGGAGGGCGGCGAGGCATTGCCTCAGCCCCACCTTTCGGCGGCGTCGTCGTCCTCGCCCCTGGCCTCGACCCAGCCGCCGGTCGTGCCGTCGACGAGGTGCTCCCGCTTCCAGAAGGGGGCGCGGGTCTTGAGGTAGTCCATCATGAACTCGGCCCCCTGGAACGCGGCGCGGCGGTGCGCCGAGGCGGCGATGACGAGGACGATGTTCTCTCCCGGCGCGATCAGCCCGTGGCGGTGGATGGCGACGAGACCCGTCAGCGGCCAGCGGCTCGCCGCCTCGTCGGCGACGCGGCGCAGCTCCGCCTCCGCCATTCCCGGATAATGCTCCAGCTCGAGCGCCGACAGCCGCCCGCCTTCGTCGCGGCAAAGGCCGGTAAAGCTCGCGATCGCGCCGATATCGGCTCGTCCCCGCACCAGGAGGGCGATCTCGCGCGCGAGGTCGAAATCCTCGCGCTGGATGCGGATGACGGGCTCCATCGTCCCTTTACCCGCCTGTCATGGGAGGAAAGAAGGCGATCTCGCGGGCTCCGGCGATCGGCGCCGCCGGCTTGACGTGGACGTGATCGATCGCCGCGCGCACGAGAAGCGGGTTCTCGAAGGCGTGGTCGTATTCCTCGCCCCGCGTCTTCAGCCACGAGACGAGATCGGCGACGGTCCCGACCTCGGGGGGAGGCTCGAGCATCTCCTCGGTCCTGCCGATCCGCTCGCGCACCCAGGCGAAATAGACGATCTTCACGGCCACCGCGTCATTCCTCCCCGTCGTCCACCTCGACCACATAGCGGATGCTCGCCCGCAGGTAGTCCCAGCCCGTATAGATGGTGAGGATCGCGGAAATCCAAAGCAGGACGAGGCCGATCGTGACCGTGCCGGGCAGCACCGCCTCGCCTGCGGGGCCGGCGACGAGGAAGCCGAGGGCGACAAGCTGCACCGTCGTCTTCCATTTCGCCACCTTGCTCACCGGTACGCCGACCTTGAGATCGGCGAGGAACTCGCGCAGCCCGGAGACCAGGATCTCGCGGCAGAGGATGACGATCGCCGCCCAGAGCGACCAGCTTTCGATCGTCGAATCCGCCACCAGCATCAGGAGGACCGCCGCCACGAGGAGCTTGTCGGCGATCGGGTCGAGCATGCGGCCGAGCGCGGATTGCTGGTCCCAGATGCGGGCCAGATAGCCGTCGAAATAGTCCGTCACGGCGGCCGCGATGAAGATCCCGAGCGCCCACCAGCGCGCCCAGTCGTCATTTGGCCAGAAAAGGATGGCCACGACCGCGGGCACCGCAAGGCACCGCAAGTAGGTCAGGATGTTCGGAAGGCTGAGCAGGTTCGAACGGCGCATGACGGGCGAAGGGTTTCCATCGTTTCAGGGCGAAAATGGGCCCGTCCATGGCAGGAAAATCAATCCGGCCTTCCGCGTAGCACCAATGGAGCGGGCGTGTAAATCTTTCCGTTCCCCCAAGCGCCCTTCCGCCGGGCTGCACGCAGGCGCTCAGCCGCTCCCGTCGCGGAAATGGTCATGCACGGCCCGCGCGCTCGCTTCGTTGATCCCGGGCGTGCGCATCAGGTCGTCGAGGGAGGCGCGGCGGATCGCCTTCACGGTGCCGAAATGGTGCAGGAGCGCGCGCTTGCGCGTCGGGCCGATCCCGGCGATCTCGTCGAGCGGGTTCTTGCGGATGTCGCGCTTGCGCTTGGCGCGGTGCGCCCCGATGGCAAAGCGATGCGCCTCGTCGCGCAGGCGCTGGACGAAATAGAGCGCCGGGTCGCGGGGCGGCAGCCGGAACGGCGGCTTGCCCTCGACGAAGAAATTCTCGCGCCCGGCCTCCCGGTCCTGCCCCTTGGCGATGCCGACGACGGGCACGTCGCCCACGCCGAGTTCCGTCAGGATCGCGCGCACGCTTTTGACCTGGCCTTCGCCGCCGTCGATGAGGACGAGGTCGGGCCAGGCGGGGAACTCGTCCGCGCCCGCCTCGTCCTCCCAGCCGGCTTCCTCGTCGGGGGCGTCGCGTCTCGGGTCCCGCGGGGCTTCCTTGAGGAGGCGCGCGAAGCGGCGGCGCAGCATCTCGCGCATCATGGCGAAGTCGTCGCCCGGCGCGATCTTCTCCACCGGCATGTTGAAGGTGCGGTAATGCGTCTTCATGAAGCCCGCCTCGCCCGCGACGATCATCGCGCCGACGGCGTTCGTCCCCATGATGTGCGAATTGTCGTAGACCTCGACCCGGCGCGGCGCCCGGGGCAGCGAGAAGGCCTCGCCGAGAAGGTCGAGCAGGCGCTGCTGCGAGGCGGTGTCCGCGAGGCGCCGCCCGAGCGCCTCCCGCGCGTTGCGTTCGGCATTCTCGACGATCTGGCGGCGCTCGCCCCGCTTCGGCGTCAGCACCTCGACCTTGTGCCCGGCGCGGACGCCGAGCGCGGTCGAGACGAGCGCCGCCTCGCCGATCTCCTGCGAGAGGAGCACCTGCCGGGGAGGGGGCTTGTCGGAATAGAACTGCACGATGAAGGAGGTCAGGACCTCCTCCGTCGAGAGCGACTTGTCCGCCTTCGGGAAATAGGCGCGGTTGCCCCAGTTCTGCCAGTTGCGGAAGAAGAAGACCTCGACGCAGAACTGCCCGCCCTGCTCGGCGATGGCGATCACGTCGGCCTCCTCGACCGATTGCGTGTTCACTCCCTGCGTCGACTGGATGGCGGAGAGGGCCGCGAGGCGGTCGCGGTAGCGGGCGGCGCGCTCGAATTCGAGGGCCTCGGAGGCGGCCTGCATGTCGGCGGCGAGGCGCTCCTTGACCCTCGAACTCCGCCCCGCGAGGAAATCCCGCGCCTCGCCGGCGAGGGCGTCGTAGTCCTCGCGCGAGATTTCCCCCGTGCAGGGGCCGGAGCAGCGCTTGATCTGGAAGAGCAGGCAGGGCCGCGTGCGGTTGTCGAAGTAGGAATCGCTGCAGGTGCGCAAGAGGAAGGCGCGCTGCAGGGCCGTCATGGTGCGGTTGACCGCGCCGACATTGGCGAAGGGGCCGAAATAGGCCCCCTTGCGGTTGCGCGCCCCGCGATGCTTCGTGAGCTGCGCCCCGCGCTCGTCCTCCGTGACGAGGATATAGGGCAGTGACTTGTCGTCGCGCAGGAGCACGTTGTAGCGCGGGCGAAGCTGCTTGATGAGGTTGGCCTCGAGCAGCAGCGCCTCGGATTCCGTCGAGGTCGTCACGAACTCCATCTGCGCCGTCTCGGAGATCATCCGGGCGATTCGGTTCGAATGGGCCTGTCCGCGCGCATAGGAGCCGACGCGGTTCTTGAGGTTGCGCGCCTTGCCGACATAGAGGACCTCGCCCGCGGTATCGATCATCCGATAGACGCCGGAGGCGTTGGGAAGCGCCGTCCAGAACTTCCGGATGACGTCCATGCCGGCGGACGCGGCGACGCCCGCCGCATCGCCGTCGATGGCGAAGGGCGAGAACTCCTCGTCCTTGGTCTGAATCTGGATGTCGTCGTCGGTGCCGTCGCTCATGCCATGCATTTAAGTCGAGTTGGGCGGCGGTGGAAGCGCTGTGAGGATGATAGCAATTTATGATTTTATTCAGCGTGGATAAACAATCATTGGGATATTTTTCGGCACGTGAGCCCGACCATTGCGGCGGGTGGGTGGCGGAGCAGGTATGATTGATCCGATCTTGTTGACGAGCGCAGTCGTCGTGACCGCATGGTTTTTTCGTGATGCCCTGGTCCCGGCGGTGGCTCTGTCCGTCGTTCTCTGGCTCGTCGGAAGCGTCCTATTCATCTTTGGCCATATCCTGATGATCGCTTCTGCGTCGCGTGGCAAACGGCTGCTCGCTCGCTTGCGCTGGACGGAGCATCACTGGGCCCGCAAGTCCATGAGCGAGCGCCGCCGCCGTATTGCCGAACAACTCATTGAGCACTACCAGCTTGATCCATTCTTGAAAGCTCTTGCTCACGGTGAGCCGGTAGCTCACGATGCGGTCGAAGGCCTGATACGGGACATGGAGGCGCTGAATCTGTGGCGTTACCCGTTTGTGATAAGGAAACTGAGCAGATCTTATCTTGCCAAGGCTTTGGTCGACACGAGTCCGCTTCTGTCGCTCGACCTATATCAGGTGCGGGAAAGCTTACTCGCTCCCGCGCATCTTGCCCGTCGCGCGTTCACACACCGTTTAGGGCTTGTGTTCGGCCAAATAGTTTTACGGCAAAGGATTGATGATATTTCTCAAATGTGCAGGTCTCTTGAAGCCAGTGAAAAAAGCAGAGAAATTACTAAGATTCAGGATTTCAAATTTTGTGAAAAAAAGATTTATTATTATACATCGCAAGCCATTGATGAAGATGAATTGGCGCCTGAATTTGCAAATCTGACCAATGTTTCTCTAGGTAAAAAACGTATTTTATCTGCGATATGGCAAATACTTTTCGGAAAAGGAATTGCAAGAGATTTTCTTTGTTTTCTCTTGAACCCGTCTCATGTGAAGTTTCTGTATAACATTCGTAAGCAAAGAGTAGAGCATGAGAATTGGTACCAATATTGGCTGAGATTTCATGAGCAGCGAGCGGAAGTGCGTCGCCGGGAGGCGGCTGTTGCGAAAGCGGCCTATGAAGAAAATGTAATGGCTCTGGCCCGTAGGCCAATTGAAGACGTGCTGGCGGAGCGCCGCAGTCCGGGGATTCTGCTCGCCCGAACCTGGCCGATCGGCGCACCGCCGCCGGGGCGCAGTCATCTTGGAGGGCTGCCGTGCCTGCCGCGCGAGATGCCGTGGCCGCGACACGGCGGGAACGACACGCCGCTCCATTTCCTCGCCCAGATCGACTGTAGCGAGTTGCCGGATCTCGACGGAGCGTCGCCCCTGCCGCGCGATGGCGACCTGCTGTTCTTCGCATCCGTCGACAATGAGCTGCTGTGGCGGGACTGCAAAACATCGCGCGTAATCTTTGTGCCGCCTAACGCGCGGACCGAGGAAGAGCGGCCGCTTCCGCCGGACATTCCGCGCATCGGCTGGCCGCAGGGCGGCTCGGGACGTGGGAGGTCGGATGTCGTCGGCGGCAGTTATCCGAAGTGGCCGATCAGCGCGCATCCGTTCAACACCTACGATATGAGCCAGTATGCGGACGATGGGATCGAAACGCTGAACGCCGAACAGCATCGTGCGCTAGTGGACGCACTGAAGATGCAGGCCCGGCGTATTTTGCCGAACCAGGAATTTCCGAGAATCGAAAGTGTTGTGCAAACCAATTATGTGCTCGATCCCGAAGAAAAGAATTTCCTGCGCGATGAGAAAGGCGACGTGATCTATCGCGGCACCTACGACGCCCGACCTCTTGGATCCGGCTTTCCGTATTGTGGCGCCATCCTCAACGCTCTGGTGTCAGACCTCCGCTCGAATGCCGAGGACGATATCGCCGAAGAGGAATGGCGCCTGAGCAGACTGAAGGGAGATCATGGCGATCGGAGCGACCAGCATCGCGCCAAATACGGCGCGAAAATACGCCTGCTGAAGGATTTATTGGAGAGGACGGAAGCTCTGGCCGCACGTCTCGGCCCGGTCGACGACTATTCTCCGGCAGGTGATCGGGAGCGCGAGATTTTGGCCGAGTGGATCACCACTCTCCTCGCAGACGCGGCGGACGTGAGGTCGATGGGGGGGCGCATTCAAAATTCATTCCGGATGGCTTTAATGTGCGTCTCCCGGCGCGCCGTAAATGATCAACGCATCGCGGCGATGATGCCGGAGGAAGCGCATGCTCTCAACGCGGAGCGGCTTCACCCGCAGCTCGAACACACGTTCCACGTCATGCTAGGCGCCCGCTATCAGTGGACGAACCCCACGGGCGGCTCCGGCGTCTCGCTGCTCAAACTAAACAGCGATTACGGCATGGGCTTCATGTTCTGCGACTGCGGCGTCGCCGAATTCTGGATCGATCCGGAGGATCTCGCGCAGCAGCGATTCGACCGCGCATACGCTCTGACCGCCGGCGGCTAGGGCCCTGTGCGCGCATCGCCGTCGATGGCGAAGGGGGCGGGTTCGGCGACTGCCGTCTCGCCCGTCACCGCCTCGTCCTCGTCCTCGTCCTGGTCCGCTTGTTCGTTCATCGCCTCCATGTAAGCCCGGTTCGCCTCCGGCGAAAGCGCCGGAACGTTGCTCCGATGCGCGGGATGGCGCGACACCTGCAATGCACCGGCGGCTCCGGGACGGCGTGCAGATGCGGAACGGAGATGTATCGTAGCAAGTCGATTGAGGGGACTAATTAAAGTTATCTCTAAATTGAAAATATAATCCCCAAGCAATCGTGTATCTGAAAGAACAATATGGTGAAGCGGCATTAGCATTAAGATATCTCGAACAAGCGGGGGCGTGGGGCGTTGAGGCTTGACGCTGCGTGGGAGTCGGGAATGTCGGTTTTTGGATGGATCAAGTGGCGCGTGACGCGCGCGCGCGTGCGAAAATCAGCCGTCGAGCTGCTCGAACTGTTTGGCGAACAGGCCTTCTTCGCCTGCCACGAGGAGGCCTGGCGGGCGCAGGGGGAGGGCGATCAGTGGAAGGCGAGGTACAAGCGGCATGTCTGCGCGGAGATCGCCCGCGAGATGCAGCGGCGCGCCATCGTCCGCTCCATCATGGCTCCGCCCTGGCAGCGGCGGGGCCATGCCGCAAGCCCGGAATCGCGGGCCTTGGGCTGTGAGCCGCGCGGGCATCGTCTTGGACGGCGTGGCATTCCTGCCGCGATTTAACATTTCATTGCCGGCGATGCGAATTTCAGGGTCGATGGCGGCTTGCCCAAACTCGGCTAAGGCTGTTAAGACCGCGCGCATTCACGCGAGGGGCGTCCCACTTCTCGAGAAAGCCGTTCTCCTATGAAACTCGTCGCCGGAAACTCAAACCGTCCCCTCGCGGAGGCCATCGCCTCCTACCTGAACCTGCCGCTCGCCAAGTGCCAGGTGAAGCGGTTCGCGGACATGGAAATCTTCGTCGAGCTGCAGGAAAACGTGCGCGGCGAGGACGTCTTCATCATCCAGTCGACCTCGTTTCCGGCGAACGACCACCTGATGGAGCTGCTGATCCTCATCGACGCGCTGCGCCGCTCCTCGGCCCGGCGGATCACCGCGGTCATGCCCTATTTCGGCTATGCGCGCCAGGACCGGCGCACTGCCGGCCGTACGCCGATTTCGGCGAAGCTGGTGGCGAATCTCATCACCGAGGCCGGGGCCGACCGCGTGCTGACGATCGACCTCCATGCCGGGCAGATCCAGGGCTTCTTCGATATCCCGACCGACAACCTCTTCGGCGCCCCCGTCATGGTGCGCGACATCAAGGATCGCCTGAAGGACGGCGACAAGGTCGTGGTCTCCCCGGATGTCGGCGGCGTGGTGCGCGCCCGCGCGCTGGCCAAGCGCATCGACGCCCAGCTCGCCATCGTCGACAAGCGCCGCGAGCGCCCCGGCGAATCGGAGGTAATGAACATCATCGGCGACGTGGCGGGACGCTCATGCATCCTCGTCGACGACATCGTCGATTCGGGCGGCACGCTGTGCAACGCCGCCGATGCGCTTCTTGCCAAGGGGGCGAAGGAGGTTTTCGCCTACATCACCCATGGCGTGCTTTCCGGCGGGGCGGTGTCGCGCATCGCCAATTCCCAGCTCAAGGAGCTGGTCATCACCGATTCGATCCAGCCGACCGAGGCGGTGCGCGTGGCGCGCAACATCCGCGTGCTCAGCATCGCGCCGCTGATGGGCGAAGCCATCGGCCGCACCTCGTCGGAAGCCTCGGTCTCGAGCCTGTTCGACTGACCGGCCGGGCGGGAGCCGAGCGCGCGGCCGTCTCGCCCTCCGGAGAATCATCTCGCCAGCGCCGCGCGAATCGGGCCTGATCATGGGCATGGACGCGCACGACGACGGCTCAGCCTCGCAAATCTCACCTGTGAGCGGCTCCCTGGCGGAGCGGATCACGGCCCGCATTCCCCTCGCGGATGCGCGCACCGCGAAGTCGCGACTTGCCGATCTCGTCGAGCGCGCCCGCGAGGAGGGGCAGGACGAACTCGTCCGGCTTCTTGCCGGGAAGCCCGTCGCCGATCTCGTCGCGGCGCTGTTCGATCATTCTCCCTTCCTGTCGCGCCTGATGTCGCGGCCAGAGCGCCTCGCGCGGCTCTTGCGGCAATCTCCTGAGGAAACGCACCGCGCCATCGTCGCCGCCCAGCGCGGCCGCTTCCGCGCGGTCGCGGCCGGCGAGGCGACCCGCGAAACCGTTGCGCGCGCGTTCCGCCAGGCGCGGGCGGATCACGCGCTTCTCGTTGCGCTTACCGATATCGGGGGCGCCTGGGATGTCGACCGGGTCACGGCGGCCCTTTCGGAATTCGCCGACGCCTCCGTCGCCGGCGGCGTCGACGTGCTGCTCACCGAGGCGGCGGCGAGCGGCAAGATCACCCTCGCGAACCCGGAGGATCCGGGCCCCGGAAGCGGCATCGTGGTGCTCGCGCTCGGCAAGCACGGGGCCGGGGAGCTCAACTATTCGAGCGATATCGACCTCGTCGTCTTCTTCGATCCGCAGACGCCTGCGCTGGGCGACGCCCTCGAGGCCCCCGGCTTCTATGCCCGTATCGCGCAAGGTCTGGCGAAGCTGCTGCAGGAGCGCACAGGCGACGGCTATGTCCACCGGGTCGACTATCGCCTGCGGCCCGATCCCGGATCGACGCCCGTCGCCGTCGGCCTGCCCTCCGCCTATTCCTATTACGAGAGCGTGGGGCAGAACTGGGAGCGGGCGGCGCTGATCAAGGCGCGGCCGGTGGCGGGCGACCTCGCGCTGGGGGAGGACTTCCTGCGCGACCTCGCTCCTTTCATCTGGCGCAAGTATTTCGACTTCGCGGCCATCGCCGATGTCCACGCGATGAAGCGGCAGATCCATGCGGTGCGCGGCCATTCGGAGATCGCCGTCGCTGGGCACGACATCAAGCTCGGGCGCGGCGGGATCCGCGAGATCGAGTTCTTCGTCCAGACCCAGCAGCTCGTCTTCGGGGGGCGCCGCCCTGAATTGCGGGGGCGGCGCACGATCGACATGCTCGGCCGGCTGCACGCCGATGGCTGGATCAGCGCCGAGGCGCGTGACGAGCTCGCCGCCGCCTACCGCTTCCTGCGATCCGTCGAACATCGCATCCAGATGGTCGCCGACGAGCAGACGCAACGCCTGCCGCATGACGAGAAGCAGCTCGAGGGCTTCGCGAAATTCTGCGGGTTCAAGTCGCTCAAGGCCTTCTCGACAGCGCTGACGGCGCAGGCGCGCATCGTGCAGAAGCACTACGCGCTCCTCTTCGAGGAGGGGCCGGAACTCGCCTCCGAGGCCGGCAGCCTCGTCTTCACGGGCGCGGATATCGACCCGGATACGGTCAAGACCCTGAGGCAGATGGGCTTCCGCGACCCGGAGAAAACCGCCGAGACCGTGCGCGGCTGGCATTTCGGCCGCCGTCCGGCGGTGACGAGCGCTCGGGCGCGGGAGGTGCTCACCGAGCTGACGCCCGCGCTCCTCGCGGCGCTCGGGGGAACCGCCGATCCGGACGGCGCGCTCGACCGGCTCGATGCCGCCTTCGCGCGGATGCCGGCGGCCGTCGAGCTGATGACGATCCTGCTCAATCACGAGCGGCTGCTCCTGCTCTTCGCGGATCTTCTCGGCACCGCCCCGCGCCTTGCGGATACGGTCGCGCGCCGCCCGCATGTTCTCGACGCGGTGATCGACCCGGCCTTTACCGATCCCGTGGTCGATGAGGCGGTGATCGGCGAGCAGGTGCGCGACATCATCGGCAAGCCCTCGTCCTACGAAGATTTTCTGGATCGGACTCGTGACGCCGCGCGTCAGCTCCTGTTCGTCGCCGGAGCGCGGATGCTGTCGGGTGTCTACGCTCCCGAACGGGCGGGGGAGGCCTATGCGGCGGTCGTGCAGGCGATCATCCAATGCTCGCTGCGGGAAGTCCGCGAGGTTTTCGAGAAGGATTACGGGACCATTCCCGGCGGCAGGATCGCCGTGCTGGCGCTCGGGCGGCTGGGCTCGCGGGAGATGACGCCGACGTCCGATCTCGACCTCGTCGTGCTCTACGATTTCGACGAGAACGACCGCGAGAGCTCCGGTCCCAAGAGCCTCGACGCCACCGCCTATTACATCCGCCTGACCCAGCGCCTCGTTTCCGCCTTGACTGCGCCGACGCGGCGGGGTGCGCTTTTCGAAGTCGATCTCCGGCTGCGGCCCTCGGGCGGAAAGGGGCCTGTCGCGACGCAGTTCAAGAGCTTCCCCGTCTATCAGGCCAACGAGGCGGAACTCTGGGAGCATATGGCGCTGACCCGCGCCCGCGTGATCGCCGGCGATCTCAATTTCGCGCCAAAGGTCGAGCGGGCCATCCGCGACGTCGTCTGCATGAAGCGTGAGTTCGAGGCCGTCGCACGAGAGGTTCTCTCGATGCGCCGCCTGATCGCGCAGGAGAAGGGGGAGGACGATCCCTGGGACATGAAGCTCGCCGCAGGAGGCCTGACCGATCTCGATTTCCTGGCCCAGGCGCTGATCCTGGCGCATGCGGCCGACTATCCTGATCTCGCTTTTTGCCCCCCGAGCGGCCTCCTCAGGCGGGCCGGGGAACTCGGCCTGATCGAAATTGACGATGCAGAACGGCTGTCCGCCGCGCAGGCGCTCATGTCGAAGGTCTTCCACTGGCAGCGGCTGACGATCGAGGGGCGCTTCGATCCGCAATCCGCCCCGCCCGCCATCCTGCGCCGCCTCGCGGCCGAGGCCGGGCTCCCCGACGTGAAGCGTCTCGCCAAGGATCTCGAGGAAACGCGCAGGGGCGTGCGGGCGATCTTTCTGAAATATCTCGATCTTCCCGCGCCCGGACGCTGAGCGGCCGCGCGCGGGAAGGTCTTTTCGGTCAGACGCTGCGGATCGCGCCGCCATCCACGCGCACGAGACCGCCGGTCATGTAGCTCGCGCGGTCGGAGGCGAGGAAGCACACCACATCCGCGAATTCGCGGGGCGCACCATAGCGGCCCGCGGGGATCGCAGCCCGGGCGCCGGCGGCGATCTCCTCTGGCGTTTTGCCCTGGCGCTTGGCATTGGCGGCGTCGAGCTCGGCGGTGCGGTCCGTCTCGATCCGGCCGGGCAGGACGAGGTTGACGGTGATCCCGTCCTTGGCGACCTCGCTCGCCAGCGTCTTGGCCCAGCCGACGATCGCCGAGCGCAGGGCGTTCGACATGGCGAGGTTGGGGATCGGCTGGATCACGCCGGAGGAGGCGATCGTGACGATGCGGCCCCAGCCGCGCTCGCGCATCCCCGGGAGGGCGAGGGAGGCAAGGCGGAAGACAGGCTTGACCATGGCTTCGAATTGCGGGGTCCAGTCCTCGGCCGCGACGTCGGCGGCCATCTTCGCGGGCGGGCCGCCCGTGTTCGCGACCAGGATGTCTACGCCCCCCATCGCCTTGACGGCCTCGTCGAAGATTTTGTCGGTCTCGTTGGTCAGATCGGCGGCGAGCGCATGCGCCTTCCCGCCATTGGCGTTGATCTCCTTGACGGCCGCTTCCAGCTTGTCGGCGCTGCGCGCGGTCATGAAGACCTCCGCGCCTTCGGCGGCAAGCGATTTTGCGGAAGCGAGGCCGAGCCCGCGACTGGACGAGAGAACGAGGGCGCGCTTGCCCTTGAGGCCGAGATCCATGGCGTTTCTCCGAAATCTGGCCGCTCGCGCGGCGGGTGAATTGTCGGAGAGGATTTAGCATCGCACGCAGGCGGGACCTAGGCCGCAAACCCGAAAACAGGTCAGGCGTAATCGCAAGGTGGGGCGAACAAGGCGAGGATGAGCAAGCCCTTCGGCCGCGCGAAGGCGCTTTCGGATACGATCAAGAGGTGGAATAAGGTGGCCGGCCGGGAGCGGTCATGAGGAGGCCATTATCCGCTCCCAAGCCGGCCGAGCCCCCCGAAAACCCAGGAGATGCGGCGGACCTGAGCATCCGTAGGGCAACCAGGAGCGGGTTCCGAGGCATGAACCCCGCTCTGAACTTGACTTAAAGGTAATACATCCCGCGCCCGAAGCAATCTCTTCGAGTCACGCGGGATCATTAAATCTCTGTAAAGGTTAACGGTTAGCTTTGCCGTTGACAAGGGGCACAGCCGACAAGGGGCGCGGCTTCCGGCCCGCGCCCTGGACGATCGGCAAACAGTCACGCCGCCGTGGAGGACACCTGCGACGAGATCTGGTTTCGGCCGAGCTCCTTCGCCCGATAAAGCGCCAGGTCGGCTCTCTTGAGGATTTCCGCCGCCGTCTTGTCCGCGGCGAGGCGGGCGGCGACGCCGATCGAGACCGTTACCCTGACTTGCCGGGTCGACTGATGGATCGCGAAGGGCTCGTCCTCGACACGCATGCGGATGCGCTCGGCGACGATGCGGGCGATGTCGAGGTCCGTCTCGGGGATGACGACGACCACCTCTTCGCCCCCATAGCGCGCGACCACGTCGATGCCGCGTGTCTGCGACCGGATTCGAGTCGCGAACTCCCGCAGCACCTCGTCGCCGGCGTCGTGGCCATAGGTGTCGTTGATCGGCTTGAACTTGTCGATGTCGAGCACGAGCACGGAGAGATGGCGGCCGCGGCGGATGGATTCGTCGAACATCGCCGCGAGATGGCTGTCGAGATAGCGGCGGTTATAGAGGCCCGTGAGGGCGTCCGTCACGGCGAGCTCCATCGAGGCCTGTACGGTTTCCCGCAGCCGCTCGGCGAAACGCTTGCGGCGCACCTGGGTGCGCACGCGCGCCACGAGCTCGTTGCGGTCGACGGGGCGGACGAGAAAATCGTGAACGCCGATCTCCAGGCCGCGCAGGGTGCGCGCGCGATCCTCCATGCTCGCGATCATCAGCACCGCCATGTCGCGCGTCCGGTCGAGGGAACGCAACTGGCTGCAGATGCGCAACCCGTCGAAATCGGTGAGATCGAGGCTGACGATGACGACGTCGAAGGTTCCGTCCGCGGCGCGGACCAGGGCATGATGCGGGTCGCTCTCCACCTCGACGGCGTGATACTGCCCGAGCGCGGCGGCCAGCCGCTCATAGGAGGAGCGGCGGTCGTCGACGAGGAGGATGCGCGCGTCGAGCCCCGTCTCCGCCGTCGCCAGCGCCAGCGGATCGCTCATGATTCCGTATTCGCGCGAGGCGAGCGCCCGCGTGCGCAACTCGTCCGTCACCGCCTTCAGCCGCACCAGGCTCCGCACCCGCGCGAAAAGGGCGGTGTCGTCGACGGGCTTGGTCAGGAAGTCGTCCGCTCCGGCGTCGAGCCCCTTGAGCCGGTCGCTGGGCTGGTCGAGGGCGGTGACCATGACGACGGGGAGATGCGCCGTCGTCGGGGAGTTCTTCAGGCGGCGGCAGACCTCGAACCCGTCCATGCCGGGCATCATCACATCGAGGAGCACGATGTCGCACAGGCCCTGTTCGCAGATCGCGAGGGCATCGGGGCCGTTCATGGCGGTCACGACGTCGAAATACTCGGCGCTGAGCTTCGCCTCGAGCAGCTTGACGTTCGGAAAGATGTCGTCGACGACCAGAACCCGCGCGGTCATTTCATGCCCTTCAATCCGTCCCCGCATAAGTGCGGACGGTCTCGAGAAACTTGGCGACCGAGATGGGTTTCGAGAGATACGCCTCGCATCCGCCTTCCCGGATGCGCTCCTCGTCGCCCTTCATGGCGAAGGCCGTCACCGCGACGACGGGGATCGACTTGAGATCGTCGTCTTCCTTCAGCCATTTCGTCACCTCGAGTCCGGAAACCTCGGGAAGCTGGATATCCATGAGGATGAGGTCGGGTCGGTTGGCCCGCGCCAGCTCCATCGCCTCGATCCCGCTTGCGGTCTTGAGGGTGGCGTAGCCGTGCGCCTCGAGGAGATCGTTGAACAGCTTCATGTTCAACTCGTTGTCCTCGACGATAAGCACCGTCTTTTTCATGACCCGTCCCCTTTTCGCCGGCAGCGCCCCCCAGCACTTCACGCCGACGTTGTTCCGTCCGATGATGCACTGTACCGCAGACCTGTTGACGAATGGCAAACCGAATCATGCGCACGCCCGAACTGCCGTCCCACGCCGAATCCGAGGAGATCGCCATCGCCGTCTTCGGCCGCATCGCCGCGGACGACGAGCGTCTGGGACGCTTCCTCGACCTGACCGGATTGCGCCCCGACGGCATTCGCGAGGCGGCGGCCTCGCCGCGCTTCTTCGAGGCGGTGCTCGAGCACGTCGTGTCCTGGGAGCCGCTCCTGATCGAGATCGCGGGGGAGCTCGGAATCAGGCCGGAACGGCTCGCAGCCGCCCATGCCCGCCTCGCGCCCCGGTTCGACTGACCGCGATGGACCGCCCGCCCTTCATCTGCCGTGACTGCCTCTGGTCGGGCGAGCCGCCTCCGGCGCGGGCGGGGGGCGGCGCGCGCTGCCCGCATTGCGGCTCCCCGCGCAGCCTCGTCCATCCCGAGCGCGACAGCCTCGCGATCGCCCATATCGATTGCGACGCCTTCTTTGCGGCGGTCGAGAAGCGCGAGGACCCGAGCCTGGCGGACAGGCCGGTGATCATCGGCGGGGGCAAGCGCGGGGTCGTGTCGACGGCCTGCTACATCGCGCGCATCTATGGCGTGCGCTCCGCCATGCCGATGTTCAAGGCGCTCGAGGCCTGTCCCGACGCCGTGGTGATCCGCCCCCGCATGGCGCTCTACGCGGAGGTCGGCCGGCAGGTTCGCGAGATGATGCGCGCCCTCACGCCCCTCGTGGAGCCTCTCTCGATCGACGAGGCGTTCCTCGATCTCTCCGGCACCGAGCGGCTGCACGGGGCGAGCCCCGCCCTGACGCTGCTGCGCTTCGCGGCGTGGGTGGAGAAGGAGGTGGGGATCTCAGTCTCCGTCGGGCTCTCCTGCAACAAGTTCCTCGCCAAGGTCGCCTCCGACCGCGACAAGCCCCGCGGCTTCTCGATCATCGGCAGAGCCGAGGCGCAGGAGCTGCTCGCCGGGGAGCCGGTCTCGGTCATTCCCGGCGTCGGGCGGGTCGCGCAGGAGAAGCTGGCGAAGGCGGGGATCCGGCGCGTCGGCGACATCGCCCGCCGTCCGATCCAGGAGCTCGCCCGTATCGTCGGCAACGACGCGCCGCGCCTTCACGCCCTCGCGCACGGGGAGGATCGCCGCCGCGTCGAACCCGCGCGGGAGGCGAAAAGCGTCTCGGCGGAGACCACCTTCGACGAGGACATCGCCGCCTTCGAAACGCTCGAGCCGATCCTCTGGCGTCTCTGCGAGAAGGTGGCGAAGCGGCTCAAGGCCGGGGAGGTGGCAGGCCGCGCGGTCGTCCTCAAGCTCAAGACCGCCGATTTCCGAACGCGCACCCGCACCGTCTCGGGCCTCGCGCCCACGCAACTCGCCGCGCGTCTCTATGCGGCGGGGCGGGCGCTCCTGCGCGAGGAATGCGACGGAACGGCCTTCCGGCTCGTCGGCATCGGCGCATCAGACCTTACGGATGCCTCCGGCGCCGATCTCGGCGATCTGGCCGATACCGAGGTCCGCCGCGAGAAGAGCCGCGAGAACGCCATTGACAGGCTGCGCGAGCGTTTCGGCGAAGCCGCCGTCCAGCGGGGGCTCGCTTTGCGCGGCAAGCCCTCCTGAGGCAGCTTCGTTACACGCTGCCCACCGTCTTCAGCCGCGCCCGGGAATGGATCTCGCCCTGGCTCATCACGGGAGTCTCGCGACGGAAGCGCTCGATGATGGACCGCACGAAGGGGCGCGACTGGACCGAGGTGACGAGGACCGGCATCTCGCCCATGCGCGCCGCCGCCTCGAAGGCGTCGCGCACGGCGTTGACGAATTCCGAGAGCTTGGAGGGCTGCATCGCCAGATGGCGCTCCTCCCCCTGGCCGACGATCGATTCGAGGAAGGCCTGCTCCCAGGCGGGGGAAAGGGTGATGATCGGAAGCTGGCCGTTCGGCGCGACGTATTGCGCGCAGATCTGGCGGGCCAGGCGCACGCGCACATGCTCGACGATGTCGCGCGTGTTCTTGACGCCGCCGACGACCTCCGCGATCGCCTCGAGGATCGTGCCGAGGTCGCGGATGGACACCCGCTCGGCGAGAAGCAGCTGGAGCACGCGCTGGATGCCCGTCGTCGTGATCTGGCTCGGCACGATCTCGCGCAGTAGCTCCGCATGTTCCTTGGGAAGGTCGCCGAGAAGCTTCTGCACCTCGATATGGGTGAGCAGCTCCGGCATATGCGCCTTGATGATCTCCGTGAGATGGGTCGAGAGCACGGTCGCGGCGTCGACGACGGTGTAGCCGCGCATCTGCGCCTGTTCGCGAAGCGCCGCGTCGATCCAGGTGGCGGGGAGCCCGAAGGTGGGCTCCAGCATGTGCTGGCCCGGGAGCTGAACCTGCCCGCCCATCGGATCGATCGCCATGAACTGTCCGGGGAAGATGTTGCCCGCGCCCGCCTCGATCTCCTTGACGCGGATGACATAGGCGTTCGATTCGAGCTGCACGTTGTCGAGGATGCGCACGCTTGGCATCACGAAGCCCATCTCCGAGGCGAGCTGGCGGCGCAGCGCCTTGATCTGGTCGGTGAGGCGATCCGCCCCGTCCGGCGCGTTGACGAGGGGAAGGAGCGCATAGCCGATCTCGACCTTGAGATCGTCGATGCGCAGCACCTCGGAGATCGGCTCCTCGGCCGGGGCGGCGGGGGCGGCCTCCCGCGGCTTTCCCTCCTCGTCGAGATTCTGCTCGGCCCGCGCCTTCGCCTGCTTGTCCACATAGCGCGCGAGAAGGCCCGCCCCGGCGGCAAGTCCGAGGAAGGGGAGCATGGGGATGCCGGGCAGGAGCGCAAGCCCCGTCATCACCACGGCGGACATGCCCAGCGCCTTGGGGTAGTGCGCCAGCTGCTTGCCCAGCGCCTTGTCCGCAGCGCCCTTGACCCCCGACTTCGAGACGAGGAGGCCCGCCGCCGTCGAGACGATCAGGGCCGGGATCTGCGAGACGAGCCCGTCGCCGACGGTGAGCATCGTGTAGCTCTGCGCCGCGTCGGCAAAGCTCATGCCCATCTGCGCGACGCCGATGATGATCCCGCCGATGACGTTGATGAAGACCACGAGAAGGCCAGCAATCGCGTCGCCGCGTACGAACTTCGAGGCGCCGTCCATGGAGCCGAAGAAGGAGCTTTCATCTTCGAGCTTGGTGCGGCGCGCCCGCGCCTGGTCTTCGTCGATCAGGCCCGCGGAGAGATCCGCGTCGATCGCCATCTGCTTGCCGGGCATGGCGTCGAGGGTGAAGCGCGCCGCGACTTCCGCGATACGGCCCGAACCCTTGGTGATGACGACGAAGTTCACAAGGACGAGGATCGCGAAGACGATCACCCCGATGACGAAATTGCCGCCCATCACGAAGCCGCCGAAGGCCTCGATCACGTAGCCCGCCGCATCCGTTCCCTCATGGCCGTGGCTGAGGATGAGCCGGGTCGAGGCGAGGTTGAGCGCCAGCCGCAGCATCGTCGCGATGAGCAGCACCGTCGGGAAGGAGGAGAATTCCAGCGGCTCCTCGATGAAGAGCGCCGTCATCATGATCAGGACGGAAAGGATGATCGAGACCGCGAGCAGCAGGTCGAGGATCATCGGGGGCAGGGGGAAGATGAGCACCACGAGGATGCCCATGACGCCGAAGGCGAGCAGGAGGTCCGTCCGGCGCGTCCAGACCGCGAGCCCGCGCAGTCCGGGGAGGCTGACCTCCTCCGACCGCATTCCCGCCTGCGCTGCCGCTTCGCTCATACGCTTCCCCGCACCATCCGCGCCCGGCAAGTTTTGCCGGGTTGATGGTTAGCGAAGCGTTAAGATCGGCTCAGACGCCCCCGAGGATTGCGGGATCGACGGGCAGGGAGCGCACCCGCTTGCCGGTTGCCGCGAAAATCGCGTTGCAGATCGCGGGGGCGAGCGGGGGAACGGCGGGCTCGCCCATCCCCGTCGGCTCCTCGGCGGAAGCCAGGATATGCGTCTCGACCACGGGCATCTCGCTGATTCGCGTCGGCCGGTAGGCGTCGAAATTGGTCTCCTGGACGATCCCGTCCCGCAGGGTCACCTTCTCCCGCAGGACGGTCGCGAGGGCGAACCCGACCGAGCCCTCGACCTGCGCGCGGATGTTGTCGGGATTGACCGCGACGCCGCAGTCGACGGCGGCGACGATGCGCCGGACGCGCATTCCCTCAGCCCCGAACGAGACCTCCGCGGCCATCGCCACGCAGGACCCGAAGGAGCGATGCACCGCGACCCCGCGCCCGTGGCCCTCCGGCATGGCCGCGCCCCAGCCGGCCTGCTCGGCGGCGACGCGCAGGACCGCCGCCTCGCGCGGCGCTTCCGCGAGCAATTTCAGCCGATAGGCGACGGGATCCTCGCCTGCCGCGAAGGCGGCCTCGTCGATCATCGTCTCCAGCACATGGGCCGTATGCGAATGCCCGACCGAGCGCCACCACAGGACGGGAACCTGATCGCGGGCGTTATGCGCCTCGACGCGCAGGTTCGGGATCGCGTAGGGGGGTTCGGTCGCACCCTCGACGCTGCTTGCATCGACGCCGTTGATGATCAAGGCCTCAAAGGGCGTGCCGATCAGGATCGACTTGCCGACGATGCTCTGCTCCCAGGCAAGGGGCAGGCCCTGCGCATCCAGGCCGAGGCGCACGCGATGATGCACGAGCGGGCGGAAATGGCCCGCGCGCATGTCGTCCTCGCGGGTCCAGACAAGGCGGATCGGCGCGCGCTCGCCGCTCGCCTTGAGGATATGCGCGGCTTCCGAGAACCAGTCCGCCTGCGGGCTGGCGCGGCGTCCGAAGGAGCCGCCGGAGAAGACGGTGTTCAGCGCCACGCGGTCGGGGGTGACGCCCAGGATCGCGGCGGCGGAGGCCTGGTCGATGGTCGGGAGCTGGAAGGCACCCCAGGCTTCGTAGCCGCCATCCGCCCGCCGCTCGATCACGACGTTGAGAGGCTCCATCGCCGCATGGGCGAGGTGGGGCAGGTCGTACTCGGCCTCGATCACCTGCGCCGCGCGCCCCATGGCGCCCGCGGCGTCTCCCTTACGCGACGCGGTGACGCCGCGCGTCTTCGCCATGGCGCGATATTCCGCAAGCAGATCCTCCGTCGACCGGGTTTCGGCGCGGCTTTCGTCCCATGTGACGTCGAGCGCGTCACGGCCCTTCATGGCGGACCAGGTATCGCGGGCGAGGACCGCCACGCCTGTCGGGATCGCGACGACATCGACCACGCCGGGCACGGCCCGCGTCGCCGCGTCGTCGAAGCCGCGCAACCGCGCGCCGAAGCGCGGCGGATGGGCGACCATCGCGATGAGCATTCCGGGGCGGCGGATGTCGCCGGAATAGAGGGCGCGACCGGCATGCTTGTCCGCCGTATCGATACGCGGGGCGTGCTTGCCGATGAGCGTCCACTGCCCGGGGCTCTTGAGCGAGGGCTCCTGCGGCACGGGGAGCGCCGAGGCCTTCTCCGCGAACGCTCCGAAGCCGGACGCGCGCCCGCTCGCCTCGTGGCGGATCATCCCGCGCGCAACCACGATCTCCTCCGCAGGGACATCCCATTCCGCCGCCGCCGCCGCGACCAGCATCGCGCGCGCCGCTGCGCCCGCCTTGCGAAGCTGGATCCAGCTATTGGCGATCGCGGTCGATTGGCCCGTCCCCTGCGCCGGGCCCCAGGCGAGATTGTTGTAGAGCTTCGCATCCGCTGGCGCGAAGGCGAAGCGCACCTGCGGCCAGTCCGCGTCGAGCTCGTCCGCGACGATCGTCGAAAGCCCCGTGGCGATGCCCTGGCCCATGTCGAGATGCTTGACGATCACGGTGACGGTGTCATCCGCCGCGATCCGAACGAAGGCGTTCGGAGCCGTGGGCGGATCGAACCGGCGCGACTGCGGGGAGGCGGCAGCCTTGTCGCGGCCGAAATGGGCGAAGGTCCCGATCACGAGCGCGCCGCCTACGGCCGCGCCCCCTTGCAGGAAGCGGCGGCGCGAGGGGGAGGGGAGCGGCTTGAACAGCATCGGCATTCCCTCAGCCCAGCTTCGCGGCGGCGTCATGGATCGCGGCGCGGATGCGCTGGTAAGTGCCGCAGCGGCAGATGTTTCCCTCCATTGCCGCGTCGATGTCGGCGTCGTTCGGGTGCGGGTTCTCCGTGAGCAATGAGATGGCGGCCATGATCTGTCCCGGCTGGCAATAGCCGCATTGCGCCACCTCGCGCGCGGCCCACGCCTCCCGCACGGCATCCGCCACCGGTCCGGCGACGCCCTCGATGGTGGTGATCCGGGCGCCCTCCGCCGCCGCGACGGGGGTCACGCAGGCGAGCACGGGCGTCCCGTCGAGGTGGATGGTGCAGGCGCCGCACTGCGCGATGCCGCAGCCGAACTTGGTGCCGGTCAGATCGACGTGGTCGCGCAGGACCCAGAGCAGCGGCATGTCCGGATCGACGTCCAGATCGTGCTTCGTACCATTGATCGTCAGATCCGGCATTCCGTCCCCGTTATCAAGCGCGTCGCAGCAGGATGCCGCACAAGACAGATAGTGACGACGGCGCGATCGACCAGTGCGCATCCGCGGGAGCGGCACGACACCGCATGACAATAAATGCATGTAAGCTTGGATTAATAATAACTAAAATTTGTTATTGATAATATGAATGGTGTAATTTATCATTTGAATATTCATCAGAGGAGCGTCCCATGAGTCAGATCTCCATCACCACAGTCGCGCAGGTGCTCAGGCAGGAAAATCCTGAGGAGCAGTCGTCCACCGCCCAGCCGCAGGAGTTCACGATTGCGCTTCAGGGCGTCATGGAGCGCCCGACAGGCGTGCCGCCGTCAGTGCAGCCCGGGATGCAGCCCGCTCCCGCCGTCCAGCCGGGTCCAGCTCCACAGCCGGGCGGCGGCCAGCCGATCCCCCACAATGTGCCGATCGTTCCGGTCGCACTTCCCCAGGGCGCGATTACCCACCAGGGCGTGCTCGAGTTGATCATGCTGGTGGATGGCGTTTTCAACGCGCAGATCGCAAACGGGACGCCTCGCGACGCGACAGCGATCGGCAACATCACTGGCGCCCAATGGGTCGGCATGCGTGAACGTCTGATGTACCCCAGCGATCTGGATGGGTGGGAGCAATACGACCGCGACCTCAACAGGTTGATCAACGAACTCAACCAGGCGGCGGGCGGCGGCGTGGAGGCCACGCCCGAGATGCAGGATGAAGCGCGCAGGATCTCGGAATTCCTGCAGCGGCCGGATCTCAGCCACGAGCCGATCGTCGATCCCATAACAGGCCTGCCTGTGGTTCATATCCTGCCGACCTCGTCGGCCGGCGGCTCTGGCGGAGCCAACCAGAGCGGCGGCCCGAGCGGCCCCTTCCCGCAGACGCCCGGCAGCCAGGTTGGTTTCAATAATGCTCCGCCGACAGGTTCCGGCAGTTCCGGCCCTCCCCAGCACGAACAGGACATCAGCGACCTGCTGGATCAACTAGACGGGAACGACCCCGGCAAGAGCCTTTACGAGAACGTGACGGAGGTGATCAACCGGGCGTACACGATGAACCCCTACGGCCATCCCGCGAAAGCGGCGGCCTTGCGGCAGCTGCTCGACATCCTAACGACTGTCAACACCGGCTACTACAATCCCCTCGTAGGCACGCTCTCGGCCGCTTTGCAGAACCCTGACCGGCATTCCCAGCGTATCCAGATCGAGCAAGCGCCCCCGGGCGAAATGACCGTGACGAGCAATGGTCAGGCTTACATCATCAGAAAAACCGAGAGTGGCGACTATATCGTCTACGGAAGCTCTCGTGACGGCATGGTCTACACGACACCAGATGGACGAACCGGCACTATCCGGGAGCATGAGGCGCAACGTCTTCCGGCGGGCACCACATTCCGCGATCACCGAAACGGCGCGACCGTGCATCTCGGTTTCGGCGAAGCGTCTGAACCGAATGTGCAATACCCGGACCAGACGGAACAACCTGCCGCGAACTCCCCGGCGACCTACGGCCCCGTCTACCAGCCTAACGTTTCGCCGGCCCCGCCACCTCTGGACCCGAGCTTGCTCAATCCCGACCTTGATGTGCCGGATCCGGATCTCGGGTCCATCGACACCACCTTGCCCCCGCCCCTGACGCCGAGCTTGCCGAGCGATGAAGAGCGCGCCGCTGCAAACCAGCGCTGGGACAGTTTTTCCACACAGACCACCGTTATTCTCAACTCCGAAAGCCGCACGACGGCCCAGAAGGCTGCGGCGATCAGGGACCTGATCGACCAGCTTCCTGAAAGCGAGCGGGGCTTCGCGCGCCACGCGGCCTCGCGATGGGCCGAGAAACTGGACGACTACTGGACTGATTTCCTGCCGGTCCTCGACGGCACCGCCGGTGGCGATCTTCCCTTGAAGACCATTGACGGCACGGACGCCAAAGATCCCGGCATTAACGGAGAGGCGTCCGACACCCTTGCCGGCGGGGCGGCAGGCAATTCCGGGGTCAGCCTGGCGCAGGCGACCCAGGCGGCCAGGTTTGCCCTGACGCTCCTGGGGCCGAACGTGCCGCCGATGGTTCACAAGATCGTGGACAACGGGCTGGATCTGGTCAACCTCGCCGACAATCCGTCCGGGCTGGGCGCGGTCTCGCTGGCCCTGAACATCCTGGACGCCTTCGAGATCGACGGCGCGGTCGGCGACGCGGTCGAGGCCGCGACCATCGCCGCGCAGGCCGCGCAGATCATCAAGACCAGCAACGT
>JAWLCY010000011.1:0-195737 GCA_041686895.1 Saliniramus sp. | reverse complement strand
GACAAGCTCCGCCGAACGCCCGTTGCTCCCACGGCGGGAAACCGCCAAACTCACGCCGCGGCTCTGCTTCCGGCTGGATGAAGAAAAGGGGTCAGAGCAATCTCAGCTCTTCCAGCTGACCTATTCGGCCAAGGCGATGATGTGCCTGTTGAATGTTCGATCCGAGCTCCTTCTTGCGAACGCCACTGGCGTCGAAGTGTTTAGCCGAAGACTCCGAAAACCGATTGTTTTTCAGTGTCTGCAAGAAATTCACCATACTGGCGCAGTCATGAGGTCCGGAGAATATCGTCCCTCAGAGACCGCTTCCGGGCCTCGTGGCGCATAGGCCGGTGCTCAGCCCCTTCCGCATAACCCTCGAAAACAACGGAAAAATCCGGCCGCAGCCGGATCGGGAGAACGCTTTCGCGACAGCAAGTGGCGGAGAGGAAGGGATTCGAACTCCAGGTGCGGCAAACGGCTTTCGAGGACACATCCGCAGATGTAAGACGCCTTGCAATATCGCCACGTTCCTGGCGCGGGTCAGATGCCGGCGCGCTGCCCCTCCCATTCCATCGGAGCTGTGGTCAGGCGGGAGATCCCGGTCGTGTCTGGAAGCGTTCCCTCGACGGCAGCCTTGACGAGGTCGGGCGAGAGGAAGGCGAGATTGAGTGTCATGCGCACGCTGCGCTCGGAACAGCCCTCGCGCTCGGCGATTGCGTGCGTGCTCGTGTGGCGCCCCTGCAGGAGGTCGTCGATCCAGCCTCTGGCCTTGCCGATTCCCTCAACCAGACGCGCCCGGGTCTCCGCGCGCATGGGTCTCGATGAGGGCTGGTTCCGAGCTCCGTGGATCTCCCGTCGCGGGCGGCTGCGTGGCCGCCTCCAGGGCACGATGAGGCGCGGCTGCTCGCGGTCGGGATCAGCGGCGAGAAGCACGAGTTCGAGGCGATCCTCGTGCACCACCGCCCGCTCGAGCGCGGAGAATGCGTCCGCGTCGGGAGCCCCGTTCGTCGGACGACTACCGGCATGTTCCGGAGCGGCCAGGGCTCTTTGCACCGCCTCCTCGAGTTCCGGCGCCGGCACGCGGACGGCTGCCGGGATCTCGCTGCGGTTCCGGCTCGCTGAGGCGCGGCTGGCATAGTAGCGGTAGCGTGCACCCTCCTTGTTGGCGCTGGTGGCGTGCATCGGCCGGTCATGGGCGTCGAAGAGGCGACCGGAGAGCGGCGCGTTCCGATTGATCCAGCGGCTGCCGAGGTTCCGTGCTCTCGTGGCGAGCACGGACTGCACCGCCTCGAACAGTTCCCCCTCGATGAGCGGCGCGTGCTGACCGGGGTAATGCCGCCCCTTGTGGATCACCTCGCCGATATAGACCCGGTTGCGCAGGAGATAGCTCAGCGCGCTCTTGCTGAACGGCACGCCGCCGCGGCTGCTGCCGTCCCGGCGCCGGGTCACCTTGGTCACGATCTCGCGCTCGCGCAATTCCGCGGCCAGTGCCGTGAGACAGCCGATGGCGAGGCAGCGCGTGAAGATCAGGCGCACGATCTCGGCCTCGCTCGCGTCGATGACGAGCCTCTTGTCCGTGACGCTGTAGCCGAGCGCCACCGGCCCGCCCATGCGCATTCCCTTCTTCCTGGAGGCAGCGATCTTGTCGCGGATGCGCTCCGACCCGACCTCGCGTTCGAACTGGGCGAAGGAGAGCAGCACGTTGAGGGTGAGCCGCCCCATCGAACTCGTGGTGTTGAAGTGCTGCGTCACCGAGACGAAGGAGACCCGGTACGTATCGAAGAGTTCGACGAGTTTGGCGAAGTCGGCGAGCGAGCGGGTGAGGCGGTCGACCTTGTAGACGACCACCACGTCGATCGCCCCCGATGCGATATCGGCAAGAAGGCGCTTCAGCGCGGGGCGCTCCATCGAGCCGCCCGAGAAGCCGCCGTCGTCGAAGCGCTCGGGCAGCTGCCGCCAGCCCTCGTGCGCCTGGCTCTTCACGTAGGCGTCGCAGGCCTCGCGCTGCGCCTCGAGCGAGTTGAACTCCTGCTCGAGGCCGTGCTCGGTGGATTTGCGGGTGTAGATGGCGCAGCGCAGCGTACGCCGGGTGAACTGCATCATGATGCGCTCCCCAAAGACTTGGCGCTCTCGCGCAGCCCAAAAAAGCGCGGGCCGTTCCAGCGGGTGCCGGTGATCGCCCGGGCGATCGCGGATAGGTTGGGGTAGGTCGCGCCGTTCCAGGCGTAGCCATCCGCTATGACCGTGACCCTATGCATCTGCCCGGCGAACTCGCGCGCCAGCACGACCCCAGGCTTTAGGCCCCGGTGCGCCGGCACGGGCGGGATCGGCGGCGGCGCCTTCGCCTTGCGTCGGTCCGCGGCGGAAGCCTCCAGGCGGCGACGCCGCTCCTTGTCGATCCGGCGCAGGTAGCGCGCCGTCTCGGGATCGAGGTCGCCGTGGACCCGTGCCTGCAGGCGGTAGGCGATCAGCCGTGCGAGCAGCCAGCGCGGCAGCTCGGGAGGAGCGGTACGGGTCAGCTTGCGCCAGCGCACGCGCAGTTCGTGATGGTCGAGGCCGCTCAGGGCCTCGACCTCGCGCGCAAGGGCGTCGTCGCTCGGGATTGCTCCGGGTGAGTGCAGCGCATCGGGTGTCCGGGCGTCCATGGATCAGCCGTCCCCGGCTTCGGTAAGCGCAGGCACGATCCGGTAGACAGCGCCCGTCTCGTTGCGGGTGGTCTCGACCACGAGGCCGCTCTTGCGCAGTCCGGTGATCGCGGCGCGCACAGTATGCGCCTGCCAGTCGGTCGCGGCGATCAGTTCGCTGATGCCAGCCCCGCCCTCGCGCTGCATCAGTGCGACCACGCTGTCGCGCTTCGTCGTGCGCTGAGCCGCGGCTTCCAGCTGCTGCTCCCCCTCGGCCCCCGGCGGCTGGAGGGCGGCGAGCCCGGCCTCCGTGATCCTCAGGCCCAGGATTGACTGCGCGGTTCGGCGCCAGCCGAGCACCTCGTCCTCGACGGGAACGTCTACGACAACGCCGGCGCGCACCAGCCGGGTCAGCGATGCGCGCCGCACACTCACGGAGACGTCGGTCGGCGGCGGCACCAGCCGGTCCTCGCGCTGCGCAGCAGCCCGGAGGTGGGGGACGTCTTGGCTGTGAAGCTTCATTGGATCCTCGCGGTGTTCGGCACCCCAGTGCCGTCACCACCGCGAGCCCCGAACCGGCTGATTCGCCGATGGGGCGTGGCGGGCCGCGCCGTTGCGCTCGCTGCCCGCGCAGTCACTACCGCTCCATTGCCCGCGCAAGTCCAGCGCGATCTATGGGACGCATCGCCGAAGATCCGCGTGACCGAACCGGCGAACCGGTCTCCCGGCTGCGCGAACCGGTCTCCGGTCGGGAGGTTTCGATCGGGCGGAAACTGCATCCGACGCGCCGGAGAAAGGGACGAGAATCGGGGATGAGAACAGGCCTCAAGGAGACCGCCGAAAGACCCCCGAATTCGACCAAGCCTTAGAGAAAACGACAGTCTCTGCGGAGATCGGAAAATCTGGAGTTCGCGGCGAAGGCGTGGTGGGCCCGGCAGGACTCGAACCTGCAACCAGACCGTTATGAGCGGCCGGCTCTAACCATTGAGCTACGGGCCCTTGCGCCGGGCATGAAACGGTGTAGCTGCTTCGCCGGGATTCGTCATCCCATTTGTGCCAGATGCGCGGCGCCGGCTCATGGCGCGTCCGTGATGTCCTCGATCCAGGTCAGCGCCTTGACGCCCTGCGGAAAGCCGAGGGTCGGAATCGCCATCAGGGCGACCTGCTTGAGCTCGGCTTCGCTCAGTCCATCCGCGAGGGCGCGGCGGGCATGGGAGTGGACGGCGCCCTCGGAGCCGGCTCCGATCGCGAGGGCGAGCTTGAAGAGGCGCGCGGTTCTGCCATCCGCCGGACCCGCCTCCGCGCAGGCCTTCCCGAGAGCAGAATACGCCTCCCACACCTCCGGATAGGTGCGCGCGACGTCGCCCGCGCCAGAGGGCAGATCTTCAGGGCGTTTCGACTGATCATGCGGCTTCGTCATGCAATTCTCCTCCGTTCCAATGGCAATGCCGCCGCCCGCGGTGTGTTCCGCCACGGCGGGCGGCGGCTTTTTTTGCGGAACGAGGGAGCCAATCGGGCGGTCGCTTTGTTGAAAACCCATGCGCGCCATGATCTTTCACAATCCCTCCGCCGGAGCAGGTGACCTCACGGAGGAGGATCTCCTCGAACTCACGCGGTCTGCGGGCTTCCAGCCGCGCTATTGCTCGGTGAAGGGACCGGATTTTGCTGCACGGCTGCGGGAGCGGGCCGATCTGTTCGTCGTCGCGGGCGGCGACGGCACAGTGCAAAAGGTGATGACCCGCATGCCGGACCGTGAAATCCCCCTTGCGATCCTGCCGCTCGGGACTGCCAACAACATCGCGCGCTCGCTGGGAATCGTCGGCGACCCGCGAAGACTTGCGGATGGCTGGTCCCTCAGCCGAAGTCGTCGCTACGATATTGGACTGGCGCTCGGCCCGTGGGGCGCCACCCGCTTCGTCGAAGGCGCGGGCTTCGGCTGCATCGCCTTGTCGATCAAGCAGAAGGCCGGCAGGGGCATGTTCGAGGCGGATCCGGACGACAAGATGCTCCTGGCGCGCAACGCCCTGCGCCAACGGCTCGAGCGCGCGGAAGCGGCCGAGGCGGTCATCGAGGTCGATCGCGAGGTGCGGGAAGGAAAATGGCTCGCGGTCGAGGTCCTGAACATCGCGTATACGGGGCCTGGCCTGATGCTTGCGCCGCACGCGATCCCCGGCGACCGGCGGCTGGAGGTCGTCGCGATTCCAGCCGCAGAACGCGCATCCGCCCTCGACTGGCTAGCCGGACCGGAGGGAAGGCCGGCCCCATTCGAAAGCATGCGCGGCTCCCGTGTGCAGGTTCGATGTGGCGGCGCGCAGGCGGTGCGGATCGACGACCGTTCGCCGGATCTTCCCGCGGAGGCCGACGGGATGGTTGCGAGATTTGAACTGGAGGAGGAGCAGGTTCGGGTGCTGCGTGCGCAGTGACCCGCTAGGATGGAGACGACGGATGAGCAATCAGGCGAAGCAGCAATCGCTGTCCACCGATTCACTCGAGGAGTTCGAGCGCGTGGCGGTCGAATTCGCGCATCTCGCGGGCGCCGAGATCACGATGGCGCTCGGGGGAATGCTGGCGGTGCGCTACAAGGGGGCGTCGGAGACGGGACAGGTCTGGCGGGATCCGGTCTCCGAGGTCGACCATCGCGTAGAGCATCTGGTGCGCGACCGGGTTGCGTCGGCATTCCCCGATCACAGCGTCATCGGCGAGGAGGTCGACGAAAAGAATGCCGATATCGGTGACTTCGTCTGGGTCCTCGACCCGATCGACGGGACCGTGAACTTCGTCAACGGGTTTCCGCTCTTCGCCTCCTCGATCGGCCTTCTCCACAAGGGGCGGCCCGTCGTGGGCGCTCTCTGGTGCTCGACCGGGCATGCGCTGCGAGCGGGGGTCTACCACGCGCGCGAGGGGGGCATCCTGCGCTTCGACGGGAGCACCGTGGCGCTCAAGCAGAACCCGGACGTCCGGCGACGCCTTGCGGGAGTGCCTCGATCACTCGCCACTTCGGGGGTATGGGATACGAGGCGCACAGGATCGGCCGCCATCGAATGCGCCTTCGTCGCCGCGGGGCTCCTCGAGGCGGCGCGCTTCGACAAGCCGAACATATGGGATATTGCCGGCGGGATCGTACTGGTGCAGGCCGGCGGCGGCCGTATTCTGACAAGGCGCGGCGGCGGGTGGTCGCCGTTCGAACGTTTCGAGGGAACGGACCTGCGCCGCTGGATGCAGCCGCTTCTCATCGGACGTGCCGACGAGACGATGATGGTCGAGGGCCTGGGCCGAGATGGCGACAGCTAACGGCTGGGGGTCGCCGGATCCGCCGCGAGGCGTTCAATGATCTGCGGATCGCAGGCCGATCCTTCCGCTCCTTCCTCCACGGGCTTCGCCGATTGAAGGAAGGCAATGAGCGCCACGGGCAGCGCGACGAATTCCGGGTAGCGCGCGTCCAGCGCGATGGACCCTTGCTCCTCGAAGCGCGCAAGCACGGTGGTGACGGGCGTAAAGGCGCTCTGCAGCATCATCGTGCGAAAATCGCCGCCGCTGCCAAACTGCTCGGCAAGCAGGCGCTCGCTCCAGCCCGAGAGCGGTATGTCGCTGAACGTTCTCCAGACCGCGTTCAACCCGTGGTCGACCACCGCGAGGCTGGCGATCTTCGCTTCAACGGCGTTCATCAGCGCGAGCCCCTGCGCGAGCGCTCCCCGCCGCGCGCCGCCGTCCGCCGGAGGCGTGTAGCGCAGATCCAGTCCCGCCGAGAGATCGAGAAGGCCCGGCGCGACCATGCAGGGGATGTCGAGACGAAGCTCGTTCGGCGAAAGGGCGGCCTCCGCCGCAAGATCGAGCTGCAATTCCGCGTCTGCCGAGGCGCCTGAGGCCGCGATTCCACGGGCGATCTCGTCCGCAAATTCCTGGGCAGGCGTACCCGCGAAGACCGAGGGCGAGATGCGTCCCCCGGCGATGCTTGCGGCGAAATGGTTGAGCCCGTCATGCGCCAGCCGTCCGCGCACCATCCCGCTCCGCGCGGCGATGGTCGAAGCGGGACCGGTGCCGCTTCGCTCGCGCGTGGCGGAGAAGCGCAGATCCTCGAAGGAGAGGGCGAAGCGCTCTTCCGGCCCCGGCGGGGGAGGGGGCACGATGAAGGAATCGCGGGCGGCATCGTCGTAGGCGTCGATGGCCGGTTCCTGCGGGACAGCCACGGCGGCGGGGCGCGGCTGCGGCGGGCGGGAAAGACGTTCCATCAGCGAATTCGCGAAGCGCTCCGGCGAGCCTTCAAAGGCGATCCGGGCGAGGGAATACTCCGCTGCCCCTGCATAGAGCGCCTCGCCCGACATTCCTTCGCCGACAAAGGCGCCGATCCCGAATGCGGCGGCCTCGCCGCGATCTTCGGGAGCGCGCCAGACGAGCTCGTCGAAACGCAGGAAGTCGGCGGAGAGGCTGGATGTGAAGGCGCGGTCTGGATCATCGGTCCTGGCTGCGGTTGAACTGACCCGCACGCCGTTGAGGATGACGTCGCCGGACGTGGTCGCGGGACGCGTCCCGGGGGCGCTGCGCGCGATGGCCGCGCCGAGGGCCGCAAGCGCACCCTGCGAGAACACGGCCGCATCCGCTCGGAGGCTTCCCGCATCGTTGTCGAGTGCGAGCTGCAGGAGGATGAGATGGTCGCCAATGAGAAACGCGTCGCGCGCCGTCAGCGTCATGTTGCGCCATGGCGTCTCGAGCGCGAGGGCGGAGATGGCATATTCCGGCAGGACGGGGATCGCGGCGTCATCGCCGCCATCGCGGCGGGGAAAGCCGCGGATCGTCAGCGACCGGCTGTTCGCCCTCGGATCATGGAACGTGGCCCTGGCGAAGACGGGATGCGCCTCCCCGAGGAAGGACGCGATCGCGGCGCGCGCGGGTTCGTCCGCCCGCTCCACCGGCGCGAACTGCGCTCGCGCGATCGGCGCGCGCGGCTCATTCGCCATGATGTGCGGCGCTGTCACGAGATCTGCTGCGAAAAGGGCGAGGATGACGGGCAGCGTGTCGCGCAGGTGCGCAACCGGCTTGCGGCGCGTCTTCCTATCTGTAATTCGGCGGATAGTTGTAACTCCTCGAACGACGTTCATACCACTCGTCCTGGCTCGGCCACCACTGCTCCCGGCTGCCCCAGGCGTCGACTTCCGGACGCACCCGGTCATAATATTGTGGCGCAACGCCACGCCCATAGCTGTCCCCGTATTGCGGCTCGTACTCGTCCTGCGGCGCGACCTGCATGACGAGGGAATCCTGGTAGTTGTCGAAGGGAGCGGATTCAATTCCGGTGGTGGTCATGTCGGCCTTGTGCATCTCCGCGAGGAAACGGGCGGCGACAGGCGCGGCGGCGACGCCGCCCGTCGGGCGGCTGCCGCTTACGCTCGGCAGGGGCTTGTCGTCGTCACGCCCGATCCAGACCGCGACGGCGAGATCGCCCGTGCGGGCGATGAACCACGCGTCGCGAAAGGATTGCGAAGTGCCGGTCTTTCCCGCGACGGCGATGGGGCTGCCCTGGAAGGCTCGCGCCCCCGTCCCCCGGACGACGACGCCGCGCATCATGCGCTCGAGATCCGTCAGCCATGCCGGTTGCGACAGGTCGCTGCGGCGCGGGTCGAGCGACGAGGTCGCGAGCGCCATGCGGAATGGCGTCGTCTCGACCGCGCCGAGCGCGGTGGAGGGGTACAGCAGCCGCTCCTCGTCATACGGATAGGCGTTCGACCGAACGAGCAGGTCCCGCAGGGTCGGCGCTCCCACATAGGCGCCGATCCGGGCCGCCACCATGTTCAGGCTGCGTTCGAGCGAGGTGAACAGGGTCGCGCTGTGAATCCGGTCGTTCTGGTAGTTGCGCGGTGACCAGACCTCGCCCCCGTCCACGATGTCGAGCGGCTGGTTGACGATGAACGTGTCCGGGCGCAGCCCTCGTTCGAGGCCGGCAAGCCAGACGAAGGGCTTGATCGACGAGCCCGGCTGACGCCGCGCCCGCGTCCGGTCGAAGGCGCTGGCCCAGCTCGCGGTTCCGCCGACGGAGGCGAGCGTCGTT
Source organism: Saliniramus sp. (assembly GCA_041686895.1). Lineage (GTDB taxonomy): Bacteria > Pseudomonadota > Alphaproteobacteria > Rhizobiales > Beijerinckiaceae > Saliniramus. Next base: position 187,091 of record JAWLCY010000011.1, on the reverse strand, counting down.
CCGGTGTCGCCGTCGATCGCGACGAGCGCACCCTGCACGCGCGGGCGTCCGCGTACTGTTCCATCCGCCAGAACAAGATAGACCTCGCCGTCGCGGGCGCGGGCGGGCGGGGCGGGCACTTCAGTCGCAGCCGACGCCTCGGGGCCGGGCTCCAGCACGAGGCCGCCGTTGATGACGATTGCCCGCCTCGCTCCTGCCGGGACACGCGGCACGATGTTGCGCACTTTCGGCCAAAGGGCGGATGAAGCATTCCCTCCAATCCCCAGGATTTCCTCCTCGATCGTCCCGAGGGGCGCGAATCCGGTGGCCGCGTTGAGCTGAGCCAGCATGTCATCCAGCGCGGCCTGCGCCATCGCCTGCGCATCGCGGTCGAGCGTCACCCGAAAGGCTTCCTCGCCCTCGATATCGATGAAGTTGTCCCCGGGAAGGAAGCGCCGCGCCTCCGAGATCGCCCAGAAATCGGCATCTTCCGGCGCCATCCCCGGTTCGGGAGGCGGGGGCGGAGCGGCCACGACGAGGGGCGTCGCGATTGCCTCGTCCCGCTCCCGCTCCGAGATCATGCCCGTCTGCGCCATCCGCGAGAGGACGTGGTCGCGCCGAGCCTTGGCCCGGGCGGGCGCGCGCTGCGGATCGAGCCCCGACGGCGCCTGAAGAACGCCCGCGAGAAACGCGTTCTGCGCCAGGTCGAGTTCGCTCCATTCGCGCTCGAACCAGTGCATCGCCGCTGAAGCGCCGCCCTCCGAGCGCCTGCCGAAGAAGACGACATTGGCATAGGATTCGAGGATCTCGTCCTTCCCGGCGATGCTTTCCGTCATTACCGCCGCGATGACCTCCTCGATCTTGCGCTCGAAGGTGCGGCGGCTCCCCACTGCGGCGTTCTTGACGAATTGCTGGGTGAGCGTGGATCCGCCGCCCGCATCGTCCCGCCCGAGCGCCGTGCCCAGGGCGGCACGGGCGATCCCGACCGGGTCCACGCCCATATGGCGCTCGAAACTGGCGTCCTCGACCGCGATGAGCGCATTGACGAAGGCGTCGGGCAGGTCGGCCCGCCGCATGGTCTCATGGTCAACGCCGATCCGGCCGAGCGTTTCGCCGTCGCGGTAGGCGATCTCGATGGATCGTGATGCCCTGGCCGCGCGCGTTCCATGCAGCGCGAGCGCGGGCGCGGCCTCGTACGGGCCAATGGGGCCGGAGAGGGCGGGCGCAGCGAGGGCGACGAGGCCGGCGAGGACGGAAAAGGCGTCGGACATGTCACTCCGTTCTTTTGGCTGCAGCCAGGAACCGCGTCGGCCTTCGGATCGAATCGCGTCTATCAGACCATGACTGGCAAATCGATGCCAGCACGACGGCTTCACTTATCAAAGAGGCATCCGTTCAATCGAAACGTGTCGATTGTTTGCCGCAGCGAGAAGTTTGTCATTCCTCGTCAGCGGCGCATGCGCGCATAGACGAGGTAACCCGTGAGACCGAGGATGGCGGCGAGGATCACGACAAAGAGGATCATGACGCCGATCGCTCCGAAAACCGCGCCGAGCGTGTCCCAGAAACCGATCTGGACGACGAGAATGACGAGGAGGATGAAGATGATGATCGGCATTCGCAGTTTCCTCTGGCGCGCGACGGCGCAGTAACAATGCTCAAGCTTTTCCGTTGTTCCATCTTGCACAAGAGCCGAGGGTATTCGCCTGGGGAACCGGGACCGACCCAGGCGGTTTGATTCATACCGAAATCCGGCGGCTCGAATGGCCGTCGGGCCAGAGGAGAGCAGGGGGCGATGCGCCTGGGGTTTGTGGCACTGCTGACGCTGGCGTTGCTGGCAATGGGGACGGGCGCGGCCTCGTCGCGAGCGGGCGAGGAGACGGTGGACGAGGCCGTTTGCCGCCTGATCGAGCCCGCCGCTTCCGCTCACGGACTGCCCGCCTCCTTCCTGACGCGGCTGATCTGGCGCGAGAGCAGCTTCCGTTCCCACGCGGTGAGTCCGGTGGGCGCTCAGGGGATCGCGCAATTCATGCCCGGCACGGCGGCGGAGCGCGGTCTTCTGGATCCCTTCGATCCCGAGCAGGCGATCCCCAAGGCCGCCGAGTTTCTGTCCGACCTGAAGGCGCAGTTCGGCAATCTCGGCCTCGCGGCGGCAGCGTATAACGGCGGCCCCGCGCGGGTGGCGAACTGGCTCGCCAATGGCGGGGGGCTACCGCTCGAAACACGCAATTTCGTCTTCATCATTACCCGCCGCAGCGTGGAAGACTGGGCGGCGGAGGCCTCCGGAGAGAAGGACCCGCCAGCCGCGGAGAAGGATCCGCCCTGCCTTGAACTCGCGGCGCTGCTGCGGGGCCCCGGCGAACCCGGTCTCGCCGCGGCGCCTTTCGCTCCCTGGGGCGTGCAGCTTGCCGGCAATTTCTCCAAGGAGAGGGCGCTCGCCTCCTTCCGGCGCGAGAGCGCCCGCTACGGCGATCTCCTGTCAGAGGTCCGGCCCATGATCATCGGGACGCGCCTGCGGGCGCGCGGCAATGCCCCCTTCTACCGCGTTCGCGTGCCCGCCCAGACCCGCAACGAGGCGCAGGATCTTTGCGTCGCGATCCGCCGGCAGGGCGGGAGCTGCGTAGTGTTCAGGAGCTGACTCCGGCGCGCCGCCGGCTGCGACGCTTTTTCCCCTCGGGAGCGGGAACAAATCGCGTGCCGGCGCATTTTCTCATCGCGTTGGTGCGGCCGATGGCTGCTCAGGTACAAACGGGGGCGTTTGCGAAATGACCAGAATCGCGTCTCGCGCGACTTCCGGCAAATGCCGGACTTGCACCCGCCCCCACGCGGCGGATGACGGGCGCCTACGTGAACCCTGCCGCTCTTCGCCTTCCAGCACAACAGGATTACCGACATGACACGACGCCTGGCCGCCCTTCTTGTCGGCTGCTTCGTGGCGCTTGGAGCGCTAACGTCAGCCGCCCTGGCCGAATATCGCCTCGGGGTGGGGGACAAGGTCAGGATCAAGGTCTATGAATGGCCGGATCTGAACGGCGAATACGCGATCAGCCCCGCCGGCACGGTCTTCCTGTCGGTGGTGGGCGAGGTGCGAGCGGAGGATGCGACGCCGTCGGAACTCGCCGCATCCATCTCGTCGAGCCTCAAGAACCGCGCGCGCCTTGCGACGCCGCCGGGCGCAACAGTCGAGATTGTCCAGTTCCGGCCCTTTTTCATCATCGGCGACGTGCAGAGCCCCGGGGAATACCCATACAGGCCGGGCTTGACGGCCATCCAGGCCCTCTCCATCGCCGGAGGCATTTTCCGGCGCCAGGACGTGATGGGCCGCGGTGTCGAACGTGAGGCCATCACCTCGGTCGGCGCGCTTCATCTTCTCGAGATGAAGCGAATCCAGTTCCAGACGCGGATCGCCCGTCTCGACGCCCAGCTCGCGGGGGAAGATACGATCGACTTCCCGCCCGTCATTATCGAGCGCAAGGACGAGCCGATGGTCACCGCTCTGATCGAGGAGGAGAGGCTGCTCCTTGAGCTGAATCGGGAAGCTCATGCCGAAGAGCAGGCCACGGAGCGTGATCTGCAGGCGCTGCTTCGCGCCGAGATCGAGACGCTCGGTCGCGAGCTCGACTCGATCGACAACCAGCTGCGCTCGGCCCAGAAAGAATACGAGGACGTCCGCAGTCTTGTCGAGCGGGGGCTCGCGCCCGCGCCTCGCCAGCTCGGGCTGGAGCGGACGGTGGCCAATATTGCGGCCCAGCGCAGCGCAATCGAATCGTCAATACTGCGCGCGCGCCAGAGCGTCCGTCAGAGCGAGCAGAAGGCGATTGCTCTCGCCGTGGAACGCCGCGAGAAGGCGCTCACCGAACGACGGCAGACGCGTAATGATCTCGAGGCCGCGGCGCGCGAGATCACGACGATGAAGCGGTTGATCCTCGAACTCGAGGAATTCGCACCTGACCTCGTCAGGGATACCAACACGTCGAACCGCTACAGCTTCCGCATTATCCGCGGGAGCGATGAGGCGGAGGAGATCGACCGGATGACCCCGATCATGCCGGGCGACATCCTTGAGGTGCTTCGCGACAACAATCTGGAGAGGGGCAGGCCCGGAACCACGCGTGTCCGGCCGACCGACCTCTCGCTTTTCCAGCAGTCAGGGGAGGGAATGCGCCGGTAGCAGCGAGGCCGGGCGAGGCGGAATTTTGCCAAGTCCGGACCAATAATGGTCAGCATTGAATTACCAATTGATCCATGCGGGGGCGGGAGTTCACCCGATGCCGTTATCTTTTTCGCCGTACGCATTGCGCGCCCGGGAGCTGCTGAAGCATTATGCTCCGACGCCGGTTCGAAGTCTTTTACGCAGCTACGCGCCGCGAATTCGAGGCGTCGTCAAGCCGCCGACGGACGGGCGTTTCTGGTCGCATCAGCCGCTCAGCAAGAGCTATGGTTTCGACAGGGGGCGCCCGGTCGACCGCTACTACATCGAAGCATTCCTGGAGCGGCATGCAGACGCCGTCGCGGGCAGCGTCCTTGAAGTCGAAACCAATGACTACACGCGGCGGTTCGGGGGACACCGGGTGACGCACAGCACAGTTCTCGACGTCGAATCAGCCAATGAGCGCGCGACGCTGATCCGCGACCTGAACGATCCGGGTGCGCTGCCGCCCGACGAATACGATTGCGTTATCCTCACGCAGACGCTTCAATATATTTATGAACTGCACGTCGCGATCAAGACGATCCATGACAGCCTCAAGCCCGGAGGAGTGCTCCTGCTGACGCTCCCGGCCATAAGCCGCATTCCCTATGAGATCTGGGGGGAGCGCTGGCTCTGGTCTTTCAGCCAGGGCGTCGCACGGCGGCTCGTCTGCGAAGCGTTTCCGCAGGAGGAGGTGATCATCGAAACACACGGGAACCTGCTGGCCTCCACAGCCTTTCTCCACGGGCTCGCCGTCGAGGATCTGCCGTCTCCGGCCGATCTCGACCGGAAGGATCTCGATTTCCAGGTGTTGATCACCGTGTTCGCCAGAAGGCCGTCATGACGCAGCGCGACGTGAAGAACTCCGGCGGGGGAAGGGTGCGCCCTGAATGAGCGTGCCTTTCATCCGCAAGGCGTTCTTCGCGGGCGGCGCAAATCTGGCGCACGCGGCCGGAACCTTCCTGAGCGGCATCATCGTCGCCCGCATGCTCGGGCCCGAGGGCACCGGCATCGTTTCGCTGATGACCTGGATCGCCATCATGGCGGCTACGCTTTCGAGCTTTGGGATCGACGTCGCGCTGCAGCGCTTCATTCCTGAACTGCATGGGCGTGGGGAGAAGGCCGAGGCGGGCGCCCTGAGCGCGTCGCTGTTTCGTATCGTGCTCGTCGCCGCCGCCGTAATGACGTGCCTCCTGGTCCTGCTATGGTGGCTGTTCTGGCGTCCTGTCGCGGGCGATCTCTGGGGGCTCGTCGTCTTCGCGTTCCTCGCCACGATGCTCGGGGACTTCGCCATTGGCTACTGGATCGGAGCGCAGCGCTTCCAGTTGCTTGCGGTGCTCCAGATAAGCGCCACTGGCGTACGGCTGGTCGCGCTCGTGATAGGGGCGTATTTCTTCGGCGTCCACGGAGCCGTCTTCGCCTACGCAGCGGGAGCGCTCATTCCGCTGCTCCTCTTCCTGAAGGATTTTCGGCCTGTCGCGGGTGCGGCTTCACCGGGGATCGCGCGCACGATGCGCTTCGCAGCCTCGGCCTGGCTGTTCCTCATCCTGCACAACCTCGTCTGGACGCGGGCGGAGATCGTTTTCATCGAGGTCCATTGGGGCGCCGAAATTGTCGGTCTCTTTGCAGCGGGACTGGGGCTTGCGAACCTGTCATCCCTCCTGCCGGTCGTGCTGTCGGGTGCGCTCCTGCCATATCTGAGCCAACAATCGGGTCCCGATGCGGCGAAGCAGAAGCAGTTTGCCTTTGGCTCCATGGTGACGATCCTCGCCATGATCGTATTCCCGGCATCCTTCGGGATGGCGGCGATCACGCCGGAACTCCTGCCACTTCTGTTCGGAGAAGCCTTCGCGGATGCGGTCCCGAGCGCGATGGTGCTGATCTCGACCGCCGCGCTTGCGGTGATCGCCGTCTGCAGCAAGGATCTGCTTTTCAGTATCGACAGGGGGTCAGGGCTTCTTGTCTCCAACGGTCTGGGGCTCGCCGTCATCGTCGCGGGGGGCTTTCTCGTCATCCCCTTCCTCGGGCTGATGGGGGCCGCCTGGCTGCGTCTTGCCGCCCATCTCGTTGTCGTCGGGGTGCAGGCATTCTACCTGGCCCGGTGCGGCTATACGTTGCCGGTAGGGGCGATGGCGCGGATCCTGGGCGCCGCCGCCCTGTGTGGCGTGTCGGCGTATCTGGCGGTGACGCTGATCGGTGGACCGCTATCCCTTGCCGTCGCAATTCCGCTCGGCGTCGTCGTCTACGTGGTCCTGCTACGGCAACTCGGCATTCTGTCGTTCATCGACGACGGTCTCCTCGACCGGATGCGCGAGAATGCGCCATTCAGGCTGGGAGGCGTCATCGCGTTGGCTCTCGCCGTCATCGACCCGCGGATCGAGATGTCTTCGCTGATCCGTCGTCAGCCGTAAGACGCCGGGCCGCCCGGCTCAGGCCGCACGCTCGCCGCGCATTCGCTGGAGCATCACGCGCGACAGGAACAGCGGGTTTCCCACGATGTAGCGCCGCCAGAGCCGCCCCGGCTCCAGGGCCAGCCGGTATATCCACTCGCAGCGAATCGTCCGCACCCAATCGGGGGCGCGGCTCACCTCGCCGGTGAGAAAGTCGAACCATGCTCCCACGGCGAAGGCAGAGCAGGGAACGTCCTTCAGTCGGTCGGCGATCCACTCCTCCTGCCGGGGATTGCCCATCCCGACGAGGACGAGATCGGGCGAGGCGTCCCTGATCCGTGCCAGGAGATCTGCTTCCTCCCCGGGGGTGAAATAGCCGGAGGCAAAGCCGACAACGTGATGACGCGGCCAGCGTTCGGCCAGGCGGGCAGCCGCGCGCCCGATAACATCGTCGCGCGCGCCAAGGAGGAAGATCCGGAGCGGATGCCTGGTCGCGTCGAGGAAGAAGGGCGCAAAATCAGTGCCGTTGAGGTTCTCGGGAAAGCGGCGTCCGTAGAGCAGCAGGCTTGCCACGTCGACCCCGATCCCGTCATTGACGAGGATGAAGGAGCGCAGCTTCTCGCGCAGGGCCGGCTTCCCCGCGATCACGTTCGCGAGATTTGCGTTGAGGAAGGCCAGGCGGCAATGGGAGCCGTCATCGATCCGATCGTCGATCGCATTCACCAGCTCGTTTTTCGTCGTAACCCGCGTCTCCGCCCCGAGGATCAGGCGTGTCCTGTCGCCAATCACCCGCCGATAGACCTCTTCGAATTCCCTGGCGACGCCCTGCCATCCAAATGGCCGGACGGCTTCGAGCGCCCGCGCCCGCCAGGCATCGCGACCTGCCTCGCGCTCGCGCCAATGTGCGAGCAGTTCCGCCGCCGCATCCTCCGGCCTCGAAAAGTCGACAAGCGCTCCAAGGCCGAGCCGTTCCACTGTGCGGGCATGCGGCGGGATGTTCGAGAGCACCGGGAGCAGACCTGCGGAGGCTGCCTCGATCGGAGCGATGCCGAAGCCCTCATAGGCCGAGGGGGAGGCGAAGACGGAGCAGCGCGAAACTGCTGCTCGCAGAGCCTCGTCGTCCGGGCTGTCCATCAGCTCGACATGGTCGCCCATGCCCGCCTCGCGCGCCGCCTCCGCGAGTTCGGCAATCCCCACTCCGCTCGGCAGCCCCGCGACGACGAGACGCCATCCCTCGTCCTGTTCGCGGAGTGCGTTCAGGAAGGGGAACAGCGCGGCGACCTTCTTGTGCGGCGCCAGCCGGCCGAAATAGATGATCGTCTTCGCCCCGTCCCGCGCTCCGCAATCGCGGAATTTCTCGATGTCGACGCCATTTTCCAGGACGTCGATGCCTTGCGAGCGTATTTGCGCGAAGCGCTCGCGATCCTGGATGCTCGAGGCGGCGACATAGGCATAGCGCGTGAGCGAGGTTCGGGTGATCGTCTTGAAGTAGACCGCCTTCAGGCCCTGAGCGAAGGGCGTGTGAAAGAAGCCTCCATGCGTCGAGACGACGAGGGGCTTGCGATGCAGGAATCGCGTCACGGCCAGGTAATCGAAGAAAAAGTCGATCGCATGTACATGCACGATATCCGCGTCCGACAGGTGCCGCAGGACCGCGGGGGCGAGGGGATAGCGGGGCGATCCGGCAAAGCCGATGCGGCGGATTTCGACGCCATCCCGGACCTCCCGTGCGGGAAGCCGCGTGCCGTCGCCGCGGAAGATCCGGTCGAGCGTCACCACCCTGACCTGATGTCCCGCCCGGACCTGTTCGCGGGCGAGATTGCGCACGACCGCCTCCAGTCCGCCGATCGCCGGATCGAACTGGCGCACGACATGCACGATGCGCATCGCAGGGGAGGCGGGTTCAACCGGAAGGGGTGAGGACACCTTGTTCTCGACGAGCATGGTCATTGTCCCCCTTTTCCGGAGCTCGTGCTCCGCATGCCCAGGGCGCTGTCGACCCATCCCCCGACGGAGCGTCCGAGCTGCATCGAGGGATGCTCGATGATGCGGTAGAACGCGTAGGCGGCGAGCAGTGACGCGGGCGGCACGATCAACACGGCAAGATGAGCAGGGATCCCCTGCGGCGCGAGGTGGATGACGGCCATCAGCAGCGGCACGTGAACGAGATAGAGGCTGTAGGAAACTGTCCCGAGCCACAGGAGCGGGCGCATCGTGAGAAGATTCTGGAGCCGTGGGGAGGTCAGCACCAGTCCGATGATCAGGGCTGCGGCGAGGCCGTTCCCGATATCGACGACGGGTATTCCGAAAGGCGTGAGCCAGCGAAGGTTGAACAGGACATAGAAGGCGATCCAGAGGGCAATCGTCCCCGCGCTCTCGCGCCGCCTGATCCAGGCGAGAAACGGCTCGAGGTAGAGCGCGACGAGAATCCCCATCACGAAATAGATGAAGTAGTAGACTGTATATGGAATGTGGATTGACGGTGTGTCAGCGGACAACATGTAGCCGGCTACCAGCCCGAGGGCGCCGATGATCGTCGCCATCGGGGACAGCCGCGCCATCAGAACGAGGAGGGGAAACAGCAGCGCCACGCGCCATTCGATGACCAGCGTCCAGGAGACGTTGTTGAGCGACATGTAGCCCGTCATCGACAGATGCCGGAGAACGACGGAGGGGGCGGGCGTTTCGCTCCAGGAGCTGGCGAACCAGTCGCTCAGGTTCGGGCGCTCCTGGGGAGCGATGGCCGCCCACACGCCGGCGGCGGCGATGATCATGATCGCGAAGGGGAGGTAGAGCCGGAAGAAGCGCTTGACGACGAAGGAGGCATACCGGGGAGGCCGCTCGCCCACAAAGGGAAGCGTCAGGACAAAGCCGCTCAGAACGAAGAAGAAGATGACGGCCTCGCGCCCCGCCCACAGCATCCTCAGCGGAAAAAGCGTCAGGAGCGCGGTACGGAAATCGGGCATCGCGTAGACGGAGGTTCCGTAGCCCACGAGAGCCGTCTCGAGAACCGGAAATACGAGAAGGCAATGATAGATCACGACGATGAACGCCGCGACGCCACGCAGGGAATCGAGCGCGTGATACCTCATTCCTTACCGCCCTTCACCAATCCCGCGAAACACGATGAAACGGTTCATCAGGAAATTCAGGAAGAAAACCGCTCCGATCGCCAACGTCTTCGCCAGCGCCGGAGTTGCGCCGGCATTAAAGATAATGACCGTCAGGCCGCTATTGGCCGCACAGCCGATGCTCGCGAAGCCGAGAAAGAGCGCTGCCTGCCGGGCGCTCCGCCGCCTGACGCGGAACACAAGCGTCGAGGTGAGGACGTAGTTCACCACCGCGGCGATGAGGAAGCTCCCGATCGCGGCGGGCAACGCGCCTGCGCCTCCTGTGACGAGAACATGGAACAGCCCGATATCCACCACTGCCGCAAGGCCGCCGGTGAGGACATAACGTGCGATCTGATGCGTGAACCCAAGGGCTGCTGTCTCGCGCGCCCGGCGGTCGTGCGCCGTCGGCATCACCATTGCTCCGGCCTCGGTGTCGCGGCGACGATCGGCGCTTCGACCGGTGAAGGCGGGTGGAGACGAACGCCGGCGACAGGGCCGAAGACCGGGTCGAGGAAGTCCCGACAACTCGGTGCATCGGCCTGCGCTCGGCCCACGCGCAGGAATCGCGCGCCCGCCCGGCGCGCGGCCTCGCCGTCCCGTTCGATCCGGTCCCCGATCATCAGGCAGGCCTCCGGGCGGCAGCCGAGGCGCTCGATGACATGCAGCAGCCCGGCGGGATGCGGCTTGAGGCGATCGATGCCAGGTTGGACCGCGCTTGCGACGACGTCCGCCGCGAGGCCCATGGCGGCGAGCTTGCGCTCCACGGGATAGTCCGAGAGGACGCCGACCTTTCGTCCGGATCCCCGCAAGCTCTCAAACAGCTCATCGATGCCGGGGCGGGCATATCTTTTCAGGTAAGGCAGCGGGCGCTCGTCCATCCATTCGCCGACAACCTGTCGAACGCGCTCCTCCGCGACACCGAGCCGGGAAGCGGGGAGGGAATATTGCCGTTCCTCGATCCGGTCAGCCTCCGCCTCGGCGAGTTCCTCGCGGCAGCGCCTGAAGGCCTGCACGATCCTCACGTTCCGCCATCCGTCCGCGCTCTGCAGGCAGTTTCCAAGGAGCAATCCGGTCATCCGCATGCGCAGGCGAACATGGTCATAGAGGGTGCCGTCCACGTCGAAGACGACGCTCTCGATTTCGTCCCATCGAATCTTGGCCGTGTCCAGGTCACCCGTCATCGCGACGCTCACTGAACGGCGCCTGGTCCGGCGGAGGGTTCGAGGCCGACGAAGTGCGGAATGGAAATCCATTCGAGGAAGGGCAGATCAATGAAGCTGAGAGCGATGAGTACTGTCGCCGTGACGCCGACGATGGCCATCAGCGATTTCTCTCTAAAGAGGTGCTCCGGGCGCTGGGCGACGGAATCGTGGTCCAGGGCGCGCCCGAGATAGACGGCGAAGAGGGCGCAGATGAACGGCATCGCCACGATGTATTCGACACGGTACTTGATCAGGAAGACGCCGGTGAAGAGCATCGACATGAGCGCATAGGTGAACGCCGAGATCAGCAGCCTCTCCTCGGTGTAGAACTTGAAGGACCGGCGATAGAACTGCAGGAGTTCCATGCCGTCCGAGCGGGAGAAATCACGGTATTCCGACAGGCGCTTGGCCGCCATCAGGAAGGCTCCGCCCATCCAGTAGGCGATGATCAGGCTGGTGGGAGGTGTCGTGAAGGGATCGACCATCGCCCATCCGAGGAAGAGCCGAATCGGGTTGTTGACGGCTTCGCTCAGCACGTCCACGTAGATTCGATCCTTCGAACGCAGCGGCTGAACGTTGTAGACGATGCCGGAAAGGAAGAAGGCGACCGAAGCGATCAGGAAAAGGGTCGAGACCATTTGCGCGAGAGCGAGGCCGACAATGACGAGGGCGACGTACTGCGTCATGACGATGCGTGGCGACAGTTCCTTCGCTACGGCCGCTCGGCGCGATTTCTTTGGATGAAACGCGTCGAATGGCCGGTCGAGCCACTCGTTGATCACGTAATTGGCCGATGCGATCGCCGCGGCGCTGGAAAACCCGACGATAATGTTGAAGAGAAGATGGGGCGTCTGAACATCGCGTAGTGCGTAGGCCAGGATGATCCCCGGCAGGATGAAGACATGCTTCGTCCAGTGGTCGACGCGCGCTAGCGCGACGTAATCCCGAACAGTCGCCTTTGCCGAGCGAATTTCGAGTCGCGCCGCTGTCTCAATATTTCCGATGCTCATTACGGCCCCTCGCTTATATGCGAATCAAGGGCCCCCACGATTTCCGGATATTGTTCTTCTTGCTCGTTGCTTGATCTTGCGCTGACAAGCAGGTGCTGTCACCGAAGACATTAAGAGTCAGTAAATCAAAATTGACGCAACGATAACGCGCACGTCAACTGTTTTTTGGGAGCGATGCCCGGGAATATTTTTTCGTCGCAGGGGAACCGTCAAGCCTGTTGGAAGTTGCTGCTTCCCCTCGTCTGCCGGCTCCGAGCAAATTGACGCAGGGGACGGCTCAGTGAGCCCCTGCGGCTGTCGGGTGCCGCGATGCCAGCGCGCGGACAAGCAGGGCGAAGAAATATCCGATCTGGATTCCGGCCATACAAAGAAAACCGATGCCGAGGCTGGCGGCGACCGGCAGCCGGGCGAACGCGATCCCTGCGGCCAGGGCGAACACGAGAATTGAAAGTAAGGGGAGACCGTGCCCGCTCATCCGGAAGCCGGCTGCGAAGCCGGTGACGACGGTTCCCGCAAATGCCAGCCACATTGAGGCGTTCCTTTTCTGCCGTCGTCCGGGTGCGGCTGGCGCATTTCGTCATGCCGTTCTCTGGATTGTGTTTTCAATACTACACAATCTTTGAATCTCAAAAATTAACTCTGCGGATCATGCGGTCAATTTGGTTAATAGTATTTTAATGACCCAGCGGAACGAGCACCCCGGTTGAACGTTCTTCCGTGGCATCGGACAGACGAAGAAGCGCCTGCTGCCGGCGCGGACGTAGTTGCGCCTTTCCGGCGAGATTTTGAGGGGGTGGAATGCAGGACCCGGAACTCCTCGCGGACGGGCGTCGCGTCAGGCGTCTTGGAACCCGCGATATCGAGATATCCGAGTGGTCTGTGGGGCTGGTTTGCGCCGCCGGTGACGCGCTTGTCGCCTTCCTCGTCATTCTTGCAATACAGGCCGGTTACAACATCGCCGCCGGCGGATCTCTCCATGTCTCCTCGGACGTCGTGGCGGCAGGCCTCATGATCAGCGTCACCTTCTCGGCGCTCCAGGCCGGCCAGGGGGGATACTCCCTGCGCCGCTACCTCAGCACGGGAAGCAGCCTGAAGCTCGCCCTCCTCAGTTGGTGCAGCGTCTTCTTCATTGCCGCCTGGACGGCCTTCCTTCTCAAGGTGACGGGCGATTTCTCCCGTCTCGCATTCACCCTTTCCTTCATCGTCGGTCTGCCCGCGATCCTCGCGGTTCGGCTTCTTGTCATCCGGATGATGGCGGACGCTCTTGATCGCCATCGCCTTATTTTCCGCCGCGCTTTCCTGATCGGAACGCGCTCGCTGGATCCCGAAGCAGTGGTGCGCGACTCTCTTGGGCAGGGCGTGCGCATGACCGGGGTCAGGCTCGTCGATGTCGACGAAGATGACGAGGCGTTCGCCACGGCCTGCGCAGAAGCCGTCGAGGACGTCAGAAACGCACTGCATTACTCCCAACTTGACGAGGTCTACCTCTTGCTGCCCTGGCACAAGAAGCGCTGCCTGACGAAGCTCAGGAACGCGTTGACCCAGGTTCCGCTGCGCGTGCTCCTGCTTTCGGATCGCGACGTCGCGGAGATGCTCGGCCCGCGCGAGCGAACTTTTGGGCCGTTGCTCGCTTTTGAGATCCAGCGCAGCCCACTCTCGGCGCGCGAGCTTTTCCTGAAGCGCATGCTCGACCTCGCGGTGGCCTCAGCGGCTCTGCTTGCGCTGGCGCCCTTCCTGATCCTGGTCGCCGCCGCGATGTGGCTCGAATCCGGGCGGCCGATCATTTTTCGCCAGAGGCGGAAGGGCTTCGGCGGAAGACCGTTCACGATCTACAAGCTGAGGACCATGAAGGTCATGGAAGACGGCGATGTGATCGTCCAGGCGACGCGCAACGACCCGCGGGTGACACGCCTCGGCGCGGTTCTGCGCAAGACGAGCGTGGACGAACTTCCCCAGCTCTGGAACGTAATCAAGGGCGACATGTCCATCGTCGGCCCGCGTCCGCACGCGATGGCCCACGACACCTACTATGACAAGCTTATCGGCGACTACGCCTACCGCCACCACGTCAAGCCCGGGCTGACGGGCTGGGCGCAGGTCAACGGCCTGCGCGGCGAGACGCGGGATGTGGAGGCCATGGCGGAGCGCATCCGCCACGACCGCTGGTACATCGACAACTGGTCCATCTGGCTTGATCTGCAGGTGATCCTGCGGACGGCTCTCCTGGTTCTGTTCCAGAGGCAGGCTTACTGAAATGCCAGTGAGACCAAGTGCGTTGGTTGAGAAAAGGACGTGGGGGGATTCCGTGAAGAGTGAGTCAGCGCCGGTTCTTCATAGATCCGAGATTCACAATGCTACGCTATACAGAGAATTTTTTCTGTATATGATATACGTTATTTGCGTTTACGGCTTGGCAAATCTGCTATTCCCGGTAATGTTTAGATATGACAATGCTTGGATTTTGCTCACAAATTATTCGTATGCAAATGGTATGGGTTTCAATAATTATTGGGCAAATCCGATTTCGTCGGGAATTTTTAATTGGCACGGTTTCATTCAGCCTGTCGTCATCGATTTGTTTATGATGGGGTCAAGCTTTTCTGACATAAACAATGCGCTGACCTTGCTGGGATTAGCCTACCTAGCTACATGGTTTATTGTTGTTCATTTGTTCGTTGAGCGTCGAGTGTTGCGTTACATGCTTTACGTTATTGGCGTCTCGGGCGCTCTGCATGCTTCCGCAAGGCCGGAGTTGCTTGCGTCCCTTTGGTCAATGTTGATCGTGCTCGCGTTGTTTTACGGTCGGCCATCGCTGGGCTCGGTATTGCGTGCGGGGATGGCGGGCGGTCTTGTCGGGCTGACCGTGGTGACAAGTCCGGCTGCAGGGATAATCTCTGGACTGGGCGTTGCCGCGGCGATCACCTACCTTCGGGCGCGAGGGAGCCTGCGCGGTTTTATCCTCGACGGTTCTGTTGCGCTGGCTGCGGCCGGCCTCATCGGCATGTCCATGCTATGGTTTGTCTATCCACACGAACCGGCCACCTGGATCGCTGGAATACAAGAACATGCAGCGGTCAATGCCCAGCGTCCCGACACCGGGAACTTCTTGAAATATTATGCGCTGACGCCGCTAATGCCAATGCTCATATTGCCGCTATTTATATTGATAGTAGTATTGTCTGCTGCAATGAATATAATAAGAAATAGAGTATTTGCTATTTTGTTCTATGTCGTAGCTGTCATATTCGTATATTTTATGTATTACTCTGGAGTCCGTATACCGGCAGCGTATTATAATGTAACCTTTGCAGTTCCCGTGCTTTGTCTCGCTGCAGCTGTGATGTTCGAGCATGATAACAGAATGCCAGGAAGAGGGCGGTGGCTAAGCCACCTGTCGCTGGCGGCGCCCTTGTTTTTGTTCGCGGTCGCTTGCGCATTTTCACAACTTGTATGGGTTGCACAGAAGGCTGCTACCGGGCCGACTTACGCGACACTCGAGCAGGAGATCGCCGAGGGGGTTGATAAGTATCTTGCCGAAGGTCGCAAGATCGGGATGGATCCTCCATTGGCTACCGCCGTCAATGACGTGAGCAAGCTTAAGCAAATCGAGCTTCTGTTCTTTGGGGTCAACAAGGACCCGCAGGCGCCACCGCCGGTGGATGTACTGTTTCGGGCGCAGACAGAACTCGGTGAGATGCACGATGATGTACCGGGCTTCCGGCTGGTACTGGACCGGCAGAGCCGAAACGCCCTGACGTCGATCATCAAGCCTCATTCGCTGAGTTACGCAATTTATGAACGCGAGAAAATGAAGCCGTCGGCGATCAGGCGCGACGGCGATGATCTCGATACCGGCCCCAGCGCCCGCGTTCGAGCCGAGGCAGGTTCATGATGAACGTCCGTCTCCTGGTCGACGACAACGTGTCCCTCGATGATGCGCTGCTTTGCATTTCGCCACCGGTTCTCGGCGCGGGGCCCTTTGGTCAGCGGTGTCGCGACCGCTTGCGCCATCGGATTGCATCGTCTCGTGGCCCGCTCTCCCTCGCGCCTCGCACTGCGGTCGGAGAGCGGCCTGGCAACTTCAGGGCACAGGGCGGCGACGCCGAGCCGCGTTCAGCCTTGTCAAATATCGGAGGTCTCGCCCCGTGATCGCACTTATCCTGGTATCGTTGGCGCCACCGGCCGCAGCCATCGGTGGCAATCAAATTTTCGCCGGGATGGAACCTCGGCCTTATTGCCGCGTTTACGTATCTGGCGCGGATTGCCCGCGCGCCGGTTTCGACAGCGCAGAGGCGGCTCGTTCATTGGCAGGAGCACGTTGATGTTGCAATCCCGCAGCCAGCAGGTGGCGGACCTTCGCGATCCGATGTCACGGGCGCCGGCTCCCGATCGGCAGGAAATCCCGTTCAGGCTGAGCAGCCTGAAACGTCACAAGCTGTTGATCGTCCTCTCATGCGCCTTCTTCCTCATCCTTGCGCAGATCTATCTGATACTGCGTCCGGCGAATTATGAAGCAGTCTCGCAGTTGCTGATCGACCACCAGGTTCTGCAGCTCAGCCAGCAGGATGTGATGTTCTCCGCATCCTCGCTTGATTCCTCGACGGTGCAGGACCAGGTTGCAATTCTCGGATCGCAGGTCATCAGTTCCCGCGTGGTCGACAACATGGGACTCGCGGACGATCCCCGCTTCCAGCGGCAGGAGGGCGGGTTGGGCGACCGGGCTCGCGCAATCATTGCGGGACTTCTCGACGGGCTCGCGGACCTTACCGGGGACGGCGAGGGGAATGTCTTCCGTAACCTCGCGGAGGCAGTGCCGCTTCAGCCGGACGTCCCGGCCGACCCCGAGGAGCGCAGGATTGCGGCGGTCGAGGCCCTGCGCGCCAATCTCGGCGTCCGCAGCGTCGGCGCGAGCCATACGATCGAAGTGAGGTATGTAGCGCCGGACCCGGAAGAGGCGGCTGCGATCGTCAACGAACTCATTGATGTCTATCTCCAGGACCAGATCGAGTGGAATGCGCGCGCCGCGCAATCGGCAAGTGCCTGGCTGCGAGAGCGCATCAGCGAACTCGGCACCCGCGCACGCGTGATCACGCAGGCGGTTCCTCCCTCTCGCCCGAGTGGCCCGCGTCCGTTGATCATCCTCGCCGCTGCTGCCTTCACCGGGTTGATGGTAGGCGCGGCCGGGGCCTGGTTCCGCGACGTTTTCGACTCCAGCGTCCGCTCGCCCGCGGAGGCAATGTCTCTCGTCGATGCCGAGTATCTCGGATCGGCGCCGCTCTTCAAGCACAAGTCCCGGATGATCGAGACTCCCGCATCGGACGAAGCGAAAGAAGACAGCAGGGCGATCACGACGCGCAGCTCGAGCTTCGACCAGGCGCTCGACTACCCTCGATCGCGCTTCACCCACACCTTGCAGCGGGTCTTGCTATCGGCGGAAAACGTTCATCCGACGGGAAGCCTCGGGATTGTGTCGACAGGTCCCGGCGAAGGACGCACGGTAATTTCGGCCAATCTCGCGCGGCTTGCCGCGGCGGGAGGCAAGCGCGTGCTGCTGATTGACGCAGTGCCCTACAAGCCGGACCTCTCGCGGCTGTTCGGCATTTCGGAGCGGGAGGGGCTGCGCGACATCCTGGAGGGACGCGCGGTGCTCGAGGACATCGTCTGGACGGACGAACGGACGGGATTGCATGTGCTGCCGATCGGCAGCGGACCCGAAAGCGGCGCCGTTAGCGGGACGATGTGGTCCAAGGAAATGGAGAAGTTCCTCCAGGCCGCCCAATTGTCCTATGACCGGATTATCTTCGACCTGCCGCCCCTCGCGCCGGTTCCCGATGTCAGGGCGGCAGGAGAAGTCGTCGATGCGCTGTTGATGGTCATACAGGCGGGCGCCGTACCTGCTCCGCAGATCGAGGCCGGGCTCGCCGCTGCGGGAGCGGCGCGGCAGAAGATGCTGGGCGTCATCTTCAACAAGGCGACTTCCGGAAATCTCGACGAAGTCGGTGCTTTCGGGGGGCGTTATCGCGCGGCCGGGGGTTCCTACGTCGATGACCGGTATCGTGCCTCGGCGGCCGGCGGAACTGCCCGGAAGGCGTAAGCATCATGTCCGCTCGCGCCGTTCAGGCGTCATTCGGCCCAGTCCACCCGCAGGCGAGCGATCGCCGTCAGGTGCTTTCCTTTCCGCGGCAAGCGAGGAGTTCGGCCACCGCCTGGCTGGTAGGGGGGACGCTCTTCCTCGCCGTGATGTATAACCCGATCCTGGCGCTCATCAACGCGCATGTGCTCGGCCTGTCGCGCAGTCATGTCGTGCTGACGGAGATGATGATCGTCGGAGCGGCGCTAGCGCTCATTGCCTTCCAGGCGAAGCGGGCGATGTTGCGCTGGATCGCGCTGCTCGTTCTTGTCGTCGGAATCGGACTGCTCCTCGGCGTCGCCAACCGCAGCTTCGACGTCAAGTTCGTCCGCGACGTGTTGCTCATTCCGATCTTCATCATGCTAGGCACGCTTTTCGCTCCTTTCAACATCGTGCGGTTGATGGTGTTGATCCACGCGATCGTGTTCGCGGTCCTGATCCTGGAAGGTGCGGCGCCGGGAACCTTCGGGAAGATATTCAACATCATCCTCTACTATGTAAATACACGGAACTTCGCGGAAACCGCCTTCTGGAACCCGGAGTTCGCCCTTTTCGTCAGCGCCACCCGCCCCATCGAGCGCTTCATGATGGGGTTTCTGGATCTCCACCGGCTGTCTTCGGTCTTTCTCGAGCCGGTCTCATTGGGAAACTACGTCGTCATCATCACGATCGTCATCGCCACTTTCTGGCGTGAGCTCAGTTTCGGCCAGAAGGTGTTCTTCGTCCTGACCAGTGCGGCAATCCTTGTGGGCTCCGACGGTCGCCTGGCGCTCGTCACCAGCGCGCTTGTCGTCGCGGGCTATTTCATCTTCCCGCGGCTGCCTCTCTATTCAAACGTGTTGTTCCTCCCGCTGATACTGCTCGCCGCGGCCCTGTGGGTCGGACTGTTACAGATTCCGGCGGCGGGAGATGACTTTCCGGGCAGGGTCGCGATCAGCATGGACTTTCTCGGCGGACTGTCACTGAGCGAGGTGCTCGGCCTGAGCCAGTACATGTCCGTGTTCTATGCCGATAGCGGCATCGCGTACTTCGTAGCAACCCAGTCGATCGTCGGGGTCGCTGCGATCTGGCTGTTCGTGGCCCTCGGGATGCATCAGACCAGCCGCGCCCGAATTTACTTCGTGAACGCAGTCTGCCTCTACATCTCGCTGAACCTGATCGTGAGCTATTCGCTCTTCTCCATCAAGACCGGAGCAATTCTCTGGTTCGTTTACGGCTATCTGCATGCCCGAACCGACTTTCCGCGGCGTTTGCGGCCCGTCCATGCGGGGCAGCGCGAGAAGCTCCAGGGAGGAGTTGCGACATGACTTCGCTATTCGAAAGGGCGTGCCGCGCCAAGTGTCCTGTGCTGTCGAGGGAGGTCATCGGACGACTCGCCACGGCAGTCGCGGTGGGATTCCTGATCATCTGGGCGACGCCCGGTGTAACGGCGCGGAGTGTCGATGTGGAGCCAGTGCGCGCCGATACGGCTCCATGGATGCTCGGAGTGAACCTCGCGGCCGGGGAGTTCAATCCCACCGGACGCGAATTGGAACTGGATTATACCTACCCCTCCGTCGAGGAGATGGATTACTACGTTGCAAAGCAGATCCGCATCTTCCGCATTCCGTTTCTCGCGGAGCGGATCATCCGCCCCACCTTGACCATGGGGCCGCGCTTGACGTCCGACATGGACATTCTGGTCGAACTTATCGAGCACGCTGCGAAACGCGAGGCTTATGTCATCCTCGATATGCATGATTACGGGAAGATCTTCACGGCGGGGCTGATCGGCCGCGCCCCGGGAAGCGTCGAGGAATTCGCCGCCGCGTGGCGGCTGATCGCGGAACGGGTGAGGGACCATCCGAACGTCATTTTCGGCCTGATGAACGAACCTCACCGCCAGTCGGCGCGGGAATGGCTTCTTGGTGCGAACGCGGCGATCGCGGCGATCCGGGAAGAGGGGGCCGGACAGATGATCCTCGTGCCGGGCTCCTACTGGTCGGGCGCCCATTCCTGGACGAGTTCCGACAACGCCGTCGTCATGGTCGGAGTTGTCGATCCGGGCGACAACTTCGCCTTCGAGGTTCACCAATATTTCGACGGCAACAATTCCGGGACGACCGAGGAAGCGGTCCAGGGGGCGGGGAGCACGCGCCTCGCCGGCTTCACGGAATGGGCGCGGCAGCACGGCTACCGCGGTTTTCTCGGCGAGTTCGGCTGGGCGGATTCGCCCGAGGCGCATGCGGAGGGGGAGGCGCTTCTCGCCCACATGTCGGAAAACCGGGATGTCTGGATCGGCGGAACCTACTGGGCGGGCGGCCCCTGGTGGGGCGACTACTCGCTCGCGATCACCCCGAAAGAGGGGGAGGATCGACCGCAAATGAAAGTGCTCGAGAGGTTCGTGGACTGAGATGGCTTCGCTGACCGAAACGGCACGGCTCTCGCGCATCGCCAGGATGAAGCGGCGGGTGAAGACGCACGGGCTGCGTTTGCTCCACCGCAGCGGTGCGGCCGGGCTGATCGGCAGGGTCCGCGGGGGGCGTGGGGTGATCCTGATGTTTCACGAGTTCACCCGTTCGCCTCGTGAGAAACTCGATCAGGGCTGCGGTATCGACGATTTCGACGCGCTGCTCACCGCGATCCGCCGCAGCGGCCGTCTGATCCTGCGGCTCGAGGAAGCTCTGGATGCGCTCCGGGAGCCGAATGGCCCGCCTTTCGTCGTCCTGACCTTCGACGACGGTTATCGCTCGAATATCGAACTCGCGCTTCCGGTCATGGAGCGGCACGAAGCGCCGGCGACGATCTTTGTCCCCACCGAGATGCTGACGCGCACGATTAATGCGTGGTGGCTTGGCCTGCGGCGTCTGGTCGAGATCAATGATGCGATCGAAGTTGCGCCCATGGATCTGCGGCTGGAATGTACCGACCTCTCCTCGAAGATCGCAGCGTTACGCCGCCTGACCGCCTGGGTCTGGGAGGATTTCAGGCGGGCCGACATGCTGGCAGGCGTCTTCGCGGCACACGGGGTTTCCCTGCCGGATATCGTGGACGAACTGGTCATGAGCGAAAGCGAAATGATCGCGGCGGATGCCCATCCGCTGATCGAGATCGGCGCGCATACCACGACGCACCGTGCGCTGGGGCTTTTGCCGGAGGACGAGGTGGCGCGGGATATCGCGGAGAACAAGAGCTATCTCGAGAGTCGTCTGAAGCGGAAAGTACCGCATTTTGCCTATCCCTACGGTGCGCCTTCGATCACCGGTGATCGCGAGGCGCGGATCGTGGAGCGGCTTGGCTTCCGCGCCGCCGTGACGACCGGGCCGGGATGTCTGTTTCCCGAACGCCTTCAGGATCGGTTCCTGATCCCGCGCCAGAATGCCGAGTATACCGAGGATGGCCTTGCTTACGGGATGTGCGGGGTCAACGGACTCTTCGGCGCGATCCCGACGGGGGGAGCAACACGAGCGCCGGGGGCGGAAGCCGGGGTTTGAGGCTGGGCCGGCTGTCGTACAGGAGTTTGTTTGAATGCGGATCTTGATGCCTTGCGCTGCCTTTCCGCCCGTGATTGACGGAGGCGGCCCGATCTCCGCGCTCATGCTGGCGAAGATGCTCGTCAGCGAGGGTCATGAGGTCCGCGTGGTCCATGTCTGCGACCGGGACGCTCTGGAGGTATACGAAGGCATCTCCGTCCACCGCATTCCGTCCCTGAACCTTTACTACGACTATTATCAGGCCCGACCGGCCTGGAAGAAGGCTGTCTGGCACCTATTGGAGAATGGCAACCCGCGGGCCTACGTCGCTATGCGGCGTGAGATTCGCGAGTTCGCTCCGGATCTTGTTCTCACCGTCAGCATCGAGAACATCAACGTCGCAACCTGGGCCGCGGCCCGTTCCCTCGGTGTGCCGGTGGCGCACACACTGCACAGCGCGTTCCTCATGTGCTGGAAGGGCGTGATGCACAGGAACGGGCGCAATTGCGAACGCCAGTGCCGCTCATGCCGCCTCACATCCGTCGGCAAGCGCCAGTTCTCGCGGCTCGTCGACACCGTCATCGGGGAGTCCAACGACGTCATCAAGCGTCACCTGGTCGAGGGTTATTTCCCCAATGCCGAAGCGCGCCGGATCCCGGCGACGATCAAGATGATTCACGCAGACGCTCCCCGGGAGCTCCCGCGCGACCGGCCGGCGCGCATCGGGTTCATTGGCGTTCACACGGCGTTCAAGGGGCTGGGCGTTCTTGCCGAGGCTGCGGCCTTGATGCCGGAGGAGGCAAGGGTCGAGTACTACATCGCGGGCAGCGGGAGGGACGCGTTCGCTGAGGAGATCCGTGGCCGCTTTCCTCAGGCATCGACGCATTTTCTCGGCTGGAGCGAACCGGACCCCTTCCTGGACAAGATCGATGTCCTCGCTTTCCCGACGATCGGGCGCGAGGCCTTCGGTCGGGTGGCCGTCGAGGCCTTCTCGCATGCAGTGCCTGTTGTGGGATCAAATCTGGGCGGGATCTCCGAGACGATCAGGCCGGGGGTCAACGGCTACCTTGTTCCACCGGGTGATCCCGTCGCGCTCAAGGATGCGCTCCTGCGAGTCCTCTCCGAGCCCGATCGCTATCGCGAACTCTCCTCGGGAGCGCTCGATTCCGCGGAGGAGTTCCTGGAAGACACGGTCGCCGCCGCCTATACGAAAGTCCTTGGCGAGACCCTGCGGCGCAGCGGTTGCGGCGCGGGGTGAACGTCGGGCGCATACTTTCTTGACCCTAAGGAACAAAGGTTACGGGCAAGTTGTTGAAGTTGCGCTCGAAGCGGCAGACGACCTGCTGCCCGGGCTTCGGAGAAAATCAAAAGATGAACGGGCAGTCTGCTGGCCGGATCGAGCACCTGGATGGCCTCCGAGGGAGCGCGATCCTGCTCGTCGTTTTCTATCATGCTTATGTGCAGTGGCCTGACGTGCTGCCCTTTGGAAATCGCTTCGTCGAGGTGCCGATATTCAAGTTCGGCTTCCTCGGCGTACAGCTCTTCTTCCTGATCTCCGGTTTTGTCATCCTCATGACGCTGGAAAAGACGGGGTCCTTCGCCGCTTTCATGTTCCGCCGCTGGATACGTCTCTTTCCGGCGATGCTCGTCGCGTCGCTTCTCATCTACTTCACTGCGGGATTCTTTCACGAAAGGCCCTTCGGCGAGCCGGTCGCGCGCGACATGCTGCCTGGGCTGACCTTTATCGAACGGAGCTGGTGGCAGCGGTTGCTAGGGAGCGAGCAGGGGGTGCTGGAAGGGGCGTTCTGGTCCCTCTATGTCGAGGTGAAGTTCTACGTCGTCTTTGGAGCGATGTTTTTCGGTTTTGGCCGGGAAATCGCAATCGCGGTGATTTCCGCACTCTTTTTCGTTTCGGCGCCTTTCGTGCTGATGATCGAGACGCCCTTCGCCACGCCCGAGACGATGCATCTGGGCTGGCGCATCGTTCACAGTCTCAGCACGGCGCATTTCGGGTGGTTCGCGGCGGGGGCGATGACCTACGTCTATCTGACATATGGAAAACCGCTCTGGATATTGGGAGCGGTCCTTATGGGTTCCGCCTCGGCCATGGCTGGCGGGGGCATCCTGACGGAGCTGGACCATCTGGTGGCGCTCGGCATTCTCGCCTTCTTTCTTGCGGTAATCCTGTTCCCGCCATTGCGGGAGGTCGCCGGAAACCGCCTGTTCGTCTTTCTCGGCTTTGTCAGCTACCCCCTCTACCTCATCCACGAAAACGCCGTCGTCTCGATGATCATCAAGCTTCACGCGGTCGCGCCGTGGATTCCGGCGGCCGTCCTTCCGCTTCTGCCGATCCTTGCGGTCATCTGCGTCGCCTGGGTCATTGCGAGCTTCATCGAGCCGGAACTCCGCAGCCTGATCCGGTCCACCGCAGGGCGCTGGCCCCGCCGTCAGGCTAGCCCCTGAAGCGCGCTAGCGCTCCCGAAATGCCCGCTCGGTCACCTGGACGAGCGGATCGATCAGGTAGTCGAGGAGCGTGCGCTCGCTCTGGACGATCATCACCTCCGCGGGCATGCCGGGCTTGAGGGTCACGTGTTCCAGCGCGGCAAGGGAATCCTGATCGAGCGTCGCCACGATCCTGTAGGAGGCGGAGCCGGTTCGCGGATCGACGATGCGGTCGGCGGACACCTCGGTGAGCTCTCCCTCCACGGGCTGCGTCCGGCGGAAGCTGAAGGCGCTCAGGCGCACATGGACGGGCTGGCCCCGGTAGATGCCCTCCACATCCTCCGGCCGGACATGGCCCTCGATGACGAGCGTGTCCTCGCGGGGCACGATATGCATAAGCTCCATTCCTGCCCCGATCACCGCCCCCGTCGTGTGAACCTTCAGCTCCTGCACGGTCCCCGCGCTCGGCGCGCGGATTTCGCTGCGGCGCAGGACGTCTTCCGCATCGCCGAGCGCCTCGAAGGTCTCGGCGAAATCGCGCTCGATCGCCTGAAGACGGTCGGCGGTCTCGGTCCGCCATGCGTGACCGAAGGAACTCAGCTCCTCGGCCACCTGGTCATATTTCTGGTTGGCGCCCGCGATCCGGGCGCTCAGGTCGCCGATCTCCCCCGAAAGCGCGGCGATCTCGCCTTCGACCTCCGCGATCTGCAGGCGCGAAACGTGGCCGTTGGCCGCCAGTTGCTGCATCCCGCCCAGCCGCTCCTCCAACAGGACGAGGCGCTGCTCGCGCCCGTGCTTCTGCGCGACGAGACCGTTGATCTCCTCCTCGATCTGCGCGGAATTCGTCCTGAGGCTCGCCTCGCGGTGGAGACGTCCCTGGCGGCGATTGTTCATCAGTTCATTCTGGAGAGCCATGGCGCTCGCAAGCCTTGGATTCTCCAGGCGGTCCTCGAGGAAGGGCGCTATGACGAGTTCCGGCGCCTCCGCCAGTTCGGCCTCCAACCGCGCCTTTTCAGCCGCAAGCGTGAAGAGGCGCACCTCCAGCTGGCTCTTCTTCGCTTCGGCGCGCCTGCCGTCGAGGCGAATCAGCAGGTCTCCTCCCTCCACCTCGGAGCCCTCGGAGACGAGGATCTCGCCGACGATCCCCCCCTCGAGATGCTGGATGACCTTGCTCTGCGACTCAACCGCGACGTAGCCCGGCGCCAGAACGGCCGAGTGAAGAGGGGCGAGAGCCGCCCAGATCATGAACCCGCCGAACCCGGCTGCGATCAGGACGAGACCCGCGACAATCGGCGGGCGCAGGTCCAGGTCGAGATCGTCCGCCTTGAGCCGCGGCGCCGCGAGGGTTGCGATTCCTTCCCGCGTCAGCCGCGCAGCCGCCGCGGCGCGCGGAGCCAACTCTTCCCTGGCGCGGCGGAAGGCCGGAGAAATTCGTTTCCGCAACAGGCGGAGGCGTTCGGCAACATGCCATTGCTCGAGTATCGTCTGCACGCGTCGGATCGCTATCATCCTGCTGCTCGCGCCGCCGCCGGCGCGCCTCCTTCCTTTGCGACCTCTTCCGGTGTCGCCAATCCGCGCATCAGCTCGCCACGGCGCCCCGCTCGTTCGACGCGCCCTTCCTGCAACACCACGATCCAGTCGACGGAGCGGAGAAGGGCGGGGCGGTGGCTCACCAGCACGATCGTTCGTCCCGCCTCCCGGCAGGCGTGCAACGCGTCGACCAGCGCCGCTTCTCCCTCGGGATCGAGATGCGAGTTCGGTTCATCGAGGATCATCAGGCGCGGGTCCCCGTAGAGCGCCCTGGCAAGGCCGATCCGCTGCTTCTGCCCTCCGGAGAGCGCATAGCCGTCCTCACCGACCCGGGTGCCGTAGCCGTCCGGGAGACGCAGGATCAGTTCGTGGACGCCGGCCGTGCGGGCGGCGGCGACGATATCGGCAGGGGAGGGCTTTTCCTCGAAACGAGCGATGTTTTCAGCGATCGTTCCGTTGAGGAGTTGCACCGATTGCGGAAGATAGCCGATGTGGCGGCCGAGTTCGGTCGGATTCCACTGCCGCAACTCCGCGTCATCGAGCCGGATTTCCCCCGCGCTTGGTGTCCAGACGCCGGCGATGAGACGCATCAGGGTCGACTTGCCGGAGCCGCTCGGGCCCACCACCGCAAGCGATTGCCCCGCCTGCAGCCGCAGCGACACGCCGCGCAGGACTGGCATCTCTGCGCCCTCGGGGCGGTAGATCAGGTTCGTCACCTCGAGGCGCCCGGTCGGTGTCGGCAGGGAAAGCTGTTTTCCGGGCGCTTCCGCGTTCGACAGTCTCTCATGCAGGCGACGGGCGGCGGCGTAGGCCGAACGCCATCCCTTCCAGCCGCCGACGGCCTGTTCGACCGGCGCGAGCGCGCGGCCCATCAGGAGCGAGCTCGCAATCATGGCGCCTGGGGTGATCGCGCCGTCGAGCACAAGCGCCGCGCCGAGACCCGTGATCCCCACCTGAACCGCCATCCGTACGAATCGCGTCAGGGACAGCGCGCCGCCGACCCGGCCGGCGAGGACGGCGTCGAAGGCGAGGGTCTTGAGATTCTGGCGACGCCAACGCCGCTCCACCGCGTCTGTCATGCCGAGCGCATGAATGGCCTCGGCATGACGCACGTAATCGCGAACGCTTTCGGCACGGGCGGCGGCGTTGCGCTCTTCCTCGTGCGGCCGGCGGGAAGCGAGGACATGCAGGGCCGCGAGGAGCGCGAGAAGCACGATCGCCCCGATCACGAAGAAACCGAGGAGGGGATGGATCAGAAAGACGACGATGACGAAGAAGGGCGTGAGGGGAGAATCGAAAAGGGCCGGAAAGCTCGGGCTGGAGAGAGTGGTGCGAACTTCATGGAGGTCGCGAAGCCCCGCCTCCGGTTGTGGCGTTCCACGCGCTCCTGCCGCGAGCCCGTCGCGCAGCATCAGGCCCGAAAGGTTCGTCTCCACCCGCAAGGCAGTCCGGCGGAGAACCGCCCCGCGCAGGTGATCGAGCCCGGCCTGGAGGGCGAGCAGGGCGACGGTGACGACGCTGAGGGCGAGCAGGGTTTCGAGGCTTCGACTCGACAGAACCCGGTCAAACACCTGCAGCGAGTAGAGCGGCAGGGACAGCACCAGAAGATTGACGATGAGGCTGAACCCGGCAATCGCTGCAAACGCCGTCTTGAGCGTGCGCTTCGTTTCGGCGAGCGCTGATTCGACGCGATCTGGCATGCGCAAGACCTCCGAAGGGCGAGCGGGGATACGCGACGCAGACGTCGTCGGCGTGCGTTCTTGAACAAGGTGAATGAGGGTGGCCGATATGGCCCGGGGGATTGCGGAGGAGCCAGATGGCCCCTCCGCAAGGTCATCAGGTGTATTCGGAACCTGTGCCGGGAAGTGGTCCCTCGTCATTGGCCGCATCGATCATCGGATCGGCGAGCCAGTCGAAGGAGCCGGCGCGGGCGTGAGCGACTTCCGACGCCTTGGCAGATGGGCCACCCGTCTTCGCGAGGCTCGCGTCGAGATCCGCATTCGCGGCCTCGAACCCGTCACTCCGGAAGACATTGTTGCCGCCGTCCTTGCCGGCATTCCTGCCGCCAGACGCTTCCGCATCGGCCAGCTTGGCCGCCAGCCATTCATCGGCGCGTTCCTCGAAGCGTGCAATGAACTTCTCGAAGAAGGCGTCGGCGCATGCAGCGGTTTCCGTCTCGTCCGCAGTCTCGCCACCCGCTTCGACGGAGGAGACGGGCTCAACCTCGCTCGCGGGCTCCTCGTCCTCGCTCGCGGGCTGCTCCATCGTTTCGGAGACCTCCGCGACTTCGAGCTCGCTTTCGGCAGTCACGGGCAGCACCGCCCCGGCGACTTCCGGAGCGGCCTCTGCCGCAACGTCGCCCAGCCAGTAGGACGCAACGGTCGAGGAGCTGGTCAGGCCTTCGCTGAAGTCCGAAATCCAGAAATCGACCTGCTCCTGATTTCCGTCGGCCCAGGGCGACTGGTCGGTGGTTTCCTCGGTCCCGTCGAGGGCGACGCCACGCGTGATGGTGAAGTCGTAGCTTCCGTCCTTCAGCGTGATCTCGGCGCGCCTGTCGTCGAGCATCCGCAGGTCGACGTCATCGGGAAGGGCGGCGAGCAGGTCGGCTTCGAGCGAGTTGTCGAAGTCGTCGCCATTGGCGGAGTTCGCCATCCAGAGCTGGAATGTCTGGCCGGCGGCGGCGTTCTTGACCGAGATCGTGATGCCGAAGCTTTCGCCTTCATCAAAGTGATCCGAGCCGTCACCCGCGTTGCGGATGGCCACCGTCGCGTTGCGAGGCTCGGCCGGCTCGTCCGTTGCTTCCTCGATAACGGGATCTTCGATAATCGGATCCTCGACCGTATCGACGACATCCTCGACCGGTTCGTCCTCAGGAGTCTCCGGAACAGGCTGCTGCGGCGCAGGTCCGGCGACCACCTCTTCCTCGCCGGCGTCTTCCTCGCCGTTCTCCTCGCCTTCGGCGACTTCCTCGGGCGGAACGAACGGGTCAGCGGGCTCTTCCTCGGCGACTTCCTCGGGCGGAACGAGCGGGTCAGCGGGCTCTTCCTCGACGACGTCCTCGGGTGGAACGACCGGATCGGCGGGCTCTTCCTCTGCGACTTCCTCCTCGCCGACTTCCTCCACGACGTCCTCTGACGGACGGGGCGTCGGCTGAAGCGCCTCTCCTCCGAGATCGTATTTCTGGAGAATCGCGAGCTGCGGGGAATCCTCGCCGTCGCGAGGCTCAGCGGAGAACATGTAGTCCCCCCACCACGGGCCGCCCGCCCAGTAGGTGGCGCCAGCCCAGACATCCGCGTTCGCGGCCATGTGGGCCATCAGCTTGTCGAGGGCCTCGAGGCTGAGCGAATCGCGCGAAACGCCGAACTCTCCGAGAAAGAGCTGATTGCCTGTTTCCTTCGCCCAGGCGGTGATCTCTTCGACGCGCTCGACGCCGATCGTCGCGGAAACCGCGTCCGGGTTCGTCCCGCTATTATCGCCGTCGAAATAGAGATGAACTTCAAACGCGTAGTTGTTGAGCGGGTCGACAACCCCCTCACCAACGACGGTGTGGTTGTCGGTAGTCGTCCAGGAATATGAGCCGCTCCAGTAGCTTCCCGGCACCATGATCTTCTGCGTCGCCCCGGTATCCCGGATCGCGTCGATCGCGGCGTTGGCCGATTCGATCCACTGCGAAGCACTTTGCTCATGGGGCTCGTTCATCAATCCGAACCAGACATTGGCGTCTGACTTGAACTCCGTGGCAAGCTTGCTCCAGAGATCCGCAAAGGACTCGTTCGGGACCTCGCTGCTGCCGATCAGGTTTTCGTCGTACTTTCCGTAATTGTGGACATCGAGAACCACCGTCAGGCCCCGCGAAGCGGCATGATCGACGAATTCCCGGATACGGCCGAGCTCGGCCGCGTCGAACTCTCCGCCGAGTTCAGGCTGGAGACGCTCCCACCGGAACGGAAGGCGAATGAGCTCCATCCCGTTATCGGCGTAGTAATCAATATTCGACGCGTCGGGATAAATGTAGCCGGTGCCGTGAGATGTTCCCAGATCACCGAATTCTGCCCCCGCGAGATTGACGCCAATCATTATTATGCTCCTCCATGTTTGACGTGTCCCATATCGGGACGTCTAAACAAGCAGTGCGTTAGTATCTAGTCAAAACTGCGCTGTATGCTAAAAAAAATTCCGTTTAATGTGAATTAGACTTTTGTTTGGCGCGCTGTCGGCAGCTTCTTGGCCTGAATGGTCAAAAAGCAGGATCATCATCTTCTTGAAAACTTCTTTGTGGCGTTTTACGGGCAGGAATCTGCCTTCCCACGGCTAAGTCTCTCCCAACTTCGGGCAGCTGAGGTTGAGCTAACCGACCGTCAGCCTTCCAGGTCAGGAGCCGGATAGCCCAGTTCGCTGAGCCCTTCCTCCAGATAGTCCCCGAGGAGGGGAATGCCCATGAGGTAGCCGGAGGAATCTTCCTTGTGCCGTTCCGTCGCGAGGGCACGCGCCTCCTCCCAGCTCGTACGGTCGTAGTCGCCCCGACCCAGCCAGGCGAGGGCGATCACGTCAACGACTTCGCTGTCGTTGAGAGCAAGAATGGCTCCGCGCAGTTCCTCGGCCGTGGCGTCGCCCGCATTTTCCGCGACCATGCGGAGATCGTCATCCGTCGCGTTCGAGCCGTCGTCGGGAGACACTGGCGCAACCTTTCCGTCGTAGGCGCGAGCCTTCACGATGATGAAGCTGACCTTCTCCGGGCTGATGTTCAGTTCGACCGGTGACTCGTCCCTTGTAATCATCTGGATCTCCCTTGCAGTCGCGTTTGGCGATGCCTGACGACAACTGCCCAGGAAGGCATTTGTTTCTCGCACTCCTCCCGAACGAATTCGCTGCCGCTTCGTTACCCGGGGGCGCGCATATCATCAGGGAGGACGAGCATGGCCGATCCGGAAGCCCCGCCACCGCCGATCCAGCCACCGCCACAGCCGGGCGAACCCCGTCAGGAGCCGCCGGTCAAGGATCCGCGATCTCCCAGGCCTCCGGTCGTTCCGGACCCCGACGCGCCAGATCCGAGCGGCGTTCCGGAAGCGCCGCCGGACGAGCAGAGGCCTTGACGCTCGGCAGGTGCAAAAGCGCTGCGTTGCGCGCGGCCGACGCGTTGATCAGCCCGCGCGGTCCTTCTTTTTGCGCTTTTTCATCGCGGGCTTCTCGGGAGCCGCGTGTCTCGCGGCGGCCTTCTTCTCGAACTTGCGCTTGTGCGACGGCTTCGGGCGCGAGTCGGGCTTTGCCGCTGCTGGCCCAGCTCCGCCGCCGACGCCCGAAGGGGCGGCCCCGAGGAGTGTGACGGCGATATTGTTCTTGATCGTCCGGTTCGGTCCGAGTGCGGAGACGAACCGGTCCGCCGCTTCGGCCGAGATCTCGACGAAGGTCTCCTCGTTCTGCATCTTGATCGCGCCGATGTCGCGTTTGGTGAGCCGCCCGGCATCGCACAGGGCGGGGATGAGCCAGCGCGGCTCCGCGTTCTGCCTGCGGCCGACGGAAAGCGAGAACCAGACGCTGTCGCCGAATTCCTCTCGCTGCTTCTTGCGCGGCGGCTCCGGCCTGATCTCGACAAGCTCTTCCGGAGCGGACTGGCCGGCGCGGCGGAGCCGCACGAAGGCGGCGGCGACCTGTTCGGGGCCGTGGCGCTCCAGCAGCTCACGCACGAATTCGGCCTCCTCCTCCGCGAGCGGCGCGCTCAGCGCAGGATCGGAAAGGACGCGTTCGTCATCCCGGCGCAGGACTTCCTCGACCGAAGGCGGAGTCACCCAGGCGGCGTCGATGCCGGCGCTGTCTAGCAGGCGCTCGGCGCGCTTGCGGGCGTTGTAGGGGACGACGAGGGCGCTGACGCCCTTGCGTCCGGCACGGCCGGTGCGGCCGCTGCGATGGAGCAACGTCTCGCGATTGCTCGGAAGGTCGGCGTGGATGACGAGTTCCAGATTGGGGAGGTCGATCCCGCGCGCGGCGACGTCGGTCGCGATGCAGACGCGGGCGCGCCCGTCCCGCATGGCCTGCAGGGCGTGGGTGCGCTCGCTCTGGCTCAGCTCGCCGGAAAGCGCGACGACGGAAAAGCCGCGATTGTTGAACCGCGCGGTGAGATGATTGACCGCGGCGCGGGTGCCGCAGAAGACGAGGGCGTTCCTGGCCTCGTAATAGCGCAGGACGTTGATGATGGCGTTCTCGCGATCCGTCGGCGCGACGATCAGCGCGCGGTACTCGATGTCGAGATGCTGTTTCTGCTCTGCTGCGGTCGAAATGCGCACGGCGTTGCGCTGATAGCTCTTCGCCAGATTGGCGATGGCGCGCGGGACGGTCGCGGAGAAAAGGAGCGTGCGCCGCTCCGGAGGCGCGGCCTCAAGGATGAACTCGAGATCCTCGCGGAACCCGAGATCGAGCATCTCGTCGGCTTCGTCGAGGACGACGGCGCGGATCGCGGACATGTCGAGGGAGTGGCGCGTGATGTGGTCGCGCAGCCGCCCCGGCGTTCCCACGACGATATGAGCACCCCGCTCCAGCGCGCGCCGTTCGCTGCGCATGTCCATGCCGCCGACGCACGAAGCGATCGACGCGCCCGTCGGCTCGTAAAGCCATTCGAGTTCGCGCTTGATCTGCAGCGCCAGTTCGCGCGTGGGCGCCACCGCGAGCGCAAGGGGAGCCCCCGCGACCTCGAAGCGTTCGGCGTCTTCAAGCAGCGTCGGCGCGATGGTGAGGCCGAAGGCCACCGTCTTGCCTGATCCCGTCTGCGCCGAGACGAGGGCGTCGGCTCCGCTCATCTCGGGGGCGAGAACCGCCTGCTGGACCGGCGTCAACGTGGTGTAGCCGCGCTTCGTCAGGGCCTGCGCAAGCGCGGGGACGATGCCTTCAAAACCTGTCATCTTCTGTCTTTCGGATCGGGTGCGATGCGCCCGGAATTCTGCAAGTCGCGGAAAAGCGCGTGATTGCGCGGCCGCAAGCGCCGCTGCCTGTTCGGTTCGATCGTTCGTACTGCGCAACGGACCTGTTGTACAGGGCCGAGCGATACGCGCCGAGCGTTGCCGCGGCGCGTGGGCAGGGCCTTCAGGCGGTCCGGACGCGCATCGGTGCACCGATCACCGACCATATCCCGAGGCGGGCGCGGGCGAGAAGCACCATCGCGATGGTGCATCCGAGCATGGATGCCGATGTCGCGATCGCCGCTCCGATCGGTCCCATTGCCAGGGTGAGGATCCAGCAGAGGGCGGTTCCGAGGAGCGCGGCGACGGCCAGCAGGACCGCGAGCGCGTTCTGTTGGCCGCTCATCAGCAGCAGCGTGCGCACCGGCCCCGCCGCCGCATGGGCGATGTGCCCCGCGACGAGGATCGCGAGTATCGGGTAACCGGCAGCGAAGCCGGGGCCGAACAGGGAAAGGATGGCTTCTCCGAAGACAAGAAGGCACAGGCCGAGGGCGAGGGTGGGCCACAGGCTGCGACGGATCGAGGCGCGCAGCGCCGAATCAAGATCGGCGATGCGACGCTCCGCCCAGAGGCCGGCGAAATCCCGTTGCGAGACGGAAGCGACGGCGAAGAGGACATAGGAGGCAAGCGCCGCGGAACGGGCGGCCGCGAAATAGGCTCCGCCATCCTCCGCATGCCCGAGCGCGTTCACGAGGATCACGTCGATGCTGGCGACGAAGAGCAGGTAGCCGTCGCACACCACGACGGGGAGGGAACCGGCGATCCAGCCGCGGAGATTCCAGGATGGCCGTGCGTTGGCGACGAGCGGGGCGAGGCGGCGGCGCACGATGATCTTCTGCACGATCCAGCTCGCCAGGAGCGCCGCGAGCATGCAGGCCATGGCCGCCGTTGCGTCGATCTCGATGGAGGATGCCCAGAGGAGGGCGACGAGGCCGAAGAACAGAAGCGGCCGCAGCAGGAAACCGGGCGCGTAGGCGATGGAGGCCAGTCCGCGCACGCGCGCGAGGCCCTTGAGGACGTCGACCTGCGCGAAGATCGGGATGCAGAGGGCGCCGATGAGCAACGCGTCGCGCTGCGACGGACCGGCGGCCGTCGCCAGCGCGAAGAGGGCGGCGATGATGCCGACCGCGATTCCCAGACCGAGGACGAGGAGCTGTGATGCGATCGCCAGACCGAGGAGCCCCCCGGAGTCGCCGCCGGCGCGGGCGGCAGAGCCGAAACGGGTCGTCGCCGTGGAGAAGCCAGCTTGCGCCAGCGTTCCCAGAAGCGCGACCCAGACCCAGGCGTTCGAGAACGCTCCGAATTCCGCCAGGCCCATCCAGCGCGCGATCCAGATCTGCGTGATGAAGGTCAGCCCAGACCCGCCGAAGCGAATGGCGAACGAGAGCGCAGCGTCTGCGCCGCGCCCGCTGGCGAGCTTGCCGAAGAACGCGCGCATCCGGCCTGCTGATGCTTCGGCCGTGACCGGCTCGCTGATTCCGTTCATGACGTCGCCGCGACCTCGTCCATGGGTTGCCGCGCGGGACGTCGACGCTCCCGCGAACCGAGACCTTGCAACGCCTGTTTGTCACGGATGGTGCGGGGCAGGGAGAGC
This sequence comes from Saliniramus sp., assembly GCA_041686895.1. GTDB lineage: Bacteria > Pseudomonadota > Alphaproteobacteria > Rhizobiales > Beijerinckiaceae > Saliniramus. The sequence continues at coordinate 153,107 of JAWLCY010000011.1, read as the reverse complement.
AGTTCGAACAGGGCCGGAAGGGGGTCGTCGCGCACGAAGGTGTCCGAGCGTTCCAGGCCGAGAGCCCAGAACAGTGGCTGCGCGCAGAAGGAGAAGAGGCTGCGCAACGTCGCCATGCGGTGCTTCCCCGAGGCGAATGCCTGCATCAGGTTGAAGCCGTCGTGAACCAGATTGCGTCCGACGACGCCTTCGGAATAGGCCACCTGCGGGTGCGAGCGGCGGCTGACGATGGCGTCATGGAGGAAGAGCGGAAAGTCGACGCCGAGCGCGACCGGCAGTGGCAGGGAGCCCCAGAAGCGGGCATTGGCCTCGACAATGATCCATCGCCCGCTCACAGGATCGTGCAGCGTCTCGAACATGCAAACGCCCGTCAGGCGCGTCGCCTTGCAGATTGCCTCGACGGCTGCGAGCCGTTCTGGATCGACGGGCTCGCTCACGCGCAGCGAGCTGCCGCCGAGAATCGCCTCGCGCAGCCGGCCGTGCTGGAAAGCATGTTCGACCGCGCCGTCGCGCGCCATGACTGACAGTCCGCCGCCAGTGCCCTCGAAGGCGCTTTCGGCGAGGTATTGCTCCGGATCGTCGATCGATTGAAGAATGGCGGATAGCTCCGTGAGATCCGCCGCCCGCCGCACCTTGCCCCTCGATCCGATGTCACTGACGCGGTAGGAGCGCCGCGGCTTGATGAAGAGTGGCAGCCCCAGTTCGCGCGCCAGGGTCGCGGCATCATCGGTGGGCGTGAGGAGGCGGCCCACCGCAACCGGGACTCCCAGGGACGAGCAGAGGTCGCGCGTCCTTGCCTTGTCGAACAGGATGTCGATTGCCGCAGGGGAGGGGATGGCGAGGGCCGTATGCGCAAGCACGTCGCGATGTTCCGCCAACAGCAGGAGACCCCGGTCGCAACAGGGAAGAACGAGGTTGATCTTCTCACGGCTGACGATGGCGGCAAGTTCCGTCGCCCAGGCGTGGCGTTCCTCTGCATATCGGGGCAACCGATGGACGCGATGGACGTAGCGGGACCGCAGCGACGGCGAGCGCCATGAGAAAGGCGCCACGTGAACAATCTTTCCGGCGCGCCCTAGTGACCGGATGACGGCCAGCCCGCTGCGCGTGTCGTCGCCTATCACCAGGACTTTCTCGGCCTCGCCCCCCCGATCCATGCGATCGTGCCCCCGCTACTGAACATTTTAACAAGAATCGGTCGCAAGTTTTGCGCCATCACACGCAGCGACGGGTATCCGCGTCCATGTCTCATGGTGGAACATCGGACACCCGAAGCGTCGTTCCCCTGCGGAGGCATCATGTGCCGGAACGGGACAGGTATGTCCCGACCGGGGATTATCGTCCGCCTACTCGGCGGCCCGGCCACTGGTCGCGTGTCCGGGGCTCTTCGGTATGCCGGAGAGCACCTCCTCGGCTGACGCCTTGCGGTTCTTCACCGAGCTGGTCCATTGGCCCCAGATCGAGGGATCGATCTTGTCTCCGTTCGCGCCTAGGCTTTTCAGGCGGCGCTGGTCTTCTTCGGTCAGCACCTGGCCCGGGAGCGGCTGCAGGCCGCGCACATCCGCCGCGCCGATGCCGAGCATCTCGCCGACGCGTCTCCCGTAATCATCATGAATGAGGAAGAGATGCCAGAGCATCCGCTCCTGCACGTCGCGTTCGCACTCGCCAAGAAGCGTACCCATGTTGAGGATCAGATCGTCTCGCTCCCAGTCCATCATCGTGCAGAAACGGCCGCGCGCCTGGACATAGTCGTTTCGGCGCTCGATCACCTCGCGGGTCAGGCGACCCCTGATTTCTGGCGCCTTGTGGGGCTGATGGCGCGGCGCCTCGCTGAGGCCGTCGTGGATGGAGGGTTCGTAGTTCACGTGGGGGTTCTGTCCCGGGGCGAGATCGCGTGCGTAGGACATGGTGCCGCCGGACAGGTTCGTCGCCACGTTTGCGTTCCTGGGCTGGTTCACGGGGAGTTGCAGGTAATTCGTCCCGACGCGATAACGCTGCGTGTCGGAATATGAGAAGGTGCGGCCAACCAGCATCTTGTCATCGGAGAAATCCAGACCGTCGACGAGGACGCCGGTGCCCATGGCGATCTGTTCGTTTTCGTTGAAGAAGTCCTCGACATTGCGGTTGAGCGTCATCACTCCGACATGGCGCAGCGGGAAGTCCTTCTCCGGCCAGATCTTGGTGTCGTCGAGCGGGTCCCAGTCGAGTTCCGGATGCTCGTGGTCCTCCATGATCTGGACATACAAGTCCCATTGCGGATAGTCGCCGTTCTCGATGGCGAGGAAAAGGTCCTTCGAGGCAGAGCCGAGATCTTGCCCCTGCACCTTCGCCGCCTCCTCCGCCGTGAGGCTGGCGACCCCCTGCCGCGGGTGAAAGTGATATTTCACAAGGACGGTCCCGCCATCCTCGTTCACCATCTTGTAGGTGTTGACCCCGAATCCCTCCATGTGGCGATAGCCCGCCGGGATGCCGCGCGGGCTGAACAGGTGCGTCAGCATATGCATCGATTCCGGCGTCTGGCTCATGAAGTCGAAGATGCGGTTCGGCTCCTGCCGGAAGGTGACCGGATCGGGCTTGAGGGAGTGGATCACGTCAGGGAACTTGATGGCGTCGCGGATGAAGAAGACGGCGAGGTTATTGCCGACCAGATCCCAGTTTCCGTCCTCGGTGTAGAACTTCACCGCGAATCCGCGCGGGTCGCGGGCTACCTCGGAGGAGTCGCGTCCTCCGATCACGGTGGAAAAGCGGATGGCCAGCGGGGTCTTCTTCCCCGCATGCTGGAAGAGGCTGGCGCGGGTATATGTCGATGCTGGTTCGTCCCCGATCTTCCCGGTCGCCTCGAATTCCCCGTAGCAGACGAAGCCCCGCGCGTGGACGACGCGCTCCGGAATGCGCTCGCGGTCGAAATGGGTAATTTTCTCGAGAAACTGGTAATTCTCGAGCGTCGCTGGACCGCGGCTCCCGACCGTGCGCTGCGACTGGTTGTTGCTTACGGGGTGTCCTTGGCGGTTCGTCAAGGTGCGGTCGTCCATGGCCCTGTCCCTTCCTCTCATCAGCGGTCGTCCTGGAATTCTCTCGCGATTTTCGCTGACGCAGCCTCGTGGAGCAGTCTCGCGGAGCAATCTCCTGGACCTGCGCCGATACTGCCGGGCCCGGCCCGGCGACATCAGTTTTCAACGGGAAGGCACCGGCGTTCGTTCCGTGCCGAACGGGGGGCGAAATGGCTTTCGAGGCAGACGCGCCTGCGGCGGGATGTCTCAAATTTGTCGCGAACCAAAGCTTGAGACGAGGGTTGTTCTCGACCGGCGCCCAAGTCGGGCGCTTCGCGCTGACGAGGATCGACCCATGGAACACAAACATGTTGATCACCTGCGTTCTGTAGCAGATGTCGGTACGAGTTTTCCCAAGGGCGTCATGACCCGCCGTGAGCGGCTCGAGCGGTGGGCCGAACTTCTCGAACACGAACCGGACAAGAAACTTTTCTCTTTGGGCGAAATCGAGTTTCGTCCAGTCAGTGAGCGCGGTTCATTGCGCGCGGACAATTCCCCGCTTTCCGTCGCCTATGCCGACCCGCTCCTGCGGACACAGGGCCTGGAGAGTGATCGCCTCGGCGATGCGCAGGCCTTCTTCAGCCTGTCCGAAGCGCAGGCGCATCGCCTTTTGTGCTCGTGTATGAACGGGCAGGTCATCCGTGCCGGAACGGCGGCGAGGCAGTTGAGATCGATGGCCAACGGAACACGCCGCGCGATGGTAAGCCTCGGCATGGCGAGCGCTGTTCTGGCGGTTCCTGCGGTGTATATGCTCTTCTGAGCCCGGGCCAGGCCTTCGCGAGCGGCCGATGGGGCGCTCGCGAAGCCGATCGGCACGTTTCCCTACCGGGATATGCGTTCGCCGCGCGCACGTATGGTCGTCGCAATGTCGCGAAATCTCGAAACGAGATCGCGCGTGCTTGCGTCGAAGAAGTGCTCCTCCGATGTCGCACAGCTGCGCAGGAGGTTTCGCATCCCGTTCGCGGCGCCGCTGTTGCCGAGGACATACCCGACGGAAAAGATCTCGATTCCCGCCCGCTTCATCGCAGAGCAGACGTCGAGCATCTTTTCATTGAGGTAGGTGCGCTGGCTGGAGCGGGTCACTCCGGGATTCTCCGAAAGCCGGCCGTAGGCGGTGTAGTCGCTGTCATTGTCCGGTGCGTGGCCTGTATAGAAGCCGTTTTCGCCATCGGTCATGAACACGACGATCTTCTCCACCGCCCTGGAATCGTAGGCGCGCGGCGCGGAGTGGTCCCCCCAGTGGTCGGCCCATTCGGGGGACAGCGTGCGCCAGGCCCAGACCAGGCCAATATGCCCCATCGTCCCGCCGCGGTGCCACGCCTCAAACGAGTCAATCTGTGAAATCAAAGGACGCGGGTCGTTGGTCCAGTCGAGGATCGGGTTGAGCGGGCAGCCGAGGTTGGGGCCGCGGCCGTCGTTGCTGCTGGAAAGCGTTGCGCGTTCCTCGTTCACCCGTCCGGGGAGGTAGCTGTTGAAGCGTACCGACGCCGATGGGTTGCCGATGCCGCCGTAGGAAGGCCAGAAGTACGGCTGAAACGGATTTTGCGCCGGGCTGGCGTCGGTGACGTCGTCGCCGCCGCGGCCTCGTTCCTCGACACATCCCGACCAGCCGTCGGCGACGAGACATGCGTCTCCGATTGTCACGCCGGGGCAAGGCCCCGCGCCTGTCCAGGTCGACATCTCCCCGATATAGCAGATCTGGAGTTCGTCATCCCAGGTCACGGCGGTGCCGCGGCATTGCGTCTCCCGGACTTCGTCCGCCGTCCAGATGTACCGGTTCGCGAGCCGCCCCGTGCCGTTTGCAGCGCCCGGCGACGATGCGAGCGGCGCCAGCCAAAAGCCTCGCTCCCGGCCGATATTCACCGATGCCGTGTAGGGAACGATGTTCACGAGGATGCGCTCGCTTTCCGTCGGCTCGGGAAGCAGCGCGTTCACGAAGGCGCGGGAGGCCTGCCTCAGCGAATTGATGCGCTGTCCCCTCATGGAGCCGGTGACATCCACGACAAGAGATACTTCGTAGGACTTGTAGGAGGTCTGCGCCTCCGCGTCGGCGGAAATCCCGACGCTCGCCTGTCCCAAGAGATGCGCAAAGAGCATCGGCAACTCGCCTTCCGCCCTGACTCGGACCACCGCGACGGGATCGCTGTCCGCGCTGATCTTCTCCACGCGGACCGTGGTGAATGCCGGGCTCGGATCCAGTTTCGCAAGGCGCTCCCGCAATCCGTACTCGATCCGTCGCAGCGCCTCAGGATCATGAGCCTTTCCGATCGCGCTCAGGGCCGCAGAATCGACCTGCGTCTGTACGGCGGCCTTGGCCGCCGACCACCGAGAGAAGTCGACCGCGGAGCCGATCGCCGCGGTCGCGGGGATGACGAGAAGAGCGAAGGCGATCGCAATGCTGGCGCGGCGGTCGAGCGCAAGGTGGCGGAGCAAGGGAATCTTGATCATCGAATTTCCGGTTGCGTCATGTAACCGAAGGCTATCCCTGATCTCCTAACTTTCATTTACGCCGTTTGCTGAAATTCGCACGTTGTTTCACTTATCATCCGCCGTTTCGTTACCGGAAAACCCCGATGCCCGAGAAGCTGGGCGTGGATTACAACTCATGGTTACCTTGCCGGACATTGCAAATCCGTGAAATCTGGGAACGGACAAGCCCGAGAAGGAAGCGCCAGATGATCGCCATTCCCGAAACTCCGTCGTTTTCTTTGCGCGGACGGCGCGCTCTCGTGACCGGTGCCGGGCGGGGAATTGGTCTCGCAGCGGCGAGTGCGCTCGCCCAGGCCGGCGCGGAAACGCATCTCGTCGCGCGCAACCGCGAGGAAGTCGAGGCGGTAGCCGAGGCGTTGCGCGCGCGCGGATGCGCGGCCCGGGCTTTTGCGCTCGATGTCATGGATCTGCCGGCCGTGCGAACCTTCCTTGAAGCAAACGGGCCGTACCGGATCCTCGTCAACAATGCCGGCACGAACCGCCCCGCCGGCCTTCTCGAAGTTACGGAGGAGGATTACGACGCCGTGACGGATCTCAACGTCCGCGCCGCGTATTTCCTGATGCAGGCCGTGGTCAAGGGGATGGTTGCGGCCGGGGAGGGTGGCTCGATCATCAACATGTCGTCGCAGATGGGGCATGTCGGTGCGCCGCGGCGCACGGTGTATTGCGCCAGCAAGCACGCGGTGGAGGGCTTCACGAAGGCGCTCGCGTGGGAAGTGGCCGAGCATGATATCCGGGTCAACACGCTGTGCCCGACCTTCATCCGCACTCCGATGACGGCCGGCATGCTGGAGGACGAGGCCTTTGCGCGCGGCGTCACCTCGAAGATCGCCTTTGGCCGCGTGGGCGAGCCGGAAGACCTGATGGGCGCCGTGGTCTTTCTCGCGTCCGACGCCTCGCGGCTGGTGACGGGTTCCGCGCTCCTGGTGGACGGAGGCTGGACGGCGCAGTGAGCCGGAGCGTCCCCCATTTCGCACAATGAGCCGGGCGCGAATGCCCGTCCCTTCCACCGTGAGCTTTCGCTAGGCTGTCGCTTCGACGATGAACCGGACGCAGCGGCGTCAAGGGAGGACGGGCGGATGCAGCAGGCCGAGGCGACACTCCAGTTCGAGGACGACAGGATCCGGATCACCCGCTGGTCCTTTGCGCCGGGCTCCGAAACGGGATGGCATCGCCATGGCTATGCATATGCCGTCGTTCCCGTGGTCGGGGGCGATCTCACCGTCGTCGACAAGGAGGGCGAGCGGACCTATCCGATCGTCACCGGTGAGAGCTACGCCCGCCCCGCCGGCATCGAGCACAACATCATCAATCGGACGAATGCGCCGATCGTCTTCGTCGAACTTGAAATGAAGAACTAAGCGGCGCCGCAAGGAATAAGGGCCGCCGGAGGAGATGCTCGTGGACATCGCAGGATTGCCGTTCGACGTCGAGGCCATGCTCGCTGGGCTTCGGCCCTGGGTGGAGTGCGAGAGCCCGACCTACGACGCCGCCGCCGTGAACCGGATGATGGAGCTGGTCGCGCGGGAACTCTACGTCATTGGCGGTGATGTCGATCGTATCCCCGGCCGGCTCGGCTTCGGCGATTGCGTGCGGGCGCGCATGCCGCATCCGGACACGGGCAAGCCTGGAATCCTGGTCCTCGGCCATATGGACACCGTGCACCCGGTCGGCACCCTCGCGGCCCTTCCGTGGCGGCGGGACGGGGATCGCTGCTTCGGCCCTGGCATCTGCGACATGAAGGGGGGCAACTACATCGCCGTCGAGGCGTTCCGCCAGTTGCAGAGGGCGGGGCTGACGACGCCGCTCCCGGTGACCTTCCTTTTTACCAGCGACGAGGAAGTCGGCAGCCCCGCGACCCGCGACCTGATCGAGGCGGAGGCGGCCCGCAATCGCTTTGTGCTCGTTCCGGAACCGGCCCGCGCCGATCGGGGCCTTGTGACGGGCCGCTACGCGATCGCCCGCTTCGACCTCGAGGCGCGCGGAAAGCCCAGTCACGCCGGCGCCAAGCTGTCCGAGGGTCGTTCAGCCATCCGGGAAATGGCTCGGCGCATTCTCGAGATCGAGGACATGACGAGCGAGGATTGCACCTTCAGCGTTGGCGTCCTTCATGCGGGTCAATGGGTAAACTGCGTCTCCAGCCTGGCGCGCGCCGAGGCGCTGAGCATGGCGAAGCGGCAGGAGGACCTCGACGAGGGCGTCAAGCGCATGCTCGCGTTGTCCGACGAGTCAGGCGAGGCGGCCTTCACTGTGCGGCGGGGCGTGACGCGGCCGGTCTGGGAGCCGACGGAGAAGACGCTCGCCATGTTCGCCCTGGCGCGGGATCTCGCCGCGACGATCGGAATCGAGCTGACCCATCAGAGTTCCGGCGGCGGTTCGGACGGGAACTTCACCGGGGCGATGGGAATTCCGACGCTCGACGGGCTGGGAGTCGAGGGAAACCTCTATCACACGCTGAACGAATACATCGTCGTCCCTTCGCTCGCCGATCGCGGACGCATCATGGCGGGGCTCATGGCAAAGCTGGATTGAGGCTCGGTGGAGCCGAACATCTAGATTTTGAATTGCAATTTCCGCGATTTACCTATTCTCAATCCGGGGTGCGTAGCATCCTTGTGCTGGGCGGAGCAGAATTCGCCCGCTGCGTCCGATGATCTCGGCGCAACCGTAAGCGTGCAGGGATTGAAAATGCTGAAAAACCTGAATCTTGCCGGCCGGATTGTCGGGCTGGTCATCTGCGCCGTCCTGGTCACGGCGGCGGCGCTGTGGATCTCGACCTCCCGCGAGCTCGCTCAACAGCTGGAGATTCAGAGGTACGAGACCAGCAACGACCACATCCGCGCCCTCGGCGTGGTGTTCGGGGATCGGGTTCCCGGCGCCCGGGTGCGGGTCGAGGGCGAGACGGGCATGCGGGCGGAGACGGCCTCGCTGGTCGAATTCGGCGACCATTATGTGGTCGACACGACCTCGCTGCTCACAGGCGGGGTCGCCACCGTCTTCGCCTTCGACCCGGAGAAAAACAACTTCATCCGCAAGTCGACGACGTTGCGAAAGGAGGATGGCGAGCGCGCCATGGGCACATGGCTGGCGAATGATCATCCTGCACAGGCCCTCGTCCGCGAAGGCAAGCGCTATGCCGGACCCGCCACCCTGTTCGGCCGCGAGTACATGACGGTCTATCAGCCGACCGTCGACCCCTTCGACAAGGTCAACGGCATTCTCTTCATCGGCATGCCGATGGAGAAGCTGATGGAGTCTCAGGCGAGCGCGAACCGCGCGATGCTGATCGCCGCGATCCTCGTCGCCTTCGGCGTGACGATCGCCGCCGTCTTCATCGCCAGGAAGATGTTCCGTCCGCTCGGCGATATCGCCGCGCGGGTCTCCGCCCTCGCGCAAGGCGACCTCACGTCCGAGATCGCTCATCGCGGCCGCGCGGACGAAATCGGGGCCGTTGCCCGGGCGCTCGAGGTGCTGCGCGATACCAAGCGCAGGCGAAGGCGCTGCAGGACGAGCGGGTCGCGTCGCAGGAGCACGAGCAGCATCGTCGTGAAGCGCTTGATGCGGCGATCGCGGAATTCCGCGAGCGGGCCTCGGGCCTGCTCCACGAACTCAACGTCAACATGAGCGGTTTGCGCGAGCGTGCACAGGAGATGGGCGCGGTCGCCTCCGAGGCCACCGGCGCAATCGAGACGGCATCGGTGGGATCGCAGGAGACCGCGTCGAATGTCGCGACGGTCGCGAGCGCGGCGGAGGAGCTCACCGCCTCGATCAACGAGATCGGGAGCCAGCTCGACCGGGCCAAGGATCTCGCCGAGCACGGCCTGACGGAGACGGAAGCGACGAATGTCCAGGTCGCAGGCCTCGCGGACGCGGCCCAGCGGATCGGCGATGTCCTCGATCTCATCCGCTCGATCGCTGACCAGACCAACCTCCTCGCCCTCAATGCGACCATCGAGGCGGCGCGGGCAGGGGAGGCCGGGAAGGGCTTCGCCGTCGTCGCGGCCGAGGTGAAGACGCTCGCCACGCAGACCGCGAACGCGACGGACGAGATCGCCAAGCAGATCACCGGCATCCAGGCCTCGACCGACAGCGCCGTAGCCGCGATCCGCCAGATCACGGAGCGCGTCCGCGACATCAACAGCGCCACGGTTGCGATCGCCTCGGCCATGACGCAACAGGGCGCCGCGACGTCCGAGATTTCGCGAAACGTGCAGCACGCGGCGCGCGGGACGGAAGATGTCACCGCCGGCCTCGGGACGGTCGCGAACGCCGCGCAGCGGACAAACGTTTCCGCCGCGGGTGTGCGGAAGGCCTCGGATTCGGTGGACGAGCTGGCGAATGCGCTGAAGAGCGAAATCGAGCAGTTCCTGGGCCGCGTCGCCGCCTGACGCCCGCCGGCGAACTCACGGGACGGGAGAAGCCTCGGCTTCCCGTCCCGGCTTCATTCCATCACGGCCGCCTTGAGAATGCAGACCATCGTCGCGCGCCCGGGCGCGTTGCCGACACAGCGGACCGTGTGGGGCCGGTCGCAGCGGTAGCGCAGCGTCTCCCCCGCCTTCGCGCTCTGGGTTACCCCCGCCACATCGACCTCGAATTCGCCCTCGAGAACAGAGAGCGTCTCGACCGATCCGCGCTGATGCGCATCCGAATCCAGGATGCCGCCCGGTTCGGATACGATGTCATACCATTGCAGCCACTCGACGGTCTTGATCCATCCGATGATGGAGAGACGCATCTTTCCGTCCTCCGAGAGGAGGATCGGCGTATCCGCCCGTGTCGACTTGTCGATGAAGGGTTCGTCATCGACGGTCGCGAGCACGCGCTCGATGGAGATGTCGAGGGCCTGCGACAGGCGCCAGATCGTCGCGAGCGTGGGGTTGGTCTCGTTGCGCTCGATCTGGCTTATGATCGATTTCGCCACGCCCGATTGCTCGGAAAGCTCGGAGAGCGACAGGTTGTAGGCCTTGCGCAAGCGCTGGATCGTCTTGCCGAGCTGCCCCGAAAGGATCTGCGCTCCCGTCTCCAGTTCACGCGCGCGTTCCCGACCTTCGACGCCCATTTCCACCGACCTGTTTGGCCCGTTCCGAAAAGAGAACGAACGTTTGACCTTCCAAACGCACCATGCCGAAAGCGGCCTGCGGGATCAAGCGTCGAAACGCCGCCGGTGGACCGGTTCAGACCGTCGCCCGCAGTCTCGCGAATCCCGCGTCGAGGTCGGCCTTGAGGTCTTCGAGATCCTCGAAACCGATATGGAAGCGCAGCATCGGCCCATCCGCGACGAATTTTGTCGCGGTGCGGTAGGTGGTGCAGTCGAAGGGGATGACGAGGCTCTCGAACCCGCCCCAGGAATAGCCCATCCCGAACAGCTTCAGGCCGTCGAGCATGGCGGCGAGGGCAGGGCGGGAGGCGGGGCGCAGTTCGACCGAGAACAGGCCGGAGGACCCCTTGAAGTCGCGTTTCCAGATGGCGTGGCCGGGATCGCTCTCGAGCCCCGGATGCAGGACCCGGGCGACTTCGGGTCGTTCCTGGAGCCAGCGCGCCATCTCCAGCGCCTGGCGCTCGTGCTCGCGCAGCCGCAGTTTCATGCTGCGGATGCCGCGCAGGCACAGGAAGATGTCCTCGGGGCCGACGCAGCTCGCATAGAGCTCGTAGGTCCGGCGGAGCTGCTTCCAGCAGCGCTCGTTCGCGGAGACGAGGCCCATCAGGAGATCCGAGGATCCCGACAGGTACTTGGTGCCCGCCTCGATGGCGATGTCGACGCCGCGCTCATGCGGCGGGAAGAAGAGGGGGGTCGCCCAGGTATTGTCCATCATCACGACGGCGCCGCGCTCGTGCGCGACCGCCGCGATCGCCGGGATGTCCTGCATCTCGAAGGTCTGGGAGCCGGGGGCTTCCGTGAAGACCACGCTGGTCTGCGGACGCATGAGATCGCCGATCCCGGCGCCGACGAGAGGATCGTAGTAGGTCGTCTCGACGCCCATCCGCGAGAGGTGCTCGTTGCAGAATTCCCGTGTCGGCCTGTAGACCGAATCGGGGATCAGGACATGGTCGCCCGTCTTCACGACGGACATCAGCGCGAGCGCGATGGCGCTCATACCAGAAGGTGCCAGGACCGTTCCCGCTGCGCCGGCGATCTCGGTCCAGGCCAGTTCCAGCGCCTCGGAGGTCGGCGTGCCCTTCGTCCCGTAGGTGTAGCGGTTGCGGCGGTGAATGATGTCGTCGTAGGTCTTGTAGAGGACGGTAGAGCCTCGGTAGATCGGCGTGTTGACGAAGCCGTGCTGCTCCCACGGGTCGCGCCCCGCATGGACGAGCCGGGTCTGGTCGCCCCATCCTTTCATGTCATCCCTGTCCGCCATTGACCTTGTCATCCTTGTTGTTGCGGGGGCGCAATTCGCTCCCGGCACACGCTAACGGCCCTTTGTCCAGCCGCAACGCCCGCGGCGCAAGGCGCATTTTGGCATTGACGCACCAGAATCCCTTTGCCACACACACATTCTGGTTAAGTTCCGGCCCTTATCTTGGATTTTCGGAACGGGAAGAGAGTGTCGGCACCCGCGCCGGCACGGGGAGACCGCCTGGGGATGAAGAAGGCCTGTTTGCGTATCGCCTTTGGTTTGGTGGCTGCACTGTCGACGACGGCGGCGTCCGCTGCAACGACGCTCGAAACGGTGCGCGAGCGCGGCGAGCTTCTTTGCGGCGTCAATCCAGGTCTCACTGGCTTCGCCACGGTTGATCCGCAGGGCAACTGGTCGGGCTTCGACGTCGGCTATTGCCGGGCCGTCGCCTCCGCGGTTTTCGGCGACGCGTCGAGGGTCGCCTTCGTGCCGCTCAGCGCCCGCGAGCGTTTCGACGCGCTGCGCGAGGGGCGGGTCGATGTCCTGTTCCGGAACTCGACCGCCACCATGGAGCGCGATGCACGGTTCGGCCTCGATTTCCCGGCCGTCACCTACTACGACGGCCAGGGATTTCTCGTCCGCAAGGCGCTCGGCGTCTCCTCGGCACGGGAGCTGAACGGCGCCTCCATCTGCGTCGAGGAGGGGACGACGACGGAGCTCAATCTCGCGGATTTTTTCCGCGCCAACGGGATCAAATACGATCCCGTCGTCTTCGGCTCGTCCGCGGAGACGGTGGAAGCCTATCTGAACGGCCGCTGCGACGCATACACGACGGATGCATCCGGTCTTTACGCCCATCGCCGGAGCGCCAGCGCCCCCGACGAGCACGTGGTGCTTCCTGAAGTCATCTCGAAGGAGCCGCTCGGGCCGGCGGTGCGCCACGGCGACAACCAGTGGGCCGACATCGTGCGCTGGGTCCACTATGCGATGCTGAACGCCGAGGAGCAGGGCGTGACCTCGCAAAACGTGGACGACCGCCGGGCCAACGAAACCAATCCGATCGTCAGGCGCCTCCTCGGAGTCGAGGGAGAATTCGGCCCCATGCTCGGGCTTGAGGTCGACTGGGCCTATCAGGTGATCAGGCAGGTCGGCAATTACGGGGAGTTGTTCGCCCGCAACGTCGGAGACGGTTCCGGCCTGAATATCCAGCGCGGCCTCAATGCTCTCTGGACCCGCGGCGGCCTCCAGTACGGGCACCCCGTACGCTGAATGCCGGTTCTGCCCGCGCTTCATGCAACTGCCTCCGCCATCGGCTTAAAGCTTGGGCTTCCTGTCGGGACATTTGACGCTTAACCTTCCTCAGACGAAGCGGGCCGCCCGCGCGGCGCGTCGGGGACGGGAAGTCGAAGACGGGGGAAGTCATGGCGAACACGTTGAGCGGACATGCGCCGGTCCTGGCAAAAAGCGTGGAGGCTGCCGTCGAGATGATCGGCGTGCACAAGTGGTTCGGCGAGTTTCATGTTCTCCAGGACATCAACCTGCGCGTCTCACGCGGAGAGAGGATCGTGATCTGCGGTCCTTCAGGCTCCGGGAAATCGACGATGATCCGCTGCATCAACCGGCTGGAGGAGCACCAGAAGGGAAAGATCATCGTCGACGGGATCGAGCTTACCAACGACGTCAAGAAGGTGGAGGAGATCCGGCGCGACGTCGGCATGGTCTTCCAGCACTTCAATCTCTTCCCGCATCTGACGATCCTCGAGAACTGCACCCTCGCCCCGATCTGGGTAAAGAAGATTCCCAAGAAGGAAGCGGAGGAGATCGCGATGGGCTATCTCGCCCGCGTCAAGATTCCCGAGCAGGCGCATAAATATCCAGGGCAGCTTTCGGGCGGACAGCAGCAGCGGGTGGCGATCGCCCGCTCCCTGTGCATGAACCCGCGGATCATGCTGTTCGACGAGCCGACATCCGCCCTCGATCCCGAAATGGTCAAGGAGGTGCTCGACACGATGGTGAGCCTCGCCGAGGAGGGAATGACGATGCTCTGCGTCACCCACGAGATGGGATTCGCCCGCCAGGTGGCCGACCGCGTGATCTTCATGGATTACGGGCGCATCGTCGAGGAGAAGCCGCCGGAGGAGTTCTTCAGCAACCCCGAGCATGAGCGCACACGGCTTTTCCTCAGCCAGATCCTGCACTGATCGGGCGCGGGAAAAATCCGGCGCGTGGAGGAATGCCGCTTGCAATTTCCGCCGCTCTGATTGATATCAACCCCGCTCGCCGCTTCAGACCGGCGCAGCGAGAGGCCTCGTGGCGGAGTGGTTACGCAGAGGACTGCAAATCCTTGCACCCCGGTTCGATTCCGGGCGAGGCCTCCAAAAGCTTCTCGAGCCTCTGGCGCGTCAGCCGGGAGGCAGCGCGCTCTCCAGCGAAAATGTCCTTGATGAACTTCTTCGCGAGGGTGCGGCGGGTCCAGTGCGCGCTCGCCGTTGTGCGACGGGTGGCGACAGCCAGTAGAGCACGCTCGGATGCCGCCGCTGCGAGTGCGGCAGACACTCGATCCGGAAATCGAGCAGTCGCATGCCCGTCGATCCTGCGGCCTTAGCGTCCCGATCCCTATGAGGTACAATTGCTTTTCTGCAGGGAGAACGGTCATGGCGGATCCATTCCAGGACGTTTCGGCGGCAGGCGCCGAGTTTATCGGGATATTCGCCCGACAATTGGAGTTGCGCGCGGCGGAACCGGCGATGGTCGAAATTGTCGAAGCATATCTCGACGATATCCCGTGGAACGATGTCGCCATAGCGGTGGATGTCGGCTGCGGCACGGGGGCGGTGACGCGCCGCCTGGCTTCCCGCTCGCCCGGCACCCGCGTAGTCGGACTAGAGCCATCACCGGAACTGCTCGAGCATGCTCGCACTCTCGCCGAGGGCATCGACAATGTCACCTTTGAGACCGGGGATGGCGCCGCACTGCCGTTTGATGCCGGCGAGGTCGAGGCTCTCGTCTATCACACAGTGCTCTGCCATGTTGTCGAGCCCGCGAAGTTTCTGGATGAGGCGATGCGCGTCCTGAGACCAGGCGGGACGCTAGTCGTGTGCGACGCCGATTTTTCGAAGGCGTCACTATCGGTCGCCGAAGGTGACCCGCTACAGGCGTGCGCCGAATATTTCGCTCGTCACTTCGTGACCGACGCCCACCTCGTGGGCAAGCTCCGGTCGCTCGCGCGGCGAGCCGGGTTCGAGATCCGCGACTTTCGGATCGCAAGCCGCACCGTGACTGACGCAGACGGCATGCTCGTCTGGGTACGCCTTTGCGGGGCGACCATGCTCGAGCGCGGCGAAATGGGCCAACCTCTGGCGGATGCACTCGTCAACGAATACGAGCGGCGCAAGACAGCAGGGACACTTTATGGCCACCTGCCGTTTGCGACACTCGTCGCGAAGCGACCCTGAACCACAGAATTGGGTTCTTCCGGATTGGCCGCCCCGGCTTCACATCCTCTTGGGAGCGACCCGCGTGGCTGCGCCTTGCCCCGGTCATGGCGCGTCGATCAGCGGCGCGCGCCGCCAGGGCCTGCCGTGATGTCGACGGAGGCGTTTCCCTTGTTCACCTGGATGATGTTCGTGCGCGCCGATCCGTCCTGATGCAGTGTCGCGTTCTGGCCATCGCCGATCTGGATGATGCGCCCCCTGTTCGCGTCTCCTTCCTGCGTGATCTCGGCCTGGTTGGCGCCGCCCCGCTGGATGGTCCGGGCCACGTTGCCGCGGCCGTTCTGGATGGTCACGGAGGAGTTTCCCTGTTCGGCCATCGAGACGGCCGGATGGCCGCGGTCATGTCTCCGCTCCCTGGCGTCGGCGCCGACCGCGCCTGCCAGGGCGAGAATCGCGACGAGGCTCGCTTTCATTATTTGCGTCATCTTCATTCGGGTCAGCTCCGGTGTGTGCTGAAGATTACTTGCCGCCGGGGCCGCGTGCGACGCACGAGGTCTCGCCGGTCTTCCATTTCAGCATGAGTTCCGCCTCGTATGACGCCCCCCGTTCCAGGCCGACGGCTGACACGGCCACGACGGATTCCTCCGGGCGCGACTCGAACGCGCCGCTCTGCGACGAGGTGGACGTGCCTGCGGGACCGCGCTTTCGCACCTCGAACCGGTAGTTGCCCGAGAGCGGCTTGAGGGAGTCGACAACTCCTTCGAGATTCACCCCTGAGGCCGTGCCTTCCGGACGGATCAGGCACGTCACCTGGGGTTGCGCAAGCGAGCCTGTTCGTTCCGGCGCCCCGTCATGAGCGGCAGCCAGGGGTACGAGCGGCAGGGCGATTGCGAAGAGAAGCTTCCACATGGTCTTCCTCCTTGGGCAGGCGGGGAGACGCCATCGTCTCCCCGGTCGCGCCGCATGCCGCTTACCGCGTGCTCTGGATCGTCACGGACACGTTTCCGGTGCCCGCTTGACGGGTATCGACCTCATGGCCGTGCCCGGCCTGGATCGTGCCGCTGGCGTTGCCGTCACCTGTCTGCTCGGTGACCGCCTTGAGGCCGCTCCCGATCTGCGCCGTGCCGCTGATATTGCCCCGGCCCGTCTGGATGGTCGTAGCGTCGTTACGGTCGCCGGACTGCCCCGTGACCGAGAAGTTCATCCGGCCAAGCTGATCCGTGAGGGCGCGGTTGAAGCGGCCCTCCTGCGTCGTGTTGGCGGAATTGCGGATCCCGTCCTGAACGGTCCGGGCCTCGTTCGACCGTCCCCGCTGATAGGTAACCGCCTCGTTGCGCTTGCCCCGCTGCGCGGATGCCTGGGCATTGTAGGAGCCGTATTGCTCGACCCGCGCGCCGCTGCCTGCATCGGCAGTCGAAATTCCGGAAGTTGCGAGCAGCGCGAATGCGCCGGCTGCCATGAGAATGTTTTTCATCGACTTGCCTCTCTCTTTCAAGAACCTGCGAAATGTCTGTCCGCCGGTGTTTCTGTTGCCTTTGCGCCTGACGGCAGACCCGGGAACACCGCCTTGATAGCGCGCCGAGACTAAACCTCCCCGGAAGGCGTCGTTCATCGGGGGTTTATGCGGCGTCGACCGGACGGCAGGATGGAGATGATGCGGGACCGCCGCGGCGACGCCGCCCGGAATTCTTGAGAGCTGCGCGCCGATCCCGGCGTTCTTGCGCGCGTGGAAGATGCTTCCCATATGAAGGGCATGACGATTGAAAACGACAGTTCTCGCGGCGACGTCATCCTGACGGGGGCCGATCTTCCTCCCGACGTGATGGAGGCTCTCGACCGGGCATTTGTCGCGGACGGGGGAAAAAGATCGAGAAGCGACCTCGTCGCCGGCATCGTGGCGGACTGGCTGCGGGGCAAGGGATACATGCGTAGTCGCGGCTGTGACGAGGGAACCCGGCCCGAAAACCTCACCTCCGAAAACGACATGTGACGTCACGCGGCGCGACGGTGTTGATTCTCCGCATCCCGGGTCTGCCCGGCCTTGCGTTTTTCCTCCTGATCCACCAAAACGCGAGCGTCAGGCTGACAGCCGCATTTGGTCTTTGAGAGGTTCCTGAAATGATCGACTTCGCCCGCGTGCGCCGCATGATGGTGGATAATCAGCTGCGAACCTACGACATCACCGATCTCGATGTGCTCTCAGCGATGAACGAAGTGCCGCGGGAGCGTTTCGTTCCGGCGGAAATGGGCATGCTTGCCTATTCCGACCAGCCGCTTCCGGTGGCCCGCGCTTCGGACGGGGAGGCGCGTTGCATGCTCGCGCCCATGGTTTTCGGCCGGATTCTGCAGAATCTCCAGATCAAGGAGGGCGAGCGCGTGCTCGTCGTTTCGAGCGCTCTCGGCTACGAGGCGGCAGTCATCGCGCGGCTTGGCGCCAGGGTCGTCGTGGCTGAGCCGGATGCCGGCCTGGCGGTCGAGGCGCGGGATATCCTCGGTGCGCTCGGCGTCGAAGGGGTCGATGTGGTCGAGGTTGGATTCGAGGAGGGTTGCCCCGATCGCGCCCCCTTCGACGCGATTCTCGTCAACGCGGCGGTCGAGCAGCGCCCCGAGACGCTGATTGGGCAGCTTGCCGATCATGGCCGGCTTGCGGCGATCGTCGGCGACGGGGGGCGGACGAGTCGGGCGTCGCTGTTCGTACGCAACGGCGATGTGACGGGCTCGCGCAACATGTTCGACGCCGTCGCGCCGGTATTGTCCGTGTTCCGGAAGGAACCAGGATTCGTGTTCTGACGTAGACGCGCGCTCCTCCACCTCTCCGATGGTGGCGGTTTTCGAGTCCGTCGGCCGCTGCTCTTGACCTGTACAACCGCTAATCTTCATCCTTGAATGGCCGGCGTGACCAAAAGGCCACGCTGCCCTGAGAAATGATGCTTCGCCGGGATGGTTTGTTGTCCAAGTCGCGAAAGAAGATATGTTTTTTGTGATTTGGAAGCATGATTCGAGTACCTCACGCGGTCGTGTGACGGTTTGGGTCAGGATAAGGTGGATAGCCGGTGGCGAAATCTGTGATCGGAAGCTCGCATCTCGCGAAATTCTCATTCCTGCGTAGCGCCTTCGTGGCTCTGTCCCTGTCTCCGGTCGTTTCGGCGGGCGGCGCACTGGCGGACACGCTGGAGGGCGCTCTTGCCCGCGCATACGCCAATAGTCCCGCCGTGAATGCGCAGCGTGCGAGCGTTCGGGCGACGGACGAGAACGTTCCGCAGGCGCTGTCGGGGTTCCGTCCCCGCATTTCCGCGACGATGGATATCGGGGCCAACTGGACGAGGCGCGAGAACGCATTCGGACAGTCGTCCGAATTGTCGACGCTGCCGCGCGGGCTGGGCGTGCAGATCGACCAGAACATCTATGACGGCAACCGCACCCGGAATTCCGTGCGCCAGGCCGAGACCCAGGTGATGGGGGCTCGCTTCCAGCTCGACGCGGCCGTCCAGAGCACGCTCTTCAATGCCGCACAGGCCTATATGAACGTGCTGCGCGATACCGCCATTCTCAACCTGCGCCGGAACAATGTCGAGGTTCTGGACGAGCAGCTCCGCCAGACGAGCGATCGCTTTGAAGTCGGCGAGGTGACCCGGACAGACGTCGCGCAGTCGGAAGCGGCGATCGCCACGGCCCGTTCGCTCGTCAGCCTCGCCGAGGCCAATCTCCGCGCGAACATGGCGCTCTATCGCCAGATCATTGGCACGCAGCCGAGGCAGCTTGGTCCTGGCCGTACGCCGGAGCGGCTGCTGCCGCCAAGCGTCGATGCCGCGGTGCAGATTGCGCTTGAAGAGAATCCCAACATCGCCGCGGCGCGTTTCGCATCGGATGCTGCGGAATTGCAGGTGAAGATTGCTGAAGCGGACCTCCAACCCTCGCTCGGCGTGCAGGCCTCGGTCAACCAGCGTTATGATGGCGCCGCGCGCGGCGACATGTCGACGTCGGCGTCCGTGGTCGCGCGCCTGACGGTGCCGATCTATCAGGGCGGCGCTCCCTCGGCGCGCGTCCGCCAGGCAAAGGAACTCGCCACGCAGCAGCGCTTCCAGGTCGAGGTGGCCCGCGATCAGGTGCGGGCGCAGGTTGTCGCGGCCTGGGG
Organism: Saliniramus sp.; assembly: GCA_041686895.1. Lineage (GTDB taxonomy): Bacteria > Pseudomonadota > Alphaproteobacteria > Rhizobiales > Beijerinckiaceae > Saliniramus. The sequence goes on along the minus strand of JAWLCY010000011.1, from coordinate 133,663 downwards.
CCAGTTCGAGGCGGCCACGGCGCAAATCGCCTCGGCCCAGATCGGGGTGCAGGCTGCGGAAACCGCCTTGACGGGCGTCCGCGAGGAGGCGCGCGTCGGTCAGCGGACGACGCTCGACGTGCTGAACGCGCAGCAGACCCTGCTCGACGCGCGGGTTACCCTGATCAGCGCCCAGCGCGACCGGGTCGTCAACGCCTATGCAGTAATCCAGGCGATGGGTCGGCTCACGCCCCAGCGCCTTGCCCTGGCGACGACAACCTATGACCCGAAAGTGCATTACGATCAGGTTCGGGGTCTGCTTTGGGGCACCTCCACGCCGTCCGGTGACCGCTAAAGTCTCTGTGGAACGCGCTGGCAGGTCTTTGCGGACCGCCTCTTCATATACTAAGCATTAGGTATGTTGTCGGCGGGTGATTCTCGTCGAGGGGTGAACTCTATCGGTAAAGACGCGCATGAGCCCGGCAAACGCGAAGACTCAAGAACCGTCGATGGAGGAAATCCTCGCCTCCATCCGGCGAATCATCGCGGACGATCAGGAAGCGGCGAAGGCGCCGGCTTCGGAGGATGATCCCTTCGAGCAGGCCATGGCGGATGCGCTCGAGGCCGCGCCGGAGGAGACCGGCGAGCCCGAAGACGATGAGGACGACATTCTCGATCTTGCCGAGGTCGGGGAGCCCGTGGCGGCCGAAAAGCCCGCAGCCGATCTCGAACTTGAACACGAGGACATCTCGTTCCGCGACGAAGACGGCCAGATTGATTTCGACGCCATCGGGACCGGCGACGACGAGGATGACGAGGCCGCCGTCGAGGATGAGGCGGAGGATGCTTTCGCTGCGGCCTTCGATGAGGAGCCGGAACCCGAGAGCGACCCGGAACCCGAGCCTGAGCGCGTTTTTGCCGAAGCCTTCGAACCGGAGCCTCCAGCGAGGAGCGCGCCGTCGCGGTCGTATGTGGACGAGGACAGGCTGATTTCGGAGGCGACGGATTCGGCGGTAGGAAGTGCATTCAACGCCCTGGCCCATACCGTGCTTGCCAATAACGGCCGCACCCTGGACGACCTGGTCAAGGAAATGCTCCGCCCGATGCTCAAGGTCTGGCTTGACGACAATCTTCCCACGATCGTCGAGCGTCTGGTTCGCGCCGAGATCGAGCGCGTCTCCCGCGGCGGACGCTGAGCCGCGTCTGTCTGTGCGCTCGCGCGCCGACCCGGGTCGTATCTGCGAGTTGACTTGCGCGCAAGGCTGCTCTTTCTAGCGGTCCTGGACGCAAACATTCGCAGACATTGAAACGACCGGCTTCACTCATGATGGAAAAAACGTTCGATCCCGGCGCCGTCGAGGCGCGTATCTCCGCTCGCTGGGAAGAGGAGGGGGCGTTTCGCGCCGGTCGGCCGGAGCGCCGGGAAGCTGACCCCTATACGATCGTGATCCCGCCGCCGAACGTGACCGGTTCGCTCCATATGGGGCACGCGCTCAACAACACGATCCAGGACGTGCTCTGCCGTTTCGAGCGCATGCGCGGCCGCGACGTGCTCTGGCAGCCCGGCACCGACCACGCGGGCATCGCGACGCAGATGGTCGTCGAGCGCAAGCTCGCCGCAGAAAATCGCACCGACCGCCGCACCATGGGGCGCGAGGCCTTCCTGAAGGAAGTCTGGGCCTTCAAGGAGCAGTCAGGCGGGCGAATCCGCCAGCAGCTGGAGCGTCTGGGCGCCTCCTGCGACTGGTCGCGCGAGCGCTTCACCATGGACGAGGGCCTCTCGCGTGCGGTTCTGCGTTTCTTCGTTGAACTTTATCGCCAGGGGTTGATGTACCGCGACAAGCGGCTCGTGAACTGGGATCCGAGATTCCAGACCGCGATTTCCGATCTCGAGGTGCAGCAGGTCGAGGTCAAGGGCAATCTCTGGCATCTGCGCTACCCGATCGAGGGCGAGCCGGGTCGCTTCATCATCGTGGCGACCACGCGTCCGGAGACGATGCTCGGGGATACGGGCGTCGCCGTCCATCCTGACGACGAGCGCTACAAGGATCTCGTCGGCAAGTTCGCGATCCTGCCGCTCGTCGGCCGCCGCATTCCCATCGTCGCCGATGAGTATTCCGACCCGGAAAAGGGTTCGGGCGCGGTCAAGATGACGCCGGCGCACGACTTCAACGACTTCGAGGTGGGCAAGCGCAACGGCCTGCGGCTGGTGAACATCCTCGACGCGGAGGCGCGGATTACGCTCGCGGGGAACGATGATTTTCTCCGCGATCTCCCGCCCGGCCCGGATCTCGAGGCGACGATGGCCCTCCATGGGCTCGACCGTTTCGAGGCGCGCAAGCGCATCGTGGCGATGATGGAGGAGCGCGAGCTTCTCGCCGAAGTCGAGCCGCATATGCACATGGTCCCGCACGGGGATCGCTCCGGCGTTCCGATCGAGCCGTGGCTGACCGACCAGTGGTACGTCAATGTCAAGCCTCTGGCGGAGCGTGCGATGGGCGCGGTGCGGGACGGCCGCACCAAATTCGTGCCTGAAAACTGGGAGAAGACCTATTTCCAGTGGCTCGAGAACATCGAGCCGTGGTGCGTCTCGCGCCAACTCTGGTGGGGGCACCAGATTCCGGCATGGTACGATGAGGAAGGCAATGTCTTCGTCGCCTATGACGCAGAGGAAGCGGCTGCGCAGGCCCGTGAGAAGCATGGCCGCGACGTCCCGCTGCGCCGCGATGAGGATGTCCTCGACACCTGGTTCTCCTCCGCGCTCTGGCCGTTCTCGACGCTCGGCTGGCCCGACGCGACCCCGGAACTCAAGCGGCACTATCCCACCGACGTTCTCGTCACCGGGTTCGACATCATCTTCTTCTGGGTTGCCCGCATGATGATGGCCGGGCTTCAGTTCATGGACGAGGCGCCTTTCCACACCGTCTATATCCACGCCCTCGTCCGTGACGAGAAGGGCGCCAAGATGTCGAAGTCGAAGGGCAATGTCATCGATCCCCTCGACGTGGTCGAGCAATACGGTGCGGATGCCCTGCGGTTCACGCTGGCCGCAATGGCGGCGCAGGGACGCGACCTCAAGCTCTCGCTCCAGCGCGTGGAGGGCTATCGCAACTTCGCGACGAAGATCTGGAACGCCGCGCGCTTTGCGGAGATGAACGGGTGCGCCCGCGTCGCCGGCTTCGATCCCTCCTCCGTTTCCGGGATGCTCAACAAGTGGTGCCTCAGCGAATGCGCGAAGGCGGCCTCCGAGATCCAGGCGGGAATTACCGAGTACAAGTTCAACGAGGCGGCGGGAGCGGCCTATCGCTTCGTCTGGAACGTCTTCTGCGACTGGTATCTTGAGCTCGCCAAGCCGGTTCTCCAGGGCGAGGACGGTCCCGCGAAGGATGAGGCGCGGGCAACGACGGCCTATGTCATCGACCAGATCTGCAAGCTGCTTCACCCCTTCATGCCCTTCCTCACCGAAGAACTCTGGGCGGTAAAGGGTGCGGATGGGCCGGCCCGCGACGAGCCGCTGCTAGCGCTCGCGTCCTGGCCCACGCTGGATCATCTCGTCGACGAGGCGGCGGAAGCCGAGATCGGCTGGGTCGTGGATCTCGTCAGCGAGATCCGCTCCGCCCGTTCGGAGACGAATGTCCCGGCCGGCAGCCAGATCACACTCGTGCTCGTGAATCCCTCGCCCGAGGCCGCGTCCCGCCTGGCGCGCTGGGAGGACATGATCCGGCGGCTCGCGCGTCTTTCGGATATCCGCTCGGCGAGCGAGGCTCCGAAGACGAGCGTCCAGCTTCTCGTGCGCGGCGAAGTCGCAGCGCTTCCGCTCGAGGGTGTCGTCGACATCGCCGCGGAGCGCGCGCGGCTCCGGAAGGAACTCGGCAAGCTCGAATCGGAGACCGCGAAAATCGACGCGAAGCTCGGCAATGCCGACTTCCTCAAGCGCGCCCCGGAAGAGGTTGTCGAAGAGCAGCGCGAGCGCCGCGAGGAGGCCAGCGCCCGCAGCGTCAAGATCGCGGAAGCCCTGCAGCGTCTCCAGGACTAGATTGCGCCGCGATGCCGGCCTTCGGCATCGCCTTCCCCATACAGGACGCTTCATGATCCGGACGCCAAAGGCGGCCTGCCGCTGTCGCTGCGGAATTGCCAAGAAACGACGCAGGCGCGAAGCCCGTTTTGTCGCAAAATCGGGCCGCGCGGGCAATTGAGCGCATCATCGAAACGGATGCTTAACCTGAATCAGTTTTTAATCTTCTCAGTTTCGTTGCGTGAAAAGATCCGGGTGCGTCGATGGGTTGCCGTTTCGGTCTAGACCGTTCCTCCGTTCTACCGAGAATCCTCATGATCGGACTGGTTTCCGGCTTTGCCGCCGGATGCAGTTCCGACACAATGCGCTTTGCCGGCGATCCGTTTGGCAATCCGTTCGGTGGTTCGTCGAGTTCGCCTCGCAGCGAGCCGATGACGACCGGGAGCATCGCGCCAGTCGCTTCCGCTCCATCCGGTGTTGTCGAGGCCGCCCCGCTGGCTGCTCCGGCTGCTGTTCAGCCGGTCGTCACCGCAGCTGTTTCGGCGCCCGCGAGAACCGCATCCAGCGGTAAGCCGGGCTGGACTGCGCTCGGCGGGACGCCGATCGTCGTTCGTCAGGGAGACACGCTGAGCAGTCTCTCGAGCCGCTATAACGTTCCGGAATCGGCGATCCTCTCCGCGAACGGGCTCTCGGGCGCCGGCCAGGTGGCTGCCGGACGCACGATCGTGATCCCGGTCTACAATGCGGGAGGGTCGGCGGGCACGCGCGTCGCATCCGCCGCGTCTTCCGCTTCGTCGGGCTCCCCACGTCCCTCTGCCGCGCCCGCGACCGCCGCGGCTCCGACGGCAGCGCCGCCGCCGCGTCCGCAGCAGCTTGCCTCTCCCGCTCCGTCCGCTCAGCAGGTGGCGAGCGCGTCTCCCGTTGCGCCTCTTCCGACGAGCCGCCCGCAGCAGGGCGCAACCCACGCTTCGGCCGTACAGCCATCCGCATCGGCCGCCGTCCAGCAGGCCGCGCCCGCGCGCCAGGAGCCGGTGACAACGGCGTCCCTGCCGCGTGACGACGCCGCCGGGCTGGATTTTCGCTGGCCGGCGCGCGGACGGGTAATTGCGGGCTTCGGGACGGGGGGCAACGAAGGCATCAACATCGCGCTCCCCGAGGGGACGCCGGTCCGCGCGGCGGAGGGCGGGACGGTGGCCTATGCCGGCAGCGAGCTGAAGGGCTACGGCAACCTCGTGCTCATCCGCCACGACAATGGTTTCGTCTCGGCATACGCCCATAACAGCGAATTGCTGGTCGCGCGAGGCGACAGCGTGCGTCGCGGCCAGGTCATCGCCAATTCCGGACGCACGGGCAACGTCAATGCGCCCCAGCTCCATTTCGAGATCCGGAAAGGATCGGATCCCGTCGATCCGATGCCCTACCTGCGCAACTGACGTGCCCGCATCGCCTAGGTCAGGGTGATGGCGACGTGCTTCAGATAAGGCGGGCGGCGCCTGAGCCGCTCGTACCATGCTGCCAGGTTGCGAAAGTCTGGCCGTTCGATCCCGTCGATTCCGAACCAGCGGTGGACATAGGCGCCGAGCACGATGTCGGCCAGCGTGAAGCGCCCGGCTTCGACATAGTCCCGGCCGTCCAGATGAGCGTCGAGAATGCTCCAGCATTGTATCGATGCGACGCGTGACGCTTCGATCTCCGCCATGTCCCGCTTTTCCGGCGGCGTCCGAACCATCCCCCAGAACATCGGGCGCTCGGCGGGCTGGAGGGAGGCGAGCGACCAGTCGAGCCAGCGCTCGACCCGCGCCCGATCCCGGATCTCCTGCGGATAGATCGTCTGCGCGTCGCCCTGCTTCAGCGCGAGGTAGCGGATGATCGCGTTGGATTCCCAGAGCACGAAATCCCCGTCGACCAAGGTCGGAACGCGGCCATTGGGGTTCATCCTGCGGTATTCCGGCGTATCGACGACGCCGAAGGCCCCGCCGGCATCCTTGCGGTCATAGGCAAGTCCGAGTTCCTCGCAGGTCCAGATGACCTTCTGGACGTTGACGGAATTTGCCCGCCCCCAAAGCTCCATTCGGCTCATGATTTCCTCCCGGTTCGTCGGCAATGACAGGCTTCGACGCGTGACCGAAGGCTAGCGCGAAACGCGGACGCCGCCCGTGCGAATTTGCTAAATCCGCCTTTATCGGGTCATGTGTAACCCTTGCAATACTGGCCGTTGGCGACGCCGCGCGGTAAGTCCTTGTTCTTCCATCGAGGCCGTTCTCGGAACAGAGCAGCCAGGGGCATGAGGCGATGCGCGTGAGCCTGTCGGAAGTCCTTGCGCCCCCGCTCGCCAACCGGCGGCATGGCGTCGTGGCGGAGCCGAGGGCGGGAACAGGACTGGAGGCGCTTCATGATACGGGTTGCTGTGCTCGACGACAGCCAGGAGATCGCGCGCAGCGCGGCCGACTGGTCGGCCCTCGAGGCGCGGGCGACGGTGGACTTCCTGCGCGAGCCCATGGCGGACGAAGACGAGGCGGCGCGGGTCCTTGCGCCGTTCCACGTCATCATCCCGATGCGCGAGCGCACACCTCTCCCGGGGAGCCTGATCCGGCGTCTGCCGAACCTGCGAATGATCGCGCTCACCGGCGCACGTTCGCCGAGCCTGGACATCGAGGCGGCGACACAGGCCGGCGTTCTCGTAAGCAATACCGGCATCAACAGCAAGGCCGCGACAGCGGAACTGGCCCTGACGCTGCTGCTCAACTGCGCGCGCTACATTCCGGTCGCGGATGCGGTCATGCGGCGGGGCGGCTGGCATTCCGGCATCCCGATCGGCGATGCGCTCGAGGGCAAGCGCCTCGGAATCGTCGGGCTCGGGCGGCTCGGCTCGCGGGTCGCAGCCTTCGGCAAGGCGCTGGGGATGGACGTCGTGGCATGGAGCCAGAACCTGACGGCGGAGGCGGCGGCCGAACAAGGCGTGGCGCGCGTCGAAAAGGATGAGCTTTTCGCGACGAGCGATGCTGTCTCGATCCATCTCGTGCTCTCGGCCCGGTCGCGCGGGATCGTCGGCGCGCACGAGATCGGCCTGATGAAGCAGGACGCGATCCTCGTGAATACCTCGCGCGGCCCGATCGTCGACGAGGCGGCTCTGGTCGAGGCGCTCCGGGCGGGGCGGATCAGGGCGGGGCTCGACGTCTTCGATCAGGAGCCGCTTCCGGGCGATCATCCCTTGCGCAGCCTTCCCAACACTGTTCTCACGCCGCATCTCGGCTACTCGACGATACCGGTCTTCCAGCAGTTCTATCGAGAGAGCATTGAGGACATCATTGCATTCCTCGACGGCAAGCCGATCAGGGTGATGAACGAACAGGCGCTTGACGCAGCGCTGGCCAAACAGTGACAAGTATCGCGCCGGCGCGAGGCTATCAGGAGAGCATGTGAGCATGGGCACCATCATCGCCGTCGCCCCCAACGGGGGGCGGCGAACGAAGTCCGATCATCCGGCGCTGCCTGTCACGGCGCAGGAGAGCGCCCGCACGGCGGCTGCCTGCCGCGAGGCGGGGGCCGCGATGATCCACATCCACGTCCGCGACCCGGACCAACGCCACAGCCTCGACGTCGATCTCTATCGCGAGGCGATCGCCGCCGTGCGCCGCGAGGCGGGGACGGACATGGTCATCCAGGCGACGACCGAATCCGTCGGGATCTACGATTCGCGCCAGCAGATGGAGATGGTCCGCGCCCTGCGTCCCGAGGCCATCTCCATGGGCCTGCGGGAACTCGCTCCGGGCGAGGAGGACAAGGCGGCGTTCGCGGCGTTCATGGAATGGCTGTCACGCGAGCGGATCGCCGGCCAGATCATCCTCTACGGCACGCACGACGCCGAACGCGCCCGGCGCTGGGCGCAGGAGGGCGTCTTCGACGCGAGCGCATTGTCGGTGCTCTTCGTGGTCGGTAAATACGTGCCGGCGACGACCGGCTCACCCGCCGACCTGCTCCCGCTCCACCAGATTTGCGCGGATCTTTTTCGCGACTGGATGCTGTGCGCCTTTGGCCCGCGTGAGACCGCCTGCGTCGCGACGGCGGCGTTGCTCGGCGGGCATTGCCGCGTCGGGTTCGAGAACAACCTGCATCTTCCGAACGGCGATCGCGCGCCAGACAACGCCGCGATCGTCGGCGCTACGGCGGCGGCGCTGACCGGTCTCGGCCTCACGGTCGCGAGTCCGGCGGAGCTACGGGCGCGCTGGGGAATCTGAAGGCGCCAACGCTCCCGGTCAGGGAGGGGCAGGGAGGGGCATGTGACACGGATCGACCTTCAGGACGTCATCGGCGGCCTCTTGCTTCTGGGGATCGGGATCTTCTTCCTCGCCGAGGCCCTCGACATGCGCATCGGCAGCGCGCGGCGGATGGGGCCCGGCTATTATCCGATGGTGCTGGGCGGATTCGCGATATTCCTCTCCGTGCTCATCATCATCCCGGCGCTCCGGCGCTCGGGACGCCTGCAGCGCATCGCATGGCGCCCGATGATCGCCGTGATGGCGAGCATCCTTGCCTTCGCCCTGGTGATGCCGCGCGCCGGCCTTCTGCCGGCGGTGTTTGCGACCGTTGTCGTTGCGTCCTTTGGCGACGTGAAATCGCGGCTCTGGCAGACGATCCTTCTCGCCGCCGGTCTCGCGGCCGCCACCTGGCTTATCTTCATCTACGGGTTGGGCTTGCCGCTCGTCGTCTACAGGCTGCCCTTCCAATGGAACTGATCTCAAATCTCGCTCTGGGCTTCGAGACGGCCCTCTCGCCGACGAACCTGCTCTACTGCTTCATCGGCGTGTTCCTCGGCACCTTCATCGGGGTGCTGCCGGGGATCGGGGCCCTGGCGGCGGTCTCGATGCTGCTGCCGGTGACCTTCTACCTGCCGCCGACGACGGCGCTCGTGATGCTGGCGGGGGTCTATTACGGCGCCGAATATGGCGGCTCGATCGCCTCCATCCTGCTCAATCTTCCCGGTACCCCCTCGGCCGCGGTGACTTGCCTCGACGGCCACCCGATGGCGCAGCAGGGCAGGGCGGGTGTCGCGCTCTTCATGACGACGATCGCCTCCTTCATCGGAGCCTCGCTCGGCATCGTCGCGCTGACCGCTTTCGCGCCGATCCTCGCGAAGGTGACCCTCGCCTTCGGCCCCGCCGAATATTTTGCGGTCATGGTGCTGGGGCTACTTGCTGCCTCCGCGATCAGCCAGGGCTCCCCCGTCAAGGGCATCGCCATGGTGGTGCTCGGCCTTCTGCTCGGCTGCGTCGGGACCGACATTAATTCGGGCGAGGCGCGGTTCACTTTCGGATATTTCCCGCTGCTCGACGGGATCAGCCTGATCGCGCTTGCCATGGGTCTTTTCGGCATTTCCGAGGTGATCGCCTCGATCAACACGACGAATGCCGAGATCCTCAAGGAGAAGATCACCTTCCGCTCGATGCTGCCCACGCGCGACGACAACCGTCGCTCTGTGATGCCCATCCTGCGGGGGACGGGGGTCGGCACCGTGTTCGGGACGCTTCCCGGCACCGGGCAGACGATCGCCTCCTTCATCGCCTATGCGATCGAGAAGCGCATCTCGCGGGACCCGTCCCGCTTCGGGAAGGGGGCGGTCGAGGGCATCGCCTCGCCGGAGGCGGCGAACAACGCGGCGGCGCAGACGGCGTTCATCCCGACACTGACCATGGGTATCCCGGGCTCCGCGACCATGGCACTGATGCTCGGCGCGTTGATGATCCACGGGATCACGCCGGGGCCGGCGATGATGACGGATCATCCGGAGGTTTTCTGGGGGCTTATCGCCAGCTTCTGGATCGGGAATGTCCTGCTCGTCCTCCTCAACATACCGCTGATCGGCATGTGGGTGCGGCTGCTCAAGATCCCCTACCACTTCCTCTATCCGGCGATCGTGGTGCTGATCTGCATCGGCGTCTACTCGATCAGCAACAATGTCTTCGATGTGGGACTTGCGCTTTTCTTCGGTTTTGTCGGCTACGGGATGCGCCTGCTGGGCTTCGAGCCCGCGCCGCTCCTGATCGGCTTTGTCCTCGGCCCGATGATGGAGGAGAACCTCCGGCGCGCGATGCTGCTGGCGCGGGGAGACTATCTCGTGCTCTTCCAGCGCCCGATCAGCGCGACCCTGCTGATCCTCGCGTTCCTGCTGCTCGCCTGGGCGCTTTGGGCCACGCTGCGGACGAGCCTCTCGCGCAAGGCGGCGGTAGAAGAACTCGATGCGTCCGGATGATCAGTCCTGAACCAGATGCAGGGCAGGGCGTCGCCGGCGGCATGGACCTCGGGCGCGCCGGGACTTATCCTGCGCTCTCCGCGTATGCGCCGCCCGGCGCCGTCACCCACCGGCCTGGCGTCATGATCCTTTCCTTCCTCATCGCAATCGGCCCGCTCGGCTCCGCGCTCATGGCGGAGGCGTCCGGATGAAGGCGCTTGTCGCGGATGTCCGCAGCGGCTTCGCCGCCCTGCGCCCCGGCCGCTTCCCCTGGCTGAAATTCCTCGCCGCGATGGCGATCGGGATCGCGGGAGGATGGATCTTCGCCTCGCTGCGGCTGCCGCTGCCGTGGATGCTGGGGCCAATGACGTTCTGCACGATCGCCGCGCTCCTGCGCGCGCCGATCGCGGCGCCCACTGTCGTGAGGCCGCCGATGACGGCGGTGATCGGGGTGATGCTGGGGGCCGGGTTCTCGCCGCAGATCTTCTCGCAGATGCTCGGATGGCTGCCGACGATCCTCGGCCTCGCAGGCTTCGTGGCCGCCTCCGCGCTGGCCTGCGTCGTCTACTTCCGGAAAGTCGGCGGGTTCGATCTTACGACCGCCTATTTCTCGGGGATGCCCGGGGGGCTCGTCGAGATGGTGATTGTCGGCGAGTCGCGGGGAGGGGATGCGCGCACGATCGCGCTCGTTCATTCTGCGCGGATCCTGCTCGTGGTGATGACCTTGCCGTTCCTCGTCCAGGCGGTGGAGGGCGTTTCGCTCGGCGTCCGGGTCGCGAGCTCTCCCTCCGTGATGGACGCGCCCTTTTCCAGCGAGTTGTGGATCGTCGCCTGCGGCATCCTCGGGGCGATCGTTGGCCACATGCTCCGCTTCCCGGCGAAATACCTGCTCGGACCAATGGCGGTGAGCGCGGCGGTGCATCTTCTCGGGATCACCGACTTCGTGCCGCCGACGGAAGTCGTCAACGCGGCGCAAATCGTGCTCGGCGTGACGATCGGCTGCCGCTTCCTGGGCACGGCGCCGAAGCTGATCCTGCGCATCCTGCTCCTGTCGGTCGGCTCGACGGTCATCCTCCTGACCCTGACGCTCGCCTTCGCCTTCGCGGTGTCGCGCGTCAGCGATTACGGCGTGGTGCCGCTGATCCTCGCCTATTCGCCGGGCGGACTCGCCGAGATGAGCCTCGTCGCGATCGCCGTGCACACTGAGGTGGCCTTCGTGGCGGCCCACCACATCATCCGCATCCTGTTCGTGATGATGAGCGCCGGACCGACCTTCGCGCTGCTCAATCCCAGGCCTTCCGGAGAGGCGGAAGAGGACGCGCCGCCGCCGCGCATGCGCGACGGATGAGATAGTTTCCGCAGCGGTGCTTCCCGCGCGTTTTTGCGATTGACGCCGCCCCCGCACCCTCGTAAGAAGCCCTCCGCCGACAAGGCGAGCCCAGGTGGCGGAATTGGTAGACGCGCTGGTTTCAGGTACCAGTCTTGAAAGAGGTGGAGGTTCGAGTCCTCTCCTGGGCACCATTCCTCAACGATCACGTTGAGTCGCAGGATTTCCGAGCAGAGCCATATTTTGCGAGTGCCCGCGTGATGCGCTGAGGCACGTCGCATGGTCCATTCTGTCGATGTTGGACGGCGGCCGCTCACCCCCGCACGGCGAGGCGGCAGCCATTCGATTCTAAAATTTCGTTGTGTTTTTCCAGTGAATTGTTTAAACGTTCTTATGTCGAAAGAATTTTGCGACGTTGAAGCCATGTTTTTTACCAAGGCGCTTGCGCAAGCTGTCGTAGACAGTGTTCGTGAACCTCTTGTTGTTGTTGATGAAAAATTTGAAATCGTGGCCGCTAGCCAGTCTTTTTACGATAAATTTCAGTTGACATCAGAGGAAACATTGGGCCGCGCCCTGTTTGATCTGAGCGATGGCGAGTGGAATATTTCCGCCCTGCGCCTTCTTCTTGAACGCATTGTTCCCTCGGGCGAGGTGATGGATGATTTCGAGATCGAGCAGGTTTTCCCCCGCGTCGGTCGTCGCACAATGCTCCTGAACGCCCGCCGCGTGGTCGATACGACTGGCGCGCCGCCGCTCATTCTGATCGCATTCGAGGACGTCAGCGAGCGCCGCACGTCCGAGCGCGCGCTGCATGTCCTGTTGGAGAGCAAGGAGCTGCTGCTCGCGGAGATGAGCCACCGCGTCGCAAATTCCCTCCAGATCATTGCCGGCATTCTCATGATGAAGGCTCGAAGCGTGAAGTCGGAAGAGACTCGCGAACATCTTGAAGACGCGCACCGTCGCGTCCTGTCGATCGCGTCGGTGCAGCAGCACCTTCAGGCGTCGGCCTCGGGTGAGGATATCGAAGTTGGGCCATATCTCGAGAAGCTGTCGGAGTCGCTGGCCGCGTCGATGATCGGGGGCAATCGCCGCATCGTCGTGGATGTGGTGGCGGGAGACGGCCGGACCTCGTCCTCTCAGGCCGTGAGCCTCGGCCTGATCGTGACGGAATTGCTGATAAACGCTTTCAAGCACGCCTTCCCGAAAGACGCGGAGGATGCCCGCGTGGTTGTCGGATACGAGGCTGATGGCGCGGACTGGAAGCTGTCGGTGTCCGACAACGGAGAGGGGATGCCTTTGCGGCAGCCGGGCAACGCGAAGACCGGCCTCGGCACGTCGCTTGTTGATGCGCTCGCGAGGCAAAACGCGGCTCAGATCGAAATCATCACGAGCGCGAGCGGCACGACGGTGACCGTCACCCATGCGACGTTCCAGTCACGGCTTCCGACTGTCGCGTAGGCGTCCGAGAGGAGCGGCGACGGGTGAAGATTTCCGAAGATCAACAGTCTCCATGCTTGACAGAGCGGAAAATAATCCCTATCTGATGAAAGTCATTTTGAAATGCATGGCGATTTTCTTTCGTCCCAGAAAGTTTTCGACACTTGTTTCAATCGCTCTTTGTTTCGCAGTAGCGCACTCATGCGCCATTCTTGCGGACGAGTTTGACGATCACAATCGTAACGAGAAAGAAGCCGCGTGGGTTGATCCATGGCGGCCATGGAAAACATCATGAAAATGAATTCGCATCGCAAGCCCGCGAAGGGCTCCCACCGCAATCCGCCCGTGGCCACCGCGCCGCGCGGCTCGGAATGGAAGCCGCAATCCTGCGGCCTCACGCGCGAAGAATTGCGCGCCATCGTCGCCGAAATCCTCGGCTGATATCGCGCCTGATCCAGCGAACGGCCCGGAACCTGTTTCCGGGCCGTTTTCATCTCCGCCTTCGTGCTGGCGCCGCCTTCCGGTCGCACGTGCTTCCGCCGCCGTTCCGCTCCTGCGCAATGGCATTCGCACGCACGCACCGCTCTTGCCGCCAAAACGGCGCGCGCCGCCTTCCGCTGCTGGAAGGAGAGCCGTTAATGTATGGCGAAGATCAAGACGGCAAACGGGAGGCAACATGAACCGCATCGATCTGGCAGGACGGACCGCCATCGTCACGGGGGGCGCGCAGGGCATCGGGCGGGCCATCGTGGAGCGTCTCGTCGAAAGCGGCGCGCGGGTCGAGATCTGGGATCTCGACGCCGACCTCGCCAACGAGACGGCCAAGGCCGTCGGATCCGAGGTTGGCGCCCGAGGGGTAGACGTGACCGACGCAGCCGGCGTCTCGGCGGCGGCCGATGCGGCCGCGGCGGCGAACGGGCCGACAGCCATCCTCGTCACGTCGGCCGGCATCGCCGGGCCGAACGCCAAGACCTGGGACTATCCCCTCGAGGACTGGACGCGGGTCATGCGCATCAATGTGGACGGCACCTTCAATTGCTGCCGCGCCATCGTTCCGCAGATGATGCAGGCCGGCTATGGCCGGATCGTCACCATCGCCTCGATCGCGGGCAAGGAGGGCAACCCCAACGCCTCCGCCTATTCGGCCTCGAAGGCGGCGGTGATCGCGCTGACGAAGTCGCTCGGCAAGGAACTCGCCGGGCATGACATTGCCGTCAACACGGTGACTCCGGCAGCGGCGCGCACGCGCATCTTCGAGCAGATCACGCAGGAGCATATCGACTTCATGCTCTCAAAGATCCCCCGCGGGCGCTTCCTCGAGACGAAGGAAGCCGCCGCCATGGTCGCGTGGCTGTGCTCGCAGGAGAATTCCTTCACGACGGGTGCGGTCTTTGATCTCTCCGGCGGGCGCGCGACCTACTGAACGCGCGCGCCGGCTTCGCGAAACGCATCCCTTACGTTTTGCGGCGATGATGGATCGCCGCGAAACCGCATCTTGCGTGAAAGGGGGCGCACATGTTTCTTGCCATCGGGCTCGCCATCGTCGCGCTGGCGCTTTTCATCGCCTGGACGACGCACTGGCGCGCGCTGCGAACGACGATGTTCGTCGGAGCGGGCCTCGCCGTCGGATCCTGGTTTCCGCTTCTCATCGGGATCGCCCTTGATCCCGAAGGCCGGGTGATCGGCAATGCGCTGGGGCTCGGGCTCCTCGCCTGGTTCGGCAGCGCCCTTGGCCTGCTGATCATCCTCGTCGGATTGATCATGTGGCTGGTGAAGCGGGCCTGAGCGGGTTCTAGAACATCATCCAGACCAGCCCGAGCGTCAGCCACGGCGCCGCGATCAGGATTCCTGTCCGGATCAGGTCGGAGGCGACGAAGGGGAGCACGCCGCGATAGGTTTCCGACATCGGCACGCCGGGGGCCATCGAGTTGATGATGAAGAGATTCATCCCCACCGGCGGCGTGATCAACCCGACCTCCACCACGATGAGAACGAGAACGCCGAACCACAAGGCTGTCTCCTCGGGCGTGAGCCCGAAATCGAGGGTCATGATCACGGGGAAGAAGATCGGGATCGTGAGCAGGATCATCGACAGCGAATCCATCACGCAGCCGAAGATCAGGTAGATCACGAGGATTACGATCAGCACGAGGACGGGAGCTATGCCGAGCCCGCCGACCCAGTCGGCCGCGAAGACCGGCAGGCGCGTGATCGCGAGGAAGCTGTTGAACGAGCCTGCGCCCAGCACAATGAAGAAGATCATGCCGGTCGAGGCGGCGGTGGAGCGGAAGCAGTCCACGAGCGCCGCCCAGCCGAGCCGTCCGCGCAGGGCGGCAACGAGCCCGGTTCCCGCAGCCCCGATCGCCGCGCCCTCCGTGGGGGTGAAGACACCGGTATTCATGCCCCCGATCATCACCACGAAGATCGCGATCACCGGCCAGATTTCGGCGAAGGCCCGCAGCCGCGCCATGTAGGGGAGGCGGGGCGACTTCACGGCGTCGCGCGGATCGAGGCGGACCTTGATCGCGACCGTCAGCATGTAGCCGATCGCCGCGAGGAGGCCGGGGATCATAGCCGCGACAAAGAGCTTGGCTATGTTCTGCTCGGTCAGGATCGCGTAGATGACGAGCACGATCGAGGGCGGGATGAGAATGCCGAGCGTTCCGCCCGCCGCCAGCGAGCCCGTCGCCATGCCGCCGGAATAGCCGTGCCGGCGCAGCTCCGGCAGGGCCACGCGCCCCATGGTGGCGGCGGTGGCCAGCGACGACCCGCAGATCGCGCCGAAGCCTGCCGAGGCCCCGATCCCCGCCATCGCGACCCCGCCCCGCCGGTGGCCGAGCCACGCGGCGGCGGCGCGAAACAGCGCCTCCGAGAGCCCCCCCTTCATCGCGAAGGCCCCCATCAGCAGGAACAGGGGGACGACGGAGAGCGAGTAGCTGGAGAAGGTCTCCCAGGCGTGGTTCTTCAGGTTCGCGAAGACGGGGGCCCAGCGCCCGAAGATCGTATAGGAGCCGAGCATGCCGCAGACCAGCATGGCGAGCCCGATCGGCATCCGGGCGAAGATCAGGAAAAGCAGCAGGGCGAAGAAGAGGCCGGCGATCGCGAGCCCGCTCATGTGCCGAGACCTTCCGCTTCGCCCGCGCCCAGGGCCTCGTTGAGGCTCCGCCAGACGGTATAGAGGCAGACGAGCGCGAACAGCCAGATTCCGAGGAGCCCTCCCGCATAGCCCCACCAGACGGGAATCTGGAGGATCGTCGTCGTCTCGCCGAAGCGGTACTTGTCGAGCGTTCCGAGCCAGTGTTGCCAGGCGATCAGGGTCACGACGACGGTCAGCACCGCGTTCGTGATAGCCGCCAGCCAGGCAAGCCCGCGCGGGCCGAGGCGGGAAACGAAGATATCCACCGTCACATGGCCCCGGTTGAACTGGCACCAGGCGAGGAAGGAGAAGACTGCGAAGCCCGCGCCCATCGAGACGAGTTCATAATCGCCCGGTATCGGCCCCAGCCGATCGAGCACCGGCGCCTTTGAGCCGACGGCCCAGCGGCCCAGGATGGAGACGACGCTCATGATCGTGACGGCGCTCAGGGCGAGGCCGCCGAGGATCGCGAGGCCGCTCGACAGCCTCCCGATCAGGCGGCCCGTGGCGGCTTCGAGATCCGGGGCGATTCCAGCGCTGCGCCGGGGCGGCTCAACCGGCATCCGGGCGCTCCCCGGATGCCGCGGCGACGATGGGGGGCCGGGCGTTCAGGCCCTCGACATCGAACCCGGCGACCTGCTTGTAGCCTCGGGCAACGCCCTCGAGTTCCTCCCGGGAGATGATCCTGTCGATATCGGTGAAGCCGTCCGGGGCGCGCGTTTCCACGAGCTGCATCACCTGTTCCGGCCCGTTTCGGCGGTTGGCCTCGACGATGGCCGCCGTCGCCGGGCGGCGAAGGTCCTCGTAGGCGAGGAGCGCCTCCGGCCCGACGCCGCGTGCGAGAAATTCTGCCGTCAGCACGCGCGCGTCGATGATCGCCTGGCTCGCGCCGTTCGAGCCGATCGGATACATCGGATGCGCCGCGTCGCCGAGGAGCGTGACGCGGCCGCGTGTCCACGAGGGGAGGGGATCGCGATCGACCATCGGGAATTCGTAGACGGCGCGGGCGTTGCGGATGATCCTGGGCACGTCGAGCCAGTCGAACCGCCAGCTCTCGAAATCGGGCAGGAATTCTTCGGGCCGGCCCCGGCGGTTCCAGTCCTCCCGCCGCCAGTCGTGATCGGGGGCGTAGCGCTTCTCGGCAATCCAGTTGATGACCGCCTCGCCGCGATCCATCGCCTCCCGCGAGATCGGGTAGCAGACGAATTTCTGCGCCTCGTGACCCGCCATGATCATCGAGCGCCCTGTCAGGAACGGCTGGCCCTCCGTGACGCCGCGCCAGAGGATCGCGCCGTTCCAGATCGGCGGCCCCTCGTCCGGGTAGAAGCCGCCCCGGACGCGAGAGTGAATGCCGTCGCAGGCCACGAGGACCCGGCCGGCGACGCGGTCGCCTCCGGCGAGGGTGACGGTGACGCCTTCATCGGCCTGTTCGAAAGCGCCGACCGCGGCCCCCGTCACGATTGCGTCCGCGCCAAGCCGCTCAAGGGCGGCGCGGTAGAGGATCATCTGCAGCGCGCCGCGATGGATCGAGAATTGCGGCCAGCGGTAGCCGGCCTCGCGCCCGCGCGGCTCCGACCAGATTCGCTCGCCGCGTTTCGTGTAATAGGCGAGTTCTGCAGTCGGAACCGCCGTCGCGGCGAGCGGATCGAGGAGACCGAGCTCGTCCAGTTCGCGCACGGCATGCGGCAGGACGTTGATGCCGACGCCGAGCGGCTCCAGCCGTTCCGCCTGCTCGAAGACGCGGACGGGAATCCCGACCTGGTGCAGGCTGAGCGCAAGCGTCAGCCCGGCGATCCCGGCCCCGGCGACTAGTACCGTCATGACGAACTCTCCGTGGAAGGCGCTCGATCGCGGGCGGCGAGCCGCCCGCGAGCCGCGCGCTCAGTTCGTCTCCGCGGCGACCAGTTCCTCCAGATCGGCGATCAGCGCCTCGGCGTCGATGCCGCGGCCGCTCATGTCCGCGATCCAGCTTTCGACCACGGGCTTGGCGGCCTCCTGCCAGCGGGCAAGTTCCTCGCCTTCGATCGTGACGATGGTGTTGCCGCGCTCGACCGCAACGGCGCGCGCCGGCGCGTCGCCCTCGTCCATCACGCGGCCCACCCAGGCGGAGGTCTCGAGCCCGGAATTGGCGTCGATCACCGCCTTCAGGTCGTCGGGGAGATTGTCGTAGGAATCCTTGTTCATCGCAAAGACGAAGAACGTCGTGTAGAAGCTCTTGCCGCCGCCGAATTCCGTGTGGGTGTCGACGAGCTCCGGAACGCGCAGCGACCGGGTGACTTCCCAGGGAATGACGGTCCCGTCGATGACGTTGCGCGAGAGCGATTCGGGGACCTGCGGCACGGGCATCCCGACCGGCGTCGCACCGAGGGTCTCGAGGAGCCGCGTGATCATGCGCGTCGGGCCGCGCACCTTGCGACCCTCAAGGTCCTCGAGCTTCTCCACCGCCGGAGCCTTCATGTGGAAGTTGCCGGGGCCGTGGACATGGACCGCGATCGGCCGGAAATCGGCGAACTCGTCCTGGAGATGCTTCTCATAGAATTGCCAGGCCGCGCGCGAGGTCGATTCCGCGTCGGTGGCGATGAAGGGGAGATCGAAGACCTCGGCCTTCGGGAATCGGCCCGGCGTGTAGCCGGGAAGCGTCCAGACGACATCCACGACCCCGTCGCGCACCTGATCGATGAGGTTGGGCGGGGCGCCGCCGAGCTGCATCGCCGGATAGACCTCGACGGCGATGCGGCCGCCGGATTCCTCCTGGACCTTCTCGGCCCAGGGCGTGATGAAATTGGCCGGGACCGGGGCCACGGCAGGAAGGAAGTGGTGCACGCGCAGCGTGACTTCCTGCGCCTGTGCGATGCCGACCGACACCACGAACCCGCCGACTAAACCGGCGGTCATCAAGATTTTCCTGAACATTGGACACCCTCCCTTCGAGGCGATCGCTCCCTTCCGCCTTCGGCGGTTGATTATCCTGGGAAATGACAATCGGGAGCCTATCCGGCAGGGGGCTCAAGTCAAGGTGGATACCGTGGAGCGGCGGCTCAGATCGGCTGCTCGGCGTTTTCCTCGCGGATGATGTTCATGAAGCGGCGCATGAAGCGCTCCATGAGGTCGAGGGCGCGATCGACCTCCTCGTCGTCGGGAAGGTTCTCGCCGGGGCCGGGGGGCGGCGGGGCTTCGGCGATGTCGGGCGGTGAGCGGAGCAGCCCGCGCTGCGTCAACTGACGCCGCAGGTTCTCGTTCTCCTCTTCGAGCCGCTCCAGTTCGGCCTGCATCGCGTCGCGCTCGTCGGGGACGAGCCGGCAGCGGAATCGCTCCCCGTCCCGACGGCATTCGCTCACGACGCCGGTGCGGCTGTCGAGCTTGATATAGCCGTCCTCGATCGGCGTGATGCTGAAACGCCCGTCGCTTCGGGGAACGGGCTCCCGGTCCTGCGCGGACGCCTCCGGCGCGACAATGACGAGGCCTAAGGAAAGCACCGCAGCGGCGGGGAGGGCGAGAAAGCGGGTCTTGATCGGTTTCATGAGTGATTGTCGCGCCCGCAATGCGGCGAAAATCTGAAAGCGCCACGAAAAAGCCCGGCGTTTCGTTGTCGACGGAGGATAGTTTCGGATCATCCGGCCAGAACGCGCTTGTCATCGCAATGCAAATGCATTACCTTTTTCCGATTCCAGATCATCCGCTTGCTCAGGATTCGTCAATGTCCGTCCTCATTCAGGAACGCTCGAAGCTAACCGATCGCTACCAGACGACGATTCCAAGTGTTGTGCGAAGGCAACTGAAGCTCGGCAAGGGTGACAGAATCCGCTACTGCGTTGATCCAAGCGGTCGGGTCTACATCGAGAACGAGCGCGCAGCGGAAGGTGATGCGGCGCTCGAGGCGTTTCTCGACTTCGTCGAAGCCGACATCAAGGCGCATCCGGAGCGTTTGCAGGCGTTCGAGGGCGCCTTGCATGATCGCCTCAAGGCATTGGTCGGCGACGCGGAGATTGATCTTGATGAGCCGCTTTCGCCCGATGATGAATGACAGGTGCTACCGTGCCCGACGGAGCGCCGCTCGTTGTCAACGGCTGGTCGATCTACGCGCATCCGATCTTTCTTGATCAACTCGAAGGGCTGATCGACGAGGTCGAATCGCGCAAGGCGCGCGATCCCGACACCTGGGCAAAGAAAAACTGCACGAAGCGGTTGGCCGCGATCTTCAAACTGGTGAGCGAAGTGATCCCGGCCGATCCGGGCGCCCCGCAGTTCCGGCTGGGCGACACGCTGGGGGACAGCCGGAAGCACTGGTTCCGGGCCAAGTTCTTCCAGCAGTATCGGCTGTTCTACCGGTTCGAAAGCAGGGCCAGGATCATTGTTCTGGGCTGGGTGAACGACGAGCAGACCTTGCGGTCCTATGGCGGCAAGAGAGATGCCTACATCACTTTCAAGGGAATGCTGGACAGCGGCAATCCGCCCGACGATTTCGAGGTCCTGATGAAGGAATCCGTGGCGGCGGCTAAACGGTTCGAGGAAAGCCTCAAGGCTGAACCGGCCTGTTAGGGGAGCCGGGATCGAGCGTCGTTTCCACGCATCCTTCAGACAAGATCGACGTCGCTTGCCAACGGAAAGGCTTGGGGCCCGGCCTTTCGACCGGGCCCTTTCATCGTATCGGTCGCGAACCAGCCTCAGCCGGCGGCCATGGCCTTCTTCAGGTTCTCGTCGATCTTGTCGAGGAAGCCCGTCGTGGTCAGCCAGGGCTGGTCGGGGCCGACGAGGAGGGCGAGGTCCTTCGTCATGTGGCCGGCCTCGACGGTGTCGATGCAGACCTTCTCGAGCGTGTCGGCGAAGCGCTTGAGCTCGGCATTGTCGTCGAGCTTGGCGCGGTGGGCGAGGCCGCGCGTCCATGCGAAGATCGAGGCGATGGAGTTGGTCGAGGTCTCCTTGCCCTTCTGGTGCTCGCGGTAATGGCGGGTCACGGTGCCGTGGGCGGCTTCCGCCTCGACGGTCTGGCCGTCCGGCGTCATCAGCACGGAGGTCATCAGGCCGAGCGAGCCGAAGCCCTGGGCAACGGTGTCCGACTGCACGTCGCCGTCGTAGTTCTTGCAGGCCCAGACATAGCCGCCCGACCACTTGAGCGCCGAGGCGACCATGTCGTCGATCAGGCGGTGCTCGTAGGTGATGCCGGCGGCCTTGAACTTGTCGGCGAATTCGGCCTCGTAGACCTCCTGGAAGAGATCCTTGAAGCGGCCGTCATAGGCCTTGAGGATGGTGTTCTTGGTCGACAGGTAGACCGGGAACTTGCGGTTGAGGCCGTAATTCATCGAGGCGCGGGCGAAGTCGCGGATCGAATCGTCGAGGTTGTACATCGACATCGCGACGCCCGAGCCGGGGAACTTGAAGACTTCCTTCTCGATGACCGTGCCGTCGTCACCCTCGAACTTCACCGTCATGCGGCCGGGGCCGGGGACCTTGAAATCGGTGGCGCGGTACTGGTCGCCGAAGGCGTGGCGGCCGACGATGATCGGCTGCGTCCAGCCGGGTACGAGGCGCGGCACGTTCTTGCAGATGATCGGCTCGCGGAAGATCACGCCGCCGAGGATGTTGCGGATCGTCCCGTTGGGCGACTTCCACATCTCCTTGAGGCCGAACTCGCGGACGCGGTCCTCGTCGGGGGTGATCGTGGCGCATTTCACGCCGACGCCGTACTTCTTGATGGCGTTCGCCGCGTCGACGGTGACCTGGTCGTTCGTCTCGTCGCGATACTGGACGCTGAGATCGTAGTATTTCAGGTCGATGTCGAGATAGGGGTGGATGAGCTTCTCCTTGATGAACGCCCAGATGATGCGGGTCATCTCGTCGCCGTCGAGCTCGACGACGGGGTTCGCGACTTTGATCTTGGCCATCTCGTCCCTCGTGAATGCGCTGTCGTGATTCCAGGGAGGCGGAAGCCCGCCTCCTTCATGCGGGCGTCATAGCGCGTGCGGCGCAAGGGGGGAAGTCCGACGAAGAGCGGATTTGCGGCTTTCGGTCTGGGTCGGGGGATCGCGGCGCCCCGTTCAGCCCTGCGGGCTCCACTCCGTCTCGGGGTCGAGGGGATAGATCGGCCGGGTGAGGTGCTCGTAGGTCAGGATCGTGTTGTCGGAGGTGGTGACCCCCGTCCCGTCCAGTGTGAACGTAGCCTTCGCGATGGGCGCGAAACCGGCGCGATAGTGGATGCGGCTCTTCAGCAGCAGATAGCGGCAATGAAGCGGGTCGATCCCGTTATTGGTGAAGATGCCCGCGTCCCACGGCTCGTGATGCAGGGAGGTGACGACGATCGACAGGCCGTTCGTCTCGAAGACGGCGGTCGGGCCGGTGGTGACGCGCGAGCCCGTATACATTGGCCCGCGCACGATCCACTCGCCGTCGGAGAGGCTGCGGACCCTGCCGGTGAGCCGCAGCGGCTCCGCCTTCGCCCCGATCGAGGGCATTTGCGTCTTGCCCCCGAGATCGAGGGTCACCGTCGCCCCGGCTCCCGCCTCCCGCATGATCGCGACGGCCTGCGGGTCCCAGACCGTGGCGACGGCGCAATCCTCGACGCCCTGCGCGATCAGCTCACGGATCACCACCATCGAGTCGGAGGTGCCCCCGGAGCCGACATTGTCGGCATGGTCGAGCAGCACGATCGGAGCGTCGTTGACCTGCTTGGCGCGCGCGATTGCCTCGCGCAGGGGCTCGTGGCGATAGACGAATTCCTCGCGCTCCGCCCAGGCCCAGTTCAGGAGCCGGTCGCGCGACCCCTTCGCCAGTTCCGCATCCTCGTCCGCCACGACGATGGCGGAGAGCCCCGCGACGGGCACGTCGGTCATGGGGAAGCCGCCGAAGACGGATGCAGCGAGGATCCCGGGCCTGTCCTCCTCCTCGCGGGTCATCTGCTGGAGCGGCCCCATCGGATGATCGGCGGTGCCCATGCGCAGGGTCTGCGCGAGGAGCGGGAGGATGCCGTAACTCATGACCGGCCGGCACTTGCCGTCGAGGCTGTCGAGGAGGATCTGCCCGATGCGTCTGCCAACCTCGTACATGTCGGTATGCGGGTAATGCTTGTAGCCGATCAGGCAGGTGCAGTTGTCCACGACCTGCTGCGTGATGTTGCCGTGCATGTCGAAGGTCACGGCGATCGGAAGGCCGGGCGCGATGCGTCGCATCTCGGCGAGGAAGTCGCCCTCGGCGTCCCAGGCCTGTTCGGCGGCCATCGCGCCGTGAAGATCGAGCATGGTGCAGTCGAAGGGGCCGTCATCGCGCAGGGCATCGAGGATTCTGCCCGTGAGATAGGCATAGGCCTCGCGCTGCACGATCCCGGAGGGCATGGCCTCCGCGGCGACAGGCGTGACGATCTCCGCCCCCCGTTCCTCGGCAAGATCGAGATAGGCGGCAAGCGGATGATTCGTCCCCTTGTAGGCCTTCTTCACGGCCTCGTCCTCGTGGAGGCCCCATGCCCGGAAACGGCCCAGGTCGGTCGGGACGGGCGAGAAGGTGTTGGTCTCGTGCTTCATCATTGCCGCGAGAATGCGCATGTCGCTCTCCTTTCCGGCATCATGACGCGCGAAAATGCGCAAACAAGATGCCTTCCTGCATGTGCGGCTTGGCGCATCTACGAGTTTGACAGCGTGGCCTTCCCCTGTTTCCATCCGTCCCTGAACGGCACGCTTCCTGCTTGCAGTGTCGGGTCAGTCTGGCGCGAAGAAAAATCATCACGCGCCGCAGAGGGGAGTTTGAAACCGATGGATCTCAATCGTCGTCACGTGCTTGCCGGCGCCGGCGCCGCTGCTGCGGCTTCAGCCCTGCCGAGCGGAATTGCGCGCGCCCAGACCGCAAGCGTCCTGCGTGTGGTTCCACACGCCAATCTCCAGATCCTGGATCCGATCTTCACGACCCAGTACATCACCCGCAATTACGGCTACATGGTCTATGACACGCTGTTCTCGCTCGACGACAACCTGCGGCCGCAGCCGCAGATGGTCGAGAGCTACGACGTCAGCGGCGACCGGCTGGTCTACACCTTCACCCTCCGCGACGGGCTCGCCTGGCACGACGATACGGCCGTCACCGCCGAGGATTGCGTCGCCTCGCTGATCCGCTGGTCGAAGCGCGACCCGATGGGCCAGCGCCTGTTCAACGTCGTCGACAAGCTCGAGGCGCAGAACGGCAAGACCTTCGTCATGACGCTCAAGCAGCCCTACGGCATCGTCCTCGACACGATCGGCAAGATCTCGTCGAACGTGCCGTTCATGATGCCCAAGCGCGTCGCGGAGACTCCTGCCGACACGCAGATCGAGGAAGTGATCGGCTCGGGGCCCTTCAGGTTCCTCAAGGACGAATGGCGGCCGGGCAATCTCGCTGTCTGGGAGAAGTTCGCCGGCTACAATCCGCGCAACGAGCCCGTCTCCTCGGCTGCCGGCGGCAAGATCGCGAAGGTCGACCGGGTCGAGTGGCACACGATGGACGCCAACACGGCGATGAACGCGCTGATCGCCGGCGAGGTCGATTACTGGGAGCAGGTGACGCCGGACCTCGTGCCGGTCGTGAGCCAGATGCCGGGCATCAAGGTCGAGGTGCTCGATCCCGTCGGCAACATGGGCTGGGGCCGGTTCAACCACACGGTCGCGCCGTCGAACAACCCGCTGATCCGCCGCGCGGTGATGAAGGCGATCAGCCAGGAAGACTGCCTGCGCACCGCCATCGGCAACCCGGAACTCTACAATACCAACCTGTCGATCTTCCCCAAGGGCACGCCGCTCCACAACGAGGCCGGCGCCGAGATGATCACCCAGAACATCGAGGACGCGAAGGCTCTGCTCAAGGAGGCCGGCTACAATGGCGAGGAATTCGCCATCCTGCAGCCGACGGACCATCCCGTGCTGAACCCGTTCACGCTCGTCGTGGCCGAGGCGCTGCGCGGCATCGGGATGAATGTGCGCCTCGTGGCGATGGACTGGGCGACGCTGGGACAGCGCCGCACGTCGCGCGAGCCCGTCGAGAACGGCGGCTGGAACATGTTCCACACGTGGTGGATCGGCGGCGACGTCATCAACCCTCTCACCGGCGTCGGCTTTGCCGCCGTGGGCGATGCGGGCTGGCCGGGCTGGCACGAAGACGCCCGCAGCGAGGAGCTGCGCGCGGAATTCGCCGAGGCGGCCACGATCGAGGACGCGCGCCGCGTCGCGGCGGCCTTCCAGGAGCGCACCTACGAGATCGGCTCCTACGCCAATATCGGCCAGTTCTTCGTTCCGGTCGGCTATCGCGAGAACGTCCAGGGCATGATCCGCTCGCCCGTCCAGTTCTTCTGGAACATGGAAGTGACCTGACCCTGACTGCGTGACGCGCCTCTCCCCGGCCAAGGGGAGAGGCGTTTTTCGTTCCGGTAGTCTCCAGCGAGGCCGGCAAGCCCGATGCTTTACCTGATCCTGAGCCGCGTCGTCGCGACCGTCCCCGTCATGGCGGTTGTCGCGCTCGTGGTGTTTCTCATGATTCGCCTGACGCCCGGCGACCCGGCCGCGGTCCTCGGCGGCGACAACGCGACCCTCGAGCAGATCGAGGCGATCCGCCGCTCCCTCGGCCTCGACCGGCCGCTCTACGAGCAGTTCGTCGTCTGGCTCGGGCAGCTCGTTCGCGGCGATCTCGGCACCTCGATCTTCACGCGCCTGCCGGTGACGACGCTGATCGGCCAGAGGGTCGAGCCGACCCTGATGCTGGCGATCACGACGATCTCGTTCTCCGTCATCGTTGCGGTCCCCCTCGGGGTCATCGCCGCCTGGCGCTCCGGGACATGGATCGACCGCGCCATCATGG
This sequence comes from Saliniramus sp., assembly GCA_041686895.1. GTDB lineage: Bacteria > Pseudomonadota > Alphaproteobacteria > Rhizobiales > Beijerinckiaceae > Saliniramus. The sequence goes on along the minus strand of JAWLCY010000011.1, from coordinate 107,733 downwards.
TCTTTGCGGTCGTCGCCTTTTCCTTCCCGGTCTTCGTGCTCGGCTACCTGCTGATCTATCAGTTCGGCATCGCCTGGCGCTGGTTTCCGACGCAGGGCTATGTCAGTCCCTTCACGGATTTCGTCGGGTTCGTGCAGCACATGACCCTGCCGACGCTGACCCTCTCGTCGATCTATATCGCGCTCATCACGCGCATCACGCGGGCAAGCGTGCTGGAGACGCTGGGCGAGGATTACATCCGAACGGCCCGCGCGAAGGGGCAGAACGAGACGAAGGTGCTCTTCCGCCACGCGCTCAAGAACGCGGCGGTGCCGATCGTGACGATCATCGGCATCGGCATCGCCCTCGTCATCGGCGGGGCGGTGGTGACCGAGACGGTGTTCAACCTTCCCGGACTCGGGCGGCTCGTCGTCGACGCGGTGCTGCGGCGCGACTTCCCTGTAATCCAGGGCCTGATCCTCGTCTTCTCCTTCGTCTACGTGCTGGTGAACCTGCTGATCGACATCGCCTATACCCTGCTTGACCCGAGGATACGGTATTGAGCGCCCCCGCACAGAAACTGGAGAGGCCGGCGCGGGCGCCGGCGGGGCAATCCTGGTGGCTGTCCTTCATCCTCCGCTATCCGATTGCCGCGATCGCGGCCGTGATCCTTTTCCTGATCGTTTTCGGGGCGCTGTTCGCCCCGTTCCTCGGGACCGTCGATCCTAAGGCGCTCTCGCCGACGCTTCGCCTCCAGTCGCCCTCGGCGGAGAACTGGCTCGGCACCGACCAGTTCGGCCGCGACATCTGGAGCCGCATCGTCTACGGGGCGCAGGTATCGCTGATCGTCGGCATCTGCGTCGCCGTCGCGAGCGTGTTCCTCGGGACCATCGTCGGCGTGCTTTCCGGCTATATCCGCCTGCTCGACGGGCTGATCATGCGGGTCATGGACGGGTTGATGGCCATTCCGGGCATCCTGCTCGCCATCGCGCTTGTCTCGCTCTCGGGTTCGAGCATCACGACGGTGACGATCGCGATCACCATTCCGGAAATCCCGCGCGTGGTGCGCCTGGTCCGTTCGGTCGTGCTGTCGGTGCGCGAGGAACCCTATGTGGAGGCTGCTGTCTCCGTCGGCACCCCGCTGCCGAAGCTGCTCTGGCGGCACGTGCTTCCGAACTGCGTCCCGCCGCTGATCGTGCAGGCAACCTATATCGCGGCTTCCGCGATGCTGACGGAGGCGATCCTCTCCTTCCTCGGCGCGGGCACCCCGCCTGAATTCCCGTCCTGGGGCAACATGATGGCGGAGGGCCGCATCTTCTTCCCCATCGCGCCGTGGATCGTGCTGCTGCCGGGCTTCGCCCTCGCGATCACGATCCTCGCTGTCAACGTGCTCGGCGACGCCCTGCGCGACCGCCTCGATCCGAAACTCGCCAAACGTATGGGAGGCCCGCGTTGAGCGAGCTTGTTCTCGACGTCAGGAACCTGACCGTTCGTCTTCCGGCCGGGGCCGATCGCGAAAACGCGATCGAGGGGGTCTCCATCCAGGTGCAGCGGGGAGAGATCGTCTGCATCGTGGGCGAATCCGGTTCCGGGAAATCCGTCACCGCCTTCACCGTGATGGGACTCCTGCCCAAGGGCGATCTCGTGCCGACGTCGGGAGAGATCCTGCTCGAAGGGGAGAACCTGCTCCAGGCCAGCCCGCAGCGCCTGCGCGATCTGCGCGGGACGCGCATGGCGATGATCTTCCAGGAGCCGATGACCGCGCTCAACCCCGTCCTCACCGTGGGCGACCAGATCGACGAGGTGCTGCGCATCCATACCGGTCTCTCGGCGGCCGACCGGAAGGTGAAGGCGATCGAGATCATGGATGCGATGCGCCTGCCGGATTCGCAGCAGATCTTCGACGCCTATCCGCATCAGCTTTCGGGCGGCCAGCGCCAGCGCATCATGATCGCGATGGCGATGGTCCTCGATCCCCACCTGCTCATCGCGGACGAGCCGACGACGGCGCTCGACGTCACGACCCAGGCGCAGATCCTGAAGCTCATCAAGGAGCTTCAGGCGGAGCACGGGACGGGCGTCCTCTTCATCACCCACGATTTCGGAGTGGTGGCGGACATCGCCGACCGCATCGTCGTCATGCAGCACGGGCGCATCGTGGAGCAGGGCAGCGCGGAGGAGGTGCTGCGCAACCCGAAGGCCGAGTACACACGCATGCTCATCTCGTCCGTCCCGAGCATGAAGCCGGTCAAGCGCGACCCGATCGTCGGCCCCCCGGCGCTCGAGGCGGTGGCGCTCAACAAGACCTATGGCGGGCGCTCGCTGTTTCGCAAGGTGCGCGAGGTCAAGGCCGCGAACGACGTCAACCTTCAGGTGCGACGCGGCGAGACGCTCGGGATTGTCGGAGAGTCGGGGTCGGGCAAGACCACCGTCGCGCGCTGCATCGGACGGCTGATCAATCCGACGAGCGGCGCGATCCGGCTCAGCGACACCGATATTGCGCTTTTGCCGGAGCGGGAGCTGCGTCCCCATCGCCGGCGCGTGCAGATCGTCTTCCAGGACCCGTACCGCTCGCTGAACCCGCGCCGGACGGTGCAGGATTCGATCATCGAGGGACCGATGAATTTCGGCCTCCCGGAGGGCGAGGCGATCGAGCGGGCGCGGTCGCTGATGGGGCTCGTCGGGCTCTCGCCCGATGCGCTCGACCGCTATCCGCACCAGTTCTCGGGCGGGCAGCGCCAGCGCATCGCCATTGCGCGCGCGCTCGCGATGGAGCCGGAAATCCTGATCGCGGACGAGGCAGTTTCAGCGCTCGACGTCTCGGTCCAGGCGCAGGTCCTCGACCTGCTCGACGACGTCAAGAAGCGCTTCGACCTCGCGGTGCTCTTCATCACCCACGACTTGCGCGTGGCGGCGCAGATCTGCGACCGGATCATGGTGATGGAGCGGGGGATCGTGGTCGAGGAGGGGTATACGGGCGAGGTTTTCGCCGCGCCGAAGCACCCGTACACGCGCGCGCTCCTCGATGCTGCTCCCGGAAAGGGCTTCGACTTCGGCAACGCCGCCTGACCGAAAAGGGGTGCGCGGCGGGCGCGCGACCTGCTAGGAGACGGGTCGTCCAGGGGCCATCCGTCCTCGCGCAGGAGCAGAACCATTACGACGCCAGCAATCGCCGTCATCGGCGCAGGCCCGGCGGGCCTCGCCGCCGCCGAACATCTCGCGCGGGCGGGCCACGCGGTGACGGTCCATGACCGCATGCCCTCCTTTGGACGAAAGTTCCTGATGGCGGGGCGCGGCGGGCTCAATCTCACCCATAGCGAGGATCCGGAGCGCTTTCTCGATCGCTACGGCTCCTCGCGCGCGCATCTGGAGGCGAGCATCCGCGCCTTTCCGCCGGATGCTCTGCGCGCCTGGTGCGAGGGGCTCGGGCAGGAGACCTTCGTCGGCACCAGCGGGCGGGTCTTTCCAAAGAGCTTCAAGACCTCGCCGCTCCTGCGCGCCTGGCTCGCCCGCCTGGACGAACTCGGCGTGCGCTTCGCACCGCGCTCCCTCTGGACGGGATGGGACGAGACGGGCGCGCTCACCTTCGACACGCCGAAGGGCGTCGTTCGGGAGAACGCCGACGCGACCCTGCTGGCGCTCGGGGGCGGGTCCTGGCCGCGCCTGGGTTCGGATGGCGGCTGGACCGAAATCCTTGCCGCCGAGGGCGTGGCGCTGCGTCCGATCCGACCTTCGAACATGGGCGTCGACATTGGGTGGTCGGAGCATTTTCGAAGCCGCTTTGCCGGCTCGCCGCTCAAGCGGATCGCCCTCTCAAGCGATGGAAGGCGGGTGCGCGGCGAGGCTGTCGTCACGGAGCACGGGCTCGAGGGCGGGGCCGTATACGCGCTCTCGGGGGCGCTGCGGGATGCCCTGGCGGAGCGGGGCGAGGCGCGGCTCACGATCGACCTTCGCCCGGATCTCGACATCCCGGCGGTTGCGAAGCGGCTTTCGGCCCAGCGCAAAGGGCTTTCGAGCGCGAACGCGCTGCGCAAAGCGCTTGCGCTCGACACCGCCGCGATCGGGCTGATGCGCGAGGCGCACGGGATAGCTTTGCCGCCGGAGCCGGAGGCCCTCGCGCGCGCGGTGAAGGCGATCCCGCTGGCCATCACCGGGACGCGTCCCATTGACCGCGCGATCTCGAGCGCGGGCGGCGTCGCCTTCGAAGCCATCGATGCGCGTTTCATGCTGAAGGCGCGGCCCGGAATCTTCGTCGCGGGCGAGATGCTGGACTGGGAGGCGCCGACCGGCGGCTACCTGCTCCAGGCCTGCTTCGCGACCGGCCACGCGGCGGCGGCGGGTATGGCTGCCTGGCTGGCGGAACGTCGCGACTTCACCTGAACAAGAGGAAGCACGGGAACGAAATCCCAACGTAGCTGTTGATTTGCATCATCTGGTCCAGCCGAAGGGGTTGACGCATGTCTCTGGGAACAATTCTCCTGATCATCCTGATCCTGGTGCTGATCGCGACGATCCCGACCTATCCCTATAGCCGCGGCTGGGGATACGGGCCTAGCGGCATCGTCGGGGTGGTGCTCGTCATCGTCCTGATCCTGCTGTTGATGGGACGGATATAGCGACGCCGCGAGGTATCGCCGGAGAAAGGCCCGCTGTCCGCAGCGGGCCTTTTGCATTTATCGGCTCGCCGTCATTTCACGTTCGCCATGGCGCGGCGCGGTGTTAGCCTCCCGACAAGCGATAGGGAGGAAGCAACGTGGGTCACGGAAAGAAGGCCGTCGTCGTCGGGGCGCTCGGGGTCATCGGGCGATACATCGTTGCGCGCCTCGAGGAGGAGGGCGGCTGGGAGATTGTCGGCCTCTCGCGCCGCGAGCGCGAGAGTCGGGATCGGACGCGCTACGTCTCCGTCGATCTGCTCGATCAGGAGTCGATCGCGGCGACGATGGACGCGACGGCGGATGCGACGCATGTCTTCTACGCGGCGTTCCAGGCGGCGCCGGGGGCGGCCTCGGGCTATGCCGCGAATATCGCTCCCAATCTCCGCATGCTGGTCAACGCGGTTTCGGCTGTCGAGGAGCGCTCGACCGCCCTCAAGCGCGTCGTCCTCGTCACCGGCACCAAGACCTACGGCGTCCATATGGGGCCCTACAAGACACCGGCGCGCGAGAGCGACCCGCGCCACATGCCGCCGAACTACTATTTCAACCAGGTCGACTGGCTGGTCGAGCGCCAGAAGGGGAAGAGCTGGGACTGGACCGAGCTGCGCCCGCAGACGCTCTGCGGCTTCGCGCCCGGAACGCCGATGAGCATCGTCCCCGTCATCTGCGTCTATGCCGCCTTCTGCCGCGAACTCGGCCTGCCTTTGCGCTTTCCGGGAAGTCCCGCCGCCTACGAGGCGATCTACCAGGTGACGGATTCCGCGCATTTCGCCAATGCCTGCCTCTGGGCGGCGCGCGAGCCGTCATGTTCGAACGAAGCATTCAACATCACGAATGGCGATTATTTCCGCTGGTCCAATCTCTGGCCGCTTTTCGCGGAATATTTCGGCCTGCCTTACGCGCCGCCCCAGACGATATCCCTCACGCAGATGATGGCGGACAAGGAGCCGCTCTGGAACGAGATCGTGAGCAAGTACGGGCTGAAGCCGCATCCGTTCCGGGACATTGCGGCTTGGGAATTCGGCGACTACGTCTTCGGGACGTATTGGGACGTCATGTCGAACGTCACGAAGTCGCGTCAGCACGGCTTCCACGATGTCGTCGACAGCGAGGAGATGTTCCTGCGCCTGTTCCGGCAGTTCCGGGACGAGAAGATCACCCCCTGAACGGGAGATTGCCATGATGACGGAGCGGGAGCACTGGGATCGGGTCTACTCCACGAAGGATGAAGACGCGGTCTCCTGGTTCGAGGCGAGCCCGGAGCGCTCGATGCGGATGATCGAGGCGACGGGGCTGCCGAAGACGGCGGCGATCATCGATATCGGCGGAGGGCTGTCGCGCCTCGCCGGGGCGCTCCTGGACGAAGGCTACGGCGACGTGACGGCGCTCGACATTTCGCCCGAGGCGATCGACCGCCTGCGGGAGCGCCACGCCGGGAGCCCCGCCTTCCACGGCATCGCCGCCGACCTGCGGACATGGAGCCCCGATCGCGCCTACGATCTGTGGCACGATCGGGCGGTCCTGCATTTCCTGGTCGCGGAGGAGGAGCGGCGCGCCTATCACGAGGCGCTCACCGCCGCCGTCAGGCCCGGAGGGCACGTGATCATCGCGACCTTCGCCCCGAGCGGACCCGAGAAGTGCAGCGGCCTGTCGGTGCGTCGCTATTCGCCCGCCGATCTCGACGCCTTTCTGGGGGCGGAGTTCGAGCATCGGGAGGCCTTCGCCTTCGACCACGTCACGCCCGGCGGCGCAACGCAGCGCTTCCAGACGGGCCGATACCAGAGACGCTGAACGCAAGAAGGCCCGCCGTTGCGGGCGGGCCTCCTCGGAATTGCGCGGCGGTCGGCTCAGTTCTTCGACTTGTCGACCAGCGCCTTTTCCTTGATCCAGGGCATCATGTCGCGCAGGCGGGCGCCGACATCCTCGATCTGGTGCGCGGCGTTGCGGGCGCGGGTGGCCTTGAACGAGGTCTGCGAAACCTTGTTCTCGAGCATCCAGTCGCGCGTGAACTTGCCGGACTGGATGTCCTCGAGGACGCGCTTCATTTCCGCCTTCGTCTCCGCGGTGATGATGCGCGGGCCGGTGACGTACTCGCCGTATTCCGCCGTGTTGGAGATCGAGTAGTTCATGTTGGCGATGCCGCCCTCGTAGATGAGGTCGACGATCAGCTTCACTTCGTGCAGGCACTCGAAATAGGCCATCTCCGGGGCGTAGCCCGCCTCGACCAGCGTCTCGAAGCCGGCGCGGATCAGCTCGACGAGACCCCCGCAGAGAACGACCTGTTCGCCGAAGAGATCGGTCTCGCATTCTTCCTTGAACGTGGTCTCGATGATGCCGGCGCGGCCGCCGCCGATGGCGGAGGCGTAGGAGAGGCCGAGGTCATGGGCGTTGCCCGACGAATCCTGCGAGATCGCCACGAGGCAGGGAACGCCGCCGCCGCGCTGGTACTCGGAGCGCACGGTGTGGCCGGGGCCCTTGGGGGCGATCATCAGGACGTCGAGATCGGCGCGCGGCTCGATCAGGTTGAAGTGCACGTTGAGGCCGTGCGCGAACATCAGCGCCGCGCCCTGCTTCATGTTCTCGTGCAGGTGGTCGCGATAGATGTCGGCCTGGAGCTCGTCCGGCGTGAGCATCATCATGACGTCGGCCCACTTCGCCGCATCGGCGACTTCCATGACCTGCAGGCCCGCGCCCTCGGCCTTCTTCGCGGAACCGGAGCCCTTGCGCAGAGCGACGACAACTTCCTTGACGCCCGAATCCTTGAGATTGAGGGCATGGGCATGGCCCTGGCTGCCATAGCCGATGACGGCGACTTTCTTGCCCTTGATCAGGTTGATGTCGGCGTCGCGATCGTAATAGACGCGCATGGTCTTCGTATCCTTCCTTGGCGGGCGCTGCCTGACGGCCCCGGTTATGCTCGAGATGTTGTTTTGTTGCGCCATGGCGGCTACCCGACGCAACGTTTGACCTCATCCGGCGATGCTTGTAACCGGGAAAAACGTCGTGGCAAGTGATCCAATCACGATTCCTGCATTCGCATGACGGGGTCCCGCGATTTTCGGTACCATGCTTTCGGGAGCGTGTTATCAAAATCACAGTCGAGCAGGGAGCAGCGTCATGACCGGTCGGGATTCTCCGGAGAACATCATCGCCTTCTGGGAGGAGGCGGGGCCGGAGAAATGGTTCAAGAGGGATGACGCCTTCGATGAAGCGATCCGAAAGCGCTTCCTCGGCACGTATGAGGCGGCCTTCGCGGGTGATCTCGCCGACTGGGAGGAGAATGCGCATGGCGCGCTCGCCCTGATCATCCTTCTCGACCAGTTTCCCCGCAACATGTTCCGCGGCGCGAAGAAGGTCTATGCGGGTGACGATCTGGCCCTCACCATCGCCGAAAGGGCGATCGACGCGGGGTTCCACAAGGCGTTCAAGCCGCCGATGAGCCGCTTCTTCATCCTCCCGCTGACGCATGCGGAGGATCTCGCGGCCCAGGAGCGCGCGGTGGCGCTCAACGAGGAGCTGGGCGACGCCGACGGCGCGAAATGGGCGCGGCATCACCGCGACATCGTTGCCCGCTTCGGCCGCTTCCCTCACCGCAACGATATCCTCGGGCGCAAGAGCACGCCCGAGGAAGAGGCCTTTCTGGCCGAGAGCGAGTTCCGCGGCTGACGCCGCCTCCGCCGCTCAGGCGATGCCGTGCGAGTGGTGTCCGTCGAGGACGACGTCCAGGGTTTCGACGCTCTCGCTCGGGTTGGCGTGCGAGCGATCGACGTCAGGCGGCACCGCCTCGGCGACGAGCGCGCTTAACGCCTCGTCGAGGGGCATCGGCGTCTGGTTCTGGCTGCCGAGGCGGCGGATATTCACCGTCCGCTCCGCCGCCTCGCGCTTTCCGAGGACGAGGATCACCGGGATCTTGGCGAGAGAGTGCTCGCGGACCTTGTAGTTGATCTTCTCGTTGCGCGTGTCGATCTCGACGCGAAGCCCCGCCTTGCGCGCGGCCTTCGCCACCTCGCGGGCGTATTCGTCCGCCTCCGAGGTGATGGTGCAGACGACGACCTGCACCGGGGCGAGCCAGAGCGGGAAATGGCCGGCGAAATGCTCGATCAGGATCCCGGTGAAACGCTCCATCGAGCCGCAGATGGCGCGGTGGACCATGACCGGCGTCTTCTTCTGGCCGTCGGCATCGACATAGAACGCGCCGAAGCGCTCCGGCAGGTTGAAATCGACCTGCGTCGTGCCGCATTGCCAGTCGCGCCCGATCGCATCGCGCAGGACATATTCGAATTTCGGCCCGTAGAACGCGCCCTCGCCGGGATTGATGCTGGTCTTGATGCGTCCTCCCGACTGCGCCGCGATCTGCTCCAGGACGCGCTCCATCACCTCTTCCGCGTGATCCCACATCGCGTCGGTGCCCACGCGCTTCTCGGGACGGGTGGACAGCTTGACGACGATCTCCCCGAAGCCGAAATCGGAATAGGTGGAGAGGATCAGGTCATTGATCTTCAGGCACTCGTCGGCGAGCTGGTCCTCCGTGCAGAAGACATGCGCGTCGTCCTGCGTGAAGGCGCGCACGCGCATGAGCCCGTGGAGCGCCCCCGAGGGCTCGTAGCGCGAGACCGCCCCGAATTCCGCCATGCGCAAGGGGAGATCGCGATAGCTCTTGAGGCCGTGCTTGAAGATCTGGACATGGCCGGGGCAGTTCATCGGCTTGATCGCGAAGACGCGCTCGTCCTCGGTCTTCGTGACGAACATGTTCTCGCGGTACCAGCCCCAGTGGCCGGAGGTCTCCCACAGGGCCTTGTCGAGGATCTGGGGGGCGTTGACCTCCTCGTAATCCTCCGCGAGGCGGCGGCGCATGTAGCTGATCAGCTGCTGGAAAAGCGTCCATCCCTTCGCATGCCAGAAGACGACGCCGGGGCCTTCTTCCTGGAAGTGGAAGAGGTCCATCTCGCGCCCGAGCCGGCGATGGTCGCGCTTCTCCGCCTCCTCGAGCTGCGTGAGGTAGTTCTGCAGGTCGGCGTCGTTCGCCCAGGCAGTGCCGTAGATGCGGGTGAGCATGGGGTTGTTCGAATCCCCGCGCCAATAGGCGCCCGCGACCTTCATCAGCTTGAAGGCGTTGCCGATCTTGCCCGTCGAGGTCATGTGCGGGCCACGGCAGAGGTCGAACCACTCGCCCTGCTTGTAGATCTTCAGCGACTGGCCTTCGGGGATCGCGTCGATCAGCTCGATTTTGTAATCCTCGCCCTTGGCCGCGAACACTTCCCGCGCCTGCTCGCGGGACCATTCCTCCTTCTCGAAGGAAGCGTCGCGGGCGATGATCTCGCGCATCTTCTTCTCGATCGCAGGGAAGTCCTCCGGCGTGAAGGGCGTCTCGCGGGCGAAATCGTAATAGAAGCCGTTCTCGATCACCGGGCCGATGGTCACCTGCGTCCCCGGATACAGCTCCTGCACGGCTTCCGCCAGCACGTGGGCGCAATCGTGGCGGATGAGGTCGAGGGCGCGGGGATCGTCGCGGGTGACGAACTCGATCTTCGCATCGCGCGTGATCGGATCGGAGAGGTCGCAGACCGCACCGTCGAGCGCCATGGCGACCGTCTTCTTCGCGAGCGATTTGGCGATGCCTTCGACGATCGCGCGGCCGGTCACGCCGTCTTCGAATTCGCGGCGCGCGCCATCGGGAAATGTCAGGGTGATCATCGTGTCGGTGCTCCTTGCTCACTCCTGCAAACGCAGCAGGTAAGCGTTGTCGACGGGGAGGGGCGGGGGCGTCAGCCGCCGTCGTCCGGCCGCGCCCGATCCGGCGCCGCGGGAGCGTTCACGCCCCGCCAGCGACCGTAGCGCCACGGCATATACCAGCGCGATTGCGCGGGCAATGCGTCGGGAATGTTGTCGATCCCGCTCGTTCCGCCCGGCCCGCAGCGGCAGATGCGCGCGAGCCCCATCCAGCCGCCGGCCCAGAGCCCGTAGCTCCTGATCGCCTCGTCCGTATATTCCGAGCAGCTGGGGAGATGACGGCATTGCCGGCCCATCAGCCCCGAGAGCGAATAGCGATAGACGAGGATCAACCCGCGCGCCGCCTGCGCGGGCGTGCGCGAGGCCGCGTCGAAAAGGGCGTCGAGCCCGGCGGAGTCGACTTTCGGCTCGTCTTTCATCGCGATCCCGGTCTGGCGGACGTCACCCCGAACGGCCGACCCTGCGGCGGGCGTCCTCGGTTCTCCCGCGCATGAAGCCCGCGAGCGCGAGGAGCCGATACGTCCGGATATAGGCAATGGTCCCGGCGAACTTCAAGCCGAACAGGCCGCCGGTGATATGGCGCCGCAGGACATAGTACTTGAAGAAGGCGGCGAAGGGCTCCACGAGGAGACGCGGCACGGTCGCCGCTTTCGAGCGACTCACCTCGACCGACTGCAGGTCGAAATAGCGTTTGTTCTTCTCCACGAGGTGCGACAGGCTCCGGATCGTCTCGTGATAGATCGGCTCCCGCGCCTCGATCATCCGGTTGCGCTCGAACGGTATCGCGTCGAAGACGAGCGAATCCGGGAAGCGGCAGGCGCGGCGGTCGTAGAGGCGCACATAGGCGTGGAAGTCCGCGAAGGGGCGGGGCCGGGCATGGCCTGGATAGACCGTGGGGAGCCGGAAACGGACCCCCGACTTGCCGGCAAGGCGCTCTCCCTGCAGAAGAGCCGCCAGTTCCGCCCGCGTTGCTTCCGGCAGCCATTCATCCGCGTCGAGATTGAGAATCCAGTCGTTGCGCGCCTGGTCCTCCGCGAAGCGCTTCTGCGGCCCGTAGCCCGGCCAGGGATTGTGGATCACCCGCGCGCCGAGCGCCCGCGCACGCTCGACGGTGTCGTCCCTGCTGCCCGAATCGACGACGACGACTTCGTCTACGAGGTCGCGCACCGACAGGATGCAGCGCTCGATCCGGTCAGCTTCGTCGAGGCTGATGATCGTGCAGGAGACCGGCGTTGCGGTGACGTCGAAATTCTTCACCACCTCATTCCCGTCCCGGACGTATGAAGTACCCGTCGCCATCGATTTCGCCGATCAGGACGAGGCCGGCCCCCGCGAGCAAGCGAATGATTCCTTCCCGATCGGCCTCATGCAGCTCAACCTGCACGACTGAATCGTTGTTAGCGAGCAGGTTCCGCATTCCTTCCAGCGCCGGCAGGGCATGCCCTTCGACATCCACCTTGATGAACAGGCGCCGGTCCGACAGGTTGAGGACATCATCGATCCTTCCGAGCGAAACGGTTTCCGTCTCTCGAAACACGCGGGTATCCCGCGATGTGCCGCTCAGCGCGAGACGCGAGACCCCGGTGGAGGCGGGATCGATATGAATGGTCGCGCAACCTGTCGTGTTGCTCGCCGCGAGCCGATGCGCCTCCACCTTCGAATCCAGGCGGTTCGCGAAGACATTTCCGCAAAGCTGGTTGAAGTTGCGCGCGACCGGCTCGAATGCGTGAACCTGTTTGATCTCTGGCATCCGGCCGAGAAGGACGGTGTAGAGACCAATATTCGCACCGACGTCCAGAAATGTATCCAGTCTGTATGCGGTGACCAGCTCGTGGGCGCGCGCGATCTGCTTTTCCTCGAACGGCGCGCGCGCCAGCAACCGATTGTCGATCCAGTTTCGAGGGTCGAGAACGAAGGTTGCTCCCCGCCTGTCGGCAACCACCGGAAAGCGGCGCAGGCGCGTCAGTCTCTTCGACAAGCTTCTTATCGGGTGGAGCATATCGGTCCAGCATTGCGATTGCGTGCCCCGACAGCGTAAAAGAACGCACCGCCGAGGCAACGAGGGAAGGGCAAGAGGTGCCAAGCAAGATAACGGATGATCTGAAATCCGCCGCGCTCATCTATCACAGGCACCCGAAGGCGGGGAAGCTGGAGATTCAGCCGACGAAGCCGCTCGGCAACCAGCGCGATCTTGCTCTCGCGTATTCACCCGGCGTGGCGGCGGCCTGCGAGGCGATCGTCGCGGATCCGGACCAGGCCGCCGAGTTGACCGCCCGCCAGAACCTCGTCGCCGTCGTTTCCAACGGCACGGCGGTGCTCGGCCTCGGCAATATCGGCCCGCTCGCCTCGAAGCCCGTGATGGAAGGCAAGGCGGTCCTCTTCAAGAAATTCGCCGGGATCGACGTGTTCGACATCGAGATCGACGCCGATGCGGTCGACCGGGTCGTCGATGTCGTCGCCGCGCTAGAGCCGACCTTCGGCGGGATCAATCTCGAGGATTTCAAGGCGCCGGAATGCTTTGACATCGAGGAGAAGCTGAAGGAGCGCATGGGAATTCCCGTCTTCCATGACGACCAGCACGGCACCGCGATCATCGTCGGCGCGGCGGTGACGAACGCGATGCTGCTCGCGGGCAAGGAGCTTTCCGATATCAAGGTCGTTACCTCGGGCGCGGGAGCGGCGGCGCTCGCCTGCCTCAACCTGCTCGTGACGCTCGGCGTGCGCCGCGAGAACATCTGGGTGACGGACATCGAAGGCGTGGTGTACGAAGGCCGCGAGGCGCTGATGGATCGCTGGAAGGCGGTCTATGCACAAAAGACGCAATCGCGCACGCTCGCCGACGTCATCGACGGGGCGGACGTCTTTCTCGGCCTCTCGGCGGCGGGTGTCCTCAAGCCGCATCTTCTCGCCAGGATGGCGGAGCGCCCGCTCGTGATGGCGCTCGCCAACCCGAACCCGGAGATCATGCCGGAGGAGGCGCGGGCCGCCCGTTCCGACGCGATGATCTGCACCGGGCGCTCTGACTATCCCAACCAGGTCAACAACGTCCTGTGCTTCCCCTACATTTTCCGTGGCGCGCTCGACGTGGCGGCGACGACGATCAACGAGGAGATGAAGGCGGCGGCGGTCAAGGCGATCGCAGCGCTTGCGCGCGAGACGCCCTCGGAGGTCGTCGCCCGCGCCTATGGCGGGGAGGCCCATCCCTTCGGCGAGCAATCGCTTATCCCGAGCCCCTTCGATCCGCGCCTGATCCTGCGCATCGCTCCCGCCGTCGCGAAGGCGGCGATGGATTCAGGCGTCGCGCGCCGGCCCCTGGACGACCTGGCGGCCTATGAGGAATCCCTCCAGCGCTTCGTCTTCCGCTCCGGTTTTCTCATGAAGCCGCTGATCGCGAAGGCGAAGGCCAAACCCAAGCGCGTGATCTATGCCGAGGGCGAGGACGAGCGCGTGCTCCGCGCCACGCAGGTCCTTCTCGAGGACGAGATCGCGATCCCGGTCCTGATCGGGCGCCCCTCCGTGGTGGAGACCCGCATCAAGCGCTTCGGCCTGTCAATCCGGATCGGGCGCGATTTCGAACTGATCAACCCCGAGGACGACCCGCGCTACCGGGACTATGTCGCGACCTATATGGAGGTCGCCGGCCGCCGCGGGATCACGCCGGATGCGGCGCGTACGCTGGTTCGCACGAATACGACGGTGATCGGCGCCGTCGCCGTTCGGCGCGGCGACGCGGATGCGCTGATCTGCGGCCTGGAGGGGCGCTTCCAGTCGCGCCTGCGCCATATCCGCGACATCATCGGCCTCGCGCCGGGTGTGCGCGACTTCTCGGCCTTGTCGCTGATGATCACGAACAAGGGTCCGTATTTCCTCGCGGACACCCATGTGCGGCCCAACCCGACGGCGGAGGAAATCGCCGACATGACCATCGCCTGCGCGAGCCATGTCGAGCGTTTTGGGATCGCCCCGAAGATTGCGCTGGTCTCGCATTCGGATTTCGGTTCGGTCGACACGGGCTCGGCGCTCAAGATGCGGGAGGCGCTTCAGTACCTGCGCGAACGCGCGCCGCATCTCGAGGTGGACGGTGAGATGCAGGCGGACACGGCGCTGTCGCAGGTGATCCGCGACAAGGTCCTGCCGAACTCGCGCCTCGAGGGCGAGGCCAATGTCCTGATCATGCCAAATCTCGATGCCGCCAACATCGCCTACCAGCTCACCAAGGTTCTCGCGGACGCTCTGCCCGTCGGTCCGATCCTGATCGGCCCGGCGAAGCCCGCGCATGTCGTGACGCCGTCCGTCACCGCGCGCGGCATCGTCAATATCACGGCCGTCGCGGTGGTGGAGGCGCAGGCCGCGCCTTGATTCGAGGAGGCGAGATCAGCGCTTTTCGGCGCTGACCTCGAACTGCTCCAGCAGGCCGGCAGGCTGGCCGATCGCCCTGAGGCTCTTGAGGGGGACGCCCTCCTGCTCGCGGGACACAGCCGAGACCTCAAGCTCGCCGGGCTCGGCGATGAAAGCGCCGACAGCCTCGGCCAGCGCCTGCGCCTGGGCGGAGCCGCCGAGCATGGCGGGCATCATCGCTGTCGCCATCATCCCGAACTGCATGCGCAGCGCATCGGGCGTCGCGCCCATTTCCTCCGCTTGCCGCTCGAGAAGCCTTTCGGCCAGGCCCTCATCGTCGATCATCAGGTGCACGTTCTTCAGCGTTCCGTTCATGACGGCCGCCTTCGCCACATCCTGATCCGGGTTGGTGATCGCCTCGGTCATGTTGCCGAGGACGCCGCGCAGGGCGACTGAACCCATTTCCTCGCCGCTGAAGGAGAATTCGGTGATGACGACCTCGTTCGTGGCCTTGTTCCACTGGCTGGCGAAGACACCCGAGACGTCGATGCGCTCATAGCCCAGCGCGCGAACCTGTTCGAGGCCCTCGACGCCGCTATCGGCGGGAACGTCGAAGGCGACATTGTCGAAGGCGAAGCGAAAGTTGGTCGGGATGCCCTCATGCGGTGCGTCCGCCGTGATCTGCATCTGCCCCATGCTGAAGCCCATTTCGCTCCCCGGCCCCTCGGGGGCGATGTCCGCGTCGAGGCCGGCGATCGTGACGGTCCCGAAGGCCGGCACCATGCGGCGAAGCGCGGCTTCGTCAATCTCCGCCGCCGGATCGGCGCCGAACTGGCGCATGGATTCGATCATCGGCTGGAACGAGAACCCCTCCGAGGAGATCGAGTCGATCGTTGCGCTGCCGGCTTCGGTCTCGATGCTGAGGTTCTCGAGGCGCGTCCCCAGCGAAGCCCCCTCGCTCGTGAAGGCGATCCGGCTGATACGGCCTTCAAAGGCCTCATCCCGGAGGCTCCGCATGGTGATCTCGGTTGCTTCCATCTCTTCGAAACCGAATGCGTCGAAGACATCCGCAACAAAGGACATGAGGCGTGCCGTTTCCTCGGGCGTCGGGTCTTCGCGGCCCTCGAGCGCGGCGATCTCGGCGGCCATCGCCTCGAAGGGGCGCTGGAGGAGGCGCAGGGTGAATTCCGAGCCGGAGAGGCGCGCGATGCGGAATTCCACTTCGCCTTCCGCCGTCATCACGAGGTCGTCGAGCTCGAAGCTCTCATAGACGGTGCGGCGCGGGTTGGGGCCGTCGCCTGCGGCCCGCGTATAGAACTGCAGCAGGAGCGGGAGATCGAAGCCCTTGATGCTCGTCCGTCCGAAGGATCCCTTGCCGGCCTCGTCGCCGCCCTCGGCTTCGAAGGCGCCGCCCGCCGCGACGATTTCCCCGATCCTGCCGTCGACGATGTCGGTCGCCGTGACGTTCTCGTAGACGACGCGCTGCGTGACGCCGTCCATGTTCTGCTCGATGACGATTTCCGGGATCTCAACCGAATCGGCCGAGATGCTGGCCAGCCGCTCCCAGAGCGCCCCCGATCCGCCGGCGCCGAACAGCGAGGTCAGTTCCTCCCGCGAGAGATTGACGCCCGAGAATGTGATGCGGGGAATCTGGAAGCTCGCCGTGCCGCTTGCGACTTCGACATTGTCGATCGTCACTTCCCCCGGGCTCTGCGCCAGGGCGGATCCGATCAGACCGTTGCCCAGGCGAATTCCGTCCGTCTTGAGCACGGCGCCGTCACCGAAAGAGATCGAGAACTTGCCGAGGAGTGGGGCCGATCGATCCGCTACCGCGAGAGCCGCGATCGCGACGCCGCCGGCGAGGATGAGCCGGGCCGTCGTTTTCCGGAAGGTTCGTGCCATGTCTGTCGCTCCATCAGTTTATCGTCGCGGGAGCCCGTCGGCCCCTCGGCGGCGGGGATGATAACGACAACAGGACGGAATGACAGGGGCTTTATGCGATGCGCTTTCCCAAGCGGCCTGCGAGATCCTGGATGAATTGCCATGCGGTCCGCCCGGAGCGCGCGCCGCGAGTTGTCGCCCATTCGAGCGATTCCCGGCGCAGGGCCTCGCGATCGTGGTCGAGGCCGAGATGGTCGGCATAGCCGAAGACCATGTCGAGATACTCGTCCTGTGAGCATTTGTGAAAACCCAGCCAGAGGCCGAAGCGGTCCGAGAGCGAGACTTTCTCCTCCACCGCCTCCCCGGGATTGATCGCCGTGGAGCGCTCGTTCTCCATCATGTCGCGGGGCAGGAGATGCCGGCGGTTCGAGGTGGCGTAGAAGAGCACATTGTCGGGCCGCCCCTCGATCCCGCCCTCGAGGACGGCCTTCAGCGACTTGTAGGAGGTGTCGTCGGCATCGAAGGAGAGATCGTCGCAGAAGACGATGAAGCGGTGCGGGTCGTCGCGAAGCAGGGTCATGAGATGCGGCAGGCTCTCGATGTCCTCGCGATGGATCTCGATCAGCTTGAGGGGCGCGCCGCCGCCGGACTGGCGCAGCCGGTTGATCTCGGCGTGGACGGCCTTGACGAGCGAGGACTTGCCCATGCCCCGCGCACCCCATAGCAGCGCGTTGTTGGCGGGGAGGCCGTCGGCGAAGCGCTCGGTGTTCTCGTGCAGCATGTCCCGGACGCGGTCGATGCCCCGCAGCAGGACCATATCGACGCGGTTCACCTTGTGGACCGGCGCGAGGCGGGGCGGCGAGGCGTGCCAGACGAACGCATCCGCGCCGGTGAGGTCAACGCCGGATGCGTGGGGCGGCGAGAGGCGATCGAGCGCATCGGCGATTCGGGCGAGCAGCGGGGCGAGGTCCTGAGGCAAAGCGTCGTCGGAAGCCATGAGCGGTCGTCTTTTCGTTGCATTGTCAATCCCGCGGGTCCATATCGCGATTAATCGGCGGGGTCTATCGGCTGGAAGCGGCTTCGAGGATTTGCTTTCGGCGCTTGCGTCGCTATAAGTTGCGCCGCTTTCCGACCGAATTGGCGCGCGCTGCCTGCCGGGTCATGCAGGTGGCCGCGCGTTCACACTCATGGAGTCTTACGTGATCACTCCCGCTTATGCCCAGGGCGCCGGTGGCGGCGGAGGGGACATCTTCCTTCAGCTCGTCCCCTTCATCCTCATTTTCGTCATCATGTGGTTCCTCATCATCCGGCCGCAGCAGAAGCGGGTGAAGGCGCATCAGGAGATGGTCAAGAACCTGCGCAGGGGCGACACGGTCGTCACCAGCGGGGGCATCTCCGGCAAGATTTCGAAGGTGATCGACGACAGCGAGATCGAGGTGGAGATCGCCGAGGGCGTTCGCGTTCGCGTGGTGCGTTCGATGGTCGCGGATGTCCGCGCCAAGGGCGAGCCGGCGAAGGACACCGCAAAAGCCTGACGCTGACCGGGCGTCGGATCGAACCGAAAGCGAAAGGGTCGCACGGGAATGCTGCGAATCTCAACGTCGAAAGCCGTCGCCATCCTGGCGGCGGTGCTGTTCGGCATCTACCTGGCGATGCCGAACCTGTTGACGGTCGACCAGCGGGAAGCGCTGGCTCGGGCCACGCCCGCCTGGGTTCCATCGTTCCTCGTGCCGACCCAGGCGGTCGTTCTCGGGCTTGACCTGCAGGGCGGTTCGCACGTGCTTCTCGAGGTGGACGTGCAGGAGCTCGTCCGCAAGGAGGCGACCCAGCTTCGCGACCAGGTCCGCAACGTGCTGCGCGAGACGCGCACGCCCCTGCAGGGCGGGATCCAGGTGGCCCAGCGTTCGGTGCAACTGCGTGTCCCCGAGGCGCAGGACCGCGCGGTCCTCATGCCGCGCCTGCGGGAACTGGCCGAGCCGCTCACCGATCCGCTGTTCGGCCAGACGGGAGTCACCAACCTGACCGTCACCGAAGGGGCGGACGGGCTTGTACAGCTGACCCTCACGCCGGAGGGCGTCGACGATCGCGTGAGGCGCGCGATCGAGCAGGCGATCGAGGTTCTCCGGCGGCGCGTGGACGCGCTCGGGACGACGGAGCCGAACATCCAGCGCCAGGGAGCCGACCGCATCCTCGTCCAGGTGCCGGGCCTGCAGGATCCGCAGCGCCTGAAGGCCATTCTAGGCGAGACCGCCCAGCTCGAGTTCCGCTTTCTCGCCGCGCCGGGCGATACCGACACCGAGACCATGCCGCTTCGCGATGCGGGGGATCAGCCCGTCGAGGTGGAGCGCCGCGTCATCGTCGGCGGCGAGGATCTGATCGATGCGCAGCCTGCCTTCGACCAGCAGACCAACCAGCCTATCGTCAGCTTCCGCTTCAACGTCTCCGGCGCGCAGAGCTTCGGGGAGGCGACGTCGCGCAATGTCGGGCGGCAGCTCGCGATCGTGCTCGATGACGCCGTCATCTCTGCGCCGCGCATCCAGACGCCGATCACCGGCGGCGCGGGTCAGATCTCCGGCGCGTTCACCGTCCAGCAGGTCAACGACCTCGCCGTGCTGCTGCGGGCCGGTGCGCTTCCGGCGCGACTGACCATCGTCGAGGAGCGTACGGTTGGACCGGGGCTCGGCGCCGATTCGATCCGCGCCGGCACTTACGCAGCCATCGTGGGCGCGATCCTCGTCGTCCTCTTCATGATCATCGCCTATGGCTTCTTCGGGGTGATCGCCACGGTCGCGCTGGCGGCCAACATGCTGCTCCTCTTCGGCCTTCTCTCGGCGCTCGGTGCGACGCTTACCCTGCCGGGGATCGCCGGCATCGTCCTCACGCTCGGTATGGCGGTGGATTCGAACGTGCTCATCTATGAGCGCGTACGCGAGGAGGAGCGCGCGGGACGATCCGCAATCTCCTCCCTCGATACCGGCTTCTCGCGCGCCCTCGGGACGATCCTCGACGCCAACATCACGACGCTGATCGCAGCCGCCGTGCTGTTCTTCCTCGGCACCGGGCCGGTCAAGGGCTTCGCGGTGACGCTGTCGCTCGGCATCATCACGACCGTCTTCACCGCCTTCACGCTGACCCGCTTGATGATCGCGACCTGGTTCAAGGTCATGCGTCCCAAGCGGCTCGCGATCTGATCTGGGAGCAGCACATCATGTGGCTCGTCCGCTATATACCCGTCGAGACGCGTTACCGCTTCATGTGGCACCGCCACTGGGCGTTCCCGCTATCGGCGGTCCTGTCGATACTGTCGGTCTTTGCCTTCCTCTATTTCGGCATGAATACCGGGATCGACTTCCGCGGCGGCACGCTTGTCGAGATGCAGTCGCGCCAAGGCCCTGCCGATATTGAGACGATTCGCGCCGAGGGCGGCGCGCTCGGCTTCGGACCGGTCGAGGTGCAGCAATTCGGCAGCCCCCGGGACATTTCGGTGCGCGTCCAGTTGCAGGATGGCGGGGAGGAGGCGCAGCAGGCTGTCGTGTCCGCCCTGCGCCAGACCTTCGAGGCTGATTACGAGTTCCGCCGCGTCGAGGTCGTGGGGCCGCGCGTCTCGGGCGAGCTTGTCCAGTCGGGGACGCTGGGGGTCGTCATGGCGATCCTGAGCGTGCTGATCTATCTCTGGTTCCGCTTCGAATGGCATTTCGCCGTCGGGGCGGTGATCGCCACCTTGCACGATCTCGTCCTGACGATCGGGTTTTTCGCAATCACGCAACTCGAGTTCAACATGACCTCGATTGCGGCCATCCTGACGATCCTCGGCTATTCGCTCAACGATACGGTCGTGGTCTATGACCGCATCCGGGAAACCTTGCGCAAGTACAAGCGGGTCACGATCGGCGAGGTTCTCGATCTCGCGGTGAACGCCACGCTCTCGCGTACGATCCTGACGGGCGTGACGACTTTCCTCGCCCTGCTGGCGCTCGGAATCCTCGGTGGCGAGGTCATCAAGGGCTTCGCCTATGCGATGATCTTCGGCCTCGTCGTCGGGACCTACTCATCGATCTTCGTCGCCGCGCCGATCCTGATCTATCTCGGCGTGCGACCGGGAGCCGAGGCCGCGACGGCGGCGGAGAGCCGGACGGCGCAGCCGGCGGAATGAGGCGACATGACCGGGCGCATCTATGACGGTTTCGTGCCCGGTCGGTTCCCGATCGACGCCTATGGCAATGGCGGGTTCCGGTTTGCGGAGATGTCGCACAAGGGCTCGATCCTCGTCCTGCCCTCGGGAATCAAAGCATGGGACGTCGATGACCCGGCGCAGCTCGACGCTGCCGCCTTCGCGCCAGTGCTGGAGGAGGCGGGGGAGATCGAGTTGCTTCTGATCGGGACGGGGCGCAATCTCGTGCCGCTTCCCGAGGCGCTCGTCTGGCGGCTGCGCGATCCTGGCATGCGGCTCGACGTCATGCAGACGGGGGCGGCCGCGCGCACCTTCAACATCCTGCTGGCGGAGAAGCGCCGCGTCGCCGCTGCGCTCATCGCGGTCGCATGAGGCGCTGTTCGCGCGGGAGGGTCGGGTGACGGAGGCGGATTACGCCCATTGCGAGACGCTCCTTCGCGAAGGCGATCCGGATCGCTATTTCGCGACGCTGTTCGCTCCCGCCGAGAAGCGCCCGCATCTCTTCGCCCTCTACGCATTCAGCTTCGAGATCGCCCGCGTGCGCGACGCCGTCAGCCAGGCGCTGGCGGGGGAGATCCGCCTGCAATGGTGGCGCGACGCGTTGGCCGGGGAGGCGCGGGGAGATCTCGGGGGAAACCCGGTTGCGGCGGCGCTCGATGACACGATCATCCGGTTTCGCCTGCCGCGCCAGCCGCTCCTCGACCTGATCGACGCCCGCGTCCACGATCTCTACGACGATCCGATCGCGACGCTCAACGATCTGGAAGGCTATTGCGGCGAGACGGCGTCGTCGATCGTCAGGCTCGCAACGCTGGTTCTCGCCGATGGAGATGATCCGGGACACGCGGAGGCGGCGGGCCATGCGGGTGTCGCCTATGCGATGACGGGTCTGATGCGGGCCTTTCCCTGGCACGTGCGCCGGGGTCAGCTCTACTTGCCGCCGGTCGAGGTGCTGGCGCGGCACGCCACCGCTCGCGATCGGATCGTCGCCGGCGAAGACGGCGCGGAGGTTCGGGCGGCGCTGGCTGAGATGCGCACCCGGGCGCGGGATCATCTGGAGAAGGCGGAGGCGCTTCTCGCCGAAGCCGATAGTCGCATCGGCCCGGCATTCCTTCCGCTGGCCGTGACGCCGCTCTACCTGCGGGCGATGGAGAGGCGCGATTATGACCCCTTCACGAGCGTGATCGAGGTTCCGCGCTGGCGCAAGCTCCTCGCTCTCTGGCTCGGGGCGCGGAGGTACCGGTCGCTCTCGAGCGGTTCCTGACGCTCAGGCAACCGCGCGTCGGTCCGCATCCGGCTCCTCGGCGAGCCAGGCATCGAGCGCGGCGCGGGCGCGATCCGTCAGGGTCTGCTTCTTCGCCGCCGCCTTGGCGGGTCCGCGCAGACGCTTGCCATTCTCGCCGGCCGGCATGCGCTCGAGGGGAGGGAACAGGCCGAAGTTGACGTTCATTGGCTGGAACGAGCGCGGCCCTTCGTCGATCGCCTCGATATGCCCGCCGGTGATGTGGTTGACGAGCGCGCCCATCGCCGTCGTCGACGGCATCTGGCGCAGCGGACGCCCGAGCCGCTCGGCGGCCGCGAAACGTCCCGTCAGAAGTCCCACTGCCGCGCTTTCGACATAGCCCTCGCAGCCCGTGATCTGCCCGGCGAAGCGCAGCCGTGGCATGGCCTTCAGGCGCAGCGTCCCGTCGAGGAGCTTCGGGGAGTTGAGATAGGTATTGCGGTGCAGGCCGCCGAGGCGGGCGAACTCGGCCTTTTCGAGGCCGGGAATCGTGCGCAGCAGCGCCGATTGCGCCCCGTATTTCAGCTTCGTCTGGAAGCCGACCATGTTGTAGAGCGTGCCGAGCGCGTTGTCCTGGCGAAGCTGGACGACGGCGTATGGCTTCTCGTCCGGCTTGTGCGGATTGGTCAGCCCGACCGGCTTCATCGGCCCGTGGCGCAAGGTCTCGCGACCGCGCTCGGCCATCACCTCGATGGGAAGGCAGCCATCGAAATAGGGGGTGTTGGCCTCCCATTCCTTGAAGTCCGTCTTCTCGCTTTCGAGGAGGCCGTCGATGAAGGCCTCGTACTGCTCCTTGTCGAGGGGGCAGTTGATGTAGTCGGCGCCCGTCCCGCCCGGGCCGGCCTTGTCGTAGCGGCTCTGGAACCAGGCGACAGACATGTCGATCGTCTCGCGGTAGACGATCGGGGCGATGGCGTCGAAAAAGGCGAGTTCGCTCTCGCCCGTCAGGCCGCGCACCGCCTCGGCGAGGGCGGGCGAGGTGAGGGGGCCTGTGGCGACGATGACGCTGTCCCACTCCTCGGGGGGAAGGCCCGCGACCTCGCCGCGCGCGATGGTGACGAGGGGATGAGCCCCGAGAGCTTGCGTCACCGCATTCGAGAACCCGTCGCGATCAACGGCGAGGGCGCCGCCGGCGGGGACCTGGTGGGCGTCGCCCGTATGCATGATGAGCGAGCCGAGCCGGCGCATCTCCTGGTGAAGGAGGCCGACCGCGTTCGCATTCGCGTCGTCGGAGCGGAAGGAGTTGGAGCAGACGAGCTCCGCGAGGCCCTGCGTCTTGTGGGCCTCGGTCATGCGCGTGGGGCGCATTTCATGAAGCACGACGGGTACGCCCGCCTGCGCGATCTGCCACGCCGCCTCGGATCCCGCGAGCCCGCCGCCGACCACATGGATCGGCCTGATGTCTTGATCGTTCGCCATGGACGCTAATTGCGCCAACGTCGAAAGCGCGTCAAGGGAAAGCGGGCCGGGGAAAGACGTGCACGGCAAGCGGGGCGACGGGGGCTCCGACTGCCGGGTTGCGGTGCGGGACCCCCGGGTGATATAGGCGACGCAGTTCGTGCAACCCGCTCATGGAATCCCAATGTCGGTCGATCAGCAGACAGTC
This sequence comes from Saliniramus sp., assembly GCA_041686895.1. GTDB lineage: Bacteria > Pseudomonadota > Alphaproteobacteria > Rhizobiales > Beijerinckiaceae > Saliniramus. Next base: position 84,091 of record JAWLCY010000011.1, on the reverse strand, counting down.
CGCCGTATCGCCAGGCTCGCGCGCATCGCGGTCACCGATGAGGATGTGCCGCATCTTCAGGGGGAGCTGAACGCGATTCTCGCCTTTGTCGAGCAACTGGACGAGGTCGATGTGGACGGGGTCGAGCCGATGACCTCAGTCATCCCGATGTCGATGAAACAGCGCGAGGACGGGGTCACCGATGGCGGCCGCGCCGCCGATATCGTGGCGAACGCGCCCGCCAGCGAGGACGGCTTCTTCCTCGTGCCCAAGGTCGTCGAATAGGCGCTACCGCCATTTCCGTCGCAGCGCACCCCGGAACGCGACAGCCACCGAGCAATATTTTCGAGAAAGCGCCCGCCCGTGACCGATCTCACCGATCTGACCCTCGCCGAAGCCCGTGACGGCCTGAAGTCGAAGTCGTTTTCCGCCGTCGAGCTGACGCAGGCGCATCAGGCCGCGATCGACAAGGCCGGCGCGCTCAACGCCTTCATCCGGCTCACGCCCGACCAGGCCCTCGCCATGGCGGTCGCCGCCGACGAGCGGATCGCGCGGGGCGATGCGCGCCCCCTCGAGGGCCTGCCGCTCGGCGTCAAGGACCTGTTCTGCACCGAGGGCGTCGAGACGACGGCCTGCTCCAACATCCTCAAGGGCTTCACCCCGCGCTACGAATCGACGGTCACGGCGAATCTCTGGGATGCCGGCGCGGTGATGCTGGGCAAGCTCAACTGCGATGAATTCGCCATGGGCTCCTCGAACGAGACCAGCGCCTTCGGCTCGGCCATCTCTCCCTGGCGTCGCGCCGGAGACCAGACGCCTCTTGTCCCGGGCGGCTCCTCGGGCGGGTCGGCGGCGGCGGTCGCCGCCCGGCTCTGCCTCGCCGCGACGGCGACGGATACTGGCGGCTCGATCCGCCAGCCCGCGGCCTTCACGGGCACGGTCGGAATCAAGCCGACTTACGGGCGCTGCTCTCGCTGGGGAACGGTCGCCTTCGCCTCCTCCCTCGACCAGGCGGGGCCGATCACGAAGACGGTGCGCGATTCGGCGATCATGCTCGGCGTGATGTCGGGCGCGGACCCGAAGGACACGACCTGCGCCGATATCCCGGTCCCCGATTTCGAGGCGGCGGTGAATCGGGGCGTGCGCGGGCTCAAGATCGGGATTCCGAAGGAATATCGCGTTCCCGGCATGTCCGCCGAGATCGACCGCCTCTGGGAGGCTGGGCAGGCCTGGCTGCGGGAGGCCGGGGCGGAGATCGTCGAGGTCTCGCTGCCGCACACGAAATACGCGCTGCCCGCGTACTACATCGTCGCGCCCGCCGAGGCGTCGTCGAACCTCGCCCGCTATGACGGCGTGCGCTACGGGTTGCGCGTCGAGGGGCGCGACATCATCGACATGTACGAGCGCACCCGCGCCGCCGGCTTCGGCCGCGAGGTCAAGCGCCGCATCATGATCGGCACCTATGTGCTCTCCGCCGGCTATTACGACGCCTATTACCTGCGCGCGCAGAAGATCCGCACCCTGATCAAGCGCGATTTCGAAGAAGTCTACGCCCAGGGCGTCGACGCCATCCTCACGCCGGCGACTCCGACCGCCTCCTTCGGCATCGGGGAGAAGGGGAAGGGCGATCCGGTCGAGATGTATCTCAACGACATCTTCACGGTGACGGTGAACATGGCGGGGCTGCCCGGCATTTCCGTCCCCGGCGGCTTCGATTCGCAGGGCCTTCCCCTCGGCCTGCAGCTCATCGGCCGCCCCTTCGACGAGGAGACACTCTTCGCCGCCGGGCAGGTGATCGAGGACGCGGCCGGCCGCGTCGCGCTGCCGCAGCCCTGGTGGGGCGCATAGGCGAGTGGTGCAAAGGCGCGTCTCGACAGCGCCGGGCGGAGCGTTCAAGAATGCGAGCAGTCCCGTCACAGATGATGGGGCATGCCGCAAGGGAATTTCATGAACGCGCCCACCCGCATCGAGCGCCGCTCCTCAGTCTGCCCGCATGATTGCCCCTCGACCTGCGCCCTCGACGTCGAGGTGATCGACGGGCGCACGATCGGGAAGGTGACGGGCGACGAGGCGCATAGCTACACGGCAGGGGTGATCTGCGCGAAGGTCGCGCGCTATTCCGAGCGCATCCATCACCCCGATCGCCTGCTTCATCCGCTCCGGCGCGTCGGCCCCAAGGGATCGGGGCAATATGAGCGCATCTCCTGGGACGAGGCCCTCGACATCGTCGCGGGGAAATTCCTCGAGGCGGAGCGCGAGCACGGGCCTGAATCCGTCTGGCCGTATTATTACGCCGGGACGATGGGACTCGTCATGCGCGACGGCATCAACCGCCTGCGGAACGTCAAGAAATATTCCGGCCAGTACTCGACGATCTGCACCACCATGGCCTGGACCGGCTATGTCGCCGGAACGGGGCTCCTGGCGGGACCCGACCCGCGCGAGATGGCGAAGTCCGACTGCGTCGTCATCTGGGGCACGAACCCGGTTCATACGCAGGTCAACGTGATGACCCACGCGATCCGCGCCCGCAAGGAGCGCGGCGCAAAGATCGTCGTCGTCGACATCTACGACAACGCGACGATGAAGCAGGCGGATCTCAAGCTGATCCTCAAGCCCGGCACCGACGGCGCGCTCGCCTGCGCGGTGATGCACGTCCTCTTCCGCGACGGGCTGGCAGACTGGGAATATCTCGAGAAATACGCCGATTGTCCGCATGAGCTGCGTGATCATCTCGCCACGCGCGATCCGGCCTGGGCCTCGGCCATTACCGGCCTGTCGGTGGCGGAAATCGAGGAATTCGCGCGGCTCGTGGGGGAGCGGAAGCGAACCTATCTCCGCCTCGGCTACGGTTTCGCGCGGCAGCGCAACGGCGTGACCAACATGCACGCCGCCTGCTCGATCGCGACAGTCGCCGGCTCCTGGAAATTCGAGGGCGGCGGCGCCTTCCACAACAATGGCGCGATCTACCATTGGCGCAAGACGCTGATCGAGGGGCTCGACGCCCTCGACCCGAGGGTGCGCAAGCTCGACCAGTCGCAGATCGGGCGCGTCCTGACGGGCGATGCCGAGGCGCTGCGCGGCGGCGGGCCGGTCAAGGCGATGCTGATCCAGAACACCAATCCGGTCTCGGTCGCCCCCGAGCAGGAACTTGTGAAGCGGGGCTTCGCGCGCGAGGATCTGTTCGTCTGCGTCCATGAGCAGTTCATGACGGAGACAGCGCATTGGGCTGACATCGTGCTCCCGGCGACGATGTTCCTCGAGCACGACGATTTCTACCAGGGGGGAGGGCACCAGCATATCCAGCTCGGTCCGAAACTGGTCGAACCTCCGGGGGAGTGCCGCAGCAACCACGAGGTCATCTGTGCGCTCGCCGAGCGCGTGGGGGCCGAGCATCGCGGCTTCACCATGAGCGACCGGGAGATCATCGACTGGACGCTCGAAAACTCGGGCTGGGGCAGGCTCGGCGCTCTCGAGCGCGAGAAGTGGATCGACGTTCAGCCAGGATTTGAGAAGGCGCATTTCCTGGACGGCTTCGGCTATCGGGACGGCAAGTTCCGCTTCAGGCCGGACTGGACGAAGGTGCCCTCCACCAATGCCGGCCCGATGGGCCCCTGGGAGCTCATGCCCTCCCTGCCGGACCATTGGGACGTGATCGAGCGCGAGACGCAGGATTATCCCTTCCGCCTCGCGACAAGCCCGGCCCGCCATTTCCTCAACTCCACCTTCACCGAGACCGTGGGATCGCGGAAGCGGGAGGGGTGGCCCGACGTCATGATCCATCCGGATGATGCCGCGGCGCTTGGGATCGGCGAGGGCGACTGGGTGCGGCTCTCGAATGAACGCGGCGCGGTGCTGATCCGGGCGAAGCTCTTTTCGGGCGTCCGCCGGGGCGTCGTCATCGCGGAATCGATCTGGCCGAACGCCGCCTATCCGGACGGGCGCGGCATCAACACGCTGACGGGCGCGGACGCCGTGGCCCCCTATGGCGGAGCGGCGTTCCATGACAATCACGTCGCGATCGAGCGGATCGACAATGCCGAACTGCCCGCGACTTGATCGCGATCAAGTCGCCTGGAACCGGATGGGCGCATACTGATTATTCGGTCGTCATCGACCGAAAATCAGGAGCAAAGACCATGAAATCGTTGATGCATTCGCTTTGGGGCGATGATCGGAACGATCCGTTTCGTGCGCTCCACCAGGAGGTCAATCGGGCCTTCTCGCAGTTCGGGCGCGGCATGCCTGCCGTATTCTCCGAACTCCGCTTTCCGGCCCTCGACGTTACCGAGGGCGAGGACGCGCTCGAAGTCACCGCCGAGCTTCCGGGTGTCTCCAAGGACGATGTCGAGCTTTCCATCGTCAATGGAATGCTGACGATCAAGGGCGAGAAGAAAAGCGAGAAAGAGGACAAGAAGGAGAACGCCTACGTTCTCGAGCGCAGCTACGGCTCGTTCTCCCGCAGCATTCCTCTCCCGTTCGAGCTCGGCAGTTCGGAAGTCGACGCATCCTTTCAGGACGGCGTTCTCAAGATCCGGATTCCAAGGCCGCCGGAAGCGCGCCAGCAGCCGAAAAAGATCGAGATCAAGAGTTCCTGACGCCGTGACTTGCTGGACGCAGGAGGTGTATCTCCTGCGTCGCGTCTCGCCATTCCGCATATGGTCGGGAGGGATTTCGCGCCCCTTTTTGCGCCGTCTCGGATAGATTGTCCGGCGACGAGACGAACAATCGCGCGAGGCCGAGACTCTGTGACAGACATAGCCAACCTCGACACGGACCGCCTGGGACGCTATCTGGCGGCGCAGATTCCGGAGTTCGGAATGTTGTCGCGCGCCGAGAAATTCGCCGGCGGGCAATCGAACCCGACCTTCCTCCTGACCACCGATCGCGGGCGGTTCGTCCTGCGCCGGAAGCCGCCGGGGCAGTTGCTCAAGTCGGCGCACGCGGTCGACCGCGAATATCGGGTCATGGCGGCTCTCGCGCGCACGCCGGTGCCTGTCCCGCGCATGTTCCACCTGTGCGAGGACGAGGGCGTCATCGGCTCCACCTTCTTCGTGATGGAATTCCTCGAGGGCCGCATCTTCTGGGAAGCGCGGCTGCCCGACTGCGAAAAGGCGGAGCGCTCGGCCATCTACGACGCCATGAACCAGACGCTTGCGGCGCTGCACGATGTCGATCCCGTTGCGGTCGGGCTCGGCGATTTCGGGCGTCCGGGGAGCTATTACGAGCGACAAATCGCGCGCTGGGGGCAGCAATATCGCGCAACCGAGACCGTCGCCATTCCCGCCATGGACGCGCTGATGGCGTGGCTTGGGGAAAACCAGCCCGCGGATGACGGCCAGGTTTCTCTGGTCCACGGAGATTTCCGCCACGACAACATGATCTTCGCCCCCGATGCGCCCCGCGTGCTCGCCGTCCTCGACTGGGAGCTCTCGACGCTCGGGCATCCCTATGCCGACCTCGCCTATCAATGCATGCAATGGCGCCTGCCCTCGCAGGGAGCCTTCCGCGGCATGGGCGACCTTGACCGCGAGGCGCTCGGCCTGCCCGGCGAGGAGGAATACGTGGCGCAATATTGCGAGCGGCGCGGGATCGCCGAGATCGGGAACTGGTCGTTCTACGTCGCCTTCGCGTTCTTCCGGCTCGCCGCGATCCTGCAAGGCGTCTACCGGCGCGCCCTCGACGGAAACGCCTCGAACCCGGAGCGGGGCATAAGGATGGGCGAGACGGTGCCGCTGCTCGCCGAAATGGCCATGCGGGAGATCGAAGGCGGGACGTCGCCGTGAGCGGAATCTATGCCGGCAGGTCGGTGCTGATCACGGGCGCGGCCGGCGGATTTGGCCGCGTCGCGTCGCGGCGCTTCGCGGAGGAGGGGGCGCGGCTCGTCCTGTGCGACCGGGATGCGCCGGCGCTGGATGCGCTCGCGTCGTCCCTCGCGCTCGACGGGGATCGCCTCGTGGTCCATGCCGGGGACGTGTCCCGGGAAGAAACCGCCGCCATCCTCGTCGAAACTGTGCTCCGGCGTTTCGGGGCGCTTGACGTGGCGATCAACAATGCCGGGATCGCCCATCCCCTGCAGCGTCTTTCCGATACCGATGCTTCCGTGATGGAGCAGGTCATGGCGGTCAACGTGATGAGCGTCTTCCACGGGATGCGCCGGCAAATTCCCGTCATGGAGGAGCGCTACCGGCGCGAGGCGGCCGGAGGCGCGATCCTGAACGTCGCCTCCGTCGCGGGGGTCGTTGGCGCGCCCTTGCTCGCGGCCTACAGCGCCGCCAAGCACGCCGTTGTCGGGCTGACGCGCTCGGCCGCCCTCGAGAGCGCCCGGCGCGGGGTCCGGATCAATGCGCTTTGCCCCTCATTCGCGCGAACCTCCATGGTGGACGAGATGGTCGCGCAGATGCGAGGAACTCCGGACGACGCGCTGGCGCGCCTTGTTGGCTCGGTGCCCATGGGCCGGGTCGCGGAGCCCGACGAGGTCGTGCAGGCGATGCTTTGGGCCTGCTCGCCGCAAAACGCCTTCATGACCGGGCAGGCCATCGTGCTCGACGGAGGATTGTCCGCAGGTTGATCAGCGGGATCCGCGCGCCATGAAGCTCAGCCACGGAACGGAAACCTCCATACCCTGGATGACGACGGTGTGGACCTGTGACGCATCGCCTGGCGACGGCTCCCGGGATGCTCCGGCACGGGGCCTCCGCTTGGGACGGGCGGGCTTCGAGCCCAGTGCTTTCGCGACGGAGCGAGGCGTCGCAGGATCAATCGGGTGCGCCTTTGTCTCTTCGTTCATCGTCGTCGTCACCTCGGCTGCCTGAACCTCGCGCCGCATTTTCGTGCGCCGCCATTCCGTGTTCGGAAGCCGACTCATGATCATCGAACGGAGCCTCTGGCCCGATTCGATTCTTGCCGTAATTCACTCTTTCCCCGTTATCCACAGGTCAAAAAATCATAAGAAACGGGCGGACCGGTTCACGGGAGTTTGATTGGTTAATTGTGCAATGCCGAGATGGGGAAACGGCAAGTCTGTTGCGTTCTAAGGATATCCTGTATCGTGAGCTGATGCCATTTTACGATGCTGCTCTGGCTGGCAACTCTGCGTCGCCGGTTCGCGTTGCTCGCACAATCCCCAGGAGAAGTCGCTGATGATCGACCTATATTACTGGACCACGCCCAACGGGCACAAGGTCACGATGTTTCTTGAGGAGACGGGTCTCGACTACAAGATCATCCCGATCAATATCAACACGGGCGAGCAGTTCCGCCCCGATTTCCTGAAGATCGCGCCGAACAACCGCATCCCCGCCATGATCGACCACGAGCCCCAAGGGGGCGGCGGACCTGTCTCGCTCTTCGAATCGGGCGCGATGCTTCTCTACCTCGCCGACAAGACGAAACGCTTCATCCCGCAGGATGTGCACGGCCGCGCGGAGGTCCTGCAATGGCTGTTCTGGCAGATGGGAGGCCTCGGCCCGATGGCGGGACAGAACCATCACTTCAAGACCTACGCCAACGAGAAGATTCCTTACGCGATCGACCGTTACGTGAACGAGACGAACCGGCTCTACGGCGTCATGAACAAGCGCCTGGCCGACCGCGACTTCCTCGCCGGGGACTACTCGATAGCCGACATGGCCGCCTATCCCTGGGTGGTGCCGCATCAGCGCCAGGGGCAGAATCTCGACGATTTCCCGCATCTCAAGCGCTGGTTCGAGGCGATCAAGGCGCGCCCGGCGACGGTTCGCGCCTACGAACTGGCCGCGAAATACAACCCCAACCCGCAGCCGATGTCCGAGGAGGCCAAGAAGATCATGTTCGGACAGACGGCCTCGGTGGTGAAGGGCTGACCATGACACGCATTCTTTATGAACTCGTCGCCGCCGATCCCGCGATCCGCTTCAGCCCCTATTGCTGGCGCTCCCGCATGGCCCTCGCCCACAAGGGCCTCGCGGCGGAGACGCGGCCCTGGCGCTTCGTCGAGGGCGATGCTCTCGCATTTTCCGGACAGGGGAGGGTGCCGGTCCTCGTCGATGGCGACGAGGTGATCCACGATTCCTGGTCGATCGCGCTGTATCTTGAGGAGCGCTATCCCGACCGGCCGTCGCTCTTTGGTGGCGAAGGGGGAATCGCTCCCACGAAATTCATCAACGCCTGGGCGGATACGGTAACGCTGCCCGCGATCTCCGGCCTGATCGTCGCCGATGTCTGGGCCGGACTGGACGACGAGTGCAAGGCGTATTTCCGCGAAAGCCGGGAGAAGCGCTACGGCATGACGCTCGAGGAGTTCTGCGCCCGGCGCGAGGAGCGGGTCCTGGATTTCCGGAAGCTGCTGCAGCCGGTGCGCGCGATCGTGAAGGATCAGCCCTTCATCGGCGGCGAGGCCCCGACCTACGCGGATTACATCGTCTTCGGCGGCTTCATGTGGGCGCGCGCCACCAGCTCCTTCGAATTGCTGGCGGCGGACGATCTGCTCTGGTCCTGGCGCGAGCGGATGCTCGACCTGCATGACGGCTGCGCGCGCGAGGCGCGCTGCGCGGCTGCATGACGTCCTCGCGGCGGGAGGTCGTCAACGATCCTCCCAGCGCGGCTTGCGCTTGTCGATGAAGGCGCCGATGCCCTCCTCGGCATCGCGCGCCATCATGTTCTCGGCCATGACCCGGGAGGCGTAGTCATAGGCTTCCGAAAGGCCCATCTCGCGCTGCTCGTAGAAGGCGCGCTTTCCGATCTTGAGTGTATGGGCCGATTTCGAGGCGACGACCCGCGCCATTGCGAGCGCCTCCTTGCCCGCCTCGCCGGGCACGGTCAGGCGGTTCACCAGTCCGAGCCGGAAGGCCTCGGTGGCCGGGATCATTTCTCCGAGAAGCAGCATCTCCATCGCGTGCTTGGCCGAGAGGTTGCGCGAGAGGGCGACCATGGGGGTGGAGCAGAAGAGGCCGATATTCACGCCCGGTGTCGAGAATCGCGCCGCGCTTCCGGCCACGGCGAGATCGCAGCTTGCGACGAGCTGGCATCCCGCCGCGCTCGCGACGCCCTCGATCGCCGCGATCACCGGCTGGGGAAGCCGCACGATCTTCTGCATCATCGTCGAGCAGCGCGTCATCAGGTCGAGGAAATACGCCGCGCCCCGATCCGGATCGGCCCGCCTCGCGCTCATCTCCTTGAGGTCATGGCCGGCGCAGAAGGCCGGGCCGTTGCCCGCGAGGATCACGGCGCGGACGCTCGCGTCCTGCGCGATGGCGTCCAGTTCCGCGCCGAGCGCCGCAATCATCGCATCGGAAAGGGCGTTGCGCGCCTGGGGGCGGTCGAGGGTGATCCGCGCCACACCGTCCAGATCCTCGCGCGTGAGAACGGGCGCGGAAGCGATATCGGCGTTTGCGTGCATGATGGGCCTCCCGGGCCGGGTCGCGCTTGAAATTCGGGCTTCGGCGGGCTGTCATGAGCGGACCCGCCAGCAAAGAGTGCCAAATGAGCGCCGTTCCCACAATGACCCGCGACGAAGTCAGCGACTTCCTCGACCGCGAATTTCCGCAAATCCATTATGGGGGCAGGTCGTACTACGTCGAGGAAGTCGGCGTCATGAGCGCCCGGCTGCGGATGACCTACCACGACCGCCATGTCCGCCCGGGAGGAACGCTCTCCGGCCCCTCCATGATGACGCTCGCCGATCTCGCGCTCTACGTCGCGATCCTCGCGCAAATCGGCCCTGTCGCGCTCGCGGTGACCACGAACCTGTCGTTCAACTTCCTCCGCAAGCCGCCGCAGCGCGACATGATCGCCCGGTGCCGGCTCCTCAAGCTGGGGCGGACGCTTGCTGTGGGAGAGGTCTTCATCATGTCCGACGCATCGGACGATATCGTCTGCCACGCGACGGGAACCTACGGGATTCCGCCGCGCCGGAGTGATGCGGTATCCTGATACAGCATGTGTGGTGTTTTGATACCGCTCTGCGCTAATCGTTGCCTGACAACGGATTTTCGGGGCGATCTCCCTCCTGAAAACGCTTGACGGCTGCACGGGGAGCCCTTAGAGACACGCCATCTGCCGCCGCGCGCCGCGTGGCGGTTTGTCGTTTCGGACGGAGCCTTCGGCTCCACTAGGGAAGCAGCGCGATGAAAACTTTTTCGCTGAAGCCCGCCGATGTCGAGAAGAAGTGGGTCGTCATCGATGCGGAGGGGCTGGTCGTCGGCCGTCTCGCTTCCATCGTTGCGATGCGCCTTCGCGGCAAGCACAAGGCGAGCTACACACCGCATGTCGATTGCGGTGACAACGTCGTCGTCATCAACGCCGACAAGGTGGTCTTCACGGGTCGCAAGCGCGAGCAGAAGGTCTACTACCATCACACCGGGCATCCCGGCGGGATCAAGGAGCGTTCGGCCAAGTACATCCTGGACGGCCGCTTCCCCGAGCGCGTCGTGGAGAAGGCCGTGGAGCGCATGCTCCCCCGCGGCCCGCTCTTCCGCAAGATCCTCGGCAACCTGCGCGTCTACAAGGGTACGGAGCATCCGCACGTGGCCCAGCAGCCGGAGGTTCTCGACGTCGCCTCCATGAACTCGAAGAACCGGAGGATCTGACCATGGCGACCCTTCAGTCTCTCGCCGATCTCGGCCAGCAGGCCCAGACCCCGGTCGAAGCGCCGGTCCACGTCCAGAAGCTGGACGCCTATGGCCGCGCCTACGCCACCGGCAAGCGCAAGGACGCCATCGCGCGCGTCTGGATCAAGCCCGGCACGGGCAAGATCACCGTCAACGACCGCGCGCTCGAGGTCTACTTCGCGCGTCCGGTGCTGCGCATGATCCTCAACCAGCCGCTCCAGCTCGCCAACCGCGTCGACCAGTACGACATCATGGTCACGGTGTCGGGCGGCGGGCTCTCCGGCCAGGCGGGCGCAGTGCGCCACGGCTTGTCGAAGGCGCTCACCTATTACGAGCCGGAGCTGCGCGGCGTCCTCAAGAAGGGCGGGTTCCTGACCCGCGACTCGCGCACCGTCGAGCGCAAGAAGTACGGCCGCGCCAAGGCTCGCCGTTCCTTCCAGTTCTCGAAGCGCTGATCTTCTTCGTCAACTCCTGCAAAGGGCGGCCCTCGGGTCGCCCTTTTCGTTTGCGCGGGGTTTAAGGATTCCGGTGGATCAAACAATTTACTAGTTACGCGATACACAATTTTTAAGAACATATATTGCTGAGGTTATCCCTATGATTGTATATAGAGCATGGCAAGATTCTGGGAGGCTGCTGTGCTTTCGCTTGAAGAGGACGCATTGTTCGGGCTGTTCGGAGGCGGCGGGTTCGGGGCCGAAGTTATGCCCTTGGCAAAATTCTACATCTCAACGCTGTGCGACCAAATGTCAGAGTCGGGAATTGAAGTCGTTGCAGTAGAATCCGAGCCGAAAGTTGATCAACTGAATGGTCATCGTCTCATTAGCGAGTTCGAATTTATTAACACCAAGTGTCTCAGGTATTTCAACGTCGCCATCGGTTCATCCACTGCGCGGGAGCAAATCGCAGAACGGTTGAAGGCATTCGGCTGCCGACCGCTTTCAATTTTTGCAAATAGCGCGATCATCTATGATAATAACAAAATAGGAGAGGGCGCGATGATTTGTGACCACGTAATAATAACATCTAATACCAAAATTGGAAAATTTTTTCAAGCAAATATTTACTCATACGTTGCGCACGACTGTGAGATTGGTGATTTCGTTACCTTTGCTCCACGTGTTAATTGTAACGGTAACGTAAAGGTCGGAAATCATGCTTATATCGGAACTGGTGCAGTGATTAAACAGGGGAATTCGGAAAAACCCCTTGAAATAGGTGAGGGCGCTATAGTCGGAATGGGCGCGGTTGTGACGAAAGATGTTCCGCCATATACCACCGTGGTCGGAAATCCAGCTCGCGTTCTGGAGAAAAAGCGTAATTAGAATTACTGGGTATCATGGGATTGCTTGTAGTTGATATGCCGGGCCAGCGTGTCGTCAACTCCTGCAAAGGGCGGCCCTCGGGTCGCCCTTTTCGTTTGCGTCGGGCTCTTGTCCAGCGTCCTGTCAGGCGATGATCTCGTCCCGCGTGTAGCCCTGCGCGTAGAGGAGCGCCGTCAGGTCGCCGTGATCGATCCGGGCGGCGGCGGCCTCGGCGACCGCGGGCTTCGCGTGAAAGGCGACGCCGAGCCCGGCCTCGCCCAGCATGGCAAGGTCGTTGGCCCCGTCGCCGACCGCAAGCGTCTCCTCGACCGCGAGGCCCAATTTCTCGCGCAAGGCGATCAGCGTGGTGTATTTCGCCTCGCGCCCGACGATCGGCTCCTCGACCACGCCCGCGATCTGCTCGTCCTCGATGACGAGGCGGTTCGAGCGGTGCTCGTCGAAGCCGAGCATCGCGGAGATCGGCCCGGTGAAGACGGTGAAGCCGCCCGAGACGAGGGCGCAATAGGTCCCGTTCGCGCGCATGGTCGCGACCAGCGCCCGACCGCCGGGCATCAGCGTGATGCGCTCGGCGATGATCTCGTCGATGACGGACAGCGGCAATCCCTTCAGCAGCGAGACCCGCTCGCGCAAGGCGGGTTCGAACGGGAGCTCGCCGCGCATGGCGCGCTCGGTGATCGCGGAAACCTCGGCTTTGAGCCCCACGTAATCGGCGAGTTCGTCGATGCATTCCTGCTCGATCATGGTCGAATCCATGTCCGCGAGGAAGAGGCGCTTGCGCCGGTGCTCGACCGGCTGGATCACGATGTCGACGGGCGCGCCGTCGAGCACCGAGACCATCGCGTTGCGGTAATCGTGAACGAGGACGTCGAGCCCGAGGGGCGCCACATTCGGATCATGCACGTCGCCCGCATCGAACAGCGCGTCCGTCGCGACGCCCGGATGCAGCACCCGCCTCTCGTGGGCGGGAAGAAAGGCGAATGCCTTCTTCGAGAGCAAGTCGGTGACGGCGGGGGCGTCTGGGGAGGAAATCAACGTCGCGACGAGGTGCATGGGGTCGGGTCCGGAAAGCGGAGGAATGTCGACGGTTGTTTCGCAGGTGGCGCCTCGATTTTCAATCGTCAACCGGAAGAGGCGGGATTGAAGGCGCGCTTTACCACAGCCGCGCGGTGGGTTCCGGCCAGTATCGCCAGAGGGCGAGGCTCAGCCCGCTGCAGATGAACGCGGTGAGGAGCCAGCCGCTGAGATCGCCGCCGCTGTCGCGGGGGAGCCGCGCGTCGTAGGGGATCATCAGCCGCTGCGCGCCAAGGGCGGCGAGGGCGGTTGCCGCGCCGGCGACCAGCATCGGGATGAAGACGACGAGGCCGCCGAAGCCGAGCGCGCCGGGCGTGTGCAGCCACAGGCCGGTGAACCATTCCGCGACGACGGTCGAGACAAGCGGCAGCGTGAGGATGAGCATCGTCGCGTGGTTCAGCGCGAACGGAAGCCCGAAGAGCCGTAGCATCACCATTACCGCCCCGCAGCCAATCGCGTAACCAAGGGCGATCACGGCGAGCTGGAACGCGGTTTCGATGAAATCAAGGCTCATCCAACTCCCCGCTCAATATCGATCGCGACGACTCCCGATGGAGGCCTCGCAGCTTTTCCGTAACCGCAAAGCTTCTTGCAGCAATCAGGCCGTGCCGCAAGCCTTCGCCTCTGGCCGTTGAACGTCAAGCGCGCTCGGCCCGCGCCCCGAACTCTGCGGTCAGCGGTCGGCCGTGAGGGCGACGCGGGAGTCGTCCCGCTCCTCGCCGCGCAGCAGCGCGACGAGCGGGAGCAGGGCGAGCGTGATCCCGACGAAGACGCCGAGGCCGATGGCGAAGAGCAGGAGGTAATCGATCGCGGCGAGAAGATGCGCGAAGCTGGCCTGGGTCAGTGGGAGGGCGAGGCCCATGGCTGCGATCGCCCCCGCGATCCCGACCGCGCGGGAGATCCATAATGGCGTCCCGCTCAGGGCGTAGCCCCGATAGAAGACGACGCCGTAGAGGACAACGACGAGTACGGCGGCGGCGATGCCAGCGTAGAGCCAGATCCCGAGGAACTCCTGCGCGATGGCGAAAAGGCTGATCGGATGAAAGTCTTTCATGGCATGTCTCCTCGACGAACGCGCTCAGGCGAGGCCGCGCAGCATTGCGTAATAGGTCGGCTTCAGGGCCTTCTCCTCGATGATCCACGAGATCCAGGATTCCTGGAGCGGATTGATGAAGGGGAAGGACGGCGTGAGATTGCCCTCGTAGTCGAACTCGATCAGCATGGCGGAGCCGACGCGCGTCACGAGGGGGCAGGAGGTATAGCCGTTATAGGCTGCCTCCATCGGACGATCGTTCATGAGGGCGATCAGGTTGTCGACGGCGACCGGCGCCTGCCACTTCACGCTCGCTGCCGTCTTGCCGCGCGGTACGCCATTGATGTCGCCGACGCCGAAGATGTTGGGATAGCGCAGGTGCTGGAGCGAGAACTTGTCGACCTCGAGCCAGGATTCGCGGGCGAAGGGCCCCTCCTGCCAGCCGAGCGGACTGTTTGCGACAGCGTCCGGCGCCCTCATGGGCGGGATGAGGTGGATGAAGTCGTAGTCGAACTCCTTCGCGCCCTCGGGGGTGGCGTAGGTGACGCGCCGCGCACCCGGATCGATTGCTGTCAGGACATGGTCGAACCGCGTCGCGACGCCGCGCGAGGCGAAGATCTCCCCGACCTTGTCGTGAACGGAGGGGATCGCGAAGAGGCCCTTGTTGTGCGCGTGGTAATGCAGCTCCGCCTTGCCCCGCGCGCCGGCGCCGGTGAGGCGGTCGTCGGTGAGGAGCGTGAATTTCAAAGGCGCGCCGGCGCACTTCATCTCCGTGGCGGGCCGGCCGAAATGTCCCTGCCCGCCGGTTTCGAGGAAGCGCTCCATCGCCGCCCATGAAGCGGCCGCAGCCTCGGGGCCGGCATAGATGCTGGCGATCCCGTGCTGCCCGATCAGGCTCTGGTCCATGCCCCCGATAGCGGCGTAGTCGAGCTTCAGGCCGGTTGCGATGACGAGGAAGTCATAGGAGAGGGACTGGCCGGTCGAGGTGACGACAGTGTTTCCGTCGGGGTCGAACTCGGCGATGTCGGCCTTCACCCATTCCACGTTGCGGGCGATGAAGCGTTCCGTAGGCGTGATGACCTGCTCCGCATCCCAGACGCCGGAGCCCACGAGCGTGTAGCCCGGCTGGAAGAAGTGCCGCTCGTGGCTGTCGACGATGGTGATCTGCGCGTTCGGCAGGGCGCGCGCCAGGCGGGATGCGGCGGTGAGGCCGCCCGCGCCCGCGCCGGCGACGACGATCCGCGCCCGGCTTGCGCTCTGCGCCAGCGGCGACGCCGGACGCGCTCCGACCGCAATGCCGGCCGCAGCGAGCCCCAGCAGGGTCTGCCGACGGGTAAGGCCGCTGCTCGTCTTGGTGTCGAAATTGCGTGTCGGCATCTCAGGCTCCCTCGATTCCCAACCTATTAAATTAGAATATTCATACATAACCATATAACTCTGCGGCCGAGGTCGCTATAGGTGGAAATCGGGATGACGCATTCCGGCGCGCTGAAGTCCCCGCGCACTTGCATTCACCTGCGCTTCCCCGTCAGATCGCACCATGAGACCGATCCTTGCAGCTTTGTCAGCAATGGCCTTCGCGAGCGTCGCCGCGTCCGCGCAGACCGCTTCGGTCCTCGTCGAGAACGCGAGCGACAGCGCCATCGATTTCCGCGCCGAATCCGGTTTCCAGGGCAGGCTCCAGCGCCCGCTCCCTGAGGTGATTCCGCCCGGCGAGACGGGGCGGGGCGAGGTGCAGGCGGGATTTCCGACGAGCCAAGGGGGCGGATTCCGCTACGGGAGAGGGGTGGCGGAATGCGCCTTCGGCTTCCTGCGCCTGCGCGACCCGGCAACCGGTTCCTGGATGCATCCGCAAATGCGCGCCCGACCAACGGAAGCGAGGATCAACTGCCGCAGCCTGCTCGTCGATTTCTCCTCCGGTGGAGATTTCACCATACGCTTCATCGTGGAGTAGGCGTTGAAGGCGGGCGACCGGCCCGGCTATTCTTTCCCGGCAAGTAAAACAGGGAGGCGATCGGCATGGCGAACTTGAAGGATACCATCGCAAGGGAATATGGGACGCCTGCTGTCGTCATCGACCTGGACATCGTCACCCATAACATCGCGAAGCTTCAGGCCGCCTGTGAGGCCAAGGGGCTGAAAAACCGGCCTCACATCAAGACGCACAAGAGCCCGGTTCTCGCCACCATGCAGCGGGAAGCGGGGGCGTCCGGCATCACCTGCCAGAAGCTCGGCGAGGCGGAGGTCATGGCCAATGCGGGTTTCGATGACATTCTGATCAGCTACAACCTGATCGGCGAGGAGAAGACAGACCGGCTGGCCGCCCTCATGGGCCGGGCGCGGATGATCGTGGCCGCCGACAACCCCGTCGCCGTCGACGGCTACGCCAGGGCGGCGAAGAAGGCGGGGCGACCGCTCGAGGTCGTGATCGAATGCGACACCGGGCGCAAGCGGGCAGGCGTCGAGACATCCGCGGAGGCGGTGGAACTGGCCCGCCGGATCGCCGGCAATGACGGGCTGCGCTTCTCCGGCTTCCTGCTCTACAATCCCGAGGATGCAGTCGCCGAGACGCAGGCCTTCCTCGACGACGCTCTTGCGGGAGTTCGCTCGCACGGGCTCGACGCCCCGATCATCTCGACCGGCGGCACGCCCAATCTCGCCAATCTCGGCCGCATCAAGGGCGCCACGGAGCACCGCGCCGGAACCTACATCTTCAACGATCGCATGATGGTCGCCTGCGGTGCGGCCGAACTCGACGATTGCGCGCTCCATGTCTACGCGACCGTGGTGAGCCGGGCGGGGCCGGAACGCGGTATCCTCGATTCCGGATCGAAGACGCTGACCGCCGATCCGGGCGGCGGCCTCGACGGCTACGGGCTCATCCGCGAATACCCCCACGCCCGCATCGACAAGTTCGCCGAGGAGCACGGTTTTCTCGACCTCTCGGGCAGCACGCGCAAGCCCGCGATCGGCGAGGTGGTCCGGGTCATCCCGAACCATGTCTGCGTCGTGGTCAACATGGTCGACCGGCTCGTCGCGGTCCGTGGCGACGAGATCGTGGGCGAGGTTCCGGTTGCCGCGCGCGGCAAGATCGTCTGAGCGAGACAAGATCGTCTGAGCGGGACCTTGTGGCGGGGAGGCGGCCCTACGCCGCCGCCCTGACCGCGCCGAGAACGTCTGCCACCAGATCCGCCTCGTTCTCCAGTCCGGCGGAGAGGCGCAGCATGCCTTCTCCGATCCCGATCGCAGCGCGCTCCTCGGGCTTGAATCGTTCGTGGGTGGTCGTCGCCGGATGCGTCACCAGGCTCTTCGCGTCGCCGAAATTGTTGGAGATCTTCACGATGCGCAGGGCCTTGCCGAAACGGAATGCGGCCTCCTTGCCTCCTTCCAGCTCGAAGGCGAGGACGGTGCCGCCGCTCTTCATCTGGCGGCGCGCGATTTCGATCTGCGGATTGTCCGGCAATCCGGGATAACGGACGCTCGCCACCCCCGGCGCCTGCTTGAGCGCCGTGGCCAGCGCCAGCGCGGTGCGCGCCTGCCTTTCGATGCGAAGCGGCAGCGTTTCCAGGCCCTTGAGCAGGACCCAGGCGTTGAACGGGGAGAGGGCGGGACCGGTATGGCGCAGGTAGGACTTCAGATGGGTCTCGATGAAGTCCTGCCTCCCGAGGATGATCCCGCCCAGGCAGCGTCCCTGCCCGTCGATATGCTTCGTTGCGGAATAGGTCACGACATCCGCCCCGAGCCGGAGCGGGTTCTGGATCAGCGGCGTGCCGAGGGCGTTGTCGACGACGAGGATCGCGCCCGCCTCGTGGGCGATCTCCGCCGTCAGGGTGATGTCGATGAGTTCGGTCGTCGGATTGGCGGGGCTTTCGAGGAAGAACAGCCGCGTGTTCGGGCGCAGGGCCTTGCGCCAGTTCCCGGGATCGGTCCCGTCGATGAAGGTCGTCTCGATGCCGAATTTGGGCAGCAACTCGCCGAGGATGTAATTGCACGAGCCAAAGAGCACGCGCGAGGAAATGACGTGGTCGCCCGCCTTCAGATAGCCCATCAGGGCGCCGGCCACCGCCGCCATTCCGGTCGACGTGGCCCGGGCGGCCTCCGCGCCGTCGAGCGCTGCCATGCGCTCCTCGAACATCGAGACAGTGGGATTGCCAAAGCGCGAATAGATGTATCCGCCCTCGTCCGTCCCTTTGAAGCGCGCCTCTGCGCTCTCCATGTCCGCGTAGACGAACCCCTGCGTGAGGAAGAGCGCCTCGGACGTTTCGCCGAACGGCGACCGCGTCGTGCCGGAATGAATGGCGAGCGTCTCCGGATGGAGGGAACCGTCGGATGCGCCGTCGCGTTCAAAATCGAAAGGGTTGTCGCTGGCCATGAAGATCGAGGCTCCAGAGGTGTCGCAGATTTCGTTCGTTTAAACGAACGCGCGATGTTTCGCAACCGGTCTCGGGTGGTTCCGGAAACGGAAATCCATGGTTTCTTAATGGCTTTCAATGCAGCCTCTTATGATGTTCCGGGCGTCTTCGCCCATTGCCCATTCCGGCGGAGGGTCAGGCCGTCATGATCGTGTTCGAGCACCGGGACTTCGACGAGCACGAGCGGATCGTCTTTGCTCGTGACGCGGCGACGGGGCTTCGGGCGATCATAGCCGTTCACAGCACCCGCCTCGGCCCCGCCGCCGGGGGGTGCCGGATGTGGCCATATGCTTCCGAAGAGGATGCTCTCGCGGACGTCCTTCGCCTCTCGCGCGGGATGACCCTGAAGAACGCCGTGGCGGGGCTCGATCTCGGCGGCGGCAAGGCGGTGATCATTGCCGATCCAAAGACACAGAAGACCACCGAACTGCTGCGCGCCTTCGGACGCGCGGTCGACGACCTCGGCGGCCGCTACATCACGGCCGAAGATGTCGGCGTCGATGTCTCCGACATGGAGATCGTTCGCGAGACGACGCGCTGGGTGGCGGGACTAGGGCGTGGGCTCCATGCGAGCGGCGACCCGTCGCCGGTGACCGCGCGCGGGGTGTTCGAGGGCCTGAAGCTGGCTGTCGGCCAGCGACTCGGGCTGGAGAACCTCGAGGGCGTCAAGGTCGCCGTGCAGGGGCTGGGCCATGTCGGCCGCAATCTGTGCCGGCTCCTCCACGGCGCGGGAGCACAGCTCGTCGTCAGTGACGTGGACGAGGCGCGGGTGCGCGCCGTCGTCGAGGAGCATGGAGCGAGCGCCGTCCCGGTTGCCTCAATCGTCACGGCGGATGTGGACGTCTTCGCGCCTTGTGCGCTGGGAGGCGTGCTGGATGCTGAGGCGATCGAGACCTTGCGAGCAACCATCGTCGCCGGCGCGGCCAACAATCAGCTCGCGACGGCGGAAGATGCGAACCGGTTGCACCGCAGGGGCATCCTTTATGTTCCCGACTTTGCGCTCAACGCGGGCGGGATCATAAACGTCGCGCGCGAGATCGCCGGAATAGCCGATCCGGCCTGGGTCGATGCAAAGCTGCAAGGAATGCTGGCGAATATCGATGTCATCCTCCGCGAGGCCCAGGAGCGCGGCGTCTCGCCCCAGGCGATCGCGGAGGAGTTTGCGCGGCGCCGGCTCGCCGCTGCCCAATGATCGGGCAGTGATTGCGCACACGTGGGCCTTGCGGAGCGCCCTCAAATCGTCAAGCTTTCTCGGGGCGAACGGGAACTTCGAGCGGTAAAACGCGTTGGATCAACGTGGGATTGGGGCGTTTCCAGCCTGTCACGACATGATCCGGCCCGCAGCCGGACCGTCCGCTTCGACAACTCCGCCGTCAGGTCCTGACGGCGAGCATCAAGACGAGGAAACATGGCCGGACAGAAAGATCACGGGCAGCCGCGCGTCTACTACATTCATCATCGCGCCGTGGGTCCGGCGGGGGCATTCTCGGGGATTTTTGATCACGCCGCCGACCTCGGCTTCGATCACGTGCTCATGTCGCCGCCTTATCGTCCGGGTCGCACGGGCGACATCTTCTTTCCGTCCGATCACGATGCAGTTCATCCCGGTCTGGAAACGGATCTCGACGCGGGCGAACTGCTCGCCGCGCTCGCGGGAGAAGCGAAGCAGCGCAAGCTCGCCTTTCTCCTCGACCTCGCGCCCCAGCAATTCGCCCTCGAGCACGCCTTCGTCGAGGAGGAGCCGGAATGCTTTACCGTGCGCCGGGAAGCGGCGGGCGGCCCGGTCGACCCGCGCGTGCCGGCGAGCCCCCAGGGCAGCGCCTGGTCGCGGCTTGATCCGCATTCGTCTTCCCGCCTGAAGGCCTTCTGGCAACCGCGGATCGCGCGCTACGTCGAGGCCGGCGTCGCGGGTTTCCGTGCGGTGCAGCCGAACGCGGCGAGCGCGGAGTTCTGGCGCTGGCTGATCGCGCAGGCGCGCGGTCTTTCACCTGATCTCCTCTTCATCGCCGATACCACCGGCCTTCCCCGAAGCGATGCCCTTGCCCTTCGTGACTGCGGGTTCGACTTCATCCTCTCCTCGCTCCCCTGGTGGGATTTTCACGCGAGCTGGCTTGCCGAGGAGCATGCGGCGCTGGCGACTGTCGCGCCCGTCTTGGCAATGCCCGAGGCGCCGTTTTCAACCCGGCTGGCGGAGCGCGTCCGCGACCGGCGGGCGCTGCGCGGAGCGTACGAGCGCGCTCTGACGGCGGCTGTGGGAACGGGGAGCGGCCTTCTTGTTCCGCTCGGATTCGAGTTCGCCGCGCGACGTCCGCTCGATGCGACGCAGAGCGCGCCGGAGGATTTCGGCGGTGCGGCCGCCGAGGCGCCTTTCGATTTCGGCGGGACGATTCGCCGGTTCAACAAGCTCGCGGGCGATCAGCCGGCGCTCCGCCGGCCCGGACATCTGCGCCCCCTGACTGGGCAATCGGCGAAGGTCACCGGCCTGCTGCGCACGCCGCGCGATCCGCGCGTGAGCGAGGAGGGCCTGCTCCTCCTGTTCAATCCGGATCTGCTGGAGCCTCAAACCGTAAGCGCGGCGAAGCTGCGCCCGCAGATGGGCGGCGAATTCGGCGCGTTCACCCTTCTCGAGACCGGGGAGGATGCGCGCACGAGCGGCGATGCCATCGCGCTCGCTCCGGGCGAGGCTCTGATCGCCCATGCGGAGCGCGCCTCGCCGGTGAAGTTGCCGCGTCCCGCGGGAAGGCGTGCGGCGAGAGCGGCTGGAGCGGCTCCCCGCATCCTCGTCGAGGGGGTGACCCCCTCCGTTGATGCCGGACGCTATCCGGTCAAGCGGATCGTGGGCGACGCGGTCACTGTCGAGGCCGACGCCCTTATGGATGGCCACGAGGTGCTGGGCGTCGAATTGCAGTGGCGCGCCCTCGACGAGAAGACCGGGCGGCGGGAGCGGATGGTGTTCCTCGGCAATGACCGCTTCACGGCGACGCTGCATCTCGACCGGCTCGGGCGTCATGAGTTCGTCGTCGAGGCCTGGTTCGACCGCTATGGAACCTTCGCCCGCGATCTCCGCAAGAAGCATGACGCCGGAGTCGACACGGCCCTCGACCTGACCGAAGGCCGCCTGATGATCGAGGAGGCGCACGGGCGCGAAAAGGGCGAGGCGCACAAGCGCATCGGCATCCTCCTCGACCTGTTCGACCGCTCGGACGCCGCGGAGCAGGTCGCCCTTCTGCTGGCCCCCGAGACGATCGCCCTGATGGACGAGGTCGATCCGCGTCCGTTCTCGGCGAAAAGCATCGTCCAGCCGGTTGACGCGGAGCGGCAGCAGGCGCTGTTCGCAAGCTGGTACGAGCTGTTCCCGCGCTCGCAGACGGGCGACCCGGCCCGGCACGGCACGTTCCGCGATGTGATCGGGCAATTGCCGCGCGTGCGGGACATGGGTTTCGACGTCCTCTACTTCACGCCCATCCACCCGATCGGGCGGAAGAACCGCAAGGGGCGCAACAATACGCTGACCCCGGGTCCTGACGATCCCGGATCACCCTATGCGATCGGTTCGCCCGACGGCGGACACGATGCGCTCCACCCGGAACTCGGCACGATCGAGGATTTCCGCGCGCTGCGCGACGCCGCCTCCGACCATGGGCTCGAACTCGCCCTCGACTTCGCCATCCAGTGCTCGCCAGACCATCCCTGGCTCGAGGAGCATCCCGGCTGGTTCGATTATCGCCCCGACGGCTCGATCAAATATGCCGAGAACCCGCCCAAGAAGTATGAGGACATCGTCAATGTCGACTTCTACAAGGACGAGGCCATCCCGGGATTGTGGATCGCCCTGCGCGACGTCGTGCTCTTCTGGGTGAAGGAGGGGGTGAAGACCTTCCGCGTCGACAACCCGCACACGAAGCCGCTGCCGTTCTGGGAGTGGATGATCGGGGAGATTCGCGGGCAATATCCCGACGTGATCTTCCTCTCGGAGGCCTTCACGCGGCCAAAGATGATGTATCATCTGGCGAAGATCGGGTTTTCGCAGAGCTACACGTACTTCACCTGGCGCAACACCAAGGGCGAGTTGCAGCCCTATCTGGAGGAGCTCTCGACGCAGGCGCCGAAGGACTTCTACCGGCCTCATTTCTTCGTCAACACGCCGGACATCAATCCGCATTACCTGCAGCGATCCGGACGGGCGGGCTTTCTCGTGCGCGCTTGCCTCGCTGCGACGCTGTCGGGGCTCTGGGGGGTCTATTCAGGGTTCGAGCTGCTCGAATCCGAACCGCTTCCGGGCAAGGAGGAATACAAGGATTCCGAGAAATACGAGATCAAGGTGCGGGACTGGAACGCGCCGGGCAACATCGTGCCGGACATCACGCGGCTGAACCGCATCCGCAAGGCAAATCCCGCCCTGCACACGCATACGAATGTCAGGTTCTACAACGCTTTCAATGACAGCATCCTCTATTACGGCAAGCCGTCGCGCGAGGGCGACGAGATGATCCTCGTCGCGGTCAACCTCAACCCCTATGCCGCCGAGGAGGCGGATATCGAGATCCCGCTCTGGGAATTCGGCCTGCCCGATGACGGCGCCTTCGACGTGGACGACCTGATCCATGACCGCGCCTTCGTCTGGTACGGCAAGGGCCAGCGCGTCCGGCTCGATCCCGCCGAATACCCCTTCGCCATCTGGCGAATCCGACCCCACAGGAGAACCTGACGTGCCGCGCAAGAAGCCCGCGAATCTCGATCTCGACCCGCTCTGGTACAAGGATGCGGTCATCTATCAGCTGCATGTCAAATCGTTCTACGATGCAAATGACGACGGGATAGGCGACTTCGCCGGATTGCTCGACAAGCTCGACTACATCGCCGAACTCGGCGTGACCGCGATCTGGCTCCTGCCGTTCTACCCGTCGCCGCGCCGTGACGACGGCTACGACATCGCCGATTATCGCGGCGTGCATCCCGAATACGGTCGCATGAACGACTTCCGGCGTTTCGTCGAGGAGGCGCATGCGCGCGGCATTCGCGTCATCATCGAACTCGTCGTCAACCACACCTCCGACCAGCACCCCTGGTTCCAGAAGGCGCGGCTGGCGAAGCCCGGTTCGGCGGCCCGCAATTTCTATGTCTGGTCGGATACCGACAAGCGCTATACGGGCACCCGGATCATCTTCCTCGACACGGAGAAGTCGAACTGGTCATGGGACGCGGAGGCCGGATCCTATTACTGGCACCGCTTCTACAGCCACCAGCCCGACTTGAATTTCGACAACCCGCGCGTCCTGAAGGAAATCCTGTCGGTGATGCGGTTCTGGCTCGACATGGGCGTTGACGGGCTCAGGCTCGACGCCGTGCCCTATCTCGTCGAGCGGGAGGGCACCAATAACGAGAACCTTCCGGAGACGCACGAGATTCTCAAGCAGATCCGGGCGGAGGTCGACAAGCACTATCCCGACCGCATGCTGCTCGCCGAGGCGAACCAGTGGCCGGAGGATACGCAGGACTATTTCGGCCGGGGCGACGAGTGCCACATGGCCTTCCACTTCCCGCTCATGCCGCGCATGTACATGGCGATCGCGCAGGAGGACCGCTTCCCCATCACCGACATCATGCGCCAGACGCCGGAGATCCCCGACAACTGCCAATGGGCCATCTTCCTGCGCAATCATGACGAGCTGACGCTCGAGATGGTGACGGACAAGGAGCGGGATTACCTCTGGGAGACCTACGCCTCCGACCGGCGCGCGCGCATCAATCTCGGCATCCGCCGCCGCCTCGCCCCCCTGATGGAACGCGACCGCCGGCGCATCGAGCTGATGAACGCGCTCCTGTTCACCATGCCAGGGACGCCCGTCATCTATTACGGCGACGAGATCGGGATGGGCGACAACATCTATCTCGGCGACCGCGACGGCGTGCGCACCCCGATGCAGTGGTCTACCGACCGCAACGGCGGCTTCTCGCGCGCGGACCCGGCCCGACTGACGCTTCCTGTCCTCATGGACCCGCTCTACGGCTATGACCGCGTGAATGTGGAATCGCAGCTGCGCGATCCGAATTCGCTGCTCAATTCGGTTCGGCGCATGCTCGCCGTGCGCAAGCAGCATCATGCCTTCGGCCGGGGCACGATCCGCTTCCTGCGGCCGGCCAACCGCAAGATCCTCGCCTATCTCCGCGAGCATGAGGGCGAGCGCATCCTGTGCATCGCCAACGTGTCGCGGCAGGCGCAGGCGGTGGAGCTCAACCTGTCGGAATTCGCCGGTAGCGTTCCGGTCGAAATGTCCGGCGGCGCGTCGTTCCCGACGATCGGCCAGCTGCCCTACCTGCTCACGCTGCCGCCCTTCGGGTTCTACTGGTTCGAGCTGAGCGAGGGCGTCGAGCCGCCGGTCTGGAGCACGGCGACGTCGGGCATGGAGCCGGAGCACGTGACATTCGTCCTGCGGGGCGGCGTCGGCGATGTCCTCGCGGGCCGCTCGCTCGAGACGCTCGAGCGCGATGTCCTCCCCCAATACATTCCGCAGCGCAGGTGGTTCCAGGGCAAGGACGCCGCCTTCGAGAACGCGAAAGTTTCCGCCACGGCGACCCTCGCCACCGATACGGGGACGGTGATCGTCTCGATCGTGGACGTGACCACGAAAGCGGGAACGGCCAAGTATACGCTCCCCCTCGCCATTGCCTGGGACGACGAGGCCTTGCCGCCTTTCGCTCCGCAACTCGCCCTGGCGCGGGTGCGGCAGGGCAGGCGGGTCGGCTACCTGACCGACGGCTTCGTCATGCCGGCCTTCGGGCGTGCGATCATGTCCGGTCTGCTCGAAAACGCGAAATTCTCCATCGACGAGGGGGAGATCGTATTCGAGCCGACGGAGAAGCTCGCCGAAATCGATCTCGGGAGCGATGCTGAGGTGGAGTGGTTGTCCGCCGAGCAGAGCAACTCGACGCTGATTGTCGGGAGGACGCTCGTCATCAAGCTTCTGCGCAAGCTCACCAGCGGCATCCATCCGGAAGCCGAGATGAGCCGCTACCTCACGCAAGCCGGCTTCGCCAACGCCGCGCCGCTCCTCGGGGAGGTGAAGAACGTCGCGGCAGACGGGACGCCGACGACGATTGCGATCGCGCAGGGTTTCATTCTCAACCAGGGCGACGGCTGGGACTGGACGCTGAACTACCTCGACCGCACGATCGACGAATTGTCGATGATGGCGGAAGAGGAGGTCGATGCCGCGACGGACCTCTTCGACACCTATGTCTCCTTCGCCGGGATTCTCGGCCGCCGGCTCGCGGAGATGCATCTCGTTTTGGGCCGCGAGACGGATGACGTCGATTTCGCGCCGGAACGGGCGACGAAAAAGGACGCTGACGCCCTGCGGAAGTCGGTTGCTGCGCAGCTCAAGGGCGCGTTCAAGGTTCTCGAGAGGCATGCCGATTGGGGCGACCCCCGGGATGCCGAGCGGGTGGCCGAACTGATGGCGGCCCGGGACGAGCTTCTCGATCTCACCGGCGAACTGGCGCAGGATCTCGCCGGGGCGGTGATGACGCGCGTTCATGGCGATCTGCATCTGGGGCAGGTGCTGGTGGCCGGCTCCGACGTCATCTTCATCGACTTCGAGGGCGAGCCTTCCCGGCCGCTCGACGAGCGCCGGGCCAAGGCGAGTCCCCTGCGGGACGTGGCCGGGATCATCCGCTCCTTCGACTACGCGGCCTCCAACCTGACGAAACACCGTCACACCCCACGCGGGCCGATCACGGAGGCGCGCGTCGATCACTTGCGTCACCTGTTCCGGGTCCGCGTGGAGGAGGCCTTCATCGCCGCCTATCGCGAGACGCATCCGGAGGGCCTGCCGTCGGACAGCCTCCTGGACCTGCTCGTGCTCGAAAAGGCGGCCTACGAAATCAGCTACGAGGCGGCGAACCGGCCGAACTGGCTCGACGTTCCCCTACAGGGCTTCGCGGGCGTCGCCCGTCGTCTCCTCGATAAACGGAAGGATAGCTCGTGAGCGATCAATCCGCCGGATTCCACGGCCTTGAAGCCGCTGCCATCGATGCGCTCGCGGGGCGCCTGACGGATCCCTTCGCCTTTTTGGGGGTCCACGACACGCCGGACGGTCCCGTCCTGCGTAGCTTCCAGCCCGGAGCGGTTCGGGTCGAGGCGGTGGCGCGGGATGACGGGAGTGTCCTCGGCGAGCTGCAGCAGGCGGCCGAGGGGCTGTTCGTCGGAAAGCTTCCGGCGCGCCGGCCGTATTTCCTGCAGATTCACTGGCCGGACAGCATCCAGGAGACCGAGGACCCCTATTCGTTTGGCCCGGTCCTCGGGGATCTCGACCTGCATCTGTTTTCCGAGGGCGCGCATTGGGAACTCCCCGAGCGTGTTGGCGCCCGGATCGCGACGATCGAGGGGGTGGAGGGCGTCGCCTTCTCCGTCTGGGCTCCGAATGCGCGCCGCGTCTCGGTGGTCGGGGATTTCAACAGCTGGGACGGCCGCCGTCACCCGATGCGCCTGCGCCACGATGCCGGCGTCTGGGAATTGTTCGTCCCGCGATTGAGGGCGGGGGAGCGCTACAAGTTCGAGATCGTCGGCGCCAACGGCCAGACGCTGCCGCACAAGGCGGACCCGCTGGCCCGGAGGACTGAAGCCCCACCGGCGACGGCCTCGATCGTCGCGCCTCCCTGGGAGTTTCGCTGGACGGACGAGGAGTGGATGGCGAAGCGCGCGGCGCGCCACGCCGCCGACGCGCCGATCTCCGTCTACGAGGTCCATCCAGGCTCGTGGCTGCGGCCCGAGGGGGATCACACGGGCTTCCTTGACTGGGACACGCTCGCCGAGCGCCTGATCCCGTATGTCGCCGATCTCGGCTTCACGCATATCGAGTTCCTGCCCATCGCCGAGCATCCGTTCGGCGGATCATGGGGCTACCAGCCCCTGGCCCTCTTCGCGCCCACAGCGCGTTACGGTACGCCGGAGGGCTTCGCGCGCTTCGTCAATGCGGCGCACCGCGCCAATCTCGGCGTCATCGTCGACTGGGTCCCGGCGCATTTCCCGACCGATCCCCATGGCCTCGCCCGCTTTGACGGGACGGCGCTCTACGAGCACGAGGACCCGCGCGAGGGGTATCACCAGGACTGGAACACCTACATCTACAATCTCGGCCGGCGGGAGGTGCAGGGCTTCCTGATCGCGAGCGCGCTCTACTGGCTCGAGCGCTTCCATGTGGACGGGCTGCGCGTCGACGCGGTCGCCTCGATGCTCTACCGCGACTACAGCCGCGAGCACGGGCAATGGGTTCCCAACCGGTTCGGCGGGCGAGAGAACATCGAGTCGATCGACTTCCTGCGCCGCCTCAACACCATCGTGGCCGAGCGCGCGCCCGGAGCGGTGACCATCGCGGAGGAATCGACGGCCTGGCCGGGCGTCTCGCAGCCGGTCTCGCAGGGCGGGCTTGGCTTCGGCTACAAGTGGAACATGGGCTGGATGCACGACACGCTCCAGTATGTCGAGCGCGAGCCGCTGTATCGCTCCTACCACCACAACGAACTGACCTTCGGCCTCGTCTACGCCTTCTCGGAGCGTTTCGTCCTGCCGATCTCGCATGACGAGGTGGTGCACGGGAAGGGGTCGCTGCTCGGCAAGATGCCCGGCGACGCCTGGCAGAAGCTCGCCAATCTCCGCGCCTACCTCTCCTTCATGTGGACGCATCCCGGCAAGAAGCTGCTCTTCATGGGCTGCGAGATCGGGCAGCATCGCGAATGGAGCCATGACGGCGAAATCGACTGGGGGCTCCTGAAGGATCCCGGTCATGCCGGATTGCAGATGCTCCTGCGTGACCTCAACCGCCTCTATACCCGCGAGCCGGCCCTTCATGCGAGCGACGCCGATCCCGCGGGATTCGACTGGGTGGTGGGAGCGGACGCCACGAACAGCGTCTTCGCCTATCTGCGGATGCACGACGGCGCGAAGCCGCTGCTCGTGGTCCTCAACATGACCCCGGTGCCGCGGGAGCGCTACCGCGTCGGCGTTCCGGAGGCGGGCCGCTGGCGCGAGATGTTCAATTCCGACGCCGGGATCTACGGGGGTTCGAACCTCGGGAACGGAGGCGGGGTGAACGCCATTCCTGAACCCGCCCACGGCCGGCCGCATTGCCTCGAACTGGCGCTGCCGCCTCTTTCCGCTTCCGTCTTCCGCTTCGAGGGATAACGCACAATGCCATCCTTGCCCGATCGCCTGTCACCGGGGAGCCCGTACCCTCTCGGTGCGACCTGGGACGGCCTCGGCGTGAATTTCGCCGTCTTCTCGGCGCATGCCGAGCGGATGGAGCTTTGCATCTTCGATCCGACGGGGCGGAGAGAGATCGCCAATTACGACATGCCGGAATGGACCGACGAGGTCTGGCACGGCTATCTCCCGCATGTCCGCGCGGGGCTTCTCTACGGATATCGCGCCTATGGCCCTTATGAGCCGGCGCGAGGCCACCGGTTCAACCCGAACAAGCTCCTCGTCGACCCCTATGCCAAGAGCCTCTTTGGCGAGACGCGCTGGACGGACGCGTTGTTCGGGTATCGCGTGAATTCCCCCCGCGCCGATCTGTCGTTCGACCGCCGCGACAGCGCGCCGGCAATCCCGAAATCGGTTGTCGTCGACGATAGTTTCAACTGGGGCGACGACCGGGCGCCGAACGTCCCGTGGTCGGAGACGGTCATCTATGAGGCGCATGTCAAGGGCCTGACGATGCTCCTTGACGAGGTGCGCGTGCCGGAGCGCGGGACCTATTCGGCCCTGGGACATCCGGCGGTGATCGAGCACCTGAAGCGTCTCGGCGTGACCGCCATCGAGCTGATGCCGATCCACGCCTTCCAGCAGGACCGGTTCCTGCAGGAGAAGGGGCTCGTCAATTACTGGGGATACAACACGCTCTCGTTCTTCGCGCCGGAGGCCCGCTACATGACGCGCGCGGGCGACAATGACGAATTGCGGATCGCGATCAGGCGCCTCCACGCGGCGGGGATCGAGGTCATCCTCGACGTCGTCTACAACCATACCTGCGAGGGTGGCGAACTCGGGCCGACGCTCTCCTGGCGCGGGCTCGACAATGCGAGCTACTACCGCCTGCTTCCGGACAACCCGCGTCACTCCATCAACGACACCGGCACCGGCAACACGGTGAACCTCTCCAACGCCCGCGTCGTCCAGATGGTCATGGACAGCCTGCGCTATTGGGCGACCTCGTATCGGGTCGACGGATTCCGCTTCGATCTCGGCGTCACGCTCGGGCGCGAGCCGCACGGTTTCGATCCGGGCGCGGGCTTCTTCGACGCCCTGCGGCAGGACCCGATCCTGTCGCGCAAGAAACTGATCTCCGAACCCTGGGATATCGGTCCCGGCGGATACCAGCTCGGCCACCATCCGCCGAGTTTCGCGGAATGGAACGACCGCTTCCGCGACGGCGTGCGCCGCTACTGGCGCGGCGATCCGGGGATGCGCTCCGATCTCGCCGCGCGGCTGACCGGATCGGGGGATGTCTTCGACAGGCGCGCGCGCCGGCCCTGGGCCTCCGTCAATTTCATCGCCGCCCATGACGGCTATACGCTCGCCGACCTCGTGACCTACGAGGAAAAGCACAATGAGGCCAATGGCGAGGACAACCGCGACGGCCACTCGGAAAACTACTCCCGCAACTGGGGCGCGGAGGGGCCGACGGCCGATCCCGCGATCCTCGAGACCCGGCAGCGCGTGACGCGCTCGATGTTGACGACGCTCTTCGCATCGCTCGGCACGCCGATGCTGCTCGCCGGCGATGAATTCGGGCGGAGCCAGAGCGGCAATAACAACGCATATGCCCAGGACAACGAGATTTCATGGGTCGACTGGAAGGTCGCTCGCTCACCCGAGGGTGAGGCGCTCTCCGACTTCGTGGCCCGGCTCATCCGCCTTCGCCGAGACCATCCCGTGATCCGCTGCAAGCGCTTCCTCTACGGCGACGAGGTCGCACCGGGCCTGCGGGACATCGACTGGTTCGACGAGAATGGCGCGACGCCTTCTCCGGAAGACTGGAACGACCCGGAGCGGCGCGCCTTCGTGATGCGGCGGGCGGAAAAGAATGAGGACGGATCGATTTCGATCGTGGCCCTCTTGATGAACGCGTCGTCCTCACGAATCGACTTTCATCTGCCGAAGCCGGATGCGGCCTGGCGGTTCCTGGTCGACAGCGCCGATCCAACCCGCGCCGAAGGGACGCTCAGGGGGCATCTCTATCACGTCGCCGAACGCTCCGCCGTCCTGCTCGCGGCGACCTTGCACAAGGAGCCATGATGAGCGGCTTTCAGTTCGCGACGAGCGCGGGAGCGGCTCTCCTGGCGCGCAACCGTACCCGATTCCGCTTCTTCGCGCCGGCGCTGAAGGCGGTCGATCTTGTCGTCGAAGATGCCGAGCCGATCGCGATGGAGCGCGGCGAGGGCGGCTGGTTCGAGGTCGAGGCGGAATGCGGAGCAGGCGTGCGCTACCGCTACCGGCTTGATGACGGGCTGCTTGTCCCCGATCCGGTTTCCCGGCTGCAGGGTCCGGACGTGCACGATCCGAGCGTGATCGTTGATCCGACCGCCTATGCGTGGCGATGTGCAGACTGGATGGGAAAACCGTGGGAAGAGACCGTTCTCTACGAGCTCCACGCCGGACTTCTCGGCGGCTATGCGGGGATCGCCGAGAAGCTCCCCGCGCTGGCCGATATCGGGATCACCGCAGTCGAGCTCATGCCGATCGGCGATTTTCCGGGCGCTCGCAACTGGGGCTATGACGGCGTCTTGCCTTACGCGCCGGACACGGCCTACGGGACGCCCGAGGAGCTGAAGGCGCTTGTCGACCGGGCGCATGAACTGGGGATGAGCATCTTCCTCGATGTCGTCTACAATCATTTCGGCCCGGACGGGAATTACATGGCGAGCTATTTCCCGGGATTCTTCCGGGAGGACGTTCACACCCCCTGGGGCGGGGCGATCGACTTCCGTCACCCGGAGGTCCGGCGCTACTTCACGGAGAACGTCCTCTACTGGTTGATGGAGTACCGCTTCGACGGCCTGCGATTCGACGCGGTGCACGCGATCAAGGAAAGCGACTGGCTGGAGGAAGTCGGGCAGGCGGTGCGCGACAATGTCGAGCCGGGACGGCATGTCCATCTCGTTCTCGAGAACGAGCATAATGACGCGCGCTTCCTCGAGGGCCCGTTCGACGCCCAATGGAACGATGACTTCCATCATTGCATCCATGTGATGCTGACGGGAGAGCATCACGGTTATTACGGCGGCTTCGCCGACGCCCCCGCGGAGAAGCTGGCGCGCTCCCTCGCCGAGGGCTTCGTCTATCAGGGCGAAGCGCCGCCCGGCGGAAGCGGGCGAGGCACGCCGAGCGCTCACCTGCCTGTGACCGCTTTCGTCGACTGCATCCAGAACCACGATCAGGTCGGGAACCGCGCTTTCGGCGAGCGTCTCGCTGCCCTTGCGGACGCGGAATCGATCGCCGCCGCAACGGCACTGCTGCTTCTCAACCCTCACATTCCGATGATCTTCATGGGGGAAGAGACGGGCTCGCGCGAGCCTTTCCTGTTCTTCACCGATCATCACGACGGGCTGGCGCAACTCGTCCGGGACGGGCGGCGGAAGGAGTTCGCGGCCTTTCCCGAATTCGCCGACGAGGAGAAGCGCGAGCGGATCCCCGACCCCAACGCCCTCGAGACCTTCGAGCGATCGCGGCCGATGATCGCCGGGGAGGGCGGCGACGGCGTCCATGAGGATTTCTGCCGCAACCTTCTGAGCCTGCGGCGGTTGTCCATCACGCCCGGGCTTGCGGGAGCAGAGTCGCTTGGGGCGCGGGCGATCGGGCCCAAGGCAGTCGTGGCGCGCTGGCGTCTGTCAGGCGGAACCGTGATGACTCTCGCCGCCAACCTTGCCGACGACGCTGTCGACGCCGGAACCGAGGGATTGCCGCAAGGCGAACCCGCCTTTGTCGTCGGGCGCGGGGTGTCTCGCCGAGGGGCATCGCAGACGGAGCTCGGCGGCAAGACAACCATTCTATGGCTGGAGGAGAACGATTGACGATGGACCCTCTTCGGGATCTCGCGCTGGCCGCGGGCCTCTCCCTTTCCTGGACGGACTTCCGGGGAGAGACGCGCGAGGTTGGCGCCGCCACTCTCGAGGCGGCGCTGTCGGCCATCGGCCTTGATGTCGGCGGGGAGGCCGGGATCCGCGAGAGCCGGGATCATCTGCTGGCGCAAAAGCGAGGCGAGGGGTTGTCGTTCATCACAACGGATGTCGGCGCCCCGACGCTGCTGCCGCCGGGACTCGCATCCGCGACAGTGGCGGCGCTGCGCCTGGAGAATGGCGAGCGGCGGGAGTTGCGGCTTGTGCCGGGCGTCGGCGGTCTGTCCGTTCCGCCCATTCTCGAGCCCGGATATCACCTGCTGGAACTGGGCGGGCATACGGTGACGCTCGCCGTGGCCCCGCCGCGCGCCCTGTCTCTTCGCGACGTGTTCGGAGATCGGAAGGCGTACGGCCTCGCGGCGCAGATATACTCCCTCCCGCCGACGCGCTACTCCACCTTCGGCGATTTCGGCGCGCTCGCGGATTTTGCCGAGACCGCCGCCTCGGGCGGCGCGGACGCTGTCGCGATCAGTCCGACACACGCGCTTTTCGCCGCCGATCCGGGTCGGAGCAGCCCCTATTCCCCCTCGACACGTCTCTTCCACAACGCGCTCTACGCCGATCCCGCAGCCGTCTTTGATTCTGATTTCGCTTCGGTCGCGGAGATCCCGGGCGGGGGCGCGGAGCTTATTGAATGGGCTGATGAGGGCGCTCGCAAGCTCGCGGGCCTGCGTCGGCTCTTCGCTCGATTCGAAGTTGATGGAACGGTTGAGCAACGGGCGGAATTCGCAACTTTCCGCGCGAAACGCGGGGCGCTGCTCGAAGAGCACGCCACCTACGAGGCGCTGCATGCGCATTTCCTGCGCGAGACGGGCGCAGGCGGCTGGCAGGGCTGGCCTGAGCCCTACCGCGACCCGGCGAGCCCGGCGGTCGCGGCCTTCGCGCGCGAGCATGTCGAGGAGATCGTCTTCCACGCCTTCCTGCAATGGCTTGCAGAGCGATCATTGTTGCGGGCGCAGCAGCGGGCCTGCGCCGCGGGAATGGGCATTGGCCTGATCGCCGATCTGGCGGTGGGCATGGACGGCGGCGGCAGCCATGCCTGGAGCCATCCGCACGACATCCTCCAGGGCGCCAGCGTCGGCGCGCCGCCGGACCCGCTTGGTCCCACGGGGCAGGACTGGGGGCTCACGACGTTCTCGCCCATGGCCCTGCGGGATCGCGGCTTCGCTCCGTTCATTGCGACCCTGCGCGCCGCGATGCGTTGCGCCGGCGGTGTTCGGATCGATCACGTGATGGGGCTCGCGCGCCTCTGGCTCGTGCCGTGGGGCATGAAGTCCAGCGAAGGGGTCTACCTGAACTATCCCCTCGACGACATGCTGCGGATTGTGGCCCTCGAATCGCACAGGAACCGCGCCATCGTGATCGGGGAAGATCTGGGAACGGTTCCCGATGGCTTCCGTGGCCGTCTCGACCAGGCAGGCATCCTCGGGATGCGGGTACTGTTCTTCGAGCGGGAGGCGGACGGGCGCTTCCGCCCGCCGGAGGAATGGGCCGAACACGCCGTCGCGATGACGACCACGCACGATCTTCCCACGCTCGCCGGCTGGTGGCGGGGAAACGACATCGCCTGGCGCGACAGGCTGGGCGAGCTGCCCGACAACGAGGATTTCGGCGTGCAGATGGCGCAGCGCAATTACGACCGACTGCGTTTCCGGGAGGCCTGCGTCGAGGCGCAGGTCGCGTCGTTCGACCTGCCCGAGTCCGAGGAGGACGACCGGGTAGCGGATGCGGGGATCGCCTATGTCGGGGCGAGCGCCTGCGATCTCGCGATCATTCCGGCGGAGGATATTTGCGCGCTCGTCGAGCAGCCGAATCTTCCCGGAACCACCGATGCGCATCCCAACTGGCGACGACGGCTGCCGGGGCATGCGCTTGACGGTCCGAAGGCGCGCCAGCGCATGGAACGCCTGAAGTCTTTGCGGGGCGGCGCCTCGCGCAAGGCTGAACCGGGGAGGGAGCGATGACGCCGCGCGCCACCTACCGCCTGCAGTTCAACAGCGCCTTCACCTTCGCTGACGCCGCGCGGATCGCGCCCTATCTCGCGCGCCTCGGCGTCAGCCACGTCTATGCCTCGCCGATCCAGACCTCGCGGCTTGGGTCCTCACATGGCTATGACGGGGTTGACCCGACCCGGGTCGATCCGGAGCTCGGGGGCGAGGAGGGGTTGCGGGAAATGGTGGCCGAGCTTCGCCGCCACGGCCTCGGCCTGATCGTCGACATCGTTCCGAACCACATGGCCGTGGGCGGGGCGGATAATCCCTGGTGGCTCGACGTGCTGGAGAACGGGCGCGACAGCCCCTATGCGCATTTTTTCGATATCGACTGGGACACGCCCGACGAGCGCCTGCGCGGAAAGATCCTCGCGCCGTTTCTCGGCATGCCCTACGGGGAGACCCTCGCGGCGGGCGATCTGGAGCTTGTCTTCGACGAAGCGCTGGAAAGCTTCGCCGTCGCCTATCACCATCATCGCTTCCCGATCCGCCCGGAGGATTATCCCGAGATCCTCGGGCATGGCGGGGAGGATTTCGAGGCCCTCGTCACGCGTTTCGAGGAAGCGCAGGATAGGGCGAGCTTTCTCGCTTCATGCCGCGTCCTCGCCTCGATGGGAGATCGCCTCCAGCCGGCCCTCGACCTCTATCGCGATCACGGCGCCCTGCACGCGCTGCTGGAGCGCCAGAACTTCCGCCTCGCCTGGTGGCGCTGCGCGGGGGACGAGATCAACTGGCGCCGGTTCTTCGACATCACCGAGCTCATCGGGCTGCGCGTGGAGAGCCCGACCGTTTTCGACCTCGTGCACAGCGTGACGCTGCGGCTCTACAGGGAGGGGCTGATCGACGGGGTGCGCATCGACCATATCGACGGCCTGCGTGATCCTGCCGGCTATTGCCATACCCTGCGCGAGCGCCTCGTCACCCTCGACCCGCTGAGGCCGCCGGACGCGCCGCCGGGGCCGGCTTATATCGTCGTGGAGAAGATTCTCGGGGCGGACGAGCATCTCTCCCTTGATTGGCAGGTGGACGGGACGACCGGCTACGAGTTCATGAACCTCGTCAGCGGCCTGCAGCACGACGCTGCGGGAGAGGAGCCGCTCGCGGTGCTGTGGAGCGAGGTGAGCGGGCGCTATCCCGATTTCGAGAGCGAGGAGCTGGACGCCCGCAACGAACTGCTCGTGCGGGATTTCGCCGGGCAGCTGGATTCCTGCGCCCGCGCGTTCCACGCGCTCGCGGGCGAATCCCTCGAAACCAGGGACATCACCTTCGCGGCCCTGCGCCGGGCGATCACCACGCTGATTGCCGCCTTTCCCGCCTATCGCACCTACGCCACCGGCGGGGGAGCGCCGGGTTCGGACGCTCCGATCCTCGCCCAGGCGGTCGAGGTCGCGCGCGAGCTGTGCGCACCGGGGGAGGGGGCCGTCGTCGATCTGGTCGCCGGCTGGCTCGGCGGGGCGACCGGGTCGGATGTGGAGCTGAGAGCCGAGGCCGTCGCGCGGTTTCAGCAGCTCTCCGCGCCGATTGCCGCCAAGGCCGTCGAGGACACCGCTTTCTATCGCTACGGACGGCTTCTCTCCCGCAACGATGTCGGTTTCGATGCCGGGCGCTTCGCCTATCCGCGCGAGGCCTTCCACGAAGACATGATCCTGCGGAGCGAGCACTATCCGCGGTCCATGCTCACCACCGCGACGCATGACCACAAGCGCGGCGAAGATGTCCGCGCGCGCCTCGCCGCGGTCAGCGAGGATCCTGCCGGCTGGGCGGAGCGAGTCTCGCGGTGGTTCGAACTCAACCGGCGCTTCTCGCTCGATACGGTCGATCCGGCGGATGAGTACATGCTCTACCAGACGCTCGTCGGGTCCTGGCCGCTGGAACTCGCTCCGGACGACTCTGCCGGCTTGAAGGACTACGCCGAACGTCTTGCCGGATGGCAGATGAAGGCGCTGCGCGAGGGCAAGCTGAACTCCTCGTGGCGCGCGCCGGACGAGGCGTACGAGGCCTCGTGCCGCCGCTTCCTCGATGCGGTCATGAACCCGGCGATCAGCGCGCGGTTCCTCTCGGACCTCGCCGGGTATGTCGGCGAGATCGCGCCCGTGGGCGCTCTCAACGGGCTGACCCAGGCATTCCTGCGAAATGTCTGCCCGGGTGTCCCGGACCTCTTCCAGGGAGGCGAGTTCTGGGATTTCAGCCTCGTCGATCCGGACAACCGGCGGCCCGTCGACTTCGCGGCCCGCGAGGCCGCGCTCGGACAGGGCGGCGACCCTTCCGCCCTGATGGCGCAATGGCGCGACG
Source organism: Saliniramus sp. (assembly GCA_041686895.1). Lineage (GTDB taxonomy): Bacteria > Pseudomonadota > Alphaproteobacteria > Rhizobiales > Beijerinckiaceae > Saliniramus. Next base: position 47,224 of record JAWLCY010000011.1, on the reverse strand, counting down.
GGCGCGTCAAGCAGGCGGTGATCCAGCGCGTGCTCGCTCTGCGGCAGGAAGGCGCGAGCCTCTTCGCCGAGAGCGAGTACATCCCGCTCGAGGCGCGCGGCAGGCGGGCGACGAATGTCGTGGCATTCGCCCGAAGGCGCTCCTCCTCGCTCATGATCGTGGCGGCGGCGCGTCTCGCGGGGGAGGGGGTGCGCGGCGGAGAGCGCCCGCTGCCCGCCGCCGAATGGTGGGGCGACACCGTGCTGCGCATTCCGCCGGACATGGTGGACACGGAACTTGCCGACGCGTTCGCGGGTTCCGAACCCAGCCCCATCGGAAGCCAGGTCAAGCTTGCGGATCTTTTCGCCTCGCTCCCGGTGGCCCTGCGGCATGTGATCTGATCGCGCCAGACATTATCCGATATTGATCGCCTGCGCCCTTGACCGGCTGTCCCTGGTGGTATAGTTTCCGCGCAACTTTCACGAAGAGACTCGCGGCAAATGCGCACGCTTATTCTCGTAATTCGAACGCCATCGACGGAGCGGGTCTGACCCGCAAGATCCGGCGATGGCGCGCAGGCCCCCCTTCGGGGCCTTTTTTATTGGTCGAAACACACAACATTCAAACCACCGGACGAGCTGAAGGAAGCGACCCATGAGCGAGATGATGACCGGAGCGGAAATGGTCGTCCGCGCCCTCCAGGATCAGGGCGTCGAGCATATTTTCGGCTATCCCGGCGGGGCCGTGCTTCCGATCTACGATGCGCTCTTTCATCAGGACACGATCGAGCACGTGCTCGTGCGCCATGAGCAGGGCGCCGTCCACGCGGCGGAGGGCTATGCACGCTCCTCGGGCAAGGTCGGCGTCGTCCTCGTTACCTCCGGCCCCGGCGCGACGAACGCGGTCACCGGCCTCACCGACGCCCTGATGGATTCGGTCCCGCTCGTGTGCATCACCGGTCAGGTCCCGACGCATCTCATCGGCTCGGACGCGTTCCAGGAATGCGATACGGTCGGCATCACGCGCCATTGCACGAAGCACAATTACCTCGTCAAGAACATCGAGGACCTGCCGCGCATCCTGCACGAGGCCTTCTACGTCGCCGCCAATGGCCGCCCCGGCCCGGTGGTGATCGACCTGCCGAAGGACATCCAGTTCAAGAGCGGGCTCTATGCGCGCCCGACGAACAGCCAGCACAAGACCTATCATCCCACGGTCAAGGGCGATCTCGACAAGATTCGCGCGGCCGTGGAGCTGATCGGCGCGGCCAAGCGCCCCGTCTTCTATACCGGCGGCGGCGTCATCAATTCCGGGCCGCACGCATCCGAATTGCTGCGCGAACTGGTCCGGCTCACGGGCTATCCGATCACCTCGACCCTGATGGGGCTCGGCGCCTACCCGGCATCCGATCGCCAGTTCCTCGGAATGCTCGGGATGCACGGCACCTACGAGGCGAACCTCGCGATGCATGATTGTGACCTGATGATCTGCATCGGGGCGCGGTTCGACGATCGCATCACCGGGCGGCTCGACGCCTTCTCCCCGAATTCGCGCAAGATCCACGTCGATATCGACGCCTCGTCGATCAACAAGAACGTCAAGGTCGATCTCGGCATCGTGGGCGATTGCGGGCATGTGCTGGAGGACACGGTGCGCCTGTTCCGGTCGATGTCGCCGCAGATCGACCGGAAGGCGCTCGCGCGCTGGTGGGACCAGATCGAGGTCTGGCGCACCCGCAAGTGCCTCGCCTATCGCCCCTCGAGCGAGGTCATCAAGCCCCAGTTCGCGGTCGAGCGTCTCTTTGAGGCGACGCGCGGGCGCGAGACCTTCGTGACGACGGAAGTCGGGCAGCACCAGATGTGGGCGGCGCAGTATTTCGGCTTTGACAAGCCGAACCGCTGGATGACGTCCGGCGGGCTCGGGACCATGGGCTATGGCCTCCCGGCGGCGATCGGCGTGCAGCTCGCGCATCGCGACGCCCTTGTCGTTGATATCGCCGGCGAGGCGTCGATCCTGATGAACATCCAGGAGATGTCGACGGCGGTGCAGTATCGCGCGCCTGTCAAGATCTTCATCCTCAACAACGAATATATGGGGATGGTGCGCCAGTGGCAGGAGCTGCTGCATGGCGGGCGCTATTCGCAGAGCTACTCCGAATCGCTTCCCGACTTCGTCAAGCTCGCCGAGGCCTATGGCGCGGTCGGCATGCGCTGCGAGAAGCCCGGGGATCTCGACGCGGCCATCAAGGAGATGATCGAGGTCGATCGTCCGGTCATCTTCGACTGCATCGTCGACAAGACCGAAAACTGCTTCCCGATGATTCCCTCGGGCAAGGCCCATAACGAAATGATCCTGAACGACTACCTCTCCGAGGAGGCGCAGGATATCGGTTCCGTCATCGACGAAAAGGGCAAGATGCTGGTGTGATCCGGGCGGGACGCGGTCCCGCCCCTTCTTCGAAGACGTACCGAGAAAATCGTAGACATGCCGACGCTCGTCATCGCCAACAAGGTCTATTCCTCCTGGTCGCTCCGGCCGTGGATCCTGATGCGCCATCATGGCCTGGCCTTCGATGAGGCCTTCGTTCCACTGGAGCAGCCGGATACGCGCGAGCGCATCCTCGCCTATTCGCCCGCGGGCAAGGTCCCGATCCTGATCGAGGGCGAGACGCGCGTCTGGGAATCGATCGCCATCATGGAGACGCTCGCGGAGCGGCATCCGGAGCTTCCGATATGGCCGCGGGATCCGGCGGCGCGAGCGCTTGCTCGCTCCATCGCGGCGGAGATGCATGCGGGCTTCCGCCCCCTGCGGATCGCCATGCCGATGAATCTCGGCAAGCGCTTCGCCCACCGCGATCGCGGTCCGGAAGTTGCGGCCGATGTCGCGCGGGTCATCGAGATCTGGAAGGACGCCCGCGACCGATTCGGCGCCGGCGGGCCGTTCCTGTTCGGCGCGGAGTTCGGAGCGGCGGACGCCATGTATGCCCCCGTCGTGACCCGTCTCGATACCTATGGCTGGCCGGTCGATGCGCAGACGCGCGCCTATATGGACGCGATCCTCGGCCTGCCGGCGTTCAAGGAGTGGCTCGAAGGGGCCATGCGCGAAAGCTGGATTCTCCGGCACGACGAAATCGACGAAATACCGATCGCAGATCTGCGCAAGAACATCGTTTGAGGCGGGGCACGTAATGAACAGTCAGACGCATTATCCGGAACAGACCGTTTCGCAGACGGTCAATCGCCACACGCTCGCGGTGATCGTCGACAACGAGCCCGGCGTGCTTGCGCGGATCTCGGGGCTCTTTTCCGGTCGCGGCTACAATATCGAGAGCCTGACCGTTTCCGAGACGGAGCACGAGAAGCACATCTCGCGGATCACGATCGTCACGGCGGGGACCGCGAACGTCATCGAGCAGATCAAGTCCCAGCTCGAGCGGCTGGTGCCGGTTCACCGCGTCGACGATCTCACGGTCAACGGCGAAGCGCTGGAACGCGAGCTTTGCCTCGTGAAGGTGGTCGGGACCGGCGAGCAGCGCGTCGAGGCGCTGCGCCTCGCTTCCGCCTTCGGCGCACGCACACTCGATGCGACCTTGACCTCGTTTATCTTCGAGATGACGGGAGCGAGCGAGGATGTCGAGCGCTTCATCAAGCTGATGGCGGTGGTTGGCCTCAAGGAAGTGGCCCGCACCGGCATCGCGGCGATGAGCCGGGGACAGGAAGGTTTGTAGGCCGCCTGCGACAGACCTCCCGCAGGTGGTTCGGCCGCGCAGCGATGCGCGGCCTTTTTTTTCCCGCCCCGCCTCAGCCGCGCCCGCGCCACAGGAGGCGGTGGGGAATTGCGAGCGTGACGCGAAGCGCGGCGTCGATCACGCCGATGGCGAGCGCAATTCCGGGATCGCGCGTCAGCGTGTACGCAACCCCGGTCGTCACCAGGAAGCCGAGGAGCGCGAAGGAGATCGCCTCCCCCGAGACGGCCCGCCGGGCGGTAGCCGGTCGCGGGCGCGCATTCGCCGGGCTCTCCTGGCCGGTGACGAGGGCGAGCTTGCGCGGCCGTTCGGGCTGCTCGCCGTTAAGCACCAGACCCATCGCGGCGGTGTCGGAACTCTCCCTGTCGATCAGGATGAAGCCGCCGGTTTCCCGGTTGCTCGCGTAGGAATCGAAGGCGAGGGGGCGGTCGAGGGCGATCGTCACGTCTGCGATGTCGTTCGCTTCGAGGCGATCCGCGCTTTCGCGGGCCATGGTGTCGGGAGCGATCCGCGCCGCGATCGACTCGACCGTGCCGGTCGCCTGAGCCGCACCGATCTTGACGAGGAGGACGTCGCCCGGCCGGATCTCACGGTCCGCCGTCACGAAGATGCGGGCTTCGAGGCGATCGCGCACCTGGGGGAGATGATCCGCGCCGGAGATCATGTCGCCGCGCGATGCGTCGATCTCGCGGTCGAGCGTCAGCGTCACCGACTGGCCGGCCACGGCGGCGGGAATGTCGCCGTCATATGTGACGATCCGCGCCACGCGCGCCTCGGTCCCGGCGGGAAGGGTGCGGATCCTGTCGCCCACCGCCACCTTGCCGGTCGCGATCGTGCCGGCATAGCCGCGAAAATCCGCGTCCGGCCGCGCCACCCACTGGATCGGGAACCGCAGCGGCCCGTCGAGGGGTGACTGCCCCGCCGGGACCTTCTCCAGATATTCGAGCAGGGTCGGGCCGCTGTACCAGGGGGTCGCTCCGGATCTGGCTGCGATATTGTCGCCGCCGAGCGCGGAGATCGGGATTCCGATGATCTCCGAGAAGCCGAGATGTCCGGCGAAGCCGGCAAAGTCGCGGATGATGGAGCGATAGGTCGTCTCGGACCAGGCCTTCAGATCCATCTTGTTGATCGCCAGCACCACGCGCTTGATGCCGAGCATCGAGACGAGAAGGCTGTGGCGCTTCGTCTGGCGGGTGAGGCCCTTGCGGGCGTCGATCAGGAGGATCGCGAGTTCGGCGTTGGACGCGCCCGTCGCCATGTTGCGGGTGTATTGCTCGTGGCCGGGGGTGTCGGCCACAATGAAGCTGCGCTTTTCCGTCGAGAAAAAGCGATAGGCGACATCGATCGTGATGCCCTGCTCGCGTTCGGCCGATAATCCGTCGACGAGGAGCGCGAAATCGATCTTCCCCGCCTGCGTCCCGTGTTTCTTCGAATCCGCCTCGAGCGCGGTGACCTGGTCGTCGAAGATCTGCTTCGTGTCGTGCAGCAACCGGCCGATCAGGGTCGACTTGCCGTCATCGACGGAGCCGCAGGTGATGAAGCGCAGGACGTCCTTCTTCCCGTGCGCGGAGAGAAAGCCGTCGAGAAATTCGCTGGATGAAGGCTGGTGGGTCATCAGAAATAGCCTTCCTGCTTCTTGCGTTCCATGGACGCCGCGCCGTCCTTGTCGATCACGCGCCCCTGCCGTTCCGAGGTGCGCGCCTCGAGCGTTTCCCGGATGACGGCTTCGAGGGTATCGGCGGGGCTCTCCATCGCTCCCGTGAGCGGATAGCAGCCCAGGGTCCGGAAGCGCACAAGGCGTTCCTGCGGACGCTCGCCGGGGGCGAGGGGCAGGCGATCGTCGTCGACCATGATCAGCACGCCGTCGCGCTCCACGACCGGGCGCTTTGCGGCGAAGTAGAGGGGGACGATCGGGATGCGCTCCTGGTGGATGTAGAGCCAGATGTCGAGCTCGGTCCAGTTCGAGAGCGGGAAGACCCGCAGCGACTCGCCCTGACGCTTGCGCGTGTTGTAGATCTTCCACGGCTCCGGGCGCTGGCGCTTTGGGTCCCAGCGGTGATGGGCATTGCGCAGGGAGAAGACCCGCTCCTTGGCGCGGGACTTCTCCTCGTCCCGCCGCGCACCGCCGATCGCGGCGTCGAAGCCGTGCAGCGTGAGCGCCTGACGCAGCGCCTGCGTCTTCATCACGTCGGTGTGTATTTCCGAACCGTGGGTGAAGGGCCCGATCCCGCGCGCGACTCCGTCGGCATTGGTATGGACCAGAAGGTCGACCCCAAGTTCCGCCGCCCGCCGGTCGCGGAAGGCAATCATCTCCCGAAACTTCCAGCCGGTATCAATGTGCAGCAGCTTGAAGGGCGGCTTTGCCGGATAGAAGGCCTTCATCGCGAGATGCAGGAGGACCGAGGAATCCTTACCGATCGAGTACAGCATGACCGGATTCTCGGCCTCCGCCGCGATCTCGCGCATGATGTGGATGCTCTCCGCCTCCAGCCTCTGCAGATGTGTCAGCCGTGCCGTCGCCCTTGCGCCTGCAGGCGAGTGAGAAGCAACGAAGTCGCCGTTCTGCGACAACGCAAGCGCCGTCATGATGCTCTCCCGATTGCGGAATGATCCGCCTTGTTTCCAATTCGGGCCGGCGCGCGGACATGCAGTCCGCATTCCTGCCGCCCGTCCTTCTCCCACCACCAGCGCCCGGCGCGCTCGTCCTCGCCGGGGCGGATGGCGCGCGTGCAGGGCGCGCAGCCGATCGAGGGGAAGCCGCGATCATGCAGCACGTTGCAGGGGACGCCGTGCTCGGCGATATAGGTCTCGACCCGCGCGCGCGACCAATCGGCGAGGGGGTTGATCTTGAGGCCCGCCCGGCCGGCGAGATCCTGAACTTCGACGAAGGGGGTCTCGGCCCGCCCCGGCGACTGTCCGGCGCGCAACCCGGTCACCCAGCCCCGCGCGCCGTCGAGCGCGCGTTTGAGCGGGCGCACCTTGCGGATCTCGCAGCAGGCCTTGCGCGTCTCCGGGGACATGCGAAAGCCGTTTATCCCCTGGTCGATGATCAGGGCTTCAAGATCGTCATGCGCGGGATAGACAGCGCGAATGCGCCGGGCATAAAGCGCCTCCGTCTCGGCCCAGACCTCGTAGGTCTCGGGAAAGAGGCGGCCTGTGTCGAGGGTGACGATCGCGACCGGCGCGCCCGAGGCCACGATCGCATGGGTGATCGCCTGGTCCTCGATGCCGAAGCTCGTGGTGAAGACGATCCGGCCGGGTATACGGGCGGCGATGGCGGCGATCCGCCCGGGCAGATCCGCCCCGGCGAGCGCCTGCGCCAGTTCCGCCGCACGCAGCTCGTTCTCTTCCCTGTCGATGTCGGTACCGTCCACTCGTCGCCTCCGATGTCGAGCGGGAAAATGTTCGCTAAAAAGAACATTGTCAACGCGGCTCGGAAACGCTCTCCAACCGTCAGACGCCCGAATCTCCCCAAAAGCGGAGATCCGCTTCATCAATCCTGTATTGTGGAAAAGATATTTCTCCGTTCCGTCAGAAAAAAGCAGGATCAATCTCCCCTCGGAAGCGTTGCGCGAGAGCAATTTTCGGTCACTCCGTCCCTTGCACCGATCCCCCTTCCGCAACCAGCTTCATGCTGTCGCCCGGCTGCGCAAACCGCAGAGGAGAGAATTCTTCTTCCGCCCGGGTCGCAAAGAGAACGATCCTCTCTCTTTCGATGTTCTTTAAAAAGTACATTTTATTGACTTGGACCGTGTCCCGAAGGAGATTCGGGGGCATGAGCGCACAGATCATCCTGCCGAAGACGGCCCCGTTCGACGACGATTCAATCGCCGGGTTGAATCGCATCCTCAATCAAGCGAGCGAGACGCAGCGCGCCTGGCTCGCAGGCTACCTCGCCGGACTCGACGCGGCGAACGCCAGTCCCGCTGCCCCTCCGGCGGCGCGCCCGGCGGAGCCGCTGGCGATCCTCTACGCGACGGAGTCGGGGAATTCGGAAGCGCTGGCGCTTGATGCGGCCAAGCTCGCGCGCAAGCAGGGCTTCAAGCCGACGATCATCGACTTCGCGGATCTCGACGTCGCCGCGCTGGCCTCGCACAAGCGCGTGATCGTTATCGCGGCCACCTGGGGCGAGGGCGAGCCGCCCGCCCGCGCCGCGCGCGCCTATGGCGCGTTGATGTCCGCGTCCGCTCCCGCGCTCACCGATACGACTTACGCAGTTCTGGCGCTGGGCGATTCCGCATACCCGGACTTCTGCTCGGTCGGCAAGGCGATCGATGAGCGGCTCGAGGCGCTCGGGGGCCGGAGGGCCGTCGAGCGCGTGGATTGCGATCTCGATTTCGAAGCGCCGGCGCGCGACTGGATCGCCAGAAGCCTCAAGGAGCTGGCCCCCGAGCCCGTCGCCGCCAATGTCGTCGCCGTGGATTTCGGTGGGCGCGTCGCGGGCGAGACCTCGCGTGATCCGGTCGAGGCGGAGGTGATCGAGCATGTGGATCTCAACTCGTCGCGCTCTTCCAAGGAGACGATCCATCTGGCTCTCGGGTTCGAGGGGCTGGCGCCGGCCTATGAGCCGGGCGATGCGCTCGATCTCTTTCCCGAGAATGATCCCGTCCTCGTGGACGAGATTCTCCGCCTGACGCAGCTGGTCGACGACGGGCTGCGGGGGGAACTTGTCACGCAGCGCGACGTCACGACGCTATCGGTCAATCTCGTCGAGAAATATGCTGCGGCGACCGGTCACGCGGGAGCGAAGGCGCTCCTCGACGAGGGCAGGGCACGCGAGTGGGTCGCCGGCCGCCAGTTCGTCGACCTTCTCGAAGCTTTTCCCGCCACGCTCGCCGGCGAGCAGCTTCGCGCGCTCACGCGCCCGCTGCCGCCGCGCGCCTACTCGATCGCGTCGTCACGCAAGGAAGTCGGCGAGGAGGCGCACCTGCTGATCTCCGCCGTCCGCTATGAAAGCTTCGGCCGTCCGCGCGCGGGCGTCGCCTCGACCTTCGTCGCCGATCGCCTGAAATCCGGGGCGAGCGTGAAGGTGCGCCTGAAGCCCAACAGGCATTTCCGCCTTCCGGAAAACGATGCCGACATCATCATGGTCGGCCCCGGCACCGGTGTTGCGCCCTTCCGCGCCTTCGTCCAGGAGCGCCGCGCCGTCGGCGCGAGCGGCCGCAACTGGCTGTTCTTCGGCGACCGCAGCTTCACCCACGACTTCCTCTATCAGCTCGAATGGCAGGAAGCGCTCGCCGAGGGGAGCCTCACGCGGCTGGATCTCGCCTTCTCGCGGGACCGGCCGGAGAAGGTCTATGTCCAGCATCGCATCGCCGAGCGGCGGCGCGAGATCGTCGACTGGATTGAGAATGGCGCGCGGTTCTATGTCTGCGGCGACGCCAATGCCATGGCGAAGGACGTGCGCGCCGCGCTCGTGGAGGCCTTCGCCGAGGTCCGGGCGCTGACGCCCGACGCGGCCGAGGAGCAGGTCGCCGGGCTCGAACGCTCCGGCCGCTACCTGCAGGACGTCTATTGATCCCGTCGGCATCCGCCAACGCCCCAGCGAAAGAATGACGATGACCGACAAGCTGTCCCGCAACGAACACATCAAGGCTGAAAGCGGCTATCTGCGCGGCGCGATCCCGGAAGAGCTCGCACAGATCGTCACTGGCGGAATCACCGAGGATTCGCAGCAGCTCGTGAAGTTCCACGGCATGTACATGCAGGACGATCGCGACCTGCGGGCGGAGCGCACGCGCAAGAGGCTGGAGAAGGCCTATTCCTTCATGATCCGGCTGCGCATCCCCGGCGGCGTCTGCACCCCGGAGCAATGGCTCAAGCTCGACCGGATCGCGCGCGACTACGCCAACGGAACGCTGCGGCTCACCACGCGGCAGACATTCCAGTATCACGGCGTCATCAAGCACAATCTGAAGACGACGATGCAGGCGATCGACGACGCGCTGCTCGATACGCTCGCGGCCTGCGGCGACGTGAACCGCAACGTGCTCGCCACCTCGAACCCGCACCGCTCGCGCGCCCACAAGGCGGCGCTCGATCTCGCCACGCGGATGTCCGAGCACCTGCTCCCGCGCACGAGCGCCTACCGCGAGATCTGGCTCGACGGGGAGCCTGTCGTCGGGGGCGAGGAGGTCGCCGAGCCGATCTACGGGAAGACCTATCTGCCGCGCAAGTTCAAGGCCGTGGTCGCCGTCCCGCCGGACAACGACGTCGACATCTTCGCCCACGATCTCGGCTTCATCGCCATCCTCGACGAGGCCGGCGAAGTGCTCGGCTGGAACGTCACGGTCGGGGGCGGGATGGGGATGACCCATGGCGAGCCCGACACCTTCCCGCGCGTCGCAGACGTCATGCTCTTCTGCGAGCCGCAGGACGCCCTCGCCGTGGCCGAGGCCGTCGTCACCACGCAGCGCGACTGGGGCAACCGCTCCGTCCGCAAGCGCGCGCGCCTGAAATACACGATCGAGGATCGCGGGCTCGCCGCCTTCCGCGCGGAAGTGGAGCGGCGCGTGGGGAAGGCGCTCGAGGATCCGCGCCCCTTCAGCTTCACCTCGACGGGCGACCGCTACGGCTGGGTGGAGGGCGAGGACGGCAGGAGCCACCTCACGCTCTTCATCGAGAACGGACGCCTGCGCGACATTCCCGGCGGTCCGTCCCTGCTGACGGGCATGCGGCGCATCGCCGGGATCCACAAGGGCGAGTTCCGCTGCACGGCGAACCAGAACGTCATCATCGCCAATGTCGACCCGCAGGACCGGCCCGCCATCGAGGCGCTCGTCGCGGAACACGGGCTGACGAGCCAGGCGACGGCCCTGCGCCGGAACGCCATGGCCTGCGTGGCCTTTCCCACCTGCGGGCTCGCGCTCGCGGAAAGCGAGCGCTACCTGCCGGATCTCGTCACCGCGCTCGAGGAGCGGCTCGCGCTGCACGGGCTCGCGGAAGACGAGATCGTGATCCGCATGACCGGCTGCCCCAATGGCTGCGCGCGTCCCTACCTCGCGGAGATCGGGTTCGTCGGCAAGGGGCCGGGACGCTACAACCTCTATCTCGGCGCGGCGGCGGACGGCACGCGGCTGTCGAAGCTCTATGCGGACGACCTGCCCCAGGAGCAGATCCTCGCGACCCTCGATCCGCTCTTCGCCGGCTATGCCCGCGAACGGGAGGAGGCGGAGCGCTTCGGAGACTTCGTCATCCGCGCGGGATACGTCGCGCAAACATTCAAGGGCGCGGATTTCCATGATGCGACCGGTCCGCTGAACCGGGCGGTGGAGGCGGGGGCATGACACGGCACTTTCCACCCACCGAGACCCGTCCGGCGCGCCTCGCGCCTCTCGCCAAGCTCCCCATCTTCTATGATCTCGCGGGCAAGCCCGCGCTGCTCGTCGGCGGCGGGGAAGGGGTCGCCTGGAAGGCGGAGCTTCTGGCGGCGGCGGGCGCGCGGCTGCGCGTCGTCGCGCCCGTGCATTGCGCCGAACTTGTTGCTCTCGCGCAGGGCCAGCCGGAATCGATCGCGCTTGTCGCGCGCGCGTGGACGGAGGCCGATCTCGAAGGGGCGGTGATGGCCATCGGCGATATCGAGGAGGAAGACGAGGCGGTGCGGTTCGCCGAGGCCGCGCGCCGGATCGTGGGCCATGTGAACGTCATCGACAAGCCGGCCTTCTGCGACTACCAGTTCGGCGCGATCGTGAACCGCTCGCCCGTGGTCATCGGCATCTCGACTGACGGCTCCGCCCCGATCCTCGGCCAGGCGATCCGGCGGCGCGTCGAGGCGGTGCTTCCTTCCGGGCTGGGAAGCTGGAGCCGGGCGGCGAAGGAGTTCCGCGACCGCCTGAAGACGCTCGTCCCCGACCGCGCCGGCCGCCGGAAGTTCTGGGAGCGCTTCGTCGACGTCACCTTCGTTTCGCAGGCGGACGAGGATGCCCGGCTGGAAAAGCTGGAGCAGATCGCTGCCGGGATCGGGGGCGGCGAGGAGGGCGAGCGGGGTGCGGGGGAAGTGGTGATCGTCGGCGCCGGGCCGGGTGATCCCGAACTCCTGACGCTCAAGGCGATGCGCGAGATGCAGGCCGCGGACGTCGTCGTCTATGACCGACTCGTCACGCAGGGCGTTCTCGAACTCGCACGTCGCGAGGCAAGGCGCATACATGTGGGCAAGAAGGGCCACGGCGATTTCTGCCGGCAGGAGGATATCTGCGGGCTGATCGTGTCGCTCGCTCGGTCCGGGCAGCGCGTCGTCCGCCTCAAGGGTGGGGATCCGGCGATCTTCGGCCGCACCGGCGAGGAGGTGGAGGCCTGCCGCGCGGCGGGAGTTGCGGTCCGGATCGTCCCCGGCGTCACGACCGCGAGCGCCGCCGCGGCGACGCTCGGCGTGTCGCTGACGGACCGCAAGGCCGCCCGGCGCGTGCAGTTCGTCACCGGCCACGACAAGGAGGGGGGGCTTCCCGCCGATCTCGACCTCGCGGCCCTCTCGGATCCGCGCGCCACGACTGCGGTCTATATGGGCAGGCGCACGGCGGCGCGCCTTGCGGAGTCGATGGTGGCGCGCGGTCTCGACGCAGGAACGCCCGCGATCGTCCTGACGAATGTCTCCCTGCGCGAGCAGGCGGCGCGGCCGACGACGCTGCGGGGCCTGATCGACGGCGACGCCCTCGGGGAGGACAAGGCGCCGACGCTCGTCCTCATCGGCGCGGCCCTGGCGGGGGCGGTTGAAATGGAAGCCGTGGAGGCCGCCGCCGCGATGCGGGGGTAACGCCTCTACGCGCCCTCGGGGAGCGAGGCGATCGCGTTCCACCAGGCGTCGAGCGCCTCCGACTCCGCCGGCAGCTTCACGTCCATTCCATCCGCGAAGAGTTCCCAGGCGGGGAGGAAGCGGACGGGAACGCCGATGGCGAGGGGAATATCGGCGGCGACGCAGAATCCGACCTCGTCCGCGAGCCCGCCGCCTTCGATCTCGGACTTGCCGAACTTGTTGAGGACGACAAGATCCGGACGTCGCCCGAGCGCCTCGCGCAGCAGGCCCGCCGCCTGGGCGAGGCCCTGCGGATCGAGCCGGCAGGCATTGGCGTTCGGCCCGAGATCCTGGCAGATCGAGACGACGCGGCCGGTCGCCACGTCGCGCAGGCTCATGTCGCCAGCCGTGCAAGCATCGTCCCCCTCGGTGATCTGGACGAGCCCCGCGACCGCCACGCCGCGCTGCTGGATCCGCGCGGCGAATCCGGCAAGAAGCGCATCGATGTCGTCCTGCGGCTTGTAGACGATCGCGGCGAGGCGGGATGGGGCAACGGCTGGGGTCATAGCGCACCCTCGCCGCCGGCCTTGCGGATGCGGAAGATCAGGATGTCCTCGGCGCGCGATTGCTCCTCGAGGTAATCCTTGGTCTGCCCGATCAGGTGCGGAATGTCGATCGCGGCCATCGGGTCCGTACACTCGACGATCAGCACCTCGCCCGGCGCGACGCGGGTGAGCGCCTTGCGGGTCTTGAGAGCGGGGAGGGGGCATTTGAGGCCCCGGAGGTCGAGTCGTGTTTCCTGCATGATCCCGCTGGACTTTGCTGCTTCCTGCAACAACTATGATCGCAGATAAAAATCAACAACTTCAAGCAAGCGTGACAGCTCGACCCGCACATTCCCTCGTTCCCCTCGCGCAGGCGCTGCGGGACTGGCTTCACGGCGTCCGCGTCGTCGAGGCCCGCGTCTGCGCCGTCGCGGATGCGAAGGGGCGGGTTCTTGCCGCGCCGCTCGTCGCCCCCCATGCGCTCCCCGCAACGCCGATCGCGATGCGGCAGGGCTATGCGGTCGACAGCGCGGGAAGCATCGGGGCCTCGAGCTACGCGCCCGTTCCGCTTCTCGCCTCGCCAGCTCTCGTCGCGATCGGGGAGGCGCTGCCGCCGGGGACGGATGCGGTGCTGGGCGAGGATGCAGTGTCCCGCGCCGGCCCCTACGCCGAGCTTCTGGCGGAGGCGGCGCCGGGGGAGGGGGCGAGGCGCGCGGGGGAGGATGCGGGAGCGGGCGAGATCCTGCGCAACGTGGGGCAGGTCCTGCGCGACGTCGACTTGATGATCGCGCGGCGAGCGGGCATCGACACCTGCGCCATTCGCGAACCGCGCATCGGGGTCGTGGGAGAAGGCGAACTCGCGATGTATCTTTCTTCGTCTCTCGCACGCTGCGGCGCGGTCGCAGCCGATGAGGAGGCGGATGCGGTAATCGTTCTTGGCGCGATTCCGGACAATGTAGCGGTCGTCGCCCCCGCCCTTGCGCTGCGGCCGGGGGAGGACATCGCGCTCGCCCTGGATCAGCAGGGACGTCGCGTGATGATCGTGCCCCCTCTGCCCGAAAGCGCCGTCGCCGCGAGCCTCGCCATCCTGCCGCCGCTCTGCGCCGCTCTGTCCGGTCATCGGATTTCTGATCAGCCCGAACGCGTCGCCCTGACCCGCCGGGTCTCGTCGCGGGTCGGAGTAGCGGAGATCGTCCTCCTGCAGCGGTCCGGCGCCGACGCGGCGCCCGTCGCCCTCGGCGATCTGCCGCTCTCAAGCCTCGCTCAGGCCGATCTCTGGGCCATGATCGCGCCCGAGGCCGAGGGGCATGCGGCGGGTGATGCGATCGACGCGTTTCGGATATGTTGATGCCCATGACCCAGCGGAACACGGCCTCGCACGATCAGGATCAGTTCCTCACGGTGCTTTCCCGGCACGAGGCGGTTGCCCGTTTCGAGGCGGCGCTGCGGCCTGCACCCCTACGCATGGTGGAGGTCGCGCTCGGGGAGGCGCTCGGGCGCGTTCTTGCGCGCGACATCGCATCCCCGCTGGACGTGCCGCCTTTCGACCGTTCGGGCGTCGACGGCTTCGCCGTCAGGGCGCAGGACATCGTCATGGCGAGCGAGGGAAGGCCGGTTCGGCTTGTCCTCAACGACGAGGTGATTGCCTGCGGGGTCGCCCCGGCGCTCGCCGTCACATCCGGAACGGCTACGCAGATTGCGACCGGAGGCCCGATCCCGCGGGGCGCGGACGCCGTCGTGATGGTCGAGCACACGCAGGCGGAGGAGGGCGCAATCCTCGTGAAGCGCGCCGCCAATCCGGGGCAGTTCGTCGGCTTCGCCGGCTCGGATATCGCCAGGGGCGAGACGCTGCTCCGCGGCGGGGCGGTGATCGGCTCGCGCGAAATCGGGATGCTCGCCGCCTGCGGGCTCGCGCGCATCCCCGTTCATGCGAGGCCGCGCGTCGGCGTGCTCTCGACCGGGGACGAGCTCGTCGCCCCCGGCGAGCCGCTCCGGCCCGGCGCGATTTATGATTCGAACGGCCCCATCATCTGCGCCGCGATCGCGGAGAACGGCGGCGAGCCGGTCTTCCACGGAGCGTTCCCCGACGAGCCGGAGGCGCTCCGCGCTGCGATCCGCAAGGCCTTCGCCGAGAGCGACATGGTCGTCATGTCGGGCGGGACATCGAAGGGCGCGGGCGACCTGACCTACCGCATCGTCGCGGAACTCGGCGATCCGGGCATCGTCACGCACGGGGTCGCGCTCAAGCCCGGAAAGCCGCTCTGTCTCGCGGTCTGCGGCGGCAAGGCGGTGGTCGTGCTGCCCGGGTTCCCGACCTCGGCGATGTTCACCTTCCACGACATCGTCGCTCCCTTCCTGCGCCGTCTCGCCGGCCTGCCGCCGCGCGCGGAGGCCTCCGTCGAGGCGGTGGCGCCGCTGCGCATCGGGTCTGAAACGGGCCGGACGGAATATGTGATGGTCTCGCTCGTCGCGACGCCGGACGGCTACGCCGCCTATCCCCTTGGAAAGGGCTCTGGCTCGGTCACCGCCTTCGCACAGGCGGACGGATTCCTCACAATCGACGCCCTCGCCGACCACCTGCCCGCCGGATCCCGCGCAACCGTCCGGCTTCTCACGCCGCATGTCCGGGCCCCCGATCTCGTCGTCATGGGCAGCCATTGCACCGGGCTTGACGCGGTGATCGGGCTTCTGGCGCAGGAGGGCCTCGGCGCGCGATCCCTGGCGGTTGGGAGCCTTGGCGGGCTCGCGGCGCTCCGGCGCGGCGAATGCGACATCGCCCCGATCCATCTGCTCCATCCGGAAAGCGGCGTCTATAACGCACCCTACCTCGACGAGGCGGCCGCGCTCGTTCCCGGCTGGCGGCGGATGCAGGGTGTCGTCTTTCGCAAGGGCGACGTGCGGTTCGAGGGCAGGGATGCGAGGGAGGCCCTCTCCGATGCGGCCTCCGCGCCGGGCTGCCTGATGGTCAACCGCAATCAGGGCGCGGGAACGCGCATCCTCATCGACAAGCTCCTCGCTGGAGCGAAGCCCGAGGGCTATTGGAACCAGCCGCGTTCGCACAACGCCGTCGCCGCGGCGATTTCGCGCGGCGCGGCCGATTGGGGCGTGGCGATTGCGCCGGTCGCCCGCGACTACGATCTCGGCTTCCTGCCGCTCGCGGAGGAGCATTACGACTTCGCCATTGCCGCCGCGCGGCGTGATCGTCCTGCCGTCGCGGGATTCGAGGCGGCGCTCAAGCGGCCGGAACTGCACGCTATGCTGCGAGTCTCGGGGTTCACGCCCGCGACGGGGGAATGACATGCGCCTCACTGGACTTCTGCTCGCTGCCCTTCTCGCCGCTTCGCCCGCATCTGCGGAACTGCGCGGGCATGGCGGCCCGGTGCGCGGGCTTGCGATCGCGCCCGACGGAGAAACGGCGATTTCCGGCTCGTTCGATACGAGCGCGATCATCTGGAATCTCGGGCCGGGCGTCGCGCAGCAGGTGCTGCGGCTTCACGAGGGCAGCGTCAACGCAGTCGCCGCGCTCGGCGACGGGCGCTATGTCACTGCCGGCGAGGACGGGCGGATCGCGTTCTGGCGTGAGGGCGAAACACAGCCGGAGAGGGTTCTGCGCGATCACGCAGGACCGGTCGTTGGATTGGCCGTGTCTCCGGGCGGCAAATTCCTCGGCTCCGCGTCATGGGACGGAACGGCGCGCATCACGCCACTCGCCGACGGCGCGGTGCGGGTTCTCGAAGGGCATCAGGGAAACGTCAACGCCATCGCCTTTGGACCGGACGGGATCATCGTGACGGCGGGCTATGACGCGACGCTGCGCATCTGGCCTTCCGACGACGGCCCGCCCGTGGTCGTCACCGTGCCGACGCCCTTGAACGCGGTCGCGGTGTCGCGCGATGGCGAGGTCCTCGCGGCAGGCGCGGACGGGCTGGTTCGGCTGTTCGATATTCGAGGCGGCGCGCTTGCGCAAATCGAAACGCAGGCGCTCCCCGTCATCGCCCTCGCCCTGTCCGCCGACGAGCGCCGCATCGCCGCCGCCAGCATTCGCGGCTCGGTTGCGATCATTGACCGGGAGGCGCGCGAAGCGCTCTTCACCTTGGTGGGTCCCGGCCTGCCGGTCTGGTCGCTCGCCTTCTCGCCGGATGGCGAGACGCTGCTGACGGGGGGGAGCGACCGCATCGTGCGCCGCTGGGATGCGGCGACGGGTGAGCATGTCGGGCCTGTGGTGATGGATGCCCCGGCCTCACTCGACGAGCGGTTCTCGGGCAGCCGGGGGGCGGAGGTGTTTCGCGCCTGCGCCGCCTGCCACACGCTCGATCCGGACGACGGCGCGCGCGCGGGGCCGACGCTCCATGGAATCTTCGGCCGCCGAATCGCAACAGCCTCCGGCTACGATTTCTCCCCCGCCTTGCGGGAGATGGATATCGTGTGGACGCCGGAGACGGTTTCGAAGCTCTTCGAACTCGGCCCGACGCTCTACACGCCGGGGACCAAAATGCCCGAACAGAAAATCACCAGCGCAGAGGATCGCGCCGCACTGATGGACTTTCTAGCGGAGGCCACGGAAGCCTCGCGCTGACGCGCTTCGGACAATCAAGCCAGACCGAAGAGCGAAAGGATGATAAGGACGACCACGACGAGGCCGACGATGTAGATAATGCTGTGCATGGCACCCTCCAGTTATTGCGGGGGGACAACCCTTTCACAGCCTTACCGTTCCGTTTCATCTTCAATCCGCCAACCTTGGCTCAATCCTCTCCCTTGCGCTCCAGCAGATAGTCGTCGGTCGTGCGCATTCGCTTTTCGGCCCCTTCGTGAGGATCAAAGCTCTCGTTGACCACCGCCTCGACGCGGCAATCCTCGCACATCTGGAGGACCCGCAGGCGCTGCGATCCCTGTTCGCCGGTGAACATCCAGTGGCCTGCGCCGAGCTTGCCCATCACGCGCTCGATGGTGGCGCGGGTTCCAAACGGCTTCGAGCAGGAAATGCAGTGGAACGGCTCCTCCTCCTTGATCAGCTTCTTCGGCTCGGCCCAGGCGGCGAAATCAAGGCGAGGCTCGATGGTGATGACGTTCTCCGGACAGGTGGCGGCGCAAAGCCCGCACTGGACGCAGAGGCTCTCGGTGAAGCGCAGCGTCGGGCGGTCCGGATTGTCGCTCAAAGCATCCGCCGGACAGGCGGAAACGCAGGCGAGGCAGAGAGTGCAGCCCTCCACATCGACCGTGATGCCGCCGAAGGGAGCGCCCGCCGCGAGGGGCACGACGTCGACGGGAGTCGGAGCGACGCGGTGCAGTTCGCGGAAGGCGAGCTCCAGCAGGCCGCGCTTCGAGGGGACCGGCAGGAAGGAGGCCGTCTCGCGCGCCCCCCGGCGCGTCGTGGCGTCGACCGCCTCGAGCAGCGCGGAGCGAAACGAGTCGGGGTCATCCGTCTCGATCAGTCCGACCGCGGCCTCGCCATAGCCGAGGGCGCCGAGAATGGTCGATGTCGTCTCGAGTATGCGCGTCAGGCCGAGGAGATCGTGCTTCGGCTTCGCACGCCCGAGAAAGCGCACCCCGCTCGCTCCATAGGCGAAGGCGGAGGCGAGGAGTTCAGGGCCGACCTGCGTGATCTCGTTGACCTGGAGCGGGAGCACGGTGGCGGGAAGTCCGTCGCCGTAGCGGGCGAGGGCGTCGATCAACTCGTCCCCGTGCTCGCCATCGTGAAACAGGATGAGCGGGTTGCGCCCGCCCGCGTCGCGGAAGGTGCGCAGGAGCACGCGCAGGCGCGCGGCGAGCGCGTCGACGGGCGGGAGCGCATATGACGCCGCGCCCGTCGGGCAGGCGGCGGCGCACTGGCCGCAGCCGGCGCAGATCTCCGGATCGATGGCGACCGTATCGCCGGCGGGGGCGATCGCGCCGGTCGGGCAGAGGTCGAGGCAACGCGTGCAGCCGGTGATCTTCGAGCGCGAATGGGCGCAGAGTCCGGCGTCGAACCGGATGTAGCGCGGCTTGTCGAAGGCGCCGACGAGCTGCGTCGCGTCGAAGATGGCGCGCTCGACGGCGGCGGGATCGTTCGGGTCAGCGCGCAGATAGCCGGGCCGCAAGTCGTGAGCCGGAAAAAGCGCGCGCTCGCCGGTGAGATCGAGGACGATGTCGCAGGCCGAAACCGCCCCGTCGCGGGTGGGGCCGAATTCGAGGGTGGAGCGCGAGGAGGGGGCGGGGAGGGCGTAGCCGTCGATGACGAGCTCGAATTTCCCGAGGACGCCCGAGGCCCTCGCCACTTCGCCCTTCACGACCGGAAAGGACGAGCGGCGCGGGGGCATCACGTCCTTCGGGCGCGACAGCAGGATGGTGACGTCCAGATGATCCGCCAGCCTCTGGCCTGCCGCGATCGCCGTCTCGTCGCGCCCCAGGATGAGGATGACGCCCTTCGATTCCATCGAGACCAGTTCGAGCGGCGGCATCTCGACGCTCGCCGCCGCGAGCAGGGCGGCCATCTTGGGAGAGGCCGCGCCCGCATCGACCGACCAGCCCCCGGTCTCGCGGATATTGGCGAGGGCGAGCGCGCCTTCCCGCCCCATGTCCTGCGCGATCTCGTCGAAGAGCGGTTGCTCCTGCGTGCAGCCGATCGTAACGGCTTCGCTTTCCGAGAGGGCGCCGCGCAGGAGGTCGAGCTGCCGGCGGCAGAGCTGGTCAGCCATGAGCAGCTTGCCGCCGCAATTCCGGGCGAGCACGGTCCCGTCGAGGGGCATCGTGCCCTCGCAACTGCAGGCGATCACGGTCCGGGAGTTTGTCGTCATCAATCTAAGTTCCTGCCCTCGAAACGGTTTCCTCGCCGGACGCTTGCCGTGCGTTCTGCTTTCTATATTAGAGTAGGTCCAAAGAAAGTCCGATAGGAAGTTCGGCGGAGGTGACGATGGCGACAGCGCGGATTGCGGCGCGGGAGGGGCTCGATCTTCCCCCGGTCTACACGCCGGTGCGGCTGCGCGAATCCGGCGACGCCTTCGTGCATGCGAAGAGCGTTGCAGCCGAGGCGGGCGCAGGGACCTTCGTGCATGTGGGGCGTTTCGACCTCGTCGAATGCGCGGTGGTGCTGGAGCCCGACGAGCCGCTTTCGGGCGCGCGCCGGGCCTTCTTTGCCGGAATGGCCGCCGTCGCGGATGCGATTGCGGCATATTGTCCGCCCGAGCGTGCGGTGGTGTTTCAATGGCCGTCGACGATCGTCTTCGACACGGCTCTCCTCGGCGGCGCGCGCCTCGCCTGGCCCGAGGATTGCGCCGAGGATTCCGTTCCCGACTGGCTCGTGTTCGGCTTCCAGCTCATCGCGGCGAGGATTTCCGTCGGGGACGGGGGGCTCATGCCGCTCTCGACGTCCCTCGAGGAGGAGGGCTTCGCCGAACCCGGCCCGCTCATGGAGAGCTTTTCACGGCATCTGATGGTGCATTTCGATACCTGGCGGGAGCGCGGCTTCAAGAAGGTCGCCGATTCGTATCTCGCACGGCTCGAGCGCAGGAAGGCCGGGGAACGGCGCGGGATCGACGGCAACGGCGATCTCCTGATCCACCGGCACGGCCAGCAGGGCGCGGAGCGCGTCCCGCTGCTGCCCGGTCTCGCGGCGGCGGAATGGTATGACCCGAAGCGCAAGGGGCCGCGCCTTTCATGATCAGGCTTCCCCGCACGATCCGCCTCGATCCCTCCGATACCTTCGTCTTCGCGAGCGCCGCGGAGCCCGGCGAATGGGCGGTGACGGGGTCTTTCCTGTTCTGGGACCGCGATCCGGCGACGTTCAATCCGAAGGAGCGGGCGGCCTTCCGGGCGGGCTTCGTCGGCGTCGATTCCCTCGCCTTCTCGACGCTTGTGACCGTGACGCCGGCGCGCGCCGAGGAACGCGAGGCTGCGGTCGCCGCGCTCGCCCGCCACATTCGCACCCGGTTCGGCGCGCCTGACGACGCGGCGGCGCGCGAAGCGGCCGAACACGAGATCGCCTATGCGGCGTCGCTCTGCGAGGGGCATCCGGACAACACGCTCCTTGCGCTCCATCGCAGCATGAAGGATGGCGAGATCCACGAGCAGTTCCGCACGCTGCGTCATCGCGACGCCGGAGCGCCGGGCGCGGACAGGCTGCACTCGCACGCAAAGGCCTTCATCGTGGTCGAGAGCGACGACGAGATCGAGGAGGAGGTGGATTTGCTCGGACTGATGAAGGACAAGCCCTGATGCGCGAATTCTGGGTTTCCAGCGGGCATCACCTGACCCACCGCACCGAGGGCGGCGGGCTCGCCGTGACCAATGAGTTGCTGCTTGCCTATCTCGCCCGGCCGGAGCTTCTCCCGCCCGATGAGGCCTGTGACGCCGAGCGTGAACTGCACGCCGCCCTCATGGCCGATCCGCGGCGTCCGGTGAGCGAAGAGGCGGTCGCGGCCATCGCCGACGAGGATGCCCGCGAGAACTGGCGCTTCATGATCGCCTATCGCGACAGGCTTCTCGCGGCCCCGTCCATCGAGGCGGCCTATCTCGACATCGTCCGGTCGGGCGTCAGCATGCCGCCGCTGTTCATGAACCAGCTTCTCCATCTCATCCTGCGAAACGCCCTCGACGGCTGCGAGGACCCCTACACGCTGCGCGCGGCCGAGCTCTTCTTCCGGCCGCAGCGCGTCACCTTCCAGGATCGCGCGGTGCTCCTGGCGGATCTCGAGCTGATCGAGGAATTTGAGGGCGGCAAGGTCCAGTCGCCGCTGGTCGCCATGCTGGGCAAGGAGGTGGTCTCCGAACTCGACATTCTCGACGACGGCAATGCCTGGACCTACTGGAGCCGGTCCGACGCCCATACGATGGCGCTCAATCTCGGCTCGAATCCGAAATCCCGCGCCGGCTTCGCCCGGGCGCTGGAAGTGTTCATCCGTCACCTCCTTCATGTCGAGACGAAGGTGGAGCCGCTGACGGCGGTCGAGGACAACAACTGGCGCTGGTTCGTCGGCCTCGACGCGGAAGGCACCGCCCTCGGCAACGCCGTCTGGAACGGCGAGGAACTCGATGCGGCCCAGGAAGCCCGGCTGCTCGGGCTCTACCGCCTGACCTTCGACGATCCCGGGCAGATGGCGGAGACGGTGGCCGGGGCTCCGGTCTATCTGCTGCTCGGGATGACGCAGGACCGCGTCGTCCGGCTCAAGCCGCAGAATCTCGTTCTTGGACTTCCCCTGCGGACCGCGGCCGGAGAATCCTGAATTCAGCGCAGGAACGGATTGTTCTGGCGCTCGTGGCCGATCGTGCTCATCGGGCCATGCCCGCAGATGAAGGCGACCTCGTCTCCGAGCGGAAGCAGCTTGTTCCTGATCGAGGCGATGAGTGTATCGGTGTCCCCGCCCGGCAGGTCCGTGCGCCCGACGGAGCCCTGGAACAGGACATCGCCGACGATGGCGAAGTTCTGCTCCTTCTGGACGAAGACGACGCTGCCGGGGGAATGGCCCGGGCAATGAAGGACGTCGAAGCTCATGCCCGCGACATCCACCGTGTCGCCCTCGTCGAGCCAGCGGTCCGGCGTGAAGCTGCGGACGCCGTGCATGCCGTAATTCGCCGCGATGGCGGGCAGGTTCTGGATCAGGAACAGATCGGCCTGATGGGGCCCCTCGACGGGAACGCCGAGCTTGTCCTTCAGATCGGCCACGGCGCAGATATGGTCGACATGGCCGTGCGTGACGAGTATCTTCTCCACCGTGATCCCCGTCTCCGCGATCGCGCCCTCGATGCGCGCGAGATCCCCGCCGGGATCGATCACGACGCCGCGCTTCGTGTCGTCATCCCACAGCAGCGTGCAGTTCTGCTCGAAGGGTGTGACCGGGACGATAGCTGCTTTCATGGTCGGCATGCGGAACCCTCCTCGCTTGTCGCGAGACAGGGGTAACGCAGGTGCGCGGCGCTGTCACGGGCGGGCAGGCCGAAACCCGTCGAGCCGCTCCGCGAGCAGGGCGATCCGGTCCGCGGGCGCGTTGGCGACGGCGACGCGCAGGAAATCATCCTGATCGGGGCCGAAGTAGCTCCCCGGAAGCGCGAGGACGCCCCGTTCGCGGGCGAGCGCCTCCGCGACCTCTCCAGCGCCCAGGCCGGTGAAGGGATGGCGGAGATAAGCGAAATAGGCGCCCATCGACTCGATGCGCCAGGCGGGATGGCGCGACATCGCATCGCGGAAGACGCCGCCGCGCGCGAGGATGTCGTCCCGGTTCGTGGCGCGCCATTCCCCGAGATTGGGGATCGCCCAGGCGAGGGCGCTCTGGCCGGCGCGGGCGGGGCAGATCTGCAGGTTGTCGAGGATCTTGGCGATCTCGCGAATGATCGCGGGAGCCGCAAGCATCGCGCCGAGACGGTGGCCGGGGACAGCATAGGATTTCGAGAAGGAATAGAGCTGGATGACGTTCCCGCCCCAGTCCTCCTCCTCGCTCCCCCGCGCGAGAAGCCCGTGCGGCGCGCCCGGTTCTGCCCTGAAATCGCGGTAGGTCTCGTCGAGGATCAGCCAGACGCCCCGCTCGCGGCACAGGCGGGCGAAGGCCGCGATTGTCTCCGCGGGATAGATCGCGCCGGTCGGGTTGTTGGGCGTGACGAGGGCGATGGCGCGGGTGCGCGCGTCGATCAGCGCCTCCGCGTCCTGCGCCCGGGGAACAAAGCCGTTCGGGGCGAGGCCGGGCAGGGGGCGCGGCGCGATCCCCATCATCGCGAGGGTGGTCTGGTGATTGAAGTACCAGGGGGTCGGAACGAGCACGTTGTCGCCCGCCTGCGCCACGAGCATCGCGGCGACGGCGAAGGCCTCGTTGCAGCCGGAGGTGATCGCGACGTTCTCCGGCCCCAGATGCGCGCCGTAGAGATCCGCCACATGGGAGGCGTAGGCGGAGCGCAGCGCGAGATCGCCCTCGATCGCGCCGTAACGGGCGGCGTCCGCGCTTCCGGCGGCCTCGGCGAGGCGCGCGAGGAGCGGGTCGGGCGGAGGGGAGCCGGGAACGGCTTGCGAGAGGTTGATCGGCGGCCCGTGCGCGCCGTCATAGGCCGAGAGCCATGACTGGGCCTCGGGGATCGGCGGGCCGGCAAGGCCCGCGATCAGCGGATTGACAGGGGCGGGGCCGCGCGGCATCCGAGCTTTCCTTCTGGCCTCTTAGAATCCGTGGCTGATGCGCAGGTCGGGGGAGGTTCCGAATAGGCGCCGGTGCTCCTGGAGCGCGAAGCCGTCGGTCATCCCTGCGATATAGTCGGCGACCCGGCGCGCGCGGCGGGATTCCTCGAGACCGTCGAGCCCCGCCCCCCATTCCTGCGGCAGGGCGGCGGCGTCGCGCATGAACAGCGTGAAAAGATCCCGCACCACCGCGTCGGCCTGTTCCCGGACCGCCTTCACCTTCGGGTGGCGGTACATGTTCGGATAGAGGTACCCCTTGATGTCCCTGTCGGCGGCGACGAGCCGCGGCGAGAACGCGATGACGGGATGCGAAGCGGCGCGGATCGCGTCGGCGTCCACGGGGGCGAGATCCGCGATCCGCTGTGTGCTTTCGACGACGACGTCCTCCACCATCCGCGTGATCACGCGGCGGGTGAGTTCATGGATGCGCCGCGCGGTTTCGAGGCCGGGCCAGCGCTCGTCGATGTCCTCGAGCAGGCCGGCGAGGAAGGGGATGGCGCGCAGATCGTCGAGGAGGAAGAGGCCGGCGCGCAGGCCGTCGTCGATATCGTGCGAGTTGTAGGCGATGTCGTCGGCCAGGGCCGCCGCCTGCGCCTCCGCGCTCGCATGGGTCGCGAGGTCGAGATGGAAGAGCGCGTCGAACTCCATGATCGCGCCCGGCACG
Organism: Saliniramus sp.; assembly: GCA_041686895.1. GTDB lineage: Bacteria > Pseudomonadota > Alphaproteobacteria > Rhizobiales > Beijerinckiaceae > Saliniramus. The sequence goes on along the minus strand of JAWLCY010000011.1, from coordinate 22,429 downwards.
CCATGCTCCCGGTAGCGCCGCGTTGGCCTGCCTTCCCCGTCGAGCAGGGGGCCGTTATGCTTGACGAGGCCCTCGAGCGTCTCCCAGGTGAGGTTGAGACCGTCATAGGCTGCGTAGCGTCGCTCCAGCCGGGTGACGATGCGAAGGGCCTGCGCATTGTGGTCGAAGCCGCCGAATGGCTCCATGCAGGCTTGCAGCGCATCCTCGCCGGTATGCCCGAAGGGCGTATGGCCGAGATCGTGCGAGAGCGCCAGCGCCTCGGCGAGATCCTCGTCGAGGCCCAGCGAGCGGGCGAGGGCGCGGGCGATCTGGCTGACCTCGATCGTGTGGGTCAGGCGGGTGCGGTAATGGTCGCCCTCGTGGAATACGAAGACCTGCGTCTTGTGCTTGAGGCGGCGGAAGGCGGAGGAATGGATGATGCGGTCGCGGTCGCGCTGGAAATCGCTGCGGGTCGGCGAAGCGTCTTCCGGAAATTCGCGCCCCTTCGTGCGGGCGGGATCGCAGGCATAGGCGGCGCGCCATCGTTCGCCGAAGGGTCGCATGCGCTTCCTCCCTGTTGCGGCTTCGCCCTTGCGCACTTACCTTCAGGCGAAGCCGTTTGGCAAGTTGCCGTACGCAGTGGATTCGGATCGAGCAATATGAGCGACATTACCCTGACCGAGCGTGCCGCAAAGCGCATCAACGAGATCATGGCGAGCGAGCCGCCGGGCTCGAAGCTGCGCATCAGCGTCAATGGCGGCGGCTGCTCGGGCTTCCAGTACGCGTTCGATGTCGATTCGAACGTCCAGGAGGACGATCTCGTCATCGAGCGTGATGGTGCGGCGGTGCTCGTGGACGAGATTTCCCTGCAATACATGGGCGGCTCGGTCATTGACTTCGTGGACGACCTCATCGGCCAGAGCTTCAAGATCGAGAACCCCCACGCGACCGCGTCGTGCGGCTGCGGGACGTCCTTTACGCTGTAGGGCGCGCGAGCCGTCCTGCTCACGCTTGGGGTCGTCCCGGCGCATCCCGTTCACAGCATCTTCTTGAAGCCCTCATGGCTGTTGGCGTAGCCGTGGCGGATGTAGAAGCGGTGGGCGTCCTTGCGTTTCTTGCTGGAGCCGAGTTCGACGAAGATCGCGCCGCGCTCCCGCGCCCAGGCATCCGCATGCGCCATCATCAATGCCCCGACACCCTTCGAGCGCTGGTCCGCGCGCACCTGCACGCCCTCCACCTTGACGCGCGGACGGCCGCGATCCGCGATCGAATGCAGCAGCACGACCTGGAAGACGCCGACGATCTCCCCGCCGTCGCACGCGACGAAGAGGGCGTTGTCCGGGCTGGCTGCGATGGCGGCGAAGGCGGCCCGGTATCCCGCCTGAGTTTCCGCGTTCCAGAGATCGCCATGGCCGCCAAGTTCGTCGGCTTCGTGGAGGCGCACGATGGTCTCCAGATCGGAGCCGCGCGCCTCCCTGACGAGGATTTCGCTCACGGGGCCTTCGTCGTCTGCTTGGGGAGGATCTGCTCCGGCGAGCCGAATCCCGGCAGCTCCTCGAAGCGCCGCATCCAGCCCTTCAGCAGGGGCCATGCGTCGAGGTTGAAGCCGCCCGCGGGGGCGTAGGCGACGACGCCATAGACATCGATGTCGGCGATGCTCGGGGCTTCACTGGCGAGCCAGTCGCGGCCTTTGAGGTGATCCTCGATGACCTGAAGCGCGGTCCGGCCCTCGGCGTGATACATCTCGGCGATCGGCTGCGACAGCGAGCGAAAGCCCATCCTGATCCCGCGCGAGCGGTAGATCGCGGGGGCGAGCCGGTCGAAATCCCAGTACATCCATTCCCGCGCCCGCATGCGCTCGTCGATCGTGGAGCCGCCGAACTTGCCCGTGACGTCGGCGATATATTCAAGGATCGAGGCGGACTGGCAGAGTTTGCGGCCGTTCGAGTTGTCGACGAGAAGGGGAACCTGGCCGTAGCGCTGCGCGGCCATGTAGCCGGGCTGCTTGTGCTCGCCGGCGCGCAAATTGACATGCACGTAGTCGAAGGCTTCGCCGGACAGCGCCAGCGACAGGCCGACCTTGTATGTCGGGCCCGAAAGCCAGACACCGTGAAGAGTAAAGCGTGGAGACATCGGAGGATCACCCTGAATGCAAGCGCGACGGCAACGGACTTGACGCTTTATCGACTGACGTCTGCGTACTGCCAAGTCATCCCTTCGGCGGATCGCGCAAATGCGTCAGCTTCGCTCCTTCAGGCGCAGGAGTGCGATCTTCCCGATCTCTGCCATCGCCGCGTCGAACTCCTCCTCGGGATCGTTGCCGAGCCGGGTCTCGAACGCCTCGCGGATCTCGTCCTTCGAGCGTCCGCGCACCGCCATGATGAAGGGAAAGCCGAATTTCTTCCGGTACTTGTCATTCAGCGCGAGGAACGCGTCGCGCTCTTCCGCGCTCAGCGCCGTGAGGCCTGCGGAGGCCTGTTCGGACTGCGAATCCGGCGCCATCTCGGCCACTTCAAGACGCCCCGCAAGGTCGGGATGGGCGCGAATGAGGGCAAGCTTCTGCTCGCGCGTCGCCGCGTCGAGAACGCGCATGAGCGATGCGTGCAGTCCTTCCGCGCTTTCCGCGTCGGCGCCGAGGCCGTTCGCGTGCGCCTGTTCCGCGATCCAGGGCGAGTGCTCGAAGACATCGCCATAGAGGGCGACGAAAAGCGCGCGCGGCATGTTCCCGGGCGTCAGCCCGGCGGGCGGATGCGTCCTGGCCCAATGGCGGGCGATGTCGACGCGACGCGCCACCCAGACCCCCTCGTGGCTCGCGACGTAATTCAGGAAGCGCGCGAGAGCCGCCGCGCGCCCGGGGCGTCCGGCGAGGCGGCAATGCAGCCCGACCGACATCATTTTCGGCGCGTCCTCGCCCTCCGCATAAAGCGTGTCGAACGTGTCCTTGAGATAGCCGAAGAACTGGTCGCCGGAATTGAAGCCCTGCGCCGTTGCAAATCGCATGTCGTTGGCGTCGAGCGTGTAGGGAACAACAAGCTGCGGACCATGCGGGCCCTCGACCCAATAGGGGAGGTCGTCGGCGTAGGAATCGGCGCTGTAGAGAAACCCGCCGTCCTCCATCACGAGGCGCAGGGTGTGCTCCGAGGTACGGCCCTGGTAGAACCCGAGCGGCCGTTCGCCGGTGAGCTCGGCGTGGACTCGCACCGCCTCGGCGATGTGCGCGCGCTCCTCCTCCGCAGAAAAATCCTTGTAGTCGATCCATTTGAGGCCGTGGCTCGCGATCTCCCAGCCGGCCTCGGTCATTGCCGCGACGGCGTCCGGGTTGCGCGCCATGGCGCTCGCCACCCCGAAGACGGTCACGGGCATGCCGCGGGCGGTGAAGAGGCGGTGGAGCCGCCAGAAGCCGGCGCGGGAGCCGTATTCGTAGATCGACTCCATGTTCATGTGGCGCTGGCCCAGGAAGGGCTGCGCGCCGACGATCTCCGAGAGAAAGGCTTCCGAGGCGCGATCGCCGTGGAGGATGTTGTTCTCGCCGCCCTCCTCGTAGTTGATCACGAACTGGACGCAGATGCGGGCATCATTGGGCCAGCGCGGATGCGGCGGATTGGGCCCGTATCCCTTCATGTCCCGGGGATAATCGTTCATCGCGGATCTCCTCAGCTGCCCCGGTAGGTGGTGTAGCTCCAGGGTGAGGCGAGGAGCGGGACGTGGTAGTGCCCGTCGGCTTCCGCGATCGTGAAACGGACGGGCACCACGTCGAGAAACGGCATGTCCGTCGCAATCGTCCCCACGGCGTTGAAATAGGCGCCGATATGGAACTCGAGTTCGTAGGGGCCGGGCGCGCAGGCGTCACCTGCGAGGAGCGGAATATCCGTGCGGCCGTCGGCGTTTGTCGTCGCGGAGACGACATGTTCGCGAACGCTATCCGCCGAGAGCCGATAAAGCCGGATGGTCACGCCTTCGGCGGGTTTCCCGTTGGCGGTGTCGAGGACATGCGTCGACAGGCGGCCCATGATCATGCCTTTCCCGATGCTGGGACGACAGTCGACCAAACGCAGGCGGACCGCGCCAGATGCAAGAGCGCCATGCGACCTTGCGCGGACGCGGAAGCCTCAGGGCTCCTCCTCGCCTTCCTCACGCGGGTCGGCCTCCTCCTCCAGGGGAAGCGGCATGAAGAGTTCCGCGTCGTCGAGCGGGTCCTCGTCTTCGCGCAGGGTCGCATCGTCGGAGGGGGAGGGGATGCTCATGCCCGGGGGCAGGCGGCCCTCAAGGAAGCCCGAGCCCTTCAGTTCGTCGAGGCCCGGGAGGTCGTCGATCTGCTCGAGCCCGAAATGATCCAGGAAGGTGGGCGTGGTGCCGTAGGTGACCGGGCGGCCGGGGCTGCGCCGGCGCCCGCGCAGGCGCGCCCAGCCCGCCTCGATCAGCGTATCGAGCGTTCCCTTCGAGGTCGAGACGCCACGGATCTCCTCGATCTCAGCGCGGGTGACGGGCTGGTGGTAGGCGATGATGGCGAGCGTCTCCAGCGCCGCGCGTGAAAGCTTGCGCGGCTCGCTCACCTCCCGCGACAGGAGATAGGAGAGGTCGGAGGCCGTGCGAAAGGCCCACTTCCCTGCCACGCGCACGAGGTTCACCCCGCGCCCCGAATAGAAGCGCGCGAGATCGGCGAGAACGCGCTGGATATTCGCCTCGGGCGGAAGCCGCGACGCCAGCTCCTCCTCGCCCAGCGGATCGCCGGAGGCGAAGAGCAGCGCCTCGACGATCCTCAGCGCCTCCGCATGATCGCGCGCATTGGCGAGTTCGACATTGATGCGCTCCGCGATCGCGAGCATCCTGGCTTCGTTGGCCATCAGGTCGCCGCCTCCTCACGCAGGCCGGGCTTGATCCAGAGGGCCCCGAAGGCCTCCTCCTGCCGCAGCGTCAGTTTTCCCTCGCGCACCATCTCCAGCGTCGCCGAGAGGGCGGAGGCGAGGATCGTGGGGCGCATCGCGGGCTCGCTCACATAGGTTGCGAGATATTCGTCCAGCGAGACCCATTCCACCGAATGCCCCAGGAGCCGCTCCAGGGCCTCCCGCGCCTCGCCGAGCGACCAGACCGCCCGCCGCTTCATGGTGATATGCGAGGCGAAATGCTTCTGGCGCTGCTGCGCGTAGGCGGAGAGGAGGTCGTAGAGGCTCGCCTCCCAGAGCGGGCGGTGATGAACCTCGATCGGTTCAGGCGCGCCGCGCGCGAACACGTCGCGGCCCAGGCGCGGGCGCTCCGCCAGCTTGTTCGCGGCCGCGCGGATCACTTCGAGGCGCTTGAGGCGCAGCGCCAGGGCGGTGGCGAGATCCGCCGCCGACGGCTCCTCGCCCCTGGGCGGATCGGGAAGCAGGAGGCGCGATTTCAGGTAGGCGAGCCATGCGGCCATCACGAGATAATCGGCGGCGAGTTCGAGCCGCAGCTTGCGCGCTTCCTCGATGAAGATCAGGTATTGCTCCGCGAGCGCGAGGATCGAAATCCTGAGCAGATCGACCTTTTGCCGCCGCGCAAGCTCGAGCAGCAGGTCGAGCGGCCCCTCGAATCCGTCGACATCGACGACAAGCGCGTCGCCGCCATCCCGCGCGTCCTCGGCGAGCCGCAGCGGTCGATCATCTTCGAACTGGAGAGCTTGAGCCATCGTCCCCGGAAAACCCGACTGATTCGCGCAGGATTGCTCTTGTCAGAATCAGCCTTTCAGGCCCGAACCGCAAGCCTCGCTTCGAGTTCGGCGCGCGCGTCCACAGGATCGAAGGGCGATTCGACCGGTTTCAATCGCGCGAGAGCCGCATCCGAGCGGCGCAGCGCCTCGCCCGCAAGGAGCGGTGCGGCGCCGGCCACCGCCTCCATCTCGTCCATTTCGCCGCTGCAGTGAAGGGCGAGGTCGCATCCCGCCGCGAACAGATCGCGGGTGCGGGAGGAGAAGCTGCCGCCCAAGGCCTTCATCCCGACATCGTCGCTCATCAGCAGGCCGTCGAAGCCGATATGCCCCCGGATGACGTCCGCGATCACCCGCCGGGACGTGGTCGCACAGTTTTCCGGGTCGATCGCGGTGTAGACGACATGCGCCGTCATAGCGAGCGGCATGTCCGAAAGCGCGCAAAACGGCGCGAAATCCTGCGACTCCAAGGCTTCCAGCGGTACATCGACGACAGGAAGCTCGTGATGGCTGTCGACCCCGGCGCGGCCATGACCGGGAATGTGCTTGACGACGGGAAGCACGCCTTCGTCGAGGAGGCCCTCAGCCGCCGCCCGTCCGAGAGCGGCGATCGTCGCGGGATCGTCCGCGTATGCGCGGTCGCCGATCACGTCATGCGCGCCGGGAACGGGGACGTCGAGGACGGGAAGGCAATCGACATTGATCCCGACCTCGACGAGGTCGCGTGCGATCAGGCGCGCGCCGAGCCGGGCGAGGCGACGCCGCTCGGATAGCGGAAGCGCCTCGTTGTTATAGGCCCGCCCCGGTGGATAGCTGGGCCAGTGCGGCGGGCGCATGCGCTGGACGCGGCCGCCTTCCTGGTCGACGAGGATCGGCGCATCGTGCCCGGCGGCTTCGCGCAACGCGCCGCAGAGCGCGCGCAACTGGTCCGGATTGTCGATGTTGCGCTTGAAGACGATGAAGCCCCAGGGCCGGGCCTCGCGAAAGAAATCCCGCTCCGCCGCCGTCAGCGTCAAGCCGGAGCAGCCGAATATGGTGGCGCTTTGGTGCATCAGGACCTGGTCCAGGGGTTTGGCTGCATCAGGGCGACGGCAAACCCGGAATTGCCGGGCTCGCCTGTCGCGTCAATTGCGCGCCACGAAACAATCGCCGCCGGCGCTCTTGATCTGGGCGCAGACTCCATTCGCATCGGACAACGCGTAGGGACCGACGCGGATGCGATAGATCACGTTGCCGTTGACCTCCGCGCGGCGCACGATCGGGTCGACATTGCCGATGATGTCCGCATACCGGGTCTGGTACTGGGTGAAGGCCTGGTAGGCGCGCTCCTCGCTGTCGCGGATCGCGAGCTGAACCGCGTAGCCTCCCGACTGAACCGGAGCCGTCGCCTGCGCAGGGGCCGGCTCCGCCGGTGCGGGTGGCGCGATGGCGGCGACCTGCTGCGAACCCCTGTCGGGGGGCGGAGGCGCCGGAATGGCTCCGGTCAGCGAAAGCGGTGCGGCGGGCGCTTCGGTTGCGGCGGGCGGCTCTGCCGCATCGGGCGTCTCGGCCGGTTCAGGCTGGGCAGCCGGCTCCGGCAGGGCCGAAACGGTGGCGGGCGCCTGTTCGACGGGAGCATCGGCCTGAACCTGGGGCTCGGGTGTCGAAGGCGCGGGCTGTTCGAGCGGGATGAGGTCGGTTATCGCCTGGGGCTGCGCAGGAGCCGCTTCGGCCACCTGCACCGGAGGACTCGGCTCGCGGGCGATAATGGTTCCGTCGGGGCGCACGGAGACCGTGCGCACGCGGCGCGGCTCGCCAAGGGCCGCCACGGCAGAGGATGTCGCGGCCGGCGGCTGGAGAGCCTGCGCGGGGTCGAGGTTGCCGGCGAGCATCTGGTTGATCGGATCGGCATCCTGGCGATCCGGCGCCGTCGCCGGCGGCGGAAGGACGACGCGCGGCGCATCACGGGCCACCTGCTCGATGTCGACGGGCTGCTCCTCGCGATCGACGATCTGCGTCTCCTCGTCGCGCGCGCCTTCAAATATCTGCTTGTTCTGGTTGGGTATTTCGACGCCGCCCGGGTTCTGCGGGGCGATCTTGATCGGGTCACTCCCCGCCGTGATCAGCGGCGGTTCGCCATCAGTCGCGCCACTGCCACCGTCACTGAAGTACAAGGCGCTCCCGACGCCGAGGACGGCGACGCCGAGCACGGCCGCGACGGTGAAGATCGCCTTCCGGTTCGGCGCTGGACGATTGCGCAGGTTCCGGGGCTCGTCATATGCGGAATCATCGTGAAGGTCGCCAAACGCCGCCGGTTCGGAATAGGCGGCGGGCTGCCGCCAGTCCTGCGCGGACGGCGCGGGCTCGGCATAGGCCTGGTGGTCGGCATAACCAGGCTCGTATGCGTAGCCCTGGGGCGGAGACGCCGGCGCGGCATGAGACTGTCCGGCTTCGTCGAGGAATGCATCGAAGGAGGGGCGATCCGCATGCGGATGATGGGCAGCATGCGCTGGCTCCCCGTAGCCGTGATCCTGCGCGAACGACTCATCGCGATAAGCCTGCGGATGCTGCTGCGGCGCGTCCGGATAGGCCGAGGCCGGCTGGCGCTCGGGCGTATCCGGTCCGAGGGCGAAGATGTCATCCACCTCCGGCGCGTGCCGTCGCGGCTCGACCCCGGCGCGATCAGCGCTGAGGATGGCGCGGAATGGATCGTCCTGCCCCACGATCCGGGCGAGTTCGGCCAGCGGATCGCTCTTCGGCTGCGCCGGTTGCGGTGCGCTCTGGCGCAGTTGCCGTTCGATCTCGTCGAGATCGATGGCCAGTCGTTTCTTCGCCGTGTCGGTCATGGTTGGGCCAGACCCCTTGTCACTCGCTGGCGGCGCTCGGTGCCGCGATCACACGTCGTGGCGGCTGAGGATGGGTCCGGCGGCTGCTTCGAAGAGGCGATAGCCTCTCACGAATCCCGCTAGCGCATCTCGTCAGGCGCCGTGACGCCAAGAATAGAGAGACCTGAGGCGATCACGCAACGGATGGCGTGCGCGACCGCGAGTCTCGCATGGGACGACTTTTGATCGGTTTGATTAACAAACCGTAATTGCGGCAAGTCTTTGCCCTTGTTCCAGAACTGGTGCAGCAGGCTTGCGATTTCATGTAGATAGAACGCAATCCGGTGCGGTTCATGGGCGGCCGCGGCCGATTCGATGATTCGCGGATACTGGGCGATCTTGCGAAGGATGTCGAATTCGGCCTCGTCGGAGATAAGCGAGAAATCAGCCTGCGCAAGTGCCGCCGGAGCGAGATCGGCCCCCGGAAACGCCTCTCCTGCCTGGCGGAAGATCGAGGCGCAGCGCGCATGGGCGTATTGCACATAGAAGACGGGATTGTCCTTCGACTGCTCCACCACCTTCGCGAGATCGAAATCGAGGGGCGCGTCGTTCTTTCGGTAGAGCATCATGAAGCGCACCGCGTCGCGGCCGACCTCGTCGACCACCTCGCGCAGCGTCACGAAGTCGCCCGAGCGCTTCGACATCTTCACCTGCTCGCCGGCGCGCATGAGCCTGACGAGCTGGCAGAGCTTGACGTCGAGTTCGCCCTTGCTGTCGGTGACGGCGGCGACCGCAGCCTTCATCCGCTTGACGTAGCCGCCGTGATCCGCGCCCCAGACGTCGATCATGATCGGGAAGCCGCGCTCGTATTTCGAGCGGTGATATGCGATGTCGGCGGCGAAATAGGTATAGGATCCGTCGGACTTCAGCAGCGGCCGGTCGACATCGTCGCCGAACCGCGTTGCGCGAAACAGCGTCTGCTCGCGATCCTCCCAATCCTCGACCGGCGCGCCCTTCGGCGGGGGCAGCCGCCCCTCGTAGATCAGCCCCTTGGCGCGCAGGTCCTCGATCGTCGCCGCGATGTCGTCGGTCTCGCCCTGCGCAAGGGAGCGCTCGGAAAAGAACACATCGTGGCGGATATCGAGAGCTGCGAGATCCTCGCGGATCATCTCCATCATCCCGTCGATGGCGACCTCGCGCACCACGGGCAGCCAGTCCTCCTCATCCTGCTCGAGAAGGCCGGGCCCGTGGATCTCCGCGAGGCGATTGCCGATCGGGATCAGGTAGTCGCCGGGATAGAGGCCGTCGGGGATCGCGTCGATCGTCTCGCCAAGGGCTTCGCGGTAGCGCAGATAGGCGGAGCGGGCGAGGACATCGACCTGCGCGCCGGCATCGTTGATGTAGTATTCCCGGCAAACGTCGTGCCCGGCATGGACGAGCAACTGCGCCAGCGCGTCTCCGAAGACCGCGCCGCGCCCGTGGCCCACATGCATGGGACCCGTCGGGTTCGCGGAGACGTACTCGACATTGACGCGCGCCGCCTTAGGCTTCTCGCCCTTGCCGTACTCGATGCCGAGCTCTACGACGTGACGCAGCACGTCGTGATAGACCTGCGGTTCGAGCCGGAGATTGATGAAGCCCGGACCCGCGATCTCAGCGCTGGCAATGCGGGGATCCTCGCGCAGATCCGCGGCGATCAGCTCCGCGAGAGCGCGCGGGTTGGTCTTCGCCTCCTTCGCGAGCACCATCGCGGCATTGGTCGCCATATCGCCGTGGGACGGGTCGCGCGGCGGCTCCACCACCGCGCGCGAGAAATCGAGCCCGTCCGGGAGCTGCCCTGCCTCCTGCAGCCTGTAAAGCGCCTGCGCGACGCGCTCCTCGAATGTCGCAAAGAGATTCATGGTTTTTCGCTTTCCGTGGCAGATGCCCGCACCGCCGTGGCGGGCCTCTTCTCACGATGCGGGAAATTCTTCAAGCGCTTCAGGCGCTGGCGTCGTCGGTCCGAAGGCGATACTTCAGGAAGCCCTGGGCGGTTTCGCCGATATGTTCGAGGGGGAGATCGGGCGGCTCGAGGCCGCGCGCGCCCCTGCCGGTCAGATAGACGACGTTCGCGGACGGCGGCAGAGGGGTCAGCGACCAGGTATGATCGCGCTCCGGCGTGATGCGTCCGCGCCGCTGGACGTAGCGCATGACCGCATCCCGGACGAGGTCGGTCGAGGAGACGATGATTTCCGGCGTCTCGCCTCCGAAGAACGTGCCGCCGCCGCCGGCGCGGTAGTTGTTCGTCGCGACAAGGAAGGTCTGGTCGTCGCGCACCGGCTCGCCCCCGTGGCGCAGGTCGACGATCCTGCTCGCCGCATCCGAGACGATCAGCCCGTCGCGGTCGTGGCGCGCCGGCTGCGTAGGATCGATCCGGTAGGTGACGCCGAACATGACGTCGAAATGATAGGAGGGAAAATTCGTCTTGATCAGAACCTGCTCGCCCGACGCCTGCGGGTCGATGCGATTGAATATGCCGGCGGAGCGTTCGAGCCACGAGCGCAGCATCGCCCCGCTCACCCGCAGGACGCTGACCGTGTTCGGGTAGAGATAGAGGTTGGCGAGGTCGCGCATGGTGAGCGGACCCGGCTCGATGCGGGTGTAGTAAAGGGGTCCCCCGCGCCCGCCCGCCTTGAACGGGGCGGCTGCGGAGAGCAGGGGCAGACCTGCGAATTCCGTCGCCTGCAACAGCTCGCCCGCCTCCTCGCGCTGCGCGTCCGCCACGATCCTGACCGCCGCACTGTCGCCGAGAAGCGAGAAGAACGAATCGATTCCGGCGCTGGTTTCTCCCACCTCGGAGCGGACATAGGCGAGGGTGCGGGCGTGGTTGTCCTGCGTCTTTTCGAGGATCTCCGTCCGGATCGTCGCATCAGCAGCGCCTCCGGCGTCCGAGTCGAGCCGCCTGATCTCGACCGAGAAATCCGACACCTTCCAGCCTTCCTCGTCCCGCTCCAGGTCGAGATCGATCACACCGAAGGCCGAGGCGAAGCACCAAGGCATGACCGCGGGCTTGCCGTGGATCGCGCCGCGGAGATTATCGACGCCGTCAATCCCGTCGAATTCGCCGGAGCCCGGGAAGAGGAGATGCTGATGCCCGGCGATGAGCGCGTCTATCCCCTCGACCGCCGCGAGCTCGCGCGCGACGTTTTCCTGCCCCGGCCGATAGGGAACGCCCGTGATCCCGGAATGGCAGAGGGCGACGACGATATCCGCGCCCGCCGCCCGCAGGAGCGGGACCTCCTGCCGCGCCGCCACGACGATGTCCTGCGCCTCGATTCGTCCGTCGAGATGGGCGCGGTCCCACTGCATCACCTGCGGCGGGACGAAGCCGATCACGCCGATGCGCAGAACGGTCGCTTCCCCCTCCGTCGAGACGAGGCGGCGCTCCAGGATTGTCCATGGAGCGACGAAGGGCGCGCCGTCCGGCGTTCGGAGATTGGCGTTCACGATCGGGAACGAAGCCTTCGACAGGCAGCGGGAGAGGAATTCCAGGCCGTAGTTGAACTCGTGGTTGCCGATCGTGCCCGCGTCGTAGCCCAGGAGGTTCATGGCCGTGACCATCGGGTGCGCCATCTCCTCGCCCCGCTCGAAGGCGGCGGCGATAACGTCGCCGAGGGGCGACCCCTGGATGAAGTCCCCGTTATCGAACAGGAGCGCGTTCGCCACCTCTGCGCGCGCCTGCGCGATCATCGGCGCAAGCGCCGCCAGCCCGAGGGCCTCGTCCGGGAGGTCGCGGAAATAGTCATAGGGACGCACGTGGACGTGGAGATCGGACGTGCCGATGAGACGCAGCTTGAGCATTTGGTTTTCAGCGAACCTCATCACGCGATCTGTTGCAAGCCGGTTCTCCTTAGCCGCAGCGCTCGCGCCGCTCAACGCCTTAAACAGCCGCCGCTGCGACCGATCAGGAGCCGGGCGGCTCGATCTGGTCGCTTTCCGCTTCACCCGGCGGCTGCTGCGGATCGCCGGGCAGATCGACCTCTTCGAGGCAACCGAATTCCTGGAGCGCCAGATACGCAGCCTCGAATTCCTTCGTCCCCGCCGCGCAACGCGTATCGAAGGAGGCGAGGCATTCGTCCTCCAGCCCCTTCACCGCGCCGCGCCGCCTGACGGCCTCGCGCCATGGCTCATCGACGATCTTGCTTGCAACCAGCGCCATTTTACCCGAATCCACGCAATCTTGAACCGAAGAGTCCTTTGGACAACGTCTTGATCATGCCGCATTCGCATTGCTCTTCATAGGCTTTGCGCCAAAACTTCGCTTGATTGAGTCGTTAGGTTCGGGATCAGGCGGCTGCGGTCGCATCCGGTCGCCGAGGCTCCCGCTGCGGGCGCCCGGCGGCGGCAGGCGGGACGAAAGATGGCCGTGAACACCAGAAGCGCCGATGGCCGCTCCATCGGCCTCATTCTCGCAGCCCTGGCCGCGTTCGGCTGGGGCGCGGCGTTCTATGCCGTCTCGGACAGCGTCGAGGTGCGTTCGCAGAAGCGCGACGCTATTGCGGCTCTTGAAAACGAGAAGGCCCGTTTGGCCAGCCTGGTCGAGGCGGAGCGGACGCTCGACCAGGTGGAGACCGAGATCCGCAAGGCGCGCGAAGACCTCGTCGCCACTCTCGAGCGCCGTCGCGATCTCGAGGCGAACCTGGCCGCGCTTCATATGGACGTGGCTTCGCTCGGGAACGCTGCTTCCCGGCCGCAAGCGCAATCCGTCCCCGACGGCGACGAGACGCAGGCGCGGGCGGGCGCCCTGAACCTCGCGCTTGTGCGCCTCGACCAGACGATCGCGGATCGCAGCGGCGAGCTTGCCGGGATCAATCGCGCCCGCGCCGAGGCCGAGGACAGGATTCAGGCGGCTTCCGAGGCGGCCGAGGAGATCAATACCCGGATGGGCGAGAAGGCGAAGGAGCTGTCGGCGGCGGAGCGGCGTCTGTCTGCTGTGCTTGCGGATGTCTCGCGGCTGGAGGAGCTGGGCGAGCGCCGGGCGGCCGCGCTCGACGCAATGACTGCGCGCGAGACGAGGGCGCGGGAGGAGGTCTCGGCCGCGCGGTTGGAGATCGCAGGACTCTCGCAGCGCCGCGAGCATCTCAAGCGCGAAGTCGAGGCGATCGAGGCGGCCCTGGCGGATCGCGAGGCGGTGCGCGAGGTGCTCGCGACGGAGCAGGCGCGGCTTGAGCAACTGAGGGACGAGGCGGCGGCGCAGGAGGCTTCGGTTGCGGAATCCCGGCGGCAGCTGTCGCGGCTGGAGGCGCAACTCGAATCCGCCCGCTCCGAGGCTCGCCGCCTGGAACGAGCGCGACCGGCCGCGAGCGAACCCGCGACCGAGGAGCGTCCGGATGGAAGCCGGGTGATACGGGTTATCCCCGGCTTCAACTGAGGCGCTCAGGCCCCGGTTTCGGCGGTGAGGCCTGCGCTCTCGACGCCTGCAACTGCTGCGATTTCGTCATTTTCCGAATTGTCGCCGGAAACGCCGACCGCTCCCAGAAGCTCGCCCTTCCTGTCGCGGATGAGGACGCCGCCCGGGACCGGGGTCAGCGGCCCGCCCACGACATGCGACAGCGAGGCGACGAAATGCGGCCTGTCCGTCGCCATCTTGTTGAGCGTCCGCGAGGGTACGCCCAGCGCGATCGCCCCGAAGGCCTTGCCCATGGCGATCTCCCCGCGCCTGAGGCTGGTCCCGTCCTCGGCCTGATAGGCCTTGAGGCTGCCCCGTGCGTCGTAGACGGCGACCGCAAGCGGGTTGAAATCCTTGTCGCGCGCCGCCTTCAGCGCACCAGCCACAATCTTCTGGGCGATCCTGAGCTTCAACTCGGCCATTTCCTGCTCCCTTCTTGATTATTCTGCTGTTCTAGACGTGATGGCGCTGCGACATGCACCGGTTTCGGGCAAAGAACCTTTTCGCTGGCGGCGAAGATCGAAGGATCGGTTTTTGCCCATCGCCCGGCTACCGCGACGCCTCGTATTCCGCGAGCCAAGCGGCAACGACGCGCCGGTCCTCCAGCGACATTCCGGTGATGTTGTTGGGGGGCATGGCGCGGGTGTCGACGCTCTGGATGCGGATCGCCTTCGCATGCCGGAGCATGTCGGTCTCGGTCTCGAGCCGCACGCCCTTGGGGGCGGAGGCGATCCCGGGCCAGAATGGCTCCGTCGCATGGCACATCGAGCAGCGCCCCTGGAGGGTGAGGAGAGCCTCCTCGAAGGCGGGGGTGCGCAGCTCGTCGGATATGGCGGCGGCCTCGAAATCCACATCGTCGAGGCTCGGCTTCCCCGCATGGGAGAGCCAGACCGCGAGAGCCATGCAGGCGGCGGCGACGCCCCAGGTCCACCACGGCGATCCCTTGCCTGCGTGATGCGTGTTGAAGAAGTGGCGGATCACGGCGCCGGTGACGAGGACGAGCGCGATGATCGCGATCGCGTAGCGGCTCGACCATGCCAGCGGGTAATGGTTCGAGAGCATCAGGAAGATGACGGGGAGGGTGAGGTAATTGTTGTGCAGCGAGCGCTGCTTGGCCTGCTTGCCGAGCGAAGGATCAGGGCTGCGCCCTGCGATCAGATCCGCGACGACGATCTTCTGGTTGGGAATGATGACGAGAAAGACGCTCGCCGACATCCAGGTCGCGATCATCGCGCCCGTATGGAGATAGGCGGCGCGCTGCGAGAAGACGAGCATGAAGAACCACGACGCAAGCAGGATGAAGCCGAAGAGCACGGCCCCGAGCGCGGCGTCGTTGCGACCGAGGGGCGACTTGCACAGCCCGTCATAGATGAACCAGCTTCCGACCAGCGCGGCGATTCCGATCGCTCCGGCCTGCCAGGGAGCGAGCGGCAGAATGGACGGGTCGATCGTGTAGATCTCGGCCTGGAGATAGTAGATCCAGACAAGAAGGAAGAAGCCGGAAATCCACGTGGCGTAGCTCTCCCACTTGAACCATGTCAGTTCCGCCGGCATGTGCGCCGGCGCGACCACGTATTTCTGCATGTGGTAGAAGCCGCCGCCATGGACCTGCCACGCCTCGCCTCCGACCCCTTGCGGCATTGCCTCGCGCTTCTTCAGGCTCAGGTCGAGCATGATGAAATAGAAGGACGAGCCGATCCAGGCGATCGCCGTGATCACGTGGAGCCAGCGCAGGAGCTGGCTGGTCCATTCCGAAATGGCGGGATCGATCATGAGGTCCGGGTCTGGCCGAGTCACAGGTCATGCATGTGAACCCGCCGATCCCGCCGATTCAAGCGGGAATCTCGCCCGCCGCGTCGCATCCGGCGCGGCTTTTCCTGCAGGCCGATTGTGGTCTAAGGTCGCCGCGCGCGTCAGGGGAGTATCTGCGATGGTCGACATCGCCACACGGGTCTACAACCACACCTGGAAGATCGATCCGATTGTCCGGTCCGTTCTGGACACCGATTTCTACAAGCTCCTGATGGCGCAGACGATCTTCCGCCGCCACCGGGACGTCCAGGTCACCTTCGGAATCACCAACCGCACGACGAGCGTGCGCCTCGCCGAAATCGTCGACGAAGGGGAGCTGCGCGAGCAGCTCGACCATGTCCGCACTCTCAGGCTCTCGCGCGGGGAATCGACCTGGCTGCGCGGCAACACCTTCTACGGCAAGCGTCAGATGTTCTCGCCGGAATTCATCGCCTGGCTCGAGGACTTCCGCTTTCCCGCCTATCACCTCGAGAAGCAGGACGGGCAATACGTCCTGACCTTCGAGGGGCCGTGGATCGAGACGACGATGTGGGAGATCCCCGCCCTCGCGATCCTCAACGAGCTGCGTTCGCGCGGCGTCACCAAGCACCTGGGAAAATTCGAGCTGCAGGTGCTCTACGCGCGGGCCATGACCCGGGTATGGGAGAAGATCCAGGCGCTCAAGACATTGCCCAACCTCAACATCGCGGATTTCGGCACGCGCCGCCGCCACGGCTATCTGTGGCAGGACTGGTGCGTCCAGGCAATGATCGAGGGTCTCGGAGCCTCGTTCCTCGGCACGTCCAACTGCGTCATCGCCCTGAGGCGCGAGGTCGAGGCGGTGGGCACGAACGCCCATGAACTGCCGATGGTCTACACGGCTCTCGTCGCCGATGACGAGACGGCGATGAAGCGCGCGCCCTACGCGGTGCTGGCCGACTGGCAGCAGGATTACGACGGGAACCTGCGCGTCATTCTCCCGGACACCTACGGCACCACCAACTTCCTTGCCGGCGCTCCGGACTGGGTCTCCGGCTGGACCGGAATCCGCATCGATTCGAAGGATCCGATCGAGGGCGGCGAGGAGGCCATCGCCTGGTGGCGGGCGCGCGGCCAGGACCCCCGCGACAAGCTCGCGATCTTCTCCGACGGGCTCGACGTGGAGACGATCACACGCATTCATAACCGCTTCTCCGGCCAAATGCGCATCGGCTACGGCTGGGGCACGCTCCTGACGAATGACTTTCGCGGCTTCATCCCGGACGACTCGCTCGATCCGATCTCCGTCGTCTGCAAGGTCATCGCGGTCAACGGGAGGCCGGCGGTCAAGCTTTCCGACAATCCGACCAAGGCGGTCGGGCCGCATGACGAGGTGGAGCGCTACAAGCGCGTCTTCGGGGTGGAGACGCAAATCGCCCACCCCGTCATCGTGTGAGCGCACCTTCAAGCAGGCGATGCGCGGGCTAAGCTGGCGCAAACCGCAAACGCGCCGCAGGGGATCCGCCGTGCTTCACGATAACGCTCTTTCGCAAAACCTCTCCATCGCCTCGAGCATCCGCAAGCCTGCTGTCCGCTCCGCGGGGGGCGTCGTCGCCGCGCATCACCGGCTCGTGGCCGAGGTCGGCGCGCAGGTCCTGCGCGACGGCGGCAACGCGGTCGATGCGGCGGTCGCGACGGGGTTCGCGGCGGGGGTCGCCGAGCCATGGATGAGCGGCATCGGGGGCATTGGCGTGATGCTGATCCGCGAGGCGCGCTCGGGCAAGGTCTCGGTGATCGATTTCGGCGCACGCTCCCCGCGCAGCCTCGATCCCGCCGCCTATCCGATCGCGGGCGGCGCGGATTCCGACCTGTTCGGCTGGCCCATGGTGGTCGAGAACCGCAACCTCGTGGGCGGCAAGGCAGTGGCCGTCCCGGCCATGGTCGCGGGCCATGCCCTCGCCCATGAACGTTTTGGAACAAAGCCCTGGGCTGAACTGATCGCGCCTTCAGCCGAGATCGCGGAGGCGGGCGTCGACGTGGACTGGTACACCACGCTGCTCGTCACCTCCGCGCTCCCCGACATCGCCCGCGACCCCGGCTGCGCCGCCCACTTCCTGCGCAACGGCGTGCCGATCATCCGGGGGGCGGCGAGCGCGGGAGCGCCCCCGCGCATGCCCTGGCCGGCGCTGGCGCGGACCCTTCGCCTGATCGCCGAGAAGGGCGCGGCGACCTATTACGAGGGCGAGGTCGCGCGGGCCATCGCCTCCGACATGGAGAAGGCCGGCGGCTATCTCTCCCTAAACGACCTCGCCGCGTGCCGCGCCACGGCCCGTGACCCGAAGACGATGCGCTACAACGGCTACGACATCAGCGTCGCGCCGGAGTTGAATGGCGGGCCCACAATGCTGGAGGCAATGGAGCATTTTCTGCAGGAACATGCGCCGAACGGCTCCGCGCCGGACGGCAAGGCCTTCTCGGCCATGGCGCACGCCCTGCGGCGGGCCTGGAAGAGGCGTCTTGCCGAAATGGGGGACGCTACCCCGCACCCCACCTCCACGACAAATTTCTCCATCGTCGACCGGGCGGGCAACGTCGTCGTCTGCACCCAGACGCTCCTCTCGCTCTTCGGCGCGCGCCTGCTCCTGCCCGAGACCGGCATCATGATGAACAACGGGATCAACTGGTTCGACCCGCGCCCCGGCGCGCCGAACTCGATCGGGCCGGACAAGCGCGTGCTCTCGAATTACTGCCCGGCCATCGCGGTGCGCGGCGATGACGTGATCGGGGTCGGGGGCTCGGGCGGGCGCAAGATCATCCCGGCGATGATGAACCTGCTCACGTTCATGATCGATTACGGGATGGACCTCGAGACCGCGATGCACGCGCCGCGCATCGACGTGTCGAGCCCCGATCTCGTCGTCGCCGACCGGCGTCTGCCCACGGACGTGCTCGACGTCATCGCAGCCGATCATGAGACGATGCTCGCGGAGCGGGGGCCCTATCCGAACAACTTCACCACCGCGAGCGTCGTGCGCCGAAAGGGCGGAACAGGCGAGGGCGCGGCGGAGCCGGCGCAGCCGAGCGCGGAGGCGGTGGGGGCCTGAACGGCTCCCTTGGGGGCAGGGGGAATGCGTAGATCCTGTCCGGCTGAAGTTGCCTTAGCGCGCCGCGTATGAGAGCGGCTCGCCGATTGGCCGTGCTCCTTCGCCCGTGAGGCTCCGGAGGCCTTCTTCGCAAACCTGATTCGCGGAAAGGTCGCGGTGTCTCCCGCCCCGCGGCGGTCGTTGTTGCGGGCAATGATATTACAAAATAGCATTCAGAATGTATTTATATATACTCTTGAAAAACTTAAGATAACATATCAACCTTAATATATGTTTTTCCAATAATCGGAGCGACGTCATGTCTCAGATCAGTGTGAACGGGTTGTCGATTGCGCGGTGGAACGGCGAGGAGCACCCGGAGGCTCAGGATGACTTTGACCTGGCCAAAGGCGTGCCGGGGTTGGACACGCGCCCCGTTGCTCCCGTTCCCGCCGCGCCCGCTCCGTTTATCGCCCCCCCCGGCGCCCCGCCGCCCGGCGGGATTGGATCGCCGCCCGCTCCAGGCCCGGGGCCGGGTCCCGCCATCGCTCCCCCCCCTGGCGGCCCCGGCGCAGGCGGAGCCGGGACGGGCGGGCCGGGGCTGACTCCGGAGCGGGTCGTGCAGCTCCTGCGGGATAGCGGGTTGAATAACGTCACGGTGATCAGCAATGCGATGCCCAGCCCGGAGGGGCCGTTCTACCGCGTGCGCGTCGATCCAAGCGAATGGCCCTTTGAAGACCGCAACAGCCGAAACGAGATCCTGGTTGGCTCGGGCCTTGGCGGGGTTGTGGTCGACGTGCCGACGGACGGGCACCTGGAATCCCTGGATTTGTATCGTCGGATGCAATCGGGCGGCGCGGTCACGCTCATGGAGATCGAGCAGCACAATGCCCGGATTCGGCCCTATCTGAACGATAACGGGGAGTTCGCGCGGTGGCCGTCGAACCCGCTCTTTCCCGGCCTCGTGGTCCCGATGGCTTTCGTCGAACATCTCCAGCCAATTTCGCCGGACCGGGCCGAGGGCGTGACGATCCTGCCGGACGGCTCATTGCAGACGGTGGTCACCGCGCCCCGGCCGGAGCACGACACGCTTCACTCAACCGCAATCGCAAGCGTTCCCGTCGACGTGTCAATCTATCCTCGGGGAGAAATACAGTCGTCGCTGCAGCTGACCATCGATTACGCCATTGAATACATGCAGTCGGAATATGCGCGAACCGGGGCTCGCGTCTTCGCACTTCCGATCCAGGAACCCAGTGGACAATTCTCGATCCATGTTGTCCCACCAGAACGGAAAGATGCGCTGATCAGCGCTGCGCTCGGCATGCAATATCTGACGCCCGAGATGCTGGCCGCATTTGAGCACAGACTGCAGGAGAGTGGGGCGACGCCAACGCAGGCGCAGCAGGCGCCCACGATTCCCAGCACTCCCACACAAGAGGAGGTGGACCGCTGGCGTATCCTCAATCCCGATCTCGATGACCTCCTGAGGGATGCAGCGCACGACTACCCGCCGGAGGTTCTTGAAGCTGCGCGTCGTCGGGCGGCTACGGGCGACGTCGCGGTTGCCGATATCGTGGGCGCGCTACGAGACGGCAATCTCGGCTTCATCGGCGGAGGAGGCGGCGGCGGCAACACTACTGTCGTGGCCGGAGCCGCGGGCGAGCCGGAGCCGGCGCAGCCGAACCTGATCGTCACCGCCGAGAGCTTGGGCGGAATCATGACTCAACAACAGCTCGAAACGATCGCCGAACATCTACGGAATCTCACTCCAGAGGAGAAGAAGCAGGTCGGCGCGCCGATGCTGAACCTTCTCGAGGGCGGGTTCTCGTCCTTCAGCGATGCGCATCGTCATGACGCTCCGGAAGTTCCTTGGATCACACGGGAGCACGGAGTCTCTATGGGGCTAGGTTCCTATGATCCGAACTGGACCGGGGATCGACCCGCCGGACTGAGTGATCAGGAATGGGTGGACCTTCAGCTTGCGCGGATGCGTCAGCACACGCAAGAGGCCAGCGGAGGGGGCTCTGTCCTCTACTCCGTAGCTCCGCAGTTCGAGCCGCTGCGCAATCCGGATGGAACTCTCGCCGCGCCTGGCCAGTATCCCCGCTACTATTTCGCGCGAGATGAAGCCGACGCCACTATCATGGGACGCGTATACTTCCGCGACGGGATGGCGATCGCACACCAGACGCTTAAAGATAGAGACGGGAACGACGTCATTGCGCCATTCCAAATGCCGATACATAGATTTGAGGAACTCGTGGGCGGGCGTAAAGTGCCGGCCGGCGCGGAGTGGCTCGATTTCGTGGTCAGCGCCAACCAGTGCGAATTGCACTTCGGAGACGTAGACGTCGACAAGCGAGCCATCGACAGCATGGTCCAGATGGCCTTGCGCGAGTACGAAGTGTATGGCGAGGTGACAATCCTCGATAAGTACTTTGTCGGGCTTGTATCCGGCAATCCGCGCGACCCGAGCGCGATGAACATGTTCTACGAGGTTCTTGCCCACAAGAATGAGGCGGAGCAGCTGCTTAGGGATCGCGGGATCAATACGCCCGTCCGCGTTATCGGGGGCGAAATAAATACCGATAAGGAGGGTGTCCACGCAATGGGCGGGCAAATCTCCATCTCTCTGAACAGCCCGGAGGAACTGCAGGCGCTTGATGAGTATATCCGTGCCAGGTCTGAAGCAGGGCTTCTTATAACGATTCACAACGACGCGTCGCGTCCGATGCAGGGCATTCTGAATACGTACGGGTCGCTTCATGTCTTCCTGACAGATGTCGACTACTCCAACGTTGACGCCTTTGTCGCCTTGGCTAACAGGCATCCCGACGCGACCATCCAATGGGCCCATGCGGGGATGAGCTACAGCGGCGAGATCGATGCCGGCTATCTCGACATGCTTCGAGATGTGGCCACACGCGCCCCTAACGTCGTGTTCGAGTTTTCCTGGGACGCAACTCACAAGTGGATATCAAAGTACCCGGAAGAATTTGCGAGGTTTATCGCCGACGTTGAGGCGGGGCAGGGTGTCCCGCTCCTGAACCACGCACCCATCGGGGAGCCCAACCGCGTCGGCAGGGTGGTCGTCGGCTCCGATACCATCCGAGGCCTTGATCGGGAGTATAACGCACAGCTTCGCGTCATGCAGTCCCTCGCCATGACGGGCGTGCTTCGCCAACTGGACTTGATCGACCCGACCGAAGGTCTCAAGAACAAGTTCCTGAGCGAGAACTTCTGGACAATTCTCGGACTTTCGACGGATCGTGTAGAGACATTCCGGAACAATCCTCGCAATGCGGAGTGGCTGGATCGGCGAGGCTGGGAAAATGGCGAGCCGCCGCCGATGATCTGGCGTCGACACCCCATCACCGGCGACTTTGAATTGATCCCAAACCCTCGCGCCACGGACGGCTCACGCCTCACGGACGAGGAAATCCTCATGGCGTCGCTTGGCGGGGAGGGGCTGCTTGGCATCATGTCTGCTGAAGGTCCCGGCATCGGCGCCGAAGGCATCGAGGGCAACGACAACCTCGGCACCAACGGCGAGGGCTCCGACACCCTCGCCTCGCTTGCGGACAAGCTCGGCATCAGCTGGGAGCAGGCGTCGCAGGCGATGGAGATCGGGGCGATCATCGCGGGGCAGCTGGGGCAGAAGGACCTGGCCTCGGCGCTCAGGATCGGCCTG
>JAWLCY010000010.1:83152-206558 GCA_041686895.1 Saliniramus sp. | reverse complement strand
CTCTTCCTGCACGCCCCCCCACCCCGGCCCTCCCCGCCGCAAGCGGGGGGAGGGGGACGAGCGGCGGTTTCGACTCCAATCATCTCCTTGCGGATGGCGAACCAGCCTCACGCCCCTTCGCGCTTGCGCGCGAATACCCCACCCTTGGTCCCTCCCCTGAGGGGAGGGAAACGCCGCGAGCCGCTGGAGGCCGTGAACATGACTAGCAGAGCGAGCGCCCCCACCTGCGGCTACAACTTCGCCTATCTCGACGAGCAGACGAAGCGCATGATCCGGCGCGCCATCCTCAAGGCGATCGCGATCCCCGGCTACCAGGTCCCCTTCGCCTCCCGCGAGATGCCGATGCCCTATGGCTGGGGCACGGGCGGCGTGCAGGTGACGGCCTCGGTGCTCGGCCCGGACGACGTGCTCAAGGTCATCGACCAGGGCTCCGACGACACGACGAACGCCGTCTCGATCCGAAAGTTCTTCGAGGCCACGGCGGGGGTCGCGACGACGACCGCGACGGCGCAGGCGAGCGTCATCCAGACGCGCCACCGGATCCCGGAGGAGCCCCTGCGCGAGGGCCAGATCCTCGTCTACCAGGTGCCGATCCCCGAGCCCCTGCGCTTCCTGGAGCCGCGCGAGACGGAAACGCGCAAGCTCCACGCGCTCGCCGAATACGGGCTGATGCATGTCAAGCTCTACGAGGACATCGCGAAACACGGGCATATCGCCAAGACCTACGCCTATCCCGTCGAGGTCGCGGGGCGCTACGTCATGGACCCCTCGCCGACGCCGAAATTCGACAATCCGAAGATGCACATGTCCGCCGCGCTCCAGCTCTTCGGGGCGGGCCGAGAGAAACGCATCTACGCGATCCCGCCGCATACGAAGGTGCGCTCCCTCGATTTCGAGGATCATCCCTTCCGCATCCAGAGCTTCAGGCAGCCCTGCGCGCTCTGCGCCGCGACCGGCGTCTATCTCGACGAGGTGATCCTCGACGATCGCGGCGGGCGGATGTTCGTCTGCTCGGACACGGACTTCTGCGAGACGCGGCGCGCGCAGGGCCATCGCGGGGCGATGCTGGCGGAGACGGGCGATGCGTGAGGCGATCCGTCCTGAAGACACGCGATGCGCTCGCTGCGCGCACTTCCCCTCCCCCCGCTTGCGGCGGGGAGGGGTCAGGGGTGGGGGGCGGTCGCGGAGCTGGAACGGCTTTGTTGCGAGGCTCGCCGCCGATCCCGCGCGCTCTTCGATCGACCCCGCGCCTCTTCCTGCACCCCCCCCCCCCCCCCCCCGCCCCCCCCCCACCCCGGGGGGGGGGGGCGGGCGCGCCCCCGCCCCCGCCCGGGGGGGGGGGGGGGGGGGGGGGGGGGGCCCCCCCCCCGGTCGCGGAGCTGGAACGGCTTTGTTGCGAGGCTCGCCGCCGATCCCGCGCGCTCTGCGATCGACCCCGCGCCTCTTCCTGCACCACCCCCACCCCGGCCCTCCCCACCGCAAGCGGGGGGAGGGGGAAGCGGCTCGCCCCTGCCCGCGCTGTTTCGGCTCGCGAAATCACTGGAGCCTCCCATGCCTGACTTGCAAATCCCTGACTTGCAAATCCCTGACACCCCCCTGCTCGCCGCTCGCGGCCTCACGAAACATTACGGCCCCCAGATCGGCTGCGCCGACGTCTCCTTCGATCTCCACGAGGGCGAGGTGCTCGCGATCGTGGGCGAATCGGGTTCCGGCAAGTCCACTCTCCTCTCGTTGCTCGCGACCGAACTCGCGCCAAGCGCGGGGGAGGTGCTGTACCGGATGCGTGATGGCGAGACCCGCAGCATGTTCGACCTGTCGGAAGCGGAACGGCGGCTCCTGATGCGCACCGACTGGGGCTTCATCCGCCAGGATGCGCGCGAGGGGCTGCGCATGGGCGTCTCCGCCGGCGGGAATGTCGGCGAGCGGCTGATGGCGGTCGGGGCGCGGCATTACGGGCGCATCCGCGAGAGCGCGGCGGACTGGCTGTCGCGGGTCGAGATCGACGCCTCGCGCATCGACCACACGCCGAAGACCTTCTCCGGCGGCATGCGCCAGCGCCTCCAGATCGCCCGCAACCTCGTGACCCATCCCCGCCTCGTCCTGATGGACGAACCCACCTCCGGCCTCGACGTCTCGGTCCAGGCGCGGCTCCTCGATCTCATCCGCGGCCTCGTTTCCGAACTCGGCCTCGCGGTGATCATCGTCACCCACGACCTCGCCGTGGCGCGGCTCCTGTCGCACCGGATCATGGTGATGAAGGGCGGCGCGGTCATCGAGACGGGCCTGACGGACCAGGTGCTCGACGATCCGCGCGAGCCCTACACGCAACTCCTCGTCTCCTCCGTCCTGGCGGCGTGAGGCGATGAGAAGCCAGGGCGAGAGGCGGATGACAGGTTCTTCTCCCTCCCCGTCGCAAGCGGGGGGAGGGAGAAGAACGGCGTCGCGCATCGCCACGCATCTCAGCTGACAGGGACACATCCCATGACCCCAAGCGTCACCCTCGAAAACGTCTCCAAGACCTTCGTCCTGCACCTGCGCGAGGGGACGCGGCTCGATGTCGTGTCCGATGTCTCGCTCTCGGCCGGGGCCGGCGAATGCGTCGTGCTCGGCGGCCCCTCGGGGGCGGGCAAGTCGTCGCTCCTGAAGATGATCTACGGCAATTACCGCTGCGACCACGGCTCGATCCGCGTCGGCGGCGTCGATGTGGCGAAGGCAACGCCGCGGGAGATCATGGCCCTGCGCCGCTCCGTCATGGGCTATGTCAGCCAGTTCCTGCGGGTGATCCCGCGCGTCGGAGCCCGCGAGATCATCGCGGCGACGGGGCGGGAGAGCGGACTCCCGGCGGGCGAGGCGCAGGCGCGCGCGGCTGATCTCCTGGCGCGGCTGAACCTGCCCGAGCGGCTCTGGGACCTCCCGCCCGCCACCTTCTCGGGCGGCGAGCAGCAGCGCATCAACATAGCGCGCGGCATGATCGCCGATCTGCCCGTTCTCCTGCTCGACGAACCGACAGCCTCCCTCGATGCGCGCAACCGCGCCGTCGTCGTCGAGATGATCGAGGCCAGGAAGAAGGCGGGAACCGCCATTATCGGGATATTCCACGACGAGGATGTCCGCGACGCGGTGGCGTCCCGCGTCGTCGACGTGTCGCACTTCGCCGCTAGACAGGCCGCCTGAGACGGAACAGAAGAACAAGCCATGAGCGAGACCAGACCGAGCTTCGTCATCGAGAACGCCGAGATCGTCCTGCGCGACCGGGTCCAGCGCGGCTGGGTGGCCGTCGTCGAGGGCATGATCGCCGAGATCGGCGAAGGGCGCGCTCCCGAAAGCGGGATCGACTTTGCCGGCGACACCCTCATCCCCGGCCTTGTCGAGCTCCATACCGATCATCTCGAGAGCCATTACGCGCCCCGCCCCAAGGTGCGCTGGCATCCGCTCGGGGCGGTGCTCGCCTATGACGCGCAGATCGCCTCCTCGGGGATCACGACCGTCTTCGATTCACTGCGCGCGGGGGTCGACACGGACGGGGCGGGGCTCGGGGGCGAATTGTTCCTGCTCGCCGAGGCGCTGGACGAGGCGCGCCGGCACCACCTCTTCCGCTGCGACCACCTCACGCATCTGCGCTGTGAAATCCCCTCCCCCGACGTGGTCGAGGCGGTCGACAACTTCGCCTCCGTGTTCCCCGTCGGATTGATCTCGCTGATGGACCACACGCCGGGGCAGCGGCAGTTCCGGGACCTTTCCAAGTTCTTCGTCTATCGCGGCGGAAAGACGGGAGAGAGCGACGCGCAGTTGCGCCGCATCGTCGAGATGAAGCAGCGCGAGAACGGCGGTCGCGCCGAAGTCAACCGCCCCGCCCTCGTCGCCATCGCGAAGGCGCGCGGCATCCCGCTGGCGAGCCATGACGACACCACGCCCGAGGAGGTCGCGGCGTCCCATGCGGAAGGCGTGTCACTCGCGGAGTTCCCGACCACGCTCGAGGCCGCCGCCGCCTGCCGCGAGCGCGGGATCACGGTGATGATGGGTGCGCCCAATCTCATCCGGGGCGGGTCGCATTCGGGCAATGTCGCGGCCGAGACGCTGGCGCGGGACGGAATGCTCGACATCCTGTCCTCGGACTACGTTCCCGCGAGCCTGATCATGGCCGCGTTCCAGCTTCCCCGACGCGCGCCGCAGATCACGTTGCCCGAGGCCATCGCGACCGTGACCGCCAACCCCGCCAGGGCAACCGGGCTCGGCGATCGGGGCGAGATCGCCGCCGGCAAGCGCGCCGATCTCGTGCGCGTGCGGATTTCGGGCGAGGTCCCCGTCGTTCGCCAGGTCTGGCGGCAGGGCGAGCGGGTGGCATGAACCGAGCGGGTGGCATGAACGGAGACATGACGGGCGGCTTCGTTCTCGTCGTCGGCCCCAGCGGCGCCGGCAAGGACACGGTGATCGGCCTGGCGAAGGAGACGCTTGCGGGGGATCCCCGCTTCCTGTTCCCGCGCCGGCTCGTCACCCGCCCGGTCTCCGCCTTCGAGGATCACGACACAATCGACGAGGCGACCTTCGCGGCGAAGCATGAAGCGGGCCGCTTCGCCCTGTCCTGGCGCGCCCATGGGCTGGGATACGCAATCCCGGGCGAGACGATCGCCCGGGCGCGGGAGGGGCGCATCGTCGTGATCAACGTCTCGCGCACGCTCGTGGAGGAGGCTCGCGCGCGCCTGCCGGGGGCGATCGTCGTCACGGTCACCGCCTCCCGCGAGACCCTGGCCAGGCGTCTCGCCGCCCGCGCGCGCGGGGAGGACGGCGATCTCGGCAGAAGGCTGGCGCGATCAGACGCCCTCGCCGGCTTCCGCAGCGACCATGTGATCGAGAACGAAGGGACCGCGCGGGAAGCCGCCGATGCGTTCATCGCCATCCTGAAGGATTGCGCGGCGCGGGCGAAGTGACGGCGGTCGCCGCCCTCAGAACTTCCCGCCCGTCCGGAACCCGCCGCCGCGCATCGAGCCGCCGGTGCGGAATCCGCCCCCGCCCCAGCTTCCGCCCATGCTCTTGCCGCGCCCCCAGGGGCTGCCGCCCGGGAGCTTGATGCCGCCGCCGAAATTGCCCGGAGCGCGGGGCGGGCGGCGCTGGAACCCGTCACGCAGGACCTTCGCCAGGTCGCGGCTCGACAGCGCCCCGCCGAGGATGCCGCCGATCACGCGGGCGATGACGCGCTCGTTGACGAAGCCGCCGAAGGGATCGTCATAGCCCTTGCGGCGGAAATCATCCGCCGAGCGCTCAAGCTCCTGGCGCTTCCGCGCGATGTCGAGGGCGGCCTTGCGGGTCTCCTCGATCTGGCTGTCGACGCGGGCAATCGCCATTTCGAGCTCGCGCAGGCGCGCGACGATGCGATCGTCCTCCGGCGTCGGGGTGGAAAGGGCGCGGCGCTGCAGTTCGCCCAGATCCTCGCGCGCGAGCGCCTGCCCCAGCAGATCGAGGGCCTGGCGCATGATCGGGTCAAGGCCGTCGACGAGGGCCGCGTGCTCATCCTCGTCGAGGCGCGCAAGTTCGGCCTCCGCTTCCGCGAGGCGCTCCTCCGCCTCCGCGAGACGTTCCTCTTCGGCCGCGAGAGCGGTTTCGAGGGGAGCGATCCCGTCTTCCTCGAGCGCCTTTCGCTCGATGGCGGCGAGCGCCTGCGCCTCGTCGTCGACCTCCTGCGCAAGACGCTCGGCATGTTCGCGCAGGCGCAACGGGATCTCGTTGAGCATGAAATAGTTCGGCCGGGCCGCTTCGAAGCCGATCAGCCGCGCCACGCGTCCGTCGAAGTAGCGCACGAGCGGCGAGGCCCGGTAGGAGGGCGTGCCGAAGCCGCGTTTCCAGAGATAGGCGAAGAGCGCGTCGTTCTCGTAAGGCTTCTTCTTCTCCGCCTTTTCCGCCTCGGAACGAACGGCCTTCTCCTCGGCGGCGCGCGCGACCTCCTTGGCGTGCGTCAGGGCCCGCCTCTGCGCGATCCACGTTTTGTCGTCCTCGAGCCGCGCCTGGCTGCGCTCGCGCAGGTCGTCGACGCGCTCCAGGGCCTCCTCGACCGCCGCGCCGGCCTCCGCGCGCTCCGCCTGCGCATGCGCGACCGCCTCCATCAGCGCACGCCGCTTCTGCGCCGCCTGTTCCAGCGCCGCCTTTCGCCTGTCGAGCAGGGCGAGCGCCGCGCGCTCCGCCGAATCGAGCCTGCCGCCGACCTCCTCGCCGGCAATGGCGTCGAGGCGTATCCGCGCAAGCGCGCGCCAGGCGTCGGCCTGCGACGCCCGCAGGCGGGCAGCCTCCTCGGTCGCGGAATTGAGCATGGCGACGAGGCGATCCTCGTCCCGCCGCGCGCCCGTCAGCGCGTTCTGCAATGAGGAGAGCGCCTCGCGGCCGGAAATCATCGCGTCACCACCGGGTGATCATGCCGCCCATGACGGGCATCGTGTAGACGGGCTCGAGCGCCCCGCGCGGCTTCTCGCCGATCAGGTCGTCCTGGATGATGCCGTCATCCGACTTGTCGCGCCGGACGGCCTCGTAGACCCGCTCGGGAACCCGGACGCCGAAGGTCGAGACCGTCTCGGTACGGCCCGTCTCCTCGTTGCGGATCGGCAGGGAAAGCACGTTTCCGTCCGCGCCGACGGCCTCGACGACGAGATAGTAGTTGCGCGCGCCCGTATTGGCGTCGGGGATGCGGAAGACGCCCGACGCCTCGCCCTCGCGAGAGACGATGCGCAGGTCATAGGTCGAGACGAGCCGCTCGCGCAGGGCCTCGAGTTCAGAGACATAGCCCCGCGCCGCCTCGGCGTCTCCCCGCGCCAGGGCCGCCTCGCCGTCGGCGATGAGATCGCGCGCAGCTGCCTCGGCCTGCGTCACCCGCGCCTCGGCGAGTGCCGCCTCGCCGGCCCGGGCGAGATCGGCTGGCAGCGTCCGCGTCAGCTCGATCCGCTGCGCCTCTACCGCCCGCTCCTGCGCCCCGCGCTGGAAGGCGCTCCAACCGAGCGAGAGGCCGATGGCGAGGACGAGCGCAAGTAGGGCTATCCCCGCCGCCCTGCGCCTGACCCAGACATGCGCGAGGAAGCGCCCGAAGGCGGAGCCGCGCTTTTCGTAGGTGAAGCGATGCTCCTTCAGGGCTGCGATCCCCGCGCGCAGGATGCGGTCGTTCACCGCGAGCCCCTGGCCCTCGTAGATCTCGCGCAGGCGCGCCATGAGCGCCTCGTCGCTCTGTTCGCGGCCGAGCTCGCGCGTGACGACGCTCTCCTGGTGGCGGAGGGTGTCGACGACATCCATCGCCATCATCAGCTCGTCGAGCCTGGGGCGAGGCGCCGTCTCGGGCGGGACCGTGGCCATGAACGGCGCCTTCGTCAGCGATCAGCGTTCGGCGTCGAGGACGAGCGCGTTGCCCTCCGCCGCGAGACGCGCCATGCGGCGCTTGCCGTCCTCGACCGCGTCGCGGATTTCCTCCGAGTTCTGCGTGGCGAGCTTGCGCATCTCGGCGATGATCTCGACGGAGCGCTCCTGATAGTTCACCACGGAATCGACGAGCTTCTTCACGGCGTCGGCGCGGATCGTCGGGCCGTACCCCGCCTTCAGGGCCTCTTCCTGGATCGTGCCGCCGATCTCGGCGAGGACCTCGATGGATTTCGACACGCCCTCCTTCATCTCGTTGAGCGTGCGCGTCGATTCGTGCAGCCCGAACATGCCCGTGAAGGAGGCCTTGAGCGCCGTGAACACGGATTCGTTCGTCGAGAAGAAGGAGACCGACTGCTGGTAGACGCGCTCCTTGGCGGAGGTCGTCTGCATCAGCCGCGCCATGATCACCTCGGAGGTGTTGTAGCTGATCGTCAGGTTGTCGGCGAGGTCCTTGGCGACCTGGTAGCGCCCCTCCTCGGCCTGCATCCGGCGCAGATGCTCGTCACGCACCAGCTCGAGCCGCGCGCGCTCCGCCGGTTCCGCGCCCGCGAAGCTCGACACCGCCTCCGAGGCGACGGCGAGGGAGGCCTTCGCTTCCTCGAGGCGATGCTCGGCCATCCGCAGCACCTCGAGAGCCGAGACCTCCGCCTGTTTCAGCGCGCCCCGGAAGTCGCGATAGGCCTCGAGGATCGCGTGCTCGCGGTCGATATTGTTCTTGGTGTCCCGCGCGACCTCCTGGAAGGTGTCGCGGATTCCGTCGAAGCGGGAGGCTATGTCGCCCCGGGCGATCTTCATCCAGACATTCGTCGCGCGCTCGAAAATATCGACGCGTCCGTCCGAGATCTGGTCGACCATGCGCTTCGCGTCGTCCCGGATCGAGTTGAACCCCTTCGTGATCGCCTCGTAGCGCTCCGCCACCTCCATCTGCGAGATCTGCTCTCGCACCACCTCGTTGAAATGGGTCATCTGGCCGAGCGTCCGCGCGATCACGGCGATCTTGTCCGGCGACAGCTCCGAGATCTTCTCCAGGAGCCCCACGACCGGAGCATCCTCGGTCGGGCCCGGAGCGAGGCCGAGATCCCGCAGGCGGCCCATGGCCTGCTCGAGATATTGCATGGGCGTCTTGACCACCACGTCGCTCATCGATCCGCTCCTGCTCGCGGCGACAGGCCGTCATGCCGCCACCGTCAGTTTCACAATCCCCGCGGACAAATCAAGGCGGTGCATTGCAGCGCTTTGATGACCTCGCCCCGCTTGCGTCACTCGGCCGGCGTCATGGAACCGGCCTCGCCCGCCTCCTTCGCCGCCGCCCGGCGCGCGCGCAGCCGTTCCCACCAGGCGGAGAGATTGGCGAGCGCCATGAGCATGGCCGGGGTGACGAAGAGCGTCAGGATCGTCGCGAAGCCGAGGCCGAAGACGATCGCGGTCGACAGGCTGATCCACCATTGCGTCGAGGGCGCGCCGATATCGATCGTGCGGTTGACGAAGTCGATATTCACGCCGAAGGCGATCGCGAGCACGCCGAGCACCGCCGTCACCGCCGTCAGCACCACGGGCCGCGCGCGTTCGCGGCAGGTTCGCGCCACCGCCTCCGCCGCCTCCACGCCTTCGCGCCTGAGGCGGTCATAGGTGTCGATGAGCACGATGTTGTTGTTCACGATCACGCCCGCATTGGCGATGACGCCGATCCCGGTCATGACCACCCCGAAGGGCTGTCCCATCACCATCAGGCCGATGAGAACGCCGATCGTGGAGAGCACCACGGCGCTGAGCGTGATCAGCACGCTCGAGAACTTGTTGAACTGCGCCAGCAGGATGGCGAAGATGAGGAACAGGGCCGCGCCGAAGGCGGTCGACAGGAAGGCTCCGGCCTTCTCGCGCTCCTCGTCCTCGCCCTTCATCACGAAGCTCACGCCGGGGCCGAGATCAGCCTCGTCGAGAGCCTGCTGCACCGCCTGCTGCACCTGCGCGCTCTGGACGTCCTCGGCCACGTTGGCTGTGACCGTCACCACCCTCTGTCCGCCGACGCGGTTGATCAGGCCCACGCGCTTGACGGGCTCGCGGCTGACGAAGTTCGAGATCGGGACCGAGCCGACGGGCGTGTTCACCAGCAATTCGTCAAGCTGGTCGAGGCTGCGCCGTTCCGGCGGGAAGCGCAGGAGCACGTCGACGGCCTTGTCCGTGCTGTCGGGACGATAATCCGTGACCTTGACGCCATTGGTGACGAGCTGCACCGCATTGCCCACCGTCGTCGCGCTCGCGCCGTATTTCGCCGCCTCCGACTTGTCGACATCGAGCGTCCAGTCGAGGCCGGGCAGCGGGAGCCCGTCATCGACGTCGCGGGTATCGGGATGCGCCCGCACCACCTCCGCCGCCCGCCGCGCGGCCGGGAACAGGGCCGCCGGGTCGGCGGACGTGATCTGAACCGTGACCGGCTTGCCCGTCGGCGGCCCCGCGGCCGGTTTCGTCACCTCGATGATGACGCCGGGAATATCCGCCGTCATCTGGCGGATGTCCTGCATGATCGCCGAGGCCGTGCGCCGCTCGCGCCAGTCGACGAACTCGAACTGGATCGTCCCGATCGTGTCCTCGGGCACTTCGTTCGAGCCCTTCTGGCCTTCGCCCACCCGGGCATAGACGGTCGCGAGTTCCGGCATGCCGAGCAGGCGCTGCTCGACCTCGCCGACGATCGCATCCTTTTCGGTGATGGCGAGATTGCCGCGCGCGCGCACCTGGACGAGGGCGAAGTCGGGCTCGACCTCGGGGAAGAACTCGACGCCGTTCCCGTAGCGCCCGTAGGATTGCACCACGCCCGCGAGGAGGATCACGGTGAGCACGATCGTCGTCAGCGGATTGCGGATGACCACGCGGATGAGGCGCATGTAGCCGCCGCGCTCGGACACGCCGTTCTCGTCGATCTTCTCGGGCGGCCGCGCGAGCAGCGCCCCGAGGGTCGGCGTGAAGATCAGCGCGATCACCAGCGAGGCCGAAAGCGTCGCGATCAATGTGATCGGCATGTATTTCATGAACTCGCCGACAATTCCCGGCCAGAACATCAGCGGCGAGAAGGCGGCGACGCGCGTCGCCGTGGACGCGATCACGGGCCCGGCCATCCGCCGCGCTGCGAGCGTGTAGGCCTGCTGGGCGGGCATTCCCTCGGCCATGCGCCGCTCGGCGTATTCGGACACGATGATCGCGTCGTCGACGAGCATTCCCACGGCAAGGATCAGCGAGAAGAGCACAACGATATTGACGGTGAGGCCGGCGAGATAGAGCCCGAGGATGCCCGCGAGGAACGCGCCGGGAATGGCGATCCCGATGAACAGCGAGGCGCGCGCCCCCAGCACGTAGAGCATGATCACGATGACGAGCAGGACCGCCGTGATCACGCTGTTCTGCAATTCGTGCAGCATCGTGCGGATGTCGCGCGACTTGTCCTGAGTGAAGGCCAGCTCCACCGTTCCAGGCCAGGTGGCGTGCAGCGCCTGCATCGCCTGCTTCGTCGCGTCGACCGTCTCGATGAGGTTCGCGCCGACGCGCTTCGACACCTCGATGGCGATCGCCGGCTTGCCGTTGACGCGGGTGATCGAGTCCGGATCCTTGAAGGTCGGACGCACCTCGGCGACATCGCCGAGCTGCACCGTGGCCGCGCCCGAGGCCGCGATCGGGAAGCGCAGGATGTCTTCCGGAGTCTCGATCAGCGCCGGAACCTTGACGGCGAACCGCCCCGACGAGCCTTCGAGCGCGCCCGCGGCGACAAGCGAGTTCCCCGCGCTGAAGGCGCCGATCAGGTCGTCGAGGGAGAGGCCGTAGCTCTTAAGCAGCATGGGCTCGGCGATGATCTCCACCGCCTCGTCGCGGGCCCCGCGCAGCTCCGCCGAGAGCACGCCGGGGACCTGCTCGATCGTCGTCTTCGCCTGGCGCGCGAGGCGCAGGAGCGTGCGCTCGGGAACATCGCCGCCGAGGGCGACGACGAGCACGGGAAAGAGCGAGAGATTGACCTCCTGCACATGTGGCTCGTCCACGTCGCGCGGCAGCTCGCCCCTTGCGTCGTCGACCTTGACGCGGACGTCCGACAGCGCCTTCGCCCCGTCGAACCCGGCGTCGAACTCGAGCAGGATATAGCCCCCGCCCTCATAGGCGGCCGAGCGCATCTCCTTCACGGCCGCCACGGACTTCAGCTGCGTCTCGAGGGGGCGCAGGATCAGCCGTTCCGCGTCCTCGGGGCTGATGCCGCGCTGGGTGACGTTCACGTAGATCATCGGGATCTGAACGTCGGGCTCCGCTTCCTTGGGGATGTTCTGATAGGCGACGAAGCCCGCCACCAGCAGGAACAGCAGGAGCGAGATGGTGAGCCGCGCATGCGAAACGGCGTAATCGACGAGCTTGCCCATCGGAGGCTCCTTCAGCGGCGCGCGGCGATGCGGGCGGGCACCGCCTCGACGGCCTGCCCCTCGGTGACGAAGTCCTGGCCCTGCACGATCACGAGGGAGTGGTCGGGCAGGCCCGCCACCCAGACCCGGTCCTGCCCGTCCTCGACGATCGCCACGGGGGCGAATGCCACCTTCCCGTCCTCGCCGACGACCCGCAGCCCGAGTTCACCCTCGCTCGAGAAGGTCAGCGCGGAACGCGCGACCTGCGCCGCCGGAACGGGTGCGAGGCGCAGCACGACCTCCGCCGTCACACCGTCGGAAATCGCGCGGTCGGCGTTATCGATCGCAACCTCGACCCGATAGGTCCGTGTCTCCTCGCTCGCGCGCTGCGAGACAAAACGCACCTCGCCCTCGGCGGTCTGGCCGGTCACGAGCCGGACCTGCGCCTCGTCGCCGACGCGCACGCCGCCGAGCTGGCGCTCGGGAATCTCGAAGACGGCAAGCATCGGGTCGAGCGCGATGATTTCCGCCACCGTCGCCCCCGTCTGCAAGGCCTGCCCGACCTCGACGGGGACAGTATTGACGACGCCCGCGATGGGGGCGAGCACGGCGCCGCGCTGCAACTCGGCCTCGGCCTGCGCGAGGGAGGCCTGAGCCTCCTTGAGGTCGGCCTCGATCTGGGCGCGGTTGAGGGCGGGAAGATTGCCCGACTCGATCAGCCGCATGCGCGCCTCGAATTCCGCCTCGCGCTGGGCGAAGCGGGCGCGGGCCTGCGCGACCTGCGCCTCGCGGGCCTCGTCGGAGAGCACGGCGATCACGTCCCCGGTCTCGACCGCGCTGCCGCGGCGGACATTGAGTTCGACGACGATCCCGGAGGAGCGGGTTGCGGCGGTGGCGCTCCGATCCGCCTCGGTGCGGCCGGACATGGTGATGGCGCGGCGATGCGCGACGACGCTGACCGGCTCGGTCGCCACGCGGAAGAGCGGCGCTGGGGGTGCTTCGATCACGGCTTCCGGGGTCCGGGCGTCGCCCAGATGCCCCGAGGCGATCCAGCCGATGGCCGCGAGAACGACAACGATCGCTGCGATACGGCTCTTTATCATGACGTGCATCCGGGCGTGCTGTCCGCCTGGCGCGCGAGGTCGACCTGTCCGTCGAGAAGCGCGCCGATCAGGCAGAGAACGTGGGGGATTTCGGTTTCCGCGTCGAAGTTCTCGACCACCGCGCGGCGCACGAAGAGGCCGTCGGAAATTGTCGAGACCAGCACCGCGAGGGCGCGTGGATCGGCGGTGGAGCGAAGGACGCCGCGCTCCTGGGCGGCGGCGAAGACCCGTGTCATGCGCGCCACGATCTCCTCCTGGAAACCCTGGGTAATCGCGTAGAAGGTCGCGTTGCGGGTCGCTTCGGCCCAGATCTCGAGACACAGGATCGCCCGCTCCCGCGGCTCGTCCATGAAGTATTTCCGCCCGAGTTCGCGGAAGGCGTTCATGAAATCCGCCTCGCCCTCGAGGGCGTTGAAGTCGGCGGCCACGTCCGCCCGGTCGCGATCGGCGAGCCCCTCCATCACCGCGTCCTTCGAGACGAAGTAGCGGTAGAGGTTCCCGGGGCTCATGCCCGCTTCGGCGGCGATGTCCTGCATCGTCGTGCGGTGGAATCCGGCGCGGGTGAAGCATGCTTCCGCAGCGTCAAGGATCTGCGCGCGCCGGTCGGCCTGCTGCGTGTTGATCGCGTCCAAGGGGCGGCTCCTGAGAATGAATGGTCATTCACTTGAGAATGAACGGTCATTCTCATGCCGTTGCCGGATGCTTCCGTCAAGTGCTATTTACTCAGACGCGGTGTGTTTCCGCCGATGGCCGCAGCGGCGCGGTCTTTTCAGCTCCGTTCACGATCCACGCAAAAAAATCGTCCGGCGGTCCCGTTTCCTGTTGTGAAAAGGAAGAATCGCCCTTATGTACCTCCTTGCCCAATTTCGCACGTGCCTGTGGTCGCGTGCCAGTCGGTGGGCATCCGGGCAAGAGACCGGACAGCCGCCCGAGAGCAACTGCTCTCGACACCCCTGACTGGCAGCCGGAGGCGAAACCGGCGCACTCCGCTCTCAGCGGGGAACGCGACTTAAAGCAACGACGACACGGGCTTTTTTGGTCTCCGTCGGCCCTCCAAAGGTCGGCAACCGAAGAGGCTTGTATCATCATTGCCGCGCGTGCGGATCGGTACTCCCGTTCCAAACCAAGGCAGCACGTCGGGTTCGACCCCGATCACGCCGTTCGTGTCTCCACAGCACGTCCAGCGTCATCGTCGTCGCACCCATCGAGCTGGGTGGCTTGCAGCCACCTGAAACAACTGATTCGACGGCTGAACGCCGTCCGTTGAACCTTTGGTGGGGAGAGCGCCATGACTGAGCGCATTCGCGAATTCCTGCGTAACCGACGCGAAGACGGCCCGTGCCTCGTGGTCGATCTCGACGTCGTGCGCGACAACTACACGAAGTTCGCCCGCGCCCTTCCGGACACGCGCGTCTTCTACGCCGTCAAGGCGAACCCGGCTCCGGAAGTCCTCAGGCTTCTGGCCGAGATGGGCTCGTGCTTCGACACGGCCTCCGTCGTCGAGATGGAGCTGGCGCTCGACGCCGGCGCCACGCCCGACCGGATCTCCTTCGGCAACACGATCAAGAAGGAGCGCGATATCGTGCGCGCCCTTGAGCTCGGCGTGCGCCTCTTCGCGGTCGATTGCGAAGCGGAAGTCGAGAAGATCGTGCGCGCGAGCGAGGCCACCGGGGCCGAGGACGTGAAGGTCTTCTGCCGCATCCTGTGCGACGGCGCGGGCGCCGAATGGCCGCTCTCGCGGAAGTTCGGCTGCGCGCCGGAGATGGCCGTCGACGTGCTCGAGCACGCGCACCGCTTCGGCCTCGAGGCCTATGGCGTGTCGTTCCATGTCGGATCGCAGCAGCGCAACACGGAGGCCTGGGACCAGGCGCTCGGTTCCGCTTCGTCGATCTTCCGCGAATGCGCGGAGCGCGGCATCCGTCTCTCGATGGTCAATCTGGGCGGCGGCTTCCCGACGAAGTACCTCAAGAGCATCCCGGCGGTCGAGGCCTATGGCCAGTCGATCTTCGAGGCGCTCTCCAAGCACTTCGGCAACCGCATCCCGGAGACGATCATCGAGCCGGGCCGCGGCATGGTCGGCAATGCCGGCATCATCGAGGCCGAGGTTGTCCTCGTCTCGAAGAAGAGCCGCGACGAGGACGAGATCCGCTGGGTCTATCTCGACATCGGCAAGTTCGGCGGTCTCGCGGAGACGATGGACGAGTCCATCCGCTACCCGATCCGGACGCCGCATGACGAGGACAGCAAGACGCCCTGCGTGCTCGCCGGGCCGACCTGCGACTCGGCAGACGTGCTGTACGAAAAGGATCCGTACGAATTGCCGATCTCGCTTGCGATCGGCGACAAGATCCTGATCGAGGGCACCGGCGCCTACACGACGACCTACGCGGCCGTCGCCTTCAACGGCTTCCCGCCGCTGAAGAGCTACGTCATCTGACCCCTCTGCCCCCTCCCGCGCTGCGGGAGGGGGCAATTCCCCGACATCCTGCTGCTTCCCCGGCGCGCACCATTGCACCGGCGGATGCGTCATGCTCTTTTCCGGGAAGTCACGGCCATGCTTGTCATTCGCCAGGAGGTGGCGGGCGATGTTCCCGCCCGCGAGATGCTGCTCGACCGCTGTTTCGGTCCGCAGCGCCGCATGAAGACGTCGGAGCGCCTGCGCGAGGGGCGGCTCCCCGCCTCCGGCCTCGCCTTCGCGGCGGAGCGGGCGGGCTGCCTCGTCGGCACGGTGCGCCTGTGGAATGTCGTGGCGGGCGAGGCGGGAGAGGCCCTTCTGCTCGGCCCGATCGCGATCGACCCGTCCCTCCAGGGCGAAGGCCTCGGCTCCGGCCTGATGCGCACCGCCCTCGGTCGCGCGCGGGAGCTCGGGCACCGGGCCGTGCTGCTCGTCGGCGATGCGCCTTATTATGCCCGCTTCGGCTTCGAGTCCGGCCTGACGCGCGGCCTGCGCATGCCCGGCCCCGTGGAGCGCGAGCGCTTTCTCGGGCTGGAACTGCGCCCGGGCGCGCTTGATGGCGCGTGCGGGATCATCACCGCAACCGGAGCAGAAGCGCAGGTTGAAGACATTTCCCTCGCGGGATATGCCGCTGCCGCATAAAGCAATGTGAAATTGCCGTGGTTTCGGGTTATAGTTGATGGATGGCGCGTAACCCGATCCGCCCCGTCGACCGCATCCGTCCGCCCCGGCCGCCT
Organism: Saliniramus sp.; assembly: GCA_041686895.1. Classification (GTDB taxonomy): domain Bacteria; phylum Pseudomonadota; class Alphaproteobacteria; order Rhizobiales; family Beijerinckiaceae; genus Saliniramus. Next base: position 190,498 of record JAWLCY010000010.1, on the reverse strand, counting down.
GCCCGGACGGCGGAGGGTCTCGACCTGGAGCAAAACCCTCCGGGCGATGCCTTCGCGCAGATCCTGTGGAGGCAGGCGCTGGCCCGCGCCATCCGGCAGGCCCGCGCCGAAGCTCGCAGCCGTCACGATCCGGAACTCAAGGAGCGCCTGCGCCAGCTCTACCGGACGCTCTGGGGCGGGGGGCGCCTGCCGGCCCATCTTGAGGAGCCGGGCGGATCAGAGGGCGCCGGCCCCGAGCATCCCCAACAGGAGCGAAAGCCCCACGACTAGGACGAAGGCGGCAGCGAGGAGTTCGATGCCGGACGTCACAAGCGCCGTCCGCGCACCCCTTCCGCCGGCGGCGCGCAGGGCCAGTTCCTTCATGTAGACGGCGATGGTGGCGATCAATCCCGTCGTCGCCGCCGTGCCCAATGCCATGGCGAAGGTGGCGGCGACGCCGCCCCAGAAAAGGCCCTGCGAGGCCGCGAAGACGAGCACGACGAGCGCTCCCGCGCATGGTCGCAGGCCCGCGGCGAGGACGACCCCGGCAATCTCGCGCCGGTCGCGCATCCGGTCGATCTCAGCCGGAGGCGGCAGGTGGACATGGTCGCAGGAAGGCGCGGCGAGCTCCTGCCCCCGCGCCGTCGCGACGAGCGCCTGGAGCTTGCCCGCCTTGCGCCAGGTGACGAAGAGGCCGAGGAGCGCGACCGCGGCGAAGCTCGCGACCTCCACCCGCCCCGTGAAGCGATCCATGCCCGCGGCGGTGATCGAGAACAGCCAGATCGCGGAGACGACGACGGCGATCGCGACGAGTGCCTGAAGCAGCGCCGCCGCGAGGCACAGGGCCAGTCCCTTCGCCAGCGCCCGCTCGTTGGCGACGAGATAGGCCGAGATCACGGCCTTTCCGTGCCCCGGCCCGGCGGCGTGGAAGACACCGTAGCCGAAGCCGATCCCGACAAGCATCCACAGGGCCGCGCCGCTTTCCTTCAGGGCGGAAACCGCCCCCTGGAGATGCTGGTAGAAAACGCCCTGCATCGCGAGCAGGAAGGCGGCGACCGCGCCGCCCCGCGGCGTCGCCTCGCGCGCCATGCCGAAGGGCCCGCGCGGCGGCGGAGGGGGCGCGGGGAAGAAGATCGCGATGATCGCGGCCATCGCGCCCGCTACGACGAGCACGGCGAGCACCGCGATCAGGATACGCGCGGAGATGCTAGGCCCGATACGGCCAGGAAGGCCGCCGGCGACCGGGCTGCTCGCAACTGTAACGGGCGTCCGGGTGGGCTCCATCACTCTCTGCATTCGTTCACGGACAGGCGATCATGGCGCGATTGGCGAATTGTTCGCCGAAATTCGCCGAGGCGGTAAGCGCCTCGAAGAAGGCCTCGCTCAGGTTCTGGGTCTCGGCGATCTCGACCTTGGCAGGCCGCGTGATCGTCATGGCGCAGCCTTCCGGGCCGCCTGACAGGCGCACGGCATCGTCCTTGTCGTCCATCCGGAAGGAGACGAAATAGGTCGGGTCATAGACCTCGAGCACGAGTGCCTGGTCGGCCGTCGCCGGCTCCCGCAGCGGCAGCGTGAAGGTCAGCGTCGCCTGACCGTTCTCGTAGACCATCCCGGAATCGAAAGGCTCGGCAAAGTCACGAAGCACGCCGTCGACCTTCACCTCCGTAAAATAGTCGAAATCCACCAGCGAGCTCGCGTTCAGCTCGGCGAGCTCCTGCAACTCTTCCGGACTCAGCGCGCCGTCGCCGTTTACGTCGAGCCCCTGCGTCACGTAGGCCGAATAGGCGTCGTCGAAGGTCCAGACATGCCGAAGGCCGGTGATGCGCTTGGCGGCATCGTAGATAATTTCCGTCTCGGAGGTGACCCAGACATGCGGATGCGCCGTCGCCGGAGCGGCGAGATGCACGGCCAGAAGGACCAGTATGCCCCCGGCGGCCTGTCGCGTTCTTGTGGCTGTCATTCCGGTCATGCCGCATTCTTCCCCGGAGACGCTGAGGCTTCAAGGTTTACAGAAGGTTAACCCACACCTCGCGCATCTCTTCATCAAGGTCGAGTGCGGCAAAAGCTTGACGCCGATGGGCGCGGGCGCGCGCAGAGATTCCTTGCATCGCTCCCGCCGGATCGCCACCTTGCAATAAGTGTCGGGAACGTCTGGCAGTTTGACGTGCAGCGCTGTTTATGTCAGCATCACTGACATAAATCACAGGATAGATCAGCGTATCAAGCTGGCGGCAGGGATGGTCGAGGAGGAGTCTTGATGAACGTGGCTACCGGCAATACCGCACTTCGGGAAGTATCGCTCGACGACAAGTACGACCTTTCCAAGGATCGTGTCTTCCTGACCGGAACGCAGGCGATCATCCGCCTTCTCCTGATGCAGCGCGAGCGCGACAGGCTGGCCGGGCTCAACACCGCGGGCTTCATCTCCGGCTATCGGGGCTCCCCGCTCGGCGGCCTCGACCTCAATCTCGCACGCTCGAAGAAACACCTCGCCCCGGCGAACATCATCTTCCAGCCGGGCCTCAACGAGGAACTCGCCGCGACCGCCGTCTGGGGGACCCAGCAGGCCGAGATGCGCGGCGAGGGCAAGTATGACGGCGTCTTCGGCGTCTGGTACGGCAAGGGACCCGGCGTCGATCGCTCCGGCGACGTCTTCCGCCACGCCAACATGGCGGGCACCTCGAAGAACGGCGGCGTCCTCGCGCTCATGGGCGACGACCACACAGCGGAATCCTCGACGGTCGCCCACCAGTCCGAATTCCACTTCGTCGACGTGATGATGCCGATCCTGAACCCGGCAGGCGTGCAGGAAATCCTCGATTACGGCCTCTACGGCTACGCCATGAGCCGCTTCACCGGGACTTGGACGGCGCTGAAATGCGTCAAGGACAGCGTCGAATCGACGGCTTCCGTCGATGGATCGATCGACCGGGTGAAGATCGTCATCCCCGATGACTTCGCCATGCCTCCGGGCGGGCTCAACATCCGCACCGGCGATGGCATCCTCGAGCAGGAGGCGCGGCTGCATGACTACAAGCGCGACGCGATGCTCGCCTTCGTGCGCGCCAACGGCCTCAACCGGCAGATCCTTTCGGGCGGCCGCAATCCCAAGGTCGGCGTGATCACGGTCGGGAAATCCTATCTCGACGTGCGCCAGGCGATGGACGAACTCGGCCTCGACGAGGTCAAGGCCAACGACATGGGACTGCGCCTGTACAAGATCGCCTGCCCCTGGCCGATCTCGCGCAGCGAACTCGTCGAGTTCGCCTCCGGACTCGATCTCGTCATCGTCGTCGAGGAGAAACGCTCGCTCATCGAGGTGCAGGTCCGCGAGGAGCTCTACGGCAGCGCCAACCAGCCCGTCTGCGTCGGCAAGAAGGACGAGGAAGGCAACTGGCTCTTCCCGGTCAAGGGCGCCCTCGATTCGAACGACATCGCCATCGCCATCGGCGAGCGCCTGCTGCGCTATCACGACAATGACGACCTGCGTGGGCGTCTGGAGCGGATCAAGCAGGCGCAGGACGTCCTGAAGAAGACGGACGACGTCTCCAACCGCACGCCGCATTTCTGCGCGGGCTGCCCGCACAACACCTCGACAAAGGTGCCGGAAGGCATGCGCGCCTATGCCGGAATCGGCTGCCACTACATGTCGCAGTGGATGGACCGGTCAACGGACGGGTTCACCCAGATGGGCGGAGAGGGCGCGAACTGGGTCGGCGAGAGCAATTTCTCGAAGCGCGGCCACGTCTTCCAGAATCTCGGCGACGGCACCTACAACCATTCCGGCGCGCTCGCGCTGCGCTGGGCCGTCGATACGAAGACGCACGTCACCTACAAGATCCTCTTCAACGACGCGGTCGCGATGACGGGCGGCCAGCAGCATGAAGGCGGACTCACCGTCGACATGATCGCCCGGCAGGTCCGGGCCGAAGGCGTCGAGCGCATCGCGCTCGTGACGGACGAGCCGGACAAGTATCCGAAGTCGATCGAGTGGCCGAAGGGGATGACGATCCACCACCGCTCGGAACTCGACGCCGTGCAGCGCATGCTGTCGGAGGTTCCCAATGTCTCGGTCATGATCTACGACCAGACCTGCGCCTCCGAGAAGCGCCGCCGCCGCAAGCGCGGCGCCTATCCCGACCCGGACAAGCGCGTCATCATCAACGAACTCGTCTGCGAGGGTTGCGGCGATTGCTCGGTGCAGTCGAACTGCGTCGCCGTGCAGCCTCTCGAGACGGAATTCGGACGCAAGCGCCAGATCGACCAGTCGAACTGCAACAAGGACTTCTCCTGCGTCAACGGCTTCTGCCCCTCCTTCGTGACGGTGCACGGGGCCAAGCCGAAGAAGACGCAGGTCAAGGGCTCGGCGGATCTCCTCCCCGAGGCGATCCCGGAGCCCGCGATTCCGGCGATCGACCGCACCTGGAACTGCATCGTGACCGGCGTCGGCGGCACGGGCGTCGTCACCATCGGCGCGATCATCGGCATGGCGGCCCATCTCGAGGGCAAGGGCTGCGGCATGATCGACATGGCGGGCCTCGCCCAGAAGGGCGGTTCGGTTTACAGCCATGTCCGCCTCGCCAACAGCCCGGAGGAAATCCACGCGATCCGGGTGGCCGCGGCTTCGGCCGACCTCGTCCTCGGCTGCGATCTCGTCGTCACCGGAACGAAGAAGGTGCTCGCCGGCATCCAGGCCGGGCGCACGACGCTTGTCGTCAACACGGCGGAGATCTATCCGGGCGACTTCACCCGCAACGCTGATTTCTCGCTTCCGGCCGAGCGGCTCAAGCGCGAGCTTCGCAGGATCGCCAATGGCGAGAAGATCGACTTCGTCGACGCCACCGCGATCGCGACGGCGCTGCTCGGCAACGCCATCGCCGCCAACATGTTCATGCTGGGCTTCGCGTACCAGCGCGGTGCGATCCCGCTTTCGGCCGAGGCGATCGAGAAGGCGATCGAACTGAACGGCGAGGCCGTGCCGATGAACCTCGAGGCTTTCCGGCTAGGACGCCGCGCCGCCGCGAGCCCCGAGGGTCTCGCCGCGTTGTCCGGTTCGCTCAAGGCTCCGACCCAGGCGCGCACGCTCTCGCAGAGCCTCGACGAGGCGATCGCCCGGCGCGTTGACTTCCTCACCGCCTACCAGAGCCCGTCCTACGCGAAGCGCTACGCGGATCTCGTCAAGCGGGTCCGGGATGCGGAGGCGAAGGCTGTCCCCGGGCAGGACGCGCTGGCCCAGGCGGTGGCGCGCAACCTCTTCAAGCTCATGGCGTACAAGGACGAGTACGAGGTCGCCCGGCTCTATACCGACGGCTCATTCCTCAAGCAGGTGGACCAGACCTTCGAGGGGCAGAACCTGCGCTTCGAGTTCCATCTCGCGCCGCCGCTCCTCGCCCGCAAGGACAAGACGACGGGGCTCCCGCGCAAGATGTCCTTTGGCCCGTGGATGATGAAGGCCTTCGGCACGCTGGCCAGGTTCCGCCGCCTGCGCGGAACGCCGCTTGACATCTTCGGCTACACCCATGAGCGCCGCACCGAGCGCAAGCTCATCAAGGAGTACCGGGCGCTTGTCGAGGAGGTCGTTGCGAAGCTGACTCCGGAGAACCACGTCACCGCGCTCGGTCTTGCGTCGATTCCGGCGAAGATCCGCGGCTTCGGCCATGTCAAGGAGCGCCACCTCGCGGCGGCGAAGCAGGAAGAGGCGGCGCTTCTGGAGCGCTTCCGCAACCAGCCTGCGCCCCTCGCCCACGCGGCGGAATGAACCCGGGCCCGCCCTCCGCAGGAGGGCGGGCTGCCCGGCCGCTAGTTCATCAGCGCGCGCAATTCGTCCAGCGACATCACGCGACAATAGATGTTGTTGATGATCTCGAGCTCGCGATGGTGAAGCTCGTCGGTCCCCGCCGCGCAGCAATCCTCGACGACGACAACGTGGAAGCTCTCGTCGGCAAGGCTGCGCACGGTCGAGGAGACGCATTGGTCGGTGAAGATGCCGACGCAGATCACCGTCTCGATCCCCATATTGCTCAGGAGAAGCCGCAGGTTCGTCCCGGTGACGGCGCTGTCCGTCGTCTTGGTGACGACGATCTCGTCCTCGAGCGGCGCGAGCGCGTCCACCACCTGCGACGGCGCCTCGCGGTGCGGCAGCAGCACGTTGTTCCATCCGGGCAGTTTCTGGCTGAGGGATCGGTCGCGCCCGTCCCGCTTCCGGGCGGCGATCCGGGCGAACATGCATTCGACCCCGATCGCCCTGCAATGGGCGAGGAGCTTCGCCGTGTTGGGGATGACGACGCCCTTCAACCGCTCGTGAAAGGGCGTCCAGGCGTCATGGCGCCGCCGCTCCGCCTCCGTCAGCGAATCACGATCCGGCCGCTCCAGATAGGTGTTCTGGATGTCGATCACGAGCAGGGCCGTGCGCGCCGGATCAAGGGGCGGCGGGTCGGGCTCGGGGGCGCCCTCGTAATAGAATGAACGATAGGCCGTCTTCCAGGATGGCTTGTCCTGCATCGTCTACCCCCGGCTCTCCGCCTGCTCCCCGTCCGCGCTCACGCGTCCCGATTGGCCTCGAGCAGGCCGCGGGCCGCCTTCGCCACCTCGTCGATCGCGACCTCGCCCGTGAGGTTGGCCGACATGGGGAGCATCGGTCCCATCTGCGCGATCCCGGCGAGGCCGAGCGCGTCATGGAGGACGCGCATGGGGGAATAGCGATCGCGGGCGTCCTCGAGGGGAATGAACAGCGCGCGAAGCTTCTCGGCCTCCACCATGTCGCCGTTCGCCAGGGCGACGCGGATCGCGTTCGACAGGCGCGGCGCGACGCAGACGGAGCCGGACGTGAAGGCGCGCAGGCCGAAATGCTTCCAGTGATCGATGACGGGACGCTCCCCGATCCCGCTGATCACCCGCGCGGCGTCGACATTCTGGAGCAGCGCATCAAGGAAAGCGTCCTTGGCGGGATCATCGCGGACGATGGCGTACTTGATCGCGCAGACCGCGCCGTCGGCGACAAGGCGCCCGAGATCGGCGGGCTCGATGTAACCCTCATCCTTGACATAGGCGATGATCGGGCGGCCGTAGCGCTCGGCGATCCGCCGAAGCCCCGTCGCCACGCCTGCGGGCGCCACGGGGAAGCGCTGCGGAAGCACCATCACCGTCGGGAACGGGAAATCGCGGGCGATCTCCGCCTGGTCCATCGCCTTGCCGTAATCGGCCCCGATCGAGGGGATCATCCAGTCGCCGTCGACCGCGAGGCGGGCCAGCATGTCGAGGAAGGGCCGGAACTCGCTGACGCCCATATGGTAGAGATTGGCGTTCCCTCCATACATGAAGGTGGTGACATTCCCCGCGCGCATATGGGCGAGAAGGCGCTCGTTTTCTCTTTCCGCAAAGGAAAGGTCGTTATTTCGCGCGAGGGGCGGCACGGAAATTACCGACCGGCGCAGGTCGTCTACAGTGACGGGATCGGTTTTCATCTGGCTTCCTCAAATCTGTTTTTCTCACGCAAGGTTAGGCGCGCCCCCTCCCCCGCCGCAATGCCGTTGCGCGCAAATTCCCTTCGTCAAAGACGAAACGCTGCGGCAGCCCGCATCCGCCCGCACGGCTTGTGCGCCGCTTCGACTTGTTATCCGCCCGCCCGCCCTTCACTCTCGCCCGAAAGAAAGAACGAACATCGATCGGAGACGACCATGGCGCGCAAGACGTCGGAGGAACTACGCAGCTACCGCTGGTACGGCACGAGCGATCTTCGCGCCTTCGGGCATCGCTCCCGCACGCTGCAGATGGGCTACGACCACAAGGACTTCCTCGGCAAGCCCGTGATCGCGATCATCAATACCTGGAGCGACATCAATCCCTGCCATGCCCATTTCAGGGTGCGGGTCGAGGATGTGAAGCGCGGGATCTGGCAGGCCGGGGGGTTCCCCATCGAACTGCCGGCGATGTCGCTGGCCGAGAACTTCGTCAAGCCGACCACGATGCTCTACCGCAACTTCCTCGCCATGGAGGTCGAGGAGCTGCTGCGCTCCCACCCGATCGACGGGGCCGTCCTGATGGGGGGATGCGACAAGACAACCCCCGGAACGATCATGGGCGCGATCTCGATGGGCCTGCCCTTCATCTTCATGCCGGCCGGCCCGATGATGCGCGGCCACTACGGCGGCACGATTCTCGGCTCCGGCTCCGACACCTGGAAGTACTGGGCGGAGAAAGAGGCCGGCAATATCGACGAGAAGGAATGGCGGCAGATCGAGGCCGGAATCGCGCGCTCCCACGGCACCTGCATGACGATGGGCACGGCCTCGACCATGACCTCGATCGCCGAGGCGCTCGGGCTCACGCTGCCCGGCGCGGCCTCGATCCCGGCAGCCGATTCGGCGCATCCGCGCATGGCCTCCGCCTGCGGACGGCGCATCGTCGAGATGGTATGGGACGACCTGAAGCCGTCGGACATTCTCACCCGGAAGTCGGTCGAGAACGCCCTCCTCGTCCACAATGCCCTTGCCGGCTCGACCAACGCGATGATCCACCTCGTCGCCATGGCGCGGCGGGCGGGAATCGAGATCGCGCTCCAGGATTTCGACGATTACGCGCAGCGCGTGCCCGTGATCGCCAACCTGCGCCCTTCCGGGGCCTGGCTGATGGAGGATTTCCACATCGCAGGCGGGATCCGGGCGCTCCTCAAGCGGCTCGAGCCGCTGCTCCATCTCGACGCCCCGACCGTGGCCGGCGTCACCCTCGGCGAAGCCATCGCGGACGCGCAGGTCTACAATGACGACGTCATCCGTCCGCTGGACAATCCTGTCTCGGCCTCCGGCGGCACGGCCATCCTCTACGGCAACATCGCCCCCCGCGGCTGCGTGATCAAGCCGCCGGCGGCGGAGCCGCGCCTGCTGCAGCACACAGGCCCGGCGCTCGTCTTCGACAGCTATGACGAGATGAGCAAGGCGGTGAACGACCTCGACCTCGACGTCACCCCGGATCACATCATGGTGTTGCGCAATGCCGGACCTATTGGTGGACCGGGCATGCCAGAATGGGGCATGCTGCCGATCCCGAAGAAGCTCTTGCGGCAGGGGGTCCGCGACATGCTGAGGATCTCTGACGCCCGCATGAGCGGCACGAGCTACGGCGCGTGCATCCTGCACGTCTCGCCGGAAGCCGCCGTGAAAGGGCCGCTTGCCGCGATTCGCACGGGCGATATGATCACGGTCGATGTCGCAGGCCGGCGAATCGATGTTGCGCTCAGCGCGGCGGAAATTGCCGAGCGTCTTGAGCGCTTCGTTCCACCGCCCCGCGACTACCCGCGCGGCTACTACAAGATGTTCGCGAGGCATGTGGCGCAGGCCGACGAAGGCTGCGATTTCGACTTTCTCGAGGGCTCCGGGCAAATTCCCGAGCCCGAAATCCACTGAGATTCCGGGCGACCCGGAAACTGGGAGGAACTTCATGGCGGAACCCGTCAAGATTTCCGTGATTTCGGACGTCGTCTGCCCATGGTGCTATCTCGGCAAGCGGCGGCTCGAGAAGGCGCTCGCGGAAAGCGGCGTCGAGGCGCAGGTGAACTGGCTTCCCTTCGAACTCAACCCGGACATGCCGGAGGACGGCATGCCGCGATCCGATTATCGCGCCCGCAAGTTCGGCCCTGAGCGCGCCGCGGAGCTCGATGCGCAGATGCTGGAACGCGGGGCGCAGGACGGCGTTCATTTCGCCTTCGACAAGATGTCACGCACGCCCAATACGCGCCGCGCCCATATGCTGATCGCGCAGGCCGGAGAACAGGGCCTCGGCGATGCGATGGCCGAAGCCTTGTTTCGCGCCTATTTCGAGGAGGGCGCGGATGTCGGGGATCCGGAGGTTCTCATCGCCATCGCAGAGAATGTCGGCCTCGACCCGGCCGCAGCGCGCGAAGTCCTGGCCAATCCCGGAATCGCCTCGGCCGTGGAGGGAATGGAGCGACGCGCCGCGGAACTCGGCGTGACCGGCGTCCCCTTCTTCATCATCAACGAGAAATACGCGGTCACGGGTGCGCAGCCGAAGGAAGCCTGGCTCGAAGTGTTCGGACGGCTCGCCAGGGAACAGCCCTCCTGACCTCGGATCAGGCTTAAATGACTTCGGCGGGAATCAAGGGCGCTGCTCGCGGCAGCCCGGGGGCAAGCCCCCTTGCCGCCTGCGGCAGCGCCTCCTGGCCCTCTGGAAGGCCTTTCGTTCCCCCAGCCAAGCGGCTGAACGTGATCGGATCATAGCGTCCCGGTCAGTTTCGTCGCGCCCATATGTGCGCCAAAGCTGCGGAAATTTGCGGCACGGGATGACCGTACCGGCTGCAGCGAGGCAATATGCCGGCGGGATCAGCGCGGGGCGGAGGAGACGACCACGCCCCGCTGACGATCCCGGCTCTCCGCCCGCGCCTCGTCACCGAGAATATCGTCCGCTGCGGAAAGCTCCGGCCGCGGAGCAGAAAGCGTCGCCTGAAGGGCCGCCTGGGTGCGATTGGCGGCACCGAGCTTGCGCATGATCTGCCGGACATGCACCTTCACGGTCGATTCCTGCATGTCCAGCTCGCGTGCAATGTTCTTGTTGGATTTGCCTTCCCGAAGAAGCTCGAGGACATCGCGCTGGCGCGGAGTAAGGCTTTCCAGCCGGTCGAGCGTCTCGTCTGCGCCTGGGCCGCTTCGTACAGCGGCGGTATCGAGAAGGCGCGGCGGAAAGAACGCGCCGCCGGCAAGAACGAGGGACAAGGCCTGCAGGACCACATCGGGCTCAAGCGTCATGGGCACGAAGCCCTGCACCCCGGCGCGATAAGCCGCCAGGACCTCCCGCCGCTCCTCGTGATCCGAGAGAAATGCAATTGCCGATCCGGGAGAAGTCGCACGAATGCGGGCGATCAGCCCCTTTGTGCGCGGCTCGGCAACCCCACCCGCCCCCAGGATAACGACGTGCAGCAGGGCGCGCTCGCATCCGGCCGTGGCCTCAGGCCCGGCCGGAAGGACCGTCAGGCCGTTTGCCTCGCCCCAGGGCTCCAGCAGTCGACGAAAAGCGGCAAGGCGCAGCGCGGCGCGATCGTGCAGGCATACGAGGCCGCGCGCCGCGGAGGCTGTCGGAAGCCCGGGCTGAGCATTCGCCTCGGCCGGAACCTGAAACCCTGACGTTTCATAATCCATTCCGCGCTCCAATGATCAGAATCGAATCGCCGACACGGTTTGACGTGCCGAGCCGCAAGAACGCAATTGAACGACTTCCCGCGTTGAATCAGATTTTGGCCGCGGCATTCAAAAAACAATAAGTACTAAACTTAACAGGATTACTCCGAACCGGCCAGCCCTGAACCCCGGTCTAACCTGCCGGAAGGAAAACCGGCTATTTCTGACCCGGCGCATTAGTCCGACGAACGACCGGTCGGTCGACTGCTTCATCCGGCCCCGGCTCTTGCGTCGGGTTCCTCTTGCCCGGATCAAAAACCAGATCCTCGTCTTCGACGGAACCTGCGGCGCCCGCGGAAGGCGGCTCGTTCTTCGCCACGTCCGCTGAAGGGTGCTTCACCAATCGCCGAAGCGCGTGCATCATCGGATCATCCGCACCCCGATAGGCGCCGAAACGCCCTCCCCTCTGGTCCAGAAGATCGAGCAGCGCCTCGATGGCCGCGTTCTGGACAGCCCCCTCGAAGAGCTTCGGCTTTCCACCCAGGGCAATGCGGCGCGGGCTGCCGACATCGTCCGGCCCGAGTTCCGCTCCGAACCAGATCGGCGGGCGGAAGCCCTGGGCTGCAGCGTCGTCGGGAAAACCGACTTCGATATAGCTTGCAAGAACAGGCGCGGTGAAGCGGTCGATATGGATGGCGATGCCGTTCGGCGCCTCGAGGCTGATCCGCTCATAGGATGCCTTTCCCGCGCAGACGTCGAGGAGAACCTCACCCTGCGCCCGCGAAACCTCGCTCCGCTCCTCCTCGGTCGAACCTTCGTTATTGCGATCCTCAAGCACGAGAACGCATTTCTCGCCCTCAAGGCGCACGAAGGAGCGGCGTTCGGACTGGTCGGGGAAGTGACCCTCCACGATCGGGGTCGCCATGCGCTCCCGCCGGATCAGGCGGGCGAAAGCAGGGGCGAGCGTAAAGCGGCGGGAGATCGTCATTGTCATATCCTGATCAGGTACGCTGTTGCTAGAATCGGAAGCCCGATCATCAGCATGACAATGTCTACTTGACGGCAAAGTTCGAGGCGGTTTTCCTCAAACCGCCTCACGAACTTTGCTTGTGCAGAAAATTGGCTATGCGGCCAGCCCCTTCCCTTAAGAAAGGAAGGCGAGACAGCGATCACCGATCCCGTTCCAGGGCTTCGCAAATCCCCGCATCCGGACGTCAAGACAGACAGCGTGCATCCTAGTCGTCGCCGTGCGTCCCGACGGCTTCGGGCCGTTCGTCGTCAGAACCGGCCGGTTCACTCGACCCTTTCTGGCTTGCCTGAGGGTCGCTTGCCTGGGCGTCACTTGCCGGAGGGCCATTTGCCGGAGGGTCATTTGCCTGGGGCTCGTTGCTTTGGGTCTCCCCACCCTTCACGAGGCGAAGGATTTCGAGCGCGACCGGCCACGACACCTGCTGGTTGATCCGCAGCAGCGCGTGCCCTCCACCCAGATCCTCGACATGGACCTCGGGACCCGAATGCGCCTCTGCAACCTCACTCCCCTCGCCCCCGCGCCCCGCCCCGGGCTCGTCCGTGGTTCCAAGCAGTTCCTGGGTGTCGATCCCGAGGACCTTCCCCAGGGCCTCGACATGAGTCATGCGCCGGGGCAGGCTGCGCCCCTTGGCGTAGGACCATACGCTGACGTCGCTGATACGCGCTCCCGGCGGAAGATGCTCCTGCGCCCGCCGCGCGGTTTCCTTATAGGTCAGCCCGCTGCGCTTGATCGCGCTCCACAGGCGCTCCGCGAATGCGTCCTTGTCGATGGGCAAGGTCCTCTCCTTGCTGGGTTTCACGTCGAGGCTCGCGCTGATGGTCCGGCGCTGCATCACGACGCCCTCTCAATGCATGCCTGAGAGGCCGAAGATCCGCCATACGACCGACACGAACCGCCGCGCAAACGGCTCGAATCACGACCGGCTTTCGCTTTACTCATCCAACTACTCAACAGATGCACCGCTTGTCCGTTCAGAGGCGGACGCGGCTGCGGGAACGGCGCAACCGACGCAATACGCACAGACTGAGTCTTTTCTGCAGCAATGTTTGGCGACCGATACAGCTTAGCTTGGCCACCTCCATTACGCAGATGGAATTTAGGCTGATTCGCAGGGACCTGGACGCGTTGATTTCGGTTTTCCCCATCGTAATTCAATATAAATCGCACGATGCGCGAATTTAATAAATTTGTTAACGTTCTCATATTGGCTCTCCTCAATATTAATATTTGCCTTGTTTTTGATTGCGGACATTCCGCGATGGGACAGAAGCCGTTCGTCAGAGCATGCGCAGCGGATTACGTACCAAAAAATTGTAAATGCATTTTAGCCATTCCCTGTACTCCACGCCGCCGCAATACACGTCATAAGGCGTCATTCTGATATATTAACCACTAAAAATTGTAAATGCCTTATGTCGACGAACCGACATCCGGGCGCAAGCCGGGCGCAACTATGGCAGAAATGCGACAGCGCTCCCGCGAGGGAGCGCTAGAACAAGAGGGCGATAATCTGGAATCAGCCGTCCGGGAGGGTCCGGGGCGGAGCCGCGATCCGGGGATCGCCGGCCATGGACGCGCAATCGTCGAGCGTGGCCCATCCGAGCTCCGTCCCGGTCGGCGTGACCTCGGACTGCGTCTGCCTGTCATAAAGCAGGTGAGCCTTCGCGATCATGAAGGCGGTTACCGGGGCGGTCAGAAACAAAAAGATCGTAATCATCAGTTCATGCAGCGACGTATCGCCCTCGATCAGAAGGAAATAGGCCATCGAGGCGATCAGCATCGCCCCGATCCCGAGCGTCGTCGCCTTGGTCGGAGCGTGGAGGCGGCGCATCATGTCGGGCAGCTTGACGAGGCCGATCGAGCCGACCAGCATGAAGAAGGTGGCGATCAGGATCAGGGCAGAGACGATAATCTCCGAGATCAGGGTCATGGCCTGCTCCTATTCGATAACGTTGCCGCGCAGCTTGTACTTGCAGAACGCGACGGTGGAGAGAAAGCCGACCATGGCGAACAGCATCGCGATCTCGAAATACATCGTCGTCGCATAGAGGATGCCGACGACGACCACCAGCGCGATCGCATTGATGACGAGGGTGTCCAGCGCCAGGACGCGGTCCAGCACATCGGGACCCACCGCGAGCCGGTAGACGCTCAGGAACACGGCGATCGAAATCCCGACGATGGCGATGTAGCAGGCGATGGCGATCATTCGAAGATCTCCTTCAACCGCCGCTCGTAGCGGCTCTTGATGCCTGCGACGGTCCCGTCCGGATCATCCGTCTCAAGGCAATGAACGAGGAGCGAGCGCCCGTCCGCCGAAAGATCGGCGCTGACGGTTCCCGGCGTCATCGTGATCGTCCCCGCGAGCAGACTGATCGCCTCCGGGCTCTGCAGATCGAGAGGAATGGTGATGAACCTGGAGCGCAGGCTCTCGCCGCGGCGGAAGAGCACGAGATAGGCGACGATCACATTCGAGACGACGATGTCCCACAGTACGATCAGGATGAACGATACGAGCACGGGCAGATTGCGGATGCGCGGAGGGTCCGGCCAGTAGGACGAGGTGAAGAGCGGCACCAGGATGCCGATGAGAACGCCCAGCACGAGGGCCCCCATCGAGAAGTTGTTCACGAGGAACATCCAGATGACGATGACGGCCAGGGTCAGTATCGGTTGCGGAAATACGCGTGCGAACATGCTCACCTCCCCAGCGCCGCCACGGCATCGACGCCGAGCACCGCCGCGACATACCCGCTCGGATCGAGAACCTGCGCGACCGCCAGTTCGAGCGCGCTCGTGGCCGGGCCGGCGAAGAAGGCCAGCGCCGCGATCGCGGCGATAAGCCCGGAGACCGCGAGCACCGCCGGCAGGCGGTCATCCCCGCGCGGTTCCGGCGGAACGTCAGCGCCCGCGACCTCCTCACCCATGGCCTCGGCCTTCCAGAACAGCAGGCTGCCCGCGCGGCTGAAGCCGATGATGACGAAGAGGCTGGTCGACAGGATGATCCCCCAGATCCACGCCGCGGAATCGCTCGCACGGGTGGCGTCGAGGATCAGGAGCTTCCCGATGAATCCCGAGAGCGGCGGCAGCCCGGCCATGGCGATGGCGGCGGCAAAGAACAGCCCTCCGAGCAGGGCCGCGCGCGCCATGGGAGGCGCGGCGACGAGCGCCGCACCCGGCTTCCCGCGGTATTGCGCGATCAGGTCGGCGAGGAGGAAAAGGGCTGCACCGGCGAGCGTGCTGTGGACGGTGTAGTACAGCGCGGCCGTGAGCCCGGCGCTGTCGAACAAGGCGACGGCGGCGAGGAGCGAACCCATTGACCAGACGACGGAGAAGGCGATGAGGTCCGCCAGCCGTCGCGTGGCGACGACGCCCACGCCTCCGACAGCGAGGGTCACGAGCGCGAAGGGCAGGATCCAGGCGGAGACCATATCGCCGATCGCCCCGCCATCGCCGCCGAACACCATGCCGTGCACGCGGATGATCGAATAGGCCCCGACCTTCGTCATGATGGCGAAGAGGGCCGCCGCCGGAGCGGGCGCAGCGGAATAGGTCGTGGGCAGCCACCAGTGCAGCGGCGCGAGCGACGACTTGATCGCGAAGACGAGGAAGAGGAGCAGCGCCCCGGTCGTCAGAAGTGCCGTGTCGCCCGGCGCGATCCCGCCGGCCTTGACGGCGATATCCGCCATGTTCAGCGTGCCCGTGGTGGCGTAGATCAGGCCGACGGCGAAGAGGAAGAGCGTCGAGCCGATCAGGTTGATCGCCACATACTGGAAGCCCGCCCGCAGGCGGCGTTCCCCGCCCCCATGGAGCATGAGCCCGTAGGAGGCGATCAGCATCACCTCGAAGAAGACGAACAGGTTGAATACGTCCCCGGTGAGGAAAGCGCCCGCTATGCCCATGAGCTGGAACTGGAACAGCGCGTGGAAATGCTTTCCCCGCGCGTCCCAGCCGTTGCTCGCGTAGAGGACGACCGCAAGCGCCAGCACCGCCATGAGCAGGATCATGATCGCCGAGAGGCGGTCGAGCACAAGCACGATGCCGAAGGGAGCGGGCCACGCGCCGAGAAGATAGGCCTGCGTGACGCCGCTGCCGGTCTGCACGAAGAGCCCGATCGCGATCGCGAGCAGCGCCACGGTCGAACTGATCGACACGAGGCGCTGCCGCGCCAGATCATGGCGCAGGGCAAGCACGAGGAAGGCGGCGACCATGCCTGGAAGAACGATGAAGGCGACGATCCAGTGGTTCATGAGCCCGCGCGCTCCCCGCCCTCGGCCTCGCCCGCCGCGACATTCGCAGCGACGAGCGATTCCGATTCGACCCCGTCAGTCCCCGATTCGAGGAAGCCGCGCATCGCGAGCACCACGATCAGCGCGGTCATGCCGAAGGAAATGACGATCGCCGTCAGAACGAGCGCCTGCGGGAGAGGATCCGTATAACCGATTGCCGCCTTGTCGATGATGGGCGGCTGGTTGACCGTCAGCCGCCCCATGGCGAACAGAAAGACGTTGACGGCATAGGTCAGGAAGGCGAGCCCGATGATCACGGGATAGCTCTGCCCGCGCATGATGAGATAGATGCCGGCTGCGGTCAGGATGCCGACGCCGCTCGCAATGAGGAACTCCACCTCAGACCTCCTTGTTGCGCACGGGCTCGCCCACGCGAGCCGCACCGGCTCCGCGCTCCGCATCCCGCCGCGTCAATACGTCGATCGGGCCTTCCGGGATCGGCGCCCGTTCCGCGCGGTATTCGATCCGCGAGATCTGGAACAGGGCGAGCAGGACGGTGCCGACCACCGCGAGGAACACCCCGACATCGAAGGCGATCGCGGTCGCGACCTCGAACGTCCCGACGATCGGCCACGTCAGATAGGTGTAGTTGCTGGTCAGGAAGGGCGAACCGAAAACGAGCGAGCCAAGTCCCGTCAACGCGGCGATCAGGACGCCTCCGCCGATCATGGTCTGCGCATCGAGGCGCGAGCGCGCCGCCGCCCAGGCATACCCGCTCGCCATGTACTGCATGATCAGCGCGATCGAGACGATCAGCCCCGCAATGAAGCCGCCGCCGGGCTGGTTGTGCCCCCGCAGGAAAATGTAGATGCCGACGGTCAGCGCGATCGGCAGGAGCGCCCGGGTCGCCACCACGAGCAGCATCGGGTGCGCATCGCCCGACTCGAGACCCTGGCGCATGGCGTCGAGCCGGCGGGCCGATGCCCCGCGCAGCGCCGAGTCGAGCATGGCGAAGATCGAGAGCGCCGCGATGCCCAGCACGATGATCTCGCCAAACGTATCGAAGCCGCGGAAATCGACGAGGATGACATTCACCACGTTCGTGCCGCCGCCGCCGGGCTTCGACTCGGCGAGGTGGAATCCGGATATGGAGGAGAAGTCGCGCGTCATCACGGCATAGACGAGACCCGCCACGCCCAGCCCCCCGGCGATCGCCACGGCGGCGCTCCACAGGCGGCGCGGGAAGCTGATCTCCGGAAGGCCTTCCTTCGGCAGAAGGTTGAGGGCCAGCAGGAGCAGGATCGTCGTCACGACCTCGACCGAGACCTGCGTCAGCGCGAGATCGGGGGCGGAGAACTGCAGGAAGGCGAGCGAAACGACGAGGCCGACGATGCTCGTCAGGATGAGCGTCAGGATCCGGTCCATGTGGAACATCACGACGGCCACGCTCGCGCCGACCAGGACGATCCAGGCCGTTATCGCGGCAATGCTGGGCGGCAACGTTGCTCGGGTTCCCGCGGCATGATCCATCGCATGAAAGCTCACGGCGCCCACGATCACGATCGCGGCGATGATGATGCCGGCGTAGCGCTGCAACGATTCGGAGTGCAGGGCCGCAATCCCGCTCCGGCTGGCGGAGACGAAGGCCGCGATCACGGCGTCGAAGATCGCCTTGGCCTCGGGCCGGGGCACCGCGAGGCGCAGGCGAAGGACCGCCTCGTAGCGGGAAATGATGAACAGGCCGAACAGGATCGCCGCGATGCTCATGAACAGGGCCGGGGTGAATCCATGCCAGAGCGACAGCGTGTAATAGGGCAGATCCTCGCTCCCGATCACGGCCATCGCCGTGCGCGCCACGATCGGTCCCGCGAGCAGAGCCGGGAGGATGCCGATCGCGATCACGAGCGAGACCAGGAGCGCCACCGGACCCCACATGCCGACGGGAGGATCATGCGGCTTGTGGGGATAATCGTCCCGCTTCTTGCCGAGATAGACATGGAAGGCGAGCCGCGCGGAATAGGCCATCGAGAAGATCGCCGCGAGCGTCGCCAGCGCGCCGATCAGATAGGGCATCCCCGCGAAGTTCGTCGTGGCGGCGGCGTCCAGCATCATTTCCTTGGAGAGGAAGCCGTTGAGGAGCGGCAATCCGGCCATCGAGCCGGCGGCGATCAGCGCCAGCGTCGAGGAAATCGGCATCAGGTGGATGAGCCCGCCGAGACGGCGTGCGTCGCGGGTGCCGGCTTCGTGGTCGACGATGCCAGCGCTCATGAAGAGCGCCGCCTTGAAGGTCGCGTGGTTGAGGATGTGGAACACGGCGATGACCGCGCCGAGCGGCGTGCCGAAGCCGAGCAGCATGGTCATCATGCCGAGATGGCTCACCGTCGAGAAGGCGAGGAGCCCCTTCAGGTCGTCCTTGAAGATCGCGATCCAGGCCGCGATCACCATCGTCGCGAGACCGACCGGGGTAACGATGAGGAACCAGATGTCCGTGCCCGCGAGGACCGGCCAGAACCGGGCCAGCAGGAACACGCCCGCCTTCACCATGGTCGCCGAATGCAGATAGGCCGAAACCGGCGTCGGCGCGGCCATCGCGTGCGGGAGCCAGAAATGGAACGGGAACTGGGCGGATTTCGTGAACGCGCCGACGAGCACGAGCAGCAGCATCGGGACGTAGAGCGGATGCGCCTTGATGATGTCCCCGCGCTGGAGGATCTCCGTGAGTTCGTAGCTTCCCGCCATATGCCCGAGCATCAGCATGCCGGCGATCAGGAACAGGCCGCCACCGCCCGTGACGACCAGCGCCATCCGAGCGCCCTGGCGCCCTTCCGGCAGGTGACGCCAGTAGCCGATCAGGAGGAAGGAGCTCAGACTCGTCATCTCCCAGAAGACGAGCATCAGCAGGATGTTGTCGGAGAGCGCGACCCCGACCATGGCGCTCTGGAAGATCAGGAGATAAGCGAAGAACCGCCCCATCGGATCCTGGCGCGCCAGATAATAGCGCGCATAGACGATGATCAGCAGGCCGATCCCGAGGATCAGCGTGGCGAAAAACAGCCCCCAGGCGTCGATGAAGAAGCTGAAGTTCAGCCCGAGCTGCGGGAGCCAGGCGATCTCGGTGCGGACGACCTCACCGCGATAGACGGCGGGCGCGTGCGAAAGCAGGAGCAGAAGCGCCGCAAGGGTTGAGGCTCCCGTCGTCATCGCGCAGACATTGCGACCGGAACGAATGGTCAGCGGAGCGAGCAACGCACCGACGAGCGGTATCAGGGCCACAAGAGCGATACTCATGGTCGATGCGGTTCCGCCTCGCTGATCTTCGTTGAAACGCCCCCGCGCTCCCCCTCCCCGTCTCGCCCGAGGCGAATCTCCGGGAAAGCGCCGGAAGCCATGAGGTCGCCATGGCTCGCGTGACCAATTATGTCGGAGAGCCGCGCGACGCAAGTTTTTTACGACCTCATTCGCCGGAAATCGGCGTATATCCCGAGTGTTGTGACGGGACGATACCGGCGGGCGAGTGGCAGGCGCGTCTAGGTGGAATGCGATTCAAGTCAAAGGACGAATAGAAGCGTGATGACGCCTCCCAGCGCTGCGTAAAGGGCAGCAACGAGGACCGTCTGCTGCATTACCGCGCCCTCGCTTCCCTGCAAGCCCACCGTGGCGCCCCCGGCAATGATGTTGTGAGGGCAGGCAATGTTGCCCACCGCAGCGCCGAAGGACTGCGCCGCCAGCATGGTGACGACGGAAAGGCCCAGGGATTGCGCGGTCGCGACCTGAAATTCGCTCAGCAGGATGTTCGACGCGGTGGCGGAGCCGGTGACGAAGGTGCCCGTCGCGCCGATCCCGGCGGCAAGCAACGGCCAGAGCCCTCCGGCCTGTGCGGCCCCTTCCGCAAGGGCATCGATCATCTGTGCATGCACCATCAGGCGCGAGATCGCCAGCATTGCGAAGAGCGCGAGAAGAACCGGAGCAAGACGCTTCGCGGCGAGGCCCGCAGCCCTCGCGAGGTCCCCCGGCCCGCGCCCCTGCAGCAGCCCGCCCGCGAAGAAGCCGACCAGAAGCATCGTTCCCGGATGATAAAGCGGCTCGAAACTGCCGGTGAACGGCTCCGGAAGCGGCGGCGTCACGCGCCATTCCCGAAGAAATTCGGCAAGCGGCGCGATCAGGCGCGTCGCAATGATCAGCGCGACGATCACGAGATAGGGCAAGGCGGCGCGCAGGATCGCGCGCGGCGAGACCTTCCCGCCCCCGCCACCGGCGCCCAGGCGACGGATCACCATCACGAATGCGGCCGCGCCGACGACCGCCCCCGCCAGCGTCGGTAGTTCGGGCCCCACGAACCAGGCGATCGCCGCCATCGGGACGAGGAAGCAGAACCCGGCCAGCGCCGCGAGGGCGAGATCGCGCGCCACTAGGCGGCCGTCATCGGCTGCCCGCATCAGGAACAGGACGAGGACGAAGCCCGCGAGCAGGTGCATCACGCCCGTGACGGCTGCGATATCCTGCGCCGGCACGCCCACGAGGTTCGCCTGCGCCACGATCGGCGTCCCGACCGCCCCGAACGAGACGCCCGCCGCGTGCCCGATCAGCGCGAGGACGACCGCCTTGACCGGGGCGAAGCCGAGGCTCACGAGCAGCGGCGCGGCGAGCGCCACGGGGGTCCCGAACCCGGCTGCCCCCTCCATGAAGAGGGCAAAGAACCAGGCGACGAGCAGGACGAGTACGCGCTTCTCGCCCGAAACCGCGACCAGCGCGTCGCGGATCACGTCGAAAGCGCCCTGCTTCTTCTGGAGTTCGTAGATGCAGAGCGCGGGAAAGATGATCCACAGGATCGTCGCCGCCGTGAATGCCGCTTCGCCAAGAGCGTAGGCGCTTGCGAGCGTGCCGCCCATCTCCGGCAGGACCCGCTCGCCGAGACCGAAGCCGAGGATCGCGACGAGCAGCGTGAGCGCGAGGCCTGCCGCTCCCGCCCGCGCGGCCGACCAGCCGAGCCCGAGCATCGTGCCGAGGATGAGGGCGAGGGGCGACGCCGCGAGAAGAATTGCCATGGTTTCGACGGTTTTCCTCCGGAAGGCTGCGTACGGTCCGCGCTGAATGTGTACCTTACCGGAACCAGGCCGGCGAGGGAGTGTGCGAGATGATCAGAATCGGCGAATTGGCGCAAATCGGAGGAGGTTCGCGATATTGAGCATTGGAGCGCTCGCCGGCTTGATTGGTGGCGTTGGGCTTTTCCTCCTCGGCATGAGCATGATGACGGAGGGGCTCAAGCTCAGCGCCGGCGCTTCATTGCGCAGGATCCTGTCGCGGTTTACCTCGACGCGGCCCCGGGCCCTGCTGGCGGGATTTTCCGTGACAGCCCTCGCCCAGTCCTCCAGCGCAGTGACCGTGGCCACGATCGGCTTCGTCAATGCCGGCCTTCTGTCGCTGCCTCAAGCCGTCTGGGTCGTCTTCGGCAGCAATGTGGGCACGACGACGACGAGCTGGCTCGTCTCGCTCGTGGGGGTCAACCTCAAGATCGAGGCGCTCGCCCTGCCCGCGATCGGACTGGGCGCGCTCGCGCAGCTCGCCGCGCGCGGGCGGCGCGAAGCGGCGATCGGACAGGCGCTTGCGGGGTTCGGCCTCTTTTTCCTCGGCGTCGCCATCCTGCGCGACACGTTTGGTGCAGTCGCAACCGAGCTCGACCTCTCCGGCCTCGCCGCCGGGGGCTTCCTGAACGATCTCCTCTTCGTGGCGCTCGGCATCGTCCTGACGCTTCTCACGCAATCCTCCAGCGCCTCGATCGCGATTGCGATCACCGCGGCGTCAGGCGGGCTGTTCGGCCTCGAGACCGCCGCCTCCATGGTGATCGGCGCCAATCTCGGCACCACCTCGACCGCAGCCTTCGCGGCCATCGGCGCCACCTCGAACGCCAAGCGCGTCGCGCTCGCCCATGTCCTGTTCAACCTCATCGTCGCAGCTGCCGCTCTCGCGACGCTGCCCGTCCTCGTGTCACTGGCGGCGACGCTGGGAACTGAACTGGAATTGCCCGGCGGGACCACCACGGCGAGCGTGATCGCCCTCTTCCATACGCTCGTGAAGCTCCTCGGATTGCTGCTGATCTGGCCGATGGCGAAACCGCTCGTAGGCTGGCTCGAGACCCGCTTTCGAACGGCGGACGAAGACGAGGGACGCCCGCGCCACCTCGACCCGAACACGCTGCAGGTGCCGAACCTCGCGATCGAGGGGCTGATGCTGGAACTGCGCCGTCTCGGCGTCCTCGCGACGGATGCCGCACGGACCGCAATTCTGGAGGAGCCGGAAAGGGCCCGGCCCGGCCGCTTTGATTCGGTCCTCGCCGCCGGGGACAGCCTGGCTGCTGCGATCCGGGACTTCATCGCCAGGATGCAGGCCGGTCCGCTTGATCCCGCCCTCGTCGCAGCGTTGCCGCACGCCCTGCGCATCGTGCAGCATTATCAGGCGGTTGCCTCCATCGTGCCGCATCTCGCGGCCCGGGGGCAGGTGCGGCTCGAAGCAGGTTTGCGGGATGAACTGGCGAACTACGTCCGCAGCGTCGGTGCCGGTCTCGCGCTGCCTGCGCCGCCGGAACCCCGCGAGGGCCCGGCCTCGCCGCAAGCCGCGGTCGCGCGAACGGAGTCAGGGTATCAGCGCGTGAAGACGGCGCTTCTGGTGGCGGCCGCGAGGGGCGAGATCGAGCCGATGGCCCTCGACCGGCACATCATGCAACTGGACCGGGTGCGTCGCTGCGGCGAGCATGCCGCCAAGGCGCGCAGGCGGCTTCAGCATATCGAAGATGCGTTGGAAGGTCGCAGCACGGAACTTCCGGATATGGTAAAAGGGCAGAACGCTTAAGCACAGCCGCACCCAAGGCGCGCGCCGGAGCCTTCACGGCAACTTTTGGAAAGTAGATAATTAATTTCTATAATCCAGTATTTCGCTTTATGAGGGTTTTCTTGCCTTTACAACCTACTTTTGGCGTATGCGCCTGTTTGCCCGCCTCAACGGCGTGTCCAGCATCTTCTGCAAAATGACTTGCATTTCCCCCGAGAAAAATTAACAATTAAATTTCAAATTAAGAAACTTCTTAATCAACCGTGTGGAGCCTACCCCGAATGCTTTGATCGGGACATTAGACTCAAGGATGTCAAAATCGACCGGCAAGCTGCTTCTCTGCAGAACTAGAGCGAAATCAAGGAAATTATCCATTTTGCATCGTGTTCATGTCAGAGAGCAAACCAGAACGTGTTTTCTTTTGGACTACCGAAGGATACGGGCGGCGTCATGTTTGCATTTGATGATCCGGCATTTCAGTCTGAAGAGGCAGCATACGACTTCGTTGAGCGGCGAGTTTGGCCGGAGGGGCCCATCTGCCCTCATTGCGGAACAACAGGCCGAAGCGGCAAGCTGCGCGGCGGCTCCACGAAGGTCGGCACGTACAAGTGCTACTCCTGCCGTAAACCGTTCAACGTGAAGATCGGGACGATGCTGGAGAGCACGCATGTTCCCTTGCATATGTGGCTTCAGGCGATCTTCCTGCTGCACACCTGCCGGCCGGGGGTGAGCGTCCATCGGCTTCACCAGATCCTCGGCGTGTCGAGCCGCACCACCTGGCTGATGGCCCAGCGCTTGCGCACGGCTCTGGACGCCCCGCGCGATAATCGGCGGGTTGCGCAGCCGCGCGCAGGTGCAGGGGATAACCGGCGTGGCGACGGGGGGCGCAAGGACGCTCCGCCTGTTCCGGACCAGCGCGAGGAGCAGCCCGCCGCTCGCCCGCCGCGCGAGACAACCGCCAAGATCGTGGCGGGGCAGGAGGCCCGATGAGCAAGCCGCCTCGCAAGACCTGGGCTGAACGGCAGTTCGAGCTTTTCGCCGAGGCGGCGCGCGAACACGGCGCACGCGTCTCTCGGGACGACTTCACCCGCATCTTCGACCGCCTCGTTCCGCCGGTTGCCGTCCCCGAATATCGCAGGGACGGACGACCGGGGGATGGTGACGAAGCGAATGCTGGCGAAGAACCCGCCTGCAGCCGCGACCTCAAAAAACGTCGTTCGTGAGACCGAAACTGGCGCGAAGCAGAGCCGGGAACAGGCCGATCCCGGCCTCGGGGCGAGCGGAGTAGCGCAGCCCTTCGCCAGCGATGCGGCTCTCGGCGTCAAGCGGCCATTCGAGCCCCCACATTCCCGTAAGGCCGCGCCCCGGCGACCCGTAGCGCAGATCGCCGAGGCGCAGATAACGGGTCCCCGTTGCATCCTCCACGATGTGCGGGTGCAGGAGCCCGGTCGCGAACCGCCGATAGCGTGCTCCTTCCGACGTGGCGAGCGCCTCGTCGAGCAGCGCCTCCGCCTCCATGTCGCGCTCGATCGTGATCCATTTGACCGGCGCTGGATTGACCGTCGACACGAAGCCGATATGGCGGGTCGTCTCCTCCTCGGTGGTCAGGCGTCGCAGCCACGGCGTCAGCATCGTCGGCGAGGCGTGAAGGCTCGACGGCGCCCGCTCGCGAAAACCCTCATCCTCCAGCGCCAGGTCGAGGGCGCGGTAGTTCTGGGCCAGGCCGACGAAGAGATAGGCGGTCGAGATTATCAGCGCACCGGCCGTCACGCGCCGCGCTCCGCTCGTCCGCCAGCCGATGCGCCACGCAATGACCAGCCCCGCCGCCAGCAGCAGCGTGTAGAGCGGGTCGATGATCGGGACCGCCGGCAGGGCGAAGCGCATTCGCGAGAACGGCGCGAGGAGTTGTGTCCCGTACAGGGTGAAATAGTCGAGCAGGGGATGGGTGAAGAGCGCCAGGATCCAGACCGCGCACCAGACAGGCAGCAGGCCGTCCGTCGCCTTTCCCTGCGCTCGCGCCCTCCGCGCATGAAGGCGCGCGCTCCCCCATCCGAGGATCGCTCCGAGGACGGGCCCGAAAAACAGCGAATGGGTGATCCCGCGATGCACGTCCCAGAATTCCACCGATCGCTCCGGGACCGGCCAGAACACATCGAGATCGGGGATCAGTCCACCGACGGCGCCGGCCGCGGGGGCGAGCCAGCCCAGGCGGCGCCCGCCCACGGCATGCCCGACCGCCGCGCCGAGGATGATCTGTGTCAATGTGTCCATGATACGCGCGTCCGTGCAAGTCAGCGCGGCGAGAGGCGCAGCACGCGCCCGTCCGCCGCATCGGTCAGGAGATAGACGAGCCCGTCCGGCCCTTGGGCGACCGCGCGAATGCGCTCGCCCAGATCCTGCAGCATCCGTTCCTCCCCCGTGATCCTGTCCCCCTGGAGGGTGAGGCGGACGAGGAGTCGTCCGGCGAGGCCGCCGATCAGGATGTCGCCCCGCCACCCGGCGAAGACATCGCCCGTGTAGAACGCCATTCCCGACGGCGCAATGGACGGATCCCAGTAATGCGCGGGCTGCTCCATCCCCGGCGCCTCCGTTCCCGAGCCGATGCGCCCGCCGAAGTAGTGCCGGCCATAGGCGATGACCGGCCAGCCGTAATTCAGGCCGGGCCGGGTCAGGTTGACCTCGTCTCCGCCGCGCGCGCCGTGCTCGTTCGTCCAGAACTGGTCCGTCCCTGGACGCATGGCCGCGCCCTGGATGTTGCGGTGGCCGATCGACCAGATCTCGTCCGCCCAGTCGTCGCGAGCCGCCCCGGGATTGTCCGGGGGAATCGAGCCGTCGCGGTTGATGCGCATGACCGCCCCAATGTGGTTTTGCGGGTTCTGCGCCTCGTCTGAATGATCGCCGCGATCCCCGGCGGTGATGAACAGCCTTCCTCCCCTGTCGAAGGCGAGGCGCGAGCCGAAATGCCGCCCGCCCCTCACGGCCGGTTGCTGGCGAAAGATGATCGCGACATCGGACAGCGCATTGGCCTCGAGATCAAGACGCGCGCGGGCGACCGAGAGCCCCGCACCGCCGTCGCGCGCCTCCGCGAAGGAGAAATAGATGAGGCCGTTTCGGCCGAAGTCGGGATCGAGGGCGATATCGAGCAGACCGCCCTGGCCCGCCGCCGCGACGGGAGGCAGGTTCGCGACCGGCTCCGACAGGTCTCCGTCGCGCCCCAGCACGCGCAGTCGACCCGGCCGCTCCGTGACAAGCGCCCTCCCGTCCGGAAGGAAGGCGAGCGACCAGGGATGTTCGAGCCCCGCCGCGACGGTCGTTACCTCGATTTCGCCGCGCTCCGTCGAGAATAGTTGGGCCGAGGAGGGAGCGGCCAGGGCGATGAGGAGCGCGCCGCCGAGGAAGGCGGCGAGGAAGCCCAAGAAGGGCCGTGAAGAAGGGCGGCGTCTTGGCGTTCGGACAGGATCCATGATGATCATTACCTCCCTCGATCGGTGGGCATTCCCAAGGGGCGTGGGTCGCCGCCCTAGATGAGACTTAGGCGCTGCCCGCGCGGCATCAACGGCCACGCTCGTGCGGCAGTCCATCTTTCCGGCCAATCCCGGAACCCGAACAAGGCCTTGACCGTTGTCAAGCTGATGATCACGGGAGCTATGCGACATGAATGGCGGGTACCGAGACGCGACGGATGAACCCGAGGCCGGGGGTCCTGAATCCTGGGAGGAACTCCGGGAAGATCTTTCGGAGGCCGTGAGCGGTCGGGGACGCGCCTTCCTAGATGCCGCCCGAAAGCACGCAGCCGATTACGCCGAGAGCCGCAAGGCCGGCGCCGCGCAGTCGGTGGAGGAAGTAGCGCATTCGCTGCGGGAATCGGGGCGCGCCTTCGAGGACACGCCGCATATACGAGCCTTCGTCGACAGCGCGGCGGCGGGCCTCGAGGATCTGGCCTCCGATATCCGCGATCGCGATTTTGCCGATCTTTACGCTGAAGTGGAAGATTTCGCCCGCCGCCGTCCGGCCGCTGTGGCTGCAGGAGCGGGTATCGCGGGATTTCTCGTCGCGCGTTTCCTGAAATCCTCTGCCGATCGCCGGGCGGCGCGGGAGCAGAGACGCTACATGCGCGAAGCCTGGGAGCGTCGGCGGCGGCGCGCCCGTCCGGGCGATGCTGGCGGTCCGGATGCGGTTCGCGCCGGATATTCCGCCGGCAGCGAGATCGGCGGAGATTTCGGCAGGGACCCGGGAGACGACAATGCGTACTGACGATCACGCGCGGGACCACGACCCGCGGGGCGTGAACGAACTCATCGCCGAGGCGCTGCGCGAGGCTAGCACCCTTGCCAGCAAGGAGTTCGAGCTGTTTCGCCGCGAGATGTCGAACAACCTCAAGCTCCTGATCTCGGGTCTCTTCGCCCTCGTGGCCGCCGCCGTCTTCGCAATCGGTACGTTGATCCTGCTCACCGAGGCGCTTGTCGACTGGGTGGCCGTGCAAGTCGAGTCGGAAGCCCTTGGCGCTTTGATCGTCGCAGGCGTCACCGCCCTCATCACGATCATCCTGCTCCTCTATGCGCGCTCCCGACTGACGGCGGCGTCGCTTGAGCCGCGCAGGACGATGAAATCGATCGAGCGGGACGGAGAAATCGTCTCCCAGAGGGTCGGCGCATGAATCGCTCGATGAACGACGTCGAACGCGAGATCGAGGAATCCCGGGCGCGTCTCGACCGGACCATCGACCGGCTCCAGGAGAAGCTCACGGTCTCCGGCGCCATCGACGAGACCCTCGGCGGGATTCGCAAGTCGCGCTACGGCGGGTCGGTGGAGCGCGCTCTCGAGACAGTGCGCAACAATCCCGTCCCCGTGCTGGTGGCGCTTGCCGGCATCGGCTGGCTGCTGCGCCGCTATGCCGGCGAACCCGTCCCGGGGGAACCGGTGCGGCCGCGCCGCCCGCAACCCTATCCGTCCCGCTCGCCGTCGCGCGGTCCGCTTCGCCGCGACACGGGGTTCATCGGGGACGAGGATATCGATCCGGATCTCGCCGCTACCGGCGGACCGGAGATTCGTCCGCGGAGCGCATCGACCCGTCAACCGGACACGACCGGCTCCGGTCCGCGGCCGCCCCGGCCTGCGCCGGCGCGCGGCGATGTCTGAACCAGGGTCGGCGATCCCGCCCGAGCACATACGATCAAGGAGTGAAACCATGGCCGACAATCAAGACAAGACTAGTGGACAAGGCAGCGCTGGCCCGGGCGCGGCAGGCACATATTCCACGAATCCGGAACAGACCCTCGGGCAGCAGGCATCCGATCAGCAGAAGAAGATGTCCGAGAATCTGGATGAAGCGAAGGAACGCGGGCGCGAATATTATGAACGCGCCAGCGAACGCGGGCGCGAATATTACGACGAGGCGCGCGAGAGAGGCCGCGACGCGGTCCGTGAAGCGCAGGAGCGCGGGAGGTCCTATATCCACGAGGGCCGCCGCAGGGGCGAGCGCCTCTACGAGGAGGCCCGCAATCGCGGCGAGGATTTCTACGACGAGGCGGAGCACTGGGCGCGCGAGCGCTACGAGCGCGCCTATGACTGGACGCAGGATCGGTATGACGACGCCGCCGATTATGCCCGCGAGGGCTACCGCACCACCAGCCGCTTCGCGCGGGAAAATCCGCTGCTCGTCGGGGCGATCGGCCTCGCGGCGGGTCTCCTGATCGGCTCGCTCCTGCCGCGCACGCGGCCTGAGGACCGGGCCATGGGGCCGTACGCGGACGATCTTCGCCGACGCGGGGGGCGATACGCCCGCGATTTCGCAGAACGCGGCTTCGCGGACGATGACGGGCATCCGATCCACGAGAGCGAATGGCGCCGTCGCCGCGACGAGGCGGCGGAGGCTGCGGAACGCACACGTCCCGGCAGCCGCTGACCAAGACCGGGGGCCGGCGAAGGCCGGCCTCCCCCTGCAGGAGCGCGGGCGACATGTCCTGCGGCGAACCGGATCCGAAGCCATGAGCGTATCGTCCGACGGGGTCGATTCGGCGAACACGCCGCCTGACGCGTCGGAGGCGTCGCCTCGGCAGAATGCCCGCGCAAGGCCACGGCCGAGCCGCGGGATCTCCACCTCCATCCATCTTTGCGCCGTGGTCCTCGTCGCCGGGGCACTTTTTTTCGCGAAGACGCTTCTGCTTCCCATCGTCCTCGCGATCATCGCATCGCTGATTCTGGTGCCTATCGTCCGGTGGTTCACCCGACGAGGCATTCCGCCGGCCGTGACCGCGCCCGCGCTGGTGATAGTGGGCGTGGCCCTGCTCGCGCTGGGCATTGCCCTGCTCAGTTCGCCAGTCGTCCGGTGGATCAATCAGGCCCCCATGATCGCTGCGGAGATCGAATGGAAGCTGCGCGACCTGCGCGGTTCCGTCGACGCCGTCACGGAGGCTGGCAAACAGGTCGAGGACCTGACGGACGGCGAGGACGACCCACGCGTTCAGGAGGTCGTCGTGCGTGAGCCCGGGTTCCTGAGCGTCGCGACATCAACCTTGTGGAATGTGGCGAGCACCGCCGCGATCTCGGCGCTGCTGAGCATGTTTCTCCTTGCCTCGGGAGACATGTTCTACATGAAGCTCATTCGCCTCATGCCCACCTTCCACGACAAGAAGACGGCGCTTCGCATCGTCAAGGACGTGGAGAGTTCCATCTCGCGCTACCTCCTGACCGTGACCCTGATCAATTGCGGCCTCGGCGTCGCCGTCGGTCTCGCGATGTGGTCTCTGGGCATGCCGAACCCGGCGATATGGGGTGTCGCGGCGGCGCTTCTGAACTTCCTGCCCTATATCGGCGCGATCGTCGGCGTGATCATCGTGGGAGCCGTCGCCTTCGTGAGCTTCGACACGATCGGGCAGGCCCTGATCGTGCCGCTGGTATATATCTCACTGACGACCTTCGAGGGGCAGATCGTCACGCCCCTGACGGTCGGGCGCCGGCTCGAGATCAACACTGTCTCGATCTTCCTTGGAATCGCCTTCTGGGGATGGCTCTGGGGCATTGTCGGCGTGCTGCTCGCGGTGCCCATCCTCGTCATCATCAAGCAGATTGCCGAAAACCTTCCGTCCTGGGGGGCGGTGAGCGAGCTCTTGTCCGCCTCCATCGGGGAACGCGAGGAGGCGGAGGACGAGCCGAAGCCGCGCCGCAATCACCCTGCGACCGAGGGCCCGTCGACGTAGTGCGCGGCCGGCCGCATCCGCCTGCCTAGGCCCGCCTCGCGAGTACGGGATTACGCTGCGGCGCGGGCGGGGGCACGATCGTCGAGCGGTCGAACAAGGCCTTTAGCGCCACGATGGTTTCGTCCAGCAGCTTCCTCAGCGATTCGCACTCCGCCCGAGTCAGCGCAATCCCGTCCCGCCGGGCGTTGCGCTCGACTTCCGAGAGGCGCTCCGCGAGCCTGCCTGCCCCGATATTGACGCTCATCGATTTCAAGGCGTGAGCGGCCTGCGCGATCGCCTCCATGTCGCGCCCGGCGACCACTCGGGAAAGCTCCTCGAAACCTCGCGGCGCGTGGTCGAGATACAGCCCGAGAATCCGCCCCAGAAAGCCGGCATTGCCGGTCGCCGCCATCTCGGCGAGATGGGTCAGCGTGCCCATGTCGAGCAGCGGACCTTCTTGCCCGCCATCGCTGTCGCTGGCGTTTGCGGCGTCGGACGATGATGGAAGCACGAGGGTGGCCGGCGCGGCAGGGAGCAAAGCGTCGCAAATGACCTCGGGCCCGGTTCCGGATGCCGCCTTGCCCGTGTCCGCTCGCGGAGGTTCAACCGAAATCGGCGCATGTCCGGCGAGCCGATGCCCTGGAGGGGATGCTCCATGCCCGCCGATACGGCAGGTTCCGAGGCCCTCCCTCGGCGGAAAGTCCAAGTCGTGCTCCTGCGGCGCAGGTTCGCCGTCGATCCTGTGCAGATACTGCCCGAGGACGCGGGCCAGTTCGGCGATCGAGAACGGCTTGTGAAGCACCCCGTCCATCCCGGCGGCGCGCCAGGCTTCCGCATTTGTCCCGACCACGTGCGCGGTCAAGGCGATGATGGGCGTGCGCGGCGCGCGCCGTCGCGCCTCGTCCTTCCGAATCCGCTGGCATGCCTGAAACCCGTCCATCTCGGGCATCGAGACGTCCATGAGGATGAACTCGTACTTCTTCAGCACGGTCGCGTTGTAGGCCTGCCGCCCGTTTTCCGCCGTGTCGGGCGTGATCCCGAGCCTGGCGAGTGCCTCGCAGGCCACTTCGAGATTGACCGGACTGTCGTCGGCGACGAGCACGCGCGCCGGACGGAAGCGGGGAAGCGTCCCGCCCCGCATCGCGTCGGGGCGCGGAATATTGGCGGACAGGCTCTCGCCACGCCTGAGCCGCTCGAGCGTGCCCGCGACCTCGCTCGAAGCGATAGGCAGCCGGATCATCGTATCGGCGAGGCCGCTCTCGATCGCGTTCTCGCCGCTTTCGTCGCCGATTCCGGCAAGAGCGGCCACGGTGCCGGAACGCGGCGGGCGTCGGCCGCTTTCCTTCAGTTCGTTCGCGTCGATCAGCCAGATCGCATCCGGCGCGCCACGCTGCCAGGCTTCCGCACCTGCCTCGCGGGCATCGATGAGCCTGTGGCCGCAGGCGGGCACGAGTACCGAGAGCGCCTGCCGGGTGGCGGCGCCGCTCACGGAGATGATGACCGGCACGTCGCTCTGGACGACATCGCGCTGCGGCTTCTGGCACTCCGCGGAAGGCTCGCCGACCGGGATCGTGAAGGAGAAACAGGAGCCGCGGCCGGGAATGCTGTCGACGCGAATTTCGCCCTTCATGGCCTCGACGAGGCGCTTGCAGATCGACAGCCCCAGTCCCGTCCCGCCGAACTTGCGCGTGGTGGACTGGTCGGCCTGGGAAAAGGCGGTGAAGATCGTCTCGATCTTGTCGGGCGCGATCCCGATACCGGTATCCTCGACGGACACCCGCAGCTTGTCCCTTGCGCCTTCCTCCTGGGCCACCCGGATGAGGACATGGCCCTGGCGCGTGAACTTGAGGGCGTTGTTGATCAGGTTGGAGATCACCTGGGTCAGGCGGACGGGATCGCCAATCACGCGGCGCGGACAGTCAGGCATGATGACGGCGGCGAGATCGATGCCCTGCGCCCGCGCGCGTTCGCCGAACAGGGTGGTGGCCGTTTCGACGACATCGTCGAGATCGACCGGGATCGTCTCGAGCTCGAGCTTGCCGGACTCGACCTTCGCGAAATCCAGGATGTCGTTGATGATCGCAAGCAACGACTGGCCGGAGCGCGCAATGACCTCCGCATAGCGGCGCTGCCGCTCCGGCAGTTCGGAAGCCGCGAGCAGTTCCGCCATGACCAGCATGCCGTTCATCGGCGTGCGGATTTCATGGCTCATGGTCGCAAGGAATTCCGACTTCGCCACGCTTGCATCCTCGGCCACCTCCTTGGCGACGACGAGATCGCGGGTCCGCGCGGCCACCTCCTGCTCCAGCTGCTCGCGGTGCCGCGCAAGCCGTGAGTCGCGCTTGCGTATCTCGCCGATCATGGCGTTGAAGCTGGAGGCGAGCAGCCCCACCTCGTCGTCGCTCGAGATCGGAACGCTAGCGGCGTAATCGTGACTGAGGCGCACCGTCGCCATTGTCTGCGCCAGCGTGACGAGCGGACGCGTGATCTGCCTTTGCAGCTTGAGCGTGATGGCGAGCCCGATGCCGCCGGCGAGGATTGCGCCCGCGAGCGCGATGAGGACGACGTCGCGCAACCGGGCCTGGAGATCGCTCGTATCGCTGATCAGCGTCAGCGACCCCACCTCGCGGCCGCCGGAGACCACGGCCACCCGGGCCAGCAGGGAGCGGCTCTGGAGGAGTTCCCAGGGAGAGAACTCGGCGCCCTCCTCGATTTCGATATCGCCGGCGAGCCGCACCGCCTCGCCCAGTTCCGAGATCAGGCGCTGCTCGCTGTCGGACACCGAAACGTAGGTGATCTCGGGAAGGCGGCCGAT
The DNA here is from genome assembly GCA_041686895.1 of Saliniramus sp. Classification (GTDB taxonomy): domain Bacteria; phylum Pseudomonadota; class Alphaproteobacteria; order Rhizobiales; family Beijerinckiaceae; genus Saliniramus. The sequence goes on along the minus strand of JAWLCY010000010.1, from coordinate 157,316 downwards.
CGCACGGATGGCGTCGAAAGCGGCATCCGCGTCCCTTCGCTCGATTGCCGATGCGCTCGCCGAAGCGAAGACATGGGCCGTCGCAAGGAGGACATCGCGTTTCTGGAGCCCGTACCGGTTCACCTCCTGCCAGAGGCTCACGACCGCGCCGATCAGCATGGCGACGCCGACCGCGATCAGCACGAGGCGTCCGAGCTTCCAATTTATCGACCGATACCGCTGCAAAAGGCGCACCTCGGGATGCGGATGATCCGCATGCACTATTCCTGGTATCCGTAATTATTCGATTAACCGAAGCATTTAAGCTGGAAGTCATATTTAAGGTTGTATTTTTTGCGCTTGAAAGGGAGCGCCGGACTGATGCTACTCGGGCGATCGAACGACGGACTGATCTATCTCTTCGAGCAGCCTGTGCGCCTGCTCGTCGTGGACGATGATCCGATCATGCGCGAATTCGCAGTGGCGCAGCTCGCGCATCCCGGAGGCGTCATCATGACGGCCGCCGACGGTGAGGCGGCATGGAAGGTGCTTCAGTCCGAGGAGGATTTCGACCTCGTCATCAGCGACCTCGAAATGCCCGTGATGAACGGTTTCGCGCTCCTCGACCTGATCCGCGCCAGCCCTCGCCACGCCCGCATGCCCGTCGTCGTCATCACCTCGCGCGACGACATGTTCGCGATTGACCGCGCCTACGAGGTGGGCGCCACCTCCTTCGCGACGAAACCCGTCAACTGGCGGCTACTCGGCTACCAGCTCCGATATGTCCTGAGGGCCTGGCGAATGGAGGCCCAGGAACGGCGGGCGCATGACGAGGCCGAGCGGGCCGTGCGCCTGCGCAACAGCCTCCTCGCCCTTCTGCAGCACGAAACGCGCACTCCCCTGAATGCGATCGTGGGTTATGCGGAACTGCTCGAGCAGGCGGCGCGGCAATCGTTGGGGCCGACCGCGTTCGTCAGCGAGATCCGAAGCGCGGGTCAGTCGCTCAGCCGCACGCTGCAGCGGGTGTTTTACTTTGCCGAACTCGCATCCGGGGCGGTCAGCCTTTCCCCCGAGGCTGTCCCGGCAACGGACCTGCTCGGGGAGGTCGTGCGCGGCGCGCGAGAGACGGCGGCGGCGGCGAACGTCGCCGTCAGCATCGAGCCGCCTCCCCAGGACCTCTGCCTGCGCGTCGATGCGGAGCACTTCGCCCGCGCGTTGCGGGAGCTGCTTGTGAACGCCATCACGTGCAGCCCGCCGGGTTCCGAAGTGTGGCTATCAGCGCATCGCGACCCGGAGGACGACGGCGGGAATGCCGTCCTCATCACCGTCTCCGACGCGGGCCCCGGGCTGCCCGCGGAGATAAGTTCCCTGTGTTCCGAACCCTTCGCGCAGGAGGAGGAGCCAATGACCCGCACCCGCGACGGGCTCGGCCTCGGCATCCCCACGGCGCAGAAGATCATCGCGCTGCATGGCGGCTGCATGGCATATTCGTCCGCGCCTTCCGGCGGCGCCTTGGTCTCGATCAGGCTGCCGCTTCATCCCCGCGCCATGTGTGGCGCCGGCGAAGACAGGTCGGCGGCATGACGGAGCGCGTTGCCCGGCCGCGACTGTCGCATCGGTTTCGCCGAGCAGGGCGGGCAGCGCTCCGTGATTCCCGCGGGGGGATCGCCCTCGCCTTTTCCCTTGCGGTCGTGCCTCTCCTCGGATGCATCGCCCTGGCGGTCGACCTCAGCACCTGGTACGCGGCGCGCAACGAGATCCAGAAGATCGCCGACGGCGCGGCGATCGCATCGGCTCGGCAATTACGCATCGGCTTCGCCTCCGAGGCCCAGCTCGCCGCCGTTGCGCGGTCCTATACGCACTCGGCGATCCAGCGCGGGGCGAGCTTCGTGGCGGATGCCGACGTCGCCGCATCCCTGTCGCCGACGCGGGACCAGGTGACGGTCACCGTCTCCACGGAGGTGGCGCCGATCTTCTCGCGCTTCTTTTCGCCCGACATGTTCAGGGTCGCCGCCGAGTCGACGGCGCGCCTGAGCGGCACGCTCCCCGTCTGCATGGTCGGAACCGATCCGACCAGCGGGAGCACCGTCCGCCTGAGGGATCGGGCAATGCTGACCGCGGACAGGTGCGCAGTCTATTCGAATTCCACCAGCAGCGAAGGTCTCGTCGTCGACGACTCGGCGAGAGTGCGGGCCGGGCGAATCTGCTCCGCCGGAGGCTCCTCGACGAGCGGAGCGGACGTGCTGCCGCGGCCGCAGAACGACTGCCCAAGGATCAACGATCCACTTGCCCATATCGCGGGGGCCGTCTCCCAACTCGGCGGATGCTCCCACAGCGGGAAGACAAACGGCCCCCTCCGCGTGAGGGGCAGGACCGAACTCCATCCCGGTACGTATTGCAGCGGAATCAGCATCGAAAGCTCCGCGCCGGTGACCTTCAGGCCGGGCGTCTATGTAATCGGCGGCAGCGGCCTGAGGGTCGAGAGGGGGCAGATCGTGGGAGAAAACGTCAGCCTTTACTTCGAGGGCGAGGACTCGACCTTCCACTTTGGCGCCGAATCGTCGCTGACGTTCTCAGCCACGAGGGAGGGGCCGCTCGCCGGCATTCTCTTCTTCGAGGATCCGGACTCGCCGCCGCACCGCAACTTCCGGATCTCGAGCGACGATGCGCGCAAGCTTCTCGGTACGATCTATCTTCCGAGGGGGGACCTCATCATCGATTCGGATCGGCCTGTCGCCGGCGAATCGGCCTACACGGTCATCGTGGCCCGGCGCATCAGGTTGTCCGACAACCCGAGCCTCGTCCTGAACACGGATTACGCTGCCACGGACGTGCCGGTCCCGGACGGCGTCGGCCCGAACGCATCAATCCACCTGTCGCAGTAGACGCGCTTCAGCGGCGAACGACGACCGAGTGAAGACACAGCAATCTTAACGTTTTGTTCACGATAATCTCGCCAAGTCTACTCAAATACATGCTTTCCAACGGAACGGAAAAGTGTAGGGGCCGTTGGTTTGTACAATAGCCGGATCCCGCCGAGAAAGAATATTCAGCGGGTTCAAGCGTCCCCGGGGCGCGTGGCCGGAGCAGGCAGGCAGGCGAGAAAGGGAAAAGTAGTGTCGGTGCGTATCCTCATTCTCGAAGACGATCCGCTTATCGCCCTCGACCTCGCGTCCATCGTCGAGACGCAGGGTCATGAGATCGTCGATGTCTGTAACTGCAATGAAGCGGCGCAGCGCCATCTCGACAATTTTGTCGATTTCGCGCTGCTCGATATCGACGTCCGGGACGGAAAGAGCTTTCCCGTCGCCACGGCGCTCCAGGCGCGCGGCATTCCATACGCCTTCGTGTCGGGTTCGCTGCCGGACGATCTTCCGCGGCACCTTCGCAGCGCGCGCTTTGTCGCCAAGCCTTTCAGCGAGGCCGCGATCCTGGACTCGCTGCCCCGTTGAATCTCCGGCTTCAGCCGACGAGCTTGCCGGCGCGCGGGTCGTGCCGCGCGACCCGCGCGAGAAGATACTCCACCTCGGCGCGCGCCGCCGCGGAGATCACGCCGCCTGGCTTGCGCTGGGCTTCGGATGCAAGAATGCCGCGCCGCTTGAGCACGTATTTGCGCACGGCAAGGCCGAGCGCGGGCTGCTGTTCGTAGCGAACCAGCGGAAGATGCGCGTCGAAGAGGTCGTGCGCGGCGTCGCGCTCGCCCTTCGCGGACAGGTTGACAACGTCCACGAGCATGTCGGGGAAGGCGTAGCCGGTCATCGCCCCGTCCGCGCCGCGCTCCATCTCGAAATCGAGGAAGAGGCCGCCATTGCCGCAGAGGATCGATATATGGCGCATCGAACCCTCCTGCTCGAACCTGCGCAGGGTGGAGATCTTCTCCAGCCCCGGCCAGTCCTCATGCTTGAGCATGACGGCGGACGGGTTGTCCTGCACGATCCGGCGGATCACGCCCGGGGTCATCACGACGCCGATCGAGAGCGGGTAATCCTGGATGACGAAGGGGACATCCGCGCCGATCGCCTCGACGGCCTGCGCGTAGTAGTTGACGATCTGGTCATCCGTGCGCAGCGAGGAAGGCGGCGCGATCATCACGCCCGCCGCGCCCTTTTCCATAACGGCGCGCGACAGCGCCCGCATGGCGGCGAAGCCGGGCGCGGAGACGCCGACCACGACGGGCGTCTTGCCGGCGCGCCCGATGACCCGCGTGGCGATGTCGAGCGCTTCCTGCGCATCGAGCTTGGGGGCCTCGCCCATCATACCGAGCACGGTGATGCCCGTGCAGCCTGCCTCGAGGAAGAAATCGGTCATCCGGTCGGTGGAGGCCTCGTCGACGCGTCCGTCGTCGTGGAAGGGGGTGGGGGCGATGACATAGACCCCCCGGGCGCTTGAATCGAGCATGGTCTTGCTCCTCGGCTGTTCTGGGGCGATCGACGACCGCCTCTTGTTCGTCGCTAGGTAATGCCGCGCCGGGCCGGGACGCAACCGCTTTAAGGGCAACCCCGTCTGCGCGAAAGAACCGCCCGGGGGAGCGGTCCGGCTGCGTGAAACGCGCCCGCCGGGTTTGCGATTTCACGCCGCGGCGAGGCTTGCGGCAGGCGGGTTCGTCGTGCTCCCTATGCTCGGGGCGATCCATCGCTCCAAGACCGGATTCATCGAGAGGCCTGAATGTCGCGCATCGTTTTCGTCAATGGAGAATTCGTTCCCTATGAGGATGCAAAGGTCTCGATCATGGATCGCGGCTTCCTCTTCGCCGATGGAATCTACGAGGTGGCCGCGGTGCTCGACGGCAAGCTCGTCGACAACGAGGCCCATCTGGCCCGGCTGGTGCGGTGCCTTGGCGAGATCGGCATCCGCAACCCCTATTCCATCGAGGAGTGGACGAAGCGGGAGGAAGAACTCGTCGCCCGCAACAATGTGAAGGAAGGCCTCGTCTACATGGAGGTCACGCGCGGCGTCTGGGAGCGCGACTTCCCGTTTCCGCCCGAAACGATCGCGCCGACCGTCGTGATGTTCACCCAGGAGAAGAACATCACCGGATCGGCGCAGGCCGAGACCGGCGCGAAGATCATCACCGTCCCGGACCTGCGCTGGAAGCGGCGCGACATCAAATCCGTCGCCCTACTCGCGCAGGTCCTCGCCAAGCAGGAGGCGGCGAAGGCGAAAGTCTCCGAAGCGTGGATGGTCGAGGAGGGCTATGTCACGGAAGGCGGATCCTCAACCGCCTTCATCATCACGAAGGACGGCAAGATCGTGACCCGCCCGCTCTCGACGGCGATCCTTCCGGGCATCACGCGCCAGGCCGTGCTGCGCCTTTCCGAGGAGAACGGACTGACGCTGGAGGAGCGGCTCTTCACCGTCGAGGAGGCGCTCGACGCTGCGGAGGCCTTCTACACCTCGGCCACCGCCTTCGTGATGCCCGCGGTGCAGATCGACGACGTCACGATCGGCGATGGCAAGCCGGGACCGCTGACGCGGCGGCTGCGCGCGCTCTATATCGACATGGCGAAGTCCTCGAACTCCGGACGAATGGGCGCATCATGAGAAACCTCAGGGTCGCAGCGGCCCAGCTCGGGCCTATCCAGAAGAGCGAGGATCGCGCCAGCGTCGTCGCGAGGATGATCGCGCTCATGGACGAGGCGATCGCGCAGAAGGCCGATCTCATCGTCTATCCCGAACTGACGCTCACCACGTTCTTTCCGCGCTGGTACCACGAGGACCGGGCCGAGGCGGATCGCTGGTTCGAGAAGGAGATGCCGGGCCCGGAGACGCAGCCGCTCTTCGACAGGGCGAAGGCGGGCAATATCGCCATGTCCTTCGGCTATGCCGAACTCACACCCGAGGGGCGCCATTTCAACACCTCGATCCTCGTCGACAAGAGCGGCGCGATCATCGGCAAGTACCGGAAGGTCCACCTGCCAGGGCATGACGAGTTTGATCCGCAACGCACCCACCAGCATCTCGAAAAACGCTATTTCGAGCCCGGCGATCTCGGGTTTCCGGTCTGGCGGGCGCTCGACGGCATCATCGGGATGTGCATATGCAACGACCGGCGTTGGCCGGAAACCTATCGGGTCATGGGGCTCCAGGGCGTCGAGATGGTGCTCCTCGGCTTCAACACGCCCTCCGTCAATTCCCAGAAGGGGGAGGAGGGGCTGGAGCAACGCCTCTTCCACCACCGCCTCTCGCTCCAGGCCGGCGCCTACCAGAACGCCACCTGGGTCGTCGCCGTCGCGAAGGCCGGGACGGAGGACGGCAACCACCTCATGGGGGGCACGATGATCGTCGATCCGGACGGGCACATCGCTGCCGAGTTGCCCGGCGAGGAGGACGGGATCCTCGTGCACGACTGCGATCTCGACGCGACCCGGTTCGGGAAGGAAACGATTTTCGATTTCAAGCGGCACCGGCGCGTCGAGCATTACGGCCGCATCACCGCGCAGGTCGGAGCCGAGCCGCCCCCGTGAGGGCGGCCCGGCGGGGGTGATCACGCGGTCCGGATGCCGTTCAGGAAGGCGCCGAGCTCGCGGTTCATCTCGCCCGCGTTCTTCGCCAGGCCATTCGCCGCGGTGAGGACCTGCGCGGCCGCGGCGCCGGTATGTGTCGCCGCCTCGCGAACCTGCGTGATGTTCTCCGTCACTTCCTGGGTGCCGCGCGCCGCCTCGTTGACGTTTCGGGCGATCTCGCTGGTGGCCGCCTGCTGCTGCTCGACCGCGGCGGCGACGCTGGCCGCAATCCTGTGCATGTCCTCGATCGTGGTGCCGATCGACTGGATCGCCTCGACCACGTCGCTGGTCGAATTCTGGATCGCGGCAATCTGGCCGGCAATGTCCTCAGTCGCCCGCGAGGTCTGGCTCGCCAGCTCCTTCACCTCCGAGGCGACGACGGCGAAGCCGCGCCCGGCCTCGCCCGCGCGCGCCGCCTCGATCGTGGCGTTGAGCGCGAGGAGGTTCGTCTGCTCGGCGATGTCGCTGATGAGCTTGACGACGTCGCCGATCTTGGCCGCTCCCTGCGCCAGGTCCTGCACCTTTTCGTTGGTGCGGCGCGCATCCCCCACCGCGCGCGCGGCGATGTCCGAGGACTGCGTCACCTGCCCGCCGATCTCGCTGGCGGAAACCGACAACTCTTCCGTCGCGGTGGCGACGGCCTGGACGTTGGCAGAGGTCTCTTCGGCGGCAGCGGCGACCATGCCCGATTGCTGGTTCGTCTGCTCCGCATTCGACGACATTGAACGGGCCGCCGTCTCCATTTCGTCCGCGGCGGCCGAAAGCTGGCGCACCAGCGTGCCCACCTTCGCCTCGAAGTCGTTCGCGAGCGCCTCCATCGTCCGCCGCTTTTCCGCCTGGGCTTCCTCTTCCTGCATCCGCGCCGCCTGCTCCATTTCCCTGTTGCGGGCCAGTGCGTCGCGGAAGACAGCCAGCGCCGCCGCCATCGCGCCGATCTCGTCGCGCCGGTCGCGCGCGGGAATTTCCGTCGCGAGATCGCCATCCGAGACCCGCTTCATCGCAGCGGTGATCGAGGTCACCGGGGTGACGATGGAGCGGGCGAGGAAGAAGGCGAGCGCCATGCTGACGAGAAGCCCGATGCTCGTCGTCCAGATCGAGACGACCTCGGCGTTCTTCAAGGTATTATCGACCACGGGACCGATCTGGTCGCGCTTGGCGTCGGCGCTCGCGGCGGCATCGCTGATCATCTTCGTGGCAGCGGAACCGAGTTGATCGAGGCGCTCGACCACGGCTTCGCCGGATTCACCCGAGGCGCGTATCTGGTTGAAATGGGCCTCGAAGGCCGTGATGCCGTCGCGCAACCCGTCGACGAGTGCGAGAAGCTCCGGATCGACAATCCTCTGGCGAATTCGCGCATACGCGTCCAGCGAGGACTTGATCATGGCCTGCGTCTCGGCCGCGTCGCTCGGGGCCCTGTCTTGCGCATAGCCCGCGGCGGCGACGCGCGCGCTGTAGAAGTCGCCGCGCATCTCCATCAGCGCCGCCGAGGCGATCGCGACCGCGCGATATTCGCCGAAGAGAGTATCCGCTCGAAAGAGAGCGAATGTCGAACTGCCGGATACGCCGGCGAAGATCAGAAGTACCAGCGCAAAAGCCCCGGAGATCCGCGCGCGGACCGAGAGCGACTTGAGAAGCTTGCCCATGCCATGCCTCGACAGGTTACGCCGTCCGTACGACGGACGACAAGTTGTATTCACATCCGACATTCGGGGGCGACCAATCTCGTCACGATCCTGTCCGGAAGAAATCCGTGGAATCGCGAGGGGAACTTCTCTAGGCCCTGAACATGTACGACGATGATGCAATCGAGGCGGACTATGCGTTACCGTGATTAAAATGAGGTAAATGACGACTTTCGATCAAAAGAACCGGAAATATTTCACCAGAAGCTGTCCACGCGCCGACGCCTCGCCGAAGCTTCGTCCGGCGAGGCGTCTGGGCATGGCGCATGCAGTCCGAGCCGACGCGGCGGGCGTCAGACGTAAAGGCGCTCTCCCTCAAGCCCCTCGTAGAGGCTCGCCACGTAGTCGCCGTAGCCATTGAAGATCACCGTCGGGATCTTCTCCTGCGTCCCGATCATGGTCTCCTCCGCCTGGCTCCAGCGCGGATGGGGGACTTCCGGATTGACGTTCGCCCAGAACCCGTATTCGCGCGACTGGAGCTCCTCCCAGAAGGATACGGGACGCTCCTCCGTGAAGGTGATCCGGTCGATGGACTTGATCGACTTGAAGCCGTATTTCCAGGGCACCGCGAGCCGCAGGGGCGCTCCGAACTGGTTCGCGAGCGGCTTGCCGTAGATTCCGGTGACGAGGAAGGTCAATTCGTTCCCCGCCTCCGCCATCGTCAGCCCCTCCGTATAGGGCCACGGATACCAGGTCTGCCGCTGGCCGGGAGCGATCGAGGGATCCTGGAAGGTCTGCATCGAGACGTATTTCGCCGAACCCAACGGGCGCGCGATCTCGAGCAGCTTCGCCATGGGGAAGCCCGTCCACGGCACCGCCATGGCCCAGGCCTCGACGCAGCGCAGCCGGTACAGCCGCTCCTCGAGCCCCATGCGCCGGATGAGCGTGTCGATATCGATCTCGAACGGCTCCTCGACGAGCCCGTCGATCGTGACCGTCCACGGGCGCGTCTCGAGGGCTTGCGCCGCCGCCGCGACGCGTTTCGAGGAGCCGAATTCGTAGAAGTTGTTGTAGTTCGAGGCCACTTCCTCGTCTGTCAGCGCGCGGTCGAGAGCGAATGCCTCGTTCCGCCGGGCGGGGTAGAGATCGCTCGTCGGATCGCCGTCCTGGGCATGAGCCCGCCCCATCCCACCCAGGGCGCTCGCACCTGCGAGCCCGGCGGCTCCCAGCATCAGCCTGCGGCGATCGAGATAGACATGTTCCGGGGTCGCCGCGCTCTCCGGCATTTCCCAGCCGCGCCTTGTCCTGATGATCATCGCCAACTCCTCCAATTCATGAGAGAATTGGCTCACCCTGCCGCAAGGGCAAGAGTGAATGGGCCGCATCACGCGATTGTCACCGGCGCATTCAGGGGGGCGTCAGAACCTCGTCCCGCAGCTCCCGCCGCAACATCTTGCCCACGTTTGTCTTGGGCAGCGACTCGCGGAATTCGATCCGCCGGGGGACCTTGTAGGGAGTGAGGTTCTCGCGGCAATGGGCGCGCACTTCCTCCGCCGTCAGGCTCTCGTCCCGCTTCACGATGAAGGCGGCGACCGCCTCGCCCGAGTGCTCGTCGGGGACCCCGATCACCGCCGCCTCGAGGATCTTGGGATGCGCCGCCAGGACCTCCTCGACCTCGTTGGGATAGACGTTGAAGCCCGAGACGAGCACCATGTCCTTGATCCGGTCGACGATGCGGATCTGCCCGTCTTCCTGCAGCACCGCGACGTCGCCGGTGCGGAAGAACCCGTCGCTCGTCATCACCTTCGCCGTTTCGTCGGGGCGCTTCCAGTAGCCCGCCATGACCTGCGGCCCCCGGACGCAAAGCTCGCCCTCTTCCCCGAAGCCGAGTTCCCGCCCCTCCTGATCGCGGACGGAAACTTCGGTCGAGGGGATCGGATAGCCGATCGTCCCCGAGAACTCCTCGAGATCCACCGGATTTGCCGAGACCACCGGCGAGGTCTCCGAAAGACCGTAGCCCTCGATGATGGCGCGCCCCGTCAATTCCTTCCACTTCCTCGCCACCGCCGCCTGCGTCGCCATGCCTCCGGAGATGCAGAGCGTGAGATGCGAGAAATCGACCTGCTTGATGTCCGGATGATTGGCGAGCGCGTTGTAGAGCGTGTTGACGAGGACGGTGCAGGTGAACCGGGTGCCCTTGAGCGTCTTGACGAAGCCGCCGATGTCGCGCGGATTGGCGATGAGGACCTGGCTGGTCCCGAGATGCATGAACAGGCAGCAGGCCGTCAGCGCGAAGATGTGATAGAGCGGCAACGCCGTGATCATCACGTTATCCGGCCGGGCCTCGATCGTGCGCCCCATCCACGCGTCGAGCTGCGCCACATTCGCCGCGACGTTCCGGTGCAGCAGCGTCGCGCCCTTGGACAAGCCGGTCGTGCCGCCGGTGTATTGCAGGAAGGCGATATCGTCGCGGGAGACAGCCACCGGCTTGAAGGCGCCGGGCCCCGGCTCCGCGAGGACCGATGCGAAAGTCACCGCGCCGGGCAGCGAGAACGGCTTGACAGCCTTCTTCACGTAGCGCGAGACAAGATTGACGACCGTCCCCTTCAGCCCCAGCAGGTCGCCCGGCTTGACGAGGACGACCTTGTCGAGCCCGAGATCGGGCAGCGCTTCCTCAACGGTGGCGCCGAAATTCTCGAGGACGAAGATGATGCGCGCACCAGAATCGGCGATCTGGTGCGTCAGCTCGCGGGGCGTGTAGAGCGGGTTGACATTGACGACCGTGAGCCCGGCCTTGAGGATGCCGAAGAGGATCGGCGCATAGGCCATGACGTTCGGCATCATGATCGCGACGCGGTCGCCCCGGCGCAATCCCTGGCCCTGGAGCCAGGCGGCGACCGCAGTCGCCCGCGTCCCGAGTTCGGCATAGGTCATGCGCTTGCCGAAGCTTTCGAAGGCAGGCTTGGCGGCATGGGCCGCGACGGTGTTGTCGAACATGTCCACGAGCGTCTTGACGGCCGCCTCGTCGATCGTGGCCGATACGCCGGACGGATAGTTCCGCAACCATGGCCGCTCGATTCCACCGGCCGCCCCAGACTCCGACATGCGCTTCTCCCGATTCAAGATTGCCTTCGCGGCTCCCTCTGCAACGAAGATTGCCGCCGCACGCGCCGCCTGTCGACAGGAATCGATCAGTTGCCGTTCCTGACGCCGGCCATCGCCGCTTCAGCGGGTTTCCCGCTCAGTTCCGCCAGATGGTCGAAGCGCGACCGGAAGGAGCCAACCCCTGCCGTTCCCGAGCGCAGCTCGACGATCAGCCCGCTCATCTCGGCCTCGGGGATGAGCGCGTTGAGGACGTCCCACCCGCTCCAGCCGGGCCGGGCATCGAAGCCGAGGATCTGGCCGCGGCGGCTCGAGACGAGGGCCGTCGCCTTCGCCATCGCGTCCGAAGGCACGCTGATCTCGACCGCGAGAATCGGCTCGAGCAAAACCGGCTTCGCCTTGGGGAGCGCCTCGCCCACCGCCAGCCGCGCCGCCGCCTGGAATGCCGCGTCGGAGGAATCGACATTGTGGTAGGAGCCATCGGTCAGCGTCACGGCGACGTCGACGACCGGAAAGCCGAGAGGGCCCCGCTTCAGCGCATCCCGGACGCCCGCCTCGACGGAAGGGATGTACTGCTTCGGCACGACGCCGCCCGTAATGGTGTCGTTGAAGACGATTCCCTCCCCGCGCGGCAGCGGGGCGATGTCGATGGCGACGTCGCCGAACTGGCCATGCCCGCCGGTCTGCTTCTTGTGACGCCCGCGCGCGGAAGCCGGGGCGCGGATCGTCTCGCGATAGCCGACGCTCGGCTTGCCCGTCGCCACCGTGATCCCGAAGCGCGATGCAAGCCGCTCGATCGCGACGCGCAGATGCATCTCCCCCTGTCCTGAAAGCCGCATCTCGCCGATCTCCGACAATTGCTCGAAGACCAGGGAGGGATCCTCCTCGCAGAGCCTGGCGATGGCGCTCGTGAGCCGCACCTCGTCCTTCCGGTCCTGGACGCGGATCGTGAGCGCGTGAACCGGGTCGGGAGCGACCACGGTCAAGGCCGCCGCCGGGCGCTCCTTACCCGGCGAAAACGCCTCTCCGGTGGCGATCGGATCGAGCCGCGCGAAACCGACGACGTCACCCTCGCGGGCGCTCGCGATCCGCGCATGCGCGCCGCCCCTGATCTGAACCAGGCCGGCGATCCGGCTCTCGGCCCCCAGGGAGCCTACCACCGTGTCGCCCTCCCTGAAGCTCCCGCGCAGGATGCGGGCGACGGAAACCTTGCCGCCATGCTGCGTGTGCAGCGTCTTGACGACCTGCGCCAGCGGCGGCCCCTCTGCGGGAAGCCCGAGCCGGTCGCGCGTATCCGGAAGCCTCGGCGCCTCGTGGCGCAGAGCCTTCAGCAGCCGGGTCACGCCGTTGCCCCGGTCGGCGGAACCGAACAGGACCGGCACGACGTGGCGCTCGCGCAATTCGCGCGCGAGATCGTCGAAGACCCGGTCCCGCGGGGGCTCGATGTCGGAAATCAGTTCCTCCATCAGCGCATCGTCGTAATCGGCCAGACGCTCGAGCATCCGAAAGCGCGCGTCGCGCTTGTCGGGCATCTCGCCGTCATCGACCGGGACGACCTCGCTCGGCGCATGTTCGCGATAGATGAAGGCGCGCTCCAGGGCGAGATCCACGAAGCCGACCGCGATGCCCTCCTTCCAGATCGGGATCTGGCGCAGGAGCAGCGGCGTGCGTGAGGCGCGCTGCAGGATGGGAAGGATCTCGTTGATGCGCTGGGTCGCGGCATCGACCTTGTTGATGAAGAGGAAGCGGGGAATATCCGCCTCCTCCAGTTCGCGCAGGATGAGCTCGAGCGCGGGAACCTTGCGCTCATCCGCTTCGCAGACGACGATCGCTGCGTCGCAGACGGGCAGCACCGCACGCAAGTCCTGTCCGAATTCGATCGAGCCGGGGCAGTCGAGGAAGGTCACGCTTTCGCCGAGGAAGGCGGCGGACGCCACGTTCGGCTCGACGCTCATGGCGTGGCCGCGCGCTTCCGCGCTCGCGTCCCCCACCGTGTTCCCAGCGTCCACGCGACCAGCGCGGTCGATCGCCCCCGCACGTTCGAGAATGGCTTCCAGAAGCGTCGTCTTGCCGCTCTGGAACGGGCCGACGATCGCGATGCACCGCGCGTCGGCCGGGCTGCCGGCATTGTCCGTCATGACCGTCCCTCCCTGCGTCACCCCCCTTTGCGCCTTGTTTTCGCGCATTCAATCGGGTGATGCTCACGCCGATCATCACGTAACGCAACTCTTTTTCGCAGGGAGATCGGGTGGGTCAGGGCAACAGGCCGCCGGTTTCGTTCGACCAGAGGACAAGCCAGGCGAGGAAGCCGATCAGGGCGACAGACACCCCTCCCCACAATGTACTGCGAAGATGGAGGCGCCGCGTGACCGTCTTCCTGCGGCGGCCCTCCCCCGGCGACAGGGCGCCGCTGATGCGGGTGTTGTGTCCAATCATCGTGCCCTCCTCACCGGTGGACGATGACCGGGACGTAATGCGCCCGCGCGCCGCCTGAAAGCCCCCCCTCGCGATCGAGGCATCCAGACCAGACGTCTCCCGCTCGCCGCTCCGCCCTTGCCATCGGGACGTTGCGCGGCAAGTGTACGCAAACAGGGCAAGCGGGCGGGGGCGACGTGGATCTGTTGATTCTCCAGGGCATGGCGTTTCTGGTCGCCGCCGTGATCGCGCCTCCGCTGTTTCGCCGCCTCGGCTTCGGCACGGCTGTCGGCTATCTCTGCGCCGGCATCGTGATCGGACCATCCGGCCTCCGCGTCTTCGATACGGCCGAGGAGGTGGTGACGGTTTCGCAGCTGGGCATCGTGCTCCTGCTGTTCGTCATCGGGCTGGACACACGGATCACGCATCTGGTCGCCATGCGCCGCGACATTGTCGGGCTCGGGCTCGGGCAGGTCGCCCTGACGACGCTCGTATTGGCCGCGATCGCCATCGGATTCGGGGTGCCTCCGGCCGGCGCCTTCGTCCTCGCCTTCGCCTTTGCCCTTTCGGGCACCGCCGTTGCACTGCAGTTGCTCGACGAACGCGGCGATCTTCCCCGGCCCTATGGGCAGCGCAGCTTCGCCATCCTGCTCGCGCAGGACCTTCTCACGGTACCGATGCTGGCGCTGATCCCCATTCTCTTCGCTTCCCAGGCGAGCAGCGGAACGGATGCCATGCGCGACGCCGGGCTCGCCGTCGGCGTCATCGCCTCCATCGTGCTCGCGGGGCGCTACCTGCTGGACCACCTGTTTCGCGCCCTCGCCGCCTCCGGCGCGCGGGAGGCGATGACCGCGGCGGCTCTCCTCGTGGTGCTCGGGGCGGCTCTGGCTGCGAGCGCAGCGGGGCTGTCGATGGCGCTCGGCGCGTTCATCGCGGGCGTGATGCTCGCCGGCTCCTCCTATCGCCACCAGTTGCGCGCCGATATCGAGCCGTTCCGCGGGCTCCTCCTGGCCCTGTTCTTCATGAGCGTCGGGATGATGATCGATATCGGCGGCGTCGCCCGCCAGGCTGCCCTGGTGGCGACGCTGCTCCTCGCCTATCTCGCGGTGAAGGTGGCGCTCTGCCTTGCGCTCGCGCGGCTCTTCGGCGCGGGATCGCGAGACGCCCTGCGCATGGCGTTGCTGCTCGCCAGCGCGGGGGAATTCGCCTTCGTGCTGGTTCCGCTCTCCCTCGACCTCGGCCTCGTCGCTCCAGGCCTGGCCGAACTCGCCATTGCCCTCGCCGCCCTGTCGATGATCGTCGCGCCGCCGCTGGCGAGCCTCGTCGACAGGCTGCTGGCGCGTCGGCGCGAGGCGGAGACCATGGATGAGGATTTCGAGGGCGCGCGCGGCTCAGTCCTCGTCCTCGGCTTCGGCCGCTTCGGCCAGATCGCCTCTCAGCTCCTCCTCGCGCAGGGCGTCGAGACGACGCTGGTCGACGCGGACCCGGAACGCGTGCGCTCGGCGGCCCGCTTCGGCTTCAAGGTCTATTACGGGGACGGCGAGCGACTCGACATCCTCCGCGCGGCCGGGGCGGAGACTGCGCGCGTCGTCCTCGTCTGCCTCGACGACCCAAATCATTCACGCCGCGTTTGCGAGCTGATCCGCGACGCCTTTCCCATGGCGCGGGTTCACGCCCTCGCTCATGACCGCGCCCATGCGATCGCGCTGATGGAGGCGGGCGTCGCCTTCCAGATCCGCGAAACCTTCGAATCCGCCGTACTCTGCGGCCGTTCGGTCCTCGAGGCGCTGGGAGTTCCACGAGACCGCGCCCTCGCGGTCGAGCAGGACGTGCGCCGCCGCGATGCGGAGCGCCTTGAATTGCAGCGTCTGAAGGGGATCGAGGCGGGTATCGATCTCCTGCACCAGACGGCCATGCAGCCGGAGCCGCTGGTGCCGCCACGGCGGGAAGCGGCGCGGCCATGAGGAGAGCTTCGCACGACGCTCCGTCGGGTCAATATTCCTGTGCGATCTCCGGGGTCAGGTGGCAGCCGTAGTTTCCGCCGCCCGGCAACAGGCAGAGCGTCTCGAAATGGTCGTCGGGCAGCCGGTTGTCCCGTGGAATGGCGTGGCTTTCGTCGAGCTGGTCGAGGAAGCCCGTCGCTGCGGCGTCGCGATAGCGCGCCAGCCGCCATTCGGAGCGATACCAGGCGGAGAAGGCCGCAAGGGTGGCGGCGGGGCGATCCGCGCCCCCGGCCATGGCCTGGGCGAAGGCGCGGGCGATGTCGTCGCAATGCTCGAACCGGTTCAGCGCGGCCCAGAGCTCCGGCTCGCCCGCCTCGCGCATCTCCCAGGCGAAGAGCGTCACGATCGCCTGCGCATCCGCCTCCAGCGCCATCGCCTGCCGCACATTCTCGCGCATGTCGAACCGGAGGGATGGAGAGAAGCCCGCCCGCGCCTGGGCCAAATGGCGCAGTTCATGCGCCAGCGTGAGGACCTTCTGCGTTTGGGTCATGCCACCCGCTACCGCGATCACGCCGCTTTCCGGCTCGTAATAGCCGCGGCAATGGGAGGCGATGGTATCGACGCAGAGTCCGACATCGGCATCCCGCAGGATCGCGCCGTAATATCCGTCGAGGACGGGTGCGTGCGACAGGATCTCGATCGCCGCCGCGAGATCGCGCAGTTCCCGAGAGCTCCGCTCCGTCAGGGGGAGACATTCGAGGCCCCGCACCGCGTCGGGGGCCTCCGCCCGCGCCGATGAGAGCGCCGAGAAGGCCAGGAGGACGCCGATTGCCAGTCGCCCGGCCATGATCCCTCCGCTTAGCCCCCGAAAATCGCCCGGGCTTCTCCCGGTCTTGTAGCGGGTTCGCGCCCCTTCAGCCCCGCACGCGCTCGACCTGCGCGCCGCAGCGCGTCAGCTTCGCCTCCAGCGCCTCGAAGCCGCGGTCGAGGTGGTAGACGCGGTTGATCGTGGTCTCGCCTTCGGCGGCGAGCGCCGCGATGACGAGGGAGACGGAGGCGCGCAGGTCCGTCGCCATGACGGGTGCCCCGCGCAGGCGCTCGACGCCCTCGACGATGGCGAGGTCGCCGTCGAGGCGGATATGCGCCCCGAGGCGGGCGAGCTCCTGCACATGCATGAAGCGGTTCTCGAAGATCGTCTCCCGGATGCGCGAGACGCCCTTCGCCCGCGTCATCAGCGCCATGAACTGCGCCTGCAGGTCGGTCGCGAAGCCAGGGAAGGGCGCGGTCGTCACGTCGACGGGCATGATCCCCGAGCCGTTGCGGAAGACGCGGATGCCGGAATTGGTGGGGGTGATCTCGGTCCCCGTCCGGACGAGCACGTCGAGGGCCTCCTGCAGCAGGTCGGCGCGGGTATCCTCGAGCATCACGTCGCCACCCGCCATCGCCACCGCCATGGCGTAGGTGCCGGTCTCGATCCGGTCGGGCAGGACCTGGTGGCGCGCGCCCCCGAGACGCGTCACGCCCTCGATCACGATGCGCCGGGTGCCCGCGCCCTCGATCCGCGCTCCCATTTTCGTGAGGCAATCGGCGACGTCGACGATCTCGGGCTCGCAGGCGGCGTTGTCGATCACCGTCGTGCCGTAGGCGAGGGTCGCCGCCATCAGCGCCACATGCGTGCCGCTGACCGTGACCTTCGGAAACACGATCTCCCCACCGCGCAGACCCTTCGGCGCCTTTGCGACGACGTAGCCGGCATCGATGTCGATCTCGGCCCCGAGGGCGGTGAGCGCGTCAAGGAGCAGGTCCACGGGGCGCGTACCGATGGCGCAGCCGCCGGGGAGCGACACCCGCGCCTCGCCGAAGCGGGCAAGGAGCGGGGCGATCACCCAGAAGCTCGCGCGCATGCGGGATACGAGCTCGTAGGGGGCGGTGGTGTCGATCACGTTCGCCGCCTGGAGGCGCAGCGTCTGCCCCGTCTCGCTCGACTCGCCAGGACGGCGGCCGACGACGGTCTGGTCGACGCCATGATTCCCAAGGATGCGCTGGAGCAGCGAGACGTCCGCGAGACGCGGCACATTGGCCAGTTCGAGCGTCTCGCCCGTGAGCAGGCTTGCGATCATCAGGGGGAGCGCGGCGTTCTTCGCGCCGGAAATCGGAATCGTCCCGTGGAGGCGCGGGCCGCCCCTGATGATGATCCGGTCCATGAAGCTGTGCCCCCGTCTGTTTCGGCCGTTGCGGCCACTACGCCCTATCGCGCATCGTCTTGAAATCGTCAAACGCGGCGGTTTCGCGACCGGTTCCCGCTCATGCGGAGGATTTCGGCCCTGCCGTTGCATCCGCGCCACGCCCTTCCCCGGACACCTCCGGGCCGTTCCCGGGCCCCTGCCCCGCCTCGTCCTCCCCGGCGGCGCGTTGCCGCGCCTGCGCCTTGCGGCGCTTGAGGTTCTCCCGCAGCGCGGCCTTGAGCCGCTCGTCGCGCGTCTTGTCGGTCATCGCGGTTCCGTTTAAAACCCTCTTACCGGCCGATGTCAGGCTCGCTCCGTTTGCGACCCTTCGTCGCCTTCATGTCGAATAAGGCTTTACATCGCATCGCTCAACCGGGAATGACGTTATATGTGCAGCGTGAAGCGATGGTCGGGTTTGATCATGCTCAAGGCGCGGCGTCGAAGTCGGTGATCAGATGCGTGGATTGTTGCTGTCCGGTCTCGTACGAAACGGGATCGTGCCGCTCGCTCCTCCCCCGGTGAGATGATGGATTACACACGCTTTTTCGAGAACACCCTGGAAGCCCTCAGGAACGAGCGGCGCTATCGCGTCTTCGCCGATCTCGAGCGTATCGCGGGGTCCTTCCCCAGGGCGATCTGGCACGCCCCGACCGGCGCGCGCGAGATCACCGTGTGGTGCTCGAACGACTATCTCGGGATGGGACAGCATCCGGACGTCGTCGCCGCGATGGTCGAGACGGCGCAGCGCTGCGGCACGGGCGCGGGCGGCACGCGCAACATCTCCGGCAACAGCCATCCGATCGTCGGCCTCGAGGCGGAACTGGCCGATCTCCACGCGAAGGAGGCGGCCCTCGTCTTCACCTCGGGCTATGTCTCGAACCAGACCGGCATCGCCACGATCGCGAAGCTGATCCCCGGCTGCCTGATCCTGTCGGACGCGCTCAACCACAACTCGATGATCGAGGGCGTGCGCCAGTCGGGCTGCGAGAAGGTCGTCTTCCGCCACAACGACCTCGCCCATCTCGAGGAATTGCTCGCGAAGGCGGGTGCGGAGCGTCCCAAGCTCATCGTCTTCGAGAGCGTCTACTCGATGGATGGCGACATCGCCCCGATCGGCGCGATCTGCGATCTGGCGGAGCGCTACGGCGCGATGACCTACCTGGACGAGGTCCACGCCGTCGGCATGTACGGCCCTCGCGGCGCGGGGATCGCCGAGCGCGACGGGGTCATGGCCCGGGTGGACGTGATCGAGGGAACGCTCGGCAAGGCTTTCGGCGTGCTGGGAGGCTACATTACCGGCCGCCGCGCGGTCATCGATGCGGTGCGCTCGCACGCGCCGGGCTTCATCTTCACGACCGCCCTCCCCCCGGCGATCTGCGCCGCGGCGACAGCCTCCGTGCGCCATCTCAAGCGCTCGCAGGCCGAGCGCGAGGGCCAGCAGCGCCAGGCCGGCCGGGTGAAGCGGGCGCTCGCGGATGCGGGCCTGCCGCTCCTCGCCACGCCGACGCATATCGTCCCGGTGATGGTGCGCGACGCGGAGGCCTGCAAGGCGGCCTCCGACCGCCTGCTCGAGCGCCACGGCATCTATATCCAGCCGATCAACTATCCGACGGTCCCGCGCGGCGAGGAGCGCCTGCGCATCACGCCGACGCCGCTCCACGGGGATGCGCATATCGCGGCGCTCCGCGACGCCCTCGTCGAGACCTGGCAGGCGCTGGACCTTCCCTTCGCGGAACAGGCGCAGGCGGCGGAGTAGGGTGGCGGCGGCGGGAGCGGGGAATTTCCCGAATTCTTCCCGCCGCATCTTGCCACGGCCCCCGCGATCCGTTATCCACCCGCCGATGCCGCGCAAGCCGCCGCATTCGCTGCCGTAGCTCAGTGGTAGAGCACTCCCTTGGTAAGGGAGAGGTCGAGAGTTCAATCCTCTCCGGCAGCACCATGACCTTGTGTCCCGCTGAATGCGCGCATGCGCCCGCCAGAGCGGCCGGAACGGGTCACCTCGCATTCGCCTCCCAATTTCCTACAGCCCCTCCTGGAGCTGTCGCCGACTTACGGCGCAACGCTTGCGCCAGGCGAGCGCGGACGGCCGCAAGTTCCGCAACGGCGCATTTCCGCTTGCGCCGGCCGCAAGGAACGGCGCGATGGCGGAATCACAGGAAAAATGTCGCGGTGACCGGAAAGAGCGCGACCAGGACAAGCATCAGGAGCATCACGCCGACGAATGGCAACGTAGCGGAAAAGACCTGCTCTATCGAGACTTCCGGGTCGTTCAGCGTACTGTGAACCGTGAAGACCGATATGCCGAATGGGGGAGTCAGAAGCCCGATCTCGACCGCAAGCACCGTCACGATCCCGAAATGGCTGAGGTCGAAGCCCATGGACAGCGCGATCGGCGCCGCGATCGGCACCATAATGAGAAGAATCGAGGTGCTGTCGAGGATCATGCCCATCAGAAGGATGATCAGCGCATACAGAAACAGGAATCCGTAAGGCCCGAAGCCCGACTCCGCCACAAGATCACCGATGGCGTTGGGCAGGCCCGCGATCGAGAGCATGCGCGAATAGTAGCTCGCGGCGATCAGGAGCAGCAGGATCGAGACTGAAATTGCCCCCGTCTGCTTCATCACTTGCCAGAGCTTGTGGCGGTCCAGCGACCGGCGCGCGATCGCGACGACGAATGCGCCGAACGCGCCGACGCCGCCAGCCTCCGTGGGGGTGAAGTACCCCGAATAGAGCCCTCCCAGGACGAGGATGACCAGGATCACGATGGGGGTAAGCTTGGCGAGCATCACGCCGGGCGGCATGGGCTTGATGCTGCGATCGAGCCTTCGCTCGCGGCTCGCCTTGGGATCTGTCACCACGAATCGGGGGAACAGGATGGTGACTGCCATCAGCATGAGCACGAATCCGCCCGCCAGCATCAGCCCCGGGATGATCCCCGCGATGAACATGCCGCCGATGGAGACCTCGGCCAGGACGCCGTAGATGATGAGCAGCAGGCTCGGCGGGATCAGCATGCCGAGAACCGAGGAGCCGGCGACCGTCCCGGCGGCGAACGAGGCGCGGTAGCCGTGGCGCGTCATTTCCGGAACGGCCACGCGCG
Source organism: Saliniramus sp. (assembly GCA_041686895.1). Taxonomy (GTDB): domain Bacteria; phylum Pseudomonadota; class Alphaproteobacteria; order Rhizobiales; family Beijerinckiaceae; genus Saliniramus. The sequence continues at coordinate 136,424 of JAWLCY010000010.1, read as the reverse complement.
TGAAGACAGCGGCGGAGGCAATCGACACGCCGGTCACGGCGGCGAAAACAGTGTTCGCGGCAACCGTCGCGACGCCGAGCCCGCAGATCAGCCGCCGCATCAACTGTTCGGCCACTTCGAACGTGTCGCGGCCCACATTCGAGACGCTGACGAGAAGGCCCATCAGCACGAAGAGCGGTATCGTGGCGAAGAGGTAGTCGGCAATCCCGCTATAGGCCGTCAGCTCCAGCATGCTGAATGCCAGGCCGAGATTTCCCCGGATTATCCAGATCCCGGCAAACGCCACGGCAAGCAGCGCGTATGCGATCTGGAGGCCCAGAAGCACCAGGGCGATCAGGAGCCCGATCAGAATGAAGCCGACGGTCAGGCTGATCATGCCGCCCTCCCGAACTTGCGGAGTTCGGTCTGCGCGACGTAAAGCGCCGCGAGCGAAGCCAGGGCCGAGCCGGCCACCGTGATGAGGCGAAAGGGCCAGGTGGGGATCGTGAACACCCCCTGCACGCCGAAGAACTCCGCCGTCCGCCAGGCATCGGCAAGTTTCGGAAAGGAGGCCCAGACGATCAGGGCGAAGATCACCGCCCCCGTGAAGGAGAAGAGCGCCTCGATGATGGACAGGGCGCGGGGCGACGCCCCCTCGAGTCGGTGCAGGATGAAATCCGCGCGGGTCAGCCGCCTCTGCAGGATTGCGGCGGAAACCTGCAGGAAGACGATCGCGACGACCGATCGCGCGGCGATTTCGGAGACGCCCGTGATCGGTGCGTTGAGCAGGTTGCGTCCGATCACGTCGGCCACGATCAGGAGCATGAGCGCCCCGATCCAGGCGGTGCCGACGGATGACATGGTCGCCGCCAGCGTGCCAAGAATCGCGCCGACGGGTGCGTTGGACAGGCGGGGGACGGTATCGGCCTCTACCTCTGTCTTGCTCTCGTCGCTCATACTCACCTGCTCTGCTCCGCATCGAGCCCGCCCGGGCGCTCCCGGACGGGCCAAGTTTCCGATCGGCGTAGGTTAGAGACGTGTCAGAGACCCTCGTCCCAGGCCCGCGCCGGCTCGGCTCCGCGCTCGCGGAGCGCGTCGAAATAGGCCTTCAGAACCACGCGGCCCGCGTCACCGGTCTGCTCCAGCCAGGGCTCGATGATGTTCGGAAGCCCGCTCACCCAGGCCTGCTTCTCGGCTTCGGGCAGTTCGTGAATGGTCAGGCCCGCGGCCTGCATCTCGTCGATGGCGCGGGCGGCGAGATCGGCAACGTAGTCGCCATGGGCGATGGAGGTCGCCTTGCCTGCCTCGCGGAAGGCCTCCTGGACCGGCGCCGGAAGGCCCTCGAAGAAGTCCTGGTTGGCCGCGATGCCGCCGAAATACATCGAGCCGATCCCGACGCGGGTGAGCTCCGGCGCCACCTCGTAGACGCGGGTGGGCAGGATACCGGAGGCGAAGGAGAGGGCGCCCTCGGTGACGCCCGTCTGAATATTCGTGTAGTAGGTGGTCAGCGCGCCGTCGACGGGGGTCGCGCCCGTGCCCCGCAGCCAGTTCGCCGAGGTGCCCGGCGCGTTGAGCTTGCGGTTCTGCAGGTCGGCGAGGGAGCTTACCGGGAAGGTCGCGTAGATGTCGTAGCTGTCGGTGATGAGCGACGACAGGTGCACCATGTTGTTTTCTGCCCAGCTTTCCTTGAGCTCGGGCAGGTTCTCCGAGAGATCGTCGAAGATCTCGATGATCATGCGATGATCCTCGGTCGCGAACGGCGTGAAGTAGGTCACGTTCTGGAGCGGCATGTTCGCGCCCTCCCAGACCGTCCCGACCATCCCGACGTCCACGATCCCGTCCATCACCGCTTCGCGGGTGTCGGTGAACTTGTAGAGCGTGCCGCCGTAGCTCTCGACCCAGACGACCTCGTACTCGCCCTTCTCGGCGAGGACGCGGTTCACCTCCGGCTGGAAGGTGTTTTTCATTGCATAGACCCAGATGTTCGCCTCCGGGTGGGACGAGCCGATATTGACGGTGATCCTCTGCTGCGCGGAGGCCGCACCTGCGACCGTCAGAGCCAGGGCGGTCGCGCCCGCTATTGTGATGATCTTCATGGTTTCCTCCCAGTCGCCCCGTTCAGGGGCTTTGCTTGATCTCAGCCCTCGATAGCGCCGAGCGCGCGCAGGATGCGCTCGGGGGTGAACGGCATCTCGGTCACGCAGGCGCCCAGGGGACGCAGCGCATCGTTGATGGCGTTCATCACGGCCGCGGGCGCACCCGCGGTTCCGGCCTCGCCCGCCCCCTTGGCGCCGAGCAGGCTCTCCTTGGTGGGCGTCTCCACGTGGCCAACCACCATGTCCGGCATCTCGGCCGCCATCGGCACGAGGTAGTCCGCCATCGAGCCGTTCAGCAGCTGCCCGTCCTCGTCGTAGTGGATCTCCTCGTAGAGGGCGCCGCCGAGGCCCTGGACGATGCCGCCGCGGATCTGCTCGTCGACGAGCTGCGGATTGATGATCCGGCCGCAATCCTCCACGCACCAATGCTTCAGGAGCGTCACGACGCCGGTCTCGACATCGACCTCAAGATACGAGGCCTGAACCCCGTTGGTGAACGCGAAGGGGTAATCCGAGGTGATGAAATGCCGCGTCTGGACGAGTTCGCGCGGCAGGCCCTTGGGCAGCGTGTCCCCGCGGAAATAGACGATCCGGCCGAGCTCCTCCAGCGACAGCCGCTCCTCGCCGGTATCGGAGTCGACCACCGCGCCGGCGCGGATGTCAAGCTTTTCCGGGTCGCTCTGCAACATGGCGGCCGCGACCGTCAGGATCGACTCGCGCAGGGCCCGGGCCGATTGCAGCGCCGCCTCGCCGCCGATTCCGGCGCCGCGCGAGGCCCAGGTGCCGCCGCCATAGGGCGTGACCTGGGTGTCGCCGGTGATCACGCGGACCTTGTCGGGGCTCACGCCGACGCCCTCGGCGACGACCTGGGCGAGCATCGCTTCCGTGCCCTGGCCCTGCTCGGTGACGCCGGAGAGGGCGACGACCGATCCGTCGGGGTCCATCCGCACGGTGCAGCCGTCCTGCGCCGAGATGCGCGCGCCGCCGATGCCGTACATGAAGGGCGACGGGTTTGTCAGCTCAATGAAGCTCGCGATGCCGATGCCGCGATGAACGCCCCGCGCGCGCGCCTCGGCCTGGTCGGCCCGCAGCGCATCGTAGTCCATGAGCGCGAGTAGCTTGTCCATGGAGGCGTGGTGCGAGAGGCCCTCGAAACGCATCTTTGCGGGCGAGGTGACCGGATAGGCGTCGTCGGCGTACATGTTGCGCCGACGGATCTCGACCGGGTCGAGCCCCAGCTCGGCGGCCGCCATGTCCACGAGGCCCTCGGTGATCGCAACGGCGATCGGGTGGCCCACCGCGCGATACTGGCAGGTCGGGGTCTTGTTCTGGAAGACGACCGTCGTGCTCGCGCGGTAGTTCGCGAAGTCGTACGGCCCGCCGCAGAGGTTGACCACCTGGTTGCCCTCGATCGCCGAGGTGCGCGGATAGACCGAATAGGCGCCGATGGCCGTCCAGTCGTCCACATCCATGGCGAGGATGCGGCCATCGGCGTCCACCGCGATCCTGGCCTTGATCTTGTGGTCCCGGGCGTGGATATCGGTCGTGAAGCTCTCCAGCCGGTCGGCCACGAACTTCACCGGGCGGCCCATGACCTTGGCGATCGCGGCCGCGGCCACCTCGTCGGGATAGACGTGCACCTTGATGCCATAGGAGCCGCCGACATCCCCGCAGATGACCCGGACGCGGCTCTCGGGCAGGTCGAGATGCTTGGCGAACACGGTCTGCATCATGTGCGGCGCCTGGGTCGCGTGCCAGGCGGTGAGCTGTCCTTCGGCCGGATTGAAGTCCACCAGGATCGAGCGCGGCTCCAGCGTCACGCCGGTATGGCGTGCGGTGCTGAATTCGGCTGAAACGACCTTGTGCGCCTTCGCGAAGGCGTCCTCCACGTCTCCTTCCTCGTGAACGCGCCGGAACGCCAGATTGTCGCCCAAATCCGGATGGAGGACGGGGGTGCCCTCGTCGAGGGCACTCATCATGTCGGTGACGGCGGGCAGCGCCTCGTACTCGACCTCGACGAGCGAGGCCGCCTCCTCCGCCGCGGCGCGGGTCGTCGCGACGACCGCCGCGACCGGCTCGCCCACCCAGCAGGCGCGCTCCACGGCGAGCGGGTATTGCGGCGGCGACTTCAGGCCCTTGAGATGCGCCAGCACGGCGACCCAGGGCGTGCACACCGCCGCGAGATCCGCCCCGGTGAAAACCCGGACAACGCCCTTCACCCTCCTGGCCGCCTCGAAGCCGATCGCGCCGATGCGCGCATGCGCGTAGGGCGAGCGGACGAAAGCCACATGGGTCATGCGCGGCAGCACGACGTCGTCGACGAAGCGGCCGCGCCCCTGGACGAGGCGTCCGGCGTTGGGCCGGGGCACCGTCTTTCCGATGTAGGAATTCGGGCGGTCGGGATTGCCGAACTGAATGGTCATGCTGTCCCCTTTCCGGCGCGGTCCCCGGCGACAGTCTCGACTGCGTCGATGATGGCCTCGTAACCGGTGCAGCGGCAATAGTTTCCGGAGAGGTGCTCGCGGATCTCCTCGCGCGAAGGCGCGCCGCCTCGGCTGAGGAGTTCTTGCGCCGCGACCAGCATGCCAGGCGTGCAGAAGCCGCATTGCAGCGCGTTGCGGGCGACAAACGCCTCCTGCAGGTCGGCGATCTCACCCGAATCCGTGAGACCCTCGACCGTCCAGACTTCGGCCCCCTCCGCCTGCGCGGCGAGCATGAGGCACCCGCGGACGGCGTCGCCGTTCACGCGGATCGTGCAAGCCCCGCAGACGCCGTGCTCGCAGCTCGCATGGGCGCCGGTGAGGCCGAGTTCCAGGCGCAGAAAGTCGATCAGGTGCTGGCCCGCCGGCACGCGGGCCTCGACGGGCTCGCCGTTGACCATCAGCGCGATGTCGATCTGATCGCGGATAATCTCGCTCATCGGCTCTCTCCCTCGATCTTCGCCATCGTGCGGCGCAGCAGGACGCCGGAGAGGTGACGGCGATAGGAGGCGCTCGCCTGCGTGTCCGATGGCGGGTCGATCTCGCCGCGAAGCGCGTTGACCGCCGCCTCGAGATCCCCGCGATCGAGCGCGGCCATGGCGCCTCGCGACAGCATCGGCTTCGGTCCCGTGGAAAAGAGCGCGACCCGGTGGCGGCCTTCGCGGCGGACGAGGCACAGCCCCGCGAGGGCGTAGTCGCCGGAACGACGCGCTACCTCCTCGATTACCTGCGCCTCGCCGGAGGCCGCCTTGGGGACGGAGATCGAAGTGAGAATCTCGCCCTCCTCCAGCGCGGTCTCGAACGTATCCCGGAAGAAGTCTTCGGCCGGCACCTCCCGGCTGCCAGCGAGGCCCTCGACGTGCATCACCGCATCGAGAGCGAGCGCGCAGGCGGGAAATTCGGCCGAGGGATCGGCATTCGCGAGCGCGCCGCCGATCGTCCCGCGGTTGCGGATCGCCGCGTGGGCGATCAGTCCGACCGCATCCGCCAGGAGCGGCGCATGCTCGCGGATCAGGGGATCGCGGCCGATCTCGACATGGCGGGTCAGCGCTCCGATGTGCAGCGTGTCTCCGTCGTCAACGACGCCGCGGCACTCGGCCAGCGTGGAGATGTCGATCAGGACGTCCCCGGTCGAGAGCCGCATGTTGAGCGCGGCGACGAGACTTTGCCCGCCCGCCAGCACGCGACCCACACCGCCCGCTTCCGAGAGCAACTCCAGCGCATGGCGCAAATCTCGCGCGCGGGCATATCCGCCCACCGCAGCCTTCATGGCTCATCCTCCCTGCTCTGCCCGTCTTCGCGGGCGGGGTTAATTGAGCACTTGCTCAATCCCGTTGATTGGATGATGTATGGATTCCGCCGGTTTGCAAGTAGAATGTTTCCAGGGAGGCAATCGGGCATGACGACGGTCCAGCGCGCCGACGCGGTGGTCGGCGAAAGTGGCAAGCGCTCCGCACGACGGCGGCTGCCGGCGGAGCAACGCCGGCAGCAGATCGTCGACGGAGCCGTGGCGTTCTTTGCCGCGGAGGGGATCGAGGGGAATACGCGCGATCTGGCGAAACGGCTCGGGATCACGCAGCCGCTGCTGTTCAACTACTTCGCGACGAAGGACGACCTGATCGAGGCGGTCTACGAGCAGGTCTATCTCGACCGGCTCTCGCCGGATTGGCCCGATCGCCTGACGGACCGGTCGGTTTCGCTGCGGAGCAGGCTGCTGTCCTTCTATACCGAATACAGCAAGCTCATCTTCCAGCACGAATGGATGCGCATCTTCATGTTCTCCGGATTGGCGGGGGCCGAACTGAACCGTCGCTATCTCCGGCACCTCGGCGAGGTCATTCTCCGCCCGCTCCTGACGGAGATCGCGGTCGAGGCCCGCCACGGGACGCCGCCCAACATGGAGGATCTCTGGAACCTCCACGGCGGGATCGTATATATCGGCATTCGCCAGCACATCTATCGGATGCCTTGCCCCGGCGAGCCGTCAGACGCGATCACGCGGGCGATCGACCGGTTCCTGATCGCTTTCGGCGTCGAGACCGTGGATCAGCTCGCAGCCCTCGCTGCGCCGGAAACCGCGCCAAGCGCCTGACCACCGCGGCCCGTCTTCGCGCATGCCGGCGAACCCTTCCGCGATCACGCTTTCTTGACGAACTCCGCGAACAACTCCGCGTAGTCCGGGTGCCATCTCGAGAGCGCCGGACGGTTCTCGACAATGTCCCCCGCGGCCCAGAGGATCCGCCGCTCGTCGAGCGCCCGGGGGACGTCGTTGTCGGGGCACAGGATGTAGAAATCGCCCGTCTCAAGGCGCTCCATCATGAAATCGACCGTCTGTTCCGGCGTCCAGGCGGCTTCCGGCTTTTCCGTGCGCCCCTTCGCCGTCAGCCCCGTGAACACGAAGCCCGGGATCAGCAGGTGGGCGCTCAGGCGGCTTCCCGGCGTGCTGCGGAGCTCATGCGCCAGCGCCTCGGTGAAAGCCTTCACCCCCGCCTTCGACACGTTATAGGCCGGATCGCCGGGCGGCGTGGTGATGCCCTGCTTCGAACCCGTATTGATGACGAGGCCGGGGCGGGCGCCCGCGATCATCCCCGGCACGAAGACCTGGGTCCCGTTGATCACGCCCCACAGGTTCACGCCGATGATACGCTCCCAATTCTCCGCTGGCCCGAAAATGCCGCTGCCCGGCTGGGTGCCGGCATTGTTCATCAGGACGTCGACCCCGCCGAAGCGCTCGCGCACGGCCCGTTCAAGGTTGCGGACCGCTTCGACCTGCGAGACATCCGCTTCGATGCTCATGACCGCACCCGCGCCCCCTGCCGCCACCGCGGCGATCGCCGCCTCCGCCCGGGCCAGCCGCTCTGCCCCGAGATCGGCGATGCAGACCTTCATGCCGAGCCGCGCAAACTTCGATGCCGCCGCGAGGCCGATGCCGGACGCACCGCCGGTCACGACCGCAACGGCGCCTTCGGCGAGAGCAGGATGTGTCATTGCGATTCTCCATGGTTGGTTCCGGCGCCCTGTTCATCAGCGGGAATCCTGGACATTTTCCTGATGTAGCGATTGAGAGAGGGCGGGAAACAGAAGGGTCAATGCGGACGTTGCGCCGTAGCAACAGGCGGCGAAAAGGATCGGCGCGCCAGCGTAGCCACTCGCCTCGCGCAGATAGCCCGCGATCGCGGGCATGACCGCCATCCCGGCGTAGAAGCAGCTGAAGAAGACGCCCATCCCGACCGCGCGATTTGCCGGCGTCAGCACGCCAACCGCCATCTTCATGATTACGGCCGCGGGCGCTCCGAGCAGCCCCAGAAGAAGCGCCCACAGAACGGGCGTGCTTCCGCTCGCAAAGCCGAGGAGCACGACCGCTCCAAGAGCGAAGGCGAGCGCAACGGCGGGTTCGGGGCGCGCCATCCGGTCGAAGAACGTTCCGCCGAAGATCATGGCGGGCGTTACCGCCCACATGGCGAGGCTCGCTATCCACCCTGCTGCGGAGAGCGAATAACCGAGCTCGGTCAGGAAGATTGGTCCAAAGGCGATGAACACGATGAGGCCGGCATTGAAGAGCGCCCAGATCGCGCCGACGTAGATTGCGAGGATCCACTCGCGTCGCGACAAGGCGATGCGGAAGGTGAGCGGGGCGGATGAGACTCCATCGGGCGGACGATAGAAAACGAAGAGGGCGCACGCTGCGGCCGCACAGAGGAGGACGGTGAGAAGCAGCGCGGCGTTCACGCCACTCGCCGCGGCCAGCGGCGGGAGCACGACGAGGGCGAGGCCAAGGCCGATCGGCCAACTCGACAGGAAGAACGCCATTGCCAGCGCCGTGTCGCGCGCGGCGAACCAGTCGGCCACCATCTTCGCCAGCAGGACGTTGAGAAGGATTGCTCCGATTCCCGAGGTCAGCCGCCCCGCAACGAGCAGAAAGGGGTCCGCCCCGATCATCATGAAGAGCCCGCCCCCGATCATCAGCGCCATTCCCGCAAGCGCCGTGCGCCGATCCCCGAAGCGCTGCCCGAGCATGCCGCCCGGAAGGGCGATCACGATCCCTGCCAGCATGTAAAGGCCGATCACCGTGCCGAGGATTCCATAGTCGATGCCGAAACGCTCGATCAGCTCGGGAGCGATCGGCGCCAGCGACTGGAACTGGAACGCAATGGTGGTGCGCGCGAGCACCAGGACGGCGAGGATGAACCAGCGGTGGTACGAGGAATGTGCGGCTCCCTGCGGGCCGGTTTGCATGTTTTGCGACATGACGCCCTCGTTGCTGGTTTCGTACAGGGTGGCTTGATCCGTAGGCCCGGACTTCCGTCGTGAGGCCGATTTAGGGCGCCCGCGCCCGTACCGCATTTGCCACTGCGACGAAGCTGCAGGGACCATCCGGTCGACCGCCACAATAGGCTTCCATCACCGCAGCGCGCAGCCGCTCGCGGCGCTCCGCATCAAGGCCGTTCACATATGCTGACCCGCGGAGAAACGCAGACCAGTAGTCCTGAAAATCGATAAACCGCATGCGGATCATCAGGGTGGCCTCCTCCACGTCGAGAGCCCCGGCCTCCCGGAAGGCCGCCTCGAGTTCTCCCTCGCGGGTTAGCAGCGCGGCCCGTGCACGCGCGCGCACGTCTCGCGCCTCCTCGTCCAATGCGGCAGCCGTGTCCAGGAACATGTTCATCATGCCGAAACCTCCCGCCTGGTCCCACGTCGCGGCTGCGAGGAGCCCTCCGCTCCTGGTCACGCGCACCATCTGCGAAACCGCGTCGCGGCATTGGGGCACGAAGTTGAGGACGAGGAGGGAGAGCGCAGCGTCGAATCGACCGGTTTCAAAGCTCAGATCGGTCGCGTCCTGCACATCGAAGCTGGCGCGCGGATCGACAATCGTTTCCTTGGCGTGCTCGACAAAGGCAGGGGAAATATCGACGCCCACAACCCTGCCGGCGTCCCCGAGGCGTTCAAGAAGATCGCGGCTCAGACTGCCGGTCCCGCAGCCCAGATCGAGCACCTGCATCCCTCGTTGGACGCGCGCAAAATCGAGGAACTGTGGGGCAAGGAGGCGGCTCCAGCGGCCCATCAGAAGCTCGTACCCGGCGGCATCCGTCGCTGAAAATCGAGAAGACATCGATCACCTCGTGACGTGATTGGCAACAAGACGCATCTTTCCGAGCCTTCCCTTGCGGTACGGCCGTCGCAGCGCACGCGTCTCAAGGCCCGCTCGAAGCATTAAAGCACAGAAAACAAGCGAGCAGCCGAGAGCGTTTCCGTTCAATGAGAAGATGACGTCACCGCAGATGCCGGAGGCGCCGACCCATCTCTCCGGCTCATCGCCTGCCCGTCAGCGTCGAAGACATGGCAGAACGCGCCCTTCACGCCAAGTCGCACCTCGGCGCCGGCCGAGAGGCGCGAGTCGCCGGGCAGCTTTGCCGTGAACAGCGTGCGGTCGGCCAGGCGAACGTGCAGGAGGAAGGCCTCGCCGAGTTGCTCGACGACCTCGATGCGCCCGGTCAGCCCGGCGTCGCCGCCGCCCAGCGTCAGGTGTTCGGGGCGAATGCCGAGCGTCACCGGCGCACCCGGCGAGATCGCTTGCGCATCGACCGGCGCGACGACGCGCCCGCCGCCGGGGAGATCGACACCCACCCCCTCCGGCGAGACCTCGGCCACCCGCGTCTCGAGGAAGTTCATCCGCGGCGAGCCGATGAAGCCGGCGACGAAGAGGTTGTCGGGGTGGTGGTACAGCGTCAGCGGCGCGCCGACCTGCTCGATGCGCCCGTCATTGAGAACCACGATCTTGTCGGCGAGCGTCATCGCCTCGACCTGGTCATGAGTGACATAGATCATCGTCACGCCCATGTCGTCATGGAGCTTGGCTATCTCGACGCGCATCTGGACGCGAAGCGCGGCGTCGAGGTTGGAGAGCGGCTCGTCAAAGAGAAACACTTTCGGCTTGCGGACGATGGCGCGGCCAATTGCGACGCGCTGGCGCTGGCCGCCGGAGAGCTGCTTTGGCAGCCGATCGAGAAGCGGCGTCAGTTCCAGGATCCCGGCGGCGCGGCGCACCGCGGCGTCGATGTCGTCCTTGGAGGATTTCGCGATCTCGAGTCCGAAGGCCATGTTCTGATAAACGGTCATGTGCGGGTAGAGCGCATAGGACTGGAACACCATCGCAATGCCGCGCTCCTTCGGAGACAAGGCATTCATGCGCTTGTCGCCGATGAAGAGATCGCCCGCCGAAATGTCCTCGAGCCCGGCGATCATGCGCAGCAGAGTCGACTTCCCGCAGCCCGAGGGGCCGACGAAAACGACGAACTCGCCGTCCGCGATCGCGAGATCGACACCATGAACGACCTCGACCGTTCCAAAGCGCTTTCGTACTCCCTCGAGCCTTACGCTCGCCATTGCACCGAACTCCTCATCCCTTCACCGCGCCTGCCGTGAGGCCGGACACGATGCGACGCTGGAAGATCAGCACCAGAAAGACCACCGGCACCGTGACGATCACGGAAGCGGCCATGATGTTCCCCCAGGGCAGCTCGAACTGCGTCGCTCCCGACAGGAGCGCGATTGCGACGGGCACGGTACGCTGCTCGGAGGACAGGGTGAAGGTGAGCGCGAACAGGAACTCGTTCCAGGCGGCGATGAACGCCAGGAGCCCCGTCGTCACCATTGCTGGCCACATCAGGGGCAGAAAGATGCGGCGCACGACCGTCCAGGGGGTCGCTCCGTCGACATAGGCAGCTTCCTCGAGCTCGCGCGGCAACGCGCGCATGAAGGTCGTCAGCACCCAGACGGTGAAGGGCAGGGTCAGGATGAGGTTGGAGAGGATCAGCGCCCACGGCGAATTGTAGATGCCGAGCGCGCGCACGAGCTCGAACATGCCCGAAAGCACCGCCACCTGCGGGAACATCGAGACGGACAGGATCGTGAGCAGGAGAAGCCCCCTGCCCCGGAAGCTGATCCGCCCGAGGGCGAAGGCGGCGGTCACCCCGAGGAAGAGCGAGATGCCGACCACGGAGACGGCGACGATCACCGAGTTGAGGATGTTGCGCTCGAAGGGCTGGTCCCTGAACACGGAAACGTAGTTCTGCAGATCGAGCGAATCCGGCCAGATTGCGGTCGAGAAAAGGGCCGGACCCGAGCGAAAGGAGGACAGGATCGCGTAGTAGAAGGGAAAGACGGCGAACACGACGATCGCCAGGATCAAGAGCCAGAACCCTGTTCTGGCGGCCAGCGAGCTTCTCATCGCTCGTCCTCCCCGAGCCGAACACGAGCCGTCATGATGGTGATCAGCACGAGCACGGCGATGATCATGAAGAGCAGCGTCGAGGCGGCCGAGCCTGCGCCGACATCCTGGAAATCGACGAGTTGCTGGCGGGCGTAGACCGACATCGACATCGTGTCGCGCGCGCTCGAGGTCAGCACATAGACGAGATCGAAGATGCGCAAGGCATCCAGCCCGCGAAAGATGATCGCCACCATCAGCGCGGGCTTGATCAGGGGCAAGGTGACCTTGAAGAAGACCTTCACCGGGTGGATGCCGTCCACCTTCGCCGCCTCATAGCAGTCGGACGGCAGCATCTGCAGGGCCGCGAGGATCAGGAGCGCCATGAAGGGCGTCGTCTTCCAGACATCGACCATGACGACGGCCCACAGAGCCGTCTCCGGCGAGGCCGTCCAGGCGACCGGCGCCGAGATGATGCCAAGCGTCATCAGGATGTCGTTGAGGACGCCGAACTGGTCGTGCAGCATCCAGCCCCACATCTTCGCCGAGACGATGGTCGGGATCGCCCATGGGATGAGGATCGCAGCGCGCAGCATCCCGCGGCCGGGGAAAGCGGTGTTCAAGGTCAGGGCGACGATCATGCCCAGCACGAGCTCGATCGAGACCGAGACCACGGTGAACCAGACCGTGTTGTAGACCGCCCGCCACCAGGTCGGGTCGGCCATCACGCCGTACCACTCGCCTTCATAATACTCGAGGAAGTTGTCGAAGCCGATAAAGCGGTAATCGGTCAGGTTGGCCAGGGTGGCGTCCGTGAAGCTGAAGAAGATTGTCCTGATCAGCGGCCATCCGGCGACGAGCGCGAGAACCCCGAGCATGGGTGCAAGAAAGATCCACGCCGAACGCACCCTTGCCCGGGTGAGTTCGCTGGAAACGGGCTTCGCCATCCTCTCGCGCCTCCGGTCGAGTTGGTTTTCAGGCCCGGGCGGGCGTACCGCGCCGGAAAAGGGGGGCCCTCCTCCCGCGCCGTGGCTCACCAGCCGCGGCGGCTCATGCGGCGCAGGTCGTTCTCGAGGCGCGCGAGGGCGTCCTGGGGCTCGGCACGCCCGCTGAGGACGTCATGCGCGGCATTCCAGAACTCGTTCGAGACGCGATTATAGGACGCGCCGGTCGGACGCGAGGGACGGGCGACCGCGTTGACGAAGGTCTCGTATAGCTCGCCGAAGAACGGGTTTGCGGCAAGCACCTCCTCATCCTCGTAGAGCGCCGCGATGGTCGGGTTGTAGGCGGCCTCGATCGCGCGGCGCTTCTGCTCCTCGCGGCTCGTCAGATAGCGTACGAGATCGGCCGCAGCCTCCGGATTGGAGGAATACTGCGAAACCGCGAGCTGCCAGCCGCCGAGCGTGCCGGTGTTCTTGCCGTCCTCGCCCCCGCGCGGCAGAGCTGCAATTCCGACCTTGCCGCGAATCGCGCTCTCCTCCGATTCGGCGAGCGCCCAGGCATACGGCCAGTTGCGCATGAACACCGCATTGCCGGACTGGAAGACTCCGCGCGCCTCTTCCTCGGCGTAGTTGAGCACGCCCTCGGGGGCGATCTCGTTCACCCAAGTCGAAGCCAGCTCGAAGGCGGAAACGGCTCCCGGATTGTTGACGGTTACGTTTCCCTCGGCATCGACAATGGCGCCGCCGTTGAAAGCGTCGATCCACTCGAGCGCATTGCAGGTGAGGCCCTCATATGCGCGCCCCTGGAAGACGAAGCCCCACATCTGGTCATTGCCGTCCGCACGCTCTGCCTCCTGGACCATGCGCGCGGTCTCCGTCAACTCCTGCCAGCTCCGCGGTACGGAGGCGCCATGCTTCTCGAGGAGATCGCTGCGGTAGTAGAGGAGCCCAGCATCGATGAACCAGGGCATCGCGACGAGCCGCCCGTCGACCGTATTGTTCTCGACGATGGCCTCGAAATGCTCCGCCTCCGCACCGTTCACATGAGCTGAGAGATCGATGAAGTGCTGCCCCAGGATGCCGGGCCAGATCACGTCGATCTGGAAGACGTCGATGTCGCCGGCCCCGGCGGCGAGCAACTGCTGATAAAGCGCGAGGCGCTCCGTGGAGGAATTGGGCGTCGAGACGACAGTGACGGTATTCCGGGTCTCCTGCGCCCAGGCTTCCGCGCCCTGGCGGCAGATCTCGAGTTCCTGCCCGACTGCGCCGCAGGAGATGGAGATGTTCACCCCTTGCGCAGCGGCGGGACCGGCGAGTCCAGTCGTCGCGAGAGCGACGAGCGAGGCTCGAATCATGAGACTGGAAAGCTTCATGGCAAATTCCTCGTTGTGCAGGCTGGCGACTGCGACGGTCCAAGACGCTTTGAGGCGAAGGGTAGTCGCCTCGTCTTAAGATGGTCAAGAAAGGAGCCAGGGACCCCTCGGCGTCGATCAAACTATCCCCTTGTGGGGCCGCCGGCCCCAGACAGGCAATGTGATGCACGTCCGCTCGCTCCCGGGGCGCGCCTTTCGGCGAAGACGTGCTGGCCGCGCATCAACAGCGGGACGCCGGCACGCATCAACCTGACCGCGCCCGAAGGCATGGCGGGGACGAGCGTCTTCAGCGCCGGTTGATGCGCGCCTGCAGGGCCCGTCCGACGAGGATGAGCGCGAAGGCCGTGACCAGCACGGCGAGCCCGGGAAAGATCGACATCCAGGGGGCGAAGAGGATGTAGTCCTTGCCCTGCTGGAGAATTGCGCCCCAGTCGGGGGTCGGCGGCTGCACGCCGAGACCGAGAAAGCCAAGGGCGGCCTGGATCTGCAGGATCAGCGGAAACAGGATCATGTACTGCGTGAGGATGAGCGGGGCCACGTTGCGGGCCACATGCCGCCGCAGGATCGCGCCTTCCGTCAGCCCGATGCTGCGCGCCGCCTCGACATAGGTCTGGTTCGCCTCCGCAAGCGCTCCGGCGCGGGCGATGCGGAAGAAGACGGGCAGATAGACGATCGACAGGGCGAGGATCAGGTTCTGGGTCGCCGGCCCGAGAACGCCGGTGATGATCACCCCGAGGATGATCGGCGGAAAGCTCAGCATCACGTCGACGAAGCGCCCCAGCACCTGGTCGAGCCAGCCGCCAAAATAGCCGGAGATGAGGCCGAGGAGCCCGCCCAGCAGAGCGGATATCAGCAGCGAGCCGGCGCAGATCGAGAGCGTCACCCGCGCCCCGTAGACGACGCGGGCGAACACGTCGCGGCCCACTTCGTCGGTGCCGAACCAATGCGCGGCGGAAGGAGCCTGGAGCGCGTTCGCGACCGAGATGGCGAAAGGCGATTCATCCGTGAACAGGCCCGGAAAGAACGTGACGACGGCGAGAAAGGCGATCAGGACGAGGCCCAGGGCATAGCCCGGCTCGCGCCGCACGAAGCGCCCCAGGCGCGCGATCCGCCCCGGTTTCGCTGCGGGAGCGTTGACGGCGACGATGGCTGCCGGTCCGGTCATCGTTTCCCTCCTCACGAGACGCGGATGCGCGGGTCGATCGCCCGGTAGGCGAGATCGATCAGCAGGTTGACGACCATGGCGGTCGCGACGACCACGAGCAGCGCGCCCTGCACGACGGGATAGTCGCGCGTCTCGATGGCCGAGAGCAGGAGCCGCCCGAGGCCCGGGAGCGCGAAGAGCGATTCGATGATGACCACTCCGCCGAGGATCTGGATCAGGATGAGTCCCATGAAGGTGACGATCGGGATCAGCACGTTGCGCAGGATGTGCTTGAAGAAGATGCTGCGCACCGGCACGCCCTTGGCGATCGCCGTGCGCACATATTCCTGGTGCAGGGTCGAGACCACGTTCTGGCGCACGAACTGGCTGTAGGCAGCGGCCTGCAGCAGTCCGAGGCTGGCCACGGGCAGGGCCAGGATGGCGATATTGTCCGAAAGCGACTTGAACGGGCCGACAAAGCGCAGCGGCGGCGACCAGGCCAAGAGGCTCGAGACCCCGACGAGGAGCATCAGCCCGACCCAGAAGACCGGCGCGGCGAGGCCGATGATGTTGAAGCCCTGGATCACGTTGTCGAGCGTGCGGCCCTCGTGCATGCCCGCCACGATCCCGAGCGGAACGCCGATGACGGTCGCGATGAACAGCGTGACGAGGCCGATCTCGAGGGTCACCAGAAAGGCCGATCCCACCATCTGCGTCACCGGCAGCCCGCGCGTCCAGCTCGTGCCGAGGTCGCCGCGCAGGACGTCGCCGATCCAGACGAGGTACTGGACATAGATGGGCTGGTCGAGACCGAAGAACGCGCGCACCGCCCGTTCAGCGTCCGCACCGCCGGCCTGTCCCATCATCTGCCCGACCACGTCGCCGGGAACGAGGCGCACGAGCAGGAAGACGAGGATGCTGGCGAGGAACGCCGTGAGAAGCGAGGCGCCGAGGCGCTTGATGAGATACGAGCCCATGATCGACCGAATGGTTGGAGCGGGGCGGCGACCGCGCGGATCGCCGCCCCCGGCATCACGACGCTTTCACTGTTCGAGGGCAGTCCGGGCCAGGCCGAAATACCAGCCGGTCGGATGCTGCTCGAAATTCTTCACCCGCTCGCTGCTCACCGTCACATGGTCCTGGGAGAACAGCATGACCGTGGGTACCGTCTCGGCGAGGATCTTCTGGAACTCGGCATAGATCTCCTTGCGCTTTGCCGGGTCGGATGTCGCCCGGCCCTCGCGCAGGAGACTGCTCGCCTCCTCGTTGTTCCAGTTCCGGAAATCGGCCCCTTCCGGCTTCATGTGGAAGTGACGGAAGAAGAGGAGGTTGGGATCGGGCTGCGGCGCCCAGTCGTTGAAGGTCAGCCCCATCTGGCTCGAACGGAAGTTGTTGATCCAGACGCCCAGATCGACGCGCTGGATCTGGAGGTCGATGCCGATATCGGCCAGCTGCTCGCGCAGCGTGACCGCGGCGGGGTCCATCCAGTCGTAGCCGTTGATCGTCGTCAGGGTGAGCGAGACCCCGTCCCCGTGTCCAGCCTCGGCGAGGAGAGCCTTGGCGGCCTCGACGTCGCGAGTCTGGTTGGGCACTTCATCCAGCGGCAGGCCCCAGGTGTCCTGCATCCCCGCGACCATGGTGCCGAGCACCTCGCCGAAATCGCCGATCGAGGCGCGCATGATCTCTTCCTTGTCGATCCCGAGCGCGATGGCCTTGCGCACGCGCGGATCGTCGAGCGGTTCGAGCTCGGCCCCGAGATCAAGCGCCTTCTGGTTGAGCGAGGGCCAGCGCTCGATCACGAGGCCCTCGACATCGCTTACCTGCTGAACATCCTGAGGCCGGCTGAGCGGAACCAGGTCGACGCGCTGGTTGCGCAGGGCGACCAGCATCGAGGCGCTGTTGGGCAGGAACGAGAAGTTGATCTCGTCGAGATAGGGCATGCCCTCGTCCCAGTATTCCTCGTGGCGGGCGATGAGCATGTTCTGGTTCGGATTGAATTCGACGAGCTTGAACGGCCCGGTGCCGACGCTCTCGGCGTTCATCCGGTTCTTCGCATTCTCGTCGTCGAAATAGCCCGCCGGAACGACCGCGCCGTACTTGTTGCCGAGGGTCATCGGGAGTGAGGCGTTGGGCGAGCTCAGGGTGAAGCGCACCGTCAGCGGATCCACCACCTCGATGGACGTGATGACGCCGAAATCACCGGCGCCGGGCGAGCCGTTCTCTGGATCGCGGATGTAGTTGTAGCTGTAGGCCACGTCCTCCGCGTCCATCGTCTCGCCGTTGTGGAAGACGACGCCGTCGCGAAGCTTGATCGTGTAGACGAGCCCGTCGTCGGAGACCTCCCAGCTCTCCGCAAGCAGCGGGATCGGCTCGCCGCCCGCGCCTTCGTAGAACAGGCCCTGATAGATCAGCACCGTGAGGCGGATGCGCGCCTCAGCCGCCTGGTGGAACGGATCGAGGCCCGGCGGTTCGACGAGCAGCCCCACATTGAGCGTCCCGCCGCGGTTCGCGCCTTCCATGGCGGAACCGTAGAGATCCTCGGCCTGGACGGCAGCGGAGCCGGCAGCAAAGGAGGCCGCCAGGAGCAGCGACGCGGCAAGCCGCCTGAGCCTCCTGCCCTTCAGAAGACCGTGCGATTGCATATGCATGTTTCTCTCCCCTCTTCACGACCCGCTGGGAGGCGACCTTCGCCGCCCGCCGAGGCCGGGTCCGCCATCGGCTTGATTCCGGCGCGTCACTCCCTCGCGCCGATTCTCATTCCTTCACCGCCACGATCAGCTCGATCTCCACCGCCGCGCCCCGCGGCAGTTCCGCGACCCCCACGGCGGAACGGGCGTGGCGTCCCGCCTCGCCGAAGATCTCGCCGAGGAGATCGGAGGCCGCGTCGATGACCTTGGGCTGGGCGTTGAAGCCCGGCGCGGAGGCGACGAAGCCGGTCACCTTCAGGACGCGCGCAATCCGGTCGAGCGAACCGAGCGCCTCGCGCAGGCAGGCGAGGCCCTGCAGGATGCAGATGCGCGCCTCCTCGCGCGCGGTGTCGAGATCGACCTCCGCCCCGACCTTCCCGCGCACCCGGATATCGCCTCCGACCTTCGGCAACTGGCCGCTCACATAGGCCAGGCCGCCATGCACCGTGACAGGGACATAGTTGAAGGAAGGCGAAGCCGCCTCCGGCAGGGTGATCCCCAGATCCTTCAGGCGTTTTTCGTACATGAGCCTTCCCCTTGTTCGCGCATTCCGGCGATCATCTGCGACAGCCCGCGCGCGGGCGTGAATTCCGCCTCGCGGCGAAACCTCGAGTCGTCGATCAGCGGAAACAGAAGCTCCGGCGCGCGGCGCTCGAAATCGACCCGGTAGCCCGGGACGGAAGCCTCGAGGGCGGCGACGATCTCCGTCAGGCGCGCGGTGAGGCCGTTGATGTTGTAGATGCCGGAGGGCGGACGGGCGGGATCGAGGGCATGAACGACGGCCTCGGCCACGTCCCTCACATCCATGAAGTCGATCGGCTCGTCATGGAAGGCCAGCTTCCGTCGCGCGCCGGGCGCGGCGGAGCGGATGACATCGGCGATGGCAGCGGCGGCGCCCTGGTACCAGAGGCCCGGCCCGAGCACGAGCGGGAGACGAAGCGCCGCGACCGAAAGCCCGTGACGCGCCATGTAGTAGCGCGCGAGATCCTCCCCGAGCCGCTTCGTGAGCCCGTAGAAGGTGCGCGGATCGCAGGCGGCGTCCTCGTTCACCCGCCGGGGCGGGTAAAACTCCGGAGGCCCGTAGACCACAGTCGAACTCGTCCAGACGACGCGCTTGGCGCCCGCTTCGATGGCCGCTTCGAGGAGATTGCGCAGGCCGAGCACGTTGACCGCCATGGCGCGGTCGCCCTCCGCCTCGCCGGAGCGCATCAGTCCCTGGCGCCCGCTGCCATGAGCGGCGGTGGTCACGATCGCCTTCGCCCCGCTCTCCGCGAGCACCGCGCGAAGACCGCTCCGGTCCTCCACCGAGCCGGAGGTCTCGGCGAAGCGGCCGGCGAGATCGGCCAGCAGATCATCCGCCACCGGCGGCCCGAAGAGATGCACGGGCCGGCCCTGCGCGATCAGCCGCCGCACGACATGCGAGCCCACGAAGCCGCGCCCGCCCACGACGAGCACGGGGCTCCTGTCCTCCCGGCGGTCAGAGTTCGAGGTCATCGCGGATACAGGCTTTCAAATGCGCGGGAGCGATCTCCCGCAACGGGGGAACGGCGCGCGCGCATTCCTCCACGGCGAAAGGACAGCGCGTGCGGAAGACGCAGCCGGAGGGCGGCGCGGCGGGGCTCGGTATCTCGCCCTTGAGGATCATGCGGTCTTCCGGCGATTTCGCGCCCGGAACCGCCTGCAACAGGGCCGACGTGTAGGGATGGGCGGGATTGCGATAAAGCCGCTCCGTGGGTGCGACCTCCATCACGCGCCCCAGATAGAGCACCATGACCCGATCGGAGATCACCTCGACCACGGAGAGATCGTGGCTGATGAACATCATTCCGAGTCCGAGATCGCGCTGCAGGCCCTGCATCAGGTTGATGACCTCCGCCTGAACGGAGACGTCGAGCGCCGAAACCGGCTCGTCGGCGACAAGAAAACGCGGTTCGGAGGCAAGCGCGCGGGCGATCGCGACGCGCTGGCGCTGGCCGCCGGAGAAGGCGCGGGGATAGCGGGCGAGATGGTTGGCGGTGAGCCCCACCTGCTCGAGGAGCCGCACGGCCGCCTCTTCCGCCGCGCCGCCCTTCAGTCCCCGGTGCAGCGAGATGGATTCGCGCAGCGCGTCCCGCACCGTCATGCGGGAGTTCAGGCTTGCGAAGGGGTCCTGGAACACCATCTGCATGTGCTTGCGGAAGCGCCGCAGCTCCCGCGGCGTCAGGCTGCCGAGGCTGGCGCCCTCGAAGATCACGTCTCCCGCCGTCGGCTCGAGCAGCCGCAGGACGAGACGCCCGAGCGTGGACTTCCCCGAGCCGGATTCCCCCACGACCCCAAGCACCTCGCCCGGCGCAATGGCGAGGTCGACCGCCTCGACCGCCCGGATCGGCGGCCCACCCCGGCCGAACAGGGTCTCGCCCGTGGGAAAATGCTTCGTCAGCCCGCGCGCCTCGAGGAGATGCGCCGTCCCGGTCCCGGCGCTGATCCGGACCGCCTCGTTCATAGGGAAATCTCCCGCCAGCGCAGGCAGCGCACGTCGTGACGGTGCGCCACCCGCTCCAACACGGGCTCCGTCGCCTTGCAGCGATCCTCGGAGAAGGCGCAGCGCGCGTGGAAGCGGCACCCTTCCGGGGGCATGAGCGGATCGGGCAGGAGGCCCGGAATGGGCTTTAGCGCCTGACGGCCGGCGCTGTGGTAGTCGCGGCGCGGAATGCACTCCATCAGCGCCTTCGTGTAGGGGTGGCGCGGACGGGCGAGGACGTCCGCAACCGCCCCCTCCTCCACGACCTCGCTCGCATACATCACCGCCACCCGGTCAGCGATCTCGCCGACCAGCTTGAGATCGTGGGTGACGAAGATCATCGCCATGCCGCGCTCGCGCTGGAGCCGCTTCAGAAGCGCGATGATCTGCGCCTGGATGGTCACGTCCAGCGCCGTGGTCGGCTCGTCGGCGATGAGCAGCCGCGGATCGCCCGCAAGCGCCACCGCGATCATCACGCGCTGGCGCATGCCGCCAGACAACTGGTGCGGGAAGGAATCGATGCGCTTGTCGGGATCCGAGATCCCGACCTGGGCGAGCAGGTCGATCGCCTGCGCCCGCGCCGCGCGACGGTCGAGCCCCTTGTGGATGCGGATCGGCTCGGCGATCTGGTCGCCCACGGTGAAGACGGGGTTGAGGCTCGACATGGGATCCTGGAAGATCATCGCGATCTCCCGCCCGCGCACCCGCTGCATCTCCGATTCCGTCAGAGACAGGATGTCGACTGCGGCGCCGTCGCGGTCGACATAGACGACCTCGCCCCCGACGACCCGCGCCGTGGTGCGCGCCAGCAGCCGCATGATGGTGAGGCCGGTGACCGACTTGCCCGATCCGGACTCGCCGACGATGGCGAGCGTCTCGCCCTCGTTCAGGCCGAGCGTGACGCCGTTGACCGCGCGGACCACGCCCGCATCGGTGAAGAAATGCGTCTGCAGGTCGCGCACGGCGAGCACCACACCCGGCTCCGGGGATGCAACGGGCGCCGCGCGCGCGCGCGCTTCAGTTGACGGCATGACGCCGAACCGCGTCGAGATCCACTTCGATCCCGAGCCCCGGCCCTTCCGGAACCGCGATGAAGCCGTCATGCGGGGCGATCGGCGTCTTCAGGACATCGCTGCGCAGCGGGTTCTCGCCGAGATCGTATTCGAGCAGGACGGGCTTGGGCACGTTATGGGAATGCGGATAGGCCGAGAGCGCCGCGATGTAGTGGAGCGCCGCCGCAAGCCCGATCGCGCCGCCCCAGACGTGAGGCGAGAGACGCAGGTGCTTCGCATAGGCCAGTTCCGCGATCTTGCGGCCCTGCCAGAATCCGCCGCAGAGCGTCAGGTCCGGCTGGAGCACGTCCGCGCCGCGATTCTCCGCCAGCCGGTGGAAGTCGAAGGCCGTGTAGAGCGCCTCCCCGGTGGCGATGGGGACGGGGCTCGTCTCGCGCAGGCGGGCATAGCCGTCGTAGTCGTGGGGCCCGAGCGGCTCCTCGACCCAGCCGACCCGGAAGGGGGCGAGCCGGGCGATGGATTCCCGCGCCGTATCGAGCGTGTAGTTCGTGTTGATGTCGACGAGGAGTTCGACATCCGGCCCCAGGATCTCCCGCGCCAGCGATACGCGCGCCTCGTCACTGGCGGGCGAGACGCCGATCTTGATCTTGACCGCCGGATAGCCCGCCTTCGCCATCGCCTCGATCTGCGGCGCGAAATCAGCCTCGGGCGTTTCGGTCAGGTAGCCGCCGGAGGCGTAGATCGGGATGCGTGTCAGACGCCTGCCGCCGATCAGACGGCAGACGGGTATGCCAAGAAGCTTGCCGGTCGCGTCCTTCGCGGCGATGTCGATGCCGGAGAGGCAGGCCATCATCTGGTTCTGGACGCCGAAATGATAATGCCGCGCGAGGATGCGATCGAAGACATGCTCCACGTCGAAGATGTCCGTGCCCACGACATAGGCCGCCAGGAAAGCTTCATAGGCCTTGTTGAAGGCGGGCATGCCCCAGGCCTCGCCGAAACCTTCCGTCCCGTCCTCGAGCACGAGCCGCACGAAGGTGGATTGCCGTCCCGTGGCGAGCGCCTTCGACATGCCGTAGGCCTTGCCGTCTTCGAGCGGAGCGCTCAGGGCGAGGAATTCCAGCGAGGCGATCTTCATGGGCCATCCCCAACGCATTTCGCAGGCTACGGACCCGCTCAAGATAAGTCGAAATCAATTCTTCCCCTTGGTCAACGCGTTTCCGGCCAATGCGCGAAGCGGATGAATCCCCGATGGTCCACACGTTGACGCGTTCCCGTTCAGATGATCGTCTTCGGTTGACGCAGGGGAGGTTCGCCGAATGCAGATCAACGCGCCAATCTGGGCGGGACTGACGCCGGAAGAGCACGAATTCCAGTACAATCCCCAGAACGCCGTCCCCGATTTCGCCAGATATCGCGCCAGGCGAGATCCGGCGAATGCGCGCGCTTTGAACGAACTCGCGCGCGAGGCCGATATCGGCTACGGCGATCATCCGCTGCGCAAGGTCGACATCTATCCCGCCGCGGAAAAGAACGGACTGAGTCCGGTCCACATCTATCTCCACGGGGGATACTGGCGCGCGCAGGACAAGGAAAACTTCGCTTTCGTGGCCGGCGCGCTCGCGCCGCTCGGCATCACCACCGTGATCGCGAACTACGAACTGTGCCCCGATGCGACGCTCGACGGCGTGGCCGATTCAGCCCGCGCCATGATGCGCTGGTGCGTCACCAACATCGCCCGCTTCGGAGGCGATCCGGAGCGCATCACGCTGTCCGGGCACTCCGCCGGAGCGCATCTCGGCGCGGAGATCATTGCGCATGACTGGGCGGCCGAGGGCCTTTCCGGCCCGGTCCTCGCCGGCGCCACCCTCATCAGCGGCATCTACGATCCGACGCCGACCATGCGGACCTCCGTCAATGCCGAGCTTCACCTGACCGAGGAGATCGTCGCGCGCCGCAATGTCGAGGCGCGTCCGCCGAAGCTGCTCTGCCCGGTCGCCCTGATCGCCGGCGGCCAGGAGCCCTGGCAATGGATCGACCAGACCTTCCGCTACGCGCATCACCTTCACCGGAACGGGTTCGACCCGGCAGTGATGGTGCTGCCCGGCATGAACCACTTCAACATTCTCGACGATTATCTCGACGCCGACGGACAGACCATGCGCGCGATCCGCTCGCAGGTCGCCGGCGCGGGATGAAGGAGGAAGTCATGAGCCTGCGATTGACCGTCTACGAAACGAGCCTCGACGGGACGCGCCTCTCGCTGCCGGAGCCCGGCTGGCGCTTTGTCTATGCGCGGGATGGCTCGCTCGACGTCGAGACCGGCGCGGAGACGGTCCCCCTCGCCGCGGATGGCGGCTGTTTCGCCAACGATCCCGGCGGCATCGCCGGGCGGGGCGAGGCCTGGATCTATGAGCTCGCTCCTGCCGGAAGCCTGTTCCTCGAGGGGGCCGAGATCATCCTGTCGCATCGGCTGCATCCCGCCTTCGACGGCCCCTTTCTGATGCGGGCCGACCGGATCGAATCCCGGCCCGGCGCACAGACCCCCCGGCATGGCCATCGCGGCCCCGGGATCCGCCGCCTCGTCTTCGGCCGGCTCCTCGCGGAGGTGGGCGAGACGGTCGAGCGCATCGATGCAGGCGATGCCTGGTTCGAGACCGGACACGACCCCGTCGTCGGGACGAATATCGGCGGCACCAACGCAGCCTTCGTGCGCGTCATGCTGCTCCCGGCCGAATTGCACGGCGGCAAGTCCTCCTTCGTGGCGAGCGACGCGGCGGAAGCGGCCAAGCCGCGCTCGGTCGACAACCGGCTTTTCGGCGAGGTGCTCCTGCCGGACTCCGTCCGGGGCTGAGCTGGGGAACCGGACCGT
Source organism: Saliniramus sp. (assembly GCA_041686895.1). GTDB lineage: Bacteria > Pseudomonadota > Alphaproteobacteria > Rhizobiales > Beijerinckiaceae > Saliniramus. The sequence continues at coordinate 112,132 of JAWLCY010000010.1, read as the reverse complement.
TGCTGCCGTTCTCAACGACGACAGCACATGGAGCTGTGGCATCCGCGCCTTCCCCAAACGCGAAGTCTCGCCTTGTCGGCGGGGGCGTTTTCGGTCGTGATTGCGGAAGAGCGGGCCTGAAGAGCCGGAAAATCGCGAGGGAGGACATCATGACGACGAAAGACGAGACGATCGGGTTCATCGGGCTTGGCGCGATGGGCCGGGGCATGGCGAGCAATTGCGTCAGGAAGGGCTTCGACCTCGTCGTCCACGACATCGATCCCAGGCCGGTCGCAACCCTCGTGGCGCTCGGGGCGCGTGAGGCCGAATCCGTCGCGGACCTCGCGCGCCAATGCTCCATCGTCGTCACCGTGCTGCCGACGGGGCGCGAGGTCGAGAGCGTCGTGATGGGCGCCGGCGGTGTCCTTGATAGCGCGCAGCCGGGAACGCTCGTCCTCGATCTCTCCACCATCGAGCCGGAGACGACCGACCGGCTCCACGTGGAGGCGCAAAGGCGCGGAATGCGCGCCGTCGATGCACCGATCGGCCGCCTCGCCTGGCACGCGGAGCGCGGCGAAAGCCTGTTCATGGTGGGCGGCGAAGTCGCGGATTTCGAGCGCGTGCGCCCGCTCCTCGAAGCCATGGGCACGACGATCCATCATTGCGGCCCGGCCGGAGCGGGTACGCGGACAAAGCTCGTCAACAACTATCTCGCCATCATCTCCTGCCAGCTCAACGCCGAGGCGCTGGCGCTGTCGCAGCGCTTCGGGCTCGATCTGGAAAAGACGCTCGAGGTCATTCACGGCACCACGGCAACGAACGGGCAGCTCAAGGTCAACTGGCCGAACAAGGTCCTCGCCGGCGATACCTCTCCCGGCTTCACCATCGACCTCGCCCACAAGGACCTCACCCTGATCGTGGGCGCGGCCAACGCCTCGCGCGTCCCCGTCCCCGTCGCCGCCGCCGCCCGCGAGGCCTTCTCCACCGCCCGCTCCCGCGGCATGGGCGGACAGGACTTCTCCGCCATGGTGGACCTCATCTGCGATGTCGCTCAGATCGAGCGGGCGCGGCTCGGAGGGAAATAGGCGGGGGAGGGTGCCGTCATGATCGAGCCCGGAACGCGGCCGGGCTCTAGCGTTCTTTCGGCTGCGAACCACGCTCGCCGAAGCTGCGCCTGATCTCGGCAAACTCCCGCAGCCGGTCTTCAACCGCGCGGTAGACGCTCCGCGTCGGGTACTCCTTCCCGGCGTCCCGCACGCCGGCCGGGCGACCCGTCAGCAGGGCGATCCCTTCATCGATCGAGGCAATCGGATAGATTGAGAACCGGCCGTCGCGGCACGCGGAAACAACATCCTCCCGCAGCATGAGATGATTCACATTCGCCGCCGGTATCAGAACCCCCTGCGCACCGGTGAGGCCGCGGGCGCGGCAGATGTCGAAGAATCCCTCGATTTTCTCGTTGACCCCGCCGATCGCCTGGACCCGACCATGCTGATTGACCGAGCCCGTGACAGCCAGATCCTGGCGCAGCGGGAGCTCTCCGATGGCAGAAAGAAGCGCATAGAGTTCAGCCGAGGACGCGCTGTCGCCTTCGACGCCCGAGTATGACTGCTCGAAGACGAGACTGGCCTGAAGCGACATCGGCGTGTCGAGGGCGAACCGGCCGGCGAGGAAGCCGGACAGGATGAGGACGCCCTTGGAGTGGAGGGGGCCGCCGAGCTCCACCTCGCGCTCGATATCGAGAACCTTCCCGGCTCCCGGCCGGACCTGGCAGGTGATGCGCGTCGGGTGGCCGAATGCCTGGCCGGCGAGTTCGAAGACGCTCAGCCCGTTGATCTGCCCGACCGCGGCCCCGGATGTGTCGATGAGCGCCACCTCTTCGAGGATCTGCTCCTGGAGACGGTCACGGATGCGGGATGCACGATGGATCCGCCCATCGAGCGCCTTCTGCACGTCGGCTCGCCCGATCACCGCCTTTCCCGCGGCTTTCGCATAGTGGTCCGCCTCCGCGAGAAGATCGCGGAGTTGGTCGATCGACAAGCTGAGCCTGCCCCCGTGTTCGGCCATCCGCGCCGCCTGCTCGAGCACGAGGCTCACCCCATCGCGATCCATCGGCCGCAGAATCTCGCGCCGCAGAATGTCCGAGACGCCGCGCGCCAGCAGCGTCTCGGTCTCGAGCGTACGGTCCGTGGAATCGTCGAAGTCGGCAAGGACCTTGAAATGCTCGGCCAGATCAGGATCGAGCGCAGCCAGCAGGAAGTGGATCCGCCGGTCGCCAAAGAGCACGACCTTGACGTCGAGCGGGATGGGCGCCGGCTCCAGGGAGATCGTGCTGGTCAGGCCGATCAGCCGGTTGATGTCCTCGATCACGATCTCGCCGCGCCGCAGGGCGAGCTTCAGGGCCGTCCAGCTGAATGGTTCGCTCAGGAGCGCGCGCGCGTCGAGCAGCAGGAAGCCGCCATTCGCCCGGTGCAGCGCGCCCGGCTTGATGAGCCGGAAGTTGGTGGCGAGGACGCCATGGCTGGCAATGTGGTCGATCCGGCCCGTCAGATTGTTGAGCGTGGGATGCGCCTCCTCGACGATCGGCGCTTCCGTGACGCCGATCTCCGGCGAGGGGCTCTCCTGGGAGACGAGAACGTTGACCCGGTATCGGTCGAAGGGGCCGCCGGGCGTCGACGCGTTGTTGTCTCCCATGCCCATGCCCATTCCCGCGCCCGCGCCCGCGCCCTCGGCGTGGCCGGGCAGCATGAACAGGCCCACGTTTTCGACGAGATCGGCCCGAACCTCCTCGAGATAAGCCACGATTCGAGGCAGATCGGAAAATTGCGCCGTCAGCTCGTCGAGCGGCGATTCGATCGCTGACCTGGCGGTATCCGCATTCAGTTGCCTGACCTCCTCGCGACGCCGCCTTTCCCATTGCGGGATCTGGTGAATGATGCGCTCCAGCTCCTTCTCGAGTTCCTCCATCGCCCGACGCGCCTCTTCCCGCTCCGCTTCGGGGAGAGCCTGGAAGGCCTCGGGCTGGATGACCTCCCCACCGCGCAGCGGCGCCAGCGTGAAGCCAAGCGGGGTGCGAACGAGCGCGACATCCCGTTCTGTCGCCCGCTTCTGCAAAATCGAGAACGCCTCCTCCTGCTCTCCCTGGAGGGCGCTGTCGATGGCGCTTCGCCGCGTCTGGTACTCCTCGCTCTGGAAGACCGCCGGGAGTGCCCCCCTGAGATCGTCGACAAGGTTGTGCATCGCGTCCCGAAAGGAGGTCGCGCGGCCGGACGGCAGGGGGATCGCCTCCGGCTTGTGCGGTTCCTTGAAGTTGTTGACGTAGGTCCAGTCGGATGGCGGGCTGCGCTCTCTCGCGGCCTTCTTCAGTGTCGCGACCACCGCCTCGCGGGCGAGCCGCCCCGTTCGACCGATGACGAAAAGGTTGAAGCCGTGCTTGTCGATCCGCGTTCCGAAGTCGATCGCCGCTTCGGCCCTGCGCTGAGCGATTAGGCCTTCGAGCGGCTCGAGTTCGTCCGTCGTCTTGAACGCAAGGCTGGACGGATCGACCCGGCGCCGCAGCTGGTCCGGCTCGAGGCGCGGCGCATCTGGATTCCACATCATGCTCTCCCTGGGGGCGGAGCCGTCAAGCGAGGCGTCCAAAACCCTAACATACGAACGACGCGCCGGGTAAACAGCTGATGCCGTACGCCTTGCGATCGTGACTGCCGTCAGGGTCACTCCTCCCTCGGCGGAGCGATTGGCGCCTCCTGATCTGAAAAGGGCTCTGGACACAATTCAAAGATATAAATATACGAATTTGCAATTTAAAATCCATGCGTGGGGCGACGCGGCGACGGGATGACACGGGGCTGGATCAACTGGAGGCTCGCCCGCGTCCCAAACCAGTCTGAACACCGGGATCTTGATATGTTCAAACGATTCGCGATTTCGCTCCTGGTCATAGCGCCCATTGTCTTCATCGGTGGGAGAGTAAAGGCTCTTCCGCAGCGCATGCTGGAGAAACAGGCATGAGAAAAGTCATTTTGGCTCTGCTTCTATTCGCTCCGGCGTCCTACATCTTCTCACACCTCGCACGAAGCTCGGGCAGCCCGATGTGGGTCCAGTCCATGTTCATTCTGTTCGGCATGTCGCTCGTCGGCGCGGCCTACATCGTCGTCGCCCGGATAAACCCGCGTCTCACCGGCTGGGAAGCCGATCGGCGCGATGACCTTCCGCGCATTCGCATCGACCTTGCCGGCGCTCTCATCGGAATGGCCGCGCTGAACGCCACCGTCTTCTCGGTGATGATCCGGGAGCCGGGTCTCTTCGTCCTCGCGATTCTCGGCAACATCGCCCTCGTCATCGGGATCTGCTGGCTCGCCCGCGACAAGGGGAATGCGGGGGCCGGTCATGGCCCTTCCGAACAAGCACAATCCGCCCAGCCGGAAACGCAGGCATGAAGACCTTCATCCTTATCACGATCCTCGTCATCGCGACCAATATCGGCATGGCGTCATCCCATCATCTCCAATATTTCTTGGTCGGTTATCAGACTGAGATGCTATTCGTTGCTATCGCAGTGCTTCCCTACCCTCTCTTTATTTATCATGTTCATGGGAATAGATCGCAGGTCACTTCACTGTTTCTTTTCTCGCTGTACATGGCGGCCGTCGTCATTTTCGTCGTGCAGTGGAGCCCGGCGTGGCACCCGACCGTGACGGTCGGGGCGCTCGTCGCCGTCGCGCTTGCCGGTGCCGCTCTGCTTGCGCTGGCGGAGCGTCAAAGGGCACGAAGGTCTGCGGCGGATGGCCGGACGCCGATCTCCGCGCAGAGATGCCTTCTCTATTCCGGCGCGGCCGTCGGCCTCTCCTCCAGCCTGTCCGTGCCGATGCTCGCCCTGCCCCCGCTCGTCTGCGCCGTCCTCGTCCTCGCCGGAGGCGTCGCGATCGCGGCTGCGCTGGCGGCGGTTGAACACCGGCTGCGTGGACGTCCGCCAGACGGGAAGAGCCGGGCATGACGCGGCTGCGGATCGTCATCGGGGCGGTTGCGACGCTCTACATTCTCGTCATTTCGGTGACGGCGATGCTCGCGCCCGCTCATAAGCTGGTCGCGGTCATGGGCGGCGGAATGACGGTGGCGTTGATCTACGCCAGACTGATGCGATCGGACCCTCCCGCGTGACCCGCGCCCTCCCCGTCGCGCTCGCGGCCCTCTGCCTTTTCGCCGCAGCGCTCTCGGGAGAAGACTCCTGTCGCGGGCTCTTTCTCCACGTTTGAAAGGTGCTTGGCGGACCAGACCGATCGCGAGCCACCCGCGCCAGACCCCGGACGCTGAACCGCTTTCGTCTCAAAAGATCGGCCCGGAATGTTCCGGGCCGATCCTGTGCCTGTATTGCGCCTCGCGCGGTCAGCTGAGGCCGCGATGGGCGAGGATGTTCCCCGTACGCCCGTCGAGCATCAGCTCGTACTCGTCGCCGTCGCGCGTGGCGCGCGCGAAGAACGCGTCCCCGCGCTGCTCGACTTCGCGAATGTCACTCCAGCCCTCATCCTGAAGCTTCGCACGGATCTGGCTCCGCTCGATCCGCTCCGGCTGCAGGACCTCGCCGGTCTGGGCGTCCACGCGGATGTCAACCTCGTCGCCGTACCAGTCCGCTGTCCCGACGAACTCATTGCCCTCACGACGCAGATCCTCGACCTCGCTGATGCCCCGCCGCTCGAGAATCTGGCGGACCGTGTCTTCCGGAAGACGCCCCGCGGCGGCGAGATCCGGGCCGCTGTCCTGGTTCCGCTGGAGGCCCGCGGTGTCGCTGACGTCGCGGTCTCGCTGCCAGCTCCTGTCCTGGCTCATCCGCTCCTGCCACGCTCGGCCCTGCGCGGTCCGATCCTCCCAGTTCCGGTCCTGACTGGTGCGGTCCTGCCAAGCCCGGTCCTGATCCATCCCGTCCCGCCGATTGCGCTGCTGCGAACCAGCCGCGAAGCGGTCGCGCTGCCGCTCACCCATCCGGCTCGTGCGCAATTCGTCCTGGTCGCCATCCCGCCATGCGGTGCGGGCGGGCGGATCGACATGCATCAACACGTTGCGGCCGTCCGGCGTGCGCGCGCGAACCACATAGGCGGCGTCGAGAATGCGGATGCGGGTGAAGCCTGCCTCGCGCAGAACATCGCGCAGGCGATCTTCCTCTGCGCTCTGGGAGAAGGAATCGCGCCGCCAATCGCCCATCTGCTGCTGGCCACGCTGATCGTACTGCCTCTGCTGTTCAAATCCCTGCTGTCGACCGGAGCGATCGGCGTCGCCGGTCTGGGCGTATGCCATCGGCGCCGTGCCGATCATGAGAGCGGCTGCAATTGAGGCGAGTTTCGTCATGTACATGATGATACTCCTTGTGCTGCGTTATTATCTCGGGAAGCCGGCGCGCCCTTCGCGAAAACCGCAGCGAGTGCGGGATGCGCCGTCAGACACTAAGAACAATCCCGACCCGCCTTCGTTCCCAAATTGATGCATGTTGTGATGTAAAAGCTAAGGCTTTTGCTTACATTTATCTCAATGCAGATGTGAAAGATCATTGTCTTTGAAGATGAAGACGCAAAAGCTCAAGCTTTTAGCGAAATTTCACCTTGCGCCAGGGAAAGGCGGTGCAGCCTGCCGTCTGCGCGGGAACCGACGCCGCGTCGGTCGCCGCCCCTGCCGCTCGCGTGCCGTCCGTCAGCGCCCCGGGCGATTCGACAATTCGCGGAAATATGCGTAAAATGGCCAAGCTATTCAGTTACGTTGCCGCTACACGGTTTTCAGGACAAGTCTCGACAAGCAATCGTTTTCAAGGCGGGCACGGCCATGGAAGACTTTGCCTACGCAATCGGGAATGGCGTCTGTTCACTTGTCGATCTGTTCGGCGGAGGGTATTCGTGCCCGACGCAGGCAGAGACGGTCCTTGCCGGCTACATGGTCTTCGCGGCGCTCGTCCCCGCGATCGCCTACGCCCTCTTCCGGCTCCGGGGCCAGACCTGACGCGGGCGGTCCTACCTGAGCGCCTGGTTGATCGCGTCCAGCACGGCTCCGCCGGGGCAGAGGTCCCGCGTCCCGAGCGCCGCCAGCGGCGTCTCCACCGTCTTCATGTGGTCATGCATGTCGCCCGCCTCCGGGTCGACATAGATGAGGCCGGTGACGATCTCGCCCGCCTCCTGATGCTCCTGCAGCACGTTCATCGCCGCAATCCGGTCCTGGACGGGATGCGCGTCGGCGAGCTTGCGCAGCCGCACGACCGCGCCGTCATGCAGGGTCACCTCCTCGACGTCGCCGGGCGCGTATTCGGTGGTGATCTCCTTGCGCGGCGGCACGAGGTCGATCCGGTTAATGCAGGCGTTGTGCTCCCGCACGTAATCGAAGCTCTTCGTCGAGCCGGGATGGTTGTTGAAGGCGACGCAGGGCGAGAGGCAGTCGATGAAGGCCGCGCCGCGATGCATCAGCCCCGCCTTGATCAGCGGGACGAGCTGCCCCTTGTCGCCGGAGAAGCCGCGCCCCACGAAGGTCGCGCCCACCTGCAGCGCCATCGAGACGAGATCGATCGGCTCGTCGAGGTTGACCTGTCCGCGCTTGCTCTTCGAGCCCTTGTCCGCGGTTGCCGAGAACTGGCCCTTGGTCAACCCGTAGACGCCGTTATTCTCGACGATGTAGAGCATGTTCACGCCGCGCCGGATCGCGTGGATGAACTGCCCGAGCCCGATCGAGGCGGTGTCGCCATCCCCGGAAACGCCGAGATAGACGAGATCGCGATTGGCGAGGTTGGCCCCCGTCAGCACCGAGGGCATGCGCCCGTGGACGCTGTTGAAGCCGTGGGAGGCGCCGAGGAAATAGGTGGGGGTCTTTGACGAGCATCCGATCCCCGAGAGCTTCGCAAGGCGGTGCGGGGGCAGGTCGAGTTCGAAGCAGGCCTGGATGATGGCCGCGCTGATCGAATCGTGCCCGCAGCCGGCGCAAAGCGTCGAGATCGACCCCTCGTAGTCGATGCGGGTAAAGCCGAGCGCGTTGGTGGGCAGGCCCGGATGGTGCAGTTTCGGCTTGTGGTAGGTCACGATACCAGCTCCCCCTGGGCGACGCCCTGAAGCGCCGCGAGCCTTTCCGAGATGGCGGAGACGATGAAGCGCGCCGTAATCGGCGTCCCGTCATAATGCAGGATCGGGACGATCCGGGCCGGATCGATCTGGCCCTCGTTGACGATCAGCGTCCGCATCTGCGCGTCCCGGTTCTGCTCGACGAGGAAGACGATCTCGTGCTCGTCGACGAAGCGATAGACATCCTCGTGGAAGGGGAAGGCGCGCAGGCGCAGCGTATCCATGTGCAGGCCCCGCGCAGCGAAGACGTCGAGCGCCTCGGCCATGGCGGGGGTCGTCGAGCCGAAATAGACGACGCCGATCCGGCACGGCCTGCGGCCCTTGCGGACCACCGGCTCCGGGACGAGCCGCGCCGCGGTGGCGAATTTGCGCAGCAGGCGATCCACGTTCTCGACGTAGTCCGCCCCCTCTTCCGAATAGACGGCGTCCACGTTCTTGCTGGTCCCGCGCGTGAAATAGGCCCCCCGCTTCGGATGGGTTCCCGGATAGACCCGGTAGGGAATCCCGTCGCCATCCACGTCGCGATAGCGGCCGAAGGCCTTGCCGGCCTCGAGCTCCTGGGCGCTGAGGACCTTGCCACGGTCGAGGGCGCGGGAATCGTCCCAGGTGAACGGGGCGCAGAGCCACTCGTTCATGCCGATGTCGAGATCCGACATGAGAAAGACCGGCGTCTGCAGGCGATCTGCGAGATCGAAGGCCCTGGCCGCGAATTCGAAGCATTCGCGGGGATCCTCGGGGAAAAGGAGGACGTGCTTCGTGTCGCCATGCGAGGCATAGGCGCAGGCGAGGAGATCCGATTGCTGGGTGCGCGTCGGCATGCCCGTCGAGGGACCGCCGCGCTGGACATCGACGATGACCGCCGGGATCTCGGCGAAATAGGCGAGCCCAAGGAATTCCTGCATCAGCGAGATGCCGGGCCCGGAGGTCGCGGTGAAAGCGCGTGCGCCGTTCCAGGACGCGCCGACCACCACGCCGATGGCCGCGAGTTCGTCCTCGGCCTGCACGATGGCATAGCGGTTCCTGCCCGTTTCCGGGTCGACGCGCAGCTTCCGGCAATGCCTGGCGAAGGCCTCCGCGACGGAGGTCGAGGGCGTGATTGGATACCAGGCCGCGACCGTCGCCCCGCCATAGACGCAGCCCAGCGCCGTTGCGTCATTGCCCTCGACGAAGATGCGGTCGCCGACGGCGTCAGCGCGGCGCACGCGCAGGCTGATCGGGCAATCGAGGTGCTCCAGCGCGTAATCGCGCCCGAGATGCAGGGCGCGGACATTGGGGCCGATCAGCTTGTCCTTGCCCTTGAACTGCGCGGCGATCAATTCCTCGATGACGGCCGCCTCGATGTCGAGGAGCGCCGACAGCACGCCGAGATAGATGACGTTCTTGAAGAGCTGGCGCTGCTTGGGATCGGGAAATTCCCGGTTCGCGATCGCGGTGAGCGGGACCCCGATCACGGTGACGTCCTCGCGGAAGCGAGAGGGCGGGAGCGGCTTCGTCGAATCGTAGAGCAGGTAGCCGCCCGGATCGATGCTCGCCACGTCCCTCGCCCAGGTCTGCGGGTTCATCGCCACCATGAGGTCGACGCCGCCCCGGCGCCCGATATAGCCCGCCTCGCTGACCCGCACCTCATACCAGGTCGGCAGGCCCTGGATGTTCGACGGAAAGATGTTGCGTGACGCGACGGGGACGCCCATGCGCAGGATCGACTTCGCGAAGAGCTGGTTGGCGCTGGCCGATCCGGAGCCGTTCACATTGGCGAATTTGACGACGAAATCGTTGACGCGCACTAACTCTTGCGACATGCCGGCCCCGCATAGGTCATTTCCAGAAGGAATTTCTGCATGTCCCACGCGGCGGTGGGACAGCGCTCGGCGCAAAGCCCGCAATGCAGGCACATGTCCTCGTCCTTGACCATGACGCGCCCGGTCGCGAGGGCGTCGGAGACGTAGATCTCCTGGGTGAGGTTCAGGGCCGGCAGCTTGAGCCGCATGCGCAGGTCCTGCTCCTCGCCGTTCTCGGTGATGGTCAGGCAGTCCGTCGGGCAGATATCGACGCAGGCGTCGCACTCGATGCACAGCTTCGTCGCGAAGACCGTCTGCGCATCGCAGTTCAGGCAGCGCTGCGCCTCGCGATAGGCGAGCTCGCGGTCATAGCCCAGCTCCACCTCGACGCGCACGTCCCGCAGCGCAACCGCGCCATCCTCGTGCGGCACCTTGTAGCGGTGGTCGGTGGTGACGTCGTTGTCGTAGCTCCACTCGTGGATGCCCATCTTCTGGCTCAGGAGCGTCGTCTGCGGAGCCGGGCGCTCGCGCAGATCTTCCCCATGGCAGAACTTGTCGATGGAGATCGCCGCCTCGTGGCCATGCGCGACGGCCCAGATGATGTTCTTCGGTCCGAACGCCGCGTCGCCCCCGAAGAAGACGCCGGGACGCGTCGACTGGAAGGTCACGGGGTCGACGACCGGCATGCCCCATTCGTCGAATTCGAGGCCGATATCGCGCTCGATCCAGGGGAAGGCGTTTTCCTGGCCCACGGCGACGAGGACATCGTCGCAGGGCATGTGAATGTCGGGTTCGCCCGTGGGAACCAGGCGGCGCCGACCCTTCTCGTCGTGCTGCGCCGCCACCTTCTCGAAGAGAACCCCCGTCAGGCGTCCCGCCTCGTGGGTGAATTCCTTCGGGACGAGGAAGTTGGAGATGCGCACGCCTTCCTGCATCGCATCCTCCTTCTCCCAGGAGGAGGCCTTCATCTCCTCGAAGCCGGAGCGGACGACGACGTCGACCTCCTCGCCCCCGAGGCGCAGGGCCGTTCGGCAGCAATCCATAGCGGTGTTGCCGCCGCCGAGCACGATGACGCGCCGGCCGATGCGGTCGACATGCTCGAAGGAGACGCTGGAGAGCCAGTCGATCCCGATATGGATGTTCGCCGCCGCCTCCTTCCGGCCGGGCAGGTCGAGGTCGCGCCCGCGCGGCGCGCCCGTGCCGACGAAGACCGCGTCGAAGCCCTCGTCGAGGACGCCCTTGAGGCTGTCGACCCAGACGCCGAACCGGGTCGTCACGCCCATGTCGAGGATGTAGCCGACCTCCTCGTCGATCACCGTCTCGGGCAGGCGGAAGCGGGGGATCTGGCTGCGCACCATGCCCCCTGCCTTCCCGTCGCCGTCGAAGATCACCACCTCGTAGCCGAGCGGCATGAGATCGCGCGCCACCGTCAGCGACGCCGTCCCCGCTCCGATCAGCGCGATGCGCCGGCCGTTCTTCTCGCGCGGTATCGCCGGAAACCGGGAGCGGATGTCGCTCTTGTTGTCTGCGGCCACGCGCTTGAGCCTGCAGATGGCGATGGGCTCTTCCTCGACCCGCGTGCGCCGGCAGGCGGGCTCGCAGGGTCGGTCGCAGGTACGCCCGAGGATGCCGGGGAAAACGTTCGACCGCCAGTTGACCATGTAGGCGTCGTCGTAGCGCCCCGCGGCGATGAGCCGGATATATTCCGGAACCGGCGTATGGGCGGGACAGGCCCACTGGCAGTCGATCACCTTGTGGAAGTAGTCAGGTTGACTGACGTCTGTCGGCTTCACGCACGTCTCCCCTGCCCCACTGAACGTGGTTCGCATTATTTATGGAAATTCTCACTCCGAATCCGGACCGGACGCAAGTGAAATCGGACCAAAGCTACAAAGATGCGGTTTGTTTGGGGAAGAAGAACGCGAGCGTCCGCGGGAGATCACTATGAATGACATGTTGAACCCCGGGCGTCGTCTTGCTGCGCCGCACAATAACTACTTCGGCAACGCTGCGGATGGCAGACGATAAAATACCATAGATTTATGTAAATTATAAAAAAATTACCTAATTTCACGTAGATTATCTTGAATCCCGCTCTGCGACCGCTATTTATCGTCTTCCCCCTTCGTAAGGGGAGGGGCGGATCTTTCGAAGGAGGCGGTCCATGTCGAGGGTTTACGTGATTCACGAGAACGACGCCTGGGTCGAGCCGCTCCGTGCGGCATTCGGCGAGCGCGGGACGCCCTTCTCGGAGTGGTTCATCGACAAGGGGATGCTCGACCTGCGCCAGGCGCCGCCGGATGGCGTCTTCTACAACCGCATGAGCGCCTCGTCGCATACGCGCGACCACCGCTATGCCGCCGAGCACACGGCTTCCGTCCTGGCCTGGCTGGAGCGTCACGGGCGAACCATCGTCAACGACAGCCGGGCGCTGCGCCTCGAGGTCAGCAAGGTCGCGCAGTACGAGGCCCTGGCCGCGTTCGGCATCCCGACCCCGGAGACGATCGCCGTCGTCGGGCGCGAACACCTCGCGCCGGCCGCCCGCGCCCTGGGCTTTCCCCTGATCCTCAAGCACAATCGCGGCGGCAAGGGCCTCGGCGTTCGCCTGTTCCTGAGCGAGGAAGCGCTTGCCGAACATATCGCCTCCGACGCCTTCGAGGAGCCGGTCGACGGGATCACCCTGGTCCAGCGCTATATCGCCGCCCCCGAGCCCTTCATCACCCGGCTCGAATTCGTGGGCGGCCGGTTTCTCTATGCCGTGCGCGTCGATACGAGCGAAGGTTTCGAGCTTTGCCCGGCGGATGCCTGCCGGATCGACGATGTCGCGATCGGCGACGCGGCCTGCCCCGCCGTGGCGCCGGCGGACAGGTTCCGGATCATCGAGGGCTACAGCCATCCGGCCATCCCGTCTTTGGAGCGCCTGCTCGCGGCCCATGGCGTCGGCATCGCCGGGATCGAGGTAATCTCGGACGAGCAGGGGCAAAGCTTCGCCTACGACATCAACACCAACACCAACTACAATCCGGATGCCGAGCGCAAGGCGGACATTTTCGGCATGAAGGCGATCGCGGCCCATCTCGACGCGCTGCTTCGCCGGGGGGAACTGCGGCGTTCGGCCTGAGCCTTACGTGTCCCAACCGCATCACTCCGCAAGCCGTGGCGCCGTGCGCCGCGGCAGCATTTCCGCCTGCGGCGTCCGGTCGAAGCCGTGCATCTCGCTCACGATATAGATCGGCCGGCGCTTCACCTCTTCAAAGATGCGGCCGATATATTCCCCAAGAACGCCTATCCCGAAGATCTGGATGCCGCCGAGGAAGAGGATGATCGTGATGGTGGAGGCAAAGCCCGCCACCTCGACGCCCCAGATGAGGGTGCGCAGGACGATCCAGGCCGCGAAAAGGAACGAGACCGACGCGATCAGCACGCCGAGATAGGTCCAGATCCGGATCGGGAAGGTCGAGAACCCGGTGATCCCGTCGAGCGCGAAATTCCACAACTTCCAGAAATTGAAGCGCGACTTCCCGTCGCCGCGCTCGGTCCTGTCATAGAAGACGGCGGTCGCAGGAAACCCCGCCGCCGACATGATCCCCTTCATGAAGCGGTTTCGCTCCCGGAACCGCAGGACGCTCCTGACCACCTTCCGGTCGAGCAGGCGGAAATCCCCGCCGTTGATCGGGATGTCGACCTTCGAAAGCTTCTGCATCAGGCTGTAGAAGAGTGATGCGGAGGTTCTCTTGAAGAACGTGTCGGTTCCCCGGCTTCGCCTGACGGCGTGGACGACGAGAAAGCCTTCGCGCCATTTCGCGACAAGTTGCGGGATCAGGTCCGGGGGGTCCTGGAGGTCGACATCCATGGGGATGACGGCGTCGCCGGAACTGTATTGCAGGCCCGCCGTCAGCGCCGCCTCCTTGCCGAAATTCCGCGACAGGCTGATCAGGCGGATGCGGGAATCCTCGGCCATGGCTCCCTTGACCACATCCGCAGTCGCATCGGTCGAGCCGTCGTCTATGAAAATGATCTCGAGCGCGACATTCGCCGCCTCGTCGATCCCTCCGAGCGCCGCGAGGAAGCGCGGTATCGAGCGCTCCTCGTTCAGGACCGGCACGATAATGCTGATCGAATCCATCCCACCTTCCCTCGCCGCAACATCTTGCCGCCACACCCTGCTGCAGCAGAAGCCGCGCGAACTTGCCCAATTCCGCACCTGCCTGCCGGGTGCCTTCGCCGCCGACCTGCGCAGCCGCCATGCGGGCGCGAGGAGGCACAGACGGAAAGACAATGTTCTCTACACCATGGTGGCCCGCGAGGCGACATAATCCGCCGCCTGCATCGCCTGCCCGGCCGGCGGCGCAAGCGGCGGCTTCGGGTTGCCTCCCTCCGCCCGCGGAATATAGTGGAATCATGCGCAAGGGGCTGAGGCAGGCTCGCCGGGTGGTCGAAGGTCAAGACGTTTCACGGCTGGAGCCGGCCGCGAGGCCGCTCTATCAGGCGGTCGAGGAGGCCGTCCGCGACGCCATTCGCGAAGGGGCGCTGCGGGAAGGCGACATTCTCACCGAAGTCGTGGTCTCCGACGTCCTCCAGACAAGCCGCACGCCCGTCAAGCTCGCCTTCGACCGCCTCGTCGACCAGGGGCTGATGACGAAGAGCGAAGGTCGCGGCTTCATCATCGTGGAGCCGGGCAGGCCGACCGCCGCCGGCAAGCGTCGAATCCGCCGAGAGGAGCTCTCGGCGCTGATGGCGTCCCCTCCCCCGAAACGCTCCAACGCCGCCTGGACGGCGATCTACGACGAGGTCGAACGGGAGGTCAGCGGACGCTCCGTCTTCGGGCCGCTGCGCGTCGTCGAGGCGGAAGTCGCGAATTTCTACGGGGTCAGCCGCACCGTGGCGCATGAGGTCCTGATGCGCCTGGAAAGGCTCGGGATCATCGAGAAGGACGAGCGCAGCCGCTGGCTCATCGTGCCGATGACGCCGGACCGGGTGCGCCAGATCTACGAGGTGCGCCGCTATCTCGAACCTCCCGCCATTCGCGCCGCGGCCGCGCGCATCCCGGCGGAGGAAGTGGCGGCCATGCGGGCACGGCTCGCCGAGGTGCAGGAGCGGTACCCGCAGGTCAGCGTCGTCGAACTGGACGCGCTGGAGCGCGATCTGCATGTCGGATGCATCGGCTATTGCGGCAATCCGGAGCTGATCAAGCTCCTGCGCAGCATCCAGGCGCTCCTCATCCACAACAAGCACATGCTCGGCAGCTATCTCAGCCTGCCACAGCTCGACCCCTTCATGGGCGAACACGCCATCATCCTCGAGGCGCTCTCCCGTCGGGACGGGGCGGCGGCCGCGCAGGCCATGGAGGCGCATCTGCGCGCCTCGATTCCGAACGTCCTCCAGCGACTCGCCACGCTCCTCGCCAGCGAACCCGCGCCCGTCCCGAGCTATCTTGCCCCCGACTAGGGACCCTGAGGCGAAGCCGCGGGTCGAGACGGTATTACTGCGGATGAAGCCCCGGTCACAGGCGACCCCGAGGCCGGGGCATCGCGAACGGCCACGAAAACCGATCCTGGAAATGCCGCATTGGCAGGAAGGTCGGGCGAATTCGTCTTGTGCATGCAAGACGCAAAATATATCGTCCGACGCGTTTTCGCCCCCGCGTGAAATTCGCGCCGGAACGGGCTGCTCATGAGGACAAGACATGCAGGAACGACCCGCGGAACTCGTCGTCCGCCTTCATCCGGAAGACAACGTCGTCGTGGCGCGCGCCCATCTGTTCCCGGGAGTATCGATTCCCGGAGGCGTCAGCGCCCGGCAGCGGATCCCCGTCGGCCACAAGATCGCGACGGCTCCGGTCGCCGCAGGCGAAGCCGTCCGCAAATACGGGCAGATCATCGGCTTTGCGGCGCAGGACATCGCGCCCGGCGATCATGTCCACACGCATAACGTGGTGATGAAGGATTTTGGCCGCGACTACGCAATCGGCAGCGAGGCCAGACCCACTGCCTTCGTGCCGGAGGCGGAGCGCGCCACGTTCCAGGGCTACAGGCGCGCCAATGGCCGCGTCGGCACCCGCAACTTCATCGGCATCCTGACGACGGTGAACTGCTCCGCCACGGTGGCGCGCCAGATCGCGGCGCAGATGAGCCAGTCGGGCGAACTCGACGCATACGAGAATATCGACGGGGTTGTCGCCCTCACCCACGGCACCGGCTGCGGCATGGCCGATTCCGGCGACGGCTTCGCCAATCTGCAGCGCACGGTCTGGGGCTACGCCCAGCATCCGAACTTCGCCGGCATCCTGCTCGTCGGCCTCGGCTGCGAGGTCAACCATATCGACTTCCTGCTCGAAGCCTACGGCATCGAGCGCGGGCCGCTCTTCCAGGTGATGAACATCCAGGATACCGGCGGCACCCGCAAGACGGTGGAGGCCGGCTGCGGCTATATCCGGGAAATGCTCCCCCACGCCGCCGCCGCGCGCCGCGAGACCTGCCCCGCGAGCGAGCTCGTCGTCGCCCTGCAATGCGGCGGTTCCGACGCGTATTCCGGCATCACCGCCAACCCCGCGCTCGGGGCGGCGGCCGATCTTCTCGTCGCCCATGGCGGGGCGGCCGTCCTCGCCGAGACGCCCGAGATCTACGGGGCGGAGCATCTCCTGACCCGGCGCGCCGTCAGCGAGAAGGTCGCCAACAAGCTGATCGAGCGCATCCACTGGTGGGAGGGCTACACCGCCCGCAACGGGGGCACCCTCGACAACAATCCTTCTCCCGGCAACAAGGCCGGCGGGCTCACCACAATCCTCGAAAAGTCCCTCGGGGCCGCCGCCAAGGGCGGGACCACCAACCTCGTCGAGGTCTATCGCTACGGCGAGCGCGTGGAAGCGCGCGGCTTCGTCTTCATGGACACGCCGGGCTACGACCCGGCCTCCGTAACGGGGCAGATCGCCGGTGGCTGCAACATCGTCTGCTTCACGACGGGGCGCGGCTCCGTCTCCGGCTACAAGCCGGCGCCCTGCATCAAGATCGCGACGAACTCCGCGATGTACGAGCGCATCTCCGAGGACATGGACATCAATTGCGGCACGATCATCGACGGCGCCATCACCATCGAGGAGATGGGCCGGCAGATCTTCGAGCACATTCTCGCCGTCGCTTCCGGCGAGCCGACGAAGTCGGAGGCGCAAGGATTCGGCGACAACGAATTCGTGCCGTGGCAGATCGGCGCGGTGATGTGACGCCTGCCCTCCAACCCACCATCAGGAAAAGTGACCATGCCCTCCGCCGCCAAGCCCCATGAAGGGATCTACCCGATCGCGCCGACGCCGTTTCACGAGAACGGCGACATCGATCTCGACGGGCAGCGCCGGGTGCTCGACTGCATGATCGACCAGGGGGTCGACGGCATCTGCATCCTCGCGAACTATTCCGAGCAGTTCCTGCTCACGGACGAGGAGCGCGAGCTTCTCCTCGACCTGTGCATGTCGCACGTGGCCGGGCGCGTGCCCGTCATCGTGACGACGAGCCACTTCTCGACGCGGGTCGCGGCGGAGCGCAGCGCGCGGGCGGCGCGCGCCGGCGCCGCCATGCTCATGCTCATGCCGCCCTATCACGGCGCGCTGCTGCGCGCGGACGAGAAGGGCATGCTCGAACATTTCCAGCGCGTGGCGGACGCGGCAGGCATCCCGATCATGGTCCAGGACGCGCCCCTCAGCGGCGTCACCCTGTCGGTTCCCTTCCTCGTGCGGCTTGCGCGCGAGGTGCCGCTGGTGCGCTATCTCAAGGTCGAGGTTCCGCAGGCCGCCGCGAAGCTACGCGCGCTGATCGAGGCGGGGGACGACGTCATCGACGGCCCCTTCGACGGGGAGGAATCGATCACGCTCATGGCCGATCTCGACGCGGGAGCGACGGGGACCATGTGCAGCGCGCTCCTGCCCGACCTGATCAAGCCCGTGGTGACGCATTTCCGGGAGGGCCGGCGCGCGGAGGCGGCGGCGCAATACGCGCGCATCCTTCCGCTCATCAATTACGAGAACCGCCAATGCGGCCTGCGGGCAACGAAGACGGTGATGATGGAAGGCGGCGTGATCGCGAGCGACGCGGTGCGCCATCCCCTCGAACCGCTTCACCCCGCGACCCGCGAGGGGCTGATGGAACTCGCGCGCGAGGCTAATCCGCTCGCGCTCCGCTGGGGGCGCTGATGGCGCTTCAGCCCCCGTGCCTGTCGAGGAAGGCCTCGACGGGCAGGTTGCGGAAATCGGGAAGCGCTCGGCGCAGGCGCTCATGGTCCCAGTCCCACCAGGCGAGGGCCTTCAGCCGCGCCGCGACGGGCTCCGGGAAGCGCATCTTCACGATCCGCGCCGGGTTGCCGACGGCGATCGCGTAATCCGGCACGTCCCTCGTGACGACGGCGCCCGCGCCGACCACGGCTCCCGTGCCGATGCTGCGGCCGGGAAGCACAATGACGCCGTGGCCGATCCAGGCATCATGGCCGATCGTGCAGGGGAAGGAGCGGCGCCAGGCGAAGAAATCCTCCTCGTCCTCCTCAAGCTCCGGCCAGAACTGGGCGGCGCGGTAGGTAAAATGAGCCTGCGAGGCCCGCCACATGGGATGATTGCCCGGATTGATCCGCACCATCCGCGCGATCGACGTGAACTTCCCGATCCGGGTATAGGCGACGTCGCAATCCTGCACGATGTAGGAATAGTCGCCCATCTCCACTTCGTGGAGAACCGTTCGCGCGCCGACATCGGTGTAGCGCCCGAGCCGGCAGCCCGCCACGCGCGCGTCGGGATGGACCAGCGGGGTCTCGGTAAGGCGCTTCACATTTCTTCTCCGGATATTGGCAGGAATCCGCACGCCCTTTCTCCGACATTACCATGAAGGGCGGATGACACCGTCCGGCTGTTTCGCCGACAGGGCTTGGGTTCCGCGCCGAGGGAAGGTGTGTCCACTCCGCAACACTGCGAAAGCATCGTCCGCGAGTCATTCACGTTTATTGCAATTTGCAGGATAACTTGGATAAGCTTCGCCGCGACTGAGCTAACGAGGCGGGGGAATCTATGGTTACTTTTCGGCATGCCGCACTGGCAATCGGCGTCCTTGTCGGAACGCCAGCCATTGCCGCCGATCTCCCGCGTGCGGGCGAACCGCTCACCTCATGCCTGATCGCAAGCGGCAGCCCGCTGCTCGCCCTGCCCGCCGCGGATATCGCGCGGGAAGTGGATTTCCGCTTCGCGCGGGCGGTTGCGACCGCCGAAACGCCGCAGGCGATCGCTTCGAGCCGGCCGGCCTTCACCTGGGCGCTCGAGACGCGCCAGGCCTGCGGCACGGCGATCGGATATCTGCGGGGATCGGTCATCGACGAGGTATCGATCGCCAAGTGCGATTGCTTCCACGACCGGATGATCGGCTATCTCCAGTAAGGCGAATTCTTTTTGACGACCCGCTCCGGGACCGCATGGAAAGCGCCCGAGGCAGGGTCGAAGGGGTGCACGATGGCAATCGGAAGACTGACCTGGAAACTGAAGGCGGCGCTGCTCTGCGGCGCGATGCTGATACTGCCGCATGCGGAACCGGCGCAGGCCCTGACCCTGCGCGAGGCCGTGGCCATCGCCCTCGAATCGAACCCGCAGATCGGCGAGGCGAGCGAGAACCGCGAGGCCATCGAGTTCGAGCTGCGCCAGGCGCGCGGCCTGTATATGCCCCGCATCGATCTGGAAGGCTCGGTCGGAGCGCGGCGGCTCGATTCGCCCTCGCGCCGGGCGGCCAATATCGAGAACGACACGCTCAACCCCTACGAGGTCTCCCTCGTCGCGACGCAGAAGCTCTTCGACGGATTCGCCACGCGAAGCGAGGTCGAGCGCCAGGCCTCGCGGGTGGACGGAGCCTCTTTCCGCGTTCTCGAGCGCTCGGAATTCATCGCGCTCCAGATCGCGCGCGAATATTTCGAGGTTCTCCTGCAGGCGCGCATCGTCAATCTGGCTCGTGAAAACGTTTCGATCCACGAACGCATCCTCGGCGAGATCCGCCAGGCCGAGACCGGCGGGACGCTCACGGCGGCGGATACCCAGCAGGCGCAGGAACGCGTCGTGGCCAACCGCGCGCGCCTCCTGGAGGCCCAGGAAGAGCTCTCCGCGGCGCAGATCCGGTTCAACAAGCTGGTCGCCGTGCCTATCGGGCAGACCTCCATGCCGCCGAGCCTGCGCAATCTCCTGCCCGCCAACCTCGATTCCGCGATCGGTCTGGCGCGACAGAACAATCCGCGCATCAAGATGGCCATGGCCGATGTCGACGCCGCCGACGCGGTCAAGCGCGGCGCGCGCGCCGGCTACATGCCCGAAGTGTTTCTCGAGGGACGCGCCCGCGCCGGCCACGATATCGATGGCGCCGAAGGACGCGCAACCGATCTCCAGGGCCGCCTCGTGATGCGCATGAACCTGTTCAACGGCGGCATCACGTCGGCGAACAACCAGGAGCAGATCCGCCGCGCCAGCGAGGAGCGCTTCCGGCTGCACCAGGTATACCGGGAGATCGAGGAAGACGTGCGCCTCTCCTGGGACCGCCGCCGCTTCCAGCAGCAGATTTTGGGCGAATTGCGCACCCAGCTCGATTTCTCGGGTCAGGTCGTCTCCTCCTACGAGGAGCAGTTCCAGGTCGGGCGGCGCTCGCTGCTCGATGTCCTGGATGCCTATAACACGCGCTACAATATCCGCGTCCTCAACGAGACGGCGCAGTTCGCGATCGCCTTCGCCAACTACCGCCTGCTCGCCTCGACGGGCCAGCTCCTCACCGGGCTCGGCCTGACGCCTCCCCGTCAGGCGCAGGCCTATGCACGCGAAGGGGCGGGCGTTCCGCGGACGGCGCCGGCAGTGACGGATGCCCGGCAGCTGCCGCCAACGAATCCGTTTCGCTGATCCCACCGGCCCGGGCTCCCTCGCCCGGGCTGGCGAAAGCCTCGGAAGGCGCGAGTTTCCATGAGCGACGCAGGCCTTCGCGCAGATGACGCCTATTCCGCAAGCGATGGCGGCAGCCAGGCGCGGAATCCTCCAGGCGACGCACTGCTCGAGTGCCTGCGCGCCGTCGCCAAGCATTTCGAGCGGCCGGCCTCCGACACGGCGCTTCTCGCCGGCCTACCCCTCGCCGACGGACAACTCGACACCGAGCTGTTCGTCCGGGCGGCCGAGCGTGTCGGGATCTGGGCCAAGCCCGCGCAGAAGCGGCTCAAGGAGATCATCCCCCTCGACCTTCCCGCGGTCCTGTTCACCCGGGAGGGGGCGGCGCTCGTCCTGTTCGAAGCGACGCCGGAGGGAACCCTGCGCCTCTACGACCCGCGGCTGTCGCGGATGGTGGAGGAGGGCTTTGCGGAGTTCTCGGGCCGTTATTCCGGGACCTGCATCCTTGTGCGGCGCGAACATGCAAGCCAGGCGGAACTGGATTCGCGGTCTCTCGGACGGCGCGGACACTGGCTATGGAGCGTGGCGAGGCGCTACTGGCGGAACTTCGCCAAGGTCATCGTCGCATCGGCACTCGTCAATATCCTCGCCCTCGCCAGTTCCCTCTTCATCCTCAATGTCTACGATCGCGTCCTGCCGAACCAGGCGATCGCGACGCTCTGGGTGCTCGCGATCGGCGTGATGCTGGCCTTCCTGTTCGACCTGATCCTGCGGATGGCCCGCTCGATCATCATCGATCATGTGGGGCGGCGCATCGACATCCGCGTTTCATCGGCGATCTTCGAGCGAATCCTGAATGCGGGCCTCCAGCACCGGCCCGAGACCACCGGCGCATTCGTCAACCGCGCCTCCGAATACGAGTTCGTCCGCGACTTCTTCACCTCCAGCACGGTCACGCTGGCGATCGACATGTTCTTCACGATCATCTTCCTGCTCGTGATCTACGCGCTCGCCGGCTGGATCGTCATCGTCCCGATCATCGGCATCGTCATCGTCGCGACCATCGGGATGACCATCCAGGCGCTGATCGGGCGCGAGATGGCGGCGGTGCAGGAACAGTCCGCCATGCGCCATTCGCTGATGGTCGAGGCGGTGGGGGCGATGGAGACGGTCAAGAGCCTGCGCGGCGAGAGCTACATGCTGCGCAGGTGGGACCATCTGGTCCGCAGCGGCTCGAACCTGCAGGAGCACATCCGCAAGCTCTCGGCGATCAGCGCCAACTCGGCGACCTTCGTCCAGCAGATGATCTCGGTCTGGATCGTGATCGCGGGCGTCTACCGGTTCAGCGAGGGCGACATGTCCATGGGCGCGATCATCGCGACGGTGATCCTCGCCAACCGCGCGACCGCGCCCCTCGGCCAGTTGTCGATGATGCTCACGCGAGCCCGCCACGCGGTCCACGCGCTCAAGGTCCTCGACGGCATCATGGCGCTTCCCGACGAGCGGGACGGCGCGGGACACCGGGTCGCGCGGACGATCGAGCATGGCGCGATCGAATTCCGCAACGTCGAGTTCACCTATCCCGGAAGCCAGAAGAAGACGCTTTCGGGGGCGAGTTTCCGGATCGCGCCCGGCGAGCGCGTGGGAATCATCGGGCGGATCGGTTCGGGGAAGACGACGATCGGCCGCCTGATGGCCGGCCTCTACCCGCCCGCCTCCGGGGAGATCCTGATCGACGGCGTCGACATACGCCAGTACCATCCGCACGAGGTGCGTTCGGCGGTGGCGCTCGTCGTGCAGGATGCGGAGTTGTTCCACGGCTCCGTCCGGTCGAATCTTCTCGTCGGAAACCCCTCGGCCGACGACGCAGATCTCGTGCGCGCGGCGAAGCTCTCCGGGCTCGACCAGATTGTCACGGCGCATCCGCAGGGTTTCGAGATGAGCGCCGGCGAGAAGGGGTCCAACCTCTCCGGAGGGCAGCGCCAGATCGTCGCCCTGGCGCGGACGCTCGTCTCCCCGTTCAAGGTGCTGTTCCTCGACGAGCCCACGAGCGCGATGGACACGATGACGGAGCGGCAACTGATCACAAGCCTCAAGGACGCCGTTCCTCCTGGAAGAACCTTCGTGCTGTGCACCCACCGCCATTCCGCGCTCGCCCTCGTCGACAGGCTGCTCGTGGTCGACCAGGGCCGCATCGTCGCGGACGGCCCCAAGGACGAGGTGCTCAGGGCTCTGGCGCAAGCGTCGAAGCCACCAACGTCCGGGGCCGGGAAACCGACGGCTGAGCGGCCTCGCATTTTGGCGTCGGGACAGGTCGCCGCCGCACGTGTCAGGCCCGCTGGGCCCGCGTCAGGCGATCACTGATCGGGGTGCGGAAGCGGGCGTAGCGGAAGCGCCGGCGTCAGTCCTCCCCCAGCATCCCTCCGGCCGGGCGATCTCCACCATCGCGGATGGAACTCACGAATCCCATCAAATCCTCGCGGCCGTTCGGCCCCGGCATGAGACAGACCCGGACGCGCCCGCGCATGGCCCTGTGGTCGACGGTCAGCGTGAAGCCGCATTCGAGCGGACGGGGCCGGGACCTGGCGAGCAGGTCGACGATATGCGAGAGCGGCGCGTCGAGGTTAAGCCGGGCCTGCGGAACGCCCTGGTGCTCCTCGCGCGCGGCCGCGCGCCGGATGAGTCGGAGGAACTCGCCGTTATAGGCGATGAGGCCAAGGCCGGGGCCGGTGACGAACCCGGGGACCGGCGCCGCCTGCAGCATTCCCGACGCGCCTGAGCCGGCCAGCCGCTCCTGCGTCTCGGCGAGGCGGTCGTGGAGACGGCGGGCGACGTGGGCGCGCAACTCGGCGGTCTGGTTCGCATGATCGGGGAGCGCGTCGAGCACGCTGCGTACGTAATCCGTGAGTTTCAGGCCCTCCTGCGCCGCCATTTCCTCGAGGCTCTTCCAGAAGATTTCCTCGAGCTTGATGGCGCGCCTCCAGTCGCCACGCTTCAGGATCCTGAAGCGCAGGCGATCGGGACTGGCCCCGTCTTCGCCGGGCTCGGCGAAGGGGATCACGACGCCGCGGGAGGAATCGGCAGCCACCATCGCCTCCTCAGCGCTCCCGAAGCGCGTTCTGGCGGGCCTTGTTGATCGGCTTGAGAAGGTAGTCGAGGATGCTCTTCTTGCCGGTCAGGATATCGACCTCCGAAATCATTCCCGGCATGATCGGATGGATCGTCCCGGCATGTTCGAGATAGGCCTGGTCGGTCTCCACGAGCACGATGTAGTAGGGCTCGCGGGTCTGCTCGTCGAGGACGCTGTCGGCGGCAATATGGGTGACGCGTCCCTCGAGCCCGCCATAGACGGAGAAGTCGTAGGCCGTGATCTTGACCATGGCCTCCTGGTCGGGACGCAGGAAGGCAATATCCGCGGGGCGGATCCGCGCCTCCACGAGCAGCGTGTCGCCCAGTGGCACGACATCCATCATCCGCCCGCCCGCCTGCACGAAGGCGCCGAGCGTATTCACGTGGAGCGCGTTGACGATGCCGTCGACGGGGGAGCGTATGTTCGTGCGCTGAACCCGGTCCTGCGCCCCTCGCATCGTCTCCTCGACGACGGAAAGCTGCGCGAGCTTCGCCGTCATCTCGGCCAGCGCCTCCTGGCGGAAGACGAGGTTCTGCTCCTCGACCTGGAACTGCGCCTCGCGCAGGGCCGCCTCGATCCGCGGGATCGCCTCGCGCGCGGAGGTAAGCTGGCCGCGCAGGTCGCTGAGCTCCCGCTCGAGCTGGATGATCTCGACACGGGGGATGATGTTGCGGTTCGCCAGAGGCTCCTTGAGCGCAAGTTCGCTCTCCCCGAGCCGCAGGCTTTCCGTGTAAGTCTCTACGGAGGTGTGCGCATCGTTGAGTTCCGAACGCCTCTGCGTCACGCGTTCCTGCAGGGATTGCAGGCGCACCTGAAGGTTTTCGTGACGCGCGCGCAGGAGGTTTTCCTCGTTGGCGCAGAGCGCCGGCGCGATCTCCGCTATTCCCTCGGGGCAGGCGAAATCCGCGTCCATTCCCTGCTGGTACTCCGCCTCGAGCCGGGCGATCTGCGCACGCAGCGAACGCGCCTGCGCCTCGAGCTCCCCGAGATTGGCCGCCGTGGTCGTCGGGTCCATGCGAATCAGGATGTCGCCCTGCCGCACGCGCTGCCCGAGCCGGACGCTGATCTCCTCGACGATCCCGGCCTCGGTCGCCTGGATGATCTGGGTCGTGCTCGAGGGAATGACACGTCCCTCGCCCTTGGTCACCTCGTCGATCGTGGTGAAATACGCCCAGGAGACGAAGGTGACGAAGAGCAGGCCGATGACGCCGATGAACATGGTGCTGGCGAAGGGCGAAGTGTCCTCGAACTCCACCCTTGTCACATGCTTCTTCCCTAGAGGAATGGACGCAGGCGACGCCACCTCCGGATGCATCAGATCGTTCGGCTTCATGTCAGTAAATCTTTCAATTTGTTTGAAACTCTAATGATCTCGGCGTAAACATGTCAAACGCAGCCGCTGGCGCATCCAATGCTTTGTCGATAACGAGATGCCAATATTGATCGTTGAAATGCTTTTCATGGTAGCATTTTCAGGCAAAGCAATCATGGATAATGCTGCAACGAGCGGATAAGCCAAATGAATCGCCACGCCGTCCTGTTAATCGTAATCATCTTTCTTTTGTCGGCGATCGGCGCCTGGCTCGTCGTCGGGCTGCTCAACATGCAGGTGTCGGAGCCGGGGCGCATGGCCGCGCCAGTCGCCCCCGCCCTCCCGGCCGCCGCTCCCCTGGTTCCAGGTCCGGTTTCGTCCGAGGCGCCGGGCGAGATCGCTGCTGACGATCTCGCTGCGGAGGAGAAGCGCGCCGCGCGCGTGGAGAGCGCCGCTGCCCCGGCTCCGGTCGAGCGGATGGTCGCGGCTTCCGCGGGCCCCTTACGCGGGGCAATTATTCGCGAGGCGGAAGGGGAGAACCAGTTCCCGACGGTGCGCCTTGGAACCTCGCGCTGGGACGCGCGCCGGACGGAGGACGGCGGCATCGCAGCTGAACTTCTCGTTGCTGCGACGGAGGGAGAGGCGCAGGCGCGCGTCGCATTCTCCAGCATCACTGATTCCGTCGGGGAGCCCCTGCTCGTCGGGCGACTCGCCCTTATGGGGGATCCCTCTCTCGCAGCCGGGCAGATGAGCCTCGACATGATGACGCTGCGAGGCCGCAACGAGCGATCCATGCGCCTGGCGGTCACCCGGGAGGCCGCCGAAACCGACGCGGAGCTTGTCTTCTCGATTCCGGCGGAAGACCTCCTGCGCAACATGTCGACCGCGATCTGGATCGACCTGAACCTGCGCGACTCGGAAGACGGCAACCATACGATCACGTTCCAGAACAGCGCTCCGGTGCGCGAGATCCTCGCGGCGGTCGCCTATCCGGATTCCGTCGTCCTCACCGAAGCGGCAACGGAAGGAGGAAGCGAGAATGCCTCGCCGGACGGCATCTCTGAATAACCGAGCGACAAAAACAAATAATGCGTAACCGTCAGAACTGAATTCCTGAGCGGAATTGCAACAGTCCATAAATCAGAAAAGAAGTGATTTTGCGGGCAAGCTCATCGTACAGGCAGCCATATCGGCTTTTCGATAGAATTTTAGCGTTCAGGTAAAACGCCGCTGCACCCGGCCCTGATAGCGGTTTTCCATCTCGAAGGTGGAGAACCAGCGTGCAGGCGAATACTTGCAAGGCGTCGACATCCCGCCGGAAGTCCAGTGGCAGCCGCGCGGCGCTTCGCCTCTTGTCGATGAGCGCGATCGCCATCTTCTGTGCATCCGCCGCCAGCGCCTCCCACGGGCGCGAGATCCCTCACCCGGCCCCACCGGTGCGGCTGGCCGCGCTCGGCAATCCGGGGACGACGCAAGCGACGCCCGGGACGAATTTCGCCACCGTGCGGGCGAATGAACCGGGCGTGTTTGGATCCGTCGCCCTCGGGATGTCGGGAATCGCCGCCGCAGCCGACTGGCGGCGGGTCCTCGCCGAGGATGCCGGCCGCTTCTTCCGGGAGGGCTGCCGGGGAGCCGCCGGCCCCTGCGGCGCCGGAAACTGGGATCGCTGGACCGCGCTTCGTGAGCAGGCCGCCGGACAGCCATTGCGCGAGCGCATCGCCCTCGTCAATCGCGGCGTAAACGGTCTGTTGCGCTATGCCGATGACCGGACGCTCTACAAGCGGGACGATCACTGGGCGACGCTGACGCAGATCGTGCGCGCCGGGGCGGGGGATTGCGAGGACTTCGCCATCGCGAAGATGTGGCTCCTCGAATCGCTCGGCGTTCCTCTCGAGAGCATGCAGCTCGTGGCCCTGCGCGACCGCGCCCGTGGCCTCGACCATGCGGTCCTCGCCGTGCATCTGCCCGACGAGATCCTGATCCTCGACAATGTACATGACCGGCTCCTGCGCGATGTCGAGATCGCGCATTACAGGCCGATGTTCTCGTTCTCGATGGCGCAGGGCTTCGTCCACGGCTTCCAGCGCCAGCCCGAGCGCATGGCCTCCATGAGCCGCTGATCGCGGATGCAGGACGGCCGCCGCGACGCGAGTCGCAGCGGCCGCCCGAATGATCATCCCGGGAAGAGCCCGGAGCGTCAGGTGAAGTCGGTGCCGTTGGTCGTCGTGAACTCATCGTCGGCGCCGACGATCACCGTGACCCCGCTGCCCAGCGTGTAGTTCTTCAACACCACGACCTCCTGCGCCGGGCCCGCACCCGCTCCGTCGACATCGACCTGGATCGTGACGTCGCTGCCCGTCTGTGTGATCAGCACATGATCATCGACATCCGCCGGCGCGTAGGCGCCGTTGAGCAAGGCTGTCAGGTCGATCGTATCGCCCTGGGCGTCACTGTAATCGAGGATCTCGTCGAGGTTAGCCGCTCCCGTTTCCTGGAACACGAAGGTATCCGCGCCCAGGCCGCCGGTGAGGTCATCGTTCCCGGCCCCGCCGATCAGCACGTCGTCGCCATCCCCGCCGCTGAGGATGTCGTCGCCCTCGAGACCGGCGAGGATGTTCGCATTGGCGTTACCGGTGAGGGTTTCGCCTGTGCTCGTCCCGACGAAGTTGTCGCCGTTGTCCGGCAGGACGTCGATATCGATCGTGGAGGACACCGGATCACCGTCGCCGTCGGTGGCCACAATGTCGTATTCGAGCGGGATCGGCTCGGAGTCGTTCGTCGTAGTGACGTCGAAGATGCCGAGCTTGAACGGTGACTCGTTGCCGCCCGTAATTTCGACGGCATTGAAGCCGGTCGACGTAGTGATCTCGAAGTACTGCCCCTCCTGGAGCCCGGTGATGTAGGCGACGCCGCCGATGATGGCGACGGTTCCCGTGAACGAGGCGGTGATATCAGTGTATTCGCCCGTAAGGTCGTTTTTGGTCAGGATCCGCACCGCCGTAATCGGCGTGCTGACATCGTCGGGGTCGCCATAAAGGTCGAGATCGCCGTCCGTCACGAGCGCGGTCACGGTCAGCGCCGCCGTTCCCGGAGCGGAGGGATTTACCACCGCGATCTGCTGACGGAATGTCGTCACCGTCTCATAATCGTCGATGAAGAAGGTCCGCGGGTTGGCACCGTCATCCGTGAGGTTGGTGACGAAATCGATGCGAACGGTTTCCCCGTCATCGAAGCGCTGACCGCTCCCCGCGCCGATCGTATCCGCATTCGTGTTGATCGACGTGTTGCCCGTGAGCAGAAAATCGAGCTTGTTGAGGGGATCGTTGGACCCAACGCCGACCACGTCGTTGTTTCCGGCCTTCGCGCCCGCAAAGTTGATGTCGGTGATCTCCGTGCCGTTGGAGAACGGCTGCAGCACCGTGAAGGTGTAGCTGTCGCCGGAGGCGTTCAGCTCGACCGTGAAGACCTGCTTGCTGGCGTCAAGGCCCAGCGGATCCGTCGTCCCGATCAGGGTCGATGTACCCTCTCCGTAGAGATAGATCTGATCGCCGCCGGACGTGAGCAGGTTGCCGTTCGCATCGGTCGCCGGAGTGCCGTTGGTGACCGTGAAGGTGGCGCCTCCGACACCATCGGCACCGGCCCCGGCCGCAAAGTTGAGGCCCGCGCTGACAGAACTGGTCGCCGACATGAGCACGTAGCCATGAGACGGGGAGAAGTTTGCCGGACCATCGTCCTCGAACTTGACCACGTTGTTCAGGGACGCCGTCGCGGTCGCGGTGTCGCCGTCGCCGTCCTCCACCGTCACCTTCACACCAACG
>JAWLCY010000010.1:0-83052 GCA_041686895.1 Saliniramus sp. | reverse complement strand
GCCAAGACCCACCGCCGTCTCGCCGGGGTTCTGGCCCACCGTCTCGTCAACCACCAGCGCCGCGCCGGACTTCACGGCGAAGCTGCTGATCGCCGGACCATCGTCCTCGAAGCTGAACGGGGAGCTGTTCTGGGTGATGAGGTTGAACTGCGCCGTGTCCGTGATGCTGTCGCCGTCGTTGTCCGTGCGCGTCACGGTGTATTGCAGCTGGACGGCGCCGTCATTTGCGAGCCGCAGAACCGCAGCCTCGTCGAAGGAACCCGCGCCACCCGTCGGATGGACCAGGGCTTCGTAGAGGGTGGCCTGGAGCTGGTACTCGCCGGAACCGGCCGGGCTCTCGACGATGGCGATCGTGAAGACCTGATCGTTGCTGCCGTCACGGCCCACGAGAATGCCGCCCTCGAGGAAGAGCGTGATCGCGCCTCCGTCCGTAGCCGAAAGCGTCGTCAGGAGCCCGGCGCCGCCGTCCACGAGGCCGGCGAAGCTCAGTGTTCCCGTGAGCGAAGCCTGTCCGTCCGCGCCGGCATCGCCGGTGATGATGAACCCCGCGGCGAGGCCGCCGCCGATCGCAGTCGTCTGCTGCGCGAGCCCGACCGTATCGTCGTTGTTTCCGTTGACGATT
Source organism: Saliniramus sp. (assembly GCA_041686895.1). Taxonomy (GTDB): domain Bacteria; phylum Pseudomonadota; class Alphaproteobacteria; order Rhizobiales; family Beijerinckiaceae; genus Saliniramus. The sequence continues at coordinate 82,430 of JAWLCY010000010.1, read as the reverse complement.
TCGCCGGGCGCGGCGCGATCCGTCCCGAGCGTTTCGTCGAGGCGCAGGATCGGCAGGGTGCTCGTTATGTCGAGCACGACGTTCAGCGTCGGACCGTCATCCTCGAAGTTGAAATAGGACGGAGCCTGCGTATCCGAGCCGACCAGGTCGACCACCGCCGTGTCGGTCGCGCTGTCGCCGTCCTTGTCGAAAATGGTGACGGAATATTGCAGGCCGATGGACGGACCGTCGGCGAGGTAGAGCGAGACCGGCTCGTCGAAGGAGGCCGTGCCGCCGGTCGGATGGACGAGGGCCTCGTAGAGCGTCGTCTGGAGCTGGAACTCGCCCGAACCGGGCGGGCTCTCCACGATGGCGATCTTGAAGACCATCTCGCCATCGGCGTCGCGGCCGATGAGCTCATCGCCCTCCAGGAAGAGCTTGATCGCCCCTCCGTCCGTGGCGGAGAGCGTCGTATCGCGCCCGATGCCGGCGGTGATCCCGGTGAAGGAGAAGCCCTGGCTGCTCAGGGCGCCGTCCTCGCCGTCGGCGCCCGCATCGGCGCTCAACGTGAACAGGCTGGAGAGACCGCCGGTGATCGCCGTGGTCTGCTGCCCCAGCACGCCCACCGCATCATCCGTATTGCCGTTGGCGTCGGGACCGCGATCGGCTCCCAGCGTCTCGTCCAGCGTGACGGTCGCAGTCGAGAGATCGACGCCCGTCGACAATCCGACATCGACCATCGGCTCATCATCCTCGAACAGGATCGTCCCGCCGAGATCGATGGTGTCGGAGGCGGTGTCGCCGTTGGAATCGGTGATGGTGCCGGTGACGGTGATGAGGTCGGGCGAGGCGAGGCCGGTGGTCTCGTCGGGCTCGTTGGGCTGCGAATGCTCGACTGCGCGCTGCTGGTCGAGGGTCGCGACGCCGGTATTCGCGTCGAGCGTCAGCGTGAAGACGATCGGCCCGTCAGCGGCGCCCGCGCGGCCGACGACGACGCCGTTTTCGAGGAACAGCAGGACGGGCAGGCCGCTCTGGGTATCCGCCAGGCCACTATCCACGCCCTGCGAGGAGACGCCGAGGGCGTAGGTTACCGCCCCGCCCCCGTCACCGCCGAAGCTCGAGTTGAAATAGGCCGAGAGATCGACGCTCGGGTTCGTCGTGAAATCAAAATCCTCCGCACGCAACAGGCCCCTCGGGAGCGCAATGCCCAGGATGCTCGGGACGTCGTCGGGCCGCGGGGCCGGCTCGAGGAGCTCCGGCTCCTCCAGCTCGGGAAAGCTCAACGCCGTCGGCGGAAGCAGGCCCGAGATATCGAAGGGATCGCCGATGCCGGGAACCTCGACCGCGAAGTTCCCGCCCGATCCGCCTTCGCCTCCAGCCTCGGCGCCCGCAGCGACCGCCGCGCCCTCGAGGGCGGCGAGCAGCGTCTCTGCCGGAATCTCGACATCGCCGATGACGATGGTCGGTGTCGCCGAGACGCCGTTCTCGATGACCATCACGCGCCCGTCCGGCAGCGGGATGACGATGTCGTCGCCCTCGACCCGCAGATCCTCCAGGCTCGTCCCCTCGGGCAGGCGCACGACCTCGCCGCTGCGCGCGACGATGACGACGACCTCGGGTCCCGCCGGCTGCTGTCCGACAGGCGGCGCCGCCTGGGCGAGAACGATCGGAGCGCCGGTCTCGACCGCTCCGCTCTCCGGCATTGCCCCGTCCACGGCGGGGATGCCCGCCCCGTTTCCGGCACCTGAATTGTCATGACGCATGGTCGACACTCCCGAAGGGTTCGCCTGTAGTCCGAACCGCAAATTGCTATGGTTGACGCAACGTTAAGCTCTGTATTCGACTTGCGTCAATGCGCATTCGTTTCAAAGTTTATATGATTGTATATATCTTGTTTGAACTTTTGCAGTTGGTTAATTTTAACAAGATTCATTAATTAATTGCCGCGGATGCCGCTTTTCCGCCCTCCCGCGCGATGACTTCGCGGTTGCTGCAGGAGCGGAATATTCGTGTATCCTGACGCCGTCTTCCCTATTGTGGCCTCTTATGAGCGATATCGCGCATATAAAAGGCGGGTAGACCAATGACGGGGGCGGTCAACGCGCCACGGGAGGGTGAGGACGTGCAGCAGATGGAGGCGGATCTGATGGCCGCCATCCTCGACGGGATCGGGGACGGCTATTACGCGATCGACCGCGAGTGGCGGATCACCTTCTTCAACCGCGCCGCCGAGAAGTTTTTCAACTTGCCGCGGGAGGCGATCGTAGGGCGTCCAATGCGGGAGATATTCCCGTCGGCCGTCGGCACCCAGAACGTGCGCATGATGAAGCACACGATGGAGACCGGTGAGCCGCGCTCCTTCGCCGGATACTCCGTCGTCCAGCCGGACCGTTATGTGGAAGTCCGCGTCTTTCCGATCCGCGGCGGCATCGGGGTCGCCTTCAGCGACGTCACCGAACGCAAGGAGGCGGAGGATGCGGTGCGGCGCGCGCGCGAACAGGCGGAAGCCATCGCCGCCGAACGCGAGGCCGTCCTCGGGCAACTGGCGGAGGGAGTGATCATCGCGGATGCAGCCGGGCGCATCAGTTTCGTCAACGAGGCTGCGCGGCGGATGCACGGGGTGATGCAGATCGGTGTCCCGCCGGGCGATTATTCCCAGGCCTACGGGCTCTTCACGGACGAAGGAACGCCCTATCCGCCTCAAGACCTTCCCCTCGCCCGCGCGGTCATGACGGGCGAGACCGTCCAGGGGGCGCGCTGGCGCATCCGCCGCCCGAACGGGACGGAGATCATCGCAGTCGGCAGCGCCCGGCAGGTCAAGGGGAGCGACGGCGCGGTTCTCGGGGCGGTCCTGACGCTACGCGACGAGACCGCGCGGGTCCTTGCGGAGCGCGCCCTCCAGGAGAGCGAAAAGCGCTTCCGCACCCTCGCCGACAGCGCGCCGGCGCTGATCTGGATGTCCGATCCCGGCGGCGCGGTGACCTTCGCGAATCGATACTACGAGGAGATCTACGGACAGCCCCGGGAGCAGATGGCAGGCACCGGATGGCGCAAGGTGATCCATCCCGAGGACGTGGACGAATTCGAGAGCGCCTATCTCGCCGCCGTCGACCGCCGCGTCCCCTGGACCCTCGACGTCCGCGTCCGCGACCGCCACGAGCGCCTGCGCTGGCTGCGCTGCCAGGGCGTCCCGCGCTTCGATGGCGGCGGCGCCTTTCTCGGCTTCTCCGGCTGCAATGTCGACATCACGGATGCGAAGGTCGCGGAGGAGCGGCTGCGTGCGGCCCTGACGGATCTCGAGGATCAGGTCTCGGCGCGGACGCGGGAGGCGGAAAGCGCGCTCGCACAGCTCTTCGAGGCGCAGAAGATGGAGACGATCGGACAGCTGACGGGCGGGATCGCGCATGACTTCAACAATCTGCTGATGGCGATCCTCGGCAATCTGTCGATGCTGAAGAAGCGCCTGCCCGAGAACGAGCGCATGCAGCGCCTTCTCGACAACGCCATCCTCGGCGCCGAGCGCGGAGCATCGCTGACGCAGCGCCTCCTCGCCTTCGCGCGCAGGCAGGAACTGCGTCCGGAGGCGGTTCCCCTGCCTTGCCTGCTGAACGGAATCGAGGATCTCCTGCGGCGCTCCCTCGGCTCCCAGATCGACCTCGCCTTCGCCTTCGACGAGCCGCTCTCCCCGGCCCTCGTCGACCCGCACCAGCTCGAACTGGCCATTCTCAACCTGGCCGTCAACGCCCGCGACGCCATGCCGGGCGGAGGACGGTTGCGGATCCATGCGCGGGACATCGTCGCCGAAGACTATCCGTTCGGCCTTGCGCCCGGGCGCTATGTCCGGCTGGCCGTGGAGGATGAGGGGATAGGGATGGCCCCGGAGACCCTGGCGCGGGCGCGGGAACCGTTCTTCACGACGAAGGGAATCGGCAAGGGGACCGGCCTCGGCCTGTCGATGGTGCACGGACTTGCCCTGCAGTCCGGCGGGTTGCTGCATATCGACAGCGCCCCCGGCAAGGGGACAGTCGTCGAAATCTGGCTCAAGGCGGCCGGAGCGGCGGCGCCACCCGCGCCGTCATCCGCAGCCGCCGCCGATGCCGGAGCGGACCACGCTCCACTGACCATTCTCCTTGTCGACGACGACGCCCTCGTCGCCTTCGGCACCGCCTCGATGCTCGAGGATCTGGGCCATTCGGTGATCGAGGCGAATTCCGGCGCGCAGGCGCTGGGCCTTCTCGAAAAGCATCCGGAAGTGGACATCCTCATCACCGACTTCGCCATGCCGGGCATGAACGGGCTCGAGCTGGCGCAACTCGCCCGGGGACAACGCCCCGGCCTTCCCGTCGTCATCGCGAGCGGCTATGCGGAACTGCCGGAGGCGGGCGGGCTCGATCTGCCGCGCCTCGGCAAGCCCTTCGTGGAATCACAGCTCCGCAACGCGATCGCGCGCGCGATACCGCACGCTCCCTAGCGAATGAACTGGTCGATATAGTCGCTCCCCAGCCCGTTCTTCGCGTAATGGGCGCGGCACTTGTCGATGCGGGTGAAGACGTCGTCGAAGCCCGTGACCTTGCCGTCGGGATCGACATAGATCATCGCGCCGTTGACCTGGAACAGCGTGATCATCTCCTCGACATGGGCGTCGACGACAAGGGTGTGCGTCTCGCCTGGCGCCTCATAGACGTAGCCGCCCTCGCGCGCGACCCAGTCATGCTCGAGATAGCGCCACTCGCCCTTGAGCACGAAGCCGTGTACCGGCTGGGGATGGCGGTGGCGCGAGAGCACGCCCGACTTGCGCACGCGCAGGAGGTTCATCCAGTAGCCGCGCGTCGCGCTCATGCAGAGCGGGCGGAACCAGACATTTTCCTCGACGGGCACCCAGATGCGCTCGTCCGAAGGGATCGCCTCCGGGACGATCAGCTCGGGGGGCGATTCGGCGGGCTGCGGGTGGCGATAGGGCATCCACTTGTCGCTGGCGCTGGTCATGCGTTCCTCCGGTGTTCACACGGTGAGATAGCCGCCATCGACGGCGACGATCGCGCCGGTGACGAAGGCGGCGGCGGGCGAGGCGAGGAAGACCGCCGTCCCGGCGACCTCCTCCGGCTGGCCGAAGCGGCCCATCGGCGTGCGCGACAGGATCGGCGCGGCGCGCTGCGGGTCGTCCTGGAGGGCCTGCGTCAGCGGCGTCGCGATCCAGCCGGGGGCAAGAGCGTTGACCCTGATCCCCTCCCCCGCCCAGGCGGCGGCAAGGCTCTTCGTCAACTGGGCGATCCCGCCCTTTGACGCGCTGTAGCCGGGGACGCGGGGACCTCCGAAGAAGGAGAGCATCGAGGCGACGTTCACGACGCAGCCCTTCGTCTCGGCCAGCCTGCCGCGCGCCGCGGCGCAGGCGCGCATCGTGCCGACGAGATTGATGTCAATGACCCGCGCGAAGACCTCCGGATCGTGCTCCGCGTCGCGCATGATGATTCCGGCCGCGTTGAGGAGGATGTCGAGGCGGGGCAGCGCGTCGATCGTGGCGCGGATGGCCGCGTCGTCGCGCACGTCGAGCGCCTCGAAGCTCAGCGGGTCTTCGGCTCCCGCGAACAGCTCGCTCCGCCGCCCTCGCGCCGCATCGACTTCCGCCTGCGTCGCCCCGGTGGCGAGGACGCGCGCGCCGAGTGCGGCGAAGGCGGTGGCGCAGGCATGGCCGATCCCGCTCGTCGCGCCGGTCACGAGAACCTGCCGTCCGGCGAAGAGGTCGTCGCGGAATGTCCCGGCGATGGATTCGATCATGCTGCGCGCCTTCATACCCACGATCGCCGCCAACGAGGAACGGCCTGCCAACGATGCGTTTCGCAGCGGAAGTTATCACGCGCTCGCGACGACGGGGTCGTTGCCCGACGCCATAACCGTCTGCGAAGAAGCGCGGAGAATTTGTCAGCGAAACTCGTCGTCGTCGCGGGCGCGCTCAAGGATCAGCGGGATGATCAGATCTTCCTCGTCCTCGAGATGGCGCAGCATGATGCGGTCGAAAGCGGTGATCCTTTCACCGAGCCGGTCGGCGACGCGCATGGGATCGCCATCCCTTCCCGACACCTCGCCCGAGAGCGCCAGCAGCAGGGCGCGGCTCGCTTCGGAGAGATCATGGATCGCCGCGTGGATGACATGATGGTCGTTGTCGAGGATCGCGAAGCCGCGCTCGAGTTTCGGCGCGGAGGCGGCGAAAGCCGGAAAGTAATGATGGTCCTCGATCTGGTGATGCGCCTCCAGTTCGCCGAGGAGAAGCCCCATGCGGCGCTGGAACAGCGGCATGAACCGCGCCGGCGCGAGCCGTTCCTCGCGGAGTTCGGCCGTGAGATCCCGCACGAGCACGGACAATTCGCGGAACATGTCGTGGCGCTGCAGCCACATCTCGGCAAGCCCGTGAATGCGTGGATCGTCGGCCCATTGGTTGCGCGGGTACTTGCGCAGAAGCGCGAGCAGATCCTCGGAAAGTCCGGACCTGACGGCGAGGGTGAGTTCTGGCGGTATTGTCTTCATGACCGGGTTATAGGCTTCCCCTTCGGAAAGTCAGGTCCCCGTTTTCGCGGCGGACACGATCAGCCGGTGCAGTGTTGCGGCCGGAGCATTGGCCCCGGCCGCCGTCTCGTCAGTTCAGTGATTTCGACCACTCGTCGACCTGGCGCTCAGCCTCTTCCTTCGCGACGCCGTACTTCTCCTGGATCTTCCCGGCGAGCTGCTCGCGATTCCCTTGCGCCCGATCGAGATCATCGTCCGTCAGATCGCCCCACTTCTCCCGGGCCTGACCCTTGTACTGTGTCCATTTGCCCTTGATCTGGTCCCAGTTCATGAATTCCTCCTGCATGACGTCCAGCATGGGAGAACCGCCGCAGCGGGATCAAGTTCCGGCGCGCATTGCCGCACAGGCGGGAACATGGAACCATGACAGCTGGACGAGGGAGATATCGATGACGCAATACAAGCCCTATGACGCGGTGAAGCGGATAGCGGTGCTGGGCACGGGCACGATCGGCGCGAGCTGGGCCACCTATTTCCTCGCCCGCGGCTACGACGTCGTCGCCTGGGATCCCGCCGAGGGGTGGCGCGAGCGCCTTGCCGGCTTCATCGAGAACGCGATGCCGCAACTGGAGACGATCGGCCTCGCATCCGGAAGACCGGGAAGCCTCTCCACGGCGGACACGCCCGAAGCCGCCGTTGCCGGTGCGGATTTCGTGCAGGAGAACGCAACGGAGCGGGCGGCGATCAAGAAGGCGCTATACGCCCGGATCGACGCTTCGCTCGGGGAGAACGCCATTCTCGCCACCTCTACCTCCGGGCTGATCCTCTCGGATCTCGTCGAGGGTATCGCCTCCGCGCCGCGCTTCGTCGTCGGCCATCCTTTCAATCCGCCGCACCTGATCCCCCTCGTCGAGATCGTTGCAAGCAGGATGACGGATCCCGCCGCCGCGGAATGGGCGCACGGCTTTTACGCCCATATCGGAAAGCACCCCATTCACGTGCGCAAGGAAGTGCCGGGCCACCTCGCCAACCGGCTCCAGGCGGCGCTCTGGCGCGAAGCCTTCAGCGCCCTCGCGAGCGGCCTCGCCAGCCTCGAGGATATCGACGCGGCGATCAGCCAGGGACCGGGCCTGCGCTATGCGCTCATGGGGCCCAACATGATCTTCAACCTCACCGGCGGCAAGGGCGGCATCCGCGCCTCCGTCGAGCAGTTCGGCCCTCCCATGGAATCATGGTGGGCCACGATGCAGGACACGCCGCGCTTCGACGACGATCTCAAGCAGCGCCTGTTCACGGGGATCGACGCGGCGATGAAGGGCCGCAGCATGGCGGATGTCGAGGAAGAGCGCGACCGCCGCCTCGTGGCGCTGCTGAAAATGCTGCGGGAGACGTGATAGCCGCGATCGTTCTGCTGTCAGGTCCGCCGCGCCCGCGCCCCGATCACGACGATCACGACGACGAGGAACGCGGCCCCCCAGGTCACCAGATCGACGCGCTCGCGGTTGAGCTGAGCGGCGATGGCGAGGGTCACGAAGACCTGCAGGAGCTGCACCTGGCTGACCCGGGCCACGCCGCCGATGGCGAGGCCCGCATTCCAGGCGAAGAAGGCGAGATACTGGCTGAACAGCGTCACATAGGCAAAGCCCCACCAGCTCGCCACGGGAACCGCGCCGGGTTCCTTCGGCAGGAGCAGGAGAGCCGCCGGGATCGTCACCGGCAAAGCGATGACGAGAGCCCACGAGATCACCTCCCAGCCGGGCATCCGGCGCGCCAGCCCGCCCGAGAGCGCATAGCCGAGGGCGCCGCTGACGACGGCGAGGACGAGGAAGGCGTCGCCCGCGGACATTCCGCCCGCTCCGTTACGCAGGGCGAAGGCCGTCACGATCGCCGCCCCCGCCATTGCCGCAATCCAGAAGGTCAGGGGCGGACGCTCGCCCGCGACAAGCACACCGACGACCGCCGTCGCCAAGGGCAATACACCGAGGATCACGCCTCCCCGCGAAGCCTCGACCGTGACCATGGCGAGGCCGGTCCCGATCGGGAACCCGGCGACGAGGCAGACCGAGATGATGACAAGCCGCGTCAGCGCCTCTCCCGAGGGTGGCCTTCTGCCCATGGAGAGGAGGACGGCGGCCGCCAGGATGCCGGCGAGCGCTGCGCGGCCGGCCGTCACGAACCACGGATCGAGGCCCGCCACCGCAAGCCGGGTGAACGGAAGCGTTCCGCCGAAGAAGAAGACCCCCACCGCGCCAAGCAGGAGCCCGACCGTCCTCCGGCGCGAGAGGCTCGCCTCGTTCATGTTCGCGCGACTCCCCCTGCAGCGGCGCGCTCAAGGTCGCAACCGCAGGCCGACGGTAGAGGCTCGCGACGGGAAGGAAACTCGCATTCAGCCACGCCCGGCATGGGCATTCATGCCGTCTCCGGCGCTCCGGCCCGTCGGCGGCCGGGCCGGGCAAACGCGCTCCCGCCCGGTCGCTTCCACGTGCGCGACGCCCGGCTTATCTGCGAAGCTCGTCCGCGACTGACGGGCCTGCGGCGGCGCCTGCCGCTGCGCCCACAGGGCCGGCCACCGCCGCACCAACGGCGGCTCCGCTGATGCGCTCCTCGGTGGTTGTGCATGCGCCAAGCGCGAAGCCCGCGACGGCGAGGAGAACGATCGAGATTGTCTTCATGGCATGTCCTTTCGGCGTTGGCCGCTCTTTGCGGCGATGGAGGTCCAACGCGCCGCCATGGGCGTTGGTTCTTGTTGCCGCCGGTTCACCGACGCGGGAGCCTCGGCCCGTCACGACGATTGCGGCTGCCGGAAGTGACCAAAACCGGGACGGTGCCATTCACGTATTTTTGTGCGGATGAAATCTTTGATGATTATGACTGCCTCAAATATGGACGAGTCGGTGTTCGGCCCGCGGCATGAAAATTGAATAAAATATTTAGAGCATCACTCGACGAGACACTCGAAACGTATTGGACCGCCTTCCATGCTTGATCCCAAGGGCAATTGCCGAGGCCGCAGCCAGGTCCTTCCGGAAGTCGAATGGCGCTGCTATTCGGATCTAGGCTCTTGCGCAGGGCCCTGGAGATTGCTCGAATCGCACAGCGACTGCCGCGTCTTCCAGACCTTCGCGTGGATTGATGGCTGGTTTCGGCGGCTGGGCGCGCAAAGCGGGATCGAGCCGCGGGTCGTCGTCGGATGGAGGAACGATCGCCCCTGCCTGCTGGTCCCGCTGGGCCTGACGCGCCGGTTCGGGGCGAGGACCCTGGTATGGCTGGCGGGGGAGTGGAGCGACTACAATGCTCCCGTCGCGGCGCGCGATCTCGTTCTCCCTGTGGCGGATGCGGCCATCGCGCGGCTCTGGGAGGAGATCGCGCAGGCGGCCGGCCCTGCGTCGCTGCTCGAACTCGTCAAGCAGCCGCCCGAACTGGCGGGACGAATCGTCAACTGCCTGCGCCATCCCGACCATATCGAGGAAGACAATGGCGCCTACATTCTCGACCTGCAGCCCGACGTCCCCGCTCTCCTCGCCACGCTCTATGGCCCGACCACGTCGAGCGGGCTCAACCGCAAGCAGCGCAAGCTGCAGCGCGAGGGCGCCGTCGCCTTCGAGATCATGACGGGCGACAGGGCGGCGAAGGCGGTCGGGCAGATGCTCGCATGGAAGCGAGAGGCGCTGGACAGGCGGGGGGCGAGCAACCCCTTCGCCTTCCGCGGCAGCGTCGACTTCCTGATGGATCTGGCCCGCGACAATCCCGAAACGGCAGAGGTCCACGCGATAACAGTCGACGGCGCGCCCGTGGCCGCCGCACTCTGCCTGCAGGAGGGAGACAACCTCATCCTCTACCAGACTGCTTTTGACGACCGTCTCCGCAACTGCTCCCCCGGGGCGCTTCTGATCCGCCGGATGATCGAGACGGCTGCGCAAAGGGGCTGCCGCAGCCTCGACTTCTCCTTCGGCGACGACAGCTACAAGACCGAGCTCTGCAGCCGCAGGATCTCGCTTGGCCGAACGATCCTCCCCCTCGGCGTCCTCGGGCGCACGCCCGCCCTCATGGCGCAGGCGCATCTGCGGACACGGCGCTGGGCGAAGACGAACGCCACCGCCCACGGCATCGTCCTCGCCGTCAACCGCAATATCCGGATGTTGCAGGCCCGAAAGGCGAGCCAGTCGCTGATGGAAGCCAGCCTGACGGCGAACGGGGACGCGCCCCCCGAGAACCTGCGCGTGAACAGCTAGTTGCGACGCCTGAGAACGAAGACGATCGCGACCGCCGCCGCGACGACGATCAGGGCGATCCAGAGCCAATCGTCGACGAGCGGTTCGGCTGACGGGGGCGGAGTCGGAGTCGGAGCCGTCCCGGTCTGCCCGAGAACGGGCGTCGCCAGCATCGCGATGATGGGGACGGGCGCCCATGCCCCCTTCCTTTGCCTCGTGACGCGACCCATGCCTCTCCTCCCGCACCGTGACCGGCGCACCTTCGCGAAGCGCTTGCCGGCCAGCCCTTCCCTCGACCAACAAACCAGGGCGGCGAAGGATCGTTCCGGACCGTGAGGTGCGCGCTTACGCTTTGTCAGATGCTGGAGAGATGATCGCGCACCGCCGCGACGACCCGGTCCTGCGTCTCCTCGTCGAGATAGGGATGCATGGGCAGGCTGATCACCTCCGCTGCCAGCCGGTCCGAGACCGCGAGCTCGCCTCCCGCGACGGGATAGCGCTCGTACGCGATCTGCCGGTGAAGCGGCTTCGGATAATAGATTGCGGTCGGTATGCCGGCATCCCTGAGCGCCGCCTGGAACGCTCCGCGGTCGAAACCCGGGATCCGCAGCGTGTATTGCGCCCAGACGGAGGTCGCCCCCTCCATCACGCGCGGCACGATGGCTTGATCACCAAGCGCCGCGTTGTAGCGCTGGGCGATCCTGTCGCGCGCGACGATCTCGTCAGGGAATATCTTCAGCTTCTCGATCAGGACGGCCGCCTGCATTGTGTCGAGCCGTCCATTCATGCCGATGCGGACGTTCTCGTACTTGTCGACGCCCTGCCCGTGGATGCGCAGTGAACGCAGGGTGTCGGCAAGCTCGTCGCTATCGGTGAAGATTGCACCGCCGTCGCCATAACAGCCGAGGGGCTTGGCCGGGAAGAAGCTCGTTGCGGTCGCCGCGCCGATCGTTCCCACCTTTCGGCCCTTGTAGCTTGCGCCGAAGCTCTGGGCCGCATCCGACAGCAACCAGAGCCCCTCCCGCGCGCAGAAGGCCTCGATCGGATCGTAATCGGCGGGCTGTCCGAAGAGATCCACGGAAATGACTCCGACGGGCCGCAGTCCCTGCTCGCGCGCCGTCTCGAGACCGGCCTCGAGGCTTGCCGGGTCCATGTTGAAGGTGTCCGCATGGACATCCACGAAGACCGGCGCCGCGCCGAGCCATGCGACGACCTCCGCCGTGGCGGCGAAGGTGAAGCTCGGGCAGAGGACAGCGTCGCCGGGCTTCACTCCATTCGCCATCAGGATCAGCGCCAGCGCGTCCGTCCCGTTGGCGCAACTCACGACATGCCGGGCGCCGCAGAACGCGGAGAGTTCCGCTTCCAGCCGCGCCACCTCCGGACCCATGATGTAGGCGCCGTGATCGACGACACGCAGGATCGCCTCGTCGACGTAGCGCCCCAACCGGCGGCGCTGTGCGGCGAGATCGATGAAGGGGATGGAGTTCGACATTGTGGCCTTCGCGAATCGGGCGAGCACGATCTGCTCGCGCCTGTCGTTTAAGCGCTCGACCAACTGCGGCAAAGGCTCAGGCGCCGGCAAGTCGTTCAATATTTGTTGCCGTTTGAGACAAATGTGCAGGCGCCGTCGTGGCTTGTGGAGCGACGCGCCCGAGGATGCGCCGTCGCGGGAAAAAAAAATCTTGGTGCGGCTGCGCCCATCGGTGCTAAAGGGGCACCATCGATTCTTCGCGCCCGGCGTTACGCCGGCCAGATATAGCAACTTTGCATTATGCGAGTTATTCTTCCGCTCCTGTCCTGGAGGAACCGTTGAAACGCCTCCTCGCAATGACCCATGACACGGCCATGGCGGCCCTCGCCTTGTGGCTGGCGCTCAACTTTCGCTACGAGTTCAGCGGGCTGCCACGGGCAGAAACCTTGTGGCCGGCGGTTGCGGCCTATGCGGTCATAGCGGCGATCGTGTTTCGCCTCCTCGGCCTCGGGCGCGGGATGTGGCGCTTCGCCTCGCTGACGGACCTGCGCACGATTGTCACCGCTTCCGCGATCATCACGGCGGCATTCCTGACCCTGATGTTCGTCGTCAACCGCCTCGATCCGATTCCGCGTTCGGTCCCCTTCCTCGCCTGGTTCATCCTGATCGTGCTCCTGGGCGCGCCCCGGCTCGGCTATCGCCTGTGGAAGGACGGCACGATCGCCCCGTTCCACCGTCGCCAGGCGGGAGCGAAGCCCGAGGATGTGCTCATCATCGGCACCGCGAGCGAGGCGGACAAGGTGATCCGCGCCTACGGACTCGAGAATTCGCAGCGGATCAGGGTGCACGGCATCATCGACTACAAGCCCAACAAGCGCGGTCGCAACGTCCGCGGGGTTCCGATCGTCGGCGAATTGTCGGAACTCGAGGCGATCATCGCCCGCCTGCTGCGCGGGGGCGTGGTCATCGACGCCGCCATCATGGCTGCGCCCCGCGAGGACAAGGCTCTCCTGCAGCCGCTGACCTCGGCCGCGGCGCGCCTGCAGCTTCCGCTGCGCCGGGTGGTCGCGACGCCGCTGACGGGAGGGGAACCCAATCTCGAGAGCCTGACCCTCGAGGACCTGCTCGGACGCCCCCCGGTCAAGATCGACCTGGAGAACATCCGCACCCTGATCGAGGGGAGGCGCGTCATGGTGACCGGCGCCGGCGGCAGTATCGGTTCCGAGATCGTGCGGCAGGTGGCGCAGTTCGCGCCCTCGCGCCTTGTCATCCTCGATTGCAGCGAATACGCCCTCTACGAGATTGACCAGACGCTCGCGCGGGAGCATGCCGGCGTCGTCCGCAGGCCCGTGATCGCCGACATCCGCGACCGCGTGCGCATCCGGCAGGTCGTGATGGAAGAGCGCCCCTCCGTGGTCTTCCACGCGGCGGCGCTGAAGCACGTCCCGCTCGTCGAGGCCAATGTGCGCGAAGGCGTGCTCACCAACGTGACGGGCAGCCGTATCGTCGCCGATGCGGCGGTCGAGGCCGACGCCGACGCTTTCGTGATGATCTCGACCGACAAGGCGATTCGCCCGACGAGCGTGATGGGCGCGGCCAAGCGCGCAGCGGAGGCCTATTGCCAGGCCCTCGACGTCAGCGGCGTTCGCACCCGCTTCATTACCGTGCGGTTCGGCAACGTCCTCGGCTCCACCGGCTCCGTGGTCCCGCTGTTCAAGCGCCAGATCAAGGCCGGCGGTCCTGTGACCGTGACGCATCCGGACATGCGCCGCTACTTCATGACGATCAGGGAGGCGACGGAGCTCGTGCTCCAGGCCGCGGCGCACGGAATCTCGCATCCCGAGCAGCGCGGCCGGATCTTCGTTCTCGACATGGGCGAGCCTGTGAAGATCGTCGATCTCGCCCAGACCATGATCGCGCTGGCGGGCAAGCGCCCGCACGAGGACATCGCGATCACCTTTTCCGGATTGCGGCCCGGCGAGAAGCTGTTCGAGGAAATGTTCGACAAGGACGAGCACACGGTCCCATCGGGCGCCGACGGGGTATTCCTGGCGAATGCCCGCATGATCGGCCGCGACGAAATCGTGCGCGTGCTGGACAGGATCGAGAATGCGGCGCTGGCGGACGACGCCGAGGGCGTTCGAAGCGCACTCGCCGCAATCTCTCCCGAACTTCCGCACGCGGCGGATGAGGAACCTCCCGCCCGGTCCGTTCGCGCGGCCGGCTGATCGCCTCACCGAAGGACGGATTTCATCAAGCGGATTCGCAATAAAAAAGGCCGGTTCCACATGGGAACCGGCCTGAAAAGTTTGTCCGGTCTCGACTGGGAGAGCCGAGACCTTCCAGAGGGGAACGGCCGAAATGGACACCCACCGGGAGGAGAGGTGGGCCCATCGCCTTCAGCCACGGGTGATATGTCTCGCCATCCCTGCTTTTGCAATGCACCAATAGACTGGACAGGCATGCGTCCTGCGCATGGCCTTGCCGGAAACACGCCTTAGCCGTCCAAATCGCCTCTCTCGCGTCTGCCGGGCGCGCCGATAACTTGCGACTCGCGGTTTCGCGGGCCGATCCGTCCGGTTTCCTTGAAGCAGTGCAAGCGCGCGATTTTCCGCTTTGCAGAATCACGTTCCCGTGCGCGGAATCAGTAGGTCCAGCGCTGCGCCTTCGAGACCAGGAAGTCGCGGAATACCTGGACCCGCGCTACGGAGCGCATCTCCTCGGCATAGACGAGGTAGGATTCCAGGGCCGGCATCTCGATGTCGCGCAGAATCTGGACGAGCTGGTTGTTCTGGTCAGTGACATAATCGGGCAGGACGGCAATTCCCGCCCCGTTCTCGACGGCCGTCTTCAACCCGCCGATATTGTTGATGACGCAACGGTAAGGGCGCGGATTGCGCAGGTCGCGTCCCGCCGTCGAGAGCCAGTGCACGGCCAGCAGGTAGGAAGGCTGGTCGCCGCCGAAGGCTAGCAGGCGGTGATTGTCGAGCTCGTCGAGGGTCTTCGGCTCGCCAAAGCGCTTGATGTAGTCCGCCGATGCGTAGATGTGGAAATGCACGGTGAAGAGCCGACGCTGGATCAGGTCGGGCTGCGTCGGCTGCCGCAAGCGGATCGCCACGTCGGCCTCCCGCATGGCGAGATCAAGCTCCTCGTTCGAGAGCAGCATCTCGACGCTGATATCGGGATAGAGGTCGAGGAACTCGGGGAGGCGCTGCGTCAGCCAGAGCGAGCCAAGTCCCACCGTGGTCGTCACCTTCAGCGTGCCCGAGGGCCGCTCGCTCGTCTCGGACAGGCGCGCGCGGGTCGAATCGAGCCGCATCTTCATGTCGCGAGCGGCGCGAAACAGGAGGTCGCCATGCTCCGTCAGAAGCAGGCCGCGCGCGTGACGATGAAACAGCGGCGCGCGCAGCTCGCGCTCGAGGGCGCTGATCTGGCGGCTGACGGCGGACTGGCTCAGCCCCAGATCCTCCCCCGCGCGGGTGAAGGAGCCTGCTTCAGCCACGGTAAAGAAGATTCGAACCTTGTCCCAGTCCAACGCGCGCCCCCCGCCGACGGCGCGAATACAATCCGCGCCGCATTTCTTCGTCTGCAATCTTGGCGGTCGAAATGGTGCGCCGCAAGGGGCAAGACCGAAAGTCGCGCAAATACCCCGACTTCCGCCCGGTTGGACGCGATTACAACCAACCCTGCAATTCACGCTCGATGATATGGTTGATGACCCGCATCCCTTCCTCGCTGTCGTTCAGGCAGGGAAGATAGGCGAACTGCTCGCCGCCGTTATGCATGAATATCTCGCGGTTCTCGCCGTCGAGTTCCTCGAGGGTCTCGAGGCAGTCGGCGGAGAAGCCGGGCGCGACGATGGCGAGCTTCTTCACGCCCTTTTCCGCGAGTCCCTTTACGGTTTCGTCGGTATAGGGCTGCAGCCATTCGTCGGGTCCGAACCGCGACTGGAAGGTCAGCTTCCAGCGCTCCTCCGGCCAGCCGATCGCCTCGCGCATCAGGCGCGAGGTCTTGGCGCAATGGCAATGGTAGGGGTCGCCCTTCATGAGGTATTCCTTGGGCACCCCGTGGAAGGAGGTGAGGATCATGTCGGGCTCGAAATCGAGCGCGCTCAGGGACTTCTTCATCGAATCCACGAGGGCGTCGATATAGACCGGGTCGTCGTGATAGGGCGGCGCCACGCGCACGCTCGGCTGCCAGCGCATCTGCATCAGCGCCTCGAATGCCTTGTCGCAGGCGGTGGCGGAGGTCGCCGCCGAGTATTGCGGGTAGAGCGGGACGAGGAGGATGCGGTCGCAGCCCTGCTTCAGGAGCTCCTCGAGCGCGTTCTTGACCGGCGGCTTGCCGTAGCGCATCGCCCAGTCGACGCTCACCCGGTCGCCCGCCACGCCCTGCATGTGGACCAGCGCCTGTTCGGCCTGCGAGCGGGTGATGGTCTTGAGCGGCCCCTCGTTCTTCTCCTTGTTCCAGATCGTGTCGTAGTCGCGCCCCTTCTTCGAGGGACGCGTCTGGAGGATGATCAGGTTGAGGATCGGCCACCACAGCCAGCGCGGCGTCTCGATCACACGCCGGTCCGAGAGGAATTCGCGCAGATAGGCGCGCATCGACCAGTAATCCGTGGCCTCCGGCGTCCCCAGATTCATCAGGAGCACCCCAATCCGCCCCGCCTTGACGGGCGGATGGTCCGGAGGCAGGCGCACCGCGCGCGATTGCGCCTCGCGCTCGGCGCTGACTGCGAGGGAGGAGGGCTGCACGATCTGGTTCATCGACTGGCGTTCCGTTGAATGATACCGCTCCTACATAGAGCCCGCTCCCGATTGTGCAAACAAAACCGGCCTTGCCGAAAAGCGGATCGCGACGAAATTTCGCGCGGGAGCCGCACGCGTCTTCAGTCGGCGAGGACGACCCGGCTGCACTCCGCGGGAAGGTCCGCCAGGGTAAGCGGCGCGCGCGGCTTGCCGGGTCGGGGGTTGAGCGCTTCGTCGGTGAACCACCAGGCGAGCGTTTCGTCGCAGCCGTCCCCGGGGGGAACCTTCGCCTGCGGCTCGCAGGCCGTCTCGCCGGCCGGACAACCGAGGCGGATGTGAAAGTGGTAATTGTGGCCCCAGAGCGGGCGGACCTTGCGCAGCCATCCCCTGTCTCTCCCGGCCTCTCGGCACAAAGCCTTCTTGATCGCGGCGTTGACGAAGATCCGCTCGACCTCCGGCTCGCGCGAGACCGCCCGGATCAGCGCCGTGTGTCCCGGGGTCCAGATGCGGGGATCGACGTCGAGGCGATTCTTCGCCACGACGTCCGTGGCGGAGAGAAACTCGCGCTCCTGCGCCGAAAGGCGGCGGTCCGGCATGGGGGTGAGCCAGATATCCGCGTCGAGCCCCAGCTGGTGAGAGACGTGGCCCGTCAGCATCGGCCCTCCCCGCGGCTGCGAGATATCCCCGACGAGCAGGCCCGGCCAGCCATTGATCTCCGGGACGCGAGCGGCAAGCCGCTCCAGAAAATCGATCATGGCCGGATGGCCCCAGCTACGATTGCGCGACACCCGCATCACCTGCCAGGTCGCGCCGTCGACGGAAAGCGCCCGCCCGCCGGCGACGCAGCCGCGCGCATAGGAGCCGATCGCCCTTGCGGCGAGCGGAGCCGGCGTCGCCCGCCGTCCGAAGAGCTCCTTCGCGGGGAGCTTCGGATCGCTGGGGTCGGCGATCGGCGGAAGGGCCTGCGGCGTCAGCGTCCCCGGCGTCTGGGCCAGCGCCGGGGAGGCGGCGAGAAGAAGTGCGACGACGATCAGGCGAATCGGATTCATCATATCTCAGCGTAACCCATGAACATGCGCATCGGCAGGCCCCCCGTTTCAGAACGTCCGCTGGAAGGCCCCCATCAGCGACACGCCGGACGAGTCCCGGACATGACCATCGTTATGCGCGTAGGCCGCCCCGATCTTGAAGCGGCTCTGCCGCCCGACCGGGGTCGCATATTCGAAGCCGAGATCGATCTGCCGCGCGGAGGGAGCGAGATCGACGGAAAGGTCGCGCCAGACCACCTCGCCCCCGACGGTGCGGCCCTCGGGAACGCGAAGCAGCGCATTGCCGCTCTCCAGGCGAAGGGGCTGGCGCGCAAAAAGCCTGATCTGGTCGCCATCCCGGAAGGCGGACTCCTTCTGGAGGGAGACGCCGAAGGCTGAAAAAACCGCGCCCTGGGTCCCGCGCAGCAGGCCATCCCCCGATCCGTCGCCGGTTCCGACCTGCGCCGAGAAGGCGATCCTGGCGCCCGTGGCGGCCAGCGGAACAGCAAGGCCCAGATCGAGCGCACCGGAGAGCCCCTTCGCCGATTGCCCGGGTCCCACCGAGCGCATCCCGAGCATCCCCTCCGGTTCCGAAAGGAAGGAGGCGCCGAAGGTCACGGTGGCGGCCCCAAGAGGGCGCGACCAGGCGAAGCCCCCGCCGGACGTGACGGAGACATCCTCCTCCGGATGCAGGCGGGAGAGGCCGGGCGCCAATCCCTCCGGCCAGTCAGGCGATTCCGGGCGCATGCCGGAGAAGGCGTAGAAGGAGAAGGAGCTTCCTCCCCCCATGTCACGGCTCATGCCGAAGGAGAGTGCGTCATGGGCGAGGCCTGCCAGATTTCCCGCGCCCGTGACGAGGGGCGTCGTTGCGGCGCTGAGGCCGAGTTGCTCGAGCACGCTCCCGCTCTCCCCCGCGTGAAGCGACCAGCCGCCGGTCCCGTTCTCCCCCGCATAGGAGAGGCTTGCGGCTGCGGGACGCCCGGTATTGCCTGCGGCGAAGCTGCGCAGGCGCGGCGCAAACGTGCTGCGCGCGCTCGTTCCATAGATCGCGAGGGCGGGCGCCCTGAAACCTGCGCCGAGCGAATCGAATACGGCGATGGTCTCTCCGGCGAGCGCCCTGACGACGGCATCCCCCTGCGCCTCACCCCCCGACACATAGGTGCTCCCCAGGGGCGTGACGCCTCCATAGGCGCTGTTCGTCGCGGGCAGGCCGGTCGCCCCAATGGGAAGCAGCGCCGCGCGCAGATCCATGAATCCGTGTCCGAACTCGGCATTGTAGCCATGGACGACGCCATTGCCGAAATCGCTCCAGGCGGTCGGCGTGAAGAACCCGTTATCCGCAGTGGCGAGAAGACGCCGCCGGATGTCGTTGGCGGGAAGGCCCGGGAAGGCCTCAGCGAGCAACGCGACGCCAGCGGCGATTTGCGGGGCGGCGAAGGAGGTGCCGTTCCACAGGCCGTAGGCGGTATCGCTCGCCGCCGTCGCCGAATAGACCACGCCATTCGCGGCGAGGCAGGTATGGGCCATCTGCAGGCAGCCGGCGGACATGCGATCGGCGGAGACGATGCGGCCATTGTCGAATTTCGCGATCGCGCTGATCGCCACCAGCCACCCCGCGCCGAGTTCCGGAGCGACCACGGGAAGTCCGTCCATCACCGTTGAGCTCGTCGCGGCCTTGTCGTTTGCCGCGGCGAAGACCACGACCCCGCGTCGGGTGAAAGAACCGAGGGCATCCAGGTAGCTGCGGATTTCCGTCGCGGAGCCGCCGAGCGAATTCTGCAACGCCTGCTCGACGCTCCAGCCGGGATTGGCGGCGAGGCTTGCCTGGATATCGGTGACGGGGATCTTGTATCCCCACGAATTGTTCTGCACCACGGCCCCGACCGCCTCCGCGTCGCGCGTCGCCGCGGCGAGCGCTGAGAAGCCGTCCATGAAGGTCGAGAGATGCAGGTTCGCACCGGGGGCAACACCCATCATTCCCGAACCGTCCCGCTTGCCCGCGGCGAGCGCAGCGACCGCGGTGCCGTGCGATTCGACGCCCGGATTCCCGAAGCTCTTCAGTACCTTTCCGTCGAGTTCGGCATGACTCACGCGGAAGCCGTCATCGACGATGGCGATCGTCTGGCCGGCGCCGGTGAGGCCGGTCGAGAGGGCATACTCGGCCCGGATATCGGCGAAGGAGAAGCTGGAATAGGTGCTCCCGCCAATCTTCACGTTTCGCTTCTGCGCCTCGAATTCCGTCGAGCCGCGCACGGCGCTCGCGGCCGCTTCGTCGAAGCCGGTCACATACGCGAGTGAGGCAGCCCCCGCGCTGGTGAACAGGTCTTTCGTGACGGTGGGTGATGTGGTCGCGACGGTGGTCTGCGTCGCGCCGCCCCCTGGAGGAGCAGCCGCTGCCTCACCGCCATCGCCCCCGCCGCCACAGCCGGCCAGCATCAACAACAACGCAAAAGGCGTCAGACGCCGGACAGTCAATACATTAATTGCCACGCTCCGACGATCCTCCGATGCGGGGAATCGCTTCTATCAGGCAGCCCAATGTGTTTGAATCAGCTTTTTTGAGAAATCTATTACTTCATTTCTTGCGTGACACTTAGGACACAGTCACATACTGCTTAGCTTAGCCCGAACTTGAGTTGCTTCTTCTTCCTGATCCCTTGGCTCCTCTGATGCCATGCGAAAAAGCGATCCCTGCTTTTCGCCATGACGACTTACGCTTTCCGGCATGGCGATCTAGGTTTCCGGGTCCCTTTGCGGAGCCAGTGATGCCGTCCCCCGCCTCCTCACCGCGCCTGTCGCGGGTCTCGCCCGAACTCGTCGTCCTGTCGGGATGCCTGATCGCCCTCGTCACCTTCGGGCCGCGCGCGAGCGTCGGGCTGTTCCAGGTTCCCATGACGTCGGAATACGGCTGGGGGCGCGATGTTTTCGGACTCGCCATCGCCATCCAGAACCTGCTCTGGGGCGCCGGACAGCCGTTTGCCGGCGCCGTCGCCGACCGTTTCGGCACGGTGCGCGTGCTGATCGCCGGCGCGCTCGTCTACGCGCTTGGGCTCGTCGTCATGTCCATGGCTTCCACGCCCGGCACAATGACCCTCGGCGCGGGGGTGCTGATCGGCTTCGGCCTCTCGGCCTGCTCCTTCAACCTCGTCCTCGGAGCCTTCGGCAAGATCCTGCCGGAGCACTGGCGGCCGATGGCGTTCGGCGCTGGAACGGCGGCGGGCTCGCTCGGGCAGTTTTTCTTCCCGCCGATCGGAAACGTCCTGATCGCCTCCTTCGGCTGGCAGGAGGCCTTGCTTTGGTTCGCGGTCAGCCTGCTCGTGGTGCTGCCCCTGTCGCTGGCGCTCGCAGGCCGCAAAAACTCATCCGGGACGGCGGCAAGCGTTCCGGAACCGACCCAGTCGATCCCGCAGGCGCTGGCGGAGGCCTTCCGGCACCGCTCGTACATCTATCTGGTGCTTGGCTTCTTTACCTGCGGCTTCCAGCTCGCCTTCATCACCACGCACCTTCCCGCCTATCTCCTTGATTCCGGACTCTCGCCCGCGATCGGCGGCTGGACGCTGGCGCTGATCGGGCTTGCGAACGCGGTCGGCTGCCTCGTCTCGGGATGGCTCTGCACGCGCATGCCCAAGCGCTACATCCTTGCCTGGATCTATCTCGCCCGTTCGATCGCGATCACGGCATTCATCCTGGTCCCGGCGAGCCCGGCTTCCGCGATCCTGTTCGGGATCACGATCGGGCTGCTCTGGCTCTCGACGGTGCCCGCGACCTCCTCCCTCGTCATGGTGATGTTCGGCACGCGCTACATGGCGATGCTCTACGGCTTCGTGTTCTTCTCCCACCAGGTCGGCGGCTTCCTCGGCGTGCTGCTCGGCGGCGTACTTTACGAGGCGTACGGGAGCTACGAGATCGTCTGGTGGCTCTCCGTCGCGCTGGGCATCGCCTCGGCCGTGATCAACCTGCCCATCGTGGAGAAACGCGTCGAGCGCATGCAGGCCGAGCCCGCACGATAGGTGCGGGCCGAGGAACCCGCTTGCCCGCCTGCGTCCGGCGCGCGACAAAGGGAAAACGAGGAAAAACGCTTCAAGGAGGACGGACATGAAGGCAATCGTCATCGAAAAGGGCGAAGCGGGGACGCAGGCCGTGCTCAGGGACTTCCCCGAAGCCGAACTCATGGACGGCGACGTGACCGTCCGCGTCACGCATTCCACGCTCAACTACAAGGATGGCCTCGCCATCACGGGCAAGGCGCCGGTCGTGCGCCGCTTCCCGATGATCGCGGGGATCGACTTCGCCGGCATCGTCGAGACGTCTGGCCATCCGGGATTCAAGGCCGGCGACGCCGTGATCCTCAACGGCTGGGGCACCGGGGAGACGCATCTGGGCGGCTTCGCCCAGAAGAGCCGCGTCAAGGGCGACTGGCTCGTCAGGCTGCCGGAGGGGATGAGCGCCGCGCAGGCCATGGCGATCGGGACCGCCGGCTACACGGCGATGCTTTGCGTCATGGCGCTCGAGCGGCACGGGCTTGCGCCCGACCGGGGTCCCGCGATCGTCACCGGAGCCGCGGGCGGCGTCGGCTCGGTCGCGATCGCCCTGCTCGCAAAGGCGGGGTGGCGCGTGATCGCCTCGACGGGGCGCACGGGCGAGGCGGCCTATCTTGAGGGGCTTGGGGCATCCGAGATCATCGACCGCGCCGAGCTCTCGGGTCCGGCGCGTCCCCTCGCCAAGGAGCGCTGGGCGGCGGGCGTGGACGCGGTCGGCTCCAACACGCTCGCCAATCTCCTTTCAATGACCCGCTACGGCGGGGCGATCGCGGCCTGCGGCCTCGCCGGCGGGATGGACCTGCCGACATCGGTCGCGCCCTTCATCCTGCGCGGCGTCTCGCTTCTCGGGGTCGATTCGGTGATGGCGCCCCTCCCCCTGCGAGAAGAGGCGTGGCGCCGCCTCGCCCGCGACCTCGATCATGCGGCGCTTGCGGACATGACCACCACGATCGGTCTCGACGAGGTGATCCCGCGAGCCTCCGAGATCGTCGAGGGCCGCGTGCGGGGACGCATCGTCGTCGAGATCGCCTGAAAGGATTCCACCGGCCGCCACGTCGAACGAACCTGCCGCCGGGTTGCTCCGGCGAAACCCAAGCCGCCCGCCTTCGCCCTCACCCGTTTCGGAACCCGCATGACCCAGGATCAGGGCGTCATCCTCGCCATCCTCCTCGCGACGATCGTGATGTTTCTCCTCGGCCGCTGGCGCCATGACATGGTGGCGGTGGGGGCGCTGCTCGCCTGCGTCGTCGCCGGTCTGGTGCCGCGCGACGAAGCGTTTCTTGGCTTCGGCCATCCCGCCGTCGTCACCGTCGCCTGCGTCCTGATCCTGAGCCGCGCGTTGCAGAGTTCCGGCGCCGTCGACGCCATCGCCCAGCGGCTTCTTCCCCGCGAGGCCGGGCCGTGGACCACGTTGGCGGCGCTGACGGCGCTCGGGGCCGTTCTTTCGGGCTTCATGAACAATGTCGGCGCGCTCGCCCTCCTCATGCCGCTCGCCCTCCAGATCGCCTCGAAACACGAGATCCCGCCGGGCCAGGTCCTGATGCCCCTGTCCTTCGGCTCGATCCTCGGCGGCATGACGACGCTGATCGGGACGCCGCCCAACCTCATCGTCTCGGGTTTTCGCGCTGAATATGGCGAGGAAGCCTTCACCATGTTCGATTTCGCTCCCGTCGGCCTCGCCGTGGCGCTCGTCGGCGTCGGCTTCGTCATGCTGATCGGGCGCAAGCTCGTCCCGGTCCGGGAGCGCAAGGGCGCCGAGGGCTTCGAGACGGGCGCATACATGACCGAGGCGCGCATCCCGGAGGACGCGAAGGCCGTCGGCATGTCGCTGAGGGAGATCGAGAAGGCCCTCGAGGAAGCGGATGCGATGGTCGTCGGGCTCGTTCGCAACGAGGTGCGCCTGACTGCCCCCAATCCCTGGCGCAAGGTCCGCCAGAACGACATCCTCGTGATCGAGGCCGAACCCGAAACTCTCGCTGCCGCCCTCTCGAGCCTTGGACTGGTCCTGGAGGAGGCCAGGAAGCCGGCTGACGAAAAGGCGGAGGGCGAGACGGCGGAGGGCGAGACGGAGGGCCAGACGGCGCACGACGGGGAGGCGACGGCCGAAGAGGCGAAGAAGGCCGCCGAGAAGAGCGACGACGGGGAAAACGAGGTCATACTTCTCGAACTCGTGATCCTGCCGGGTTCGTCGCTGATCGGACGTTCCGCCGCCGACATCCGGCTGCGCACGCGCTTTGGCATCAACATGCTGGCCGTCTCGCGGCAGGGCCAGCGATCGCGCGCGCGGCTCCGGACCATGGTGCTGCAGGCCGGGGACGTCCTGCTGATGCAGGGGACGGCGCCGCGTCTTTCGGATTTTGCCGCCCAGTTCGGCTGCGTGCCGCTCGCGGAACGCGCGCTGCGCATTCCCAATCCGAAGGAAGCCCTGACCGCGCTCGCGGTGATGGGCGCCGCCATCGCCGCCGCCGCCTTCGGCCTGTTTCCGGCGTCCATCGCCTTCGCCGCGGCGGTGCTTGCGGCGATGGCCCTGCGGCTCGTCGCGCCGCGGACCGTCTACACCGCCATCGACTGGCCGGTGATCATCCTCCTCGGGGCGCTGATCCCGGTCGCGGGGGCCATGGCGACCACGGGCGCGGCTGATCTCGTCGCGACGGCGCTGCTCGACTGGCTCGCCCAGGGCAACGCCATCCTCGCGCTGACGCTGATCCTGGTCGTGACGATGACACTCTCGGACTTCATGAACAACGCGGCGACCGCCGCCGTGATGTCGCCGATCGCCATCGGGGCCGCGCTGACGCTCGGGGTGGACCCCGACCCGTTCCTGATGGCGGTGGCGGTCGGGGCCTCATGCGCCTTCCTCACGCCGATCGGGCACCAGAACAACACCCTGATTCTCGGGCCTGGAGGCTTTCGCTTCGGCGATTACTGGCGGCTCGGGCTTCCGCTCGAGATCATCGTGGTCGCGGTCGGCGTCCCGATGATCCTGCTCGTCTGGCCGCTCTAGGGCCGGTCGCCTTTCAGGGACAGCTTCACCACCTTGAGGTCGTGGTCCTCTTCATCCGTGCGGATGTCGAAGCCGAGGCTGCGGCACATGTCGAGCATCGTCGTGTTCTCGCGCAGGACCTGCCCCTCGACCACCGAGAGCCCCTCCGCGCGCGCCCATTCGATCATCATCTCCATGAGCTGCCAGCCGAGGCCCTGCCCCTTCAGGTCGGATCGCAGGAGGATGGCGTATTCGCCCGTCTCCATGTTGGCGTCGGCATGGAGGCGCACGGCGCCGAGCATCTCGCCGCTTTCCTTGTCGATCGCGACAAAGGCGATGGCGCGGGCATAATCGATCTGGACGAGCCGGGCGATGAAGGAATGCGAGAAGTCGCGCACGGGGGCGAAGAAGCGCAGGCGCAAGTCCTCGTCGCTGACCTTGCCGAAGAATGCGACGAACAGCGCCTCGTCCTCCGGTCGGACGGGCCGCACGATGACCTGCCGGTCGTCGCGGGCCGTGATCTCGCGCTCCCATTCATTGGGATAGGGCCGCACCGCGAAGCGCAGATGCCCTGATCCCTTGCGCTGCTCCGGCGGAACCGGGGCGACGGCGACGCGGGCGTCGACGGCGATGACGCCGTCCTTGTCGGCGAGCATGGGATTGATGTCGAGTTCGCGCACCTCCGGCAGGTCGGCGGCGAGTTGCGAGAGCTTCACGAGGACAAGCCTGACCGCGTGCTCGTCGGCGGCGGGCACGTCGCGATAGGCCTTGAGGATGCGCGAGACGCGGGTGCGCGAGACGAGGTTTCCGGCGAGGTTCATGTCGAGTGGAGGCAGGGCGAGCGCCTTGTCGTTGATGATCTCGACGGCGGTGCCGCCACGCCCGAAGACGACGACCGGGCCGAAGGTCGGATCGTCCGCTATGCCCGCGATCAGTTCCCGCGCCTTCGGCTTGCGCACCATCGCCTGGATGGTGACCCCGGTGATGCGCGCCTGCGGCCGGCGCTCGCGGGCGCGCTCGAGGATCATCCGTGCGGCCTCGCTCACGGCAGCCTCGCTCGTGAGATCGAGGGCGACCCCGCCGATATCGGACTTGTGGACGATGTCGGGGGAGAGGATCTTCACGGCGACGGTGCCGCCGCGGGCGAGGATCGGCTGCGCGAGGCGCGCCGCCTCCTCCGGATCGCGGGCAAGCTGCACGGCGGCATCGGGAATCCCGTAGGCCGCCATCAGCTTGCTCACCTCGATCGGGTCGAGCCAGGTGCGGCCCTCCTCCACGACCTTCGCCACGATCGCCCGCGCCGTCGCGCGGTCGGGGGTGAAGCCCTGCGGCAGGTTGTCGGGGGTCTCCATCAGGAGATCCTGCGCCTCGCGGTAGCGCACGAGATGCATGAAGCCCTGCACCGCCTCCGCCTCGGTGGAGAAGCGCGGGATGTTCGCCGCCTCGAAGGCCGCCCCGGTCGCGTCGTCCTCGCCGAGCCAGACGGCGAAGACAGGCTTGCGCCGGAAGCCCGCGGCGCGGTCCTTCTCCACGGTCTCGACCACCGCCCGCGCCGCGTCCGAGGAGGAGGCGAGCGCAGTCGGGACGTTGAGCAGGAGCAGCGCGTCATTCGCCTCGTCGGCGAGAAGCGCCTCGAGGGAGGCTGCGTAACGTGCGGCATCCGCATCGCCGATGATGTCGACGGGATTGGCGCGCGACCAGGTCGGCGGCAGGACCGCGTCGAGCGCCGCGCGGGTCTCCGGCGAAAGATCGGCGAGTTCGCCGCCGAGATCGACGAGCCGGTCGACGGCGAGCACGCCGACGCCACCGCCATTCGTGAGGATCGCCAGCCGTCCGCCGCGGAAGGGCTTCTGGCGGCCGAGGGTCTCGGCGGCGGCGAAGAGTTCGTCGAGATCATAGACCCGCAGCAGGCCCGCGCGCCGGAAGGCCGCGTCATAGACCGCGTCGGAACCGGCGAGCGCGCCCGTATGGGTCGCCGCCGCCTTCGCGCCCTGGGCGTGGCGGCCCGACTTGATCACGACCACGGGCTTGGCGCGCGAGGCCGCCCGCGCCGCCGACATGAACTTGCGGGCGGCGGAAATCGACTCGACATAGAGCAGGATCGCCCGCGTCTGCCGATCGGTGGCGAAGTAGTCGAGGCAATCGCCGAAATCGACATCGACCTTGTCGCCCATCGAGACAACGGCTGAGAAGCCGACATTGCGCTTCGCCGCCCATTCCACCATCGCCGCCGCGATCGCCCCGGATTGCGAGATCAGCGCCAGGTCGCCGGGGATGGGCGCATGCGCCGCGAAGCTGGCGTTGAGCCTCGCGCGGGGCGCCATGACGCCGAGGCAATTGGGACCGACGAGCCGCAGGCCGTGCGCCCGCGCCTTCGCGCGCGCCTCCTCGGCAAGGGAATCGGGGCCATGGCCGAGACCGGCCGTGATGATGATCGCCGCCGCGACCCCCTTGCGGCCCGCAGCCTCGACGATGCCGGGCACCGCCTGGGGCGGTGCGGCGATGACGATCAGGTCGGGGGCGGGATCGAGATCCTCGACGCGCGCCACGCAGGGCACGCCGTCAATTGATGAATAGCGTGGATTGACCAGCGCGATCGGGCCCTCGAATCCCGCTTCCGTCAGATTGCGCAGGATCGTGCGCCCGAGCGATCCCTCGCGCCGGCTGGCACCCACGAGCGCGATCGAACGCGGGGCGAAAAGCTTGTCGAGGCGATAGGTGCTCATGCGCGAATTTCTCCCGATCGCGAGGGGGTCGAAGGCTGGATATCGGCAATACGCGGGAAATGCGCAACTCGTGTGAAGCACGGAGGCGAAGCTTGGATTAGCGCCGGAGCAACCCGTTCGGTTCCAACTCGGCCGGAGAGTATCTTCGCAAAAGGATCCGTTTGTGCTTTACTGAAGTAACATTCGGTATCTTGCCATCGTCAAGCAGTAAGCTCAAACACACCGAATGCCCTCCTATGAAATGGCGTCACGTCAGCGGCGCTCAAACGGTTTGGCATTGCCCATCAAGATCGGGGAGGTTCTCATGCAACTCTACGCAATTCGTCGCCGCAGTGCCTGGGCCGACGGCCCTGAACTCGAGAAGGCAGGCGCGGAATCGGCGCGTGTCGGGAATGACGAGATGCCCGACCAGATCCGCTGGATCCGCAGCTACGTCGTTACCGAGGATGACGGACGGCTCGGCACCATCTGCATCTATGAGGCGCGGGATCTCGAATCCATCCGCGACCACGCCCGCCGTGTCGGAATGCCGGCCGACGAGATCACGCCGATCGCTGAGACGGTCATCGTGCGTCCCGATCCAGGCTGACAGATCTCAGGCGGCCCCGGCGCGCAGCAGGTCGAGCACGTGAACGAGCCCTATGGGCCGCCCCTGCTCGGCGACGATCAGCGCGGAGACCTTGCGCATCTCCATCGTCTCCAGCGCCTCCGCCAGCAGCAGGTCGGGGGGGATCGTCAGCGGGTTGCGGGTCATCACCTCGTCGACGCGCCTCGCGAGAAGGTCGTTCGACATGTGGCGGCGGATATCGCCATCGGTCACGATGCCCGCGAGCGCGCCGTTCTCATCCGCGACGATGACGCAGCCGAGGCTCTTCTCGCTCTGGATCGCAAGCGCCTCGCCCATCCCCGTCCCCACGGTCACGAGGGGGAGGCGGTCGCCCGTGTGCATGATGTCGCGCGCCTGCTTGAGCAGCGCCCCGAGCTTGCCGCCGGGATGGTAGGTGCGAAAGTCGCTCGCCGTGAAGCCGCGATGCTCGAGCAGCGCGACGGCGAGCGCATCGCCCAGCGCGAGCTGCATTGTCGTCGAGGTCGTGGGAGCAAGGCCGTTCGGGCAGGCCTCGCGGGCACGCGGAAGCGCGAGGCAGATATCGGCCGCGCGGCCAAGGGTCGAATCCGCGTTTGAGGTGATGGCGACGAGGGCGACGCCGTGGCGCTTGGCATAGGCGATGATGTCGGACAACTCGTTCGTCTCGCCCGACCAGGAGAGCGCGACGATCACGTCCTCCTCGCGGATCATGCCGAGATCGCCGTGGCTCGCCTCCCCCGGATGCACGTAATAGGCGGCGGTGCCGGTCGAGGCGAGCGTGGCGGCAAGCTTGCGGCCGATATGGCCCGACTTGCCCATGCCCGAGACGATGACGCGACCCGTCATCCTCGCAAGGGTCGCCACCGCCTGCGCGAAGGGCTCTCCCAGCCCGTCGGCGACGGCTTCGATCAGGCGCTCGATCCCGTCCCGTTCGGCGGCGAGCGTACGCAGGGCCGAGGCGAGGGCGTCGGTCCGGGCGTCCGGCTGGATGAAGGGCGTGGTCTCGGGCATGGCTTCACTTCACATTCGATCCGGCCTGCTTCTACAGAGCTTTGCCCGCGGATGGAATCGCAAATCGCGGAACCGGAACCGCACGCACCTCGCCAGCAACCAGGACGTGCCTCGCGCCGGCGCGTTGACGGGCTATTAACCAGCTTCGTTTACGTCTCGTGAAGCATGACCGGCGCGTGGCCGGGTCTGTTCCGGGGCGAGTGTGGCTGTGGCGCGTCGTTCATCGACCATCCTGTCGGCGTCTATCCTGGCGGTCGCGGTCCTTGCCGCGCCCGAAGCCCAGGCGCAATCGGCCGCGACGCAGACGGAGGACGCGGCCGCCCGCGCGCTTCCGGAACTGCGGCTTCGAAGCGACCCCGTCACCACGGGGAGCGCCGGCGTGACCCGGGACGCGACGCGCCTTCCGGTCCGGTCGGGCGTCGCCGGCTCCGTCGCCGCGCCCGTGCGCGAGCCCGTCAACGCGATCCCGGGGACTCCGTTGCCTCTCGGCGATCCGGGGCCGCCGCCGGTCGAGACGAACCCTTACGATCCGCTCGGGATCCGCCTCGGCGCGATGCGGGTCTACGCCACCATCCGCCAGAGCCTCGGCTGGGACACCAATCCGGAAAGGGTCTCCACGAATTCGCGCGGGGACGCTCTTTCACGCACCGACGGCGAGATGCGCCTCGAGAGCGGGTGGAGCCGCCATGCATTCTCGGGCGTCCTGCGCGGCAGCTACGACACGTATCGCCGGGAGCGCGACGCCAGCCGCCCCGCCCTCGACGCCAGCACGTCATTGCGCATCGACGCGACCTCGGCGACCCGGCTGGCGCTGGAGGGCGCCCTCTCCCTCGATACCGAACGCCCCGGCTCTCCGGAGCTTCCCGGACAGGTTTCCGGCCGCCCCCTCGTCGTCGGATATTCCGCCGCGGCGAGCGTCACGCGGGACTTCAACCGCCTGCAACTGCGCCTGCGCGGCTCTGCGGGCCGCACGGTCCATGAGGATGCCCGGCTGACCGGCGGCGGCGTTGTTTCGCAGCGCGAACGCGATCGCACGAGCCTCGGCGCATCCCTGCGCGCCGCCTACGAAATCCACCCCGGTCTCCTGCCCTTTGTCGAACTCGGCTTCGACCGCCGGCTCTATGATCGCCGGGTCGGCTCTTCGGGCCTGCGCCGCTCCTCCAACGGCTGGACGGGACGCGTCGGTTCGAGCTTCGAGCTGACCCGGACGCTGACCGGGGAAATGTCGCTCGGCTATCAGACGCGGCAATATGACGACCCCGCCCTGCGTCGTCTGGACGGCTTGGTCGCGGATGCGGCGCTCGCCTGGTCCCTCACACCGATCACGACGCTCCGGCTGACGGGCACGAGCCGCCTGGACGAGACGACGGCGGCGGGAGCAAGCGGCAACCGGACGCAGCGCATCGGCCTCGACCTGCGCCATGAGCTGCGCCGCTACCTCGTCCTCAACGCGGGAGCCTCCTTCGAAGCGGTCCGATACGGCGGTTCGCGAGCGACGGACCGCGTCCTCGCCGCCTCCCTCGGCCTCGATTATTCCCTGAACCGGGCGCTCGCCCTGTCGAGCGAGATTCGCCACGAGCGGCTCCGCACCACGCGGACCGGGAGCGACTATGGCGTCGAGACCTATCTCCTCGGATTGCGTTTCCAGCGCTAGGCCCAAACCGGATGCCTTCGCCTGCATGGTTGCGCAAGCGCGACGTTACGGGCAATGCTGGCGTCAAGATCGAGAATCTCCAAGAGGATCCGGCCGATGAAGACGCTCCTGCTGCCGACCGCCCCGCACGATCAGATCAGCGCGACCTTCGAAACCGCCCTGCAGCTGGCGCGCCGGTTCGATTCCTATATCGAGGGCTTCGCCCTGCGGCCGCCGCTCGCCGAGATCGTCTCCGTGGACATGGTGATGGGCCTGACATGGGCCGCAGACGAGCGGGGCGACGCCGAGGGCGAAGCGCAGGCCAGGCTTCTCTTCGAAAACGCCATGGCCGCGCATGACGTGCCGCGCGACGCAGGCGCCACGGGCAAGCTCTGTCACCGCTGGGTTCCCGACGCGCCTCCGGGCGACGACTTCGTGGGCAGCCATTCCCGCGTCTTCGACGTGACGGTGCTCGGCAAGCCCAACCAGCGCGCCTCCGGTCCGCGCATGTCGACGCTGGAGGCCGTGCTCTTCGAGGGCGGGCGTCCGGTGCTGATCGCCCCGCCGACGCCCCTGGCGACGCTGGGCGAGACCATCGTGATCGCATGGAACGGCTCGACCGAGACCGCCCATGTCGTCGCCATGGCGATGCCCCTCCTCGCCTTCGCGCGCCGAATCGTGGTTCTGACGGTCGAGGGCGCCACGGTGCCTGGCCCGTCGGGCGAACAGCTCGCGCGCTCGCTGCAACGGCATGGGCTTTCCGTCGAATCGGTGGCGCTGACCTCGGAGAGGCGAAATCCCGGCGAGGTGATCCTGACCTATGCCAGCGAGGTCGGCTGCGACCTTCTCGTCAAGGGCGCCTACACCCAGAGCCGGATCCGGCAGATGATCTTCGGCGGCGCGACGAGCCACATTCTGTCGAACGCGACCATCCCGGTCTTCATGGCGCACTGATCTCGCCCCGTCGGTCCGGGTTCTCGTTCGGGCATTCGCGCGCTTCGGGATCGCAAAATTCGCGCCCGCCCGGATCTTGCGCCTGACGCGCAACCGCGCAGTTTCTGGCGTGCGCGACAGGCCGCATCGAGCCGCGAGCGGCGCTTTTCGGAGGACGAGAGTGACATGCTGATCGAACATCCCTACCTGCTCTTCCTCGGCGACGCGCGCGACGCGCTCGCGGCCAAGACGGCGCTCGGCATCGTCGACTGGCGGCGCGACTGGTGCCTCGGCCAGATGCGCCTAGAAGGCTGCAAGGCGGATGCGAAGCTCCCCGAGATGGGGCCGAAGGAAGCGGCCGGGAAAGGCGTCAGGACGATGGTGATCGGCGTGGTCAATGCAGGCGGCGTCCTGCCGGACCACTGGATCTCGATCATCGTCGAGGCGATCGAGAACGGTCTCGACATCGCCTCCGGCCTGCACATGCGCCTCGGCGACATCCCGCAGATCGCCGAAGCGGCGCAGAAGCACGGACGCAAGCTGCACGACGTGCGCATGACCCGGGAACGCTTCGCCACCGGCAAGGGCGACAAGCGCCCCGGCATGCGGCTCCTGACGGTCGGAACCGATTGCTCCGTCGGCAAGAAGTACACAGTGCTCGCCCTCGAGAAGGGCATGCGCAACGCCGGTTTCGACGCCGAGTTCCGCGCGACCGGTCAGACGGGCGTCTTCATTTCCGGCCGGGGAGCCGCGATCGACGCTGTGGTGGCCGACTTCATTTCCGGAGCCGTGGAGTGGATTTCCCCTGCGGCCGCGCACGATCACTGGGACCTGATCGAGGGCCAGGGCTCGCTCTTTCACCCTTCGTTCGCGGGTGTCTCGCTCGGATTGCTGCACGGCGCGCAGCCGGACGCCTTCATCGTCTGCCATGAGCCGACCCGGCGCACGATGCGGGGCGTCAACACGCCCCTTCCCACGATCGGCGACGTCATCCACATGACAATCGCCTGCGGACGTCTGACGAACCCGGCGATTCGCTGCGTGGGCATCTCGATCAACACCGAGGCCCTGGCGGAGGAGGAGGCGCGCGCCGAGCTCGATCGTGCGAGCAAGACCTACGGCCTGCCCGCGACCGACCCGGTCCGCTTCGGGGTCGCTCCTCTCGTGGATGAGATCGCGCGGATCTATCGCTGAGCGTTCAGGCAGAGAAGGGGCCGTGCATCGCGCGGCCCCTTCTGCTTATCCTGCCTTCGGCATTCCCGGATCACCACCCGCGGGTACCGTGCTGGCCCCAGGAGTCGTTTCGCCAGGACTGGCCCCAGCCGTTGTTCCAGGATGACCAGGTCGGCAGCGTGATCGACTGGTTCCAGCTTGAGGACCAAGACGAAGCCGAGCGGTTGACGCCGTTCACAACGTCCCAGGGAGAGGGATCCCATCCAAAGGCAGAGACGAATTCCCTCTGGCCAATGCCCGGATCGCCATCGCGCCATTGCTTGTTGTTGTAGGCGCTGTGGATCGTGGCGGGATGGAGAAAGGCGCCCGTCAGGCGTGACGCGGTATCTGCCAGGCTGGCATATTCGCTCCGCGAGAGGCTCGAGTTCCCCGCGAGACTATCCCACAATCGTGAAGCCACGCCGTGAATGCCAGCCGAGTACGGACGCATTCCGCTGGGTTCCGGGCGACGCTCCGGGGGAGAAGGCTCGCTCGTGCGAGGGAGGTTGGCGAGCTGGACCGACAGTTCCTGGCCGAGCGAGCCCAGCGAGAAGTTTCCGTTTTCTGCAACCGAATTCGGCCAGGCCTCCATCGCCTCGCCGACATCAAGGAAACGATCGCCGGCGATGAGCTCGAAGAGTTGCGACAGCTGCCGGAGCGTAGGCCGCTCGCCAGCCATCCGAAGGGCCTCCTGGGCGAGGTTCGTGAAGCCTTCCTCGTCGATCCGTCCCTCTTCACCGAAGGTCGAGAGATTGCCGAGGACGTCGCCGCCCATCAGGTCGAGAAGCGCCTGATCGATGCCCGAATCGGGAATCATGAAGCGGAAGCCCTCCGTATGCCGCTCGGACATCGCCGTCATGATCTGGTCGACATGGATCGGGCCGCCGTTATTGGCGATGATCGCATCGGCGGCGAGGGAAGAAATCTGGAAGGCGTCCTCCAGCGCGAACTCGTCGAGCAGGCCGTTGGCGCCTCCAAGGGGCTCGATATGGCCGGCGAGTTCATTGAGACGCATCTGGCCGCTGGGCCCCGTCAGGAACCGGCCGACATCGGGATAGATGGGGGCCGCCTGGCTCTCGTCGTTCTCAGCGTCGTGGTTGCCCATCACCATCTCGCCGTTCAGCATCACCGTCCCGCCGTCCTCCGGTCCAAGTGTATTTTCGGGATCGAGGTTGTTGCCAGCAGGTGAAAACTCACGGTCCGAAGGCTCGAACTCGGCGATCTCCTCCAGGCTGCGGAACACGACCTCGCTGCCTTCCTCCTCCGCCGTTTCGGGCTCGACCTCGGGTTCGACCTCTGGATCGGCGTCGCCCTCAACCTCGGGATCCACCTCTGGAGCGGTTTCGGTATCGGTGTCGCCATCAACATTGGACATGTCGGGGAGCTCTTCGCCCCCGTCATTTGTGTCGCCCGAAGTGTCGGCTTCGCCGGACGCATCCTCCGCCGCCAGATCCAGGGACTCTTCCTCAGGCAGTTCCGCAAAATCGTCCTGGGCGACATCCGATTCGCCCTCCTCGACCTCCGATGCCAGCTCGGGATCGGCGATTTCCGTCGCCTCGGGCCCGACCTCGATCAACTCATTGGCCAGGACCTGGAACCGATCCGTAATCGTTGTCGAGCCGTCCTCAACCGTCTCGACGTTGTTCAGGACCTCGGTGAACTCGGCATTTGGGTTGGTCGCGTCAGCGGAGTGATTGCTCTGGAAGAACGTGGTGTTCCTCAACAAGTCGATCGCGTTGGTCATTTTCCGCACTCCCAAAAATCATGAATATAGTATTATTTCAGAAGCTTAATTTGGTCAAGATATATGCATGTATCTCCTTAAAAATATATCTTACATATTTAATAATGCAAATTACATAATATATTATAATAGAAAAAAACCGCACCCGAAGGCGCGGCTCTTCGATAGTGGCGGGGGCTTCCCGGTTACCAGCAGTGCCAGCTCGGGCGCCAAGGCTGTTGCCAGGAAGGCGGCTGCCAGGAAGGCGGTTGACGAACCGGCGGCTCCCATGCCGGCGGAGAATTCCGCCAGGGACGCTCCTGCCGCTCGTAGCCGCGAGCGAACGAATCGGGGGAGAAGTCCCCGTTGCGGTCGACTCGAAGGCCAAAGAAGTTCTGGAACTCCCTCATGTCGATCGTGCTGCGGCTGCCGCGCCATGACGAGCGAGCGGCGCGGTCGAACATCGCCTCGAGATCGTCGTCGGACGGATCCGTCAGCCCGGAGCGGCGCGCAAGCTCTATGAAGCCGTCGACGTCGACTTCCCGGCCGTTTGTCGTGAAGCGCTCGAGGGACAGGTTGTTCGCCGCGTTGAGGATTCCCTGCTCGAAGGAGGCGCGGGTCATCGTTCCGTCGCGCGACGTGAATCGCTCGAGATGCACCAGGAGGTCGTCGACATGCAGGGTGCCGTCGGGGCTGCCCAGATGTCGCACGATCCGGTCGGACTCCGAACGGCTCAACCCGGCAATGTAGGCAAGATCGTTGGGCCGGAGGTTGTCGGTTCCCGCGTCGAGGGTGATGTTGTCGCGAAGCTCGCCGAGCCCGATCGGCCGCCGTGGGAACAGGTCCGTTCCGATCAGGGGCGCAACGCGCCGATGATAGCCCATCCGGACATCCTCGGCGGTAGCCTCCGGGTCGGTTGCGTCCGCCGCCTCTCCTGCCACGGCCGTCTCCAGCGCCTCCGACGCCTCCGGCGCCTCAGCGGAGGTGACTTCCTCAACAGCCGTTTCGACCTCGGCCGCAAGGAAGGAACCGCTGATGAACGCGGTGTCGACGGTTTCGGCCGACGATGTTTCCGGCGCAACGGGGGAGCCGACCATAGGCCCGAGGACTTCGGAAGCGACTTTCGAATCAGTCTGCGCCGACTCTGTCAGGAGCTTGAACTTCTGGTCCGCCTGCTCCTTCTGCGCCCATCCGACGGACGCGAAAGTGACGTGGGAATTTGATACGGAAGCAGTCATGTCGGTTCTCCCGAAAATAATCTCTCATTAATCATTATTTAATGTCAGGCGTCAGTCAACATAGAATTCTAAAACGTTGGTATAATGCAATTATATTGGTTAAATTAATAAAAATCATAAACTGAGATTATATAATGCATCACTACGCGGCGATGGCTGCCGCGATCCGACGCGCCTGCTCTGCGAGAAGGTCAGGATCCGCCATCTGCCCCGAATGCGGCTTCAGCGGAATTCCCTCATGGCGGGGAATCACATGGACATGCAGGTGGAACACGACCTGCCCGCCCGCGCGTTCGTTGAATTGCTGCACCGTCACACCGTCGGCCTCGAAAGCGCGCATCGCCGCACGGGCGACCGTCTGCGTCGCCTCCACGACGCGTGCGAGTTGCTCGGGCGTCGCATCGAGAAGGTTTCGCGCAGGCCCCTTCGGGATCACGAGGCAATGGCCGTCGCCCCGCGGCATGATATCCATGAAGGCGAGAACGTGATCCGTCTCATAGACCTTGTGGCAGGGCAGCTCGCCGCGCAGGATCTTGGCGAAGATGTTGTCCGGATCGTAGGCGCTCATCAGGATCTCCCGGGATTTGATCGGGTTCAGGTTGCCCAGCCGCCCGCCCCCGTCAAGACCCGTCAGGCGCCTCATGCCCTCCGACGCCGCGCCGGAAGGGCAGCGCCTCCTCGAGTTCCTCGCCGACCGCCTCCACATAGCCGCGCTCGCGGGCGAGGTAGTCAGCGACCGCGCGCCGCAGGCCCGGATCTGCGATATCGTGGGCCGAATAGGTCGTCACGGGGCGATAGCCGCGCGCCAGCTTGTGCTCGCCCTGTGCCCCCGCCTCGACCCGCGCAAGCCCGTTTTCGATGGCGTATTCGATGGCCTGGTAATAGCAGATCTCGAAATGCAGGAAGGGGTGGTCCTCGATGCAGCCCCAGTTGCGCCCGTAAAGTGTCTCGCGACCGAGAAAGTTGATCGCCCCCGCGATATAGCGCCCGCCGCGCCGCGCCATGATCAGCAGGACGCGGTCCGCCATGCGCTCCCCGATCAGCGAGAAGAAGCGCCGGTTGAGATAGGGTCGTCCCCATTTGCGTGCGCCCGTATCCTCGTAGAAGGCGTGGAACGCGTCCCAATGCGCCTCCGTGATGGCCTTGCCCGTCAGGCGTTCCACGGTGATCCCGTCGGCAAGCGCGTCACGGCGCTCTCGGCGAATGAGCTTGCGTTTGCGGGAGGCGAGGTCGCCGAGGAAGCTGTCGAATCCGTCATAGCCCGCGTTCAGCCAGTGGAACTGCTGGTCGATCCGGCCGAGGAAGCCCTGCTCCGTCAGCGCCTCGTATTGCACGCGCGGCAGGAAGGTTGCGTGGATGGAGGATGCGCCAACCTGTTGCCGCAATGCCCGCATGCCCGCGATCAGCGCGCCCTGCGCGTATTCGATATCGGCTCCCGGACGCACGAGGAGACGGGGCCCGGTGGCGGGCGTGAAGGGGATCGATACCTGAAGCTTTGGATAATACCGACCTCCCGCCCGGCTATAGGCGTCCGCCCAGGCATGGTCGAAGACATATTCGCCCATCGAATGCGTCTTGAGATAGCAGGGGGCCGCCGCGATCAGATCCTCGTCCCCGTTCTCGACGAGCACATGGGCCGGCGACCAGCCCGTATTCGCTCCCACGCAGCCTGCATCCTCGAGGGCGCTCAGGAAGGCGTGGGTGACGAAAGGGCAGGATGGGTCCACGCCGTCAACCCCGCTCGCGGCTTCGACCTGCGCACAGCTATCCCAGGCCTGCATCGGGACAAGCGAGATGGCGGGGGCAATCTTGATCGTCGGGTCCGGCACGGCTCATCCGAGCTGTTGAGCGGGAACAGGCCCTGCAATTTAGCGCGCGCGCTCCAATCAACAAGCCCGCCGTCAGATTTCCGGACGGAAGCCTTCGAAAACAATCTGGTCGGCATGCGCCCGCACTCCGCGCGCCGTCGAAGCATCCCGCACCGTCCAGGTCATCACGGGCATTCTGGCGAGGTACCGGCAGAGAAAGGGCGCGGCGCAGGGAAGATCGGCCGCCCGCCATGACAGGAAGTCCGGCGCCGTACGCGGCAGATGCAGGAGCTCGGACATGTCCCGCCGCCGTTCCGGCGGCAGCGCCGCATAGTCCGGCTCCCCGTACGAGGATTGCGCCACGATCCCGCGCGGACGATCCGGGGCAAGCGCCCGCAGGAGCGCGACGATGTCGGGATCGAAGGACTTCAGGGCGACGGGGCCGGGATAGCCGGCGAGCACCGCGAGCGTGCGACGCGCCAGCGTCTCGCTTCCGTCGAACCGGCTCTTGATCTCGATGACGAGCGGGACGCGCCCCCCGATCGCGGCCAGAAACTCCGCGAGCGAGGGTACCCGCTCATGCGAATCGGTCAGGGCGAGGCCCGTCACCTCGCGCGAAGGAGTCTCCCGCACAAGGCCCGGCGCGCCGGTGAGGCGCCCGAGGCTCTCGTCGTGGAAAACAACGGCCTCCCCGTCCGCCGTGTCCTGCACATCGCATTCGATGGCAAAGCCGGCCGCCGTCGCCGCGAGGGCGGCGCCGATGCTGTTCTCGATCAGGCCATTGGCGCGGTCGTGCAGCCCGCGATGCGCGATCGGCCGCGCGACCAGCCAGTCGGGCGCGCTCATCCTCCGTCCTTCATCGGACTTCGAACATGCCCTCCACCTCGACCGCCGCGTCGAGGGGGAGCTGCGCGACGCCGATCGTCGAGCGGGCATGGCGCCCCGCCTCGCCAAGCGCCTCGACCATCAGGTCGGACGCGCCATTCATGACCTGCGGCACCGGCCCGTAATCGGGCTTCACGTTGATGAAGCCACCGAGGCGCACGCAACGCACGACCATGTCGAGATCGCCAATCGCGGCCCGGAGCTGGGCGAGGAGATTGATCGCGCAGAGCCGCGCGGCTTCGCGCCCCGCCTCGTCTGACACCTCCGCCCCCAGCTTTCCCGTGTGCGCCGGCGCGACCTTGCCGTCCGCCCCGAGGCAGAGCTGGCCGGAAATCACGACGAGGTCGCCGGTACGGATCCAGGGCACGTAATTCGCCACCGGAGCCGCCGGAGCGGGCAGCGTCACCCCCAGCGCCTTCAAACGTTCCTCGACCTTGCTCATGCCTTCCTCCCGTGACGTCGCAGATTGTCAGCGGGTTTTCGCCCATCGCCGGGCCGCAGGCAAGGGAGAGAAAGGGGGCGGCGACCGAGAGGGCATCGAGCGTTTGCGCCCGGCCTCCGGGGCTCCTACATTCCCCCCTCCACCAACGGGAACATCCGATGCGCTTTCCTCTGCCGGTTCTGACCCTCTCCGCCGCACTCGTCTCCGTCATTGCGACGCCCTTCGCGGCGCAGGCGCAGTTCCTGCCCCACCGGGCTGTCTACGACCTGACGCTGGCGAGCGGCAGCAGGAATGTGGAGGACGCGCGCGGACGCATCGTCTTCGAATTCGCCGGAGATGCCTGCGACGGCTACGCGACGAGCGTGCGCCAGGTCACGACCCTGTCCGGCTCCGCCGGCCAGGCGCAGACCATCGACATGAACTCCACGACCTTCGAGGAGGCCGACGGCCTCGCCCTGCGCTACCGCTCGGAAACGCGCGCCGACGGCACGGTCATCGAGCGCATCGACGGGCAGGCGCGCATCGACGGCCAGAAAATGCTGCTGGACCTGCGTCAGCCGCAGGAGGAGGAGATCGTCATCGACGAAGCACCGGCTTTCCCGGTGACGCATCTGAAGGCGATGGTCGCGGCGGCCGAGGAGGGCGTGCCCACGCTCGCCATGAGCGTCTTCGACGGATCGGATGACGGATCGACGCTCTACGACACGCTCGCGGTCATCGGCAGGGAAATGGAGAAGGCCGAAAGCGCCTTCCCGACGCTGTCGAAGACGCGGCGCTGGCCGGTGACGCTGAGCTATTTCGAACGAGGTGAAGAACGCGGGGAGCAGACGCCCATCTATGTCGTCTCCTTCGCCCTGCACGAGAACGGCGTCAGCACGGATCTCCGCCTCGATTTCGGCGATTTCGCCCTGCGCGGCGTATTGACCAGCCTCGAGACGTTGCCCGAGGGCGATTGCCCGGCGCAATAATGGAAACCGGGCGGCCGCGCCGCCCGGCTCCCATTCGAGATCAGGACAGGGCCACCTCGAAATCCGCCTCGGTGCGCGAGCGGATATCCTCGAGCGTGACGTCCGGGGCGAGTTCGACGAGCTTCATGCCCGCGCCGCCTTCCTTGTCGATGGTGAAGACGCCGAGATCGGTGATCACCATGTCGACGACCCCGGTTCCCGTGAGGGGAAGATCGCAGGCGTTGAGGAGCTTGGGGCTTTCAGAGCCGTCCTTGCCCTTGGCGACGTGCTCCATCACCACGACGACCTTCTTGACGCCCGCGACCAGATCCATCGCGCCGCCCATGCCCTTGACCATCTTGCCCGGGATCATCCAGTTGGCGAGATCGCCGTTCTTTGCGACCTGCATGGCGCCGAGGATCGAGAGGTCGATATGGCCCCCGCGGATCATCGCGAAGCTGTCGGCCGACGAGAAGAAGCTCGTCGTCGGCAGTTCCGTGATCGTCTGCTTCCCGGCATTGATGAGATCCGGGTCTTCCTCGCCCTCATAGGGAAACGGCCCCATGCCGAGCATGCCGTTCTCGCTCTGGAGCTGCACGGTCATGCCGTCGGGGATGTAGTTCGAGACCAGCGTCGGGATGCCGATGCCGAGATTGACGTAGAAGCCGTCACGCAGTTCCTTCGCGGCGCGCGCGGCCATTTGTTCACGGGTCCAGGCCATGATGCTGTTCCTTACGCTGCGGGACGGGGACGGACGGTGCGCTGCTCAATGCGCTTCTCCACGCCAGGGACGTGCACGATGCGCTGCACGTAGATGCCCGGCGTGATGATGTGATCGGGATCGATTTCCCCCGGCTCCACGAGATGCTCGACCTCGGCGATGGTGGTCTCGGCGGCGGTGGCCATCATCGGATTGAAGTTGCGCGCCGTCTTCCGGTAGACGAGGTTGCCCTCCTTGTCGCCCTTCCAGGCGTGGACGAGCGCGATGTCCGCGAAGAGGCCGCGCTCCATCACGTAGTCGTGCCCATCGAAATTGCGCACTTCCTTGCCCTCGGCGATGAGGGTGCCGACGCCGGTCTTGGTGAAGAAGGCCGGGATGCCCGCCCCGCCCGCGCGGATGCGCTCGGCGAGCGTTCCCTGC
The DNA here is from genome assembly GCA_041686895.1 of Saliniramus sp. GTDB lineage: Bacteria > Pseudomonadota > Alphaproteobacteria > Rhizobiales > Beijerinckiaceae > Saliniramus. The sequence continues at coordinate 41,184 of JAWLCY010000010.1, read as the reverse complement.
GGGTTGAACTCGAGTTCCAGCTCGCCCGCCAGGAACTGCTGCGCGAAGGTCTTGTTCTCGCCGACATAGGACGAGATCATCTTCCGGATCTGGCGGGTCTCGAGCAGCATGCCGAGGCCGACTCCGTCGATGCCGGCATTGTTGGAGATGACGGTCAGGTCCTTGACTCCGGATTCCTTGACGGCGGCGATCAGCGTTCCGGGAATGCCGCACAGGCCGAATCCGCCGGCCATGATGGTCATGCCGTCGCGCAGGATTCCGGCAAGGGCCTCCGTGGCGCTCGCGTGCACTTTCTTCATCGTCAGTCCTCTCTCCTCGACCCTCGGGCGCGCTGGCCGCGCCGCGTTCGCAGCCTCAATAAGGCTGTTTTCGCCGACATGAAAGATGGTTCATGCGCGCTGCAATGAAGAGGCTCGCGGGCGGCGAGTCAAGCAGCGCCGAAGCGTCGCCGCGCGGATGCCGCGACGCAATACGCCTTTCCCGTTTCGACACGCGCGCAGCCGGCGCGGGTCGTGCTATCGAAGTCCCTCCCCACGCCAGAGCATGCATGACCTACGGCAACGTCCTCCGCGAACACGGCCTGACCATCGGCTTCGGCTTCCTGCTGGCGCTGCTGTCCTCGTTCGGGCAGACCTTCTTCATCGCCCTGTCGGTGCCCGGGATCCGGGCGGATTTCGGATTGTCGCACGGGGCGGTGGGCACGCTCTTCTCGCTCGCCACCCTCGCCTCCGGGATGATCATGATCTATGCCGGCGGCGTGCTCGACCGGATGAGCGTGCGCGCCTACGCCGCGATTTCGCTCGCGGGGCTCGCGGCGGCGGCGCTGGCCATCTCCCTCGCGAACGGCGTCTGGCTGCTCGCTCTTTCCATCCTCGGCCTGCGGCTGTTCGGGCAGGGCACCCTGACCCACGCGGCGATGACGAGCACCGCCCGGCTCCCGGCCGGAATCAGGGGACGCGCCGTCGGATTCGCGAGCCTCGGCTTCCAGGTCGGCACGGCCGCGCTGCCCGCCGCCGCGATCGCGCTGATCGCGGTTCTCGGCTGGGTGGCGACATGGCGGATCGTGGCGCTCCTCCTCGCCTTCTGTCTCGTGGCGGTCCTCCTCGCGCGCCGGCCTGACGCGAACGCGCCGCCGGACCGCCGGCAGGCGGCGGGGGACATTCGGCGGCGCGATCTCCTGAGCGACTGGCGCTTCTGGATCCTGCTCCCGACAATGCTCGGACCGCCCGCCATCAGCACCGGGTTCTTCTTTCACCAGCGCTACATCGCCGACACGATGAACTGGGGCCTCGACGCCCTTGCCCTGGGCATGAGCTTCTTCGCCCTCGGCTCGATTTCGGGGGCGATCGGAGCGGGCTGGCTCGCCGACCGCGTCGGCTCCGTCCGGCTGAGCCGCTTTCACCTCCTGCCGCTGGCGGCCGCCTCCGCGCTTCTCGCGGCGGGGATCGGCCCGGGCGGCGCCCTCGCCTTCTTCGCCGGCGTCGGGCTGACCGGCGGCGCCAGCCAGGTCGTCGTGACGACGACCCTCGCCGACATGTACGGGAGCGCGAGACTCGGCATGATCCGGGCGATGGCCGCCGCCGTCATGGTGCTGGGGTCGGCGATCACACCCGGGCTCTTCGGGCTTGCGGTCGATGCGGGGATCGGCTTCACCGCCCTCGGCATCGCCTGCGCGCTCTGGCTCCTCGCCGCCTCGGCGCTCAATCTCCTGCTGCCCGCCCGGCCGTTCGTCAGGGACGCAGGCTAGCGATCCATCTCCGCGTAGATCTCCTTGATGACCTTCATGGCGTGGTTCGCCCGCGGGACGCCGGCATAGACGGCGACATGGAGCATCGCCTCCCGGACGTCCTCCATCGTGGCACCCGTATTGGCCGTCGCGCGGATATGCAGGGCGAGTTCCTCCACATTGCCGAGGCCGGCGAGCAGGGCGATGGTCACGATCGACCGTTCCCGGGGCGTAAATTCGCCGCGGGTCCAGACGGATCCCCAGGCGCTCTCGGTAATGAACTGCTGGAAAGGCGCGTCGAAATCGCTCTTGCGCGCCTCGGCGCGATCGACATGGGCGTCGCCGAGCACCTGCCGGCGCACCCGCATCCCCTCTTCGTATCTGTCGCTCATCGTCCCCTCCCTGTCAGCGACCGCCGACGCGGGGGCATCGGCGGCAAAGACAGTTTAGACCGCAATGCGCGCCGGTTTCCTAGCCGGTCGGCGCGCCCGGAGGATTCAGGAGGCGAGCGCCCGGGGCGCGACGCCGTGGAGGCGGTCGAGCTCGTTCTGGATCATCTCCTCCGCGCGCTTCATCGCCGCCTGCGGAGGCAGTCCGGCGGGGATCCGCGGAAGATAGGAGACCGCGATGGTGCCGGCGCGCCGCGTGCCGGAGCCCCAGTAGCGGCCGGAATCGAGCGCCACCGGGAGGACCGGGTGGCCGAGCTTGCCGTAGAGCACCTCGACGCCGCGCTTGAACGCGACCCGCGCCTCGGGATCGCTGCGCGTGCCCTCCGGGAAGATCAGGACGCTGCGCCCCTGCGCGAGGGCGGCGGCGCCCTCGTCGATCATCTTCCTGATCGCCTTCGTGCCGCTCTCGCGGTCGATGATGATCATGGGGGAAAGGCGCAGGAACCACGCGACGATCGGGACCGCGAGCAGTTCCTGCTTGGTCACGATGGCGACCTCCGGGAAAAGGACGAGGAACGCGATCGTCTCCCAGGCCGACTGGTGATTCGAGACGACGAGACAGGGCTCGCCGGGAATGTTCCCGATTCCCTGCTCGGAATGGTCGAGCCCGACGATCGGCCGCAGGCCGCCGAGGATGCCGCGCGCCCAGATCCGGCTTACCGCCCTGACCCATGGGCCCGGCGAGCCCGCGAGCCAGAGAAACAGGAGGATCGGCGAAAAGGCGGCCGTCCACACGGCCAGAAAGGCGGTGAAGGTCACGGAGCGTATGTTTTGCAAGGAACTGACCGTTCGGCACGAGGAAGGCCTGGCCGCGAGGTGCGACGGGCCGGAGACTTTTGCTCTCGTGCGCCTTGTAAACGCCGCAAGAGAACTTTACGACTGCTAATTCGAGATTTGGGCGACGACTGGGCAGCTGCGCTTTACCGTGCAACGCACGGGGAAATTTCTCAAACATCGAAACTCATCGGCCCCTGACGCGTAAATCGCTGGGGCGCGGTGGAATTCAAGCGCGAAAGGAGCCTGTCATGGCTACGGGTACGGTCAAGTGGTACAATGATCAAAAGGGTTACGGGTTCATCCAGCCGGATGCCGGCGGCAAGGATGTGTTCGTTCACGTGTCGGCGATCGAGCGCGCCGGGATGCGCGGTCTCGCCGAGGGCCAGAAGGTTTCCTATGACGTCGAGGCGGATAGCCGCACCGGCAAGGAATCAGCCGCGAACCTGAAAAGCGCGTAAGCAGGACGACCTGCTCGCCGTTTGTCATGAAGCCGCCCCCGACCGGGGCGGCTTCTTCCGTTGCGGGGCGCGCGTCGCCTCGCGCGATCCCGAGCGGGATTCTCCCGAGACGAAGGAACAATCACGTGGCCCGCAAGAAATCGAAGCCGCTCGAAACCGGCTATGCGCTCTTCGACGTTTTCTATGAGGACGGCTCCCGCTCCTCGAACCGGCGCGTGCCGCGCACGCTCCTCGGCGGCCTCGACGGGGATGCGCCCGCGCGCGCCACGATCGAGGAACAGGATCAGGCGATCGCCGAGAAGGCCGGGCGGCCCCGCGTCCCCATCAAGACGATCAGGCGCTCGCCAGCCTGAGCGGCGGGCCGTTTTCACTATTCGTGGCGCGGGGGGTTGTTATCCCGCTCCCGAGCGCCTACCTTCTATCTATCGACTTTGGCCGGACAATCGGGCTGTTTCGTCTCAGGCATCGCCAGACGCAGGTTCGCATTCTTTATCCAAAATTCGACGAACCGGGTCGGGGCGCGTTCTCGTGTCCTCGCTCAACTGTATCTGCGACTGACGAAAGGCTACCCCGATGATTACGGGCACTGTAAAGTTCTATAACGACATGAAGGGCTTCGGCTTCATTCAGCCGGACGACGGCGGCAAGGACGTCTTCGTCCACGCGACCGCTCTCGAGCGCGCCGGGATGCGCGGCCTCGTCGAAGGCCAGAAGGTCTCCTTCGACACCGCCGAAGATCGCCGCACCGGCAAGGTCGGCGTCAACAACATCCAGGCCGCCTGAGGTTGTTGCGGCGTGCGCTTGCGCGCGCCCTGATGCGAAGCCGCCCCACGGGGGCGGCTTTTTTGTCGATCGGCCGCCCGCGGCCCAACAGGCGAGGACGCCATGAACATGTTCCGCAAAGCGACGCCCGCGAAGTCCGTGATGTTTCTCGTCAGCTATGACGACGCCCGCACGGCGTATCTCTGGGTCGACGACCTGGCGAAGGCCCGCGACAACGGCATGGTTGGCTCCATCGCCCGCCTCCAGCAGGAGCAAGGGACGTTGCCGGAGGGCAGGATCACCAGCATTCGACGGGTGCGCTGAGCGCCGCGTCACAAAGGGGACGGACGAGGGAATATGAGCGGGTTCAAGGACAAGGGTTTCGGGGATCGCCTGAATGCGGCCCGGGACGCGAAACAGGCCATGGCGGCGAAGTTCCAGCAACGGGCCGCAGCCGCCGACGATCCGGCTCTCGTCGAGAAACGCAAGGCCCGCGAGGCCGTCAGCGCCGCGCGAGAGGCGCGTCTCGCCGAGCGCAAGGCGCAGCGCCTCGCCGAGAAGACGCGCGCCGCAGCCGAAGAGGAAGCGCAGGCGAAGGCCGCGATTGCCGAAGAGGCGGCGCGGATCGAGCGCGAGGCCGCTGACGCCATTTCGCAGGAAGCGGAAAAGAAGGCGGCGCGCGACGCGCGCTACGCCGCCCGCAAGGCGCGCAAGTAGCGCAAGCAGCACGCGCCGGCGCACACCCCCGATAACAGCCCGCGTCAGGCGCGGGCGGCAGGAGGTCACGATGACTCACAAGTTCAAGCTCCGCCAGATGGTGCGGCTCCTGCATCCTGGCTTCTCCGACGCCCGCACGAGCGCCGCCGGGGTCTACGAGGTCGTCCGGCTGATGCCGGCCGACCAGACGGGGGAATACTCCTACCGGATCAAGTCCACGACGAGCGAGCGCGCTGTCCGCGAGAGCGAGATCCAGGGCACCTGAGGCAGGCTTCGTCCACGCCGCCCATGCTCGATTTTCCCGGGCACCCGCTCCCCTGCGTGTCATCAAGCCCGTCACGCTCCGGCCCTGCGATTTCTCTCCCCTCAGGGGAGGGATCAAGGGTGGGGTATTCGCGCGCAGCGCGAAGGGGCGTGCAGGATCCGGGACGTTTCCCATGATCGCACCTGGACGGAGGCCGCTGGCGCGGCCTACCCCACCCCGTCCTTCCCTGAGGGGAGGGAGAGAAGAAAAGGGTGCGCTTCATCAAGGGTGGGTCGCCCTCACCTGAACAGCATGACCGGCACGAGGCAGGAGCGGACCATCTCGCTCGTCGTCGATCCGATGATCAGGCTGCGGATGCGCGAGTGCCCGTAGGCCCCCATGACGAGCAGATCGATGCCCTCCGCCTCGATGCTGCGCGCAATCGCCTCCTCCGGTTGGCCCGGCGCGAAACCCGCCTCTACCGTGTAGCCCGCGCCACGCAAGGTATCCGCCGCCTGATCGAGCCGCGCGCGCGCCTGCGGGGTCTCCGCCCCGGCGGTCAGGAGGCGGCATTCCAGGTCCCGGAACAGCCTGCCCTGCGCGATATGCGCCACCGCCTTCATCACGCTTGCCCCGCCGTCGAACGCGATCAGGAAGCGCTCGACCGGTTTGAAGGCGCGCGACGCGACGAGGATCGGCTTGCGGCTGGCGCGCACGACCCGCTCGAGATTCGAGCCGAGATGCATTTTCGCGAAATCCGCCGCCTCGCCGCGCTTGCCGATGACGACAAGATCGCTGTCGGCCTCGTATTCGTGCAGGGCCTCGACGAGATCCCCGTTGCGCAAATGCGTGCGGATGTCTTCCAGCCCCGCCTGAAGCAGCCGCGCCTTCGCCTCGTCGAGGATCACCCGTCCCCGTTTCTGCGCCAGCCGCGCCCGATCGGCGTCGAGTCGCGCCAGCTCCTCGAGCAGCGTCTCCCGCGCGTCGACATTCATGCTGCCGCTCAGATCCGCCGGTGCGCTCGACAGGTCGCGGCGGCCAAGCACATGCAGCAACTCGATCGAGGCGTCGGTCCGCCGGCCCACCCAGGCGGCGTGATCAACCACGCTTTGCGAATAGATCGAGCCGTCGATCATCGCGAGCAGCTTCGTCATGACGTCACCTTCCCTGATGCGCCTCGCCTCGCAGGGAGCCGGAAAACGCAATTACTTGAACTTGCCGGCGGATTGTAGCGGCGAAAGACGCCGCCACAACGCGTTTCAGTGCCCCATCAGGCGCTCCAACGCACCGGGCTTGTCGTGGACGCCGAGCCGGTCGACGATGGTTTCGCTCGCCTGGTTAAGGCCGAGGATCTCGACTTCCGCGCCCTCGCGGCGGAACTTGAGGACCACCATGTCGAGCGCGGCGACGCTCGAAATATCCCAGATATGCGCGCGGCTGACGTCGATCGTCACCTTCTCGAGGGCCTCGCGGAAATCAAAGGCGGCGGTGAAGTCGTCGGCCGAGGCGAAGAAGACCTGCCCTTCCACGACATAGGTGCGGTGCGTCTCGCCGTCCGACAGGACGGAGGTGACGCGGAAGATCTGCGCGATCTTCCAGGCAAAGAAGATCCCGGAGAGGAGCACGCCGACGAGCACGCCGATCGCGAGATTATGCGTCGCCACGACGACGATCACCGTCGCGAGCATCACGATCGAGGAGGAGCGCGGGTGTTCCCGAAGGTTGCGGATCGAGGCCCAGCTGAACGTGCCGATCGAGACCATGATCATGATCGCGACGAGCGCCGCCATGGGAATCATGCCGACCCACTCGCCCAGCACGACGACCATGAAGAGCAGGAAGACGCCCGCGCTGAACGAGGAGAGCCGTCCGCGTCCGCCCGACTTCACGTTGATGATCGACTGCCCGATCATGGCGCAGCCGGCCATGCCGCCGATGAAACCGGTCGCCGTATTGGCGATCCCCTGCCCCACGCATTCCCGGTTCTTGTCGCTCGCGGTGTCGGTGAGTTCGTCGACGATCGTCGCCGTCATCAGGGATTCGAGCAGGCCCACCGCCGCCACCGCCGCGGAATAGGGCAGGATGATCATCAGCGTCTCGAGATTGAGCGGGATGTCCGGAATCAGGAAGACCGGAAGCGTCGAGGGCAGTTCCCCCATGTCGCCGACGGTGCGCAGATCGAGCCCCAGCGCCAGGGAGACCGCCGTGAGCACGAGGATGCAGATCAGGGGCGAAGGCACGGCCTTCGTCAGGCGCGGCAGGAGATAGATGATGGCGAGCCCTCCCGCCACCATGACATAGGTGAGCGGAGGCACATTCGTCAGTTCCGGGATTTGCGCCATGAAGATCAGGATGGCGAGCGCGTTCACGAAGCCGGTCATCACCGAGCGCGAGACGAAGCGCATCACGTAGGCAAGGCCGGACAGCCCCGCCGCGATCTGCAGAAGCCCCGCGAGCACGGTCGCCGCCAGCAGGTATTCGAGCCCGTGATCGCGCACGAGCGTGATCATGAGCACCGCGGTCGCCGCCGTCGCGGCGGAGATCATTCCCGGCCTGCCGCCGACGATGGCGGTGATCACGGCGATCGAGAAGGAGGCATAGAGCCCCACCTTCGGATCGACGCCGGCGATGATCGAGAAGGCGATGGCCTCGGGAATGAGGGCGAGGGCGACGACGAGGCCGGCGAGAATGTCGGCGCGGACATTGCCGAACCATTCGGAGCGCAGGCGCGTGAAGACGTCGCGCGGCGGAAACTTGGCTTTCAAGGGAAATTCTCCGGGGGGACCGCGCGAATGGCGGAACGGGCGGTTCGGGCATCAGATGCGCTTGCGCGCAAGGCAGGAAATCGCGAAGATCCGGCGCGAAACGGCCACGGCGAGAGCGCGCTGACGCGGCTCTTCCGACGTGAAGCTGTTCGGGCGGCGGACTACATCGGCGCGGGACTTCCTGCGGGATCATTTCATGCTGCGCTGCAGCAGATTGCACCGTGAATAGAGGCTTTCGCTCCTCGCCGCAACCCCGGACGGCCCGGAGGCCGTTGCGCTAGCGGCCCACGGCCCATGGCCAGGTGAACGCCACCCACCCGAACATGAGAACGAGGATCCACACGATCAGCAGGACGAGGACGACCATGGCGGGCGTGATGCCCCATCGGGCGCTGTAGGGCCACACCGGCACGAGGGCGACGATGAGCAGCACGAGGATGGCGAGAAGCGAAAAGCCGAACATGCAGGCACCTTTCTCGTCGGGTCGTTGTCGCGCCGCCGGGGGCATCTTTGCGGATGGCGCGCGAGTCGAACGGATCAGGGCGAAGGTTGTTCCGGCGCAAAGGGTTCTGGGAGCAACCGCACCGCACGCGGCGCCTGTCGCGTTTGCACCGGATGCCCTTGTCGTGGACACTGGAGGGCGTCGGCGGCGCGGCTCGCGGGACGGCCGTCGGCCTTCGATGGATCGGGAGGAAGACCATGAAAACGCGCGCCGCCGTCGCATGGGAGGCAGGAAAGCCGCTCACGATCGAGACCATCAACGTGGGCGGGCCGAAGGAGGGCGAGGTCCTGGTCGAGGTGATGGCGACAGGGATCTGCCACACCGACGCCTATACCCTTTCAGGGCTCGATTCCGAGGGGAAGTTTCCCGCGATCCTGGGCCATGAGGGGGCGGGCATCGTGCGCGAGGTGGGCGCGGGCGTCACGACCCTCAAGCCGGGCGACCACGTGATTCCGCTCTACACGCCCGAATGCAGGCAGTGCAAGAGCTGCCTGTCTCGCCGCACCAATCTCTGCACCGCGATCCGCGCCACGCAGGGGCGCGGCGTGATGCCTGACGGAACGAGCCGTTTCCGCTGCGACGGGGGCGAGGTCTTTCACTATATGGGCTGCTCCACCTTCGCCAATTTCACGATCCTGCCCGAGATCGCGCTCGCGAAGATTCGCGAGGACGCCCCCTTCGACAAGATCTGCTATATCGGCTGCGGCGTGACCACCGGGATCGGCGCGGTGATCTACACCGCCAAGGTCTGGCCCGGCGCGAATGTCGCGGTGTTCGGGCTCGGCGGGATCGGGCTCAACGTGATCCAGGGCGCGCGCATGGTGGGCGCCGACAGGATCATCGGCATCGACATCAATCCGGACAAGCGCGAGATCGCCGAGAAGTTCGGCATGACGCATTTCCTCAATCCGGACGAGGTGGGGCGCGACAAGGTCGTCGAGGCCGTCGTGGACCTCACAGGAGGCGGGGCCGATTTCTCCTTCGACGCCACCGGCAATGTCGAGGTCATGCGCCAGGCCCTCGAATGCTGCCATCGGGGCTGGGGCGAATCGATCATCATCGGCGTGGCGGAAGCGGGACGGGAGATCGCGACGCGCCCCTTCCAGCTCGTCACAGGGCGCGTCTGGAAGGGCACTGCCTTCGGCGGCGCACGCGGACGCACGGACGTTCCGAAGATCGTCGACTGGTACATGGACGGGAAGATCAATATCGACGACCTGATCACGCACAGGATGCCGCTCGATGAAATCAACACCGCCTTCGATCTCATGCATGAAGGCAAGTCTATCCGGTCGGTCGTGATCTACTGACGACCACAGGGAACCGGAACTCTGCTTGCTCCTGCGAGCAGATTTCCGGCTCCGAAGACGATGTCATCGAGATAGGCTCAAGGGAAACTTCGGCTGCACAAACCGAACGTAATTAACTAAGAATTAATTTATGAATTGACGCTTCGTAAGCTTATGAAACATGTTGACGCCAAGCAATGTAACCCGAGGTAATCGTCATGACTGAATCCCAAGCGAATGATTCCGCCGTCATCCCTGCCTCCGCGCCCAATGGCGCCAACGGCGCCAGCCGTCACCCGACGCTGCCGCGCGTCAACCACGAGAACGCAATTGTCGAATCGCTCGCGCGCGTTCTCTCTTCGCCGGACTCGACGAAGCTCCATGGGCTGACGCGGGCGCTCAATACCTTCATGGGCTATATAACGGACGTCTGCGGCCGCCGCCCGGACGAGATGACGGTCTCCGACACGACCCGGCTCGCCCTCATCCTCAAGGCTTTCGATGAGCTCGAAATCGAAAAGGGCCAGAAGCGGCATTCCTGACGCTCTCGCGCGCGCCCGCCAGGGCCTCGTCCTGCGGCGCGCGCGCTGCATGTGGCCGCCTCGCCGGCCAAAGGACGCACGGGATCATCCCCCTTGATCGAGGAGAAGCCGATGACGCGCCTGACGAAGGTCGTTCTGATCGCCGCTGTCGCCGCAGTTGCGCTGGGCGTGATCGCCTTCCAGATGCAAGAATCGCCCTGCGAGAGCGATCCCCGCAGCCGCGATTGCTTTGAGACCATGGTCGAGGCTCATTTCGGACGCTGAGGGATTGCCTCAACCTTCGACGCATCGCGAAGTCCGGTCACACCGGCATGGAGCAAGTTCATGATCAGCGAGGGATTGGTCAGCTTCATGGCGGCAGCGGTGATCGTCATCCCCGTGATCCTCGCCGTGACCTTTGCCGTGATCCTGACGATCTTCTGGCGGCAAGGCCGGCCGCGAACGGGCATCCTCTATGCCAGCGCGGCGACACTCGTCATGGCGGTACTGCTTCTTCCCGTCTACTTTCGCTCGAAGGCCGTTCTCGATATTCTTGCGAATTCGGGCTCCGGCTGACGCGGCTGGACAGGCCCGTACCGGCGCGAAGCTGCTTCGCACGGACGTGAAGTCCCGTGCTCTCGCGCGGCAGCCCGGCAAGGGAGGGAGACGAGCCTTCGGCGGAGGATCACCAGATCGCCGTCAAGGAACCATCTCCGCCATAGAATGGATCGCTATCCGGTCGCGGCGCGTTCGGCGTCGCCCCCTTCTCCCGCTTGCTGCGCAAGGTCGTGTAGTTCTCCTGCCCCTGCGGATACGCGCCGATCACGACGAGATCGTCGCTGGCGTCGAGATTCCTGTGGCCCGTTCCAACCGGAAGCACGACCAGGTCCCCCGCCTCGAGCCTGACCCGTTGGCCGCTGTCGCCGCCCAGTTGCACATCGACCCAGCCCGACGCAATGCCGAGGGCCTCATGTGCGTCGGGGTGGAAGTGGTGATAACTGAAAATCCCGTCGCGCCAGATCCCGCCCCAGCCGCTCTGCTGGAAACGCTGCCGGAAAATCCGGTCCTTTCCCTCCGCGTCGCGCGGGATGATTTCCCGGTAGACCAGGACGGGGAGCGCCGGGTTGTTGGGGACGTCCGGGTCCTCGCGAAGAAAAAGCTTCTGGGGGTCAATCATCGTCATGCCTCGAGAACGGCCAGACCGGCGGATCGTTCGAACGAAACGGAATTGAAGCTCAGGTCAAGTGTTGCCGATGCGCAACACAAACAGGCCAAAAAACGAACTACGAGGAGAAGAAGCTTGACCTTGGGGCATCGCGATCACCAACCTTACGGCACTGAACTCCAATCGGTGACATCATGCACAAACTTGTTATCTCTGCTCTCGTGTTCGCCTCGTTGACGGCATCGGCCACCGCTGCCGATCTCTCTCCCGGGGGCTTCGCCCCGAATTATGCGCCTGCGAAGTCGCCCTTCGGCTTCTACGTTGAAGGTGAACTCGGGGTGACGCTTCCCCAGGAGTTCACGTATAGCTCGGTGGACATCAATAACGCGATTGCGCCGAATGTGCTTGATGCAAGGGTATCGAGCGACAACAATTTTGTATTCGGAGGCGAAGCGGGCGCCCGGCTCTCCTTCGGTCTCCCTGTCGATATTCGACTGGGCGCTTCGCTCTCGTATCGCAATTTCAACTTCGACACCGGCGTCGTCCGGGTCAACGGCACCCCCGTTCTCAACTATGACGCTCAGGGCGATGCGGGGATGCTGACCTATCTCGCAAATGCCTACCTCGACATTCCCGTCGGCGCGGCAATGACCGCCTATGTCGGTGCCGGCATCGGTGGCGCGCATATCAAGGTCTCGACCCCGACGAATACCCTCCCGGCCGTGAACGCAACGAAGGATGTCTTCGCCTGGGCGCTGATGGCAGGCGCCAACTACAACTTCACCAGCAATACCTATATCGGCGCGAAGTACCGCTTTCTCGCGACGAACGATTTCTCGATCCCGGGGACGGCTGATCTGACCGCCTTTGGCGGCGGCGTTGTCACAGCACCTCTTCGCGTTGAAGACCTGAAGACGCATGAGATCATGCTAACCATCGGGTACCGTTTCTGAAACCTTGAAGAAACTTGGGCATGGGCGGCATCGCGTTGGTTTCAGCCAGCCGTGCCGCCCAATCGCTTCAGGAACTGGTCGCCGGGTGCGCCTGATCACGGGAGCGGTGTGAAGCTTACGGTTGTTCGCACCCTGTGGCCGCTTTGCCTCTTATGCGGCCTCCGTTCCGGCATGTAAGTGAGTTCCTGATCAAGATACTTTGGACGATTTGCTCTCGATTTGACCTCGGCCACCAGAACCTTGCCTTGACGCTGTCCGCCAAAGCTCTACGCTTTCCACCAACAACAAGGTTCAACGGGAGGAAAGACGACATGCGACAATTTTCCAGGGCGTGTACCGCTACCATAGCCTGCTTGTCAGCGATTGTGCTGGCACCCGCAGCGTCGGCCGAAATCGAGGAAGTGCAACTTCAGTTTGCGCATGTCTACCCGGAGGGGAACATCTGGTATCAGACCGCGGAACGTTTTGCTGAAGCCATTACCGAGCGAACCGGCGGGAAGGTGACCGTTTCGATCGCGTCCGGTGGGACGACAGGAACCTGGGAGGAGTCCATCGAGGCGCTGCAGATCGGGACGAACGACGTAGTGCTCGAGTCGATCGGGACGCTCGATCGCTACGATCCACTTCCTGGCGTCGAGGCTTTCCCCTACCTGATCCGCGACCTCGACCATTTTCGCGCCGTGTATTACGGGCCCGTTGGCGAAGCGTTCTCAGACGAGGTGGCGGAGCGAACCGGATTCAAGATCATCGGCGCTGGATATCGTGGCGCCCGCAAACTCTCTGCAAACCGCGCGGTCGAGACCATCGACGATCTTTCCGGCCTGACCCTGCGCGTGCCGCCGTTGCGCATGTATCGCCGCACCTGGGAATTGCTTGGCGCGGGGGCGGTCCCCATGCCCGCAATGGAAATCTTCACGGCCCTGCAGCAGGGCGTGATCGACGGACAGGAAAACCCTCTTGAGCTGATCTATTCGTTCCGCTTTCACGAGGTGCAGTCGCACATCATGGATACGGACCATGTGATCGGCGCGATGACCTTCATCTTCGACAAGGCGCGCTTCGACTCGTTCTCCGCGGAATTGCAGGAGATACTGGTTGAAGAAGGCCGCAATGCGATGCTTTGGGGTACCGATCAGATGATCGCGCGGGAGAATGACTACCGCCAGCGCCTCGAAGCGGCGGGAATCACCATGGTCTCTCCGGACCTCGCCCCGTTCAGGGAGGCGCTCGTTCCGATACGGGAGGAGTTTCCGGAACTCGCCGACTGGGTCGCGCGCTTCGAAGAGGTCCAGTAAGGCGTTCGGTCCTCCGGGGGAGCGGCACTCGTGTTCACGCGGATAGCCAGGGCGATTGAACGCATCCTCGATGCCATCCTGCTCGGGGCACTGGCCGTCATGGTGGCGAGCATCGCGTACCAGGTCTTTGGTCGCTATGTGCTGAACCATTCCCCCGGCTGGACCGAAGAGGTGGCCCGCTTCCTGATGGCGTGGATCACGATGCTCGCCTCCGCGGCCGTCATCCGCAGCGAAGGCCACATCGCAGTGACCGTGGTCGCGGAGGCTCTGCCGCCGCGGCTGCGCGAAGCGGTGCGCTGGCTGCGCGACGTCATCATCATCACGATGGCCGGCGCCATCGCCTGGTATGGCTACGGGTTTGCGATGATCGGCGCCCGACGTTCCTCTCCGGCCCTCGAGATTTCGATGTACTGGCCCTTCCTGGCGATCCCGGTCGGAGCCGCTCTCATCGGCATCCTGCTCGTCCTGCATCGCCTCGCCCAGCTGACGGGGGAGGAAGAGTGACCATCCTCCTCCTCGGCGCCCTGATTGTCACCCTGATCGCGATCGGGGTCCCGCTCGGATTTGCCATAGCCGCAGCCTCCCTCGGGGTGATCTGGATGGACGGGACGATAAATCCCGTGATCATCGCCCAGAGGCTGCATTCGGGGATGAACAGCTTCACGCTGCTCGCGATTCCCTTCTTCCTGCTCGCCGGTTCCCTGATGTCACACGGGGGGATCACGCACCGGCTGATCGCATTCGCCAATGCGCTGGTCGGCCGCTTCACGGGGGGGCTCGCGATCAGCAACGTGACGGCATCGATCTTCTTCTCCGGGATATCGGGCTCGGCCGTCGCCGACACCAGCATGCTTGGCCGCATCTTCATCCCCGCGATGATCCGCGACGGCTACAGCCGCAGTTTCTCGGTCGCCACCACGGCGGCCTCGTCGGTTGTTGCGCCTATCATTCCGCCCTCGATTGCCTTCATCGTCTATGGAGTCGTTTCCGAACAGTCGATCATCCGGCTTTTCGTCGCGGGCCTCATTCCCGGCCTCCTTCTGAGCGCGCTGATCCTTGGCTGCGTATATGTGATCGCCCGCCGCCGGAAGTACCCGATTCAACCACCAGCGCCGCTATCCGACGTTCTCGCCGCGTTTCGCAACGCGCTGCCCGCACTTGCAATGCCGATCCTCATTCTGCTCGGCATCGTTGGCGGCATCTTTACGGTGACGGAGACCTCGGCTGTCGCTGTCTTCTACGCGATCTTCGTCGGCGTCTTTGTCTATCGTGAGTTGACCGTGGCCGGGTTCATAGCAGCCTTGCGCGAAACCGTTCATCTGACCGGCGTCATCATGATCATCGTCGGGGCCGCGCAGCTCTTTGCCTGGCAGCTCGCCTATGCGGATGTGCCGCGCGCGGCGGTCGAGGTCATCTCGGCCATTGCCTCGAACCCGATCCTGTTCCTGCTGCTGGTGAACGTCCTGCTCCTCTTCATCGGGACGTTCATGGAGGCCAATGCGGCCGTCGTCATGCTGGTGCCGATCCTGCACCCCGCAGGCATCGCGCTTGGGGTGGATCCGATCCATCTCGGTGTTGTAGTGATCGTCAATCTCTGTCTGGGCCTGATCACGCCTCCGATCGGCCTGTGCCTCGCCGTTGCCTGCAAGATCGCCGGCCTTCCGCTGGAGAAGAGCGTGCGGGACATCCTCCCCTTCGTGCTGCTCGGGATCGGCTTTCTCCTCATTCTTTCCCTGTTTCCGGCAGTCGCGCTCTGGCTGCCAAACCTTCTGCTCAACTAAACCCGGAGATCGTCATGGCGAACCGCCTGAAGGACAAGGTCGCGCTCGTTTTCGGAGCCGGCTCCGTCGGAGAGGGCTGGGGCAACGGCAAGGCCGCCGCGGTGGCCTACGCCCGCGAGGGAGCCAGAGTTGCGTGCGTGGACCTCAATCCGCAAGCGGCGACGGCGACAGCCGAGATCATCCGGAGCGAGGGAAACGTGGCGATAGCGCTTGCAGCGAACGTGATCAATGCGAGAGAGGTCCAGAACGCGGTCGATCGCACCCTCAGCGAGTTCGGACGCATTGACATCCTCCACAACAATGTCGGGATCAATGAACCTGGTGGCGCGGCGGAGGCAACCGAGGAGAGCTGGGACCGGGTGATGGCGGTGAACGTCAAGGGAGTGTTCCTGGCGTGCAAGGCCGTCCTGCCCGTCATGGAACGCCAGGGCTCCGGGGCGATCGTGAACATCTCGTCGCTCGCCGCGATCCGCTATACCGGCTATCCCTACGCGTCCTATTACGCATCCAAGGCAGCCGTGAACCATTTTACGACAAGCATCGCCCTCGAATACGCGGCCAAGGGTATTCGCGCGAACACGATCATGCCGGGAATCATGGACACCCCGCATATCTACCAGCAGATCAGCGGCTATCATGCGGATGTCGAGGAGATGCGGGCAAAGCGAGCCGCCCTGTCACCCATGAAGCGGCAGGGAGACGCATGGGATGTCGCCTGGGCGGCGGTCTTCCTTGCCTCCGACGAGGCCAAATACATCACCGGCATCGCCCTGTGCGTCGATGGCGGGTTGCATTGTCGCGCATCATGATGCCTTGCGCCCGATGAAGGTCAGGACGTGGCGAGGCATCCGGCAAACTGGCCCCAAGGCCGATGTCCCGATCCCCCGTGAGATTCCGACAAACCGGATCATCGTCACAACGTTCTGATAGCCGGGTGACGCACACGCGGTCTTCTGCTTTGTGAAGGAAAGCGCCCGGACCTGGTGACGACTCCCTGGTCACTCTTCCTGTGCAATCGATGCCATGTAGAGTTCCGATGTCATTTTCGTGAGGGCGCCCGGCTGCCCGTCTCCGATGAGCCGGCCGTCGATCCTCGTGACGGGCGTGACACCGCCGAGGGTGCCGGTCACGAAGGCCTCGTCGGCGGAATAGCACTGCGCGAGGGTGAAGTCGCATTTCCGGGCGATCCGTCCTGCTGCGCGCCAGGCCGCGAGGACGTTGCCCTGCGTGATCCCCTTGAAGCTGTAGGCGCTGGTCGAGGTCCAGAGTTCCCCGCGGCGGATAATGAAGAAATTTGTCGAGTTGCAGCTGGCGACAAAGCCGCGCGGGTCGAGCATGAGCGCTTCGTCGGCGCCCGCGTTGATCGCCTGGATCAGGGCCTGAATGAGATTGAGCCGGCTGTGAGAGTTCAGATGCAGGTCAAAGACGTCCGGCCCGCTCGTGCGGAAGGTGGACGTGAACAGGGAGAGACCCCGCTGCTTGGCCTCGGGGCGCGGCGTCTTGTACTCCGCCACGATGACCAAAGTCGCGTCACCGATCACGAAACGGGGATCCTGGTTGGGCGTCGCCTTCACTCCACGCGTCACCATGAGGCGAAGGTGGGCGCCGTCATGCATGCCATTTCGCTCCAGCGTGTCGAACAACGCCTTCTTGATGCCATCGCGCCCGATGCCGATCTCGAGCGCAATCGAACCCGCCCCTTCGAACAGTCGATCGAGATGCGCCTCGAGGCTGATCAGCTTGCCGTTGACGAGCCGCAATCCCTCCCAGACGCCATCGCCAAGAACGAAACCGCTGTCGAAGATTCGGATCCGGGCTTCGTTTTGAGAGGCGCAATTCGCATCGTGCTCCCCATCGCGCCCGGGCCCCAAAATAATCGATTGCCGATTGTCGACGACACCGCTCGTCTCGTCACGCCCACGCCTGCACAGTGTTCAAGAGCGCCCTGTCCCCGGCCGGCTGCTTCGTATTGCTCCGGCTGACGCGGGGGGCGGGGCGGGTTGCGTGCATCAGCAGGCGGCTGCGTCGAGTATCCACCGAGGGGCGGCTGCGGGGGCGACACCCGTCTGCGCAGTTCCAGCGCACTGCGCCAGGGAGCCGAAGCGCACGGCGCGGCTGCTCAGTCCTGGCGCGTAATGAGCGTATTTCCCGGAATTCGTCATCAGGACCCTCGCCTCGGGCGGGAAGACCGGCTCCGAGATCGAACACCAGCACAGGTCGGGAATGATGATGACGCCCGATGCCTCCAGCCGCGCCTTCACGCCATTTTCCGTGATTGCAGAAAGCGTCTCCCGGCCGAGGGTGACGATCGCGGTGACCTGCGGATGAACTCGCCTGCCCTCCATCAGCAGGGCGAAGGCCGCGCACTCCGCCGCGGAAAAATGCGGGCTTCCCAAGGCAACGAGATCGACACGCTCGGGGCCGTGGTTGAAGTCGTCCCAGAGCCGCAAAAAGTCCGCTGCAGCGATCGCGACATGATCCGCACCCGGTACAGCAGCGAGATTCGCCTCTGGGGTGATTCCCGCGATGTGCAGCATCGGTGAGGCGGAGGTGGTCCCAAATGCCGCGCAGAGCGCCTTGAGCTCGTCCTCCGTGGGTTTCATGTGCCCGAGCCCGAGGATGATCGGAATCCGGTCGGGCGCCGCCCGGCCGGCAAGCCAGCCAAGCAGGGGCCAGAAGGCATCATCTATGTCCTCCGGGACCGTCACCTCGATGACGCGCCGCGGCGCCCGGTTCTGCTCGAGATAGACGCCGGACCGGGCCGCGCGGCCGGTCAGGGCGATGCAGAGATCCATGAAATCGGCATGTTTGGTCGTGCGGGCGCCGAGGACACTGTTGGCATAGATCACGGCGTTGCTTTCCGCCCAGGCGATATGTTCCCCGGCATGCGGCCGGTCCGCCAGAAGATAGGGCGCGCAGGTGAAACTCGGCTTTGCACCCATTTCGAGATAGGCATCGGCGAGCTGGCTTGCAGGAAGGCCGAACTCCTCTGCGACTCCTTGCGCGCGCCAGTTTGCATGATCGACAGAGATCGCGTTCATTGTCGTCGGCACCCGCACGCGGCCGCCCTTGTCCGCCATGGCGCGGGCAAAGGTCAGGAAGGCGGGGCTTGCATAGATGCAGCCGTCGATATGGACGCGGCTCACTTCGGTGAGCGTGGTTGCTCCCTGCGCCGCCGCCATCGTGGTGATGATATCCATGGCAACGCGGGCCGCTTCGCCGAACTTGCCTTCCAGAAAGTCGCGCTCTGTTCGATCCAAGCCTGCAGGCTCCGTACCGACCGGCTCCAACGGCCAGTCGATAGCTCCGGCTTTCAGACGCGTTCCCGTAATTTCGGCATGTTTTTCTTCTGCCAGGCGATCGTATTCATCGGCAGTCAGGCGAAGGACGGCGATCTGTTGACCGAACAGACGTACCGCCACGAGAGCACCGAGTGTCAGAATGTCCTCGGGTTCCCGAAATACCAATGCCTTGGGCGCCGCGCCGATGAAGGCCAAGCCGAGCAGGACGCCGCTTCCGGTGCAGGATCCGCGGCTCGTGGGCATCATTACGACGTTACCGGCGAGGAATGCACCATGTTGGGGATGATGCGTGTCGATGATCCGGCCAGTGACGCTATCGACTCCGCCCCATACGCTGAGGCCTTCCTCGCACAAGAGAATCGGTCCCTCGGCCTCTGCCTTCACGATGACTTCCGGCACGCGCTGCTCCCCTCGCAAGGCAGTCTCGTGACCGGATATTACCCTGCAGGCAGTAAAATTGCGAAACCCCATGCCGTGGTGACGGCGTCGCCAGCAATATGATCGAGCAGGGAAGACATGGCATTTCCCAAGGCGCTCACCAGTTCTTGACCATCTTCCTTTCTTCTCGCCGAATTTGCTGTCCCGGAGACAGATCCAAGCCCAGCATCTGCGAGCTAGGCGTCAAGCGCATCGTCTTACAAATGAAGGCCGGTCCTAGACGCCGTCAGCGGGACCGTCAGGGCCAAAGTGGAGGTGCGCTCAACAAGATCAGGGGCTTCTGCGCCTTGCAGAAGCCCCTGAGCAGAGTCAGGTATGTGCGCCTCGAGGAACCGAACGCGGTCCGCCGTAGCGTCCAGCGTTCCGCAATCTCAGCGGTTAGCTTGGATCAGAAGAGCCGGAGAATGCCCTGCTGCGACTGGCTCGCCAGCGACAGAGCCTGAATACCGAGCTGCTGTGCAGTCTGAAGCGCCAGAAGGTTAGCCGCTTCTTCATTCTGATCAGCCAGCACGAGCCCGTCGGCACCGGCTTTCAGCGTATTGACCATTTCCTTCGTGAAGTCCTCGCGAACCCGCACTAGTGTCAGGCTCGAGCCGAATGTCGCCGCTTGCGTGCGCAGGGTGCCAATTGCCGCCGTGACTGCAGTTGCAGCGGCATCGATTGCGACATCATCCGCTTCCCAGTCGGCAAGGGACTGATCCGCAAGATCGAGGTTCGCGGCGATGGTGGTGTCGGTGTAGTCGACACCGTCCAAATCAAGCTTGTTCGCGCCGTCCTCGTTGAAAAGGACCGACAATGTATCTCCAGCGAGCAGGTTGATCCCGTTGAACCCGGAGTCTTCCGCGAGGTCCTCAAGCTGGCCTCGAAGATTTTCATACTGCGCACGCACGTCGTCGCGAGCAGTATCAGCGATCGCCATGTCCTTCGCTTCCTTGATGAGCGCCGACATGCTCTCGAGGACCTTGGTCATCGCCTTGATGCCCTTGTCGGCCGCTTCGATCGTCTTAACCGAAAGGCCCATGCCGTCCAGACGGCGGGTTAGGTCGCCTGCTCGGTTGTTCAGGGACTGCGCTTGAAAAAAGTTCCTCGGATTGTCGATCGCGGAAGAGACCTTCAGACCCGTCGCAAGCCGGTTCTGGATGATGCCGATCTGAGACTGCGTGTTCTGGAGAGAAAGGAGGTTCGAGCGCATGGCGCTCGTGAGGGAAATACCCGACATTCTTGTCATCCTTCTGGATTTCCGCGCCAATCCTCGGCCACGGGTCTGTTTCAACGCGGAGAAAGTCGGGCTTGAGACGTTAATAAAGTCTCTCGCGAGGCGCGCCATCCGCAAAGACTGCTTCTCTTGGTTTAAATTGCATTAAGCGCTTGAGCCGCAGCCTACTGGTAGCCTTCTGTTTACCAGGCTCGTACAGACTTGCGCAAAGGAGTCGACCAGATGGCGTTGCGCATTGAACTCAAGCCGTTCGAGGAGCTGTTTATCAGCCACTCGGTGATCACGAATGGTCCTTCGCGAATTGCGTTTGCAGTTTCGGGGACGTCTCCACTTGTGCGGGGAAGGGATTATCTTCGCAGAGAAGACGTAGATACGATCTGCAGGGAGTTGCAGTTCGCAATTCAAGCCCTGTATCTTGAGGGGGCTGACGGGGCCACGGCACTGTCGAAAGTTGAACCGTTGGCGGGTGAAATCCTCAAGAGGCTTCCCGTCTTGTCGCCGCATATTTCAGAGGTTGTCGCACAGGTTGATGCGGGCGATCTGTTCAAGGCGCTGAAAGCCTCCCGAACGCTTGTCGCGCGTGAAGGCGAAATTCACTCGCTCGTGAGTGCAGAGGCGTTATAGAGCAATCAACTTAATCTGCTTGCGCTACATTCTCCAGCCCACCATGAACTTTGCGGGATAGGGGATGGCCCCAATTGATTAGGAAGTGAAACCCGATTAATCACGGATCTGCGCGGGTTTGACGCGCGCCGTCGCGGTCCTAGCGACGACCGCGATCAGGGCGAGGCAGGTCATGCTTGGGATACCCACAGATCCGAGCGGCCATCCCGAGCGCGGCTTCAAGCTCGCGCGCATCCAGAGTCTGCAGGAACTGGAGGGCGGGACCTACTGGTCGCAGCTTCAACCCTATTTCCTCAAGGACGATTTCAGGCGCCTGCGGTACGCGATACAGGAACGGACGCACGGCAGGCTTGCGGCAGCGGCGACGGTCTCAGTGCGAGGCGCGAGCGGGGCGGGCGAAATGGACGTCGCCTTTGTCGCCGACCGGCTTGCGGCGACGCTGACGATCGCGGAGGCCGGCCTTCCAGACTACTGCCTGACCCTGGTCGGTCAAGGCAGGCTGGTCTACACGGGAGCGGTCGGGGCGCCCCTCTCGATCGACGAGAAAGTGGGTCTGATCTATCGAGGACGGCCAGGCACCGCGCTGGCCGCGACCAACGTGCATCAACGGGTGGCGATCTGGATTCCGCAAACGAGCCTCGCCCAGCGGCTTGCAGCCCTGCTCGGCGCGCCAGCGCCGGGCGAGGCCGAATTCCAGCCGGCGTTCGAGTGGGATGCGCCGAGGTCGCAGGCCCTACGACACCTCGTGGGGCTCTTGATGTCCGAGCTTCAGGCGCCGGTACCGTCCATCCTGGGCAGTGAAGCCGCAAGCCGCTCCTTTACCGATCTCCTGATCTACACGTTGCTCAATTCCGTGCCCCACACGTATTCAACGGTGCTCGAGCGGCCAGGCTCTCGCGTCGCGCCGGGAACGCTGCGTCGAGCGGAGTCCTACATACGCGCCCATGTGGAGGAGCCGATCGCACTGCATGAGGTCGCAGCGGCGGCCGGATGCAGCGTCCGCAGCCTGCAGCACGCCTTCCGCAACTTCCGGGAGACGACCCCGTTGCTGGCGATTCGGCGCGCCCGGCTGGAGGCGGCGCGCGACGCCCTGCGCTCGGGGGATGCGGGAGGCACGATTACCGCGATCGCCCATAGATTTGGTTTCGCCAACCCTGGGCGTTTCACCCGCCTGTACAGGGCGGCGTTCGGCGAGTCGCCCGGGGAAGTTCTGCGCCGCCGATAGTCTGCTGCGCACCGCGCGGGCTGCCGCGCCGTCCTGCGAGAGGAGATCGTCGCGATCTGTCTCGGCGTTGCGTTCCCGGTCCAGACCGCTGCGACGTTCTTGGAGCAGACTAAATCGGTCGTTTAACCCTCCAGGTTGACGAAAAAGCCCTTGGCCCCGCCCGTTGCCTTGCAGGCGGCGGGGTCTTCTTCCATAGGGATCGACGTGCAACAGCCCCGCGGCGAACCGCGCGAACGAGCAGGCCCAGCCGCTGCCTCGTACCCAACGAGCCGGACACAATGACGGCGATCGATCTCATCGGCTGGCTTGCTGCGGGCCTGACCCTTCTCACTTTCTCGATGAGCAGAATGGTCGGCCTGCGGTGTCTCGCCATTGCTTCCAACATTTCGTTCATTCTCTTCGGGCTTTTCGCCGACATCATGCCGGTTCTGGTCCTTCACCTGCTCTTGCTGCCCTGCAACATGCTGCGCCTTTATCAGATCCGGGCGGCTCCTGCACGGCAGAACCGGGTTCTTGGCGGCACGGCGCATGGGCGGGCAGCTTCGGCTGCGCAGGTTCGTGAACCGGACCATCCGCAGGGTCGTTCCATCATCTTCACGGCATCACCCCGCCTCGGCGAGGTGCGCAACATCGTTCCCCTCGATCCGGCGCGCTGATCCGATCGGCGTTGATTGGGCCTCGAACGTCTTCGTCACCGTTGATATTGCGACGACTGGCTGTTTCGCCAGCCAGGTCAATCGCGGCGGAGCCGCGCTCATGATCGAAATCGGGTGCAGGCGCGCATCACGCGCTTGTCCAGCTCGGCTTTCGGCGACCGCCCGGGGAGATTCGCGGTCGCCGAGCGTGCGCAGGCGGCCGCGAACGGCGCTGTGGATGCGTCGCCGCCTTCCCGGAAGAAGATTACGTCATGATCGGTCTCTGCATTGCGCTCCCGGTCCAGACGGCTCTTGCACGCTGGTCCATGATCAGCCTTGGGAGGAGCAGACGATGAAGCACGGCGAAGCATTCGGATCCCTGCCGGGCCGTCGCGACAACGATGCTCCCGTTTCGCGGAGCCTTGATGCCACCGGCGGATTTCCGTGGACTCGCCCCCTACTCCATCCGCTTCGCACGGCGATGCAGCGGCTGCTGAGACTGCTGAGACTGCCTTCCAAACGCGAGCGACTTCCGCACGGGTGGGAACGAGGCCTCTAGGCCCCGGCATCCGAGACTTTGCCGCTCGGATGTTTTGACAGGTTCTGACTCTGACGAGGAGGAGAAAATGATGTCGACCAGCGTGCCATGGCCGAAATTCCCCGAAGCAACGGCACCCCGTGCTGCTGTACACTAGGGACTGTGCCGAGTGGCCTTGCATCATATCGTCAGAGAAACTCGGATGAATGGATATCCCGATACGCAACCATTTGCATCGTCCGGATCGCGGCTTCTTCTACTGAGACGTGTTCTGGGCTATTCCCAGAACGACTGGTGCAAGATCCTTGAAATCAAGCAACCTTCTCTGTCGAACATCGAAAACGGTCACACAAGGATCAGTATTTCTCACGCGCTCATCGTATATGAGCACACCGGCGTCACGTTCGACTGGATCTATCTTGGTCTGGAACGAGGGCTGCCTCGGCCGTTGGCCGACGCCATGGCCAGGCTGGAGGTTCAATCGCCTCACGCGCCTGCGCCACCCGAGCTATGGCCGATTTCGGGTGACGCGGTTTGATCAGGCGACGCAGTTGTCGGCGCCATACGTGGCGACCCCATCGTTAAACGTGAAGCCTCGATGACCATTGGCAACTGGTTCACGCCCTTCAGGCGGCGCCAGATTTCGCAGAACCGGGGCTGATGCACCGACCGAAGTCATCAAGACTGCCTGACCCCGCAGTGACGGTCGTGGTCGCGGAAGCCGGGTCGACCCCCACGTGACCGGCGTCGATCAGGAGAAGCTTGTGGCGCCCCGCGCCGAATGGGAGATGGGCCTCCAGAGGCCGCCTGCCCACCGCATGTGGAGCGCGTCACGATCGGAAGATACGAGGGCGGCAGGCTTGGCGTCGTCGCCGGCCGCGATCATCTTCATGCGACAGCCGATCATGTCGGCGAGGCTGTGCGCGATCCGGTCCGCATGGCGCGGATCGTCGATGCAGCGGGCCAGCCGCCCGGCGACCCCGAGCCACTTCTCCATATCGGCCAGCGCGATCACTCCACTGTCCAACGACAACGACGCGCCGTCAAAACGGGCGATCACGGCCTTGCCGTTCACGGATGGCAACCAGCGGGCGGCAGCATAGGATCGGACATGGCGGATGTGGTCTCCGGAGAATGGCGCGGATCGGCTTAAGCAACCAAGTCCTATGCCAGTTAAACGGCTTGCGCTACATCCGCCAGCCCGCCATGAAATTTCGGTGTTAGCTGCTCGTGGCAAAGATCATCAGGTTCACCAGGAGACGTCGCTGCCAGAACCAGCGGCCGCTTGGAACGTCTTCCGGCAAGCACTGGACCGACATGGGAATCCTTGCGATAGGCTTTGCTGGCTATAGCGGCAATTCCTCCGGCGAGCGGATCTATCATCTGCGTCATCAAAAATATGATCACGCGACGGTCATCAACTGGTTCAGAGGCGAGCGCTGGTTCAGCAATGAGTCTGGGGCTCGAGCTGCCGGGTGGCGGCGGTCCCATATCTGACGCTTTCGCGAGGCGAAATGGAGAATGATCCCGATCTTGAACGCACTCGCCAGATCGCGGAGGCCTGGCGCAGCGCCGGCGCCCATGAACTCGCCCGCCGGCTCGTGCTCGTCGCGCGCGAAAGCGGGGCGGACCGTGAGCTGCAGGCACGCATAGCCGCCGCCGTTCTTTCGACCGAAGCACCGCCGACGCAGGCCGACATCGATCACGCTTTGCGGGAGTGAACTTCGACTCAGATAGGCGATAGGATGCGGTTTAGGCTCCTAGCGACGACGCGCCTTCTAAGGCACCGCAATGCGGCAGATCAGCACGGGACGAATTTGAACTCGGCTACGCAGCTCAGAGTCGCCCGGTAAGCACCAAGATCAAGAGTACGATGACCAGGATCCCGATAACACCAATACCGCCATGCCCAAACCCATAGCCGTAGCCGCCGAATCGGCCGCTGAAGCCGCCAAGTAGAAAGATGATCAGGATGATGATGAGAATGGTTCCAAGAGACATGCCGCTTTCCTTTCATACCAGGACGTTTTTGCTGGTATTCTGATCCATCCCTTTTCATTTACATATTGGCTATCTACCCTCAATCTTCATTCCACGATCTCCAAATTCGATAGTAACGCCGCTCTGGCGTTCTTGATAAAGCAGAAAAGCAACAACTACGACAACAACGATAAGCAGGCCGATTACGAGATAAAGACTGTTTCGATTCATTGTGAGCGACCTCGTTTGAGCCAGAAGATCAAGGTACCTGTGTTGCGACGGCGCCTCGATGTTTCAATGGGCTATCAGTTGATTTGAATCAAGTTTTTCAGGCCGCCGACAGCGTTCGGGCCTCGCCTCCTTCACATGACGACCTTCGCAGAAGCCTCAAACCGATCGCTTCGCTAGCGCCTCCCCCTCATCGGGTGTCCAAATTCATCTTCTTCTAAAATCAGCCAAGCTTGCATTGATCTGTATCATGCAGACGCCGCTTCAAGGCGTCTCAAAACGGCCATCTGGCGCTCGCGGCAACCGTCCCACGCAATGGCGCACTTCTGATCAAAAAGCGGATTTGCTCCCATTTTTTCGGCCGTGTTCTTATTTTCTTAATTGCTGCGTGGCATCCATTGGGATGTCGGTAGAAGGCTACTTGTCACGGACCTAGAACCGTCAGCCAATGTTACGGTCTAAGCACCCCTTCCGCTGTTAGCTCCGGCGGGAGGGGTTTTTCGTTTAAATTTTAAGTAATCAAGAAAATTTTTTATTCACCCAATTCATCAACGCAGATGTAATGAGTTGTCCTTACAACAGTATCCGCTGATAATGACGCAACATGACGTCAGCAGCATTCCGAAGATCTACAGGAGCTACTACCATGAAAAATCTTTTTTCGCGTTTCGCTAACGATGAATCCGGCGCGACCGCCATCGAATACGGACTGATTGCTGCTCTCGTCGCCGTTGTCATCATCACGGCTCTGACGACCCTCGGCGGCAACCTGAGCGCGACCTTCGATTCGGTGGCCGGCAGCCTCACCCAGGCTGCTCCTGCTGGCACTTGAACGAAATGGCGCGCGCGAACTCGATCGCGCGCGCCATTCCCCCCATCACCGAACTTTTTCGAGGAGGGACCTGCGACCCCTCGCTCGCTTCATGAGAGACACCTCGGCAGCGACAGCAATCGAATATGGCCTGGTCGCCCCTCTCGTCTCCGTCGCCCTTCTTGTCTCGGCCCATCGGCGTCGCGGCATCCTCTCTCTACAATGCGATCGCCGAAAGCATGACGAACGCGATGTCTGCTCCCTAAAGAATCGCTTTCCACCTTCAACAGCCGCGAGACAGGGGCCGGCACGAGCCGCCGCCTTGGATGACCGGGTCACTGCTCCTGGCGCCCCTTGCTGGCAAGTGTGATGGCCTCTTATCGTGGCCCCGACACAATCGCGAGCCGGTTGCCGCGCACCCTGTTCCGCTTGGTGGCGGTGATCGCCGCATCTGGTGCGCGCATTAAGAAACACAGCAATATGGGGACGCAGTGCCTTCCAAAGAGCAGGATCGAGCGACCGGACGCACATCGCACCTTGCCCGCCGACTGCCGATGCGCCAACTCGACGATGGCCGGCCGCATCGGGCATGGCGGCGCAAGGCCACGCCGTCCGGCTGAAACGAACTGTTTCTCAACGCGGTTCCGGTGAGAGATCGTCCTCGTTAGTCGGTTCTTCCACAATGGTGCTGTCTGAACGCAGGCCCGTCCTGCAGTCGCGCTCAAGAAAAGCGAGGGCAGTCTCCATCGGCAGGCCAGAGCCGTCGGTGCCCTCGGGCAGGTAGAGGTCGAAACTCTGCGGCTCCCGCAGGCGGCCGGGGTTCAGCTGCACGACGACAAGGCGCATCCCGGACGCGTGGTCGCGGATCACCTGAAGCAGTCGCGCGGGATCGTCCCCGCCCGGCTGCACGAAATGGGCGGAGCGGAATTCGGCGTCCGAGAAGAAGCGGATGCGGAACTGCGCCACCGGCGAACCCGAGGCTTCCGGTTCGTGCGGATAGATCTGCAACAGCCCGTCGTCCCTTCCCGCGAGCGAACGGCGGTCCGTCGTGCGGGTCGAGATGTGGAACCCGATGCGCGACTGCTCGCAGAACAGCAGGATAAGGCCGTTCATCTCGCGCGAGAGCAGCAGCGTCGAGGCGGATGCATCCGCGCCGCCTGCTCGGAAGCTCCACCCTCCCGGTGCGCCGAAATATTGCGGCGCCTCTCCGTCCTGTGCGCGAGCGGCGCCTCCGGCAAGAGCCGCGAGCATCATCACGATCAACGCGATGACGGGGACGCTCGTGGCGGCGAGAGTCGCCGCCAGTTCCCCGCTGCACCGCTGGATCGCCCCGCGCATCTCCCAACGAAAAGCAGACCCGCTCAATACGCGCTGCTGAGGCGGGTGACGTGCGAGCGGCTGTTGTTGAGGAGCTCGAGGTTGTTGGCCACCACCGGATTGGTGGGATCGAGCGCGGCGGCACGGCTGAACATGGAATGCGCACCCGGCAGATCGCCCCGCAGGAGATAGGAATAGCCGCGATTGTTGAGATAGGTCACGTTCTCGCCGGTGAGCCGGGCGACCTGGTCATAGGCCTTGTCCGCGAGGTCGAAGCGCCGCAGCCGGTCGTAGCTCGCCGCGAGTCCCATCCAGGCGGCGACATCGTTCGGCGTGCGCTCGGCGGCGGAGCGGAAGCTGGCCTCCGCATTGCCGTAATTGCCGGCATGGAACTGCCTTGCGCCCTCCTGCACATCCTCGTCGGACGAATAGTACTTCGTCTCGAGCGGCGATTTCGGCTGCGCGAACTCGTCGAAGCCCATCGTCTGGCAACCCGCCAGACCGAGGAGCGGCGCGATGACCGCGAGTGTTCGGATGAATGTGACGTTCATTGTCGTGCCCCTTGAACCTCTAAACCTATTGTGCGCCGAAGAGTCCGCCGCCCATCATGCGTATGACGACAGGCATCAGGACGATGAGCAGGATGAGCGGAAAGATGCAGGTTGCTAGCGGAATGACCAGCTTCACCGGAAGCTTGGCCGCCATTTCCTCAGCGCGTGACATGCGCTTGTCGCGCATCTCGTCGCCATAGACGCGCAAAGTCTGGGAAATGCTGGTGCCGAGTTCGAGCGATTGCCGCAGCAGCGTGACGAAGGATGCGGCTTCCTCGATGCCGACGCGATCGGACAGGCCCTGGAGCGCCTCGATCGTCGAGCGGCCCGCGCGGATCTCGGCCGTCACCAGGGCGAGATTAAGGCCGAGGCCCGGGCTCAGGTCGCTCACCTCAGTCGCGATCCGGTCGATCGACGCCTCAAGGCTCAAGCCCGCATTCACGCAGACGATGAACCAGTCCATCATGTCCGGAAATGTCCTGCGATACTCCTCCTGCACCGATTGCTGCCGCCGCGACAGCCAGGCCGACGGAAGCATCCAGGCGAGGAGAAAGGCGACGGCGGCGACAGCGAGCTGAACCAGCAATCCGCTCACCGGTAGGACCGCCGCCGAATAGATGAAGGCAACGAGCGGCAGGCCGATCATCAGCGCGGCGCGGATCAGCAGGTATTTCCAGACGGCGTCCGAACCGAAATAGCCGGCGCGGATCAGCGTCTTGCGCAACTCCTCCTTCGCCGTCGGCGCGATGTTGAGGTAGCGCTCGTCGAAATTGTCGCGAAGGAACTGGCGGATGCTGCCGGCTCTCTCCTCGCGGAGTCCATGATAGGTGATGGCGCCGCCCTGCAGCCGCCGCCGCAGGCGCACGCTGCGGGTGGCATAGGCCGATACCCCGAGGGAGGCGAGGAAGACCGCGCCGAAGACGGTGATGATGAAGAGAACTTCAGGAGGGATCTGGTTCATGCATCACACCTTGAAGTTCACCATGCGGTACATCACAAACCATCCGATGACCATTACGACGCCGGCTGCGGCAAAGGCCGGAATGATTGCCGGATGGCCCCAGATGTCGCCGTAATACTTGGGCATCAAGATATTCATGCCCCCGAAGAGGATGAACGGCAGGATCGACAGAAGCACCGCCGAATAGCGTCCCTCCGCGGAAAGCGCCTTGACCTTGCGGCGCAGCTTGAACCTCTGGCGGATGACGAGCGACAGGTTGCTGAGTATCTCGGAGAGATTGCCGCCGGTGGCGCTCTGAATCGAGATGGCGACGACGAGGAACTTCAGGTCCGGATGGCCGACGCGCTCGGAGAGCGCATCCATCGCCGTTGGAAGATCCGATCCGTAGGTCAGCTCGTCCGAGGCGATGCCGAACTCGGTTCCGGCCGGGTCCGGCATCTCCCCCGCCACGAGAGCGAGCGAGCGCGGCACCGGGTGGCCGGCGCGCAGCGACCGGACCATGATGTCGACAGCGTCGGGAAGCTGTTCGCCGAAGCGGCCCTGCCGCTTCGCCCGCAGAATGGCAAGGTAAAGGAGCGCCAGTGCGGGAACGACGACACCCGCGATCGACAGGGACAGGATGTTGAAACCGAACAGCAGCGTCGTCAGGAAGAGCACGGTGAACGAGATGAACAGCGTCAGCACGCCCAGCCGGAACGGCTCGACCTTGATCCCCGACTGCACCACGAGGCGCCGCAGAAAGTGCATGCGGCCCCCGTCCGTCGGCAGCCATCGCTCGCGCCGGAGTTGCTCGAAGACCTGGTCATGTGATTTCTTCGCCGTCGTGATTGCAAGCCGCCGGTTGACGGACTTTGCCCGCCCGGCCGGGCGCAGGACGAACAGATAGAGCCCCTCGACGGCGAGGAAGATCGTGGCGAATGCCAGAACTGCGACCCATCCGATATCCATGGCGCTTGCTCCCTTCCTGTCGCCGCGTCAGAGCGGCTTCCCCGGCTCGAAGTTCGACCCGGGCAGCTCGATCCCGAGAGATTGCAGGCTCGTCATGAATTTCGGCCGGATGCCCGTCGCCTCGTGATGGCCGATGACATGGCCCTCACGGTCGACGCTCTCGCGCACGAAGCGGTAGATCTCCTGCATCTGGATGACGTCGCTCTCCATGCCGGTAATCTCGCTGATGCTGGTCACCCGGCGCTTGCCGTCCGAGAGGCGCTGCAGCTGGACGACGACGTTGATCGCCGAGGCGATCTGGGCGCGGATGCTGGTCTGCGTCATCGGGATGCTCGACATGCCGACCATCTGCTCGAGACGCGAGAGCGCGTCGCGCGGCGTGTTGGCGTGGATCGTCGTCATCGAGCCCTCGTGGCCGGTATTCATGGCCTGGAGCATATCGAACGCCTCCTCGCCGCGGCACTCGCCGACGATGATGCGGTCCGGACGCATGCGCAGGGCGTTCTTCACGAGTTCGCGCTGCCGGATCTCTCCCGATCCCTCCGCGTTCGGCGGGCGGGTCTCGAGGCGCAGGACATGCGGCTGCTGGAGCTGCAACTCCGCCGCGTCCTCGATCGTGAGCAGGCGGTCCTTCGGAGAAATGAAGCTCGACAGGGCGTTGAGCATCGTCGTCTTGCCGCTGCCGGTGCCGCCCGAGACCACGATTGACAGCTTGCCGATGACGGCGAGCCTGAGCAGATCCGCCATGGGCTGCTTGAGCGATCCCGCCTCCACAAGACGCGGCATCGAATAGGGCTGCTTTGAGAACTTGCGGATCGAGACGAGGGGACCGTCAACGGCAACGGGGCGCACGGCGACGTTGACGCGCGACCCGTCCGGAAGCCGCGCATCGACCATCGGCGAGGATTCGTCGATTCGCCGCCCGACCCCGGAGACGATCTTGCCGATGATGCGCAGGAGATGCCCCTCGTCCTTGAAGCGGATCGCGGTCGGCTCGATCTGGCCGAAGCGCTCCACATAGACGCTCTGGTGCGTGTTGATCAGGATGTCCGAGACGGTCGCGTCCTTGAGGAGTGGCTCCAGCGGACCGAGCCCGGTCATCTCGTCGATAACCTCCTTCGTGAAGGCTTCGAGTTCGCGCTGGTTCAGGGCGAGGTTCTGCTGCCCGACATATTCCGCGATATAGGAGCCCACCTGCCGGTAGAGGTCGTCCGGCGTGATCTTCTCGAGGAGCGAGAGGTTGAACTCGTTGATGATCCGCTGATGCAGCTTCACCCGCTCGTCGAGGAGGCTCGGCTTCTGCGGCTGCTCGCGCGCGGCGTCCGCCGGCCTCTCGGGAGAGAGGACGGGCGCGGGTTCCGGCGAGGCCGCACGGCCGGAACGGCCCAGTCCGAGTCCAAAACGCAGGTCCATGATCCCTCCTTGCGCGCGGTGCGCGTCACCCGTGGGACGTGAATTTCGACAGCGCCCGCTCGAACAGGCCGGATTTCGCCTCCGGCGGGTCGATGAAGCGCTCGAGCTGCTGGATGTCCTTCGAAATCCGGCGCTTGGGTCCGGCGATCATCATCGGAGAGCCGATATTGGCGCATTCCGACGTGAAGGCCGAATCGTCGCTGATGTAGATGAACGTATTGGCGTCGATCGATGCCTCGAAGTTCTGGCGGCTGAGCGACTTCTTGAACATTCCGCTCTGGAAGCGGTTGACCGCGATGGCGACGCGCTTGGGATCGATCCCCGGCAGCTGCCCCTGGAGCGCCTGGACGCGCAAAGCCGCCGGCACGGAAAAGGTCGTCGAGACGATTACCTTGTCCGAAGCGCGGATGATGTCGAACATCCAGGGGAAGAGCCAGGCGGGAAAATCCGCATGGACGCGGGCGTAGCGCTCGCTGAGCACGTTGCATAGCGCGAAGACCGCCTCCGGATTGAGGGGGTTCGCCCCCGGCGGGGGGAATTTCGGCGGCGCGTAGACATCCACGCCGTGGTCGCTGCGGCTGCGGAACGCGTCGAGCAGGCGATAATCGAGCCGCCCGGGATCCTGCGCGATGGCGTCGATATCGAGATTGGGCTGGAGATCGAGCAGGTCGCAGACATTGCCCTGCTGGAAATTGAGATCCACGATGCAGCAATTGGGCTCCTTCGCCCTGTGCAGCGTCGCGTGGTGCAGGGCGCTCTCGACCGTGATCGTGGTGTTTCCCACGCCGCCGCCGGCAGGGACGAAGGAGACGAAATTCGCGCCGGAACTGACTTCGCTCCTGGCGGCAGCCGGGGAATTCGCAATCGCCTTGTCGATCTCCTCGATGGCATTCGCGGCGGGGATCCATTCGGCGGCCCTCGTGTTGAGGAGCCTGCGGAAATCGGCCGCCGCGATGTCGTCGGAGACATAGATCAGGTAGAGGCCGCGATTGTTCGCCTCGGCGAAGGCGATCGCCTCCTCGACGCCGTTTCGCTCCGAAGCCGCGAGCGCCACGACGAGCTGCGTCGCGCCCTCGCGGACCGGCTCGCGGTAATCGGCGAGGCCCGGGAGGCGCTCGACGCTGTGGCCGCCCGCCTTCAGGGCGTCGGCGAGCGCTGGCGCGAGCTCCGCGTCCTCCGGTGCGATCAGGAAGATCACCATGAGGGCCTCCCGCCGGCGGCGGGGGCTCCCGCGCCTACCCCCGCCTCGCAAGACGGTCCCGCTGCCGGGTTGCGGCCGGAGGAAAGGGGTACGCGGGTACTCGTCACCGTGCTCGATCTCCCTATTGCGTCGTTGAGCCGGCGGCCGTCGCGGTCGCGGTGGGCGAGCCGACGACGCGGGCGTCATAGGCGCGGGTATTGGCGACGGCGCGCGTCCCTTCCATCGGCACGTTCCGGTCGAAGGCCTGACGCGGCCAAAAATTGTCCGTGTGCAGGGCGACGTTCGAGCGTATCGCATTGCCCGTGCTCGACGAGATCGTGTCGCGGCGGGCAATGTAGTTCTCACAGGCCGCCAGCGTGAAGACCAGCGCGCCAAGGGTCGCAAGCCGGATGACCGCGGCGGGACGGATGTTCATTGCGTTCTTCATGGCCGCCTCAATCCTTCACGATGCCGGGCGCGAGCGTCGGGCCGCTGCGGGCGCGGGCCGGTTCGGCGACGATGTCGAGCATGTGCCCGTACGGTCCGCGCACCGCTCCACCGGATTCGACGTAATGCGTGTAGCTCTTCTTCAACTCAAACTGCCCCGCGATGAAGAAGTCCGCATCATTGCCGGGCATGTGCCGGTCAAGTGGCGAGACCGGCCCAGCGCCCGGAACGCCGGGCTTCACGAGATGCGCCGTCACGATGATGACGAGTTCGCTCTCGCGCTGCTGGTATGCCTTCGAGCTGAACAGCGCGCCGAGGATCGGGATCGATCCGAGCCAGGGAACCTGGTTCGCGCTCTGGGTCAGGTCGGTCTGCAGCAGGCCCGCCATGGCGAAACTCTGCCCGTCGCGCAGTTCGATTTCCGTCGAGGCGCGCCGGGTGATCAGCGCCGGGATGGTGAAGTTGTTGTTGCGCACGGCGTTGGTGAAGTCGATCTGGCTGACTTCCGGCGTGAGCTTGAGGTTGATGGTGCGGTCGGCCAGCACCGTCGGCGTAAAGTCGAGCATGACGCCGAAGCGCTTGAACTCAACGGTCGTGCTCGCTGTGCCCGCCGAGGTCTCGCCCGCGACCGGCACCGGGAACTCGCCGCCGGCGAGGAAATTCGCGCTGCTGCCGGAGAGGGCCGTCAGGTTCGGCTCGGCCAGGCGCCGGGCGAGCCCGCGGCCCTCGAGGGCACGGATCATCGCGTCGACGCTTCCGTCGCTGCCGCGGCCGATATTGGCGAAGAGAAAGCCGAATGGCGAGCTGCCGGAGATGATGGGCTGGAAGGCAGCGGCGACCGCGCCGCCAGCGGCTGCCGCGAAGTTGCGCCCGCCGTTACGGCCGACCACTTCCCAGTTCACCCCGATTTCGCGCCCGCCATCGCGGGAAACTTCCAGCACGCGCACCTCGAGCATGACCTGCTGCGGAGTCGCGATCTGGAGCGCGTTGATGACCGGAGCCTGGGAGAAGCTCTGCGCGATGGTGACGGCGCGCTCCGCCGTCACCGCGTCCGGCACAAGGCCGTCGAGGATGAGCTGGCCGTCCACATAGCTGACGGAGACCTGGCTCGCTCCCGGATTGGCGGCGCGGATGCGGGACTGGACGAAGCCGAAATTCGGCGTGACCTCGATGTCCATGACCCCGAGCAGGCGCTTCTGCGCGTCGAAGATCGAGACGTTCGTGGTGCCGATCTGCTTGCCGAGGACGTAGATCGTGCGATCGGAGAGGGGAAGCACATCCGCGATATCCGCCGAACCCACGATCACCTCGGCATAGCCGGAGGGAACGGTCACGGTCTGCGAATGGTTCACCGAGATGGTGGTGCGGCCCATATGCGATGCGGAGGTCTGGGCCTGCGCCTCCAGGACTGACGCAACGAAAAGGAAGATCGCCAGCACCGGAAGAATCATCGCGTGACGCAACGCTCCTCCCAGTAAGAAATTCCTAACCATAAACCCCCTCCTTGACCACAGCGAAACCTCCGAGGCGGACCCGGCTTCATGTCGGGAAGACTCGGAGGCCAGCGCTTTATCTTGCACGCTTGATTATCTACTAATCGTATATTCGCTGCGGGAGGTACCCCTGACAACGCCGATTGTTCTTGCGCGGGACACCGGAGCGTCGGATTCTTCAACCTTTGGCATTTCTGCAACAGGTTCGGGGATCGTCAGGTCCGACTGGGTGACCCTGCGGACCTCCTGCGCCATTGCTTCGCCCGCCTGGCGCAGGATCAGCGAAAGCTTGCCGACATCGCTGGCAAGGATGATCTTCTGCGCCTGCTCGGTCGAGACCTCAAGGGTTACGGCGCGAGCAACGGTGGGCTTGTCAGCGCTCTCGTTCACGGCCTGGTCAACGGCGAGAACCCGAACGTTCTGGAGCAGGACGTCGGAAACAGCATTGCGCGTCAGCACCACGTCGACCCGCTCGCCGGGGAGCACGAAGCCCGCGACGCCGCGCACATCGTCGACGCGGATCGTCACCGCGCGCTTCCCGTCCTCGATCAGCGCCGAGAGCGAGGCGCGCTGCCCGGCCCCCGTCACCTTGGATGACAGGATCGGTTCGTTGGCCTGGAAGGGCGAGAGCACGACGCGCGTCCCGTCCTTCAGGATCTCCTCTACGGAGGTGAAGGCGCCGTCGGGCGTTCGCCCGGCGGGCCAGGGTACCGCTACAAGATCTTCCTTCTTGAGCTGGGTCCCGAAGCCGAGGGGGCGGGCGGCGACGACGACCCTGTCGGTCTCCGGCGCCACCACGGCGCTCGCCGTTGCCCTGCCCTGCATCCAGTTGGCCGCCATATATGCGGCTGCGCCACCCAGGATTAGGGCGAGAAACAGCGATATGAAGGCTCCTGCACGCATGGCTTCTTCTCCATCGATATCGATTAGGTTCCGGAGTTCGCGTTCTGCAACATCGTCAACACCGCGTTGAAGCCCGTATCGATCTCGTCACCGATGAGCACAAGAACGCCGCCGCCGACGAGTGCGACAAGCACCACGAGCACGGCATACTCGATCATCGACGCGCCGCTGTCGTCACGGCCGAAGGCCTTGAGAAGATTCGTGAACTTTTCCATGACACTGTCCTCTTTGATTTCCCGGAGAGCCCCGGTTCCGGCCCCCCTTACGCAGGGAACCTTCGGCGGCTCCCCATGGCCTTAATGAACCGTTAAAGCAGATTTGAATCAAGGTCTCGAAATAATTCAGTTAAAACATAGTTAAATGAAGTTATTAATTGTTGTAAATAAGCATCAGCATTCTAGGATTGTAAAGTGGGCAATTTCGTGTTGAAAATGGGGAGGACGCGGCAACATGACTCACCTTTCTTTGCGGCAAGAAGCGGCCTTTTCGCCGATTCCCATCCTCCAGAAGAGGTACAGTTCCCGCGTTTGGTTAGCTTGGCTGTTTCTTACGATTACTTTATTGCCAGGCTGCGGTGATGACCTCAGATTGCACACCGCGAGCGATGCAGAGCTGCAGCGCTCCCATGAACACATTCTCGCGCGCCTGCCCGAAGGGGAAGCCCAGGCCTTCGACGCGGCCCTGCGCGACATCGTCGTCGAGCGCATGGGGCTCTCCCGTTCCCCGGAATGGGCGGCCTTGCGCGCCGAATACGAGGCGCTCGACAGCGCTTCCGCCACGCCCCGGCGCGATTACGCCCATTCCATGGCGCAAGAGATTGCCGAGGATTGGGAGAACCAGCGCATCCCCGCCATCCGCGACAACGCCTCCGCCCTCCTCGACCGGCGCAGCGTCCCCGAGATCATCGAGCTTGCCCGCAAGGAGCGCGAGCGGGCGCGCGAGCGCGCCGAAGCCGACGCCGACGCACTTCTCGCGGAGGCGGAGGCCGGCCTCGCCGATCTCCAGCGCCGCCTTGCGGCAATTCGTCCCGCAACCGCAGACGATGCGACGCTCGGCCGCATCTCCGTGACCGGCCCCGCCCTGATGATGCGCCCGGTTGCCGGACGCGAGGAGGCGATCCTGACCTTCACCCTGCGCAACGATTCCGAAATGGCCCCCGGCCGCGTCCATTTTCTCGCGACGGTCGTGCGGGGAGGCCTCGCGCCGGTCGAGCGCCGGGCGGTGATCGCCCACGACATCCCCGGCGGCCTCCCCCGCGGCGCGACGCAGCGCCATGTGATGTCGATGACGCGCATACTTGAAGAGACGCTCGGGAACACGCGCGACCTCTTCGCGATCGAGGTGACGCTGTCGCCCATACATATGGAAGACGCGCGCGCGCGCGAGGCGGGGGACCCTTCGGTCAAGAATCTCGTGAATGCCCGCCTCGTCACCCTGCGCAATCTCGTGGGGCGGATGCGTGCGCAGCGCGAGGCGGATAGCGCCGGGCGCGATGCGATCGCAACGGCGGCGGGCGGGTGACGCAGAGGTATCTGGAGCACCTTCGAAGGTTCCCGGGGCTTAGATCACAATGAGTTAATCCGACCGCGGGGCGATTAACCAAACCGAAACGGGTCTCAAGCATTATCCATGCATGACGATGCCTTATCACCTTCAGGCTGCCGCAACGATCGGGGTGCTTGCAGCCATCGCCTTCGCGGAGCTCGCCGGCCTCGCCCTCGCGGGTGATCCGGGTTCGGCTTGGCTCTGGTATCTCAACCTCTCCGTCCTCGCGAGCCTGCAGCCGGGGCTGCAATTCTTCAGCAATCTCGTTGGCGTCGATGGCATGGCCCTCGTGATAGGCCTCGTCGCTCTTTGCGGGTTGATCCTCGTCGCCGCAATCGCCCGGCTGCGCCTCCTGACCAGCATCGCCGCCAATCTGGCACTGATCCTGTGCATCGGCTTCTTCATGCTCTGGCAGGGGGGAAAGACGGCGGAGGTCGCCTCGCTGGGCGATTTCGTCGCCACGAGCCGGGACGGGACCGTCCTGTGGGCGATGACCGGCCTCGCCATCGTCGCGAGCCTGAGCACCCACGCCTGGTATCTCCGCCGCGCCATTGCACGAGGCTGAGATGGCGGCGGCTTCGCAGACCCGCTCCTTCCTCCTTCCCCGCCCCGTGCCGGCGATCAAATGCGCGTTTGCACGCGAAACCGCCCGGATGTATAAAATGCCGCAGGGGTCCTCGGGCGGGGCTTCGCATCGGAGCGGACGGACGATGCTGCTGACATTTCTCGCAGGATTCCCGACCTATTTCATGATGTCGATCGGCACCGGCGCCGATCCGCTCTCCGCCGTCTTCTGCGCATGGCTCGGCATCAGCGTTGCGCAGGGCGTGGTGCGCGGCGCACCCACGGGAATGGAGCCCGCCGCGCCCCCGCCTCTCCCGGTCAACAAGTGCGCCCACACGGTGCCCCAGCGCTTCCGTCTCACGCAGCAACAGACGGCGTGAAACTCAGGGGCTTGAGGCTCAGGGCGGGCCGAAGGATTCCGATGAGAGGCTGTAGGAGGCGGGAATACGGATGCCGTTCCCGTCGCCGCATTCCTGCGGCAGCGCCGGCATCGCCCAGCTGAACCACTCGGCGATCAGGAACCAGTTGAAGGTCTGGCAGGAGAGATCGACGGTCACCCGCACCGGCGGCCCGCCCGGACGGCCGACGAAACCGAGTTGCTGGCCGTTCGGATAGGGATCGTAGGTCACCCGTACATTCTCGTCGCGCAGGATAAAGAAGACGCCGCGCATGAGCCCGAGCATTTCGTCCATGGTGCATGTGGCTGTCGTGCAAACCGTCGTCTGCAGAGCCTGGCTGCAATCCGATGTCGCCGTCATGCAGTCCTCCCCCAGTTCGTCAGGAAGGATATAGCTCGAGTCGTTTAGCGCGGTTGCGAAGGCCGTGGACATCGGCGGATTGACCACCGCCCAGCGCGCTCCCCACTGCGTCGCCTTGCTCGCCGCGTTCCACTGATAGGCGGCCCAGGCGAGGTCGAGCGCGCCAAAGATCAGGACGATCAGCACCGGCAGGGCGAGTGCGTACTCAACCATCGTGGCCCCGGACCGGTCGCGGAGCGCCCTAACCACCAATATACGGCTGCTCATGACTGACCTCGAAGGTGATCGCAGGTTCGATTGCAAGAATGTTGAGGAGTTCGAAGGTGTAGGTCACGCTCATCTCGAGCCGCACGATTCCATCTGTCGTGAAACAGGCCCCGCAGACGAGGTCGCCCGGCTCTACCGTTCCCGGGGCGGTCACCGCCAGTGTGCCGGTTGGCGCCGTGGACGACCACACTCCAAAATCGACAAGATTGCGCGCCCGCGTCTGGTCCACCACCGTCGTCCCCGCCGGCAGGCGCGCCATGTAGCGGGCAGCCGAGCGAAGGGCCGTATCGACGTTATGATGATAGACGAGCGCCCGCCCGATCTCGAAGCTGCCGAAGATCAGGGCGATGCCGACCGGGAGAACGAGCGCAAGCTCGAGAAGCTGCGCGCCGCGATCGTCTCGCATAAACCGGGAAAGCAATCGTTGCACCTTCATTCGCCTGTTTACCTGCACGACCCAGATGCCTCCACAATTCCGCCTCTATTCGCGAACCATCATGCCATAAATGTGGCAAGATTCACCATAGCACGCAATTGGCTTGCCTTTGCGTCAACATTAATAAATATTTCGTCGAGGTTAATTCCAGGGTCAGGGATCGTCAATGTTGCTTCTTTCCTCACGGGGACTTCGAAACGCGCTGCGCCGCTTCGCCCGCAACGAACGCGGCTCCGTGATTGTCCTCTTCGCCATGTCCCTCGTTGCCATGGTCGGAATGGTTGCGCTGTCCTCCGACCTCGGCAGGCAGATGCGGATGGATTCCGAGTTGCAGGAAATGGCCGACGCGGCGGCCTTGGCGGCGGCAAAGGAACTGGACACGAAGGCCGGCTCATTCCAGCGCGCAATCGATGAAGTTGCGAAGCTCAACAACAATTCCATCTTCGCCGAAAACGGCGTGCAGGTGGCGCAGCTCATCTTTGCGGCGGAATATGACGAACTGGTCACAAGCCCCATCGAGACGATCACGCTTCCGGGCGGAATCCCGACCGCATTGGCAGCGGATCAGGCGCGCGCCTCGTGGGTGCAGGCCGTGACCACCCAGGGCTCCGCCACGACTTTCTTCGCAGGTGTCGTGGGAGGGCCGCAGCAGATGCGGGCGAGGGGCCGGGCGACAGCCGGAATCGGGTTCGTCGCCTGCGCCATCCAGCCGATGTTCATCTGCAATCCCGATGAATCGACCAATTTCGCCCCCGCTCGGGGCGAACTCTTCCTGTTCAAGGCAAAGGAGCCCGCGACCGGGGGCGGCGGCAACTATTTCTATCCGGGCGATTTCGGTCTTCTCGATCCTCCCGGTCTGAACTCTTCGGGCGCGAATTTGATCAAGGAGAACCTTGCGTCAGAGTCACCGCCACTCTGCTACATCAACAGCCTGTCCGTCAGGACCGGACAGGCAGCTGGCCCGGTCGACGACGGAATCAATGTCCGTTTTGACATGTTCGGGGGTTCATCGCCGAATCATCCCCCGGCTCCCAACGTCATCAAGGGAAAGTTGCCGAAGAACAACAATTCCTGCCCGAACAACTATGATCCGGGCGTTCCCGTTCCGAAGGACAGCTGCTTCTACTCCGGAACCTGCGCGGCCTACGGACCAATGCGCAAGGGAACCGCCGATTGGGGTACGACGCCCGAGGCGACGGCGTACTGGAATGAACATCATGACGGCCGCCTGCCAACGGATTTTGTCAATGCCTCGGGGAAGCACTACGGGCAGCCCGGCTACACGCGATTTGACCTGTACCTGAACGAACTCGGCATTACCGATGTGACCCAGACGCCCAACCCCCCGCCGCTCCCGACCGGCGCCACCCCCAGCGCCGAAGATCCGGCTCCCACCTGCAAGCCGGCTGGCTCGCCTAGTCGGCGCATCATCTATACGGCGGTGATCAATTGCGCGGAGTACGGCGTCACCGGAAACTCGCAGCCGCCCATGTCGAGCGTGTCAATGGCCAAGTGGTTTGTGACCCATCCGGCGAGCGGCGGCGAGGTCTGGGTGGAATTCATCGAGATGCTGACGCCGGCTTCCGACAACGACAAGCTCAAGGCCATCGTCCAGCTCTACCCGAACCCGCAGGATTGATTTCCCGAAGCCGCGCGGCCACCCCCCGCGCGGCTCGGCTCCCGCCTGCCTCCTCCCCTCACATCAGCTGCGCGCAATCCGGAGGGCGAGATGTAGGGAATTACCGTAGGAAAGAGTCTCCTCGGGCGAAAATCCCGCCCGCAGCATCACCTCGGCGATGTCGTAGGCCTCCTCATTGACCAGCGTGGCGGTGATGAACTGATCACTTGCCGCGCCCGACGGATCAGCGCGTCTGGCACGGCCTTCTGTGGGGAGAATAGGTGTGCTCTGACCCCTTTTCTTCATCCAGCCGGAAGCAGAGCCGCGGCGTGAGTTTGGCGGTTTCCCGCCGTGGGAGCAACGGGCGTTCGGCGGAGCTTGT